>NZ_BAXR01000003.1 GCF_001310635.1 Bacillus sp. JCM 19034
ATAATGAGTAAAGGGGCCTTAGCTCAGCTGGGAGAGCGCCTGCTTTGCACGCAGGAGGTCAGCGGTTCGATCCCGCTAGGCTCCACCAATTTTTGGCTTGATGTTTTAATACACGGAGGAATACCCAAGTCTGGCTGAAGGGATCGGTCTTGAAAACCGACAGGCGGGTTAAACCGCGCGGGGGTTCGAATCCCTCTTCCTCCGCCATTTTCAACGAGTAACACTGACGCATGATAACGTCATTGAATAAACGAGAAGAGGAGATGTCCTCTACTTATAAAAAACATCATCTATTACTATGTAACGTCGCGGGGTGGAGCAGTCTGGTAGCTCGTCGGGCTCATAACCCGAAGGTCGATGGTTCAAATCCATCCCCCGCAATACCATTAGGTCCGGTAGTTCAGTTGGTTAGAATGCCTGCCTGTCACGCAGGAGGTCGCGGGTTCGAGTCCCGTCCGGACCGCCACTTTTTAATATAATATGGAGGGGTAGCGAAGTGGCTAAACGCGGCGGACTGTAAATCCGCTCCCTAAGGGTTCGGCGGTTCGAATCCGTCCCCCTCCACCATTTTTGGCGGTTGTGGCGAAGTGGTTAACGCATCGGATTGTGATTCCGACATTCGTGGGTTCAATTCCCATCAGCCGCCCCATATAATGGGCTATCGCCAAGCGGTAAGGCAACGGATTTTGATTCCGTCATGCGTAGGTTCGAATCCTGCTAGCCCAGCCATTTGCGGAAGTAGTTCAGTGGTAGAACACCACCTTGCCAAGGTGGGGGTCGCGAGTTCGAATCTCGTCTTCCGCTTATTCTAATCTTTGATCGTAAGGTTAGGGATTATGGGAAAAGTAAATCCTCATGCGGGTGTAGTTTAGTGGTAAAACCTCAGCCTTCCAAGCTGATGTCGTGAGTTCGATTCTCATCACCCGCTTTTGTTACTGTGGGCCTGTAGCTCAGCTGGTTAGAGCGCACGCCTGATAAGCGTGAGGTCGGTGGTTCGAGTCCACTCAGGCCCATCTTTCCACAGTAGCTCAGTGGTAGAGCTATCGGCTGTTAACCGATCGGTCGTAGGTTCGAATCCTACCTGTGGAGTCATGGAGAAGTACCCAAGTGGCTGAAGGGCGCCCCTGCTAAGGGTGTAGGTCGTTTACGCGGCGCGAGGGTTCAAATCCCTCCTTCTCCGCCAGTTATTTAGATTGGCCCGTTGGTCAAGCGGTTAAGACACCGCCCTTTCACGGCGGTAACACGGGTTCGAATCCCGTACGGGTCACCATTTTAATAAAGTGTGAGCCATTAGCTCAGTTGGTAGAGCATCTGACTTTTAATCAGAGGGTCGAAGGTTCGAGTCCTTCATGCTCATCTTTTGAATTTAATATTTTGCGGGTGTGGCGGAATTGGCAGACGCGCTAGACTTAGGATCTAGTGCCTTCGGGCGTGGGGGTTCGACTCCCTTCACCCGCATATAACACACAAAAAACACAAAGGAATCATTCCTTTGTGTTTTTTGTGTGTACAAACACGTTCACGGCAAATAACGATTTAATGATTAGTAAAGTAATTTGAGATATTGTAGTAGTCGGTAAATACTTTTAAAATCTATCTAAATGAAACGACTATTTTCTCTAATTATACTTATGTTTTTTCTTCCTTTTCAGGCACAGGGTCAATTCCTCCGGGGTGAAAAGGATGGCATTTGCTAATGCGTTTTATTGTTAACCATGTACCCTTTATGGCACCAAAGCGTTTGATTGCCTCTAATCCGTAGTGTGAACACGTCGGATAAAAACGACATGTAGGAGGTTTTAAAGGTGAAATAAAACGTTGATACCCGCGAATGATTAAGATTAATAGTTTTTTCATTACAATCTCCTAAATAAAATATTTATAAAATCATTGCAGGAATGAATGGATTGATGTCAAATAATGTATTATCAAATTAGAAAGGAGGAAGTATTTAAAAGCCCCAAACCAATCCCCATATCCCTTCTTTATCCTCACTCAAAATTCCTTCAAAACTTTAAGAGGTGATCACATTGAAAAAGGCAAATCAACAAGGTTTTACATTAGTTGAGATGTTAGTTGTGTTAATGATTATTTCATTATTACTTTTGTTGGTTGTACCTAATCTTACTAAAAATAACGATATTGCTCAAGAAACTAGCTGTGAAGCAACGGTTAAGCTTGTACAAGCACAAGTGTATGCATATTTTGTAGAAACGGGTCAAACGTTAAGTAATTTAGAGACATTAGTTGAAGAAAAGTATATTGATACGATCGAATGTCCAAATAAAACAAAGCTTACGCTTGATTTAGCAACACAAATCGTTTCTGTTGAATAATGGGTCAAAAAAATGGATTTACGTTAGTAGAAGTGTTAATGGTGCTTTCAATGCTTTCCCTTCTAGTAGTGATACCCCTACTCATCTTTCCAACAATGAACAATAATTCTTTCCATTCAGATGTAATAGCTAGACAAATTAAAGATGATCTTTTATTTGCTCAGCAAACGGCCATGTCTCAAAGTAGACAAACATATATTAGGTTTAGTCAGAATTCCTATCGAGTTCAATACTCAGTAACAGATATTATTATAGAAAGAGAAAATATCCCTCACCTTCAAGCACGTTCAAGCTCGCTTCCCCTATATTCGATATCATTTACTCCTTCTGGACATCCGACTCATTCAGGTCACTTTTTTGTTACTATTGGCGAACAAACATATCGGTATACTATTTATTTAGGAAAAGGGATGATTTCATATTCAAAACAATAAAGGTTTCACGTTAGTTGAGGTCATGTTTGCCTTAAGCTGTTTCGTGGTGATTGTGACTGTATTACTTCCTATTATGACATTCATTCAGCAAGAATATAGTGCCAATCGTCAAGAAAGAGAAGTGCTTTATCAATTAGAGAATTTAATGCATTATTATATGTTAACTGGAGATGTAAATGAGACAGCTGATAGGAGTGATGTTTCCTATTATGTTGAGCAGGTGAGCGAACAATTGATAAGGGTTTGTGCGAGTTGGCAAGCGGTTAATGAGAGGGAATATGAGCATTGCTTTTATGTCACAGAGAAATAGTGGTTTTACTTTTTTCGAAATGCTTATCGTTATTACCGTTTTATTTGTGATTGTAACACTTATCCCAATGATTATGAAACAAGCAATTAATAACGTTAAATTTGATGTTGTTTCAGATCAAGAAGTGACCGTTTTTTTTCAGTATTTAGCCCGTGATATGAGAGAGGCGAAGCAGTATGAATTAGATGGAAATGCTATTTTGCTAAAAAAAAGGTAATCAAGATGAGATACGATATCAAATATGGAATAAGTCACAAATAAGGAGAACGGTAAACGGTTTAGGGCACGTCCTAATGTTGGAAGGTGTTCAAGCATTTCTTTGTGAGCAAGAGGACTTACTAATGCGTTGTCATATTGAGTTGCAAAATGGCCGATTATTTGATAGAACGATGATTCAAATGGAAGAGAGTGCAAAGCAAAATGAATGAACGGGGTTATGCTTATCCAATTGTGTTAATGTGTTGTTTTATGATAACGGCCATTGCACTTTTTCAAATTCAACAATATGTAACAGATAAACAGTTACTTAAAGGACAAGTCCAACAAATGAAGTTAGATTCACTAATACATTTAGCATATTCCGATGTGAAAGGAAAATTGGCTCAAGATGGAGAATTAGAACAAAATTTGACCTTTTCATATGAGGGAGGGGAGGTTACACTAGCATTTAGAGCAGAATATGATTATCTGCAACAGTTTACGATGATTGCTAGGCTTCATTCTGGAGAAATGAGACGTGCGTGGATTTACATTCATTATCATGAACTACGGATAGAGAGGTATGAGGAGGGTTCAATGGGTGGAATATAAAATGATTTATTTAATCGGGTTTATGGGGTCAGGTAAAACGACAGTTGGTGCAGCATTAAGGGAACAAATAGCGGCAAATGTAGTTGATACGGATCAATGGATTGAAAAGAGGGAAGGTCGTACGGTTAAAGAAATTTTTGCTGAAAAAGGAGAGGCTTATTTTCGCAATTTAGAAACAGAGGCACTGAAGGAAATTAAGGATAATCATTTGATTGTTACAACAGGGGGTGGAATTGTTAGTCGTAAAGAAAATAGAGATTTGATGAAGGATAGCGGTAAAGTGATTTATTTGGAATGTCAAATCGAGGAGTTACTAAGACGGTTGAAAGACGATGCCTCTAGGCCTTTACTACAAGATCAAGATCAAGAAAAAATTGTTGAATTGTTTTATTCACGTAAAGTCTTTTATGAAGAAGCTGATCTTACAATTGATACGACAAAAAAAGGAATAGAAGAAATTGTTTCAATAATCGATAAGTGGCTTAAAAAGTTCTAAATTGGTTATACTACTTGTAATATAAAAGAGGTGATGTACATGTCGATCAATGATTATGTCAAATACCTAACACAGCAAGTAGTAGAAAAATGAATCGACCAAGCGAAGTGAGACGCATGGAGAAAGAGGAACGAAAAAACAATCGTCCTCCTCTTTCTTCTCATTTGTTTGGGATGTTACCATTCGCTTTATCGATGTATATAAAAAAAGAGAAAAAAAATGATCAGGTTGGACAATTAAAGTAAAAGTCGTTTTCGTTCAGTGTTTTATTAGAATAACTATTTAGCTTTTTCTTATATGACACAGTTTTGACAATGATGAAGCATTTACAAGAAACCGAACTATGTATATAATGATCATGTATTCATTATCGGTATGTTGCCATTTTGACAGAAACTGTAACTTATATGTGGAGGAGGGATAAAGGATGGATCGTATGTATCGAGTCCTTGCATTTTGGACAGGGATTTTTTCTGTACTGTTTTTTGTAGGTGATATGTTTAACATGGCATTGTTGTTTTTTGCACAAACAGGTGCTTTAGTTGCATTAAGTTATTTAAATTTATCAGAACGTGTCTATATATATATATTCGGTGCCTACTGTACAATTTTCTTTATTGGGTTCACGGTGTATTCAACATTTTTACTAGTTCCAAGCTTTGGTCATTAATGCTAGTACATACAAGAGACAAGCGAAGACAGACGTTATACGTTTGCCTTCGCTTTTTCTTTGAAGGAAGAGGGGGATGTCTAGAACCCAGATAAGAAAGGATTATGGTCCATTTCTTGACCAATGGTCGTTGGTCTACCATGGCCACATGCGACGACCGTCTCTTCTGGCAAGTCAAGTAGCTTTGTATGGATTGATTTTAATAATTGTTCGTGGTTTCCACCTGGTAAGTCAGTTCGACCAATACTTTGTTCAAATAATACATCTCCTGAAAAAATAATGGACTCATCCTTCATGTAATACGAGACACTGCCAGGAGAATGCCCAGGTGTTTCTAAGATTTCAAATGTAAATGAATGAATGGTTAAGGATTTTTCCGAATTAATCAAAAAATCCGCATCTTGAATCACAATAGGGTTATCGCTCATAAAGCGTTGGGAGCCATTTAATGTAGAATCTCCGAGCCAATGGCCTTCTAGGTGGTGAATGTGTGTAGGACAAGAAAATGCTCTCCTAACATCATCAACAGCCCCGATATGGTCAAAATGAGCATGTGTTAATAAAATAGCAAGGGGTTGCAATGATTCTTGTTTGAGCCATTCAACAAGCTGTGGACCATCGCCACCAGGGTCAATGATAATCGCTTCATGTTCGTCATTTTGAATAACATAGGCATTTGTTTGTAATGGTCCTAAAGGTATCTGCGTCCATTTCATATAATAACAATCCTCCAATTTTTATGTTGATCTTATCATACATGAACAATAGCATCTCGACAAACGTAAAAAATAAGAGTAAAATGATTTAAAGAAGTGTAATCTAAAAAGGAAAATCAAGTTGTACTAAATTTGTCAAAAATATAAAAGGTAACAGCTTTGATATTTCCTATAATAGAAAATAAGTACGATTCGTTTTGGAATTACATAAGGAGGGAAATCCGTTGTTTTTATCAATTACATTTTTAATTATTGCACTAATATGTGCTGTAGCTATCTTCCGTGAAATGCGTAGAGCGAACTTTTTTGCGGTTGGATTTGCAGGAATTTCATTTGTTGTTTTTGGGTGGTTTGCAATTGCAACGATCGTAGAATATATCCGTACTGGTGGAGGCGGCGTTCCACACTAATTGGAGAATTAAGTGAGTCAGGGGTGTGCTCTTGACTCACTTTTTTATTTCATGTAAGGAGCTTGTGTAATACGAATGCAACTTAAAATACTTGTTGTGTTAAGTAAAAAATCCCACCGTTGATAATAGACACATCAACTTTCGGTTTGTATTGCTCTTCTAATGCTTTTCTTTCGATTTCATAGGCTTCAGGCTTCTCGTCATAATCCTCATAAAAGGCCTCAAGCAATGTTAAATCATTCTCCCATCTTTGGATTGCTTCCTTTGCCCATCGATCATCTTCATTCTCAATAAACGTTTGAATCATTTTTTGAATGCGAATGAGACCACTCCGAGGTGTAATGAGTGGTGTTAATGTAAAACAATAATCTGGAATAGTTGGTGTTAGTGATTTTTGCTTTAATTGTTGAAAAAACTGAGGGACAATTTGTCCGTGAATAAGATTGAGTCCGAGCGATAGAAATACATCCTTTTTACGGTCACATTGAAAGGAAACTTTCGCGTTAACACATAACCAAGGATGTAATGATTGCGATTGTGCCTCAGACGTCTCAGTATGTTCGTATAATCGAATAAATGCTCCTAATTCTTGAGTTGCTTGAAAGATTTGTTTAAGTCTTGGTGAACCAAAATAAACTGGTTCCCCTTTTATATCGTCTGGTGCTTCCTTTGAATCAGTAATAAAAGTGATTTTCATTGGTTGTGGAACTGCACCAGTCTTTTCTAGATAGTGCCAATAAAAAGGGCGATTCATTAAACGTTTATCAAGGCCAATAGAAAGTTGGACAGTCATGAAGCCTGTCCGGTTTTCTATTAATTCACTATCATTTGCTTGGAAGAATCGCTCTAAAAAATTATGAACTTGAGACTGTTGCATCAATATCACCTTCTTCTCCGTTTGCTTCTTTCATAATCGCAGCTAAATGATCGAATTTAATCCGCATCTCACCTTCATTTTCAGATGTTAAAAGAATATCTTGAACGTGTTCTTCGACATTTGTTAATTCAATCTTTGTTAAAATAGCGTCTAATTCGCCAATAACTGCTTCAAATAAATGAATTTTCTCGTACAACAACTTTAAGATATGTTGTTCTACTGTGTCTTTAACTGCAAAGTTATAAATGTGTACATCCTCCTGTTGACCTAGTCGATGGATTCGACCAATCCTTTGCTCAATCCGCATAGGATTCCAAGGGAGGTCATAGTTAATCATATGACTACAAAATTGTAAGTTAATTCCCTCTCCGCCAGCTTCAGTTGCAATAAGAACTTTCGCGTGTTGCTGAAAGAGCTGCTTCATCCAATCTTTTTTTCCACGCTTAAATCCACCGCGAAACGGGACTGAAGAAATACCATTTTGTTTTAAGTACCATTGTAAATAAAGCTGAGTGGCACGATACTCAGTGAAAATGATCACTTTCCCATCGATCGATTGGATTAGTTCTAGCGCCTTCTCGGCTTTAGCATGTCCTTCTACTTGACCTATATCTTCTAAAAGTGTTTTAGCTAATACAGCTTCTTTCCCGTTCTCTTTAGCACGCTCGACGATGTTTTTTAACGTCATAAAGGCAGCTTCACGACTGCTGCATATTTCTCGTTTTAGTGTCAATAAACCAAAATGATTAACCTCGCCTGCTAGCTGTTCGATACGGTTATAGAATGCTCGTTCAGAAGGGCTAAACTCTATATCAATCGTTTTGACGATGCGTTTCGTCCATTCAATTCCGGTTTCTTCTCGGCGATTTCGAACCATTACCTTATTCACAAGCTCTTTTAATTTTTCTTCATTTCGCGGTGAACGTTTAGAAGAACGAAATTCTTTTTCAAACGAAGAGCTAGCACCTAGATGCCCTGGTTTCAACAATGATACAAGATTAAAGATCTCTTCTAATTTATTTTGTACAGGTGTAGCAGTTAATAGTAAGCAGAATTTTTTCTTTAAACGTTTAACAAATTCATAGTTTTTCGTTTTAGGATTTTTTAATTTGTGTGCTTCATCTATTATGACAAGATCGTACGGCTGATTCATGACAATATCGTAGTGCGGTTGGCGTTTGGCTGTATCGATTGAAGCAACTACAATGTCACATTGCTCCCAAACGTATGCTTTTTTTTGGGCTACTGCAGGGATTTGGAATTTTGAGTTTAATTCTATTGCCCATTGAGAAACGAGTGAAGCCGGTGCTAAAATAAGAGCTTTTTTGACAAGTCCACGTATTAAATATTCCTTTAATATAAGTCCTGCTTCTATCGTTTTTCCTAAACCAACTTCATCAGCTAAAATAGCCTTCCCATTCATTTCTTCCACTACACGATTTGCTACTTCAATTTGGTGAGCATAAAGGGAAAGGTTTGGTAAATGATTAGGAGCAACTAAACCATGAAACTCTGGGATAATCTGATTTTCTTCTGCTTCATAGGCTAGTTTAAAAAGCTCCCAATTAGCCCATGGGCCATCCTGATCAATTCGATCAAGAAAACCTTCATTCCAATTTTGATCAAAATGAATATCGATATTCATCAACGATCATCCTTTCTTGTTGCATCAGAATTTATAAACGATTAAGAAGCAGCCTATTTGAAAAATACTATTACATCGTTTTACAAACTCTTAATAAATATAAATGTATATTGATAGTATGCACGATTGTCGAAATGTTATAAGTGATTTGTAATAACTTTGTAATTAGGAATTTCTATATAAATTGCGTCGAAATATGATATGATAAGAAAATGATTAAAATAATAAATGTAAAATTAAAGAAGGACGGAATGTAATGAAGAGGAGAGAAGTTCATAGGTCGAAAAAAAGGAAAAAATGGGTGTTACGAATATTTATTTTGTTAATGCTTATTTTTCTTTGTGTGGCAGGCTATATTTATGTCGAATATTACCGAAGTATGAAAGCAAGTGAAGCAGAGTTAGGTATTACGGAAGAGAAAGAGCCAGAAGAGTTTAATGGAGCAGTTCCTAATGAATTAGGCAAAGTCAATATTCTATTATTAGGAATTGATGAATCAGACCCAAATGCACCAGCCAGAACAGATACGATAATGGTTGCACAGTTTGACCCTAAAGAAAATACAGCAAAACTAATTTCAATTATGCGTGATATTTATGTTGAGATACCTGGTTATCGAAATTATAAAGTGAATACGGCATATTTTTTAGGTGGTGCCGAGCTTTTGCGAGAGACATTAGGTCATAATTTCGGAATTGATCTTCATTATTATGCTCTTGTCGATTTTACTGGATTTGAAGCAGCAGTTGATGCCCTTGCACCAAATGGAATTGAAATTGATGTAGAACGAGATATGTCCGAGAAAATTGGTGTTGAGTTAGAACAAGGTCATCAAACCTTGAACGGAAAGGAATTGCTAGGCTATGCGAGATTCCGTGCCGATGAGGAAGGAGATTTTGGACGAGTTCGTAGACAACAGCAAGTGTTAACTGCATTAAAGGATGAAATTTTTAGTTTTGAAGGAATTACGAACTTACCTAGCGTTGTTGGTACGGTGCAACCTTATATTAAAACGAATCTACGTAATCGTGAAATATTAGGGCTATTATCAGATTTCGTTTTGAATCCACCTGATGAAATTGAAACATTACGTATACCATTGGATGATACGTATGTAGACAATTATTATAGCCATGCAGGAGCTGTGTTGGAGCCTGACTTTGAGCAAAATCGTCAAGCAATCGCCAAATTTTTAGGTGAGGAGCAAGATTCATCTTTTGGAACAACAGACGATTTTCAACCTGAAGAAGAGCAAGTGGAGCAAAGCTTTTAGATGCAAGAAAAACGTATAAATTATTTCTTCTATAGATAGTGTCAGCAATTCGTATCCAAAAAAGAAACAACGTTAGGATTACATCCTTAACGTTGTTTCTTTTTAACTTTTCCAGTCCATTTTTTAAAGCCACCCTTTAGGTGGTATAAGTCTTCGACGCCGTGTTTCTTTTTTAAAATTTGTGATGCCTGTTTGCATCGAGCACCGGACTGACAATATAGATAAACGGTTGGTCCTTTCTAATTTCATTTAAGCGTTGACGTAGCTGTGACATCGGAATGTTTCTCGCACCAAGTATATGGCCGCCTTCATATTCACGAGTCTCTCTAACATCAATCAATTGGGCTTTGCGATAGCCTTTAATAAAGTCTTCCTGTGATAATGGAGTTAAATATTTAGGTGTGTGAATAAAGCGAAAATAAATGGTTAAACCAAGAAGCATTAGTAAGATAATTAATAATATTAGATCCATAAAAACGTGACACTCCTTTTGTCTGCTGATTTCATAGTGAGTTCGTATACACAACCATAAATTATGATAGCTTGTTACATGCTCGTACCTATTATATCGACCTATGTTCTGTTTCGCAATCCTTGAGGGTACTAGATAAGTCAGGCAAATAGATTTTTTAAATAAGCTTTGGTAGAATTGAAGCAGTTTATATAAGGAAAGAAGAGATGTGTCATGAAAGAAACTTGGAGATTCATTGATTCGGGTAATTGCCCGCCGTCTTATAATATGGCATTAGATGAAGCGTTATTAGAATGGCATAGCAAAGGATTCATCCCTCCGACCATTCGTTTTTACGGCTGGAATCCAGCAACATTGTCAGTCGGTTATTTTCAAAAGGTGAAAAAAGAAATTAATATGGCCAAGGTTAAGGAATACGGATTAGGGTTTGTTCGTAGACCTACTGGTGGACGCGGTGTTTTACACGATCAAGAATTAACGTATAGTGTAATCGTATCTGAAGAGCACCCTGCTATGCCAGAGTCAGTGACAGAGGCGTATCGTGTCATCTCAGCTGGGATATTAGAAGGATTTAAGTATGTCGGGCTTGATGCTTATTTTGCGATTCCACGTACCGATGAGGAAAAGCTAGCGTTAAAAATCCACGCTCTGCTGTTTGTTTTGATGCTCCTTCGTGGTACGAACTAGTTGTTGAAGGACGAAAAGTAGCAGGTAGTGCCCAAACACGACAAAAAGGAGTTATTTTACAACATGGCTCGATTATTTTAGATATAGATGAGGATAAGCTATTTGACCTTTTTCTCTACTCAAGCGATAGAGTGCGTGAAAGAATGCAACGAAATTTTAAAAAGAAAGCTGTAGCGATAAATGCTCTTAAAGAGACACCTATTTCTTTAGAGGAGGCAAAGGAAGCCTTTAAAATAGGATTCGAAAGGGGATTAGACATTCAGCTTGAACCTTATACGCTAACGGCAGAGGAAAATGCCTATGTACAGAAAATCGCTTCTGAACGATATGAGCTCGATGAGTGGAATTACCGAAAATAAGTTACGGTTGATCGTGCTTTTTCCAAAGTGAATCTAGCAGTTATTCTTACACGATTATTGAAATAGAGTGTGCAAAGGTCTTTATTTCTTTTGCACACTCTGTATATTTAGTAGCATTGAAATAATTGCTGTAATTTTTTTGTGACAGGTCCGATTGGTAGTCTTATGTTCATGTCCCCTTTTACTTCTGTAATAGGTAAAATTTCGACCATTGTGCTTGTTAAAAAGGCTTCATCAGTATGTTCTAAGACCTCATAAGGAAATGGTTCTTCAATTACTTTAAAACCATTATCTTTCGCTATTTGAATAACAATTTGACGTGTAATGCCATTTAAGATATGATTTGTTGCTGGGTGTGTATAAAGAACCTCGTTATTAACTAAAAAATGTTCGAAGACGATCCTTCTGTTAAAATTGTATCGCGATGGAGGATTGCTTCATCACAATGATGATCAGCCGCATTCCGCTTAGCTAGCACGTTACCTAATAGGTTAATGGTTTTTATGTCACACCGTAACCAACGTATATCTGGTTCTAACCATACTGTGGCATGTTCGTTTATCGTTTTAGGTAGTGGTTGGCAAAAAGCGGTCATTACAGGTGTTGTTTCTCTTGAATAGAGATGATTTCTTGGTTCACAGCCCCTAGTTATTTGTATGTATAAGCTACCGTTTACTAGTTTATTTTTCTCAATAAGTGCTAGCATACTTTCTTTTATTTTCTCGAGACTTTTAGGTAGAGGCAAATCAAGCTTTTTGGCACTTTCTTTTAAACGATTCAGATGCTCGTCTAGAGCGAAAGGTTCGGTGTTGTAAATTCGAATAACTTCATAAATTCCATCGCCGAAATAATAACCACGATCATCAAGTGGGATACTTGCTTCTGCTTTTTTACGATAGAATCTTGCAAGAGTATATAATCCATTGTATACCTCCAAACGTAGTGATTTACATACTTACTAGATTATAAGAGCTTCACCATTAATAAGAACAAAAAAAGTTTTTTTTGTCAATTTTAAAGTAGTGATGCCTGTAAGTAGTAACAGGACTGGGATCGACTGATTTTATTTACATGCAACAAATAAAATAGTGCAAATTTCTTTATTTTCCTTATAATATGGCTCGAAAACTATCTAGTTCTCGAATTTCTTTGCTTTTTTAAAGTTGACAAACAGATGCTGGGTTGTTCCATATAACTATATATGGTGTATTGTTTAGAAATATGAACACAATATATTGATTAAACTAGGTAAGTTGTGGTAAGCTAACCGAAGAATTTAAAAAGGATCATTTTTGATGATGAAGGAGAGGAAAATTGAATGGCTATGACGATGTCAAATGTGATGCGTCTTGATATAGAGCGCTTGAATAAAGATATTGAGTTGTTCCCGCAAGTACATCCGATTACGGAAGACATGACGATGACGAAGAAGGGTGTTTCTCGTCTAGTTATGCTCGATCGTTATACATTTAAGGATACGGAAAAAAAGACATTAAAGGATGGAGACTTCGTTGTCTTAACCGTAAAGGACGATCCAAAGTTTCCTGCTAGAGGATATGGTTTTGTCCTTGAGGTAAATCGTGCTGATAATCAAGCGAAGGTGTTAGTGGACGAAGAGTTTCGTGGCGTATTAGAAGGGGAAGAAGCGGAATCGGGCATTGTATACCGTTCGCTTGATACGATTGAGAAACCATTAGAAATTTATTATGAGCAAATTGCCAAACGTAATGCGACTGGACTAGCTTCAGTAGAAATAACAGAGGAAAAACAGCAGGAGTCCTTTGAACGATTTTATAAACAATTAGTATCATTGAACTTTATCCCTGCTGGACGTGTTCTATATGGTGCTGGTGCAGAAACAGATGTTACATATTTTAATTGTTATGTAATGCCATATGTAAAGGATTCTCGTGAAGGGATTTCAGAGCATCGAAAGCAAGTTATGGAAATTATGAGTCGAGGTGGTGGTGTTGGAACAAATGGCTCAACGCTACGCCCACGTAATACGTTAGCTCGTGGAGTAAATGGAAAATCATCTGGTTCTGTATCTTGGCTCGATGATATTGCTAAGTTAACGCATTTAGTAGAGCAAGGTGGTTCTCGTCGAGGTGCCCAAATGATTATGCTTTCTGATTGGCACCCAGATATTATGGAATTTATTATTTCAAAAATGCAAAATCCACGCATATTACGTTTTCTATTAGAAAATACAGATGATATACAAATTCAAAAGCTCGTAAAAGATAAATTGAAGTTCACACCATTGTCAGAAGTTGAAGAAGCGATGTATCAAGGCATCGTAAACTTTAAGGCAATTGATGGACAAGGTGGCTTTGATCCTAAAGTGATTAAAGAAGCAGAAGAGAAGCTGCACACTGGCGGAACGTATAGTGTAAATAATTCTGAATTTTTAACAGGTGCTAATATATCTGTTTGCTTAACGAAGGAATTTATGTCAGCGGTAGAAAATGATGAAGAGTATACATTACGATTCCCTGATGTAGAAAATTATACAGAAGAAGAGATGAAAGCTTATAATGAAAAATGGCATGAAATTGGTGATGTTCGTGAGTGGGAAGAGCTTGGTTATCGAGTTCGTACGTACCGTATAATCCGAGCAAAGGAGCTTTGGAAGCTAATTAATATTTGTGCGACGTATAGTGCAGAGCCTGGAATCTTCTTTATTGATAATGCTAACGATAAAACAAATGCGAAAGCTTATGGTCAGAAAGTTGTTGCGACTAATCCATGTGGAGAACAACCATTAGCACCGTATTCGGTTTGTAATTTAGCTGCTATTAATTTAGCTGAGATGGCAAACAAAAATACAAAAGAAGTTGATTTTGCAAAGCTTAAGGAAACAGTTGAAGTTGGTGTACGCATGCAAGATAATGTCATTGATGCGACCCCATATTTTCTCAAAGAAAATACGAAGCAAGCAAAAGGAGAGCGTCGTGTTGGCCTTGGTGTCATGGGACTTCATGATCTACTCATTTATTGTGAGACGGTTTACGGTTCGGAAGAAGGAAATAAACTTATTGATCAAATTTTTGAAACGATCGCAACGACAGCTTATCGCACTAGTATCGAACTTGCAAAAGAAAAAGGAAGCTTTCCGTTTTTAGTAGGGGAAAACGATAAAGAGACGAAGCAGCTTCGCCAAGCGTTTATTGATACTGGCTATATGAAGGAAATGCCAGAGGATATTCGTCAAGGTGTGTTAGAGTATGGAATTCGAAACTCGCACTTATTAACCGTAGCTCCTACAGGAAGCACAGGAACGATGGTCGGAGTATCAACTGGACTTGAGCCATACTTTTCTTTCTCTTATTTCCGAAGTGGACGGCTTGGGAAATTCATTGAGGTAAAAGCAGGAATTGTCGAAGAGTATTTACAGATGAATCCGGATGTAGATCCAAACAATTTACCTGAATGGTTTGTATCAACGATGGAATTACCTCCTGAGGCACATGCTGATGTACAATGTGTCATCCAACGTTGGTTGATAGCTCTTTATCAAAAACAGTAAATGCACCACGTGGCTATACGGTAGAGCAAGTTCAAGCTGTTTATGAGCGGCTATATAGTGGTGGGGCAAAAGGCGGTACTGTTTATGTTGATGGAAGCCGTGACACCCAAGTCCTTTCGTTAAAAGCGGAAGAAAATACGTTTGATGATGATGCTGTAGAAGAAAACACGGAGCAGGAGAATAAAGTTGTTCTTGTTAACACGATTAATGATGTTCGTTCAACGAATGTCACATATGGATCAGAGGTTGGGAACACGTGCCCTGTATGTCGTGAAGGACAAGTAGAAGATATTGGTGGATGTAATACGTGTACAAGCTGTGGTGCACAATTGAAGTGTGGTTTGTAATAAACGATAATAGCCTGAAGATACGATATTTTAAATAATATGAAGAAATACCTCTGTGGACATGATTATTGTCTGTAGAGGTGTTTTTTATTGCCTAAAAGGAACTAGAACACGTAATTTTTTGTGAAGTTCAGGAGGGTTCCTTAGGAGGTGTACGCATATTCGCCATAGCGGTATCGCCTCGGTACACTTTTTGGAGAAAGAATAATAATTTTCCCAGTATTTGTAATGGCTGAAAGGAGCGGATAGGACCAAACTACAAATAAAAAAGAAAAGAGGAACATGTTATGAAGCCATTTCAGCCACAGCTCATTTATATTGAGCCACGTGCACTTGAATATCCATTGGGAAGGCAATTATTGGAGAAATTTAAAAAGCAAGGCCTTGAAATACGTGAGACAACCTCTCATAACCAAGTACGTAATATCCCTGGAAAAAATGAATTACAGCAATATCGAAACGCTAAATCAACATTAGTCATTGGAGTAAGAAAAACGTTAAAGTTTGATACGTCTAAGCCCTCTGCAGAATACGCCATTCCACTTGCAACTGGTTGTATGGGACATTGTCACTATTGTTATTTACAAACTACTCTAGGAAGTAAACCATATATTCGTACGTATGTAAATATTGATGAGATTTTTGACGCAGCAGATCAATATATAAAAGAACGTGCACCAGAGATCACGCGTTTTGAAGCAGCGTGTACATCGGACATCGTAGGCATTGATCATTTAACTCATACGTTAAAGAAAACGATTGAACATATTGGCCAAACGGATCATGGTCTGCTTCGTTTTGTAACTAAATACCATCATGTTGATCACTTATTAGATGCTAATCATAATGGGAAAACACGCTTTCGATTTAGTGTTAATTCTGATTTTGTCATAAAAAAATATGAGCCTGGAACTTCTTCATTTTTAGAAAGAATTGAAGCGGCAAGTAAAGTGGCTAAAGCAGACTATCCATTAGGTTTTATTATTGCTCCACTTATTTTACATGAGAATTGGAAGGAAGGTTATTTAGATTTATTTGAACGACTCGAAGCCATCTTACCTCCCTATGCTACGAAGGATTTAACGTTTGAACTCATCCAGCATCGATTCACAAAAACAGCCAAAAACGTCATTAAAAAACGTTACCCTAAAACAACATTAGAAATGAATGAAGAGGAACGTAAATATAAATGGGGCCGATACGGTCGTGGGAAATATGTTTATAAAAATGAAAATGCACAAGAGTTAAAAGAGACACTTGAAATGTATGTCCAACGTTTTTTCCCAAAAGCAAAAGTAGAGTATTTTACTTAATTCATCACTATCCATTGTCCTACTTCACTTATTTGTGTAAAATAAGAGTGTTATACTGCAATGATGTTTGCATTTATTTACTTGAATGTTGCGTGTGCTAACGGTGTGAACATTGCATAGAAAATTGGAGGGGACACAATGCCAACACCTAGTATGGAAGATTATTTAGAAAGAATATATATATTAATTGAAGATAAAGGGTACGCACGAGTGTCCGATATTGCAGAGGCATTGGAGGTTCATCCTTCGTCTGTAACAAAAATGGTACAAAAATTAGATAAAAAGTGATTACTTAATTTATGAACGATATCGTGGGTTAGTGTTAACCAATAAAGGCAGGAAAGTTGGTAAGCGTCTCGTATATCGCCACGAGCTCTTAGAAAATTTCATGCGCATCATTGGTGTAGATGATGAATTCATTTACCAAAACGTTGAAGGTATTGAACACCATTTGAGTTGGGAAGCAATTGATCGCATTGGAGATCTCGTTCAATATTTTGAAGAAGATCAAAAACGTTTAGATGAATTAAAAGTGATTCAGCGTCAAAATCAGTAAGGTAATAATACTTTAGATTTTTTTCTTTAAATAAGGTGATTGCATGACCTGCTAACACCTTTTTTATTTTAAAATGAAATTTATTATACGAATCAAGCACCATTTATCTAAAATCGAACATAGTCTTTATTAGGAGGCGATGTGAAGGTGAAGGTAGATGGTGTTTTTGCTGGAGGCGGTGTTAAAGCCTTTTCGTTCATCGGAGCATTACGGGTAATGGAGGAAAAGGGATTTGCATTTGATCGTGTTGCAGGGACTAGTGCTGGTTCAATCATTGCAGCACTTGTAAAGGCTGGATACACAAGTGAAGATTTACATGTCTTGTTAGATGAATTAGATGTGGAGTCATTTAAAGATGAACGGATTTCATTATTACCATTTCCGATTGCAAAGTGGATTCATTTATATTTTAAGTTTGGGCTTTACCGCGGCGATGCCTTAGAAAAATGGTTAAAAAAAGCTTTAGAGAAAAAAGGGATAAGGACATTTGCTGATTTACCACCAAACTCTTTGAAAGTGGTAGCGTCAGATTTAACTAGAGGGAGAATGCTCGTTTTGCCTGATGATTTAATGCAATATGGGGTCATTCCGGAGAAATTTTCAGTAGCGAGAGCGGTTCGGATGAGTTGCAGTATTCCGTTCTTTTTTGAACCAGTGAAATTGTATAGCCGAGGTAGTAGCCGAAAACCTTCCTATATTGTCGATGGAGGAATATTAAGCAACTTTCCGATTTGGTTATTTCGGAATGGAAAATTAAAGATGTATCGCAAACCGGTTATCGGTTTTCAATTAACACCGAAAATAAGTGAACTTCCTAGGAATAAAATGAAGAATGCAATTGATATGTATCGAGCGCTATTTGAGACAATGAGTAATGCACATGACTTACGCTATATTGATGAAGAGCATGCTAAAAATATTGTATTTATTCCCGTATTAGATATTAAAGCAACGGACTTCGAATTAACAGAGGAGCAAAAAAAAGAACTGATTACATTAGGTCGGAAGGAGACAGAAGAGTTTTTACGTGATTGGAGTTATTGAATCTAAAAATTATAACATTTCCACCTACTATGAGCGAATCAACTCATAGTAGGCTTTTTTAATGAAATCGTACATACATTAAGATACATTAAGTAAATTGGGTCTGTTTTTTCTCTAAAAGAGAGCACGATTTTTTTTCTTGTTTTTCTTTCCCTCAATAACCTTGAAATTATGATCTGTTCGTTTTTTACGAATGAGTGATTCAGTTTTTGATTTTGTATTAATTGGTTGAATATTCGTATTTCGTTTTGTTGGTCGATTATGATGTCTACTAGTCTTTTTCGCTTTACGAATTTGACTTCTAGTTGGCCCCGTTCTTTTCGGAAAAAGTGGTATTCCATAACGTTTAGACATAACGAATCGATAAACGAGAAAAATTAGCCCAACGATTACAACGATCCATAATAATTGTTGAAGTAAGGCGATCGGATTAAAAAGAAGTCCAATAACCGCAAAGACTAAGACTACAGGTAGCACAAATTTCATTATGGAATTCATTTCATCCACCTCCAAACGGATAATAATGTATGATTTAACGTTGTAAACGTAATCTCTTTATTCTATATCTTACTCTGATAATCCTCTTTTTTGCAATATGAACATCTAGTTGACAATATACCCGAATCAAATGAAGTTTAATCATTATAGAATGTGAACTAACATATTTGGGACATACTATTAACCGGAGGTGCTGTACATGGAAAAACAAGTAGTTGATCAACAAATGTCATATGCAGCTAAGGTGGCTTTAATTGGTTTTTTCGGTGGTTTAATTTGGTCCCTAGTAGGGTATTTTGCCTTTTATTTTAAGTTTATTCGTGTAGGGCCAGCTTTAGCACTCATGCCGTTTGTTTTAGGTGATTGGAAAGATACGTATATTGGGCAGTTAGTTGGTATTGGTGTTATCTCCGTTATATCGATCGGAGTAGCCTATCTTTATAAGCTTCTATTGCAGAAGGTTAATAGTATGTGGGCTGGGGTAGCGTATGGCTTAGTATTATGGGGGATTGTTTTCTTTTTACTCAATCCTATTTTCCCGGGATTAAAGTCGGTTCCGAACCTTGACCTTAATACAATTATTACGTCGGTTTGTTTATATGTTCTATATGGTACGTTTATCGGTTATTCTATATCGTTTCAATATGTAGAAGAAAAACTAAAATAAGACAAGGTAGGATTCCCCAGAAATTATGGTACAATACGAATAAGTTCGTAGAGAGGGGAGAATCCTTTTGAGATCAATTTATGTGATTAATGGACCTAATTTAAATCGTTTAGGTTTACGTGAGCCTGACGTATACGGTCATGATACGTTAGCTGATTTAGAAAATTTTATAGAAAACGTAGGAAAACAGCATCAATGTGAAGTGTTATGTTTTCAATCAAACGAGGAAGGCCAAATGATTGATTGGATTCATGAGGCTGGAGATAAAGGTGCAGGTATTATCATTAATCCGGGTGCGTATACTCATTACAGTTATGCGATTCGTGATGCAATCGCTAGTGTATCCGTACCAATTATAGAAGTACACATTTCGAATGTGCATGCTAGAGAATCGTTTCGACATCATTCGGTTACAGCAGCAGTTACAAAAGGTCAAATAGTTGGCTTAGGGTTTAAAGGGTATGAATTAGCATTATTAGCTTTATTGGAAGGTGAGGATTTATGAACCGAATAGAGTTGTTACGAGAGAAATTAAAGGAGCATGATATCGACGCATTGCTCATAACAAGTTCCTATAACAGACGTTATATTGCAAATTTTACTGGTACAGCTGGTGTTGTGCTAATCACAAATAAGGAAGCACTATTCATTACAGACTTTCGTTATATTGAACAGGCCAAAGAGCAGGCACAAGGATTTGAAATTGTTGAGCATACGGGACTAATCTTTCATGAGGTTGCCAAGCAATGTAATCAATACAATGTGAAGAAACTCGGCTTTGAACAAGCACATGTTACATATGAATATTATCAGCTAATTAAGCAAGCTTTAGAAGAAACAACGCTTGTACCGGTTAGTGGATTAGTTGAAGAGTTACGATTAATAAAAGATGCAAACGAAATAGAGAAAGTTCAGGCGGCGGCACAAATTGCTGATGCTGCTTTTGATCATATTCTTTCTTATATTCGCCCTGGTATAAAAGAGATTGATGTAGCGAACGAACTTGAATTTTTTATGCGAAAAGAAGGTGCAACTAGTTCATCCTTTGATATTATTGTAGCTTCAGGCTATCGCTCTGCACTACCACACGGTGTTGCAAGTGAAAAAGTGATTGAGAAAGGTGAACTTGTTACACTTGATTTTGGTGCATTGCTGAATGGCTATTGTTCAGATATTACGCGGACAGTCGCTGTCGGTGAGGTGACAGACCAGTTAAAGGAAATTTATCAGACTGTACTTCAAGCTCAATTAAGAGGAATGGAAGGGATTAAACCTGGTTTAACAGGAAAAGAAGCTGATGCATTAACACGTGATTATATAGAGGATAAAGGTTTTGGTGCCTACTTCGGTCATTCGACTGGTCATGGTTTAGGCATGGAAGTTCATGAGGAACCTCGTTTATCCAAACTTTCAAAAACTGTGTTAAAGCCAGGAATGATTGTAACGGTTGAACCCGGTATTTATATTACTGGTGTTGGTGGGACTCGAATTGAAGATGACACATTAATTACAGCAGATGGAAATCGTTCTTTTACTTATTCACCAAAGGAATTATTGTACGTTGGTGAATAATTGAAAAATGACAGAGAAAGTTTTACCAAGCTGTGGTATAGTAGATAACGTTATAATATGTCAAAGCTCGGAATATGGAGGATAATCAAATGATATCAGTAAATGACTTTAAAACGGGATTAACAATTGAAGTGGATGGTGGAATTTGGCAAGTAATTGAATTCCAACACGTAAAGCCGGGAAAAGGAGCAGCTTTCGTTCGTTCAAAGCTACGTAACTTACGTACAGGTGCGATCCAAGAAAAAACATTCCGTGCGGGTGAGAAAGTTTCAAAAGCACATATTGAAAACCGTCGTATGCAATATTTATATGCAAGTGGCGATATGCATGCGTTTATGGATAACGAAACATATGAACAAATTGAGCTTTCAACTACACAAATTGAACATGAGCTTCAATTTTTGAAGGAAAATATGGAGGTTCAAATTATAAGTTACCAGGGTGAAACGCTGGGTGTTGAAGTTCCGAATACAGTTGAATTAGAAGTAACAGAAACAGAACCAGGTATTAAAGGGGACACAGCTTCAGGTGGTACGAAACCAGCGACTCTTGAAACAGGATTAACAGTACAAGTACCTTTCTTTGTAAATCAAGGTGATGTGCTTATTATTGACACACGTTCAAGTGCATATGTATCACGTGCATAGTTGAATTCATACAAAATAACTATAGGAATCCGAAATGGTTAATAACCTTTTCGGGTTTTTTTTAATAAGTTTGGAAAACCCCCTGCTATGCCGGGGGTTCAGAGAGTTATAGCGTGGTATTAAAAAACATCACTTCATGGTAGAATAAGTTGGTTTCCCGACCACTTCATCTCACCATAAAGGATGTATGCCCTGTAAAGGACATGAATAAATTAGCACACACAACATGGAATTGTAAGTACCTCATATTGATAGGAAATCATCCTCCGACCACGCTACCGGGATGGGGGGCACGCTTTGGGCAGGAGGGCGTTGAACTAACCGGCACGCCGGTGGATTTCAACCTGCCCTCCCCTCCCGTCCGCTGGATAGTGATGTGTTTGAACAAATCTGCCTTACACCAAAGCACCAAGAGTAAAAATCATCAAAAGCTAGTTCTACGGCACATTTGGCAAGATGCTTTGGATGAACCGAACATCTACGATACAGATATAAATAAACAGATTTATGCAAAGCGTAAAGAAACAATTGAACACGTCTTTGCCGATCTGAAACAAAAGCATGGTTTGCGTTGGACCAACCAGAAAGGGTTGGAAAAAATTCAGTGCAAGCGATGCTTGTTTTTGCTGCCATGAACCTAAAAAAATTAGCCAACTGGCACTGGAGAAACACACATCCTCCAGTGTCACCAACAGAAAATAGAAGAAATAACGTAAAACGCTTTTGAGAATCAACTTCTCAAAGGCGTTTTGTCTACGGTCTGAAGAGGATGGGACATAACAAAAGTGTTTAGCTGAGAATCCGAACAATTTAAAAACGTAGCGGATGAAATATACGTAGACTCCTGCGGGATGGAAAGTAAAGGTGAGACCCCGCAGTGCGTAGCACGAGGAGCTCGCCAGCTTCCCGCGGAAAGCGAAGTGTATTTCAGGAGCGGTGAATGTGCTCCACCCTGTATTTGTTCGGATTCTCATTTATTAAAATACTTTTTGTCCCAACCTCTTTGATTTATTGGTTGAAAAGAATGGAAACCAATTTTCCCTTACCTTACCTTCGCAATTGATTTTCATAAATGACGATAAACGTATATGAAAAGATCTGTTTATAAAATCTTTAAAGGGAAGAAATAAGGTTCTTAATTTCACCTTTATCACATAGGTTGTACAAAGTGAGTGTATTGGGGTGGCAGGATGAAAACATGGTTTTTTTCTATTGAGATAGCATTATTAATAATGGTTGGCTTACGAGTGGTATCAGGTTTAATTGAATTAACAGCAGCAATGCTAATGATGCGCTTTAATAGTGTCGAAAAAGCAATTGCAATAAATGCAGCATTAGCAATAATTGGACCAACAGTTTTAGTTCTATCGATTACGATTGGTTTAATTGGGATGAAAGATCAGCTTTCTTTCATGAAAATTGCATTTATTGCATCAGGCGTATCGCTCATTTTAGTTGGTCTTTCAAAATAAGAAAGGAGGAGAAGACATGATCCACGAAATTCATCCTATTTTACCTGATTCGATAAAACAATTGCTTAAGCAACTGGATCAAACGGTTTTCTCAAAAATAGAAGAAATACGCTTACGAGTCCATAAACCATTAGAGGTAATTGCAGCTGGGCTTCCTCATTACCCTCGCTATAGAGGTGATGTTTATGTTGTAACACGAGAGGAGGCCAAGTATGTGCTCAATCAACTAAGTCAATATTCAATTTACGCCTTTGAAGAAGAGCTACGTCGTGGCTTTATAACGATAAAAGGTGGTCATAGGGTTGGTTTGGCGGGGAAAGTTATTTTAGAAAAAGGTCATGTAAAAACGTTACGAGATATAAGCTCATTTAACATACGGATCGCAAGACAAGCTATTGGTTCAGCAGAGCCTTTAGTATCAAAGATCTATGAAGGACGCTGGTGTAATACGCTTTTAATCGGACCACCACAAACAGGAAAAACGACACTATTGCGAGATTTAGCACGAATTGTTAGCAAAGGATTTGATAAGAGAAAAATACCAGCATTAAAGGTTGGGATAGTCGATGAGCGCTCTGAAATTGCAGCAAGCTTACACGGTGTTCCTCAACTAGAGCTAGGTGCACGTGTTGATGTGTTAGACGGTTGTCCGAAGGCTGAAGGAATGATGATGCTTATACGTTCGATGAGTCCAGATGTTCTCATCGTTGATGAAATTGGAAGAAAAGAAGATGTGTTAGCCGTTCAAGAGGCACTTCATGCAGGTGTAAAAGTAATGACAACGGCACACGGGTATTCACTAGAAGAGATTGAGAAACGTCCGTCGTTAAAGCCATTATTTGAAATGAATGCCTTTGAGCGTTGTATAGAATTAACTCGAACCCATAAGCCAGGTGTAATAAGAAGAATTAGAAACCAGGATAAGAAAGATTTGGTGACCGTGTCGTGAAACTATTAGGTTCTCTGATGATCATTATCGTGACAACGTGGATTGGATTTGAATATGCCAAACGTTTAAGTGACCGGCCAAAACAATTAAGACAATTAAAGGTTGCCGTTCAATCGTTGGAAGCGGAAATGATGTATGGCCTTACACCTCTAGCAGAAGCTGCAGATCACATTGCGAAACAACTTCCGAAGCCGGTAAGCACGCTTTTCCAACGTTTTTCTGAAAAGCTTTTTGAGAAGGAGTGCAGTGCTTTTGAAGCTTGGCAAGCTAGCATTAAAGATGTATGGAATACAACTGCTCTATTAGATAGTGAGCGTGAAGTGATGCTGCAGTTTGGTTCAACACTTGGCCAACACGACCTTGAGCAACAGCAAAAGCAAATTCATTTAACATTAGCACATTTGGCAAGAGAGGAACAGGAAGCAAGAGAGAAGCAGCATCGTTATGAAAAGATGGTGAAAAGCTTAGGCTTCTTAGCTGGGTTATTGGTCGTCATCTTATTGGTGTAAGGAGGAGGAGAGGTTGTGATGTATGATGTGAACACCATCTTTCAAATTGCGGGAATTGGCATCGTCGTCGCGATGATTCACACGGTCTTAAAGCAGATGGGAAAAGAAGATTGGGCACATTGGGTGACATTAATAGGTTTTGTTGTTGTATTGTATATGGTCGCAACGATCGTTGATGATTTATTCCAAAAAATTAGAGGCGTGTTTTTGTTTCAAGGGTGAGGTGAGTAGCGATTGATATTATTCAAATTGTTGGGTTAGGTTTAATCGCAACCTTCCTAGCCTAGTAGTCAAAGAGCAAAAGCCGATGTTTGCCTTTATGCTGACGGTATTTGTAGGTGTATTAATCTTTTTATTTCTTATCGATGAGGTTGTCAAAATCATTGATATGCTAGAAGGTATAGCCGAGCGTGCGGATCTCAATATGATGTACTTACAGACGATTTTAAAGATTATTGGGATCGCCTATATTGCCGAGTTTGGGGCACAGATTGCAAAAGACGCTGGACAAGCTGCTATAGCTTCTAAAATTGAACTAGCTGGGAAAATCTTGATACTTGTCCTTGCGATTCCTATTTTAACAGCTGTGATTGAAATGGTGTTGTCATTATTGCCAACCTAAAAAGAAGGTTGAGGTGCTCTTTATTGAAGCGAATATTGTTCATTATACTAGTTGCTCTTTTTTATTTAGTAGTACATCCAATCGTTACGTTCGCTGAAGAAGAAGGAATACAGGAAGAAGGGTTTATTGAACAGCAAGTTGACAATTTACAATTAGATGAGATAGGGGAATACTGGGAAGAATTATCACGCGATTACGGCGGATTTCTCCCAGAAAGCCAAAAAGGATCACTCATGGAGTTTATAAGAGGGGACAAGCAATTTTCAATAAAAGAATGGGGAATTGGCTTCATTAAATATTTTCTCCATGAACTACTTGTAAATGGGAAATTGCTAGGATCGCTCATTCTTTTGACCGTTTTTTGTATGATTCTTCAATCACTGCAAAATGCATTTGAACAACAAACAGTCAGTAAGGTTGCTTATGCCATGACGTATATGGTGTTAATGATTATTGCCTTAAATAGTTTTCGTGTGGCCATAACGTATGCAACAGAAGCGGTTAATTCGATGATTCATTTTATGATTGCCTTACTTCCACTTATGCTGGCGATGATGGCGGCGATTGGAAATATTACAACAGCTGCTCTTTTTCACCCGTTAATCATTTTCCTTGTGAATATAAGCGGTTTGTTAATTCAAAAAATCGTTTTACCGTTATTGTTTCTATCAGCGGTTTTAAGCATAGTTAGTACCCTTACAAACCATTACAAAGTGTCGAAGCTCGCAACCTTTCTAAGGAATGTAGCTGTTGGGGCTTTAGGAATATTCTTAACCGTATTTCTTGGTGTTATTTCCGTACAAGGTGCAGCAACAGCGGTTACAGACGGTGTTACAGTTAGAACTGCGAAGTTTTTAGCTGGAAACCTCGTACCAGTTGTAGGAAGAATGTTCACTGATGCAGCAGATACGGTCATGAGTGCTTCACTATTGCTAAAAAATACGGTCGGGTTAGCGGGACTTGCGATTTTGTTAATGTTATGTGCTTTTCCAGCACTAAAAGTCCTTTCACTTGCGATTATTTTTAATTTATCAGCGGCTATTTTACAACCGCTCGGAGGTGGACCAATTATTGAATGCTTATCGATCATTGGTAAAGCGGTAATATTTGTATTTGCGGCTTTAGCTGTTGTTTGTTTGATGTTCTTTTTAGCTATTACAATCATGATCGCAGCTGGTAATGTGTCATTAATGGTTAGGTGAGGAGGTAAACATGTGGGAAGCTTAACAGGATGGTTGACGACGATAATTTTAATTATTTTGTTAGCAACAATTTTAGAGATGATCCTTCCAAATTCACATATGCAACGATATGTGAAGATGGTCGTTGGACTGTTATTATTAGTTGCTATGTTGCAGCCGTTGTTGTCGATTTTTACCGAGGATGTGGATGAATGGCTAGTTTCATTATCGATTCAAACGGATGAAACAGAAAAAATCGTGCATGAAGCAATAAATTTGCAAAAAAAAGAGATAGAGTTGGGACAACGTGCATATATTTCTGAACAGATGGCTGTCCAATTAGAGAATCAAGTAAAAGAAGGATTAAAAGAAGGATATGATTTGGAATTGGCAAGTGTTGAGGTTGAACTAGTATGGAAAGAAGGTCTTGAAACGATGCACGATGCGATGGAGGCTTTAGAGAGTATTCATACGTTTGTTTCAAAGGAATTAGAAGAACAGCAAGAGACAGAGGTAGAGATCGTTCAACCTGTTCATATTCAAGTCACACAGACAAATCATAAAGAAGACGTAGAAGAAAAAGAGGAAGAGGATCCATTGGAAGAAGTTCAACAATTCCTTGCTCATAATTGGGATGTGCCAGAAGAAAAGATTATTGTTGCTTGGGAAGGGGGGAAACAAGCAAAGTGAAACAAAATGAAGAAAAGGATCAAAAATGGCTCCAGTCTTTAATGAAAAAACCTGATAACGGAAAAAAACGTCGGCTCCCTCTCCATTATTTGGTCTTGCTTGGTTGTTTAGGTGTTGCCTTATGATTACAGGAAACCTTCTAACCCATCAAGATAATAACGATCAAACTTTGCCTGTTTATAACGAAGAAAAAGATGAATCGGCTCAGGTTGAGGAAGCGTTTAAAAGGGACAGTTCTCCAGAGCCAAACTCAATGGAAGATTATGAAATGCGCTATGAAAATCAACTCAAAGAGTTATTGGAGCAAATGATTGGGTTATCAGATGTTTCCGTCATGGTGAATTTAGCTGAAACGGAACGAGCGATTTATGAAAGAGATAGTGTGACGAAAGAACAGCTAACAGATGAAACAGATCGCGAAGGTGGTCAGCGATCTGTAGACGATCGTACGAAAGAGGAGCAAGTTGTCATTATTCGAGAAGGTGATAAGGAAGTTCCAATCCTTACTCATAAAGAAAAACCAGAAGTAAAAGGGGTGCTCGTTGTTGCTCATGGAGTAGATAATGCCAATACAAAAAGTCAAGTTGTTGAAGCAGTAAGCCGAGTATTAGATGTACCAACACATCGTATTTCTGTAATGCCAAAGAAAACTAAGGAGGGTTCTTAAATGGTCTTAAAAAACAAACAGTTTGGTTATTAACGATGCTTAGTCTTATTATTGTCCTATCAGTCTATTATGTTATTCCGTCAGATCCATCGCAAAACGATTTTGCTTATTCCGATGAGGATCTAGACACGGCCCCAGAAAGTGAAGCAAATGAAACTGATGGTGAAAATATAGAAGAAAGCGAAATTGAAAATAATGATGCTAATGCTGTTTTAGGTAATATCGCGGATGAACTTGATTTAAATTTTGAAGAAGGAGAATATGGGGAAATATCAACGATTTCATCCAATGAAACGTTTACGACGATCCGCATGGAAATGCAAGCAAACCGTGACCGCCTAAAAGAAGAATATACGAAAATTCGGGCATCTGAAGAAGCAACTGCTGAAGAAAAGGCAGAAGCTCATCAGTTAGAGGCAGATTTGCACCAACTTCAAAATGATGAAGTTGTTTTGGAGCAATTGATTATTGCCAAAGGGTTTGATGATGCACTAGTGTTAGCAGATCAGGAGCAAGTTCGAGTGCTCGTTCAAGCAGAAGAGCTCACGAGAGAACAGGCAAATGAACTATTACAATTAACTATTTCACAGCTAAGCCTTAACTTAGATGAAACAAGTGTTGCTGTTGGACATACAGGTGGCCAATAATAAGGTGTTATGATTTAGAAAGGCTCTATCTGTTTTTCAGATAGAGTTTTTTCTACCATATGAAATAAAGACTTTTGTAACAACATACCACCATACTTAGAAGAAAAACAGATAGCGTTTTTTTTCAAGTAAAGATGACTGTACGATCGTTCTTTGATATAATACGCAAAGATCATAAAATGAGGAGCGATTATGAAATGGAATGGAATGATTTAACTGAAGGAGCGAAAGCAGTACTTGAGCAAACGCGTAATATGAAAAATGACCATATTCAAATTGTAGAGTTTGAAGTTGGCTTTGAGCAACAAATTGAAGATGAGGAAGAAGGTACATATAAAGTATCGATCAAGAGGAAGATTATCAAAGCTTAAAGCGATATACGCAAGAAAACGAGTATGGCGATAAATATCATATGGCCCGCAATAAAAATATTGTTAAAATCATCTTATTAGAAGACGGAAAGATCCCTGAAAATTTATCTGAGTTTCCAGTATTCCGTCAATATAAGAAAGATTATACTCCTCGTACAGCTGATATCGAGGTAAGCGAGGAAGAGTCATCTTAAAAAAGCATAAGCAGGATTATACGTCTGTTTTGTCGAATGTAAGTAAAATCAATTTTTAGATGAAATTAATTATTGATAAGACGTAGCAAAACTGCTAATAAGCTGTTTTTACGTTTTTCAAATAAAGGAGTGCAAATGTGAAATGTTAACAGTAAATGAATTAAAGGATTTAATTAAAGCATTAGATGAATCAAATGTGGATGAGTTGAAATTTGAGCAAGAAGGTTCAAAGCTTGTATTAAGAAAACAAAAAGAGGTTCAAGTAGTTGGACAAGCACCAGTAGCTATTCAGCAAACGGCTGCTCCAACACCGGTAGTTCCACATGCTTCACCTACACAAGCAGCTCAAGCTCCTCAAACTTCAAAAAGTGAAGGTGAAAAAGTGCAAGTAACACAAGCAACAAACGACAATTTACATACTATTACATCACCGATGGTTGGAACGTTTTATTCTGCTCCGTCACCTGATTCTGACCCATATGTGTTAAAAGGTGATCAAGTACAAGCTAATTCTGTAGTATGTATTGTTGAGGCAATGAAATTAATGAATGAAATTGAGGCTGAGGTAAGCGGCAAAATTGTTGAAATTTTAGCTGAGAATGGGGAGCTTGTTGAATACGGTCAACCATTATTTGTAGTGGAGCCTGCATAAAATAGGAGAGAGAGCACATGATTAAAAAAGTATTAATTGCTAATAGAGGGGAAATTGCGGTACGAATTATTCGTGCATGCCGCGAAATGAATATTGAAACGGTAGCGGTTTATTCGGAAGCGGATAAAGATTCGTTACATGTCCATTTAGCAGATGAAGCGTATTGCATTGGTCCTACTGCTTCAAATCAGAGCTATTTAAATGTCACAAATATTATGAGTTTGGCAACTTTAACTGAAGTAGATGCCATCCATCCAGGGTACGGTTTTTTAGCAGAAAATGCTGATTTCGCTGAAATCTGTGCTGCATGTAATATTACATTTATCGGCCCGAGCCCAAGTGCAATTAGTCAAATGGGAACAAAGGATGTTGCCCGAAAAACAATGGAAAAAGCGGGTGTACCGATTGTTCCTGGTTCAAAAGGAATCGTGGAAACTGTAGAAGATGGGCTAGAGGTGGCTAATGAAATCGGATTCCCTGTTATTATAAAAGCAACAGCTGGGGGCGGCGGAAAAGGGATACGTGTTGCCCGGACACCAGAGGAGTTAAAAAAGGGAATGAACATTACCCAACAAGAAGCTGCAACAGCTTTTGGAAACCCAGGCGTTTATATAGAAAAATATATTGAAGATTTTCGCCATGTTGAAATTCAAGTATTAGCGGATTTACATGGAAATACAATTCACTTAGGTGAACGTGATTGTAGTATTCAACGCCGATTACAAAAGCTTCTAGAAGAAACACCTTCTCCGGCTATTTCCGAACAGAAAAGACAGGAGATGGGTGAAGCGGCTGTGAATGCTGCTAAGGCAGTTCAGTACGCGGGTGCTGGTACAGTTGAATTTATTTATGATCATAATAATGGTGATTTCTATTTTATGGAAATGAATACCCGTATCCAAGTAGAACATCCTGTTACAGAAATGGTTACAGGAATTGATTTAATAAAAGAGCAAATTCGCGTAGCTAGTGGCGAAGAACTTTCCTATAAGCAGGAAGATATTACGTTTTCAGGCTGGTCAATTGAATGCCGTATAAACGCTGAAAACCCAGCTAAGAATTTCATGCCAGCACCAGGTCGGATCCAGCAATATTTGGCACCGGGTGGTTTAGGTGTTCGTGTGGATTCCGCTGCTTATCCAAATTATATGATAACACCATATTATGATTCGATGATTGCAAAAGTCATTACCCATGGTGCAACTCGAGAAGAAGCAATCGCCAAAATGATTCGTGCTTTAGAAGAATTTGAAGTAGAAGGACCAGGAGTTGAGACGACCATTCCATTCCATTTACGATTATTGCGTCATGAAACATTTGTTTCAGGCCACTTTAATACAAAATTCTTAGAAGAACATGACGTTATGTCGGTTTCACTCGATTAAATACTAAGTAGGAGGGAAGACTATGAACGAAAACAATGGTTTAGAGTTGGAAGAGCAAAAATCAGAGCTTGGGAAAGTAGAAATTTCTCCAGAAGTTATTGAAGTGATTGCGGGGATTGCTGCCTCAGAAGTTGATGGTGTGGCGACAATGCGCGGGAATTTTGCTACAGATGTTGCCGAGAAGCTTGGACGAAAGAACCACGGAAAAGGGGTTAAAGTCGAGCTTGAGGAAGATGGTATTATTATTGATGTATCAGTAGTGATAACTTACGGGGTAAGCGTTCCTAATGTAGCTAACTTGATTCAATCGAACATTAAGCAAGCATTACAAACGATGACTGCAATTGACGTTCAAGCAATAAATGTTCACGTTGTTGGCGTTCAATTTGAGACCATTGAACAAAATCCAGAGGAAGTGTAATCATAGAGTTGGAGACAGCCTTGGGGGAACCTTAGGCTGTCTTCTTTTATCAGTTGGTCACTCTGTGAGTACATTTTAGTTCCTTAATGCCGGGAGTTTTCCTTCCAAATGACTTAGGGGAATAAAATAAAAAAAGTACAGAATATTAAAGGAGGAGAAATGAAAAGCCTGAAATGAAGTTAATATATTTTACTATTCAATATTTGGTAGGTGTGTTAGTGAAAAATAATCAACGATCCAACTAATGTCTTACTATAAGCAAATTAGTGATTATAAACATTACCTTGAGAATTACTGGTCTCCTAAAATGCATCGGACCAATAAACAAATTAGTCAAGATACTTTTAGTAAGGGAATACTTTTTTACGATTAACTGAAATAATGCTTTTATAAATGTTAATGCACGTAAAAGGCGTTGTTCTTTGAAAAGAAAACATGGTATGCTATCAACATAACAAATGCAAGTTAACGGTAAAAGGAGTCAAACGAATGAATCGAAGAGTAGCGAGGTTACGAGCTGCGCAGGCTTTGTACCAAATGGATCTAGCAAAAAGTGATAAGGAACAGGCAATCGAAAGTGTCTTAGATGAGGGAGAAGAAGCTAGTGAGTTTTTCTTAGAGCTAGTTAATGGGACGAGTAATTATTTACCTGAAATTGATGAAATCATCACACACAGTTTACAAGGCTGGACAATTAGTCGAATGGGACTTGTTGATCGTGCAATTGTGAGAATGATGGTATTTGAAATGAAATACATAGATGATATTCCTGTCAATGTCACATTAAATGAGGCGATTGAGCTTGCAAAAGCGTTTGGCGGTGAAGAATCAGGGAAATTTGTGAATGGTGTGCTATCTAAAGCACTTGAAACAATTAAGGGGGAAGAGTAATGAGTGCACAATTATTAAATGGAAAAGAGCTGGCTTCAAAAAAAAGAGAGCAGATGAAAGAAAAGGTTCAAAAATTAATTTCTCAGGACATTACGCCTGGACTTGCTGTTATATTAATTGGGGAAAATCCGGCTTCACAAACCTACGTTCGAGCAAAGCAAAAGGCTTGTGCTGATGTTGGTATTTATTCGAAATTAATTGAACGTTCGGATCGTATTTCTGAAGAAGAACTGTTAAATGAAATTGATCTATTGAATCAAGACCCAGCGATTGATGGTATATTAGTACAATTACCTTTACCGTCTCACATTTCTGAACAAGCAGTTATTGAGCGAATTGCACCTGAAAAAGATGTTGATGGTTTTCATCCGATTAATATTGGAAAAATGATGACGGGTGAAGATACTTTCTTACCGTGTACACCTTATGGCGTTGTCGAAATGCTTAAAGAAGCTGAGCTTCCGTTAGAAGGAAAACATGTTGTTGTCGTTGGCCGTAGTAATATTGTCGGAAAGCCAGTAGGTCAATTGCTGTTAAATGAAAATGCAACGGTTACTTATTGCCATTCACGTACAAGGGATATGAGAGCTTTAACAACTCAGGCAGATATCTTAATTGTTGCAGTAGGGCGTCCAAAATTTATTAAAGCAGATGACGTGAAAGAAGGATCCGTAGTTGTTGATGTCGGGATTAACCGTGTTGATGGGAAGCTTTGTGGAGATGTAGACTTTGATGAAGTGAAGGAGAAAGCATCTTATATTACACCAGTACCTGGCGGTGTTGGACCGATGACGATTACGATGCTTTTAGAAAATACGATACAATCCGCACAACAACGGAAATAGGTGATCAGATGTCCGCTAAATCGATATTTACGATTACGGAGTTAACTCGATATATTAAAAATCAATTTGAGTATGACCCTATTTTACAAAACGTTTGGATAAGAGGAGAGCTTTCAAATGTCAAGCGCCATAGTCGGGGACATATTTATTTTACTGTGAAGGATGAAAACTCACGTGTTCAAGCGGTCATGTTTGCTGGTCATAACCGTTATTTAACGTTTGATCCTGAAAGCGGAATGAAAGTTTTAATCCGTGGAGAAATGAATGTCTATGAGCCTTATGGTCAATATCAGCTTTATGCAAAAGAAATGCAGCCTGATGGAATCGGGAACTTATTTCTTGCATATGAAAAGCTGAAGCAAACGCTTGAAAAAGAAGGGTTGTTTGCAGAGGAAAGAAAGAAGCCTATACCACGTTTTCCTGAGCGAATTGCTGTCATTACGTCACCAACAGGAGCTGCAATACGTGATATTGTGACAACGATAAAGCGTCGGTACCCAGTTGCCCAAATAACGCTACTCCCTGCACTCGTCCAAGGAGAACAAGCACCAGCGTCTATTCAGAAGGCGATTCAGCGTGTTGAAATTGCAGCCTGCTTCGATGTATTAATTATTGGGCGTGGTGGTGGATCTATAGAAGAGCTTTGGGCTTTTAATGATGAAAGTGTAGCAAGAACAATTGCTGCTGCTCGTGTTCCTATCATTTCAGCTGTCGGCCATGAGACAGATTTTACGATTAGTGACTTTGTAGCAGATTTACGTGCACCAACTCCGACAGGTGCAGCCGAATTAGCTGTACCTGATATTCTAGAGTTAAAACGGCAATTAAACGATTTGACATTACGGCTTAACAGAAGAGTTAATGAAGTGATTTCCCGGGAAAAAGAGCGTCATCGGAGAGCTTCAAGGTCGTATGCGTTCCGTTATCCTGAGCAATTACTCAAACAAAAGGAGCAACAGTTGGATGTGACATTAGATCGTTTAAAACGAGCAATGGAAAATCGCCTCGTTCAGCCAGTACATATACTACAAAGGCTTGATCAGCAATTAGTATCTGTACACCCACAACATCAATGGAAACAAGTAAAGGAACAACAACAAAGGCTAAAAGATCGATTAAAAGTCTCGATGCTAGAACAGCTTAAACGTAAGCAGATTCCTTTTGAACAGAAAATGAATGAATTAAAGCTTTTAAGTCCCCTACGATTAATGGAACGTGGTTATAATCTGACTTATGATGAGAATAATAAGTTAGTTAAATCTGTGAAAAATGTAAAGAGGGGTTCACAAATAACGGTCAGATTAAAAGATGGGTTTGTTCACAGCAATGTCGAAAAGGTAAGTTCGTTTATGGAGGAGGAATAAAGCTATGATAGAACAGAAGGAAAAATCATTTGAAGAAGCGATGTCAGAACTAGAAAAAGTGGTTGATAAGCTCGAACAAGGTGATGTACCTCTTGAGGAAGCGATCTCGATGTTCCAGGAAGGAATGCTATTGTCGAAGCTATGCCATGAAAAACTTGAAAAGGTCGAGAAACAAATGGATCAAATTTTGCACGAGGATGGCGAAGTAGAAATCTTGAGCTTCCAGGAGGAAGAATCATCGTGAAGGAGCTTACTACCTTTTTAAAGTGCAGTAAACAACTTATAGAAAAACGACTTCCCGAGCATATAAATGCGATACAGGCACCTGAACAATTAAAAGAAGCAATGCTATATTCTTTAAATGCAGGAGGGAAGAGAATTCGTCCTGCATTTGTATTTGCAACTTTACAAAGCTTTGGCGTTTCAATGGAGAAAGGTCTTGATGTAGCTTGTGCATTGGAGATGATTCATACATATTCGCTTGTACATGATGATTTGCCTGCAATGGACGATGATGATTTGCGAAGAGGGAAACCTACAAATCATAAAGTGTTTGGTGAAGCATTGGCAATATTAGCTGGAGATGCATTGCTAACGTATAGCTTTGAGGTTATTGCTAATTTAGATGCAGCTGTTTCCACTACTCAGAAAGTAGAGCTAATTCGTGAAATTTCACAAGCTGCCGGCCCAGCAGGTATGGTTGGCGGTCAGGTAGCTGATATGGCAGGTGAGGATCAGCAACTTACATTAGATGAACTCATCTTTATCCATCAACATAAAACAGGTGATTTATTAACAGCATCTGTTATGTCTGGAGCCATTTTATCTGGAGCAAATGTAGATGAAATGAAGCAATTGCGGAACTTCTCCAGGGAGCTTGGGCTGATCTTCCAAATTAAAGATGATATTCTAGATGTTGAAGGTGATACGGTATTAATTGGAAAGCCTGTTGGGAGTGATCAAAACAACAATAAAAGTACATATCCCAATTTACTAGGATTAGATGCAGCAAAACAAAAACTTTCTGAGCATATCAAGTTAGCAAAGGAATATATATACGATATCGAGATAGATTCTAAGCTGTTAGTGGATTTAACTGAATATGTAGCAAATCGTGACCACTAAGTCCACCTATTACCATTGAGATTTTCATAGACAGCGTGATATAATGGTCTAACACGAGAGTGGTGCAGTATTCTAGTCAGTCCTCCAATTTTGAAGGCGGGCCTAAAAATCCGCCAAAGGGCACATCGATGAAGCTCCTTGTTTTGGCTTGAGGCGCCAGCCTTGGGTTTAAGCTGGGAGAAAAGGTAAAAGGGCGATCCACAAAGGCATGTGGGCGTTGACCCTTTTACTGTGGAGGCCTAAATATCCGTTCAATATTATATTGAGTAAGGAATTTGGGTATGAACCTGTAAGGCAAGTAGGGACTTGTCTGCAGCGTAGCCTGCCTTGAGTGGAGAACGAGGGGATTATAGAACAAGAAATATTTTGATTGTCGGCCAACAATCAAATATTTTACCTATATGAAATCGTCTCTGCAAAAGAGGATAAAAGATTGGCACGGGATTGCTGAGGAAAACTCCTAGACTGTTCGAACGACATTTAAAGAGGATTGCAGTGTAGACTAAGTGGTAATCCAGTCTGGCGACTGGCGACAGCGCCAATCTCAGTTTAAAGGGAAACCACCAGTGCGGCGACGCATTGGAACTGAGATGGGAAATCCTACTGGACCTAAGCTACAGAGTTTACTCTTTAAATGACCACTCTCTTACATAAAATCCCTTAAAAAGGTGACGACTAAATAAATGAAACATATTCAAAAATCGATACATTGGAGTATTTGGATTGCCGTTATCACATTGGTGCTAGCGGCTATTTTTTCAGTTATTTCAACGTTCATATTAAGCGGTGTAACGTGGGCTATTGGAACTATTATTGTGTTTATGATTGTTGTTATAGGTGTCTTCTTTGATACAATAGGTGTAGCAGCTACGGCTGCAGATGAAAAACCATTTCATGCAATGGCATCTGAACGATTAAAAGGTGCGAAACAGGCTGTTCAAATAACACGGAATGCCGATCGTTTCGCTAATTTTTGTAACGATGTCATTGGAGATATTTCCGGTATTATTAGTGGTACCGCATCTGCCTATGTAGTTCTTCAGATAGCTATGCGTATAGGATACGGAGATACATCTGTACAATACTTAGCGATTTCTGTATTATTTACTAGTGTGGTGGCAGCACTTACAGTTGGTGGAAAGGCGATCGGAAAAACACTTGCTATACATTATTCGACGCCGATTATTTTCCAGGTTGGTAGATTATTATATCTTTTAGAGGTAAGATTAAAGATTAAAGTATTCTCTACTAATAATGGGAAAAAGAAAAAAGATAAATTGACGCGAAAGTGAGGGTTCCTTTATGAATCTAGAGGAATTTACAGACCCAAGCGAATTAAAGCATTATTCTAATGAACAGCTTAAGCAACTAGCGAATGAAATTAGACAATTTTTAATTGAAAAACTATCCGTAACAGGTGGTCATTTAGGACCCAATTTAGGTGTAGTTGAATTAACACTTGTATTGCATCAGTTATTTGAAAGTCCAAAAGATAAATTTATTTGGGATGTTGGGCATCAAGCGTATGTTCATAAAATTTTGACGGGAAGGGCAGGTCAATTTGACCAACTTCGTCAATATAAAGGTTTGTGTGGTTTTCCAAAGCGTAATGAGAGTGAGCATGATGTTTGGGAAACAGGTCATAGTTCTACATCGCTATCTGCAGCTATGGGAATGGCGACTGCTCGTGACTTAAAGGGTAGTGATGAATCCGTTGTTGCTATTATTGGAGATGGTGCCCTAACGGGTGGTATGGCTCTAGAAGCATTAAATCATATTGGTCACGAGCAAACAGACATCATTGTTGTCCTCAATGATAATGAAATGTCGATTGCTCCTAATGTTGGTGCTCTTCATAATGTTCTTGGGCGTCTTCGTACGGCAGGGAAGTATAAAAAGGCGAAAGAGGAGCTAGAGCAATTAATTAAAAAAATACCGGCGTTTGGTGGTAAAATAGCTGCAACAGCAGAGCGTGTGAAGGATAGTTTAAAATATTTATTAGTATCAGGAATATTCTTTGAAGAATTAGGCTTTACGTATTTAGGTCCTGTTGATGGACATGATTTAGACGATTTGGCTGAAAATATGAAATACGCGAAAAAAACAAAGGGGCCAGTGCTGGTTCATGTACTTACGAAAAAAGGAAAAGGCTACAAGCCGGCTGAATTAGATGCAAAAGGGACTTGGCATGGGTTAGGTCCGTATAAAATGGAATCTGGTGAAGTTGTTAAAAAGCCAGGTCCACCTAGCTATAGTGGCGTTTTCGCTGAAACGTTGAAAAAGATTGCACGAGATGATAAGCGAATTGTCGCCTTGACAGCTGCAATGCCTGGTGGGACGAAATTGGATGTTTTTGCGAAGGAATTTCCAGATCGGATGTTTGATGTTGGAATTGCTGAGCAGCACGCAACAACGATGGCGGGCGGTTTAGCTACACAAGGGATGAAACCAGTCTTTGCTGTCTATTCAACGTTCCTGCAACGTGGGTATGATCAAGTTGTACATGATATTTGCCGACAAAATTTAAACGTTATGTTTGCAATTGATCGTGCTGGTTTAGTAGGAGCAGATGGTGAAACGCATCAAGGCGTGTTTGATATAGCATTTTTACGTCATTTGCCGAATATGAGAATTTTAATGCCGAAAGATGAGAATGAACTTCAGCATATGATTTATACAGCAATACAATACGACGATGGACCGATTGCTGTTCGTTATCCGCGTGGAAATGGTTATGGCGTGAAAATGGACAAGCAACTTAAAAACGTGCCGATAGGTAAGTGGGAAGTTCTAAACGAAGGTTCAGATGCTTGTATTTTGACATTTGGTACGATGATTCCTGTTGCGGAGGAAGCGATCAAAACGTTAGAAAAGCAAGGTGTATATGTTAAGTTAGTAAACGCTAACTCCGTTAAACCGCTTGATGAAGCATTGTTACATGAAATAGCAAAGCAAAATATTCCTGTACTTACGATTGAAGAAGCAGCATTACAAGGTGGTTTTGGTAGTGCGGTGCTTGAGTTTTTCCAAGAAAATCAATATATGGTAACGATGAAGCGTATGGGAATTCCTGATGAATTTATTGAGCATGGTAGTGTAAAGGAACTACTTGAAGAAGTAGGATTAACTTCAGCTAATGTAGTCGATCAGCTGGATACTTTATTGCCAAAGCGTAGACAAAGGGCGTAATATAATGGCTAAGAAAGAAAGAGTTGATGTATTACTAGTTGAACGTGGTTTAGTTGAAACGAGAGAAAAGGCGAAGCGAGCAATTATGGCTGGCCTCGTTTTTTCTGGTACTGAACGACTCGATAAACCAGGTTTAAAAGTTGAGCAAACAACACCATTACTAGTAAAAGGAAATGTTATTCCATACGTTAGCCGTGGTGGGTTGAAATTAGAGAAGGCTCTTCACGTTTTTTCAATCACACTTCAAGATAAGCTCGTCATTGATATTGGTGCATCTACTGGCGGCTTTACCGATTGTGCTTTGCAAAATGGTGCTAAAAAGGTTTATGCGATTGATGTCGGTTATAATCAACTCGCTTGGAAACTGAGACAGGATGAGCGTGTGATCGTAATGGAGAGAACAAACTTCCGTTATGTTAATCGAACTGATTTACAAGAGGGGTTACCAAACTTTGCTTGTATGGACGTTTCATTTATTTCACTTCGCTTAATCCTTCCTGTATTAAAGCAATTGTTGCAACCTTCGAGCGATGTTATTGCGTTAATTAAGCCACAGTTTGAAGCAGGCCGTGAGCAGGTTGGGAAGAAAGGAATTGTACGAGATCCTAACGTACACCGAACTGTTATTGAACAAATGACGACGTTTGCTGTAGAAGTGGGGTATTCAGTATTAGGACTGGACTATTCGCCGATCAAAGGTGGAGAAGGGAATATTGAGTTTTTACTACATTTACAAGTGCAAGAGGAAGCGAGTAAAGCGAAGATTAGTCAAGCTGTATCGATTGAGACGGTTGTAGAACGGGCTCATAATCAGTTAAAATCGGTTTAGAAGAGGTGCTATGGCACTTCTTTTTTTAATAAGAAGTGTTTCTAGATTTTCTTATTGTATTCTGTCTAATTTATGTAGATAATGAAAGTAGTGAGATATGAAGAGAAAATAGGTGAATGGTTATGAATAAAGGACAACGTCATATTAAAATTCGCGAAATTATTACGAATAATGAAGTGGAGACTCAAGATGAATTAGTCGAACAATTAAGACTAGCTGGCTATAATGTGACACAGGCAACGGTATCCAGAGATATTAAGGAGCTCCACCTTGTAAAAGTTCCGATGATGGATGGGCGTTATAAATATAGCTTGCCGGCTGACCAACGTTTTAATCCTTTACAGAAATTAAAGCGTTCCCTTATGGATAGCTTTGTTAGTATTGATCGGTCTGAGAACTTAATAGTCATGAAAACACTGCCAGGTAATGCAAATGCGATTGGGGCGTTAATTGACAACTTAGATTGGCCTGAAATTATGGGGACGATTTGTGGAGATGACACGATATTAATTATATGTAAAACGAAAGATAAAGGTTTGTCATTAACTGAACGCTTTTTAGAAATGCTTTAGGAGTGATGTAGGCGTGTTAGTCGAACTGTCGATTAAACATTTTGCCATTATTGATCAAGTAACGGTAACCTTTGATAAAGGGCTAACGGTTCTTACTGGAGAAACGGGAGCAGGGAAATCAATGATTATCGATGCGATTGGTTTATTATTAGGTGGGCGAGGTTCATCCGATTATGTTCGATATGGTGAACAACGTGCAGAAATTGAAGGCCTTTTCCAGGTTGATGAAGGTCATAGAACGTTAGAAAAAGCAAAAGAGCTAGGAATTGACGTATCTGACCAAATGTTTATTCTACGCCGGGATATTACAGCTCAAGGGAAAAGTATTTGCAGGATTAATGGGAAGTTAGTAACGATTGCCATTTTACGAGAGGTTGGACAAGCACTTGTTGATATTCACGGCCAGCATGAGCATCAAAGCTTATTACAGCCAGAATATCACATTCAAATGTTAGATGAATTCGCTAAGGAACCTTTGGCGAGGACGAAGCAGGAATATAAGGAGTTATACCAAAAAGTCCTTCAGCTTCAGAAAAAAATCAAACAATTTAGTACAAATGAACAAGAAATGGCTCAAAAAGTTGATTTGTATCAATTTCAGCTAAATGAAATTGAAGAAGCGAAGCTCGAGCCATTAGAGGATGAGCGGCTCCTAGAAGAACGATATAAATTGCAGCATAGTGAAAAGTTATTTACATTGTTGCAAGATAGTTACCAAAGCTTATACGGAGAAAATAGAGGGTTAGATTTTCTATCAAATGCTTCAGCTCATTTGGAGGAAGCAGCAACGATTGACAGTGAGCTTGCTGATTTACATGAATCAGTCAGTAACAGCTTTTATTTATTAGAGGAAGCGGCATTCACAATTAGGAATAAGATGGAACTTATAGAATTTGATCCTGCGAGATTAGAAATTGTAGAAAGTCGTTTACATGAAATCACACAGCTTAAGCGGAAATACGGGTCAACAGTTGAAGAAATAATGGAATATGCCGCCAAAATCGAAGAAGAACTTGACTCAATTGTACATAAAGATGATCGTTTAACAGAAATACAAGCTGAATTAGATGCAACTTGGAAAGATTTATATGTCGAAGCTCAAACATTAACAAAATTAAGAAAAAAATCAGCTCAAACATTAAAAGAAGAGATTCATGCTCAGCTAAGGTCACTTTATATGGAAAAAACGCAATTTGATGTTTCGTTTAAACCACACCCAATTACAAAAACCTCACCAACTATTGATGGTCAAACAATAACATTTACTGAGGATGGCATAAATGAGATTGAGTTTTATCTATCAACAAATCCAGGCGAACCATTAAAGCCTTTAGCAAAAGTTGCATCTGGTGGAGAAATTTCTCGGATTATGCTTGCAATTAAATCAATATTTTCCGATCAGGAAGGGATAACATCGGTTATCTTCGATGAAGTTGATACAGGAGTAAGTGGTCGGGTTGCTCAAGCCATTGCAGAAAAAATACACCGAATATCAAGTGGTTCCCAAGTGCTTTGTATTACTCATTTACCACAAGTAGCTGCAATGGCAGATACTCATTTGTATATTTCAAAGGAAGAAGTTGACAATCGTGTAAAAACATATGTCAATACGCTAACTAAAGAAGAGAAAGTTAATGAAATAGCACGAATGATTTCAGGTGTAGAAGTAACTGAATTGACGAAACAACACGCAAATGAACTTATTCAGTTAGCGGAAACGTTAAAAGTGTAAAGATTACAAAAGCTAACCAATTAAGGTTAGCTTTTTTCTGTTTCAGAAGTTATAAATGTGGAGTCGCAAGGCAACATTAGTATTACAGCCATCTTTGGAGGTGTGTGGGCAAAGGAGCTAGGAGAGTGAAGTGGATGAGAGGCGATGTAATTAGAAAGGGAATCGGAGTTGTTTTGCTTATTTTTGTTTTAAGTATAGGACTTTCAGAAAACGTCCAAAAATGGGGTCAAGTCCCTACTAGTATGACCGTTTTTGAAGGGGATGTTACGCCCATTACTGAGGCAGTTAGTGAATTAAATGCTGTTCCTGTTTCAACTGAGTCCGTTGAAGAGACAGGCCAAGTAAAGCTAGAGGTTGGAAATTTCCCTATAAAAAATATCGATGTATCAGTAATACCAAAATTAGAAGTCATACCAGGTGGTCAATCAATTGGCGTTAAATTAAATACAGAAGGTGTTCTCGTTGTAGGTCATCATCTAGTTGAAACGGATGATGAAAGTATATCACCTGGTGAAGAGGCTGGAATTCAAGTTGGAGATATGATTACTCATATTGATGGGGAAGAAATCCAACATATGAGCCAAGTTGGGGAATATGTTCAGTCAGCTGGTGATGAAGAGCGTACATTAGATATTCGTTTAAAGCGTGATCAAAAAATATATGAGAAAACATTAACTCCTGTAAAAGCGAAAGGAGAGCATTCGTATCGGATGGGCTTATACATTCGCGATTCGGCAGCAGGTGTCGGCACGATGACTTTTTACGATCCAGATACAATGAAATATGGTGCACTAGGACATGTCATTTCTGATGTGGATACGAAAAAACCAATAGTCGTTCATGATGGTCAAATTGTACGTTCATCAGTAACGTCAATTGAAAAAGGAAGTAATGGTGACCCAGGCGAAAAATTAGCAAGTTTAACAAAACAGCGTGAAAAGTTAGGTTCAATTGAAAAAAATAGTTCTTTTGGCATTTTTGGCACGTTAGATAAAGTCAATTTGAAGAATAAATTATATGATGAAAAAATGCCTGTATCATTATCAACGCATGTTAAAGAAGGACCTGCCAAAATATTAACCGTTGTAGAGGGAGAAGAGGTTCAAGAGTTTGACATTGAAATAATCAGTTCCGTTCCACAACAACAACCAGCTACAAAAGGGATGGTAATTAAAGTAACGGATCCGAAACTTCTTGAGGCTACAGGAGGGATTGTACAAGGGATGAGTGGAAGCCCAATTATTCAAGATGGGAAACTAGTTGGAGCTGTCACTCATGTTTTTGTAAATGATCCGACATCTGGGTATGGTTGTCATATTGAATGGATGCTTGAAGAAGCAGGTGTACTTCAACAAGAAGCTAAAGCGAGTTAATCGTTTTAGCTTCTTGTTTTTTAATATTTTTCTATTTGTTTTAATCATGGTGTGATATGATGATAATATAAAGATTATTCGACAAATACGATAAAAAGATAGATGTCAAATGACGAATGATATCGAAAACGTGAGGAATCTGAAGAAAAACACAGTATTTATAAAAAAATCAAAATAAAAATAAAAAAATTAGAGGAAATGTAGCGTTGATGTCGAACTTATAGTGTAGAGTATGAATTATTACTGTAAACCAGAGGAGGATTTTTGTGCAAAAGGTGAAAGTTTGTATTGCAGACGATAATCGAGAATTAGTTCATTTGTTAAATGAGTATATTTCAGCTCAGAGTGATATGGAAGTGATTGGAACAGCCTTTAATGGTCAAGAATGTGTTAGTTTAGTGGAAGATAAGGAGCCTGATGTTTTAATTTTAGATATTATTATGCCACATTTAGATGGTCTCGCTGTTTTAAAGCGATTAAATACATTAAAGCTAAAAAATAAACCAAATATTATTATGTTAACCGCGTTTGGACAAGAGGACGTAACAAAAAAAGCTGTTGAATTAGGTGCGTCATATTACGTTTTAAAACCATTTGATATGGATGTGTTAATTACAAATATTCGTGATATTGGTGGTCAAAATCAATCGTTTGTCCAACCTACTACATCTTCCAATTCGTCATCATTTATTTCATCAAAATCTGATGGTTTACAATCAATGGTGGCTTGAATTTAGATGCGAGCATTACGAATATTATTCATGAAATCGGTGTACCAGCTCATATTAAAGGGTATATGTATTTAAGAGAAGCGATTACAATGGTTTACAATGATATTGAATTGCTTGGTTCGATTACGAAAGTATTATATCCAGATATCGCTAAAAAGTTTAATACAACTTCAAGTCGAGTTGAACGAGCTATTCGTCATGCGATTGAAGTTGCTTGGAGTAGAGGGAACATTGATTCCATATCGTCATTATTTGGGTATACGGTGAGTCATTCAAAAGCAAAGCCGACTAATTCTGAATTTATTGCAATGGTTGCAGATAAATTAAGAATTGAGAATAAAGTATCCTAATTTGTTTCATGAAGTAAGGCAGCAAAAAAGGTTAAATCCTTTTTTGCTGCCTTATTCTTTTTTTATAAAAAGAAAAATAGAGATAGCTTAAACAAATCCAAAATTAGCTTTCAAGTTAACTCATAAGAATGGCTGTATTCGTTCATATTATAGACAAACGATTAAAGAGGGTAATGAGTATGAACGAACCAATTTATGGAGTAGTATATGAACATCAACAAACTAAGAAATTACTCCAATATGTACCGAAAAAAAGTATCGTTTTTCTTTGGCATTGTGATTTAGATGGAGTGGCTGTAAATGGGTTACTCGAAGCAGAAGTAAAAGCAATTATTAATATGTACCCGACGTATAGTGGTACATTCCAACATCGCCATGTTGAAACCTTATTAGAAGCAGGTGTAGCGGTGTTTGATGTGAAGGATATGTATCGAAAAAGAGTAAAACTATATCATGGTCAAGAAATGATGATTGACCGAAACGAACTCTACCTCATTGAAGGCTTAAAATCATATAAAGTAGCTACATTAGAAGCATATGATGAAACATTATTACGCAAGAAAGATGTTGATGCACGTCAACACTATTCTTCGTGCTATGAGCAATTCGTTCTAAATACAATTGACTTTGCTAAAAGAGAGCGTCACTGGTTTCAATCAAAGCCAGAGCTGCCTAAAAGTTTAGACCAATTAAGAGGCGAGCAAGTGTTTATTGTCGCTCGCAATACTGACTATGAAAAAGATATTGAAGCACTTCGTCCGATTCTTAAGAAAAAAGAAATCATCGTTATTGCTGTTGATGGGGCAGCGGACGGGCTTTTAAAACATCAAATCAAGCCTAACTTTATTACTGGAGATATGGATTCCATTAGCAAGAACGCCCTATTTTGCGGAGCTACGATCATTTGTCATCAACATCCATCTGGCAGGTCACCAGGGAAAGAACGTGTTGACGAATTAGGTTTAGATGCAGAGAGTATCCGTTTTGTTGGTACAAGCGAAGACGTCGCCATTATGGCATCCTATTGGTCTGAAGCGAGTCGAATTTTCCTCATTGGTTGTCGTATAGGTATGGAGGAGTTTCTTGAAAAAGGACGTCATGGCATGGGAGCAACCTGGTTAGCACGTGTACAAGCTGGAGAGAAAATAACAGATCTAAAAGGAATACATCATGTTGCTTCAAACTCCCTTTTGAATGTTGGCCTATCTGAAAAAGCGGAACGTTCTAAAATACTTGATTATGTTCGTTCATTTTTTCAAGAACGCTTTTATGCATGGAAGAAAAAAGAGGTGCTATAGCATGTCAGTATCGATTGTTATTCCAGCATATAATGAAGAGAAGTATATCGTAGAAACGTTACAATGTTTAAAAAAACAAGAGCAAAAGAATATAGAGGTCATCGTTGTTGATGATGGAAGCGTTGATCAAACAGCAGAGCTTTCAAAAGAGTTTGCTGATCAAATTATACGTCTTCCTAGTAACCAAGGGAAAGGCTCTGCCTCCAAGCGGGCTGGGCAAAAGCGGAAGGACAATATATCGTTTGTTTAGATGCTGATTTACAATCAAGTGCGTTAGAATATGTGGAATTGTTGAAACCTGTTCAAGCAAATCATGCAGATGTTTGTTTATCAATCATACAACCGAGGGGAAAAGCGGGATTTGGTGTTGTTAAAAGAAGGGTACAAACATTAATTCATCAAAAAACAGGGGTGCGACTGCAAGCTCCGCTATCTGGGCAGCGTGCCTTTCATCGAAAATGGTTACCGATTTTATTAAAGAGGTGCTATCAAGGATTTGCTGTCGAAGCACAAATGACGGTTGATTTACTCGAAGCAGGAGCGACCATTTATGAAATCCAAACAACGATGACCCATAGAGAAATGGGAAAAACGTTAAAGGGCTATACTCACCGACTGAAACAATGGTGGCAAATTGAAAAACAGTTAAGGAGCGCAAAAGTATGAGCTGGTTCATTTTTTATATTTTAGTTGCTCTAATCAGTTATTTTTCATTTATGAAGGCTCGTTTTGTTGTTAAAAATTATGAAGGAGAAACGATACCTTATAGCATCGGTAGTTTTCTCGTCATTTCAATACTATTTAGTGTTTTATTTTATTCTGATGTAAGTGAGCATCTTTTTCAAAGCATATTTTATTTAATCATGATCTGGATTTTTGGACTATTAGATGACATTTATGGACAAGCTTACCCAAAAGGATTAAAAGGCCATATTCGCTATATGAGTCAAAAGCGTCGAATGACGACGGGGATTGTAAAAGCGGTTGGGACAACTCTTGTATCGATCCAGCTTATTTTAACATGGGGTCTTACATCATATGAAGCATTGGTTGCCTTTTGGCTTCTTGTAAGCTTTCCACATGTGATGAATTTATTTGATACAAGACCATTGAGAGTATGGAAGATAGCATTTGCTTTCACTTCTCTGTTTTTGATTTTTGCTACACCCGATCGCATGACTTTGGGGCTTATTGGAGTTGTGTTTGGTATATGGTTTATATTTGAAGGAACAAAATGGGCATTGCTCGGTGATAATGGAGCGACTTTTATTGGAGCATTATTAGCTGTACTATTTATTCAAGTAAGTCCATTCGTTGTGCAAATAAGTATGAGTATCGTAACTGCTTATTGCATTTGGTATGCCGAACGAGGATCTTTTTCTAAGGTAATTGAAAGTGTAAACATATTGAAAGCTATAGATCAGCTTGGTATAAGAAAAACGTGAATAATTTCATCATAAAGGGTAATCGAACAGCATGTTAGTCTGTCTCGTTACCCTTTTTTTGTGCAAACCGTGGAGCAATTTTGCCATTTTTTTATCTCGATAAAATATAAAGCCACCGATAAAGCTAAGCCCAGCTAAAAATAAGATAATTCCTACAAAAAACTGCAATGTCAATGAAGGATATGGCGTTAATAAAATTTGAAAAATGCTATCACGCATTAGTTTAATTCCGTAACCAGCGATAATGCCTGGTATGACTAAAATCATTAGTGCAATGAAACGTCCCATTTCGATCCCTCTTTTAATTAATTTCTATATATATTTTAACGTATATACGTTATGAAGTATATGAATGTCCCCTGCAAAAATGTGGCAAAATAAAAAATAATAGCAACCTTTAAGACCAAGTCATAAAAATAGTGGCATAGCGATCCGGTTTTGAGTACAATAGAAAGAGAAGGAATAAGCAAGAGAATCGCGTTACGTCCCTTTTCTAAAGATAGTGTAAAGCGACTTCCTTTACATATTAGTTAGAAAATGAAATGATATTAATATAGTTATAAAGCTCGCAAGTCATAAATATTATAGGACGAGCATGTTTTCTAGAAGGAGGACGATATGGCAGAAGAATTTGACCTAGTCATCTTAGGTGGAGGTACTGGTGGTTATGTTGCAGCTATAAGAGCAGCACAACATGGATTATCTGTTGCGATTGTTGAGAAGGAAAAGCTCGGTGGAACGTGTTTACATAAAAGGTTGTATCCCAACGAAAGCTTTGTTACGTAGTGCAGATGTTTTTCAAACAGCAAAAAAGGCAGATGCTTTTGGGATATATACAGGTGAGGTATCGTTTGATTTTAAACTCGTGCAAAAACGGAAGGATGAAGTCGTAGAAAGGTTGTACAGTGGTGTAAAGCATTTAATGAAAAAAGGAAAAATTGCTGTATTTGAAGGAGTGGGACGACTGTTAGGTCCATCGATTTTCTCCCCATTACCAGGAACGGTATCTGTAGAGCATCATGACGGTTCGGAGAATACGATGCTGATTGGAGAAAATGTGTTAATAGCAACGGGATCATCTCCTCGTACGTTAGCTGGTCTAGATATTGACGGAAGCTATATAGTAACTTCTGATGAAATGTTATCACTTCAAAAACTACCAGCTTCAATCGTCATCCTTGGTGGTGGTGTGATCGGAATTGAATGGGCATCAATGCTCGCAGATTTCGGTGTTAATGTGACAGTCCTTGAGGCTAGTAAACGGATTTTACCGAGTGAAGATGAAGCGATTGCTAGTGAAGCTGCACTTTTGTTAGCGAAAAAAGGCATTCAATTTTTGGTTGATGTACAGGCTGCTGTTACAGAAATCGAAAAGAGCGGTGAAGGTGTTCGTATCCCATTTGAACATGATGGTGAAAATAAGTTCATTGAAGCGGAGAAGCTATTACTATCCGTTGGTCGCAATGCTAATGTACAAGGAATTGGATTAGAAAATACAGATATTGAGGTAATAGATGGAGTTATTTCTGTGAATGATGTATACCAAACGAAAAATACGCACATTTATGCGATAGGTGATGTCATTGGTGGAATGCAGCTTGCCCATGTTGCTTCACACGAAGGGATCATTGCTGTTGATCATATCGCCGGAAATAATGTAGAGCCTTTACAGTATGACCACGTTCCTACATGTATTTATAGCTCACCAGAAATGGCACGTGTTGGGTTAACAGAGGAAGAAGCACGCAAGCGCGGGCTTCACGTTCGAACAGCAAGCTTTCCATTTAAGGCAATTGGAAAAGCCCTTGTCCATGGAGAACCAGAAGGGTTTGTAAAAATTGTAGTTAATGAAGATGATGATGTATTAGGTGTGCATATGATTGGGCCACATGTTACGGATATGATTTCAGAAGCTGCTTTAGCGAAAGTATTAGATGCTTCGCATATAGAGCTTGCTGAGACGATCCGCCCACATCCGTCTTTATCAGAGGTTATTGGAGAAGCTGCACTTGCAGTTGATGGTAAGGCTATTCACCTTTAATCGAAAGAGGAGGTTACTAAATTGAGTGAATATCGTCATGATCAGTTAGGATTATCGGATCAGGCAGTTATTGAAATGTATAAAAAGATGTTGTTAGCACGTCTAATTGATGAGCGTATGTGGCTATTAAATCGTTCTGGGAAAATTCCCTTTACTGTTTCGTGTCAAGGGCAAGAGGCAACACAGGTTGGTGCTGCGTTTGCCTTAGATCAAGAAAAGGACTATATTTTACCATATTATCGCGATATGGGTGTTGTACTGTCATTCGGTATGACGGCTCGTGATCTAATGCTTTCGGCGTTTGCCAAGGCGGAAGATCCAAACTCAGGCGGGCGGCAAATGCCTGGACACTTTGGTAGTAGGAAAAATCGAATCGTAACAGGTTCTTCCCCTGTTACAACTCAAGTACCACATGCAGTTGGAATCTCTCTGGCAGGTAAGTTAGAGAAGAAGGAGTTTGTCACATTTACGACGTTCGGTGAAGGCTCATCAAATCAAGGCGACTTTCATGAAGGGGCAAACTTTGCTGGTGTACATAAGCTTCCGGTTATTTTCTTATGTGAAAATAATCAATATGCGATTTCTGTTCCTGTTGAGAAACAGTTAGGTTGTGCACGTGTATCTGATCGTGCAATTGGTTATGGTATGCACGGTGAAACGATTGATGGTAACGATCCACTTTCTGTTTATAAAGCAGTTAAGGAAGCTCGTGAACGCGGATTACGTGGAGAAGGACCAACGTTACTTGAAGCAATTTGTTATCGTTTAGCACCACATTCAAGTGATGATGATGATCGGTCATACCGTACGGCAGAGGAAGTGGACGCAGCCAAGAAGAAAGACCCGATTAAGACATTTGCAAATTACTTAATTGATAACGGAATTCTTGATGAAGCTGGAATCAATGTTATTAAGGACGGTTTAGCGCGAGAAGTTGATGAAGCAACCGATTATGCAGAAAATGCACCATTTGCTGACCCTGAAAGTGCGCTAATACATGTCTATGATGAACAGGCTTAGAGGGGGAGAGAAAGATGGCTGTACGATCTTATATTGAAGCTGTAACATTAGCTTTGCGTGAGGAAATGGAACGAGATGAAAAAGTATTTGTATTAGGAGAAGATGTTGGAGCACGTGGGGGAGTATTTCGTGCGACAAATGGTTTGTATGAGCAATTTGGTGAAGAGCGTGTTATTGATACACCCTTAGCAGAATCAGCGATAGCCGGTGTTGGAATTGGTGCAGCTATGTATGGGATGCGACCTGTTGCAGAGATGCAATTTGCTGATTTTATTATGCCAGCTGTTAACCAAATCGTTTCAGAAGCAGCAAAAATCCGCTATCGCTCGAACAATGATTGGAGCTGTCCGATTACGATTCGTGCTCCATATGGAGGTGGAATTCACGGTGCTCTCTACCACTCTCAATCAGTAGAGGCATTATTTGCAAATACACCTGGTCTGAAAATTGTCATGCCTTCAACTCCATATGATGTGAAAGGTTTATTAAAGGCTGCGATTCGTGATAATGATCCTGTGTTATTTTTGAGCATAAACGAGCGTACCGCCTTATTAAAGGGGAGGTACCAGATGACGATTATACTCTGCCAATCGGCAAGGCTGATGTGAAGAAGGAAGGCTCAGATATAACAGTTATTACGTATGGACTAGCTGTTCACTTTGCTCTTCAGGCGGCAGAACGATTAGAACAGGATGGGATCTCTGTACACATATTAGATCTACGCACGGTTTATCCACTTGATCAAGAGGCAATTAAAGAAGCAGTAAGGAAAACAGGGAAAGTATTGCTCGTAACAGAAGATAACAAAGAAGGTAGCATTATGTCTGAGGTTTCAGCGATTATTGCAGAGTATTGTTTATTTGATTTAGATGCACCGATCAGGCGAGTTGCAGCACCTGATGTACCGGCAATGCCGTATGCACCTTCGATGGAAAAATACTATCTTATTAATCCAGATAAAATTGAAAAAGCAATGCGTGAGCTAGCTGAATTTTAGGAGGGATTTGCGATGACAACCGAAATGACCATGCCACAGCTTGGAGAAAGTGTAACCGAGGGAACGATAAGTAGATGGTTAGTTGAGCCAGGTCAAACGGTCAATAAATATGAACCAATCGCAGAAGTGTTAACCGATAAAGTTAGTGCTGAAATCCCATCTTCGTATACAGGTACGATTAAAGAATTACTCGTTTCAGAGGATGAAACAGTAGAGGTTGGGCGAGCGATTTGTATGATTGATGTTACAAATAGTGTCACGGTTGAAGAACAAACAAATGATATACCAGTTAGCGAACAAAATAGTGAACATAATCATGAAGAAATTCAGTCACAGAAACGTCGCTATTCACCTGCCGTTCTGAGACTAGCATCAGAGCATAACATTGACCTTGAGTCAGTAACTGGAACAGGTAAAGGCGGGCGCATAACTAGGAAGGATATACAAGCAGTGGTCGATAGTGGTGGTGTACGAACGCAAGCACCAGCAGCAGAGCCACAAAGAGAAGAGTTGAAGCAACGCTCTGTTGTAACACCAAAGCATGTGACATCTTCAGGTGATATTGAAATCCCATTGTCGAATACTAGAAAAGCGATTGCCGCTAATATGGTTAATAGTAAAAAAGAAGCACCACATGCATGGATGATGGTTGAAGCTGATGTAACAAACTTAGTTCAATATCGTAACGCAATTAAAAATGAGTTTAAGCAGAAGGAAGGCTTTAATATAACGTTTTTGCCGTTTTTCATTAAAGCGGTTGTAGAGGCTTTAAAAGAATTCCCGGAAGTAAATGCGGTTTGGGGTGGCGATAAAATTATTCAGAAAAAAGAGATGAATATTTCAGTCGCCGTAGCAACAGACGATGCGTTATTCGTTCCTGTTATTAAAAACGCTGATGAAAAATCAATTAAAGCAATCGGACGAGAAGTGAATGAGCTAGCGAGTAAGGCTCGCACTGGGAAACTATCTGCTGATGACATGCAAGGTGGAACGTTTACAGTTAATAATACAGCTCATTTGGTTCAATTCTTTCTACGCCAATTTTAAATTATCCACAAGCGGCTATTCTTTCAGTAGAATCAATTGTGAAACGGCCTGTTGTGATCGAAAGTGATACTGGTGATATGATTGCGATACGCAGTATGGTTAACCTATGTTTGTCGCTTGACCATCGTGTACTAGATGGTCTAATATGCGGTCGTTTTTTAGGTCGTGTTAAGGAGATTTTGGAGAATACGTCAAAGGATAACACCTCGGTTTATTAATTGCTCGAGTTCATCTTATTTGATTCCGTGCTTTTAAACATTACATTTCATACGTTCAAAGGCACAGTACAACTACAATTCATAACGATTGAGGGGAGAAAGACTGTCTAGGCAGACTTTCTCCCTTCTTGTACAGAAACACTTAACTTAGATTTCGTTTCCTTGAACAATGGTCATGTGAGATTAACTGATTGAGAAGTAAATGTGTTTATGTAGTGTTTTTTTCAAAGCATTTATTACTATTATATGGTATCATTAGATGTAAAATTCTTCCTTGATGAATAAAGCAGCTTCGTGTAACAAAAGCTCTTTTAGTTTGATATAAGGAATGGGAGGCATTTAAATGAAAAGACCTCTTGGAGTATCATTGATAAGTTATTTCTATATCTTTGGTGCAATAGTGTTATTATTTTCAACTATTTTTTATAATACTGATGCTAATTCCATTGGTATATCTGAACGGTTTGGCCTGCCAAATGCACCTGAACGATTGTTTAGAGTTATCGTAGCATTATTTTCACTAATAATGGTCTATGGCTATATTCGATTGAAAAAATGGGGCTTTTGGATAATGATAACTTATTCAGTTACTTTCGGAGTAATTAGTTCTCTACTCATAACTATTCAATCACAACAGCCATATACAGGTAATCTGATTTTGTCAATAGCTGTAGTTGCATATACAATTTATGTGAAGAAGACATTTTTCAAAACTGGCGTTCAATAACGAATACCAGTTGTTTCTATTTGGGAGTTGCTCAATCCACGTCTCTTTTGCTTTACATCGACCACTCACGCCCTTTCAAGGTTAGAAATCTGAGTGAACAAATGGGGATGAGTACTGCCGCCAGGAATACAGTAGATAGGTTGATGCTCAGTTTTTTTAGCAATTTTCGGGTATAATTCAACTTGCCACAATCATGACAAAGATCCCTTTTTCTGTATTTTCCATTACGATTCACACTAACATTGCCACAATGAACACAACCTCCTCCTTTGTTGAAGAGTGTTTCCCTAATTGACATATCTTCATCCGTATTTTTACTCGGTCATACAACTTTTGTTTCTCGTGTTTGGTAAATATGAGAAATCGGTTAAAACCCCCCTATGGCAGGATTTTAGAGTTTGATTAAAATAGCAACTGTCTAATACGAAGTGAGCCTATTTACAAGGTAAGAAAGTGCGGAAATTCGCATGGTTTATGTTAAAGATGGCTACACTAATCCATGACTACATAAAGGAAGGGATGACCAAAAAATGAAGTCGTATAATAAGTTATTTTTTATTGGACAAAGTTTGCTTCTTGTCCTTTTCGTAATTTCAGCTTTTTCATTCGTACATGCTGAGGAAAATACAACGGAACATATCGATTGTAAACATGAATGTGAAATGCAATTTCATCAAAATTATCATGTGCACCTCGACTTTTACTACGACTTATTGGCAGAAAAATATGCTCCTGAGCAAGTAGATCAGTGGAAGGAGATAAAAAAGGAACGAGATTTGTTAAAGAAAAAATGGAAGGAAGCAAAGAAGCGTGGTGAGTTAGATAGGAACGACCTTTTCAATTCGGAATGGATAGAAAAGCATCGTAACATTCAAGAAAAGTTTACGAAGGCTGTTGAAAAACGTGATGCCAATGAGATACAAGAAATATTCCCTAAGTTGATAGCACATTATGGGGAAATGAATGACATTTGGAAAAAGGCCTTAGAGTAAAAAAATAAAAAGCTGTTCCTATCATTGTTAAGGAACAGCTTTTTACTTGAAGAATGGCTTCTGCAACTATAAAATACCTCTATTTTACGTAATTAAATAATATGATGATAATAGTTTACAAATAGGAATAATTACGATATAATTCTTTATTGTATCAAACCGTAATGATTACGAAAAGGGGAGAGAGTATGAAGCCTACATATTATTTATTAGCGCTAATTCTAGTATTTTCATCGTTTTTAGCTGCTTGTGGCGGTACAGAAGAAGAGCCAGAAGAAGTAGTAACTGATGATGATAGTCATGTTGAAGAAACAATTGAACCGTTAGAAGTATTCACAACTATTTTTCCATTAGAGGATTTTGCGAATAAAATCGGTGGCGAATTTGTTGAAGTGACAAATCTCGTACCAGTTGGAGCAGATGCCCATACATTTGAACCAACGCCACGTGAAATGATTGATGTTGCCGAAGGAGATGTATTTATTTATAATGGTGCTGGCCTTGAAGGGTTTGCTGATGCGTTAATTGAAACGTTGGAAGGGGAAGACATCCTAATCGTTCAAGCATCAACAGGAATCGATTTAATCGATTTTGATGACCACGGTCATGAGCACGATCACGATGGAGACGACCACGACCACGGTCATGAGCACGATCACGATGGAGACGACCATGACCACGGTCATGAGCACGATCACGATGGAGACGATCATGACCACGGTCATGAGCACGATCACGATGGAGATGATCATGACCACGGCCATCACCACCATCATCATGATGAAGATCCACATGTATGGCTAGATCCAATATTAGCAATTACGTTAGCCGAAAATGTTAAAGATGCTCTTGTTGAGTTAATGCCAGAACAAGAAGATCTATTTACAAACAATTTTGATTCATTGAAAGAAGAGCTTGAGCAGATTGATGCTGAATTTCAAGAGATGGTAGATGCTGCTAGTAAGAATACGTTTATCGTATCTCATGCTGGTTATGGATACTGGAAAGAACGTTACGGACTAGAACAGATCGGTATTTCCGGAATTTCTCCAACTCAGGAGCCTTCTCAACGTGAAATTGAAGATATTATATCACATGCTGAGGAAAATGAATTAAAGCACATTATGTTCGAGCAAAGTATTCCGACGCAAATTGCTGAAGTTGTTAAAGATGAAGTAGGTGCCGAAGCGTTATATTTACACAATTTAGAGGCGCTAGTTCAAGAAGATGTTGATAATAACGAAGATTATCTTTCATTAATGAGACGAAATATTGAGGCTTTAGAAACTGCTTTGCAATAGGACAAAAACAGCCGGCATTTGGCCGGCTGTTTTCTTTCTTGGAGCAAAACGATTGGTTTTATGAAAAAAAGAGGGTACAATAAAAAGAAAACCGCAATGTGACTGAGAGGTGGCTGAAGTTATGGAGTTTAATTTCTTTATGAATGATGTTGTACAGGTTGCACGTCAAGAAATGGTAGAAGCCGGTTATGAGCAGTTAATGACAGCTGAAGAGGTCGATCAAGTGCTAAAACAAGATGGTACGACACTTGTAATGATAAATTCTGTTTGCGGCTGTGCCGGAGGAATTGCTCGACCAGCAGCAGCATACATCAAAAATTATGATACAAAACCTGACCGTTTCGTAACTGTATTTGCTGGTCAAGATAAAGAAGCAACTGCTCGTGCACGTGATTATTTTGAAGGATATCCACCTTCGTCTCCATCATTTGCTTTACTGAAAGACGGTAAAATTCAAATGATGGTTGAGCGCTACGAAATTGAAGGCCATGAACCAATTCAAGTTGTACAAAAATTAGAAAAGGCTTTTGATGAGTATTGTTCATAATCATTAGCGAATTAGCTTTATTCAGATGGATGATTCTGAATGGGGCTTTTTTTGTTAGAAAATGTTCAATTTTCGTACCCTATGTTCATTATTCCAGAAATTATGGTATAATGCCGTTACGTAAATAAAGGAGAGTGTCAATTAACATGCAAGCATTATATGATCAAATTCAAGTGTATTTAAACATGGAGGAAGAGATTACTTTTAAGGAGTTTCAATCGTATTACCAGCAGGTTTTAAACGCTCTTGATGAACAAGGAGATTCATTAGATGAAGAAATGATTTGGAAAAGCCTCTTCATTGTGGAAAACGTCATGACAAATGCAGAAGGTCGAGCAAATGCTAAGGCACCTGAAGCGAAAAAATATAAAAAAATGGCTCAGCGTCTTCAGCTTTGGGCGAAAAACTTGGCACAACGCTTGGGGATCTTGGATATAGTGAAGAAGATATTAGCGAACGCTTTAATAGCATGTTAGAAGAGGGAGCACCAGAACAAGCATAGTTATTACCTGAAAGATAAGCATGATGCTACAAGGATATGACTTTGTAGCATCTTAATTATAAAACGGATTCTTATAATTAATGACAACGTTGTTAGTAAAGGGATTAATCTATAGTATATATTAGATTGCTTATTTATTTTTGCAATTCGAGATATAAGATCTACTTTTACAAAACATATAAAACACTTACCTCTAGCCTGTGCACAAAATGCATGAAAGCCAAGGTGAATATTTGGAGTTGTTTATTTGGTTGTGTTATATATGATGAGGACAAGAGAGCTTTCATATATATCATTTTCGGTTATTATATTAAAAATTGATTATTTAGTTAACCAGGATACTTAGGGGGTTAGTTAGTATCAAATATAACTAGGGTTATCAATATTGATAATTTACGAGAGTATTACGGTAAACTATTATAATGGCAAACCTTGCAAGTTCAAATAATTCACTATTTACAACATCAATATTACAGCTACTGTCTCTTTTTTTGATCGTTTATTAGAGTGATTTTTAGGTGGAAAATGGTTACTAAAAGGAATGTTTAGTATAAATGTGGAATTAAAGTATAAGAGAAGGATTGTATTGATTAATTTGTAAGCGCTTTATTAGTAAAGGAGGGTGGTCAAGGATGAAACGATTTCCGCTAATGTTGCAATTGATTGTCATTCTATTTTGCATTATGGCTCTTCCTATTGCTATTTTAACTTGGTACAGTGGTGAACAAATTGTCCAGAATTCAGAGCATGCTATTGCGGAATCCTCTTTAGCCGAATTAAACGCAAATCGAATGCTCTCCGAAAATGCAATGAATAATTTAGCCCAAAATACTGTAGCACTTACAGGTACAAATATTTTTGACCGAATTCATTCTTATAAGAGCTTCACAGAAATAAATTCAAATTTTAAGCACGTATTGGATGCACGTGCAGTATTGAGAGAACTCATGCAATTGAAACGAAGGGGCGAAGGGGTATATTCTGTTTTCTTTTATTTAAACGAATCGGACTATGTCGTATCTACTGATAAAGGGATCACCAATTTGGAAAAATATGAATCAATCGATTGGATACAAGAAGCCTTACTAGGGAGAAGGGGAATAAAAGGTGTCTGGTATTCACGCAAGCTTGACTCGGGAGTAAACGTCGTATCCTATGTATTGCCACTCAATCAACTTTCAACAAATACGACTGGAACAATCGTTGTAAATGTAACGGAGAGTGAATTCGGGAATTATTTTCGGTCATCTGATACTAGTAAACAGGAATATGTCATTATGGATTCAGATGGAACGATCATCTCTCATAGTGACAAGAGTAAGTTATTGGAAAGGGGCACAAACGATCCGTATCTTCGTGAAATATACGAGCATGAATTGACTGAGGGTTATATGTTCCGAGAACTTGAAGGTGAGCGATTGTTGTACACATGGACTCATTCTAAGAGATCTGAGTGGGTAAACGTGGGTGTGTATTCAGTTAACGAACTGATGATGACGACACATAGCTTACAAAGAAATATCATTTTGCTTACTGTCTTTATTATCTTAATAGGAATTATCTTAACGGTTTTTCTAGCCACATGGTTATCTAAACCTGTAAGGGATTTAGTCCGAAGTTTGAGTTTGCGTACGAACTTAGGAATAAAAAGGAAGAAATGAGCTAGCTTTTCTTGACGTCGCTTTTAAGAAAATGCAGGAAAAGGAAGAGGATCTTCAAAAGATGCTAAATATACGTGAACACGATTCCCATAGTCTTGCTATTTATAATTTGTTAAGAGGGGAATGGTCTTCACGTGCAATTGAAATGTTCTCAGCTCCTTGTTTTCTAGTCGTAGTCGTCTCGATTGATCAATACAGGGACTATGTTAATAAGAATAATCCAGAGACTCGCAGCTACCATTGTTACCTTTTTACATCAGCTTGCAATCGTTTGTTTCCGGAAAATGTGACGGCCCGATGCGTTTATCAAGGAGATGGTAGCTTTGTCATCGTACTGAACTATGAGCAGAGTAAAGGTGACGATTTCGATGCCATCATTCATACTTCTCTTCTAGATATTATGAATAAAGCAGAGGAACACTTAACTCGTTCCGTAACGATCGGTGTTAGTAGTCCTACAATGAACATTGATTTGGTATCCGTTCGTTTCGCCGAGGCGATGGAAGTTATAAAGCATCGTATGATCAAAGGAAGTGGAGGTATAACTTACTGGAGCAAGAAAAAAGAGCATGACAAAAAGTATATTTATCCTGTTAACAGTGAAAGGCGTATTCTTAATTTTATGGATAATGGTGACCTTGACAGTATTCTAAAAGAATTGAGAGTTATAAGTGATGAAATTCGTTATGCTGATTACATTTCCTACGATAATATTTTGTTTATTTATCATCAATTAGTAGGTATTTGTATTAAACACCTTAGAGAGAATAATGTTAGTACAACGCGAATTTTTGCCGGTAGAGATAACATCTATACATCTCTTGCCTCGGTCGATACATTGGACGAGCTTGAGAAATATCTTGTCCGTTTTTTTGAAGATATTATGCAGTACCTTACGAAGCCAGCCGTCCAGACAAACGATTATGGGGAGAGTATCTTAAGTTATCTAGACCGTCATTATTGTGAAGAAATTGATTTCGAGGTTATGGCGGAGGATATTGGAATTAGTTACTCCTATATGCGTAGGATCGTCTATGAGATGACAGGTCGTAGCTTAATTGAGCACCTTAATATTCGTAGAATTGAGAAAGCAAAACAAATGCTTGTCGAATCCAACTTAACGATTGCACAAATTGCGTCCACTGTCGGCTACAATAATGCACAAAGCTTCAACAGGTTTTTCGGAAATTTGAAGGGATGACCCCAAGTAATTATAAGCAGGCTAAGTCTTCTTAAAACGATGAGCTGTTTTTTCGGTTTTTACCGATAAAGACAGCTTTAATTTTTGATTATGCTAGTAAATAATGATCATTTCTGATACTTAAAACCCATGAAACGTCTAGTTTGTATCAATTATAAAAGGAGCAAATCAATATTCAAGATTTACGCTACCATTTATCTGGATTATGATTATGACAAACCTCGCTAGCCACATAAAAGGCGAAGCTGAGGAACTTGCATAAGGGAGGTGAGACTTTGAAAGCAAAGATCGATACAAATGTAAATCAAGGAAATGAAACCGCTTTATATTTAAAGCATGAGAAGAAGGCATCATCTATTATCTTCGCCGTGATTGGCAGCTCTATTTTCTATTAACGATTCCATTATTATTTGCATTCGTATTTAAGTATTTACCGTTATCCGGCCTCTTAATTGCTTTTCAAGATTACAATATTTTAAGAGGGTTTTGGGCTAGTGAGTGGGTTGGATTTGATGTTTTCAGAGATTTATTTTCTCGACCCGATTTTGGAAAAGCAGTACGCAATACTTTGTTGCTTAATATGTCCGATCTTATACTCAGTTTTACGATTCCAATTATGCTCGCATTACTAATTAATGAAATAACGGGAACCGTGTTTAAACGTGTGAACCAAACGCTCCTCTATCTTCCGCATTTTCTCTCATGGGTAATTATTGGAGCTCTTGCTTATCAATTATTGGGATTAGGTAGTGGTATGGTTAATAACCTTATTGAGCAACTTGGAGGTAATCGGATTCCGTTTCTTCAGAGTGACCTCCATTGGTTGTTTAGTTACCTAGCTATTGGTGTATGGCAAAGTATGGGGTGGGGAACGATCATTTACCTAGCTGCGATGAGCGGTGTAAATCCTGAGTTGTATGAAGCGGCAACTGTTGATGGTGCGGGGCGCTGGCGTAAGATGTGGCACGTTACGTTACCTTGTATCCGACCGACAATCGTCGTCTTATTAATTATGAGTTTGGGTCATGTGATGGGTGGTTCCTTTGAAAGAGTATTCGCTTTACAAAACATGGCTACTACCGAATTTACAACAACAATCCCGATTTTAGTATTCCGTTGGGGGATTGAAAATGGTGATTATAGTCGTGCAACTGCACTTGGACTATTCCAAGCTGTCATCGGCCTTATTCTCGTATTAGTTGCAGATCGAATTGCAAAAAAGCTAGGTGAAGATGGATTGCTTTAGTTGAGACTACGATAATCACACTGATTTAGAAAGGAGGTAAAAAATGAAATCATCCGATAGGAGCACTTCCGTTAAGCGATCTGGGCGCTTTGACATATGGGATGTAGTCATTCGCCTAACGTTAATTGTTGCATCTTTGACGTGCTTGTTGCCATTTGTCCATGTTGTTGCAAAATCGTTAAGTGATGATGCTTATGTGGTCGCAAACCGAGTGTTTCTTTGGCCAAGAGGATTCACTTTTGATGCTTATTTTCAAATATTCTCAGATCAAAGTATTTTGCAATCACTATATGTAACCATTCTTATTACCGTGTTGTTCACAGTTTTGGGGATGATTGTTACCATTTGTGCAGCATATCCGTTATCTCGTAAACAATTGAAAGGGCGCACTTTCATTACCATTATGTTTATGATGACTTTATACTTCACTGGTGGTATTATTCCAGATTATTTACTTATTAACAATCTAGGTATGCTTGATTCGATCTGGTCGCTTGTCCTTCCAGGGGCATTTAGTGCCTTCAATCTACTAATTTTAAGAAGTTCAATTACTAGCACAGTTCCAGTTAGCTTGGAAGAATCAGCACGTATGGATGGAGCAGGACATTTCCGAATTCTATGGAGTATCGTCCTTCCATTAACAAAGCCAATTTTGGCAACGTTATCCCTTTTCTATGCGGTCGGTCGTTGGAATGCCTATCAAGACGCTCTATTTTATATTAAGTATGAGACAGCGTTACGACCATTGCAGTTAAAATTGTATTATCTCGTTGTACAAGCGAGCGAGAGCTTTCAACTTGAAATGACGTTTGTGCAAACGAGCAGCCCTGAAGTGCTTAGAGCAGCAGTTGTGGTCTTTGCAACACTTCCGATTATTTGTGTGTATCCGTTTATCCAGAAGTATTTTGTTCGAGGCGTTATGATTGGATCTGTTAAGGAATAGTATTGAAATTTAAATGAAAATGGGGGATATCCATGAAAAAAACGAATTTCTTTATAATTGTAACCGCTTTATTCCTGCTTGGCGGCTTTTTAGCTGCTTGCTCAAGTGACACTACTACTAATAATGATGATGAGTCACAAACTGCAAATGAAAATGGTCCTTTACCAAGTGATGGTGACATGAGGTTTGAAGAAACAGTAACCCTCGATATCCCGGTCTATGATCGAGCTTTTGAAGGTTGGAATGTAACCGACAATTTCTATACACGTTGGATTCAAGAAGAGTTTGGTGAAACTCACAACGTTGATGTCAATTTTGTCCCAATCGCACGGGCCAATGAAGTAACCGATTATCAACAATTGCTTGCTGCTGGTAATGCACCAGATATTATTTTCCATTACGATATGCCTCAAGCACTAGCTTATTATGGTGCCGGTGTGATGCAGCCGTTAGATTTGGACGAAATTGCTGAGTATGCTCCAACATATTGGGAAAATTTAAGTGAAACAATTGAACAATACGGTGTTGTTGATGGAGAAAATATTTTCTTCTTTGCTGAGCGACCAGATATCACGAACTTTGTAACAATTATTCGAAAAGACTGGGTAGAACAGGTTGGGATGAAAGTAGAAGATTTAACAACACTTGAGAAGGTTAATGAATTGGCTATGAAATGGAATGAAGCTGGACTTGGTAAATTAGGTGGTGGATTGACAGCCAATGTTTACAATTATAACTATGCTTTTCGTGACTGGCCAATTGAACCAGAATATCGTGCTCTTTACTCGGATCTCATGGTAGCAGACTTTACGACCGAAGACACAGAACGTTGGCTTCGTAACTTAAGCTATCAATATCACAACGGTTTAATTGACCAAGAGTTCTATTTACGCATGGACGGTAATCAAATTAAAACAGAATTCGTCGCGGGTAGAACCGGGACATATGGGGAATACATTTCTAGCAACACGGATATCTTTGAAGCGACGCTACAAAACAATCCCGAAGCCGAATTTGCTGTTATTCCTCCACATGCACCAGAAGGTCGTGTACCTCAAGGACGTGCTGATTGGCCATTTGGGTTAATTATGGGTATTAATGAAGCGGCGACCGATGAGGAACGAATTGCAGTATGGCTTTACCTAGAGTGGATGAGTCAGACAGATAACTTATTCTTCCTACAAAATGGAGTTGAAGGTGAGAACTATACGCTTGATGATAACGGTTTCCCTGTGGCAAATAGTGACTTTAACGGAGAGTCAGCACTTGCTATGAACAATAATAAGGACTATTGGGCACTTGTGACGGAGGCACCTTATTTTGGTACTGATGAATTAACGCGTGAAGCGATGAAAAACTTCTGGTCTCCTCCAGGTTATGAGTATATTGTAGAAGATTTATTCAGGTACCAAGACGAGACAAAAGAGTACTCTACATCAGACGCCTTGTTCACAGTTGTTATTGAAAGTCAAAACGAATACCAGGCAGACTTGAATGCACTATTCCAAGAGCTGTACTTAAAGGTTGTACTTGGTCCAGAAGACAAATTTGACGAGGAGTATGAAGCTGCTAAGCAACAATATCTTGATGCTGGCTATCAGGAAATACTTGACGAAAAACAGGCAGCAATTGATGCAGGAAATTACAATTATATTGAATAAATTAGACAAACAATTAGAGCCCCTACTTCTAAGTAAGCTCTTGATAGGAGGAAACATGAAGCTGACGATTGAACAAACTTCGGATGAATTGAGGCAAATGGTAGATCGTGTGGTGAACTATACGTTTGAGATGGACTTGACGTGGGAATGGCCCGGAGGAGTAGCTTTCTATGGTGTTAGTCGTGCCTATGATGTGACAGGAGAAAAGGCATATTTGGAGCGAGCGAAAGATTGGTTGATGAGTATTTGAAAGTCGGACTCCCTGCTTGGACCGTGAATACATGTGCAATGGGACATATACTCCTTTCCCTTTATAAAGAAACAAAGGATCAAAAATATCTCGATATCATTTTAAGCAAACTCGACTATTTGGAAAATAAAGCGTTACGATTTGGCGATCGTGTACTTCAGCATACGGTGTCAACTAATAACGATTTTGCTGAACAGTGCTGGGCAGATACGTTGTTTATGGCCGCTTACTTCCAGCTTCGCACCGGTGTGTTATTAGAGAAAAAAGCCTTGATTGATGATGCACTTCACCAGTTTAAATGGCATATTGAATATTTGCAGGATGAAAACTCGGCCCTTTGGTATCATGGCTATAATCATATTAAGAAAAATCATATGTCGGGAATCTACTGGCTCGTGCTAACGCTTGGGCCGCTTATACAATGTCAAGAGTGGGAAGAGTGTTGCCAGAAGCTTATTTGTACCCGCCATTTATGCACATTGGATGCTCATTGCGTGATCAGTTGGCCGCCAGTAAAAAGTTGCAAAAGGAAGATGGGCTTTGGGGTACCGTTCTTGATTTTCCAGATTCATACGGCGAAGTGTCGGCAACGTCAGGTATTGCTGCAGCGATGGTTATGCAAGGTAATCCTCTTCACGGAAAGTACGTTCAGAAGGCACTTACTGGTATTTTAAACAACATCGCTGATAACGGGCGAGTATTGAATGTTTCTGGTGGAACAGCTGTTATGAATGACATACAGGGATATCTTGATATAGACCGGAAGTGGGCTCAAGGATGGGGACAAGGATTAGCACTTGCTTTTCTTTCGTCTGTTATTGAAGTAATCAATTTTAATGAAGCGAACTCTGATCGTAACGTGAACGTTAAGTAAGAAAACGATAGATATAATCATATTTTATTTTTGGAGGAGTTTCATTGCTGTACATGCATTGAAACTCTTTTTTGCGGATAGAATCTAATTGACTTTTCAACGTCATCACGATAAACTATTAACTGTCGCATGCGCCTATGGTGAAAGGGATATCATTCAAGATTCCGGTTCTTGCGTTGTAGGTTCGAGTCCTACTAGGCGCGTTGTTATACGGAAAGAGACCTCATTAGCATATTAAGAGCTAAGAGGTCTTTTTTTAGTTTATTAAAAATTGGATGAATATTAAATCCGCAGAAATAAGCTATGGAAATCAAAGAAAAGGGTATCTAAGACACTACGCACTTTTCTGCATCTATTTGTAATGTCCGCCGATTTTTTTGGCTCGTTCTTTTGCTTGACCAGCCGGGGTGAGTGATACCGCACGAAAAATGGCTGCTTTACCAAAGCGCTGATTAATCACATCCATGGTTTGCCCAATTCTCTCCTTGGTATCTGCATCAGTCTCAAATAAACTCAATTGTCGTGTATGGCTAGAGCTTAACTTCGATAAGGTTACTCCTATTTGCCGAATTGGCTGACCTGACCAAAAATGCTTAAACAATGGAACGGCGACGGCGTAAAGGTCTAAGCTATAATCACTCGGATACGGCAAAGGGCGTTGACGCAAAAACGAGAACGGCTGTTCAAAATTAGCCCCTTTTGCAAAGACTTTTATCGTTGCTCCTAGCTGCTGTGATTGCCGAGCACGCGAAGCGACTTCTTCGCATAGCTCAAGGAGGACTACTTTTATTTCGCTTAAATGCTCATAATCACGTGGCAATGTCATCGCATGGCCGATGTCTTTCGCTTCTCTATTAGATGAAAAATCAGCGACAAGAGGGGAATCATCATATCCATTTGCACTCAGCCATAAAACATGGCCCGGAATACCCCACTTCTTTCTAATTCGTTCAAGTGGTGTTTGGGCGAGCTGTCCAATTGTTCGAATCGCCATATTGTGGAAGTGTCGCTCCATGCGGCTACTTACGCCAAAAAGGGAGCGAATCGGAAGTGGCCACATATGCGTAACGACATCTTTCTTCCGTAGTGTAAAGTGTCCGTTTTTCCGTTTCTTCGCAAAACGGTCACAAGCCATTTTTGCCAAAAGCTTATTGTCGCCAATGCCAATTCGAGCAAATACTCCCGTCTCAGCTAAAATTGTCTCTTGTATTAACTCAGCAAGAGCATCAACAGATTCATATGCATGAAGGCAGCCAGTCACATCGACAAATTGCTCGTCAATCGAGAAAGGCTCAACTAAATCGGTAAAACGATACAAAATTTCTGTAATATGTACAGATACTTTGACGTATGTTTCCATTTTCGGTTTAATAATGAATAAGTCTGGACACTTTTGCTGAGCCTCCCAAAGCCGTTCAGCGGTTTGGACACCATATTTCTTTGCGATTGGACAAGCCGCTAGAATTACCCCACTACGCCGCTTAGGGTCACCAGAAACGACCGTTGGTTTCCCTTTTGATTTTGGGTAAAAGTTCTTCTCGATCGAAACATAAAAGGATTCCATATCAATTAAGAAAACCGTTTGTTCCATCTCCATCCCCTCAATTCAGTTGATGTGTTTCATTCATAAGATGTGTAAGGAAATACTAGTACATATAGTATATACGAACGTTAGTCTTATTCAAAGTGAAAAATATGGAAGGAGGGAGAGGGGATATGAAAAGGATTGACTTTGGTCATCTTTTTTGATAGAATGAATTTTGTCGTTAATAATAACATGATCCGTTAGCTCAGCTGGGAGAGCGCCACCTTGACAGGGTGGAGGTCACTGGTTCGAACCCAGTACGGGTCATTGGGTGCCAAACCCGTGAAATCCTTCTGGAACAAGGATTTCTACGAAAACATCACTTTAAGTGGTGTTTTTTTGTGGATAAAAAGGAAGTTTGAAAGTTTAGATCACATAAATAGCGAAAGGATAGTCGATCCGCAAAAGTGGGGTATATGTTCGGGTAATAAAAAGAGCCTCACGCTTGTGGGGGCTTCAATTTATCTTTGTTTTGATCATAAAATCCAACTAACTTTAATGCGGTATCTAAGGTAAGCCTTCCAATCTGAATCTTTCCTTTTCTTAATCTTGAAATGGTACTTTGCTGAATCCCTGTCTCCTTACTTATGATATAGGATTTAATATCAGAATCGATTAATATCCTTATTTTCTCTTTCATGTAAAGACCTTCTTTTCCTTATTATTTTGTTGTCACAGTAATATCTTTGAAAAGTTCTGTTACTTATTATATCGGTGGGAAATTTGTGAAAATTAAGTGTAATATTTTCAGTGGATTTAAAAATTTTTGAATAAGTAGCTAATTATCATTAGTGCATTACTGTTTGCTGAAAAATTGGATAAAGAACATAACCAACCATTTTCCTTTTGAATGAACTCTAACAAATGATTTAAATCGAACCGTAAAGTTGAAAAAGTAGCGCGGTGAATAAAATTTAAGGGACGATTTGAAAGGGAGTGGAGGTTAATGTCAAATTAACAGACAGACGTATGCATATATGATTGGGACATTATTGTAGAATCCCAAATGTTAACGAAATTTACGAGGATCATGAAGATTTCCGAACATTAAATGCCTTATTGAAAATTACTCTGTTTATCCAATAGCATTATTTGAACTTTTAGTAAGTTTTTTTTTGCGGTATATACAGCCTAATTAAATATACTAGAATTCTTTTTGGACTAATTATATGTCTCTATTTTATTTTTATATATTTATTACCAGAATAAAGGATGCACCCAGCAATACCTTGGTTATATTCTGATAGCTAGCATTGCTAATTGAAGTGTTAATTTGATCGGATAAGAACGCTAAATACATTTCTATTTACCCTTGAATGTAGGTTTACCCTTCAAACTTGGCTTAAATTCTATCTACACTCATCAAACAGTCAACCTTAATGGTTATGATGTCATCCTTAGTTAGGATTTTCATGTATTTTTGCTGTCGATCTACTCGATCAATGATACCAATAACTTCTTTAATAAATCCGTCTTTCCAATATACAACTTTAACATCAATCTCGTTATTAAGGCTATCCATCATGACAAATCCAATCTCTGTTATCACTTGTTCATCAAGTGAAGGTTTAGGCACCTTGTCTTGCTCCGAATACCATTGTTGTAAAGCTTCGCTGTGTTCGGGAAGAATAAATTGCATATGCCACAGCTTATTACCTCTTTGTAGCTTTTTCATGTGATCACCTCATTTCTATTATATACAAACAACTGTTCTTGCATCAATGAAAAGGACTTTCATTCAGCTCAAAGCATTATCCTTAGTGCTTTTTAACGGTGAAAGAGTGTTCAAATTATACCTATTTGCGATAAGCACTGATATTTGTAAATGACCTTGGTCTTGTTAAGACAAAACGTGAAGTATTATGAAATGCGAGATGATTTGTCGGGAAAGTACCAAGAAATCGAAAGGAAGTGCTTCATCAACGAAGACGGGGCGTTTTTAAAGAAACAGGAGGATTATAAGAATAAAAATACTAAATGAAGTAAAAAATAAAGATTAACTCATGGGAAGTTGAGGTTTCATCATGAACAACTTTAATCCAACGGAAAGAGTACGACGTTTTAAAGCACACGTGAGTCCTATCGGTACGACACAACTTCATTTAAGAAATCCTTATATTATTGCATGGTGGTCAGCTGCCTTCCCTGGTTTTGGTCACCTTCTTTTATCGAAGTACCTTAGAGGTTATGCTCTGTTTCTTTGGGAAATCCTTGTAAATAATATGACGAATTTAAACCTTTCAATGGTTTACTCTTTTACCGGTAATATTGAAATGGCGAAGGAAGTGCTGGAGCCTAGATGGTTTCTCCTGTATATTCCCGTTTACCTTTATGCGATTTGGGACAGTTATCGGACAACTGTTGATATGAATAAGGTATTCCTATTAGCAGAACGAGAAAACGCTACCTTTAACTCGTATACTATGGGTTCTTTAGAAATTAATTATCTAGATAAAAGAAGGCCACTCAATGCAATAATTTGGTCTATTTTTACACCAGGGTTAGGGCAACTATATATCCATAGAGTATTAACTGCAATTTTTACGATGGGTTTTGTGATTTTTTTTATATACTTTTCAAACGTTCTTGTTGCCATTCAGTTTTTACTTTTGGGTGAAATTAGTCAAGCAACACAAGTTGTTGATCCACAGTGGCTGTTATTTCTACCTTCTCATTACGGGTTTGCTATCTATGATTCATACATCAATACAGTAGAAAATAATAAGCTTTATGAGAGTGAACAACGTAAATTCCTAAATGAACATTATCAACGATATCGTGTGACATTTCCCGTCAGTAGATGAGGTGAACTAAATGCAAATATTCTCTACCTTCGAGCACTCAACATATTTAGAATTAGCTATTACATCGTTAGAGAAACTAGGTGTAAAAAAGGATCACATACTCGCTGTTCCCCTCGAGAACCGAGTAGAGGAAAGAAGGTTATTTGATACACTTCATAGGGCAGATGGTATTAGTCTATTTGATAAAGGAGCCGCTATAGGAACTGCCTTCTCTGTTATTGGTGCAAGTGTAGGTTTTATTTTAGAGTGGGGTCCTATTTATTGGGGGTTAATCGGAGCAGCAGGTGGATTCATCCTAGGCTTCATCATTGACTATATCATTTTTAAAGTTGTTCATAAAAGGAGAAAGGTTGTAAAAGGTAAACAATCAGAAGTTGTTCTCGTTGTCGGCTGTCCAAAGGAATTAGTTGAAAAAGTAGAAGATGTACTTTGGGATCACCTTGCTCTGGGGGTTGCTAAAGTTGACGAATAATGACTAGTTCCAAGTTATACTTGCGATTTTAAGGTAAGATATCTACTCATATTATCTAAATAACATGGCACACTATATGTTAAAGGGGTGCTTACATTATGAATGGAAATAAAACAAAGGATAAATTTATCTTACGAGCCTTATTTGTTTTAGGAATTGGCCTGTTACCAATTGTCTTCAGGAAACCACCAATAAAAGATTGGCTTCTAGTTTTTCTATGGAATGCATTTACGAACGGGTTTATTGATACGGTTGTTGTTTCTCACAAAGTAGTAAAGTATCCTGTAAGGTTATTACCAAAAATATTTAAAACAAACATCTTGTTTGACTTTTTGTTATACCCTATTATGACTGTCGTATATAATCGTTTCACAGCACGAGACAAACCGTTAATTATATTTTTAAAATTATTTTGCCTCACAATACCAATGGTCTTAATAGAACTATGGGCAGAAAGAAAAACGGGGTTAATAAAATTTAAAAGAGGGTGGGAATGGTATCATTCATTTATTAGTCTTACTATCAAATCTCTATTGACTAGACTGTGGATAAGCTGGGTAAGGAAAATGGAAGGAAAGCAATATAGTGAGCTTCACACCTGACTACTTCATCCCCCTATTGTAAAGCAGCGGTCCCAGTTTGCAATTATATCGCAACTGCATCGTGACAATTAATCGACATTTTGAGGATTTCGTTGCACGAATTTATCGTATGGACAATCAAAGCTAGACCAATTGTGGATACCGCAATCAAGAAATATATATCGGCAGTTCTATATAAGGTATCTAATAATGGTAGAGGTGCCACTTTATTTGCAATTATTATAGTGATTTTCGCATTCTCTTTTCTTACAATTGTTTTTAACTTTTTAAATGAAGTGGAAGTGAACAACTTTCAAATGAAGCAATAGCTATAGTTTAGTCGTTTGTGTTTGTTACTATATCATATATGAGCTTAGATAAAGGCCTTCAACATACGCCAAATGTATAAAATGGTGTATGTTGAAGGTCTTTTTATTAACAAGCTGAATACCTTTTAATGAAGAAATACAAATATTTTATGTTCGACGAGGTAGAACCTGTCGTCTATTTTATAATTTGATGTACAAAAAAATAGGAGTTGAAAATGACTTATAAACAAATCAAATGGCTTATCCTTCTCATTCCGACGTTAACAAGTGCTGCTTGGGAATATGTTCGGCATGAATATTTACTTCCATACATTTCTATGGAAGTAGGGAACTTACTCTCCCTGTGATTGTTTTTTAGTAACAATGATCGTTGTTGTTAAACTATTTACTCAATTAGAGCAGATGAAAGAAGAGCTAGAAAAACAGAAAGCACAAAAATCAATTCTTGAAGAAAGAGAAAAGCTTTCACGTGAACTACATGACAGTATTGCCCAGTCACTATTTCTTTTATCTGTTAAAATGACTAATTTAGAGAATAATGAAAGGAAATTGAAGAATGTAGAGCTATATCAAAATGTTAAAAAGACAGTCAAGCATGTTCATGAAGACGTGAGGCAAGCCATTTGGAAGCTGAGACATTCTCCTGATAAAAAATCACTTCCTTGGAGTGATATAGTAGGAGCCTTAATTGATCAATTTAGAGAAGAAACGAGTAACAAGATGAATGTTGAATGGACATTACGAGATTCCTCTATAACGGCTAAAGAAAAAATAGAGTTATATGCCTGTATAAAGGAAGCATTGATGAATATTAGGAAGCATGCGAATAACGGTGAAGTTTGGCTGACATTAAAAGAAACAAAAGATGGCTGGCTTTGTATGATTGAAGATGATGGAAATGGGTTTGATCCAAACTCGATAACAAAGGGGAAATACGGTCTAGCTATTATGAAAGATCGTGCAAAGGAAATGGGATGGCACTTAACTATTAATAGTAGCAACGAAAGAACAAAAATACGGATACAAAAGGAGAACGATACGGATGGCACGATCAATTCGAATACTCGTAGCTGATGATCATGCACATGCACGGGAGGCCATTCATGAGCTTTTAAGCTTGCAAGAGCATTTTCAAATTGTCGGTGAGGCAACTAATGGTAGAGAGGCGATTAAATTAACGGAACAACTTATGCCTAACCTCATTTTAATGGACATTAACATGCCGCAAATGGATGGATTAGAAGCAACAAAACAAATTAAAGAAAGGTTTCCTAAAGTAAAAGTGGTCATTATCACTGTTTCAGATGAAGTAACCAATCTATTTGAAGCCTTAAAAAAAGGGGCTCAAGGATATTTGTTAAAAAATATCGATCCTGCAGCCTGGTATGCCTATTTACAAGCGGTTGCTGATGATGAAGTTCCGATGTCTAAGGACTTAGCAAATAAAATCCTTAGAGAATTTACTACACAAAGAGAAACGATAGTAGAAAAGACCCCACTCTCTGCTCGTGAAAAAGAGGTACTTGAATTAGTGGCAAGAGGAAATACGAACAAACAAATTTCAGCCCACCTCACTATCTCACAATACACCGTTAAAAATCATCTAAAAAACATCTTACAGAAATTACATTTAAAGAATAGAGTTCAGTTAACAAGGTACGCCTATAAAAATGGATGGATTGAAAAAGAATAATTTACTTCCCGGCCGCTAATATAGCCCGTTCGAGTGATAGTTGAAATCATTTGTTTCTATTATAGTAATAAGGACTTACAAAACCTAGGAGGCTATATTATGAAAAAATGTTATCTCTCGTTTTAATGGGTGTACTTCTATTTGCGGTTCTGTTTACTCAAACCACGGTAGCTCATGACGGATGGTCTCAAACGAATTCGCCTATTATAGAAGCAGGTGAAGTATCTTATGTTGAGCTATTGTTTGGAAATCATTCAAACGACCATGCTAGTTATCGCATCGATGGAACGTGGAATTCAGACAACTCAAGCGTATTTGTCACGACACCGACTGGGGAGAAAATCGATATATCAGATACATTATTTTACACTGGAGAATTGTCTGAGGTCGATGGAGCACAGGCAGGAGTTAATAACTATTATGTAGCCTCATTTTCTTCTTCGACTCCTGGAGCATACATCGTCTCGGTCGAGGGAGATAGCATATTCGCTCACGGTGATGAAGCAAGCAGAACATTACGAAATGCAAAATCATTTGTAGCGATTAACGATATTCCAGTGATAAGCCAAGTTAAAGATTTTGAAGGGTTTGATCAACAAGTAAGTCCTGATCGAGCAGAGTTTGTTCCGTTGTTTAACCCAGCTGCGATTACACCTGAAGAAGAACTATCAGTTGCCTTGTTTTTGCACGGGGAGCCGTTAGCAGACACAGACGTTTCTTTAATACGCCGAAGTACATCTGATGCAGAAGTAATTACAACAAATGCAGATGGGATTGCAACTTTTACTGTGGGCGAGGCTGATTACTATTTAATGAGAGCGAAGCCTTATACAGATGAAGGAAAAGAAGGAGAGTTTGATAAAACAAATTATGAAGCGACAATGACGTTCGTTGTACAAAATGGAGCGGGCCATACAACTGAGGAACTGTCTAATAACACGACAGAAATTTTACAAAACCCATTTCTTTTAGTTTCGATTTTCTTGTTTCTCGGGTTGTTAGTATCCCTCATTCTATTGTTTAGAAAAAGTAAATAAAAAGAAACGAAGCAAAGGAACGGTTCATCCAAATAACGTTCCTTTGCTTCTATGGTGGTGATACGAATGAAAAAGCCGATCCCTTTTATTTTCCTGCTATGTTTTATATTATTATTGATTCCTTATAAAGTGAATGCACATGCATACCTTGATCACTCTATGCCTACTCAAGAGGCAGAGCTTGAGGAATCCCCAAATGAAATCCGTCTTAAATTCACGGAACCGATTGATACGAATGTAAGCACAGTTACAATAAAAACCGAACACGGTGAATTGATTGAAGCGAAGCAGCAGGGAGAAGACAATATTTGGTTAGTGTTAGATGTTTCACCTTTACAAGATGGGATTTATTATGTCGATTGGCAAGTGCTCTCACTAGATACTCACGTAACTGATGGCTCCTATCGATTTTCTGTCGGAGTTGAGCTACCACCAAACCGTCCAGCTGAAACGATTGCCCTTGAGGAATATACGGAGGAACGACAAGTAAATGAAAATCATACATTTAACTGGAATATGGTTCTGCGAACGATAGATGTAATCGTCATTACAAGTATTGCGGGATTGTTTTTCTTCACGTATTGGATCATAGATGAAAACTCTTTAAAGACAGTTAAAATGAATAGAATTACAATTACCATTTGTATCATTGGGCTAGCTCTCTTCTTACTAACAGGGTTTGGACATTTATACATTCGTGCACAACCATTTACACAAGGAACATGGACCAATCTTGATTTTTGGAGGACGATGGGAGTATTAGCTACCTCCACGGTCATAGGGGTTGTGTCATGTATTCGTCCAATATTATTAGGTGCTTCGCTAATTTTTTTATCAAATCACACTCAAAATGGGTAACGAGCTTCTTCGTTTTATTATTAATTTTAACTTTTCCACTAACTGGTCATGCTCTTCAATTTAATATGGTCATATCTCATTTTTTGCACTTACTTGCCTCGGCAATATGGTTTGGTGGGTTGTTAGGTTTGATTTTCTATTCCTTTCGATTAGGAAGAACTTACAAAGAGTTATTGCTTTTTCATAAAATGCTAAAACGTTTTTCCGTTATTGCTTTTATCATGATACTAATGGTATCAATGACAGGATTTTTATTAAGCCTTTCTTACGTGCCATCATTGGAGTCCCTTCGTTCTCATGATTATGGGGGTGTTCTGTTATGGAAGCTTATTTTCTTTATCCTAGCTTTAATAATCGCAGGAGTTCATCGCTTTATTTTGTTACCAAAGCTATTAAATACTGGTGAAGAACATGAGAAAAACATGCCTAAATTTCTTTGGGCCATTAGGTGTGAATTATTGGCTGCATTGACCGTAGTTATTCTAGCAGGGGTATTATCAACGTCTTCCCCTCCTGTAAATAGCCATGAACATCAGGTTCCTACTAAACAAGAGCATCATAATCATTAAGTAAATGATTTTCCCCCTTCAGGACAAGAATGCAACGATATGTGAGGATAATGCTAGCAAACATCATTACTTACAAATTAGATCAAGAACTAGTATTGCTTTTTTTTTTGCTAATTAAATTTATTTTAAAGAGAAAGTTTTTGTAAACGCATACACAATTAGTGCATGAATCTACTTGTAATCATTGTGGTATTCCACTGATACTATTTTCGTTATGATGAATGTAAATTGAGGAGCTAAACGATTTACTAATCATACAGATACCTTTAACTTGTAATCCGTAACTACACAAAATTGCACTATTAATTCTCGCCAGTGAGCTTATTAGATTCCTACGTAGGTTACACAGCTTACAATTCCAATTTGATCATTCTGTTGTCAAGATTATTTGTTGAGAAAGGGATGGGTAGGACTTTGTGCAATAACTGTGTTATACATCTAATAATAAAAAAGGTACCATAAGGAGGTTAATGTAATGTCTAAATTATCCAAGAAATTAATAGGTGGAATCATTACGTTAGGGTTATTGTTACTTATTATAGCTTGCAGTAGTGAAGAAAATATGACTGAAAACCAAAGTGAGCAAGATATACTTGATGGGGACTTAGAACCGATAACATTTTCATTTTTTGCAGCAGATACGAATCAAGATTGGAATGGAATGGATACTGAAATTGGGCAAGTAATTTTACAACAAACAGGTGTAACGTTAGAAGGTGATTTTGCTCTAGGAGACCCAGCGGAACGAATTTCACTGTTTGCCGCAAGTGGTGATTACCCACATTTCGTCTTACCAAAAGGTGACGGTAACTTGTTAGTTGAGGCTGGTGCAATGATCGATTTACGTCCACTTATTGAAGAACATGCCCCTAATATTCAGAAGGTATATGGAGATTATTTAAATCGAATGCAATGGAGTGAAGACGACGATTCGATATACTTTTTAGGTACTTATCCAGTTGATCAACAAAACTGGGAGCCAGGACATAGCTTTTGGTTACAGCATGAAGTTGTAAAAGAATTGGGATATCCTGAGATTAATACAGTTGATGATTTTGAAAACGCAATCAAAGAATATTATGAAATGCACCCTGAAATTGATGGTCAACCAACGATTCCGTTAACGTTGCTAGCAGATGATTGGCGTATCCTCATTTCTGTCACAAACCCGGCTGGATGGACTACAGGTGCACCTGATGATGGAGAGTGGTTTATCGATGAAAAAACACATGAAGCCATGTTACGTTATCGCCGTCCAGAGGAAAGAGAATACTTCCGTTGGTTAAACCACATGAACGCAGAAGGATTACTTGATCCAGAATCATTTGTTCAACAAGAGGATCAATACAAATCGAAAATTGGCTCGGGTCGTGTTCTAGGATTAATTGATGCGGACTGGTCAATAAGTGAATCGCAAACAGCTCTTCGAGAAGCTGGTAAATATGAGAGAATGTATGGAGTTTATCCAGTAACATTAGATGAAAGTTTTGAGCCACGTAACTTTCAAGATAACGGTTATATCCCATCTTGGGGGATTGGAATAACAGTTGACAATCCAGATCCTGTTCGTGCCATTCAGTTTTTAGATTGGATGGCTTCAGAAGAAGCACAAATATTAAATAATTGGGGAATTGAAGATGTTCATTACCAGCTTAATGAGGAAGGTGTTCGGTATTTATCATCTGAACAACGTCAAGAACGTTTAAGTGATAGTAGCTTTCGTAAACGTACTGGTATTGATATGTATAAGGCTTACGGACACATTATGGGGATGGCGTGCTAGATTCAACTGGTCAGCCATTTACGATAAATAGTCGTGAGGAATTAAGAGAAGATTATACTGAAATCGAAAAAGAAGTTTTAGATGCTTATGGTGTTGAAATATGGGGAGATTTATTTCCAGATGGTGATCAATTTCCTGTAAAGCCATGGGGAGTCGCATGGGAAATAAACTGGGATGCCAGTTCACCTATTAATGTTCCATTTCAACAAATTCAAGATACGATGTATACACGTATTCCGGAAGCGATTTTAACCGAGCCAGGGAATTTTGATTCAGTGTATGATCGTTTTATGGATGAGATTGAAGCACATGGTGTCTATGAAATGGAGGAGCATTTTACAGAGTTGATCAAAAACGAGTAGAGCTATGGAGTGATTAATGAGTTTTGTGAAAAGTAGGGAGTAAGCATGTGATATTAAGAAGTAATCAGAACAAGGGTAGAAGTCTAGTTGCCTATATAAAAACTGCACCTTCACTTGTTAGTGAATCTTTCAATTGGAGGTGCTAAATGGAACTTTCCCCTAGTGTATCCACGTTGTCCTTTTTCAAAATGAACTAAAAATAAATGGTATCCTTCTTGTTTGTAAACAGCTTGTCAAACGGCCACCTCTAATCTTCCTTATGAATCATTATAAACAATGTTTAGAATACGAATTGAAGCACATACTAAGTAAAAATAATGAATAAGGAGCAACATGAAAAATGCTTAAACCATTCAATTTAAGTACGCATCCTACAGAAAAATTAACATCAGTTGAAATGGGGAAATTATGGGCTACCTACGCAGGAAATACGATGGCAATGCCCATTTTAAAATATTACCTTCAGTACGTTGAGGATAATGATATTAAGACGTTATTGGAAAATGCCTTAACATTAAGTCAGGAATTTGCAAAGGCTATTAAGGAGATTTTTAAAAGAGAAGATTTTCCTATTCCAAAAGGATTTTCGGATAATGATGTTAATTTTAATGCACCTCGTTTATTTCACGATGAGTTTTATGTCCATTATTTAAAATATACGGCAAAAGCGGGTATGAGTATTTATAATGTAGCCCTACCTCTTGTATACAGAAGTGATGTAAAAGAATTTTATAGATATTGTATTGATTCGACGATGGATTTAATGGATTCAATTAAAGAAATCTTAATGAAAAAGGGCCTAATTATTAAACCGCCTTATATTCCCATTCCTGAAGATGTTGAGTTTGTGAAAGAAGATTTTTTAAATGGTTATTTCGGTCACGTCCGTCCTTTACATGCATTAGAAATTACACATATGTACGACAACATTGAAAACAATGTAACAAGTAGAGCATTGATTAGAGCATTTGCTCGATTGGCAAAGGATGAAAAGATTCGGGAGCTGTTTAAAAAAGGAGAAAAACTGACGACTACACATATTGAGAATTTAACTGAAAAGCTGCATAAAGAAAATTTGCCATCACCATCTCTAATTGACGATTTAGTTACATCATCTACTATTCCGCCATTTTCGGAAAAACTGATGCTATCTCATAAAATGGATATGTTTTCGATGAAGATGAGATCGTTTGGAAACTCAATAGCCGTCAATGGTCGACATGATATAGGCTTTCTTTATGCGAAATCGTTAATGAAAAACGCCGCTTTTGTTGAGGATGCGATGAAAACGTTAATTGAGAGAGGATGGATGGAGCAGATACCATTTGCAACGGGAAGAATATAACTTTGATGGTGTTTAAATCAAGACAACATGTACATAGCTTTCTAAGGAGGACATTGAAATTCTTCGTATGTAGGTGTAAAAGATACCAGAGAAAGTAAACTCATATTCTATGGGGAAACAGTAATTAGCGTAATGTTTGTGAGCGTTAGTCAAATCGGAACGATCATCGTTACTGTTTCCCATTGATGTTTGTTTTCTCATTAAATAGATTACCTGCTGTTTATCCAACCTTAACATTCCCCATATTGCTCCTGCAAATTGAATTCTAATGCTTGTACTACGTTACTCATCCTCAGGTGTTATGGCTATACATTCTTCATGATCGAATTGATTAGATCAACTATATTGATAGAGCCATATCAATATACTTTTAACAATAACCAAATTTTCACCTTATTAGTTGAATAATACTATGAAATAAGGGGCCTGTCTTATTGATGCTCATATAATGTTACATTATATTAAAAAGGGAGTATGAAATGAATTGAATTTTTTTATTTCTATTTTATAATATTGTATATGGCTAAGAATATGACAATACGTTCTGAAAATGATATCTTTCTTGCTGTTAATTCGGTACGATGTATGGCTAATTCTATTACATTTTCAAAAGTAGATTTACAAAAAGTAATCGTGTCTGTTTCTGAATTAACTCATAATATATTAGATCATGCGGGAGGTTTAGGAGAATTCTCATGTGAGTATATTTCAGATAAAGGTTTAAAAATAACTGTTCAAGATTATGGAACAGGGATCAAGGAAATTGATAAAATTCTAAATGGAGACCCAAACTTTAATAGAAAAGGACTAGGATTGGGGCTACTAGGAGCTAAAAGATTGATGGATGACTTAAAAATTGATACATCAGAAAGGGGGACAACGATTATTGCAATTAAATGGAAAAGCAGTTGATGAAATAATTGTGAAAGAAAAAGAGGATCTTGCGAATGACCGATTAGCAGCTGTTGGCCAAATAGCAGCGGGGATTGCACATGAAGTAAGAAATCCACTGGCTTCTGTTAAAGGTTTCCTCCAATTATTAAAAGAAGAACAGCCTCATGAATACCTTGATATCGCTTATGAACAACTAGAGAATGCACTTGATACGATGCAAAATTTATTAAATGTGTCAAAGCCTGATATGGAAGATGAAAAATATTATCCTATTAATTTAAGCTCGGAATTAGAATCAATTTTATATTTATTTCAAGATAAAGTGTATGAAGTACAAGTTAACAAAGAATTTCGTGATGTACATACAACCATCTATGGTAAGAAAAATCAGTTAAAAAAGGCACTTTTTAATCTTTTGAAAAATGCCTTTGAAGCAATCAAAGGTACTGGATCTATTACAATTAAACATTTTGTTGATCAGAATCAATTAGTTATATCTATCTCTGATACAGGAGTAGGTGTACCTAAGGATAAGCTCAAATTATTGGGTACACCTTTTTCACATCAAAAGAATCAGGTACAGGTATGGGGTTAACCCAAGTTTATACGACGGTGTATGATCATCAAGGTGTAATAAAAGTGCATAGTGAAATAAATGTAGGAACAACTTTTACATTGTATTTTCCTATCCCCATAAAGCAAGAGTTAGGAGTGGTGAAGTTGAATTTAATGTTTGAAGAAAATCAAGAATTTAAAGAGTTTTACTTAACAAATCAGAAAAAGTTTGCTGATTTGTTAAGTGAAGAAGGTAGTAGTGTTTTCGAGAGGATGAAAGAAACAAATGACTTTGATAATCAGTTTCTTTTAGCAGCCACACATAAAATTATTTTATTATTAAACGATACCGATGAATACGGCCTAATTATGCATGCTAAAGAACATGGAAGGAATTGGGCAGAACTCAATTTAGAGTTAATTCTTATAATGGAATGGTTTCAGACTTTCCGTAAGTTATATTGGGACTTTATTTATAATTACTACGAAAATAAACAGGTCGAACATAAGGAATTTTTTGAATTAGAAAGACTAGTCAATTATAAGTTAGATACGTATTTGAAACATTTTGCATCAAGTTTTTCAGAGTATACCCAGCAAGTAATTTTATCACAAAATGAGCTAATTGATGATTTAAGTGTACCAATTATCCCAATATCTAATGAGATGGCAATATTACCTATAGTTGGTTCTGTGGATACTCGTCGTGCAAAAAACATCCAATTGAAATCTTTAGAGCAAATCCACAAACAAAATTTCCAACATATTATAATTGATTTATCGGGTGTTGCCTACATGGATACGGGCGTATTAGACCACCTATTTAATATCGTAAACGGGATAAGGATACAAGGTTGTCAAACAGTATTAACAGGAATTCGACCAGAAATAACAAATACGATTGTAGAACTAGGGATTGATTTACATGAAAAAGTGGAGACGAAAGGAACCTTACAACAAGCAATTGCTGACTATAATGTAAGCATACTAAAAAGTTAAGATTTGCTATAACCCACCTTTTATCTGAATGTACGTCATATGGCCTCTCATAATTGTCAAAATTTAAAGTTATATTTCCCTATAACTAGATGAATACTACAATTGACTTTGGAGAGTAAATATGCTCGATGTTAAGCAATACGTACGAGCTAAAAGGTGGGATAAAGGGTGTGTCGACATTTCAAGATTATTTATGGCCAGAAGAACCTACACCGCTTGAGCAAATAAACTGTTGTGAATGTGGTCTTAATAAACATGGTTCAAGGATGATCTGGGGAGAAGGAAATCCAGAAGCACCGATAGTGGTTCTTTTAGATAATCCAGTTGCACGTGAAGATCGAGAAGGAAGTCCAATTGTATGTGGTACTAGACAAACACTTCAAAATGTCATTCATCAAGTTGGCTTAGATGTAACTAATTTATATGTTACCTATGTGCTAAAAAGAAGACCAGTTCGAGCTTATGATAAACCTACAGTAAGAAAAAGTTGTATAAGACATCTATATTTTCAACTAGAGGTAAAAAGCCATTATTTATAATGTGTTTAGGAAATGTTGCTGTCCAGTCTTTTTTTGAAGACGATGCCGTAGATGTTAAATCTTTACGTGGAAAGCTTCATGAGGTTAAAGGCTTTAAGACAGCGGTAGCTTATCATCCTTTGGCAGTTAGACGAAGACCTAACTTATGGCCTTCCTTTTTAAATGATTGGAAAACACTCGCTAACCTTTATTGCACAACATAATTAGCAGATGTAAGCAGTTGGCACATACGACCAATTGCTTTTTTACGATTTTTAATTTCATTATGTTTGTACTTCATACTTCATTGATCATATACACTTTCTAATGCTTTATAGCGTGGAAAGTAACTTTATAAGTGGAATGAGATGAATCATGAACAACTTTAACCCTACTAAAAGGAGTTCGCAGATTTAAAGTGTACGTAAGTACAGTCTGCACTACAGGGTTGGGAAAAAGGGGAGAAGTGGTGCTTGTCGTAGATTGTCCTGATGAATTAGTAGAGAAAGTGGAAGGGTACTTTGGGAACAGCTTGCACAGGTATTGCTAAAGTAGGTGAGGTTGATAGATGGTACATTAACTTGATATGAAAAAGTCAAAAAAGTGGTTGAAATGATCGTTAATTTTAACAATTTAGCAATGATAATGGTAAAATAGAGTTATTGAAACTAAAAGGAAGCGTTTAATGTTAGCGGAGGAACAGATTATGTATAAAAAGGTGTTACAAATCGGATCGATCATTATCATGCTATTTCTAATCATTTATTTAGGAACATTAGTTGATTGGATTTTCAAACCTCTTGTCGTTTTTGTACAAACGTTATTTATCCCTATTTTGTTTGCAGGTATTCTCTATTATTTACTAAGGCCTCTCGTCCGTGTTCTAAGTCATAAATTGCCACGTGCTTTAGCGATAGTAACTATATATATTGCTTTAATTGGAGTACTGGTAAGTTTAGGGTCTTTAATTGGACCAGAGCTACAACGTCAATTTAGCAATTTTATATCTAGTATGCCCTCGATAGTAAAGGAGCTTCAGTTGCTCATTGCACAGACGCAGGAAAATGAATCTGTGCAACGAATTGGCTTAGGAGATTTATTAAATTGGCAGGATCAAATTGAACAGTTAGGAGCCGTTCTTGGCGGGGTCATTGGTGAGTTAGCTACAAATATTATGGGCTTTATAGGTACTGTATTTAACACATTGCTTTTGTTTATTATTATCCCTTTTATCCTTTTCTATTTGTTAAAGGAAGGGGAGAAACTTCCCAATTACCTATTAAAGTTCGTTAGCAAGGAAAAACAAGGTGAAATAAAACCGATCTTAACGAATTTAGACCAAACGTTAAGTCGATACATACAAGGTGTGTTACTTGTTTGTTTATTTATCGGTTTGTTATATTATATAGGTTTTGTTAGTATCGGTTTAGAATTTGCCTTAATTTTGGCGATCTTTGGAATGGTAACAAATGTCATACCATATGTTGGCCCTTGGATTGGGGCAATTCCATCTGTTATTGTTGCGTTATTGCATTCCCCGATGCAAGCTGTACTCGTTCTCATTATTGTAGTCGTGATTCAGCAAATAGAAAGTATTTTCGTTCAACCACAGGTCATTGGTCGGACAATGTCGATACACCCAGTAACGGTTATGATCTTAGTATTAGTAGCAGGAAGGTTTATCGGAATTGTTGGAATGGTACTAGCGATCCCAACATATGCTGTTGTTAAAGTAATAGCCACTCATTTTTATCGATTATGGAAAGTTAGAAGTAGTGGTAATGAAGAAGTTAACGGATGATGATGTTAGACATTCAAATGTGTAAGCCTGTCGTAAAAGTGTTTCACTTATACGGTGGGCTCATTTTAATGATTGTCATTTATTTGATAGTAATTTAAGTAATACAACCGACAAAAAGAAGTGTTATGTATAATTAAAATGTCTAATAGGAGTTAGCAAAGACAGACTAGTATAGTAGTTAAAAATAAGTATTTCTTTTATTAGCCGTAATGTTACAATAATAAAGGAAAATCATTGTGGAGGGCGAGCATGAAGATTAAACTTGGTTTATTATACGGTGGCAAGTCTGCCGAACATAAAGTATCATTACAAACAGCAAAAGCAGTTATTCAAGCATTAGATTTAACGAAATTTGAGATTCATCCAATTTATATTGCAGAAACAGGTGAGTGGATAAAAGGTGCACAGCTTTTAGGCCCTGTAGCGGATGTTAAAGAGCTTCAATTACATGACGGAGAGGTTATTTCTTCAGTTGCGTTAAATACAGAAATTTTTCCAGCGAAAGAAGCTGATGAAACGAAGCTTGATGTAGTATTTCCGTTACTTCACGGACCTAATGGAGAAGATGGTACAGTTCAAGGCTTATTAGAATTATTAAACATTCCCTATGTCGGTAATGGCGTATTGGCTTCAGCAGTTGGAATGGATAAAGTGATGATGAAAAACATATATGAGCAGGCTGGCATTAACCAAGCGAAGTATGTATGGTATATTCGTTCTGATTGGGAAAAGGATGCAGAAGCAGCATACAAAAACGTTGAAGAAACGCTTGGCTACCCTTGCTTTGTAAAGCCAGCCAATTTAGGCTCAAGTGTTGGTATAAGCAAATGTAAAGATCGAGAAAGCTTAGTTAAAGCCTTTAAACTTGCTTTTGAATATGATCGGAAAATTATTGTTGAAGAAGGTATCGAAGGACGCGAAGTTGAAATAGCTGTTTTAGGAAATGATAACCCACAATGCTCAGTTGTCGGTGAAATTGTTCCGAAGACAGACTTTTATGATTATAAAGCGAAATATGAGGATGGAGATACCGGACTTATTATTCCTGCAGCTATTACTGAGGAAGAATATGAAGCAATTAAGAATGTAGCGATCCAATCATTTAAGGCACTTGATTGCTCTGGATTAGTTCGGGCAGACTTCTTTTTAACTAAGGATGGAGAAGTCCTCATGAATGAAGTGAATACGATGCCTGGATTTACACCATTTAGTATGTTCCCGATGCTTTGGCAGGAATCAGGTATACGATACTCCGAGCTAATTGAAAAGTTAATAGAGCTAGCAGTAGAGCGTCACGAGGAAAAGCAGAAAATAAAACACACTTTTTAATAGCAGAGTAAATCGATTTTGAATCATTCAATTATGGTTTTAGAGTCGCTTTTACACATATGCTTCTAAGAAAAGACGTTTCGCGTTTTTCTTACAGAAAGGGGCGATGGTAATGTTACGTAGACAATTGAAGGATATTGCGTCTTGGGTAAACGGGGAAGTCGTTTTTATAGACGATCATTCTGTTAACGTTGCAGGTGTTTCTACAGATACTAGAACAATCGTAGCAGGAAATTTGTATATCCCGTTAGTTGGAGCAAATTTTAATGGGCATAACTTTGTACAGACTGCTGTTGCCAAAGGAGCTACAGGCGTTCTTTGGCAAAAAGATCAACCACAGCCACCTACAGACGTACCAATAATTTATGTAGAGGATACATTGGTCGCATTACAAGAATTAGCTAAAAAATATATAGCAAGTCTTTCAACAAAGGTCGTCGGTATTACAGGAAGTAACGGGAAAACAACTACGAAGGATATGGTAGCATCTGTCCTTTCCACGACGTACAAAGTACAAAAAACGGTAGGAAATTATAACAATCATATCGGCCTACCTTTGACGATCCTACAATTAGAGGAAGATACAGAAATCGCTGTATTAGAAATGGGAATGAGTGGTCGTGGTGAAATTGAACTTCTTTCTGAAATAGCTAAGCCAGAGGCAGCAATTATTACGAATATTGGCGAAGCACATTTACAAGACTTAGGTTCACGTGAAGGTATTTCCGAGGCGAAGTTTGAGATTACAGCAGGCTTGGCGGGAAATGGGACACTTATTATTCATGGTGATGAGCCATTATTAACTAAGAAAGTAGTTAATAGCCCGTTTAACGTAGTCACATTTGGTAGCTCAAAAAATAATGATTACTACCCGGCCGTAATCCATACGGAAAGTAATGGTACTTATTTTAAAGTGAGTGGAGATAACAATATTGAGTTGTTTATTCCTGTTCTAGGCAAGTTTAACGTTTTAAATGCTTTAGCAGCGTTCGCGATTGCGAAGCATTTTGATGTATCGCTGCAAAATATTCAATTAGGGTTGGAAAAGCTTCAGATTACGGGAATGCGTACAGAATTGATTACAGGAAAGAATGGAATTACAATCATTAATGATGCGTATAATGCCAGTCCAACATCGATGCGAGCAGCTATAGATATGTTAGTTCAGTTAACGGGTTATGAGAAAAAGCTCGTTGTTTTAGGTGATATGCTTGAATTAGGTGAAAATGAGGAGAACTTTCACTATGAAGTCGGTCAAGGGATCAATGAACAAGAAATTGATTATGTCTTCACGTATGGCAGACTTGGGAAGAAAATTGCAGATGGAGCCATAGAGAATATGACTAAAAATCGAGTACTAGCATATGATGATAAACAACAATTGATCGCAAAAGTACAAGAAATGGCGAAGCAAGGAGACATTTTATTAGTTAAAGCATCAAGAGGTATGAAATTAGAAGAGGTTGTTCATGCGTTTACGTAAGTAGAACAGTTTACTAGTAAAGGCACTAAAAAGGGGCGTGAAATGGAGCTTTTTCAATGCCTATTCATGAAAAGTATAGTAGATTTATCAAAGTTAGAAGAATGGGTGGGCTGTCACTAGTTCGTCTTAAAACTTAGTGCTGTTAGGTAGAGGCTTACTTATCTGATGATAATATAAGGGGGCATTGAAATGGTTTATGCCATTTTAATGCCTTATTAATGTTTTGTGGGATACAGAACACATCGATTTTTGCCACTTTTCTTCGCTTCATACATTGCATTATCAGCTTTTTTTAGCAATGTCTTTAAGATAAGACCATCTTGTGGAAAGCGAACGACTCCAATACTAACGGTGATGTTGACTTTAAATTCAAAGTTATTCCAATTGGATATGGAGCTTATCAACCTTTTTGTCAGTTCGTTAATTTTATCTTCTTCAATAACGTCGTTAAGGATGATTACAAATTCGTCACCACCTAAGCGAACAGCAATATCATGGTCGGATAGGTACATTTTTATACGAATTCCAACCTCATTTAAGATGGTGTCACCAACATCATGACCGTAGTTATCATTAACCTCTTTAAAGCCATCTAAATCTAATAGTAAGATTGTACCTTGATTGAACGATGATTCGAAATGATCATATAAATAGCTACGGTTATATAAATTTGTAAGAGAATCGAAAGTACTTTTCTTTTCTAATTCAATCACATACGTAATTAAGTTTGCACATTTTGTTAGTAAATCCATGTCGGCATTAGAAAAGCGGTCGGGTCTATTATCTAATGCACATAACGTTCCGAACATTTCACCGTCTTGATAGAAGATAGGCACTCCGATGTAGGATTGGATTTTTAATTTTGATGTTAATGGAAGGTGGCTAGTAAATGGGTGATGAAATGCATCATTAATAAGAAGTGGTTCACCGTTTCCTAAAAAAATTTGTTGGCAATACGATTCACGCAAATCGATAGTAAATCCATCTTCTATTTCACTGCCTAATCCCTTGTCCAATACTTTTATAATTGAAAACGTTTTTTTGTCATATTTGATATAAAATACATCTTACCTTCAATAAGTGAGTTTACAAGCTCTAATAAATCGTTAGCTGTTTGTAGTTTCATAATATCCCCTTTATTCTATTAGTCCTCATTATAAATTAACACTAGGAAAAAACCAAGTAAAAAAGGAAATAGTAATAGTTGAAAATCTCTTTAATCGAAATCGTACGTCTTCGATCATTAATTCGAACTTTATACTTAGAGATACAAGTGAAATTACATTACATGCACAAAACTATGAGGTTAACAATTTTGATGGTGGAAATGCTAGAATGTTAATTTGGGACTTTACTGGAAATGATGTGGATAAAGTTCAAATTATAGTAGATGGACAGATCATTCGCGAAAGCCATACGTTAAGTCCTAATGTATCTTCTTATAGCGTACCTGTACCAAGTGTTGTAACAATCCAAGGATTAGAAGGACAAGCAAATTACGCCGTTAAATTCCCAGAAAGAAAATACACACTATTTAATACAGTTTCCCCTGGGGAACCAATACCTATACGCTGACACCTAGTGTGCTACCTTAATTTAATTTATTGTAAAATGTAAAATAAAGGATTGTTTACAGGGCTAATCGTAGTATAATCGTTTTCTGTTCTAAAAAGGGGAGGTAGTTAAGATGAAGAAAATCATGATGTTATTATTTATGGCACTTATGATTAGTGCACTTGTTGCTTGTGGATCAGATTCATCTGTTGAGGAAGATGAGTCAGCTGATGTCGATTCGGAGGAAGAAGCAATTGGTGAAGATGAATCAAATGAAGATGAATCAAATGAAGAAGATTCAATTGAGGATGAAGAAGTAATCGAAGAGGGAGATCAAACAGTTGAAGTGGAAAAGGGTTTGTTAAGTGTTGAGATCACGATTCCCGCTTCATTTTTTGAAGGGCAAGAACTAGACGAGATTATAGAAGATGCGAAAGCGGATGGTATCGAAGAAGTGCAGAAAAACGACGATGGTTCACTTACGTATAAGATGTCAAAGTCAACACACAAAGAGTTTTTGGCTGAATTGGAGACATCTCTTCAAGAGAGTATGGAAGAATTGAAGACGAGCGAAGATTTCGTTTCTATCGTTGATATTACAGCAAATCGATCGTTTTCCGAATTTTCATTAGTTGTTGATCAAGAAGCGTTTGAAAATAGTTTTGATGGTTTTGCGATTTTAGGATTAGCGATTGGTGGAATGTACTATCAGCTATTCGATGGTGTTAATCCGGAACAGTATGAGGTTACGATTGAATTGGAAGATGCTGAATCGGGCGAAGTATTTGATACTGTAACGTTCCCTGATGCACTAGAAGAAGAGAATTAATAAAATAAGAAACACTTCAATAGTAACAGAAGATTACTACTGAGGTGTTTTTGCTATAAAGAGTCCAGAATAAAATTGTGCTGTTATTGTGAAAATGAATGATACAGGAGTAAGATTTACTACTGAATTGGAGCTGAAGTCCAAAATGGTTTTTCTAATGCTAATCAATGATGATACGTTTTATGAAGAAATAGAGAATAGGAGGATATTTAAAATGAATAAAAGTCCATGAGTGACAACAAACCGTGTTGTGTACAACACAGAAGACCGTAGAATATTGACGAATATTACGAAGGGAAATAACTCAAAGAGGAGAGAGGTTGTTTTAACATTTGATGATGGTCCTAGCAAATATCTTGAATTATTTTTAGATGTACTAAAGGAAGAGGAGGTACGAGCCCATTTCTTTTGGGAAGCCCGTCTGCTTCATCATAAACGACCTTGGAAACGTGTGCTTGAAGAAGGCCATCAAATAGGTACTCATGGGCATCGTCATTACAATTTAACGAAGTTTACGCTAGACAGGCAAATAGTAGAGTTGAAGAAAAGTATTAAGGCGATTGAACAGATTACAAGTAACAAAGTACATTATTTTCGTCCACCATTTGGGCAATATAATGAGGACACGATTAAAGCAGCACAAAACTTAGGATTACAAACAGTATTGTGGGAGATTGCATCCTTGGATTGGGAACTAAAAGAAAAACCTAGCCAAATAATTGACAATGTTGTCGATTATTTGCAAGATGGTGCCATCATACTACTACATGAATTGCAACAGACGTTGGAGGTTTTACCTGATTTAATCAAAGAAATAAAGAAAGCCGGTTATTCGTTTCGTACACTCAATTAAAATGGGATGAGAGAAGTTTAGCTACTTTCGTTATTCATTATGTTTGTTAAAAAATGGGCGAACATTAACATACCATTCACGAAAGGGAGTTAATCGTTCTCATTTAATTGTAGTGTTAGCTTTAAAAGAATTAGCGGCACCTAAAACGTTTTGCTGTTGAATAGTGTTTAATCGTTCATATATAAATGATTGCGGAAGCTGGAAAATCTCGACTAGTTCTGTTATAGAAGTGATATGGGGCAAATAATCATCTAAGATATAACGCGGCATTGAGGCGTAGAGGGCAAAGGAATGAGCTTGTCTTTCTTGGAATTGAACAAAATCTCGATTTGTAAAGCGTTGGTCATTACTATGTTCAAAGAAATGAGCCATTTCGTGGAAAAAATCGTAACGTATCCCTTCGATTGATTGATATTTATTTAGATAAATGAGGGCACATTCATCATCATAAATACATCTACTTCTTAGGTTGTAATAAATAACCTTAAAGCTTAATATGTTACTTAAGTTAGAAATGGAAAGGTCCGAAACCGTTTTTATATTTAGCTTTTGATACAACCTTATGATTCGTTCTTCACGAAATGAGGAAGTAGACACAAGAATCACCTCCGTGCACGTATTTGAATCATTATAAAAGCGGTTTTTGTTTATAAATAAGTGAATATATCAGTTATTATGATTTTTTTCTTCTCTATTCTCTTGTGCAAACTTTCTTCTCCAGCTACGGAATTCTTCTAATTGTCTTTCTAAAAATTCTTTTTCTTCCTCAGTCAAAGGGTCTGTTCCATGAGAAAATGCAACATGAATTGGTTTTTCCTCAACTGTACGTCCTAACAGATAGTCTGTACTAACATTAAAATAGTCGGCTAGTTTCTTTAAAGTTTCATTATCAGGCTCCGTTCTACCTATTTCATAATGTCCATAAGTAGCTCTTGAAACACCTATTTCTTTTGCGACATCCTCTTGCCGTTTATTTCCACGTAACTGTTTAAGTTTTTTTGATAACACTGCAACTCCCCCATAATGGCATCGTTAACTTCTCTCATTATAGATACAAAATGTATCCATATACATGATTTCTCTGAAAAGTATCATATTTTATGTTGATAATACTTTTTGTATCATATATAATTGAAAATAGTTTCTATTATATGTAAATAAGGGGTGTTTCGTATTAAACGAATAAAATTAATTAATGAAAGGAAGAAACGACAATTAACTAGAGAAGAGTTAGGAAGTATTTTAGGAATTTCAGCAATTTATGTACGGAAAATTGAAAACGGTGATAGAAATCCAGGTCGAAGAACAATGGTAAAGTTTGCAGAGTTTTATGGAGTCAGCGAGAGGAAATTATTTCCTGAATTATTTGATGTACGATAATATCCCCACATACCTTTTTCCCACAGGTTTTTTTTACTTATTGAAATAATGCCCATTTCTGTTTAATTCTAATCCATTCATATAATATGTAAATGCTGACTGTAAAGATTGAAAGGAGAACAAAATGAAAACAGCACCTTTGCAATCATATAATCAATTTGAAATAGCACTTATTCTAGATTCGTTACGACAGTATATCGATAAGGTATCAATACCATCAGCACGAATCATTTTTACTGATTACATAAAAGTAGTCATCCATGGTAATCAAGTGCAATTAGATGGTATGGGTATGGAACACATATTTTGTGCATTAATGTTTAAAGCTGAGGAAATGTCTTTACAATTAAGTGAAGAACAGTCAGAAGTAGTCAAGGTAAAACAAATGGCCAAAGAAATTAGGGAGAAAAGAATTCTTTCCAGCAAACATTTTATCAAACATATATGCTCAAAGAAAGCTTTCAATCCACAATATAGGAACTCGGAATAGAGGAGTAAGTATGGTGTAGTAGGTCCTCTTTTTCAAAACGGTGTGCTCTAATATGGCAAAGTTTCTTTCCATTTTTTGTTTTTAAATATAGCCCCGTGTGGATGCTCTTGTGGAGCATAGGTTTAAACCGTAATCAATTCTTCGCCTATTTCAACCTTTTTGTTCGTATTTTCCATTGCTTTCTATTTCAATTTGGTGAACATATAGATTTTTGATGTATATATTCATTGTACAAGGGAAATGAGAGCAAAAAGAAGGAATGTACCTTACTCTTATTGAAAATGTAGTGAAAAATGAGAAGAAGGTGCGACTTATGATAACAAATCTTGATTCATTTATGGATTCATTTTATGAAGAGGAAGTGAAAGCAAAGCAATTAAATCCGCAGGCCTTAAAGGGAAAACTACAACAGCTACTAGGGCAGTTTTCCTTTCCGGAAATGAATAAACCTATTAAAGTTGAAGTAAAGGAATTTCAGACATATAGACGCGAACGATTTCTCATTCCTTCTTTTATGGGGCTAATGATCCCACTTTACGTATTAACACCTAATAGAGTTCAAACAAAGTATGCTTCTGTTATTGCATTACATGGTCATGGTTATGGGTGTAAAGAAATTGTTGGTTTACGAGAGGATGGTTCACAAGACCTTGAATTGTCCGGAATCCATCGCCATTTTGCGGTTGAATTAGTCAATAAAGGGCTGAAAGTGTTCGCTCCCGACTGATAGGATTCGGAGATCGACTGCACTCAAAAGATGTAGAAAAAGGGAAGCAGAACTCTTGCTATTCTTTAGCGACATTGTTATTAATGAGCGGCAGAACACTAGCCGGTTTACGTGTAGCAGAAACAAGACATTTGCTAGATTATTTCAATACGTTTACAGATGTAGACCAAAATCGTATTGGGATGTTGGGATTTTCCGGAGGAGCACTTGTCACTGCTTATACTGCTGCTCTTGATGAACGTGTAAAGGCAACCGTTTTAACTGGATTTACAAATACATTTAAGGGAAGTATTTTACGTAGCGACCATTGTATAGACAATTATATCCCGCACATGTTCACTTTCGGAGAGCTACCAGATTATATAAGTTTAATATGTCCACGTGCTTTATTTGTTGAATCTGGAGAGAATGATCCGCTCTTCCCAATTAATACTACAAAGGTGGCAATCAATCATCTTAAGAATGTATTTGAACAAGCTACTGCACGTGAGCAGTTTTCTTTTGATATATTTCCAGGGAAACATGAGGTTAGTGGCAGGGAGTCATATGAATGGCTTGTTTCAAAACTAAGTTAGCATTCTTGGAACTATTTTTAGAAAGTGGAGAGCAACGTTCGGATGAGCGTTGTTTTTTTAACAAATAGAAATAACCTGTAAACAAATGGGAATATCATAGATAACTATTATGTTCATGAGTATTCGGATTGGGTAAATGCAATTGTTCTAACAAAGGAAAATAAAGTCGTGTTAGTTGAACAATACAGACATGGTGGAGAAGACTTCTTTTTAGAAATCCCAGCTGGGAAAATAGAAGGAAATGAGACAAATGAAGAAGGAATTGAAAGAGAGGTGCGAGAAGAAACGGAGTATATTTCAAAAATGAAACCGATTAAATTAGGAGAATTTATGGTTAACCCATCCACACAAAACAATAAAGTCATTACGTATCTCCTAGTAGATGCTGTTAAAGAGTATGAGCAAAACTTAGACGATTTAGAAGAAATTGATACGACGTTAGTTGATTTTGATAAATTGGGTGAATTATTAAAAACGAATCACATTAAAAAACAGTTATTTACGGCCAATGCTTACTTTATGGCTAAGGATTATTTGCTGAGAAATGAGGCTTGACCCAAAAAGGGGGTCAGACCCCTTTTAGAGCAGTAATTAAAATATGTTTTCATTCGAGAGCGGATTTTGAATAGAGCACATTCGTCATTCCATTCCATTTCTATTAGTTTTTCTTACGAAAACTTCCAGGAGACATACCATACTTCTTCTTAAATACTTTATGGAAATACGGATAACCGCTAAAGCCACAGTTTTCAGCTATTTGATCAAGTGTCATTTGCGTATATTTCATTTGGTCAATAGCTGCCAGAAGCCGAATTTCTTGTGCATATTCAATCATTGTTTTTCCAACGCTACTTTTAAATAAGTGAACAGCTCGAGATACACTAAGCCCAACATGATTAGCAACTTCTTCAATTTTAAATGTCGTTAAAGCATGCTCTTCAATATAACGCATCATTTTCGTTACGGTAAATGGGCGGCTATATGTAGCTGAAGTCTCATTTACGGCACGCTCCAATGAGACGCAAAGTGCCTGTAATAAGTAATCACTCAATTCATTACTCCTTTCAGTCGAAGGACGTCTACTTTCAATAATAATGTGACGCCAAAGACTAAGGAGCTTTTCATCAAGTTCTATTCTTGAGACAGTTGGTTTTGCCGAGCGTTGCCACCATTGATCGATCCATTCACCATAACAAAATAAATAATAGTCTCCGCTGTTTTGCCCTTCTTCAATACGAAGTTCATAATGATCTCCTGGTTGAATAAGGAGTAAATCGCCTTTTTCAATAGAGATTTTATGTTTGTTTACAATGACTTCACAGCTGCCCTCTGTTTGCAAGCGGAATAAGTAATCGCTTAATACTGTATTTTGAAATACATAGAACTGCTTCGTATGATATGAAAAATCACATAAGCCAATTGAGATCATCATTCAATCGCCTTCCTTTAATAAATAGCAAAATAGTAGAGGTCTCATTATATCATGGAAGCTCATGACATTTCATATCAAGCTATGATACAATCGAGGTGCTTTGTTTCTTTGCAGTGATTAACAAAAGTGAAAAGAGGCTATACAACAATGAAATCGGTTTATTTGTATTTTGTAGGTTTAATTTCTGTTTCCATCATATGGGGTGCCAATTTTGGGATATCACGTTGGGCGATGGATGTGATTTCAGCGGAAATTTTCGTGTTTTTACGTTTTGGTCTTGCCGTACCACTCTTATTTTTACTGCTTTATAAGCTGGAAGGTAGTGTAAAGGTAGAGAAAAAAGACATTTGGAAGCTTATATTGATTGGCTTTATCGGAGTGACAGTTTTAGAGATTCTTGTTATGTATTCAATCAAGTTCACCACATTGGCGAACGCTTCTTTATTAAATGTTGCACCATGGCCAATATTTGTTGCACTGTTCGCTCCTCTATTTACAAAGGAAGTGTTAACAAAACGAATCGTTATAGGTGGTGCAATTGCGTTTGTAGGGGTTTCTCTAATTATTTTAGGTGGAGGCGAAGGCTTTGATTTATCCTCACAATATATGTTAGGGAATTTATTTGCTTTACTAGTCAGCTTGATAGGAGCTCTCTTTAATTTAGCATGCATGCCATTAATGCAAAAATATTCAGCAATGCGTGTAACAACATGGTATGTGTTGTTTGGATCATTGTTGTTAATCCCATTTACATTTGGAGGTTGGAGTGACGTTCAATGGTCAAGCTTAACGTTTTCGGTTTATAGTGCGATTATTTTTAACGTTATAATATGTACGATTGTTGCGTTTGTCGTTTGGAATATTTCGATGAAGAAAGTAGGAGCTACAAAATCAAATTTCTTTCGTTACGTTGTCCCAGCCGCAGCAGCAATAGCAGGTGCTTTGTTTTTTGGTGAGGCGATTATGTTCACACAGATCATTGGTGCTTTCGTTATTATGCTCGGATTAATATGGATTGGTTTAGAACGAAAGGGTACAGATGAGAGAGTTCGTTCAAATGATGTAAAAATAGCCAATTAATAAGAATGAGAAAAGAGTAAAATAGTAGATGTTTTAAGGAGATTATTTATGTTCAGATAAGCAAATAACAGATATGATGAAGCAAATAGATGATTTAAAGTCATCGTTATTATATCCTATGCAAAGAAAGAGGGCTATATTATGAAAACGATACCAGTAGCAGTACAGCTATTTACATTACGTGAAGAATGTGAAAAAGACTTTGCAGGAACATTAAAGAAAGTAGCAGATCTTGGCTATAATGGAGTTGAATTTGCTGGGTTCAATGGGTTATCTGCAAAAGAAGTAAAGGTGCTTTTAGATAATTTAGGACTACAAGCAGCATCAAGTCATGTTCCACTTGACCAATTACAAAATAATTTCGATCAAGTGATAGAAGATCAAAAGACGATAGGCAGCAAGTATGTTGTTTGTCCGTATTTATTACCAGAACAACGCACAGAAGAGTATTATCAAGCTCTTATTCCGTTTTTAGAGGAAGCAGGTGCAAAATGCAGAGAAGAAGGAATTACGCTTTGTTATCATAATCATGATTTCGAACTTGAGCGTTTGCAAGATGGTCGAATGGCACTTGAAGCTATTTTTGATGATACGAGTGAAAGTAACCTCCATACGGAACTTGACGTTTATTGGTTAACAAAAGCTGGTCATCAGCCAACAGAATGGATTGAACGATATAAAGGAAGAACGCCAATCGTCCATTTGAAGGATATGACGACTGATGACGAGCAATTTTTCGCAGAGCTTGGAACGGGTGGAGTCGATATTGAAGCCGTTTTAGCTAAAGGAGAAGAAGCGAACGTCGAGTGGTGGGTTGTTGAGCAAGATGTTAGCCGCCGTACACCGTTAGAAAGTATTGAAATTAGTATAAATTATTTAAAGGAACGGTTGCCATATTTAACGAAATAATCAAAAACCCAGTGAATGACTTCACTGGGTTTTTGATTATAATTTTTTGACTTATACAAATAGAAACCGCCTTGAGAGACTAATCTCAAAGGCGGTTTTTGAATCTTTATTACTGCTCTAACGTAACATTTTGAAGTTTTAAAATTTGAGTTGGAGTTTGCTCTAATCCTTTTACTTCCTCACGTACTCCTAATAAGAAGTGTTGGTGTAGTGTATAAATCATTGGAGCTTCTTCAACTAGAAGATCTTGTGCTTGACGATATAAATCTAAGCGTTCTTCTTCATCAGTACTACGACGAGCTTCCTCAAGTAAGCCATCTAATTCGTCATTTTGAATGAATGTACGGTTACCAGGGTCACCAACTTGTGTTGAATGGAAAACACCATACATACCATAATCAGCATCACCAGTTACAGTGGTCCATCCTAAAATAAACATATCATGCTCTCCGTTAGCCGTTTGCTCTAAGTATGCTCCCCACTCAAGCGTTTGAACGTCCACGTCGATGCCAATTTGTCTTAATTGCTCTTGAACGTTAGTAACTGTATCTACACGTTCACGGTTATCATTTGTCCATAATGTTGTGCTAAAACCGTCAGGATACCCAGCTTCTGCTAGTAATTCTTTTGCTGCTTCAGGATCATATTCTAGTCCTGATTGATTTTCATCATAACCGAAGACAACTGGTGCAATTGGTCCAATTGCTGGTTGAGCAGCTCCATAGTAAATTCCTTCAACAATTTGCTCTTTATCAATCGCCATTGAGATCGCTTGACGAACACGAACATCATCAAATGGTTCTTTATCTAGATTAAAGCCAATATAAGATAACGCAACACTTTCTTGCTCGTTAACATATATGCCGTCAGTTGCTTCAACACGACTTACATCTGAAGGGCTTAGAGGGTCAGAAATATGTGCGTCGCCAGTCTCAAGCTCAGCAATACGCGTTAGATCTTCCGGTACAACTTTAAACGTTACAGAATCAAGCTTGACGTTTTCACCCCAATAATCTTCATTGCGTACTAATTTAATTTCTTGTCCAGGTGTCCAAGATTCAAATTTGAAATAGCCTGTTCCGATAGGGTGCTCGTTAATTTTCGAACTCGGATCTTGACCATCTTCCATTGCAGCATAATCAGCTTCAATTAATTCTTTAGAAATCATACCGCCAGCTTCGTGAGCAAGGTGTGCTGGTAATGGTGCAAATGGGTATTCTGTTTCAATTTGAACAGTATATTCGTCGATTACTTCGACATTCGTTACCATTTCATATAAAAATGATCGTGGAGATGCGACCGCTGGATCTAAAATACGATCAAAGTTTGCTTTTACAACCTCAGCATTAAAGTCTGATCCGTCATGGAACTTTACTCCTTGACGAAGCTCAAACTCCCAAACAGTATCCTCAATTTGCTCCCAGCTTTCAGCAAGACCAGGATGCAAGTCAAGATTCTGATCTGTTTTAATTAAAGATTCATAAATATTGTAAGCGATATTCGTTGATGGTGTATCGTTCGAACCGTGAGGGTTAATTTCAACTGCATCAGATAGCATTGCAACAATTAAATCGCCGCCTTCGGCACCTTCAGCACCTTCTGAAGCTTCCTCTCCTTCCGTTTCATCATCAACTGGATCTGATTCATTTCCTCCACCACATGCAACTAGTACAATACTAAGCATTAGTGAAAGTGCAAGAAAAAGTAAAGAATTTTTTGACATTTTTCATCTGTGTTATACCTCCCCAATTTTTTAAAAACTTTAAGAATGAAAAACAATAGTAATATAACTTATTTATTTGAAAAAGACAAGTAAATATGTGAAATATTCTCACAATACTTCTGGCAAGATACATTAATTGCTCATATTTTTTAATGATTAAACGCTTTAAACCACTAAAATACCGTTACTAACTTACTTAATAAATATTAGTTTTAACCTATATATATTATTCAAGTAAAATATTTTTTCTTTTTAAATCAATGACTACATGATATAATCATTCGGGTATAGTATAATCTATTGTATTTTTATAAAATTACAACCATTTTTAATGAAAGGAATGACTAAAGGTTATGACACAAGAGGTTACGAACGATGCTACCATTTCAAACCAACCACCTAACCCTCGCATAAATAATTGGAAAACTTTTTATAGAAAAATACGAAAAAACCGTGGGGCAATGGTAGGCGGTATTTTAATTGTAGTATTTATTATTGTTGCACTCATCGGACCGTACGTTACACCTTACGGACCTTACGAACAAGACTATTCAGTTAGACTTGATAACCCTTCAGCAGATCATTGGTTTGGAGCTGATCACCATGGCCGCGATATTTTTAGTAGAATTATTCACGGAATGGGAATTACTTTATATATTGGATTTTTATCCACTTTCATAAGTGCTATTATAGGTACTTTTTTAGGAATTATCTCTGGATATTATGGAAAAAGTACCGATGCTATTATTATGCGTATTATGGATGTGCTATTAGCTTTTCCTGGTATTTTACTAGCTTTAGCGATTGTTAGTGTACTAGGTCCTAGCACACAAAATGTCATTATTGCAGTTGCTATATTTTCAATCCCTGTATTTGCACGTATTGTACGAGGGTCCACATTATCAGTAAAAAAGTTGGAATACATTGATGCTCAAAAAGCTTTAGGAGCAAGTGATTTTAGAATTATTTTTATGCATATTTTCCCAAATATTACATCGCCTTTAATCGTTCAATTAACATTAAGTGTTGCAACTGCGATTTTGACAGCAAGTGGTCTGTCATTTATTGGTTTAGGTGCTCAACCACCTTCGCCAGAGTGGGGAGCAATGCTAAGTGATGGACGAAATTATATATTTGATGCCGGACATGTCGCCTTTTTCCCAGGGTTAATGATCGTCATTGTCGTTTTAGCATTTAATATTTTTGGAGACGGATTACGAGATGCACTCGATCCGAAGATGAAAAGCTAGAGAGGAGGTCACACTTTGTTTAAATTTATTATACGTCGTCTATTACAAACGATACCTGTATTATTTGGAGTATCAATTATCGTTTTTAGCTTAATGCATTTAATTCCTGGTGATGCCGCCCAAGTGATAGCTGGTGAAAGTGCATCTCCAGAACAAGTTGAGCAAATGCGTGAGCGTTTAGGGTTAAATGATCCATACCCGGTTCAATATTTTAATTTTATTAGTAATGCTGTACAAGGTGATTTAGGAAATTCTGTTCGAAATGGTCGTCCAGTTACTGAAGAAATTAGCGGACGTTTCGGGACAACAATTGAGCTTGCGATCTATAGTACAATCCTTAGTGTATTTATCGGTTTAATTGCCGGTGTTATTTCAGCAACACGCCAAAATTCTTTTATGGATGTCGGAATCATGATTATCGCTTTGTTTGGTTTATCAATGCCAAATTTCTGGCTTGGATTAATGTTAATCAAGTGGTTGGCAGTCGATCATAGCATATTCTCACCTTCTGGATGGGGAGCATTCAAACAGATGGTTTTACCAGTTGTTACATTAGGTACGTCAGGTGCCGCAATTGTTGCGAGGATGACACGGTCAAGTATGCTTGAAGTCATCGGACAAGATTATATTCGTACTGCAAGGGCCAAAGGGGTTCGTGAACGTACCGTTATTTATCGGCACGCTCTTAAAAATGCACTTATTCCGGTTGTTACGGTTGTTGGTTTATCGTTTGGAACGTTATTAGGTGGAACGATTATTGTAGAGCAAGTTTTTGCAATTAACGGTATGGGTAGGCTTATGGTTGATTCGATTCGTTCGCGTGACTTCCCAATCGTTCAAGGTACTGTATTAATCGTTTCATTGTTATTTGTTTTAGTGAACTTAATGGTCGACATTGCGTATCGACTTTTAAATAAACGGATTGATTTAGATTAATTTTTTGAAAGGGAGTGAGATCAATGAGTGGGAATAAAGCGATCATTGAAGTGAAAGACCTCCAAACCTCCTTTTTCACAAGTGAATTAGAAGTGAAAGCTGTTGATGGAGTGACATTTAGTGTACCAAAGGGTAAGACGCTTGGTATTGTTGGTGAATCTGGATCGGGGAAAAGTATAACATCACTGTCAATTCTGCGTTTAATACAAGAGCCAGGAAAGGTTGTTGGCGGGGAAGTCATTTTTAATGGAGAAGACTTACTCAAAAAAACGGAAGCGGAAATGCGTAAAATTCGTGGTAATGAAATATCAATGATTTTTCAGGAGCCAATGACATCATTAAACCCTGTCTACACTGTAGGACAACAAATTGGCGAGGCATTTCAAATCCACGAAAAGCTTGGTAAAAAAGAAGCGATTAAGCGCTCAATTGAAATGTTGAAATTAGTCGGCATACCTTCCCCCGAAAAACGTGTTCATCAATATCCGTTTGAATTATCAGGTGGTATGAGACAGCGTGTAATGATTGCGATGGCTTTAGCTTGTAATCCACAACTATTAATCGCCGATGAACCGACAACGGCACTTGATGTAACTATTCAAGCTCAAATTCTAGAGCTAATGAAGGATTTACAAGACCGGCTTGGCATGTCGATTATTATGATTACACATGATCTCGGTGTTGTAGCAGAAACGTGTGATTACGTCGCTGTGATGTATTGTGGGAAAGTGGTCGAATACGCATCCGTTAAAGACTTATTTAACAACCCGAAGCATCCATATACAGTCGGACTACTGAATTCTTTACCACGCCATGATGAAGATGTTGAGGGAGAATTAGAAGTAATAAGGGGCTCCGTTCCATCTCCAGCAGATATGCCTAAGGGCTGTCGTTTTGCCCCAAGATGTCAATTTGCTAGTGATATCTGTCGTGAGAAATTACCTGATTTGGAGCAAGATGATAACGGAAATCAAATCCGTTGTTGGATTTACTCTGAGGAGTGGGATGGCGAGTCGGAGGTGAACGTTTATGAAAAAAGAACTACTTAAAGTAGAGAATTTAAAACAATATTTCCCTATTAAGGGAGGCTTACTCGGGCGCACCGTTAATCATGTTAAAGCTGTTGATGATGTTTCCTTCACTGTTTATGAAGGGGAAACGGTTAGCATTGTTGGGGAGTCTGGCTGTGGAAAGTCTACAACGGGACGTGCCATTTTACGCTTAGATGAACCGACTGATGGGAATGTTACATTTAATGATGTGGATTTACGAGGTTTAACAAAACAGCAAATGCGAAAAATGAGAAAAGATTTACAAATTATTTTCCAAGATCCATATGCTTCAATAAACCCACGTCAAACAGTACGCCAAGTACTTGAAGAAGCGTTAAAAATTCAAAACGTTGTACCGAAAAATGAGCGTTCAGCTAGAATTAGTGAATTGATGGAAACGGTAGGACTTGGTGCACACCAAGCAGATCGCTATCCTCATGAATTTAGTGGAGGGCAGCGACAACGGATCGGAATTGCTCGTGCTTTATCTGTCGACCCCAAATTAATTATTTGTGATGAAGCTGTATCTGCATTGGACGTATCGATTCAAGCACAAGTTATTAACTTATTGAAACGCCTACAAGAGGAATTTCAATTAACGTATTTATTCATATCACATGATCTTGGTGTTGTGCGTCATATTTCTGACCGTGTCATTGTGATGTATTTAGGACGAATTGTTGAAATTGCTGATAAAAAATCACTTTTTGAAAATCCACAACATCCTTATACGAAAGCTTTGTTATCAGCAATCCCAGTACCAGATCCAGAGAAAAAGAAAGAACGGATTATCTTAAAAGGCGATGTTCCTTCTCCAATAGACCCACCAACTGGCTGTCGTTTTCATACGCGTTGTCCATTTGCAACAGAGAAATGTAAAACGGAAACGCCACAATTGCGTGCGGCAGATTATATGAAAGAAGGACATCAAGCAGCCTGTCACTACATGGAAGAAATCAAAGCGGGCACAAAAGAGCCTAATTACGTATAAATAATGAATGGGACCGAGCATTTTCGGTCCCATTTGTTTTTCTAGCAATCTGTAAAAGCGTTATGCTGCAACATCTCGCTTAGAGAAAACTGTGAATGCGAGGATGTGGAAAATGAAAAAGTATATAAGTAAGAGAATAATAGAAAACGTTATCGTCATCCTTCAACTGGGGGATTCCATCAAAATAGACCGATAAGTCTGTATTTGAAAACAAGATATATTTTGCCCAATCAAATTGTTCGGCAAGCAATAGAGTAGCTGCTGCCCCCGAAAAAAATAAAAATAAGGAAAAACCAATTGCTAAAGAGTTATTACGAAAAACAGAAGAAATCATAAATGCCATTGTGGCAATCATCAATATATCAATTGAATAAAGCAAATAATGGGTAATTAAATGAAATACGATATTGCGTTCAATCACTTCACCACTATGGTAGGCAAGATGAAAGCTCTCTTCAGATGGAAAACCAAATAACAGTGCACCGATAAGGCTTGAGAAAAGAAAAACAATAATTAACAGAGATAGACCAAACAAAATCACGGTAATATATTTTGAGAGTAATATCTTTACCCGACTAATCGGTCGAACTAAAAGGAATTTGATTGTCCCTGAAGTAAATTCTGAAGCGACAATACCTGCTGCGATAATGATCGTAAATATTCCGCTTATGCTGATGAAAGAAGTGGCATCATTTACGAATGTCCATATCGTTTGTTCTGAGGTTGGAGCGATATTGTTTTGCAAACGGTACTCATTTAAGGCAATATCACGCTCGTAATAGGTTTGCAAATTACCATAACTAGTTGATGATTGCAATTCTGCCAAAAATTCTCGATCTTCAGCGATTGTCGTTTCAAGCTCTTCTTGCCAATTTTCGTTTGTTTCGGGCGATGATTGATTATCTAAATATTTATATATCGCCCCCATTCCAATCATTCCTAGGATGAGAAACCCGATCATAACAAATGTGCTCGTACGTTTAAATAGCTTCACCCATTCGTTTATTATTAACTTTACCATCACAATTGCCCTCCTTTAGCTGATGTGACTTCGAGGAAACGTTCCTCTAATGTCTTCATTTGCTGTTTAACTTCGTAGATAGAAACATTCTCCTCAACTAACTTTTTAATAAGCTTTGGAATTTCCTCTTTCGTTGTTGTAATGGAAAACCCTTTATCATTAAAGGTGACGTCCCATTCTTGTTTTAGCGATAACTGAATGCTTTCTATAGTGCTTGTTTCAAATACGTAAACATTATGTTTTTCTTCAACAAAATTACGAACATGTTGAATATCGGTTAACGTTCCTTTTTGAATGATGGCGATCCGGTCACACATCATTTCCATTTCAGATAGTAGATGACTAGAAACGATAACACTCATCCCTTTTTCCTTTGTTAAAAATTGCAAGTGGTCACGAATTTCCCGAATACCTGCCGGGTCTAAACCATTTGTTGGTTCGTCTAAAATGAGTAATTTCGGGTCATGAAGCAAACATTGGGCTAACCCTAATCTTTGCCGCATTCCTAACGAATACGTTTTGACCTTTTCATGAATACGTTCCGTTAATCCAACTAACTGGACCATCTGATCAATTTTCGTCTTATTAATTCCTTTATGCATTCGTGCATATTGTTTCAAATTTTCATAACCTGATAAATGTTTATACATTTCTGGGTTTTCCACAATTGCACCAACATGTTGAATTGCTGCCTCAAAGTCGTTCTTTATGCTTTTATTACAGATGACGATATCTCCTTTTGTCATTCCAATTAAGCCAACGATCATCCTAATGGTCGTCGTTTTTCCAGCACCATTTGGTCCGAGTAATCCGAACACTTCTCCTTCGTTTATGGAAAAACTTAAGTTGTTAATAATCGTTTTTCCTTTAATCGTCTTATGAACATTTTTTAATGAAATAACTTCATTCATCTTTCTTCCTCCAATCAACAATTGTACTTTTGTATTAGTGAACTATTTAGATAGTACACTAATACAAAATGAATTGTCAATACTCAATTTAAATTGATAAGAGCATTGCATTCTTTTTTTGTATATGCTATTTTAGATTAAGACTAATTGACCAAAAAACTATTTTGGTCGAAATAGGAGGAAGGACAATATGGGAACGGATAAAAAACAATTAATTATGGATGCTGCAACGAAGTCTTTTTCGTTGTTTGGCTACAAAGCGACTACAATGGATCAAGTCGCGAAAATTGCAAGAGTTGGAAAAGGAACGATATATACGTATTTCTCGACAAAGGAAGAATTGTTAATGGCTATTATTGAACACCTAGCTATAGAAATGAGAGAAGTTGCGAACGAATCGATTTATCCAGGAGCATCCTTTGTTGAGAATTTTAATGCTGCGTTAAGCGGTATTGTGGAATTTCGTGAAAAGCATGAACTTATTGTGAAGCTTTCCCAGGAATTGAAGGAGATTGGTACACCAGCTGTAGCTGAAGCTCTGCAATCAATGGAGGATGGGATTTGCCAATATATTGAAGTACGTATTCAAAAGGGGATTGATAATAGATCATTACGTCCATGTGATCCAAAAGTCACTGCTTTTTTAATGTTTAAAATGTATATGAATCTTGTTAGCGATTGGAAAGAACGTCATGGTGCTTTGTCCAAAGATGAGGTTGCACATTTAATGAACTTTTATTTCATGGAAGGTCTAGCTCCACTTGACTAATAGGAGGGGCTCATTTAAATTTTGCAGAACTTTTGTTTCTTAATATTGTTCCGTAGTCATCTATTACTTTTTTTTGAATAATATCGACTAGAATACTAAATTAGTCAATGTTCTTTGGGGGTGAATCAATGAAACATGCATGGCAGATTTTTATACAAGATTTACGAAATATAAAACGAGTTCCTCTCATTGGATTTTTGCTCGTTGGATTAGCGATTTTACCATCGTTATATGCATGGTTTAACTTAGGGGCAGCTTGGGACCCGTATGCAAATACGAAGGGGATTCAGGTAGCGGTTGCTAATTATGATCAAGGAACTGAAATAGATGGAGAATATGTCAATATTGGTGAGGAGTTAGTTGAAAAGTTAGAAGGTAATGATAATTTAGGATGGGTATTTGTTTCTAAAGAAGAAGCAGAGAGAGGAGTAGAGCTTGGTGATTATTATGCAAGCATCTTTCTATCGGAACGCTTCACCGAAGAGTTAACAAATGTATTAGATGGTGAGCCGCATCAAGCTGAAGTACAATATATCGTTAATGAAAAAGTAAATGCGATTGCACCTAAAATGACTTCAACAGGAGCGTCAACAATCGTCAATCAAATCAATGATCAAATTATTGAAGAGATAACTAAAGTTTTATTTCAAGAATTCGATAAGCTTGGGATTGAACTTGAAAAGGATTTACCGACTTTCCGTCGTATAAAACAGACGATTTATCAGCTAGAGGAGCGATTTCCAGAAATCAATGAGTTAGGTGAGTTGATCATTAATATTGATGACAATTGGGATAAAGTCGAAAAGAATTTCGATACTATATTGGCTATTGAAGAATCGTTACCAACTATTCATGATGGATTAGAACAAATTTTACGGTTAGAGGAAAACTTCTCTCAATTGTATGTACTAGCCGATGGCATAAAAGATTTAGAAGCAGCAATCGAAAGTTTAACAAAAGCGATTGTTGAGATAAAGGGTATGACTCAACGGTTTTCCGATGTTGAAGACTATTTGGAAGAGATGTTAGATACGATTCAACAAGCAAACGAGCAAATAAATGATATGCAAAATCATTTACCGAGTGAAAATGATGTAAATATCACATTTGAATCATTTTACGATGCACTTGACGAAGCAAATGAGGCAATTTCCGAATCATTAGCTCATTTTAATCATCTAATAATGATTTCGACAAAACCGTTAATCGTTATGATTGACTCATTAGAGAACGAAGAAGATGTTGAGAAAGTAGAGAAGTTGCTTGCCGATTTAGATAAGGAGTTAATCTCACAACGCCAGATGTCAAACCAAGCAATAGACATGTATACTCTTTTATATGAGATTACAGGTGATACAGATATTCTGGAAGTGATTGAATTGCTTGATGAATTAAATGAAAGTATAGAAACGATGCAATCAATCGTTGATCATGCACAGCTTCGAATTGAAGAAGAAGAACTTCCAACGTCTGATGAAATTAATCGGTTACGCCTACAAGTAGAACATATGGAACAACTGATAAGTAATGGTCAGCACTTATTAGATGGTGATTGGATAAGCAATGCAATGGAGCAAGTTGATCGCGAAATATCATTTGAGCAAATGGAGTCGTTAAATGAAGCTTTAACGCTTGCAAGCGAAATGACGTCGGCAAGCGAGGAGAAGATAGAAAAAATGATTGAACGCTTACCTAAAGTTGAGCAAACAATCAATGAAACCGTCAATTCAGTCGAGGAGAAGCTTCCAGTCGTGGTAGAACGAATAGAAACATTGAATGAATTTGTTCAGGATGTTTTACCTACTATTGAAGAGCACGTGAATGATGTTGCCAAATGGATTCGTACTGAACTTCCTACAATCGAAGAGAAATATCTTGAATTTATGGATACGTTAGATGAAAAACTACCGTTAGCTAAAGAAGCGGTTAATGAGCTAGCTACATTTAGCCGTGATCAATTACCAGAAACGGAGCGATTAGTAAATGAGATGGCTGATAGAATTCGAATAATTGAAGAGAATGATTACCTTGACGAACTGATTATGCTACTTCGAAATGATTTAGATCAAGAAAGTGAATTCTTTGCAAGTCCGGTTCAGTTATTAGAGGAGAAAATGTTCCCAATTCCAAACTATGGCTCAGCGAATGTACCATTTTATACAACGTTATGCTTATGGGTGGGTGCTCTACTACTGTCCAATTTAATTACGACGAATTTGCATAAAGACGATTATCAAATAGAGTTTCATCTCGAGATGTTTATTTTGGGAGGATGATCCTCTTTATCGTTGTTGCCGTGCTGCAAGGTACAATCGTTAGCGTTGGCAACTTATTTTTATTAGGAATCTATGCTGCACATCCGGTTTGGTTACTCATTTTTTCGATCATTATTGCAATCGTCTTTATGACGATCGTTTATACATTTGCATCCATACTCGGTAATATCGGAAAGGCATTAGCAATTGTGCTTTTAGTATTACAACTATCGAGTGGGGGTGGAACGTTTCCGATTGAAGTAGCTCCACCATTTTTCCAAATGCTTCACCCGTTTATGCCATTTTCTTATGCAATTAATTTATTGAGAGAAGCAGTTGGAGGAATAATTCCTTCGTTAGTTTTGAAGAATATTTTAATGCTGACAGCTTTTTGGATGACAGCTTTAGCAATGGGTTGTTTATTGAAGCCTGTTTTAGAAGGAAGAATTGAAGAAACAGTACAAAAGTCAAAATCAAGCAGGTTAGTAGATTAGTTTCACTTTTGAAGAAAAACGAAAATGGCTTATTGAATAATTTTTTATAAAAAGAGCAGCTCTATTGCTAGACGTAACTAACAATAGGGCTGCTCTAAATAAAGATAGTAGTTCAATTAAGAAGGATTGGCAGTGCACTCTACTCATTTCAAATTTCAGAAAGTGGTTTACTGTTGCTTCTATTTCACCGACTAGAATTTGTTAATTGTAATTGCTACTTCAATGTCGTTCGCTTGCATTCCATTTGATGGCGAACTTGGTAATCGCTCTACGATAGCGATGTTCCACATGCTAGTAATGATCATTATAGAATGAACTGACTAATAATGTATACCTGTGAATACTAATTGACTAGTTTTATAATAATGGTTTAAATGTATTGACTAGTTTATAATAACTGTAGGGAGAACATGAAATGAAGTACACTTAAGTGTCATAAAATGTTCAAGATCCAATCAAGATCTTTATTTACGGTTGCTAGAGAGAGATATCTGTTATTAATACTAGTGAATGGTTATTCCTATATTGTACTTCTTACGAATAACGTGCTAATTTATAATAGAGGATAGAACAATTGACTATTGAGGTGAAAAATGAAAAACCAATCAATAAATAGCGATCAATTTCTTTTTTTTGCATGGGGAATTTCTTTGATCGCAACAGCAGGGAGTCTTTATTTTTCGGAAATTGTCGGCTATATTCCATGTGAGCTCTGTTGGTATCAACGTATTTTTATGTATCCGTTAGTTATTATCTTAGGTGTTGCAGTCGTAAAGAAGGATGTGAAACAAGCCTTATATTCTGCTATTTTCTCTAGTATAGGAGTCGTTATTGCCCTTTATCATTATTTAGTGCAGAAGGTGCCAGCAATGAGCCAGCTGGATTCTTGTGGATTAGTTCCTTGTACGGGCCAGTATATTAATTGGTTAGGTTTTATTACCATCCCATTTTTATCTTTGATTGCGTTTAGTCTTATTTTTATTATCAGTTTCGTCATTCTTGTAAAAGAAAGGAATTTAAATTAAATGAAAAAAGTGGTCATATTCTTACTAATTGTGATTGCCATTTTTGGAGCTTTAGCGATTGTCAATCATATTTCAACAAGTCAAAAGGTTGAAGGTAACCCATACGGTAAAACAAATTTAAATCCTGCTACGATAGATCAATTAGATAATCCAACTTACCAAAATATTATTCTTCCGGATGATCTTGAGATAGCAATAAACAACGGTGAATCGATGACCGTTTACTTCTTTCAACCGACATGCCCAGCCTGTGTAGCTACGTCGCCTATTATCGTGCCGATGGCAGAAGAACTAGGGATTGACTTAAAGCTGTATAATCTGCTTGAATTTGAGGATGGTTGGATTGATTATGATATAGCTGCTACACCAACAGTAGTACATTTTGAAAATGGAGAAGAAGTAAGCCGCATTGGATATGTAGAAGAAGATCTATATCAAGAATGGTTTGAACAAATTAATTAGTGTAAAGCTACTAATGAGCATATATCGTTAGTAGCTTTTTTGTGAATTTGTTTTTATATCTTATAATCTCTGACTTTGACGATATTTACGTGGTGTTACCCCAACAAATTTTTTAAATACTTTTGTAAAGTGGCTCTGATCATGGAAATTAAGCCAAGTATATATTTCAGAAATAGTTGTATTTGTATAAATAAGTAATCGTTTTGATTCTTCGATTTTTTCACGGATAATATACTCACTAATAGAGATACCGACTTCTCTTTTAAATAGTGTTGACAAATAATTCTCGTGCATGTTTACTAATTCTGCTAATTTCAGTAGCGTTATTTTCTCATACAAATGCTGGTATATGTAAGACTGACATTTGAGGATAGGGGGTGAATATTGTCTTCGCTTCGTTTCACTTACTTTTTCAGTAAAGGTATAAAGAGCCTTATTCATTAATTTGAAAGCATCCTTAGAATGTTGTAATTCTTCTAGTTCTTGTATGAACAAATCACTCATTGTATAAGCCGTCTCAGGATGGACACCTCCTTCAATAGACGCTCTTGTAGCCAGAGTAATGACTGATATACTTAAATTTTTCACGTTACGTAAATGGCTCTTCTTGGATAGAACTCCTGCTCGGCCATCAGGTCTATTAAGCCATTTAGTTAGTTCTTCCTTTTGACCATCTTTAATGGATTGCAAAAGTGCTTTTTCCCAACTGTACGTATTATGAAATGAGTTCTCTTGTCTGCTTTTTGAAACAAGAATGTCAGGGTTTTCTTTTATGATAGTTTCACTTTCGTCTATATTATGACCAATAATATCTTCTAGTTTGACTTTTTCCGAGGTAATCATGTAAGTAACTAACATTCCAAGTTGTATTAGTTTGGATTTTTTTACTATTTCTAAAGAGTGATAATAATAATCCAAAGTTTGATATTTCACTTTTAAATGAAGGTCGTGAATCAAACCTTGGATATTATGTTCGGACAATTCATATTCGAGTGTAGGTCCTAAAAGCCAAATTCCTTCATGTTTTTTTCCAACTTTCAATGAGATGAATTGTTCAAAATAGGGAGTTGACTTATACACTGGTTGATAAGATGGATCTCCATGAAAGGATAAAGATTTGAATAACTCACTGCGTGTTGCATAAATTGGGTTAATCACTACAAATTGCGGGTAACTAATGATCGTATTATCGCTATTATTTATATATGATACAGGTATTTTAAGCGTTTGATAAATTAGTCGACCAATGTAGTGAATATCTTGGTAAGACGATAAATGTTTCATTTAAAACACCCTCCTGTCCCATCAACAATTATGAAAACGCATACAAAAATAGAATTAAATTTACAATAATTATGAGAATTATACCATAATTTATTAGATGCAGCGATTACAATATGATCAATCAATCGTGAAGGAGGTTTGCAACGGTTCGTAATATGTTCACTAACACATCAAAATTTAGACATTGTTATGATAGGGGGAAGTGAAATGGCAGGAGCATTACGTAAAGAAGAAGAGAATTTTGCAAATGGAGGCAGTCCTTCACAAGGCAGTAATATAAACTTTAAAGAAAAGTTTGGTTATGGATTAGGGGACTTAGCCAGTAATTTGGTCTTTGCGGCAGTATCATCCTTTTTGTTGTTTTATTATACGGATGTAGCAGGTGCATCTGCAGCGATCGTTGGAACGATTATTTTAGTTTCGAGATTTTTAGATGGATTTACGGATATTGGAATGGGAGCTTTGGTTGATAAGACAACGTCAAAACATGGAAAAGCTCGTCCATGGCTTTTGTGGATGGCAATTCCATATGCAGTATCTGCATTTCTTTTATTTACTGTTCCTGATTTTGGTCCAGTTGGTATGCTTATCTATATCGCAATTACGTATAACATTGTTCATATTATTTATACAGCTATAAACATTCCATACGGTGTTTTAAATGCCCGAATTACTCAAGATCAATACCAGCGTTCGTCTTTAAATATTTTCAGAATGTTTATGGCTGTTGTTGGTTCAATAATCATTATGAATGTAACAATCCCGCTAGTAGACTTTTTTGGTGGTGGAAAGCAAGGCTGGTCAATTACATTTGCTCTTTTTGGAATCCTAGCTGGTATTCTGTTTCTTGTTACTTTTTTTTGGACCAAAGAGAGAATTGAAAACGTACAACAATCAAAGAATACCGTTTCACTAAAAGTTGGTGTGAAATCATTATTAAAAAATAAATATTGGGTATTAGCAGTTATTTTTGCCTTAGTAATATATACAGGTAACGGCCTTGGAGGAGGATTAGGTGTATATTACGCTCAATACATTTTAGATAATCCGGCATTAGTAGGCCCGCTAGGATTAGCAGGAATGTTCCCTGTAGTCATTGGCTTAATCTTTGTTGGTCCAATTATAAAAAAATTTGGTAAACGGAATTCAATGATTGGCGGTTTATTGTTTGGACTATTAGGAACTGTTGTAATATTAATTGATCCAACTAATTTCTTATTTGTCTTAATAGGTTCTGTCATTCGAGGCATTGGTGGAGTACCAGTAGCAGCATCGTTTTTTGCCATGCTTGCTGATACAATTGAATATGGTGAATGGAAAAGTGGGGTGCGTACGGAAGGTCTTGTTTACAGTGCTGGAAGCTTTGGTACAAAGGTTGGTATGGGCTTAGGAGCTGCTATTATGGGCTGGTGTCTAGCTGCAAGTGGTTATGTAGGTGGAGCAGTGGAGCAGTCTAGTAGTGCTATTACAATGATTGTATTTTTGTTTGTCTGGGTTCCTGTTATTTTTACAGTTATACAGCTTACAATCTTAGCTTTTATAAATTGGATAAAATCTATCCAAGCATTTTGAAAGAATTAAATGAAAGAAAGAATGGATGATTAGGAATATATAGTTCATAAAGCCGATAATGGAGCTGGGTCTCCTTATTGGCTTTTTTCATTAAGATTGGAAGCACGTATCCTGAATGGATTTGATAAGTCTTGGATAATATGTGTCCTAAAACTAACGATGTAATGATAAGTAATTTTTTTAGAAGGTTTACATGTAGTGTTGACATGTAAAATAAAACGATGGTAACATTTCTATAGACCGACAGTCGGTCTATAGGTGAGGTGATTTATTGAGGGTAATAAAAAATACAGTACAACGGTGCAATGAAAAAAACGAAAGGTTTTGCTGGAACGACTTATCAAGACATATTGGGGGAAATAGGAATTGCTAAAGGGACGTTTATTACTACTTTCAATCGAAAGTGGAAGTAATGGATGGGATTGTCAGGTGCTTTATAAATAAGGGAGTTACGGACGTTGAACGCGTCGCAAAAAACTCGGGTTTAAAAGTTCCTGAATAACTTTTTCATATTCTAATGTCACAAAATCAAGATGATCAAAAGATGCAAATTAGAAGGAGATGATTCAAATGAATAAAGAGGAATTGGTACATCTAGTATCAGGACAGTCAGGTGTAGAAAAAGATATTTGTGAAAGAGTATTAAACGCTTTTGAAGAGGTGCTAAGTGACGAGTTAGCCCATTCAAAGGGGTTTGGGGATGCTCTGGATAAAGTACAACAATTAGTAAGCTTTTTCAATAAAAGGAAAGGGTGATTTACGTTGGTTCCGATTATCGTTGTCGATGATTTTGTAAAGAAATACGGCAACTTTACGGCCGTTGATCATGTGTCCTTTGAAGTGGAAAGTGGTACTATTTTTGCTTTCTTAGGGCCTAATGGGGCAGGAAAAAGTACGACTATAAATACGCTATGTACGATTGTTGATAAGAACGCTGGTACGTTATTAATTGATGGAAAAGATGTAAGTGAGCAGAAGGAAGAAGTGAGAAAGATGATTGGCGTTGTTTTTCAAGATTCTACATTAGATGCAAAAATGACTGTTGAAGAAAATTTAATGATGCATGGGCACTTTTACAATATGTCTCGAACATTAATGAAGGAAAGAATAACATTTGTATTAGAGTTGGTTGAAATGCTTCCATGGAAAAAAGCGATGATTCAACAACTTTCAGGAGGGATGAAGAGAAGAGTTGAGATAGCGAGAAGTCTTTTGCACCTTCCAAAGGTGTTGTTTCTAGATGAACCGACGACAGGTCTCGATCCTCAGACGAGAGCGAATATATGGGAGTATTTAATCAAGCTTCAAAGGGAGCATCAGATGACGATTTTCTTAACGACTCATTATATGGATGAGGCTGAAATCAGTGATCAAGTAGCCATTATGGATCATGGAAAAATTGTTGCACTTGATACTCCACAACGATTAAAACAATTGTACACGAAAGATAGAGCTGCGATTGTGAGTGATGATCCAGTTAAATTTGCTGCAGTGTTAACTGACGAAGGCTTTCGTTACGAAAAGAATCGAAATACATTCAATATTGAAGTTGAACATTCTTCACAATTAATCCGCTTTTTAACAAAATACCAGCCGCTAATTTCTGATATTGAAATTAAGAAAGGAACGTTAAATGATGTCTTCCTTACGATAACAGGTAAAGAGATGAGGGGGTAAATAGAATGCGAGTCGTGTTTGCATTGTGGAGTCGACATGTACGATTGTTTATACGTAATCGTGTTCAACTCGTACTTATTTTGATTATGCCAATTTTCTATTTGTATCTATTAAGTGCTATTTTTCAAAGCACACAAATTACAAATACGGTTAGTTATGTATTAGCAGGGATCATCATTATTGTCGTTTTTCAAACCTCACTAAATATTGCGACTTCGACGATTGATGATATTGTTTCAGGTTATATGAAAGAAATTTTGGTAAGTCCGGTAAAACGAGTTCAAATTGCGATTGGACAAATTTTAGCATCAACAACGATAGCAACATTTCAGGGGATCATGATTTTAATAGTCGGTGCCTTTATTGGTATGACTTATACTTCAGTGTTTACGCCAATTGCATTAGTTGCGTTTATGATATTTGTTGGTCTTGTGTTTTCATCGTTTGGCCTCTTTTTAGCAGCATCGATAAAAAATGCACAAACATTTCAAATTGCTTCAACTGCTATTACGATTCCGGTTACGTTCTTATGCGGTGTCTATATACCTCTTAGTTTACTTCCAGAAGGGCTACAAATGTTGGCTTTATTTAACCCAATGACCTATGCCGCCTCTTTCTTTCGTACCCTTAGCTTAGAAAAAATGTCTCAGCCAATTGATGAATTACTCGTTGAACAGCTTGCTTTTGAAGTTCATACTTTTATCATTACACCACAAATGAGTATTTGGATCATTGTGGCGTTTCGGTTTACTGTTTTTAATCCTTTCAACCTTTGCTTTTTCAAAAGTTGATTTTTCAAGTATGAACCGTGGAAACGTTCAAAAAGATATATTCCAACAATAGTAAAGTTAGATTGTCACATAAAATGAAGTGTTGATATGAAATGAGAAAAAGTCAATTTAACTCTGTTCATTATCAGATGAGGGAGAAGTGTTTGTTCTAATTAAAGGTTTTTTATATCAAATATTTATATGAACTAGAAGACAGAGTCATAGATGCTCTGTCTTTTTTGTGTCGGTAATGATACAACGCTTGGTCTTTTTCAGTAGATAAACTTACAACAAAGTAGAAATAATCTGACGAAACACTATAAAATTATCAATATTCAACAAAAAAGAAATTCAATTATGTCAAGTTGCCCTAATTAATCTCTGTTTTCTAAGTGCTAACATAATGTCATAGAAAAAAAGCTACTAAGAAAACAGAGGTGGTACAGATGAACTATCAATTAATTCGCTGTGATATGGAGCATCCAGGTGATGTATCCTCTTTACAATCGTTACTAGAGAAAGGGAAAGTGAAAGCAGAAACAATTAAAGCGATCATTGCACAAACAGAAGGAGACGGCTATGCAAGAGGGTATGCGACTTTAGCGTTTCAAAATCTACTATCTTCATATTTAGAAATAAGTAAAGAGGACGTTTTTGAGCAAATTCCAATGATGATGATTGGGAAAACAGGTGGTTTAATGACGCCGCATTATACTCTTTTTATCAAAGAGGACGATTGTATTGAATGGGTTTCAGAAGAGAAACGATTTGCCTTCGGGGTGGCATCGACACCGATTTTGAAACGTAATGAAATAGGCACAGTAAAGCAAGTTGATTATGTGACTGAAGCAGTAATACAAGCGATGAAAGAGGCAAATATCGATTCTTTTGAAGATGTGAAATGTGTGGAGGTGAAATGTCCGTGGGGAGACGGAGGGAGTTTAGCGAAGGCCGCTTCAGCATTAGGGTCTGCCATTGCTTTAAAGGAGATCGAACGTCATAAAGTTTCTCAGGATAGCTTAAATCAAGATCACTCTCTTTTTTCTTTAAAAACCTCTGTATCTGCCGGGCAGGAGCAGGTTTCCGCTCGTGTTATCGTTATGGGAAATTCACGTTCCTCCTCAAGTGATTTATACATTGGGGCTGGTGTAATGGAAGATGCTCTTGATCTGAATGGGTTAAGAGAAGCCTTTGTAAATGCTGGATTAGAAGGCGGTACACCTTTATCTGATGAGGAGAGGGAAAGGGTTGTCCAAGTATTTGTAAATGCAGGAGCGGATGCACTGTCTACCGTTCGCGGAAAGCGGCATACAATGCACACCGATGCATTAGCAATGCATTCAGGTATATTAGCGAAAGCTGTTGCCAATGCGGTTGTTGGTAGTTTCGTTGGGGAAACGCGTATTTTATGTTCAGCTGGATCTGAGCATCAAGGACCACAAGGTTCTAATTTAGTTTCACCTGTTATTCGCGTAAAGGGGGATGCTCTATGAAATTATCAGGTTGGATGAACTATCACGCTCACATTGATAAAGGGTTCTTACCTCCGCCCTTTCGTTATAAAGATGCACCTGCACCAACTCGAGCAGAATGGACACGAGAGGCAAAAATGTTGATGACCAAAAAAGAAATAAAGGAAGCAGCTGAAAAAGCATTAGCGAAAATGCAATATTATGGAACCGTATATGTACGGACTCATGTTGATGTTGATCCATTATTTGAATTAAGGGCGGTTGAAGCACTGAAGGAATTACAAGAAGAATGGAAAGACCGGATTGTAATCGATTTGATCGCTTTCAATCAAGAGGGATTTGATCGTTATCCTGAGACTGAAGTGTTATTAAAAGAAGCAGTGCAGTTAGGTGTTCAAGGGATTGGTGGACATACAAGTATGGATCAAGAAGGCCAGAAACATATTGACAAAACGATTCAATTAGCTTCTCTAGCCAATCTTGATTGGATTGAATTTCATACAGATGAAACAGGTCGGATTGATGATTTTAACCTTCCTTATTTAGCAAAGGTGACGAAGGAACATGGACTTGGCTCAAAGGTTACGGCCATTCATTGTTGTTCACTTGCTAACGTTGAAGAAAAAGTAGCGATGGAGGCGATAGAAGCAGTTGCGGATTCAGGAATGACCGTGACAACTTGTCCAACCGCGATTGCAACACGATCTTTAACTCGAGTAAAGGATTTAGCTAATGCTGGAGTAAAAATTCAGATTGGTTCAGATAATTTACGTGATCATTTCAACCCGCTAGGAAGTGGCAATATGCTGCAATACGGTCAATTGCTTGCATATGTACAGCGTTTTTACGAGCCTGAGGAAATGAGTGAAATCATCAATTGGCTGTCAGCTCGGCCCGATCTAGAAACGGTGCAAGAGAGGTTAAAGGAAATTAAATATTATCCGACGTATGATCTAAAGCTCAAAAGTGAATTGTTAGCCGAGGCACCAGCACCTGTATCACTTAAAGCGCAGGTTGCTCTGTAATCTTTATTTGAAGGGAGGATACGTAAATGGAGAGTAAGACAGAAGTGGCTATTATGAAAAAAATAGATAGGAGTGAAAAACGAGTTGTGACAATTCCTAGATTTGTTTGGGCGTTGCTTACATTATTAGGTGCAGTGGTAGTATGGCAAATGTTGACGATTTTATTAGATATACCGAGTTATCTTTTGCCATCTCCTTTAGATATTGGGACACGATTTGTACTAGATTTTCAAATGTTATTTTCACATTCAATCACGACAGTGACAGAGGTGTTACTAGGGTTTAGTCTAAGCCTAGTCATCGCCATCCCGCTAGCAATTTCAATCGTCTATTCTCGTTATCTGGCTAATTCCTTATATCCAATTTTAATCGGAATTCAATGTATACCGATGGTATCGATTGCACCAATTCTAGTCATTTGGTTTGGCTATGGTTTAACGACTAAAATATTGCTTGCCTGTTTAATTTCATTCTTCCCAATCGTCATTAACTCAGTTGTTGGCTTTCGGTCATTGGACAAAGATATGCATGATTTAGGAAAATCAATTGGTATCTCAGAATGGAAGGTTTTCTTCTATCTTCGCCTCCCTAACGCTTTACCTCACTTATTTGGTGGGTTTAAAGTAGGGATAACTTTAGCAGTTGTTGGTGCAATTGTCGGAGAGTTTGTTGCTTCTGAGCATGGGCTTGGCTATTTACAGTTAACCGCAAATGCCCGGTTAGATACGCCGCTTGTGTTTGCAACATTAGTCGCACTAGCGATTATCGGGATGCTATTATTCAGTATTGTTCATCTATTCGAACGAATACTTATGCCTTGGTACCACGAAAATAAAGCCGGAGGAGGGAGATAAAATGGCTATTAAATTAGATCTAGCAAATGTCGGAAAAGTATTTCAAACGAGAACCGGAAATGTCGAAGCATTAAAAAATATCTATCTCTCGGTGAAACCAGGAGAATTTCTATCTGTCGTTGGTCCAAGCGGTTGTGGGAAAAGTACCATCATGAGAATTATTGCGGGACTTGATCGACCAACAAGTGGAAATGTGTACTTGAATGAAGAGCCACTTGGTAAAATTGCTAATGGCGTCGCTGTTGTCTTTCAAAAGGATGTTCTACTAGCATGGAGGACAATTTTAGATAATGTTTTATTTCCACTCGAATTAAAGGGGATAACGTGGTTTGATCGACCTAGCCGGCAAACGAATCGTTCAAAAGCATTAGAATTGTTAGAGTCAGTTGGATTAAAAGGATTTGAAGACAAATATCCACATGAGCTTTCAGGTGGTATGAGACAACGGGTTGCCATTTGTCGTGCTCTTATTCAAGATCCCAAGCTTTTACTGATGGATGAACCTTTCGGAGCACTAGATGCGTTAACTCGTGAACAAATGATGTATGACTTATTAAAGTTATCTGACAAATATGGATTTACGACTATTTTTATTACTCATAGCATAGAAGAAGCGGTATTTTTATCAGATAAGGTTGTTGTTATGTCTGGGAGACCTGGAACTATTTTAAAGGAAATACCAATAGAATTGGAACGACCAAGAAGTAGCGAATCACGAGCAAATTCATATTTCAATACACATGTCCGTGAGATTCGCTCCATCTTCCAATCACAAGGGATTTTAGCTGAAGCATAAAAGGGGGAAATAATTATGAAAATTTTTTTAAAATTCTTACTACTAATGCTGCTATTGATCGTAACATTAGCTGCTTGCGGTAAAAGTGATGCCATAGAGAAGACAGAAGATCAGTTATCTGGTATGAATGATTCGAATGAAGAGATTGGCGAGGGTAACACTGGAGATGGAATCACAATTGGAGAACCTGAAGTAACAAATGTAACATTACGGTTAAATTGGCGCTTTAAAGGCGAATTCTCACCATTTTTTGTTGCACAAGAGAAAGGTTTTTTTGATAAATATGGCTTGAATGTGGATGTGCTAGAAGGTAATGGTTCAACTAGTACGATGCAAGCTGTTGCTCAAGGACAGGATGATTTTGGTGTTACTTCAACCGTTGAGCCATCACAGGGGCTCGTTGAAGGAATGCCTATTAAAATGATTGCTTCCTATATGAACCGTTCTCCAATCATGATTGCCTCACATCCAGATACACCAGTTGAGACACCGAAGGATTTAGAAGGAAAAAGCATTGCGATGGCGATAGCCTCAACTTTTACAAATGTGTATCCATTTTTCTTAGAAAGTAATGAAGTTGATGAATCATTAGTTAATTCTGTACAGGTTGAAAGCTCAGCTCGCAACGGCTTGTTTTTAACTAAAGAAGTTGATGCGGTTGCCATCTTTTCGACAAACGAATACCCGCTCTTTGAGAAGGAATTAGATGTAGAGTTAACGTCACTTTATTTAGCAGATTTTGGCTATGACTTAGCTGGTTTAACATTGATCGGAAATGAGTCGTTTTTAGAAGATAATCCGAATACGGTGAAACGGTTTTTAGCTGCTATTGATGAGGCGTTTGAATATACACTTGCTAATAAAGAAGAAACTGTAGAATTAGTGATGGAACTTTTCCCGGATGCGATGGACGCCGAAACAGCCCTTATGCAGCTAGAATTTCTAGAAGAAATTGCTTTGTTTGAAGACGTACCTTATGGATGGATGTCAAAAGAGAATATGGAGGATACGTTAGATATTTTAGAAATAAGTGATTTAATTTCAGAACGTTATGACGTTGAACGCTATTTCACAAATGAATTTTTTGAATAAAAGAAGAGAGGTTCAAAGGGAGAATCCCTTTGAACCATTCGTCCTATATAGCAGGAGGAGATAATTTTGCCATATGATTCAAAATATTTATGCCAAACGTTGCAATCAGCTTTAGTTGTTGTTGATATGCAAAATGACTTCGTCGCAAATGGTGGTGCTTTTCATCAATCGGGATTTTGTGTTAATCATTATCAAGCACTTGAACCGATCATTATTTCCTTGATCGAACGAGCACGTAATGAGAACATACCTGTCATTTTTTTAAGAATGGTCCATACAACAGAAAATGATAAAGAAGGTGCTTGGGTTCAAAGAAGAAAAGCTAGAAAACATCCTAATAGCTGTCGAGAAGGAACATGGGGGAGTGAGTTTTATCATAAATTGCAGCCTAAGTTTGGTGATTATGTAGTTGAGAAGCATCGGTACAGTGCTTTTTTAAATCCTGCATTTGAGGAACTATTACAATCATTACATATAAAAACGTTAATACTGATAGGAATTAATACGAATACATGTGTCGAATCAACGGCAAGAGATGCCCATCAACGTGATTATCATGTTGTAGTAATTAAAGACGCGACAACGTGTGCGTTTAAAGATGCTTATCAGCCTTCTCTTACAACAATTGAGCGACATTTTGGTATCGTCATTTTAAGTGATGAATGGCATGAATTATATGGGGTAAGGTGAATCTAATTCGGTTGGAGGTGGTTCAGGTGACTGATGTAATGAATCGTCGAGGATTAACAGTTAAAGGATTGCTTGAACTTGGACCTTTAGAAGGAGCAAGACTTGTTGCGGGGAAAGAAAACTTTAATCAAGTGATAAGTCGTGTAAATATCATTGGCTCTCCTGATGTATTAAATTTTGTTAGACCGCAAGAATTTATTATGACGACAGGCTATCCATTTCGTGACCAAATGGAAAAGCTTGTGGCAATGCTGCCTCAATTAAAAGAAAAAAATGTAGCAGGGATTGGCATTAAAGTTCAACGATTTATTCCAGAAATCCCACAAAGCTTTATTGATAAGGCTAATGATTTGCAATTTCCTGTAGTTGAGATTCTACCAACAGCAGTATTTTCAGATATTGTTAGGGTTGCGATGGAAGAAGTATTTTATCAAGAGTCTGAGCACTTAATTACGTTATATAATCGCGTTCAAGAATGTACAAAAGAAATTGCAGCTGGCAAAGATATTAAAGATGTCATTTATCTTTTAGAAGAATTGGTCGGTAATCCAGTGGTCGTTTATGATTATGAACGAAAGATTATTGCTCCGTTACTAGAAGAAGTATTGGAAGATTATGAATTAAAAAAAGTAGCACAATTATTAGAAAAAAAGGCTGGTAGTGGATTAAGGAAAATAACGATTAGAGATGAAACATTCTCAGCCATTGCGATCCCGCTCATAGCTGATTCGACATTGAATCATACTGCATTTATTGCTTGCATCGAAACGAATTATGAACTAACAGAAGTAGATTGTTTAACGATTGAAAAAGTAAGTACGTTGTTAAACATGGAACTTGCAAACATTGCTGCGAGAAATAAAATTGAAAAAAATATATTAACCAATTTTTAAAAGATCTACTATTAGGGGAAATAACTTCTGATGTGGATCTGGAAGTTAGAACGCAAATGTTAGAATTAGATTTTGAAAAAAAATGGTTTCAAGTACTTGTGATTGACGTAGAAGACAAAACGATACTAAAAGAAGAATTTTCTTATATGATTGCGACGTTATCGAAGGCAATAAAAGGGCAACTGTTTGGAACGGTTTTATTAGGTGAATTTACTTTATTATTAATTGACTATACTCAAAAGTCGCTGCACAAAAGTTTCGTTTCCATTAAAAAAGAAGTGGATCGCTTCATGAGCTATAAAAATATACAAGATCGCTATACACTATGTGTTGGTGATGAAGTAAAGACGATCAAGGGGATTCATGAAAGCTACAATCGTGCTGTTAAGGTGAACTCAATCCGTCAACATTATACGACAGAGCAAAAGGTTATTCATTATCAAGATTTACATCTATTTCGATTGCTCTATTTAATTCCAGAAAATGATGAGCTAGTTCAATATACTGAAGAAATTTTAGGTGTATTAGAAAAAGCGTCAAAGAAATCAGTTAACTATATTGAAACACTTGAAGCTTATTTTCAAGCAAACCGCAATATTCGTCAAACAGCAGAAGATCTGTACACGCATTACAATACGGTCGTCTATCGTATGGAAAAAATTTCGTCGTTATTAAATGCTACGATTGATGATCCGGAAGTAAGTCTAGAATTACAAGTTGCCTTGAAACTTAGAAAAATGAAACAAATTCAATCAGAAAAAGTAAGACCGTTTGTTCATCAGAAGTATTCTTAGCAGGCTATAGGAAAGTTGATAATTAAGGAGGAAAGCAATGGATAAATGGAATGCGTTTAGACAAGATCAGTTAAACATAGTTGAAACAGATCGAGGGTTATTTAAGGGAAAATCATTTGCAGTAAAGGATGTTTTTGCTGTGAAAGGGCTTATTGCTGGAGCTGGTAACCTGATTGGGAGAAGACTCATACAGCAGCGAGGGATCATGCAGTCGTCGTCAAAAGGTTATTAGATGAAGGAGCCGTTTTAGAAGGCACCACTCATACAGATGAGCTGATGTTTAGTTTAAATGGTGAAAATGTTCATTATGGAACACCGGTTAATCCAACAGATATTACACGAATACCTGGCGGTTCATCTAGTGGTTCAGCAGTAGCGGTTGCCTCAGGTGCAGTTGATTTCGCACTTGGTACAGACACAGGTGGATCTGTTCGAATTCCCGCAAGCTATTGTGGTGTCTATGGGTTTAGACCTACGCATGGAGCAGTTTCAATAAATGGAGTGATTCCGCTTGCGAGGCGATTCGATACGGTAGGATGGATGACAAGAGAGATTGATCTACTTATTGAAATAGGCTCACATTTAATTGAACAAAGCAAAGAAAAACACTCAATTGAAAGAATGATTGTACCAGAGGATATACTAGAGCTTTGCAGCAACGAGTGCCAACAGGCATTTGCCAAACAAATTGAAAAAGTAAAAGCGTTTGTGAAAAACATCGAATCTCGTCGGATTGGGTCAGACGGAATAGAGCATTGGTTACATACTTTTCGAACATTGCAAGGTTATGAAGTATGGCAAGAGCATGGACGATGGATCGAGGAGAATCAGCCGAGCTTTGGGAAAGATATTGACCAACGATTTAAGTGGTCAAGTACGATTACTAAGGCTGAATATGAACAAGCGAAATTGGAGCAGGAAACTTGCAAAGATCAGTTATTACAGCTAGTAGATAATGATTGTTTTATTATAATGCCGACATCACCTTCTATCGCACCACCGTTACATGCAAATGGAGAGCAGTTAGAGAAACAGCGTAAACGTACATTACTAATGACGTGTATTAGTGGAATAACAGGTGCTCCACAAGTGTCTTTGCCTTATATGCAAGTTAATGGTCTTCCTGTAGGATTGTCGTTAATTGGGGCACCGAAGCAAGATTTAGTAATGCTTGATTGGGTGAGACAATTTGAAAGAGAAGAAAAGAAACTGGAGGAATCTACAATTGAAATTAGCCACTATTAATTATCACCAGAAGGAACAGGCAGCAATCGTAACAAATGAGGGATATCTATTAATTGAAACAATCAATAAATTAGAAGAGAAACAATGGCCAACAACTGTTTTTGAATTGATTATAGATCAAACGATAAAAGAGGTAACCGAATGGTATGAGCATAGTAAGCAAATAGCAAGCTATGAGAAGGTAGAGTTTAAAGAAACACAGCTAGCACCACTTTACCGACAGCCGCGAAAAATTTGGGGAATAGGGATGAATTACTTGGATGGGAAGCCTGATCACGTTACAGCTTATACTGACCCAGTAAGCTTCATGAAACCAGATACTAGTATAATCGGAATGAATGATACAATTCACATTCCTAAAGGATCGACCAATACAACAGCTGAGGCAGAGCTAGCGATTATCATCGGAGAGCGTTGCAAAGACATAAATGAAGATGATGCACAGAAATACATTGTTGGGTATACGTCTGCTCTTGATATGACTGAGGCAGATATCCATGCTGAAAATCACCGTTATTTAACACGTGCCAAAAGCTTTGATACGTTTTTAAGTTTTGGACCTTATTTACTAATAAATGAAGCAGAGGAATTGTCAGAATTAACAATATCTACTGTGTTGAACAATCATGTCCAGTTTGAAAATAGTGTAGAGCATATGCGCTATCATCCTCATTATATCGTTGCGTTTCATTCAAAAGTGATGACACTTTTACCAGGAGACGTCATATTAACAGGGACACCAGGGGCTGTCGTAATAAGAGACGGTGATGTCGTCGAGGCACATGTTACTGGGAATCAGACTTTAGTTAATGTAACTAAGCAACAATAGGGAGGAGGCATAGAGTATGAAGACGTACCGGCCAACAACGATGGCATCTAATGTGATGGTTTCAAGTCCACATTATCTTGCTTCACAAGCAGGAGTTTCTGTCTTACATGATGGAGCAATGCCCTTGAAGCAGCAATAGCTGTAGCCTCAACTTTAGCCGTTGTCTATCCTCATATGAATGGAATAGGTGGTGATGGCTTTTGGCTTATTCATGATGCAAAGCATAAACGAATTAGTGGTCTTAATGCAAGTGGGAGAGCCGGCGAGCGGGCGTCTATCTCCTTTTATCGAGATCAAGGTTATACGAAAGTGCCGACGAGAGGATATTTAGCAGCAAATACAGTTCCGGGTGTTGTTGATGGATGGGAAAAAATCTATCACTATTCACAAAGGTATTTGTCTGGTACGTTCGCGTGGTCTACTTTACTAAAATCAGCAATTACTTATGCAAAAGACGGATTTCCGGTTACACCGAGCCAATATCATTGGACCGTTAATAATATTTATAACGATCAAACGAATTTACAAAACTATGAAGAATTTAAAAGGATCTTTTTAAATAACAATAATCAGCCTTTTCAGTATGGTGAATTAATGACAATACGTGATTTGGCTTGTACGTTAGAAGAAATTGCTGAAAAGGGTGCTCGTTCCTTTTATGAAGGAGTTATAACAAAAGCGATTATTGATGACCTAAAGAATAATGGGGGTCTTTTGACAGTGGATGATTTCTCTACTCATCAATCGGAGTGGATGGAGCCTCTTTCTGTTCCGTATCGTGATTATACTGCGTATAATCTTCCACCTAATACTCAAGGAATGACATCATTGGCCATCTTAAACATGTTAAATCAGTTTGACCTTCATCACATTGAAGAAGGTTCTGCAGATTATCTTCATGTTATAGTTGAAGCGACAAAACTTGCTTTTCGTGATCGTGATCAATGGTTAACCGATCCTCTTTTTTCTGATATACCTATTAAAGACTTGCTTTCTGTTAATAGAGCACAAGAGTTAGCGAAGCAAATTCAAATGGACACTTCATTTAATTATGAAAAACTTCTCGATCCAAAAGGAGATACAGTTTGGTTTGGTGTCGTTGATCAAGCAGGCAATGCTGTTTCTTGCATTCAAAGTATTTACCATGATTTTGGTTCTGGTATTATTTCAAAAGGAACAGGGGTGCTTTTGCAAAATCGCGGTAGCTTCTTTTCACTAGAACCGGAGCATGTCAACAAACTAGAGCCTCGTAAACGTACGTTACATACACTAAATCCGGCTATCATTGTTGATGAAACAGGACCAGTTCTTATATATGGTACGATGGGTGGCGAAGGACAGCCACAAACTCAAGCGGCACTTGTAACTAGAATGATTGATTACGGTATGACGCCTCAAGAAGCAATTGAAGCACCAAGGTGGTTATACGGTCGGACGTGGGGAACAGAATCAAATAACATTAAGATTGAGTCGCGTTTTTCAAAGCAAGTTATCAATGAATTGAAACGACGAGGTCATCCAACGGAAATCGTTGCCCCTTTTACCGACATTATGGGGCATGCTGGAGCGATTTTAATCGATAGGGAAACTGGAATGAAACATGGGGGAGCCGATCCGAGAGGGGATGGAATGGCAATAGGTTTTTAGAAGAATAACTAACAATATAAAATCATAATTCATCTTTTGTACATTCACAATATACTTTTTGAAAATAAAGTAGTTGTAATTATGAATATTATTGATATGAATAATAACAGATGATGTTGTGATAATAGTTGATACGTTGCTATGGGTGGGCCGATTCCTGCAGGAGGAAAGGGTAGGTTGAAATCCACCGGCGTGCCAGTTAGTTCAACTCCCTCCTGAAGAAAGCGTGCCCCTCATCCTCAAAAGCGGGTTCGAAGTGCTGTATCGTGACAAATCTCTTTTTAAAAAACTTGTTGACCGTCTCGCTTTTGCGAGACTTTGTCGACAGACTGACCTAGTCCTCTTATTAGAGACTAGGTTTTTTGTTTAAAAACCCAACTATAATCATTATAATCTCATCGTTTACGAACTCTATCCAACACGTCTGAATATTGCTACTAACTCTTTACGTGGAATACTTTTTTGTGAATCAGAATCTGACGAATATACGTTTTTCGCTATACATTCTCTAAATGCTGAGATGAGTGTGAATTCATAATCAGTTCATATTACTGTGCTATTCTTGTATATAATTAATTTATATTGTAAGAAAGTTGGGATGAAATGAATCGAATATTAGTTGTTGATGATGATCCGCATATTCGGAAATTAATTCGGCTATATTTAGAAAATAGTCAGTTCGAAGTTATTGAAGCTGTTGATGGTAAGGAAGCATTGGAAATTATTTCAGGTGAGCAAGTAGATCTAGCAATTGTTGATGTAATGATGCCGAATAAGGATGGGATTGAGTTAACGGAGGATATACGCTCCTATTTAGATATTCCGATATTAATGGTGACAGCTAAAAGTGAATCCAAAGATAAAGTCAAAGCTTTTCGTGCTGGAACGGATGATTATGTCGTAAAACCATTTGATCCACTTGAATTACTTTTAAGAGTTCAAGCACTATTAAAAAGGTATAATATCGCAACAGAGAACCAAGTTACAATTGGTTCGACTACTATAAATTTAGAAAAACATATTGTTTGCTCAGATGAACATTCAATTTTACTAAAGAAGAAAGAATGTGAATTGTTATTTGTACTAGCAAGTATTCCAGGGAAAATTTTTACTAGAGCACAGTTGATTGAAAAAATATGGGGATTTGATTATGAAGGAGACGAACGAACGGTTGATGTACATATTAAACGTCTTAGAGAGAATGTCAATGTGTTTCCTGACTTAGCAATTACAACAGTAAGAGGCCTCGGGTACCGGCTAGAGGAGGTGTAAGGTGTTAAATAAAAGCTTGTATGTTCGTATTGTTTTAATCTTTATTGGGATTGTTACGATAAGCCTTGTGAGTGCCTTCTTCCTCTCTTCCGTTTTTTTTCATCGCGAAGTGATCTTTGATGGTGAAATAGATAATATAACTAAAGGTGTAGCAGAAATAATCGAACTAACAGAAGTTGATACGATTCCACAATTGATGGATACAATTGATTCGTATTTATTTAAAACTGTAATCGTGAACGAACAAGGTGATGTGTATGAAAAAAATGGGGAGATAAGCAATCTGCTTTCTACTGATTTGATTAGTCAAGTAATGTATTTGGATAAAGGGGAATCGTATATATTGCCTTATGAAGGAAGAGAAGCAATTCGCATTGTAGGATTACCTGTTTTGATAATGGACGAAAGGCATGCTCTTTTCGTTTATATTAATTATGAAAATGAATTGAATAGCATTAAAAAAGTTGTTTTCTTCTCATTATGCCTTGTAATGTTAATTGGAAGCATTCTCATTTTATTAGCATCGCGGTATTTGGTGAATCCGATTAAACAACTAACAAAAGCTGCGAAAGAGATGGCTAAGGGGAATTTTTCAGTTAGAATTAAAGATAAACGTAAAGATGAAGTTGGAGAATTAATAACTAGTTTTAACCATATGGCTTCGGAAATGGAGAAGATTGATGACATGCGTGAAGATTTTGTTAGTAGTGTTTCACATGAAATTCAATCACCTATTACATCGATTAGGGGTTTTACAAAGGCTATTAAAGATGAAGTTGTTCCAAAGCAACATCAAAAAGAATATTTAGATATTATTTATCAAGAAACAGGACGTTTATCACGCCTAAGCGAAAACTTGTTAAGACTAGCCTCACTCGATTCCGAGCAACACCCTTATCATCCTGAAACTTATCGGTTAGGTGAACAGATTAGACGAATTGTTGTCGCGACAGAGCCTTATGGAAAGAAAAAAATATTCACATATCTTTAGAATTAGAAGAAATGAATATACATGCGGATCAAGATTTAATGGAGCAAGTTTGGCTAAATTTAATTACAAATGCGATTAAGTACACTTCTTCCAAAGGCCAAGTTACGATTGGAATGAAACTAGAAATAACAGATATTGTTGTACGAATTCAAGATACTGGAAAAGGGATACCAGAAGGTGCGATACCGAAATTGTTTGACCGCTTTTATAAAGTTGACAAAGCTAGAAGCAGTTCAACAAACGGGAGTGGTCTAGGTTTATCAATTGCAAAGCGCATCCTCGACATCCATCATTTCCCAATTGAGATCATTAGTGAGCAGGGAATAGGATCGATCTTTATTGTTCGAATACCAAATCGTAATAATACGCTCGAGGGTTTGTCTTAAATCAATTAGAGAAAAACGAAAGATGTAAAATGATTCAAAGCTTGTCTAAAAGGTTCCACTTTCAGACAAGCATATACTACCATTAAGCTTGAGCACGAGATTGTTAAGCGATCCAACATTTTTCATACTTTTACTAATGTCAGTTCATCTTCAGTTCATATTCTGCATTTATAATAAGTACAGAGATTTATCCTACTTGGAGTTGATGATAAGATGAAAAATGGAATTGTTGGCAATAATGATTATAAATACTCGTTGGAACAATTTGTTGATGCAATTGTACCGAAACCAGTTAAACAAATCGTAAGGGAATTAAGAGAGCGAGGAATTGAAGCTGAATGCTGTAAAAGGAAGTCATTCGGTTCCATGAGATAATAAAGGAGTGAGATTTATGTTTTTTCATCCGATGGACTTTTTAATATTTGCAGCTTTAGGGTTAGCGTTATGGGCACAAGCAAAAGTGAAAGGAACCTTTGTAAAATGGTCAAATGTGACGGCCTCATCTCGTTTAACAGGGGCAGAGGTAGCACGGATAATATTAGAAAAGGAAGATCTCTCTCATGTTAAGGTTGAACGTTCACGTAACGGTGCTCTTTCTGACCATTATGATCCTACGGCTAAAACCGTTCGATTATCTGCACCAGTTTATGAAGGGAATTCAATATCATCGTTAGCAGTTGCTGCTCATGAAGTAGGGCATGCGATTCAAGATGATACACGATTTGGAATGCTTGTGTTACGTCACCGGCTATTTCCAGTAGCTCATTTTGGTTCACAGTTAGCACCATTATTGTTTATAGGAGGTTTTTTACTTAATTTAACCAATTTAATAGGAATTGGAATTGCATTGTTTGCTGGTGCTGTTCTTTTCCAAGTTGTTACGTTACCGGTTGAATTCAATGCAAGTCATCGTGCAAAAGGAAGCTCATTGAGTTTGGGTTTATTTCGAATCGTGAAGAAAAAGGGGTTGGAAATGTACTAAACGCAGCAGCTTTGACTTATGTTGCCAGCACGTTAATGGCGATTTTACAATTAATCAAATTTATTATGATTTTTCGAAATAGAAGATAACATTATTCTTATTATAAATGAAGGGACATCATATATGAAAACCGGGACTTCCATCATTTGAGGAACTCAAGACTTTTAGTTTGGCCATGTCCAATAACACACTAGGTGCTCATGCCACTTTTAATATGAAAAAGTAATCAAGAGGTGAAAAAGATGCTGTCTTTCAAAGTAAACGAAAAATACTCAACCTATATTTCAAAAGAACTGGTTAAAATACAAAGTGAAGTTAAACCATTTATTCGAAAAAGCAGTATTTATACTTTTATATCCATTCCACTCATTACTTTTTCGACACTTTACTTAGGGATAATCTTCTTTCAATTGGGGATTAGACAGGAATTGTTACTCGTCGTTTTACTAGCGGCGATAGCGGGATCATTAGGCTTAGCTTTGTTTAAAGAATCAATGCATATAAATAAAGAAACGGTGAGCAAAAGCATAGAGTATATGTCAAATAGAATTTTGAAAAGCTCTCTTATTTCGGAATCGTCGAAAGATCGTTACTTAGATCAATTACATTCCGACCCAGTTAGAGGACTCAATACCTTTTGTCAATTTTTAGAACAAGAAGAACGAGTAAAAAAAATGGAGGAGAGTAAAATTGGTAAATAATAATGTGCTTTCTTTACTAGTTAAACGTGATCATGGATAAAAGGGATAGGAGTTTATGAACTCCACCTTTTTTATTTTCAATTGCTTCTGTTCAATAATCCCCATAGTTTTAAAGGTAATACTCCTATATAAGACTTCCTCTCATATGGATCATCACTATTTAGAGAAAATTTATATAATTAATGAAATAAAGTGTTAAGGAAAACAAAATATTGATTAACACACGTAACTGGAAATTATGTTAAGTTAAATTGATTAATTATTCACTTGAGTAATTAGCTACGATAAAAATTAGAATAAAAGATAGTAAGTTGTCTACTTACAGTATACATAAATTTAATAATATGGAGATTAATTCTTATAATATAATTAATATTTATTATATAAGTAATATAATAGTTAAATAAACTCAATGGATTATATAAATATGTTTATTAAATAATTATATGATACATTTAAATTATTATGTGAAACTTTTTATTGAAATAAGTTAATGAGAATGACACAATTGCTTAGTATAATAGTTATTAAAGCGTTAAAAATGCAAAATCTTATCAGTAACTATAATGTTAATGAACTGTACGTATCTATTTAATGTAAATAAAAACATTAACTATAATAATAACATTAATAATTAATAAAAATGATGAGAAAATTGTTGCTAATCACAATAGAGTTATAATATAATAACTTACAACAGCTCATAAGTACAAATTATTATATAAGCGTTTGCATTTTAGGGCATGTTCGTACAAAAGACATGTTGTAATTTGTACTATTTGAAGAAGTGAAGGTGGTCATTTTTTATTCAAACGTATGAAAACGGCGCCATTGAACAAAATAATGACCAACAAGCTATTCAATTATATGAGTAAGTTAAGAAGTTAGTTATTTTAAAGGGGGAGAAACAATGAATAAGCAACTCACTTTTTTATTAGGAATTTCGTTTCTAGTTGTTGTATTAGCTGCTTGTGGCGGTGGCCAAAATAAAATTGATTTTTGGACACCATTAACAGGTGAAGATGGTGCGAATATGGACGCGATTGTACAAGCGTTTAATGAAACTGAGCCGGAAATTGAAATCAATCATGTTGTAACATCGGATTTGTATACTAACTTATACACGGTATTGAATTCTGGAAGTGGGATTCCGGATTTAACATTAATTCACGCAGATCGTGTACCGAACTTCGTTAAACAAGATTTACTTGAGACAATGGATGAGGTTATGGCATTACAGCCTGAATTAAAAGAAGAAAATTATATTGAAGAAGCTTGGACATCAGGAGTTGTTGACGGAACCGTTTATACGATTCCTTTGGATATTCATGGTAGTGCCATGTATTATAATAGAGAACTTTTACAAAAGTATGGTGTAGAGCATTGGTTAGATGATGACGTTGTCACTTTTGATGAAATGCTTGAATTGCAAGGGCAATTAGATGAAGGGCAATACGTATTAAATGATGCATTAATTGGTTGGGTTATTATGGCACAACTTCAAAACTTAGGTGGCGATGTTGAAGATGAGAATGGCAATCCTGCCGTAAATACTCCTGAAATGAAGCAAGCAATTGAAGCGATTAAAGAGTTAGCTGATAAAGGATTAATGACACCATATGGTGAGGATGGCTATTTATTGTTCCAATCAGGGGATGTAATCTTCTCAACAGACGGAACTTGGAGTTCGCTTGGGCATGGAATGGTTGAAGATTTAGATTTCGGAGTAACAAACATTTATGCATTTGAACCAGATGTGTTCCATAACAGAGCGTCTTCTCACTTATTTTCGATGTTAAAGAGTGACGAGCGTACAGAAGAAGAAGTAGCCGTTATTGCTGATTTCCTAGAATTTGTCCGTGAAAATTCAATGGAGTGGGCTGAAGCTGGTCAAATTGTAGCAAGTGTTGATGTTATTGAAAGTCCAGAGTATGAGAATTATATGCAACACTTCTTTACGAAAAATGAGAAACAAGAAAACTCATTATATATTTATACGTATGAGCACTACCCATATGTAGCAGAAGCAGTGGACACGTATGCACCTGACTTAATTCATGGACAAATGGATATTGATGAAGGTCTTGCTGAAATGCAGTCATTTGTTGTTGATCGTGTTGAGCAAGGAACGTTAGATTTAGAAACTGTAATAGAAGAATTAGAGGAAGAAGAAGAATAGATGTACTGCAAGTAATGTGCCATTTATTTTGAATGGCACATTACATTTAAACAAAGGAGAGTCTGTCCAAAAGACACTCCATTTGTTTTCTTACACAAAGGAGGTTGTATAACGGTGGAAAAAAAGATCAATTGGGCTCCGTTGGTTTTTATAGGTCCTCATTTAATATTATTTGTCGTCTTTATTTTAATACCGTCTATTTATGGGATCTACGCATCTTTTACAAGATGGAATATGGTAGCAGATCCTGTTTGGGTTGGTTTAGACAATTATCGGACGATTCTCTTTAATGAGGAGTCTACATTTAACCGTCAATTTTTTAATGGGATGAAAAATACGTTTATTTTTGTCTTCTTTAGCGTTCCATTTATGATTATTATTCCATTATTAATAGCTGCTTCTTTGGAACATAAAGAAGTGAAAATGAAAAATATCTTTCAAACATTTATCTTTTTACCAGGACTTATCTCGATTTCTGCAGCTACTCTAATTTGGGGTCTAATTTTTAATAGACAATTAGGGATTGTTAATAATCTTTTTGGATCTGATATTGTCTGGACATCAACGCAGCCATATGCTTGGATCACGATCGTTGTCATAACGGTTTGGGCTGGTATTGGTGGAAATATGATTATTTATCGTGCTTCTATAAGTGGAGTATCCGAGGAGTTATACGAATCGGCAGAGATCGATGGTGCAGGACCTGTTCGGAAATTTTTTAGTATTACGTTACCGTCTATACAATTCCCGCTTATTTATACACTAATAATGACAACCGCTGGTGCGTTTAATGTATTTGCACAACCATTAATGATGACAGAAGGTGGACCACGTCAAACGACTACTGTTTTAATGATGTACATTCGTGATTTGGCGTTTAGTCATGGTGAATCTATTGCCGGTATGGCTTCGGCGATGGCAGTATTGTTAGGATTGGTCATTTTAGTTATCTCTGCAATTCAATATTATTTAATGAACCGCCATTCCACTTCTTAAGTGTTGTGTAGATTGTATTTTGATTAAGAAAGGTAGGGATAACCAAATGTTCAAAAATCTTAAACTCTCAAAATATTTAGCGTATTTTTTTCTCATATTAGTAAGTGCAATATGGCTCTTACCTGTTTTGTACGGGTTTACGACATCATTTCGTTCTCAAACAGAAGTTGTTAGTACGGGATTTCGCTTGTTGCCGGTAAACTGGATCGTAGATAACTATGTTGCAATATTGGAAAATACATCAACAGCTCCAATTTTGCAGTGGATCTGGAACTCAATTTTTATTGCGACAACACATACGCTTTTAGTTGTTATCGTCATTGCAATTACAGGCTACGGATATACTCGTATGAATTTTAAAGGTCGAGATATCTTATTTTTTACATTGTTAGCTATTTCCTTTTTCCCGAATGTTGTTAACATTATTCCATCCTATATGATTATTGACATACTTGGCTGGGTAAATACACCGTGGGCAATGATTGTTCCAGGTGTAGCAGGAATGGCAAATATCTTCCTGGTTAGACAGTTTATGAAGGGGATACCGAAAGAATTAGATGAGTCAGCTCGTGTCGATGGGGCTAGTGATTTTAGAATCTTTATTAGTATAATCGTTCCACTCATTAAGCCAATTTTGATTGTATGTGGTTTATTTTCCTTTGTCGGTTCATGGAACGATTTCCTCTGGCCAGTTATCGTTTACACTGATGTACAGAAAATGCCAGTAACGGCAGGTTTATTATTACTACAAGATGTTTATGGTAACTATCGAATGATTGGACAATTAATGGGTTCAGCCATTTTAGCGATCATTCCAACACTGTTGCTCTTCTTCTTTGCTCAAAAATATTTTGTTCAAGCAATAAAATTAAATGCAGGTTTAAAAGGCTAAAACTGCTCTCAGATATAATTGTGCTAAAATATAATAACAACTTGTTGTGGTAGCTTTATATTTAGTAAAAAGGATTGATGATAATGAGTGCTAACATGAAAATTAGCAGAAAGCTTGAACGAACATTTATGATCATAGGGGCAGCATGGAATTTAGTTATATCATTAGTAACGATGTTTCAGTACTATACATGGTTTCAACATGAAGGAGCTTTGAGGCTAGAAGAAACAGATATCAATACGATGATCGCTGGTTCTCAAATGGTGAATAATGTTTTGCAGGTTATCCTTATCTATTCTTTATTTATCTTTGTTGGAGCTATTGTGAACTTTCTAATAGCCGTAAAAGTCCAGGATGACGAGATTCAATATAAAGTACTTATATGGATCGGGGTTTGGTCTGCTATCATGTTAGCAATGATGGATATCGTCGGATTTGCTTTATACTCCATTGCGTTTGTTATGTATTTGGCAAAAAATAAAGCTATAAAATTAAAAAATGGTGAATCAACAGCTTAATTTTAAATAATCTGTTCATACTTGTTTAAAAGAACTTTCTAATTTAAACTGATGATGTACGTACGAATCTTTTTAGGAGGAGAGAGAATGTCAAATAAGGTAATTATTAATACAGATGTGAAAAAAGGAACAATTAACAAAAATATTTATGGCCATTTTGCTGAGCATCTTGGCAGATGTATTTATGAAGGCTTTTGGGTCGGTGAAGATTCAAACATTGAAAATACGAATGGGATACGTAATGATGTCGTTGAGGCATTGAAAAAGATTAATATTCCTGTCCTGCGCTGGCTGGTGGTTGCTTTGCTGATGAATACCATTGGAAAGATGGTATTGGTCCACGTGAAGATCGTAAACGCATGGTCAACACGCATTGGGGTGGTGTAGTCGAAAATAATCATTTTGGGACACATGAATTTATGATGCTTTGCGATATGTTAGGAGCAGAGCCATATATTTGCGGAAATGTCGGAAGTGGCACAGTACAAGAAATGTCCGAATGGGTTGAATACATGACGTTTGACGGTGAATCTCCTATGTCAAATTGGCGTAAGGAAAATGGCCGTGAAGAAGCTTGGAAGTTAAAATATTTTGGCGTTGGAAATGAAAATTGGGGCTGCGGTGGTAACATGCGTCCAGAGTTCTACGCTGATTTATATCGACAATTTCAAACGTATGTACGTAATTACGGCGATAATAAGATTTATAAAATTGCTGGTGGTGCGAATGTCGACGATTATCGCTGGACTGAAGTGTTAATGCGTGAAGCAGGACATTTAATGGATGGATTAAGTTTGCATTATTATGTTCATCCGCACGGATTTTGGAATAAAGGGTCAGCACTTGATGCTAGAGAAGAAGAATGGTTTATTACAATGAAGAAAGCTCTTCATATGGACGAATTAATTACAAAGCATTCAACAATAATGGATAAATATGATCCACAAAAACGCGTTGGGATGATTATCGATGAGTGGGGAACATGGTTTGATGTTGAGCCAGGTACAAACCCAGGGTTCCTATATCAACAAAATACAATTCGTGATGCACTTGTTGCTGGTTTACATTTTAACATTTTCCATGAACATAATGACCGCGTCCAAATGGCAAACATCGCGCAAACGGTTAATGTTTTACAAGCAATGGTGTTAACTGAAGGAGAAAAAATGATTTTAACACCAACGTATCACGTATTTGAAATGTATAAAGTCCATCAAGATGCTCAAAAGCTTGATCTTCATGTTGAAACAGATACGTATCGCCTAAATGACGAAGATCTCCCTTCTGTAAGCGCTACAGCTTCGAAGGATGCCGATGGAAACATTCATATAAGTTTTTGTAATCTTAATCCAAATGATGACAAAAACGTAACTGTTGAGCTTCGTGGTCTTTCTGACGATGTAAATATTGAAGGACGTGTATTGACAGCTGATGAAAGAAATGCTCATAACACGTTTGACAACCCAGAAAATGTAAAACCAGTTGCATTTAATGGTTATTCGTTAGAGGGTGAGCAATTAACGGTTTCATTACCAAATATGTCTGTTGCTGTATTAACTCTTAGTGTATAAATTGTGAGTGAAGAGCGAGTTAGAGGTTGTAAAAGCTGTCAAATGCAAATTGATAAAAATGAACCATTTGATTTTGAGACAAGTACCGATGCTAAGTTAGTATCAAAAAAAATATATGAAGAACGACTTTTACATTGTAAAAGCTGTACTTCTCTTCTTTATAAAAGTACTTGCCAATATTCAGGAGAGCTTATTACGTATCGAGCCCGTTTTTCGGATAAACAGTGTCCTTATCCACATAATCCGAAATGGAACAAGGTTAATTAAATGTCTTAACGATAGAAGCCTAATGAAGGAGTTACTCTCTTTTCATTAGGCTTTCTTTTGTTTTGAAAGTTGCTTTCGTTAAGAGAGATCAATGAGCAAATCTTTGCACCGGCATAATTTTGTATTTTTGAAAATTAACTTGTTAAAAGGTCATGTATTCTATAAAATATTTAATAAATCGTAATTATTACGTTTTACCCCTAGGAGAGGAGAGATTTGAATGTTAAATGATTTGTATAGGGCAGTTGTAATGGAACATGCGAAGAATAAGAGGAATTATGGTCGCCTGGTAGGGGGAAAGGTTAAATCGATCTATTATAAAAATCCAACATGTGGAGACTTGATCACACTCTATATACAGATTGATCAAGAACGGATTGAAGAGGTTTCATTTGAAGGGGTAGGTTGTAGTATTAGCATGGCCTCCTCATCGATGATGACCGAAATGATAAAAGGAAAACGTATCAATGAAGTGATCGTACAAATGAACGAATTTGAAGCTTTAGAGGATGAATCAATCGATTTAGGGGATGCACAGTCGTTAGAGGGCGTTCATAAGCTCCGTGCACGCCACAATTGTGCGTTGATGAGCTGGCAAGCTTTAGAGAGGATACTATCGCAGGAATAGGGAGATTAGGTGTCTATGAATAGAAAAACAGAAATAATCATATTAGCTGTTTTTTTGGGGAGCGGAAAAAGTACGTTATTAAAAAATTATTACGAAAAGAAAAGAATAACGATAGGCGAGCTGCAATTATGATGAATGAGGTTGGCCAAATTAGCGTTAACTCGGCAATCGTTCCAACTATCACGCCTCTAATTGAACTATTGGATGGCTGTATTTTCTGTTCAATTCAAGGAGAATTAAGTGTACAACTAAAAAGCTTACTAGAACAAAATAATCTAGATGTTATTTATATAGAAGCAACAGGACTAGCCCATCCTCTAGAAATTATTCATGAGTTAGCTGAATTAAGTTATGTCAAAGCTGTTATTACAGTTGTTCACGTAAAGCAATGGTTAAAGCAGAATATGTCTATTAAGCTAAGAAAATTAATGAAGGAGCAACTTCGATTTGCTGATGTTATTGTTATAAATCAGATCGATCATTTTGATGCAACAAAATACGGTGAAGTGGAGTTGAGCATTAGGTCTCTAAACAATAAGGCAAAAATAATGATATCAAAATTCGCTAGTATCAATTCCTCATTTCAGGAATTGTTTAGTAGAAAAGTTGACTTATCCAGTAATAGAAAAGAGTTTGATGCTGATATACACGATCAATTGCATGAGCATACATTAACGCTCCCATTTACAAAAGCAGTAAATCGTATACGTTTCACAAAATGGATAAAGCAACATGAAACTTTCTATATCGTGCAAAAGGCTTTGTAAAATTGGAGGAAACCCAGGCTCTATTTATTTAATCTTTCATATCGTGAAGTTATGTTTGAACGATTACGAGGCTCTAAAGAGTATAGTCCAATTCTTATACTAATAGGCGAAAAATTGAATCGTACAATAATTGAACATGAATTACAAGAATTATATGTCCACTAGCTAAAGTGAGGATGCACCTGCATTTTAATCAATTTATCCAAAAGAATATAAGACAATTCACATTACGTTCCACATTAAACTTATGTGGAACGTAAATTTTTGTCTTAAAAAGGTGGTAGTGCATGATTGAATTGAAGGTAGGTGTATGGTGTTCTAGTTTAATTGAAGAAGAGCGGTGGCTTTCTACGCTGTTTCACACTTTTAACAGAGCACCCACTATCATATAAGCAGAAATCCTTGTAACGGCTTCTTTCTTATTCAACAAAATCAGGCAATGGGTCGTGAAAACTTGACCAATCTTGTTTCATTTCTTCGTCTGTTAATGTACATAAATCGAGTGACTGTCTAATCTCCTCATGGTTCATATCAATACCTATTAAAACGAGCTCAGTAAGGCGATCCCCATAGACAGGATCCCATTTTTGTTGTAACTCAGGCTCTTCAGCTAATGTTTTCTTCATTTCTTCTTCACTATATGCCGCTACCCATTCTCCAGCACCTTGTAAAGTGACTGTTGAGCCTGTTTGTGAAATAAGGCCAACCATAGAGTTTCTAGTAGCAATCCATATAAAACCTTTAGCACGTACGACATCAACTGGCCAATCTTCAAGCCATGACATAAGACGCTTTGGATGAAAAGGCCGGCGTTTCCGGTAAACAAATGAAGATATTCCATACTCTTCTGTTTCAGGGGTATGTTCTTCATTTAATTCTTTTATCCAGCCAGCCCCTTGACTGGCTTTTTCGAAGTTAAATAGACCTGTGTGTAATATTTCAGTTAAGTCTACTTGTGAATAAGAGGTAGGAATAATGGTAGCATCAGGATTTAGTTTTTTCATGAAATCAATGATTTCACTTTTATCAATTTCACTAAGTGAATCCGTTTTATTAACGACAATGACATTAGCAAATTCGATTTGATCGATTAATAAATCAGAAATGTCGCGAACATCGTTTTCATCTGTACCGAGTTTACGATCTAAAAGTGTTTCTCCTGATGCGTAATCTTCCCAAAATTGAGTAGCATTTATAACTGTTACCATTGTATCTAATTGACACTTATTCGTTAAATCTATCCCCACCTCTTCGTCAATATACGTAAATGTTTGTGCAACTGGAATTGGTTCACTAATACCAGATGACTCGATCACAATATAATCAATTCCGCCTTCAGCAATTAGACGTTCGACTTCCTGCATTAAATCTTCACGTAACGTACAGCAAATACAACCATTTTGTAACTCCACTAATTTTTCTTCTGTTCTCGAAATACTTTGCTGTTTCACTAGTGCTCCATCAATGTTAATTTCACTCATATCATTAACAATAACAGCTACCCTTAAGCCTTGGCGGTTTTGGAGTATGTGGGTAAGTAATGTCGTCTTACCAGCACCTAAATATCCGCTCAAAACGGTAACGGGGATTTTTTTCATATGTTCCACTCCTAAATAGTAATTATTACGATTTAAATTGTAGACCTAAACTAACTTAATGTAAATAGAAAAGAAAAAAGTTTTGACATTCGTAAAAAGAATATAGTATTGTTATGTAAATAGTAATTATTACGATTTTCGTGGAGGTTAATATGAATACGAAAATTCCTGTTACAGTCCTAAGTGGTTATCTAGGTTCAGGTAAGACAACTTTATTAAATCATTTGTTAAAAAATCGTGATGGATTGAAAATTGCAGTGATTGTAAATGACATGAGTGAAGTAAATATTGATGCTGATTTAGTTCGACAAGGTGGGGGATTTCACGTACAGATGAAAAGCTAGTAGAAATGTCAAATGGATGTATTTGCTGTACATTACGAGAGGATCTATTAGTTGAAGTAGAGCGACTTGCAAAAGCAGGTGATATTGATTATATAGTCATTGAATCAACTGGAATTAGTGAACCGACTCCTGTTGCTCAAACCTTTTCATACATAGATGAAGAATTAAATATCGATTTAACGTCGTATTGCCGTTTGGATACGATGGTAACGGTAGTGGATGCCAATCGATTTTGGCATGATCTCCGTTCAGGAGATCGTTTATTAGACCGAAAAGAAGCGGTCGGTGAAGCTGATACGCGTGAAATTGCTGATCTATTAATTGAACAGATTGAATTTTGTGACGTACTTATTTTAAATAAATGTGACTTAGTTAGTGAGGAACAATTGGAAAAGCTTGAGTTTGTCTTGCGAACATTGCAACCAAAGGCGAAGATTATTCGCTCTGTTAATGCAGAAGTTAATCCGGAAGTATTACTTAATACTCATTTATTTAATTTTCAAGAAGCAAGTCAATCAGCTGGCTGGATTCGTGAGTTAACACAGGGACATCAGCAACATACTCCTGAAACAGAAGAGTACGGTATTTCATCGTTTGTTTATCGGAGTAGGTTGCCATTTCACTCAGTGCGTTTTAAAAATTATATGGAACAACTACCAGAAAATATTGTGCGTGCGAAAGGGATTGCTTGGTGTGCTACTCAAAATGATCTAGCGTTGCTCGTCTCACAAGCAGGACCTGCACTTTCAATTGAACCTGTTTCATTTTGGGTGGCAAGTTTACCGAAAGCGGAAAGAGAGCAACTATTGTTAGACAATCCACAGATTCTTGAAGAATGGGATCAAACGTATGGGGATCGTCATACAAAACTTGTGTTTATTGGAACGGAATTAGATCCAAAGGAAATTATAGAACAACTGAATCAATGTTTGCTATCAGATTCAGAGTTAACATTTAATTGGAAAACGATGGACGACCCATTTGAGTGGGATGTGCATCGAGCATAATAAGGAGAATAGAAATTGATAATATCAGGAAAAACCATTTTAGAGAAGTGGCAGAAACATGATTTAAAAATTTCACCGTTTGATCCAACGTTACAACTACAGCCTGCTTCTGTCGATTTAAGACTAGGTAATGACTTCAAAATAGTAAACGATCAAAAAGTTGATAAGCTATATATGGATAAACAGGCTGATTATAAATCGGTTGAAGTTGTTCAAAACAAGATTACGATTCCCCCGCAAACATTTATGCTTGCAACGACGTGTGAAACAATACAATTACCGAGCAATCTAACGGCCTTTGTTGAGGGACGAAGTTCGGTTGGTAGGCTCGGTCTATTTATTCAAAATGCAGGGTGGGTTGATCCGGGCTTTTGTGGGCAAATAACGTTAGAGCTCTACAATTCCAACCAAGTCCCAATTGAAGTGGAAGTGGGGAGGCGAATCTGCCAATTAGTCATTGCAAAGCTTGATAAGGAAGCAGACGAATACAAGGGGAAATATGTGAAACAAGTAGGAGCAACAGTTAGTCAGATTTATTTGGATCAGGATAAGGGATAAGAACTGTATATAAACACAGATCGTAGTATTCGGGTTGTCCACATAGGATAACCCGTTTTGTCATTTGTTTAGAGATAGATACAAGAGTAAATTTTTAGAATAATTAAATTTTTGGATATAACACCTTTTTATGTGCAAAAACTATGGAAATATACTATACTTCTATATGAAATATGAACTATAAATTTATTCATTTCATCAAGTGAAAAAGGAAATATGGAGGAGATTTTTGTCAATTAAAGTAAAGCTAGTAGTCTTATTTACCTCTTTGATAATGTTTATAGCTGTTGGTTTAGGAGGTCTTTCCATTTGGAATAGTTCTAATACAATTGAACTAGAAGCTGAGAGTAATATTACGAGTATTGCGTATGAAAGTGCAAAATTAATCGACGCAACGATTAAGCAGGAAACAAGCTTTTTATCAGCTATAGCCGAAAACTCCGTTATAACCGATGAAGAAAACAGACAAGCGTATTTTAATGAATTAGCTAAAAAATACAATTATGTTGATTTCTCTTTTGTTCGTTCCTCTGGACAGGTAGAATCATTGACAACAAATAGTGTATGGTCAAATGTAAGTGGGGAAGGTTTTTTGAAAGATCTTTAGCTGGTGAACCTTCTGTTTCAAATGTTTTTTTAGCATCTGAAAATCAAGAACCTCTTATTTCATACGCCGTTCCCATTTACGAGGGTACACAGATCGAAGGTGTTTTAATTGGGTCAAAAAGTGCACGACATTTATCAGATATAGTTGATGCAATTGATTTTGGAAACTATCAATCTTCAAGAGGTTTTGTTGCTAATCGTGATGGTACATATCAAGCTCATCATGAGTATATGTTAGTTGAATGGCAGTTAAATTTAATTGAAATGGCTAATATGAGAGAGCTAGTTGAGCAAGGGTTAGTTCCGGAAGAAGATGCTGATTTTTCGATCGAACCTCTAGGTCAATTATTCGCAGAAAAAATTAGTCAAGGGGAAGTTGGCATTGGGGAGCATTCTTTTGACGGAATTCGTACATTGGTAGGCTATGCACCTATTTCAGGAACAGATTGGGTCATAGTTATTGAGGTTGATGATAATGAAATTTTCCAATCGTTAAACGATCTTGTTGTCTTACTTATTCTATTAATTGTCGTTTTTGTAGTCATTGGTGTAGTAGGTACATATTGGGTAAGTCATTCATTGAGTAAGCCTATCAAGGCGGTTACAGGAGAATTAAATAAGCTAGCTAATTACGACTTGAAACTTTCTGATGCACTAACTAACTATGGAAAACGTAAAGACGAAATTGGCCATATGATTTTTGCGTTGGGAAAAATGCAGGCGAATTTTGTTGATTTAATCAAAGCGTCTAGAAAACTATCTGGTAAAGTATTAAAAGCATCCGATTTATTAACTGAAAGAAGTCAACAAACGGAACGTGCATCTAGTGAGGTATCTCAAGCTATAGATGGTATAGCATCTGGTGCTGTTGAACAGGCTGAAGATACCGAAAAGGGAGCAAACGAAATTCAATTATTGAGCGAGCATATGAATGATAATGTAAAACAATTAACGGTTTTAACGAATGCAATTAATAAAGTTACGACATTAAAAGATGATGGTGAGAATCAATTAACTGAATTGATGGAAAAGACAAAAGTCAATTCTCAATCTATTCAGGATATTAAAGGAATCATAGTAAATACTGATGAAAGTGCAGAAAAAATTGAGGCAGCTAGTCATATGATTCGTAGCATTTCCGAACAAACCAATTTGTTAGCTTTAAATGCGGCAATTGAAGCTGCACGTGCTGGTGAAGCTGGAAAAGGGTTTGCTGTAGTTGCTGATGAAGTACGTAAGCTTGCCGAACAATCAAATACATTTACGGAAGAGATTGTTCAAATTATTCAAGAATTAATAAGTAAAACGGAGCATGCTGTTTCAACGGTAAGTCAAGTAGAAGAGCATTCTGTTATTCAAGAACAGAGTTTAAGTAAAACAAGGTATCAATTTACTGAAATGGCAAAAGTGATTGAAAATATGCAAAAATCGGCAAATAAAATTACAAAATCTAGCGACGATATGCAATTAAAGAAGGAAGAGCTAGTTGGCTTATCGGTAATTTATCAGCTATTTCAGAAGAAAATGCAGCAACGACAGAAGAAGCTACCGCTTCAGTTGATGAACAAGCATCATCTATTCGTGAGATAGCTCGAGCTAGCGAAGAATTAGCTCAATTATCTATGGAAATGGCAAAAAATATTGAACAATTTAAATTATAATCCGTAGTGAAGACCATGGAAAAGGAGTGTTTCCTTTTTCTATGGTCTTCTTTCTATCATCAAAAAAATCAACATGCTATAATAAAAACGTATGCGTTTACAATAGAAGGGAAGTCATAAATGTGAAACGAACGCACTTGGCTTTAAATCGGTATGAGTACAAAGAATCACAAGTTTTCGCAACGACGAAAGATCATACTATTTTTTTAAGTGCTATTTTTTGTTTTTGGTTTTGTACATATGTATATATCCCTGTATTTTCACTCTATTTAGAGGCAATTGGTTTTACTTATTCAATGATTGGAATTATTTTAGGTAGTTACGGTGTAACACAGATTTTATTTCGTTTTCCCCTTGGAATTCTTTCCGATAAGCTCTATAGCATTCGGAAGCATTTACTTACAATCGGTTTTGTTGCAGGAATAATTAGTGGGGTATTTCTTTTATTCTTTGAAACATTTATTGCTATCTTTTTTGCTCGATTATTAGCAGGAATTACTGCAGCCATGTGGGTTATGGCTACAGTTCTTTATTCTCATTATGTAAGAGAACAATTTGCTGCTAAAGCGATGAGTCGAATCCAGTTTTTAACAGTGTTTGCACAGTTTATTAGTATGTTAGTAAGTAGTTACCTCGTTTATTATTTTGGTTGGAAATCACCATTTATAGTTGCAACAGTTGCAGCCATCGTTGGAACAATCCTTGCCTTACAAATTAAAGATTTCTCGGTTCAACATCAACGAAGTGTATACACGTTAAAACAGCATATAACTAAGACGCTTCAAATAAAAGGGTTAAGAATCATAACCTTGCTTTCATTAGGGCTCATTCAATATTATTTATTACGATTTTTGGTTTTTCACCAATGCTTGTTACTAACTTAACCGATTCTCCTAATGCAGTTACGGCTCTAGTTTGTGCATTTTTTATACCTCATGCTTTGGCGTCGGTTTATTTTATGATACGCACATTAGAGAAGCGGCTTCAACCGATCATACTAACCATTAATTTCATTGTCACCGCTTTGTTTGTTTTTCTTGTTCCCCTTTCTCAATCCTGGATGATTGTCGTACTGTTACATGGAGGATTAGGTTTAGCACTTGGTTTATTATTTCCACTTCTATTGGCAATGGTAGTTCAAGTCAGTAACAAAGAACTAAAGAATTCAGCAATGGGCTTTTACCAGTCTTTTTATGCAATAGGAATCATGCTTGGTCCTCTATTTGCGGGGGCAATTGCCGAGAAAACGAATGTAGCAAATGCTTTTTATTTTTGCGGTACACTTGCTATTATATGTGCAATTGTCGTGTATAAAGTAAAACTATACGTCTCGTATCCGAAGTAAGCAGAATAAGAATAAAATCATTTGTTGTTGTGAAAAGGTTATTGAAATCCAGTTCCTATTTAGTCTAAATTGTAACGAAATCATTAAATTCTTCGTTTTATGAATAAATAGGAGGTTTTGATGAAAACAAAATGGATGTATTTTCAATTAGTTATTCTATTTTTATTATTGGCTAGCTGTTCGTCTTTAACATTAGTAAAAAGCGAGTATGGAGATTTACCGTCAAAATTAGTGGAAGGTGCTGTTCAAATTACGATGACTGTAACTAAGCAGACAGCTAGCAGTTTAGAAGTCGAAATAGTAAATAGCGGAGAGTTAGAAATTGTTTCTGGGGAGTATTATCATATAGAAAAATTTCAAGATGATGATTGGTATGTTGTTCCGTTTCAAGATGATACGGTGTTTACTGATATAGGCTACTTACTAGAATCAGAGGGTGTCAAAGAACTATCTATACCGCTAGACCAATTGGCTATTGATCTTGATGAAGGGTTGTATCGAGTGAGTAAGGAGTTTTGGTACGATGGGCAAGGATATATTATTGCTGCTCCCTTTGAGATCGTTCACTAAGAAAGGAGCATAGAATTCTTATTTCCTTTATGCTCCTTTTAATTGATTTCGATAAATTTTTGGTTTCGCCAATTTTAAAAAATTATGATAAAGAGAAATCCAATCACTCCTGCTATGGAAGAATATAAGAGCATTGGTAAAATCGTTAAGCGAATGATCGTTCCTTCCTTTCCAACTAATCCCACAACTGATGCAGCTGCCACAACATTTAGTACACATATCATATTTCCTGCATTAGAGCCTAATATTTGGAGCGAAAGGATACGCTCAGGAGGAAGTACTAATTGATCTGCGACTGAAAATTGTAAAAGTGAAAACATCATATTACTGAATGTAGCACTACCTGAAATAAATGAGCCGAGTGCACCTATAAATGGAGCTACAAGTGGCCAACTGTTACCTAAATAGAATGCGGCTTGATTAGCAAGTTCAATTGGCATACTAACTAACCCCGCATCATTAACACCCGAATTAATAAAAATTCTAACCATAGGGACCGCAGAAAAAAGTGTAATAGCACTACCAATCAGCATTCCACTTGATTCATTAATTGCCCGGAGGATCATTTTTCCATTCAGTCTATGAAGAATGAAAGTGAGAACTATAACGATAAGAAAGATAGTACCTGGTAAGTAAAGTGGAGAGAAAGTAGCACTAATCGTTGTCCCAAGAATATTTGACCAACCAATGACAACTCCTTCTAGCCATGATTTAAAGGGGAACACTTCAAGTCTTGTAAGTACGAGTAAGATTCCAAGTGCTAAATAAGGAATCCACGCTAACCATAGTGGAATTGAGCGGACGTCATTACGAACTTCTGACTTTAATTTAATGGAACCAAGCCAGTCTTTATTCCAATTCTCCTTTTTATCAAAATCCCAATTTTCTTTCGGGAGTAACCAACCTTTTTTGATTGTGACTAGAACAATAAATAATCCGATAAGTCCGCCAAAGATAGATGGGAATTCAGGGCCAATAAACGTAGCGACCATCAATGCAGGAAATGTAAAGCTGATACCAGCAAAAAGAGCAAGCTTCCAAATTTTTAAGACCCTCTACCCATGATTTCTTTTTTCCAAAAAATCGGGTTAACATCATCACTAATACAAGGGGCATTAAAGTACCGATCATGACGTCTATTTGCATCGTCTGTGAAGCTATTATACGTAAATAACTAGTGAGGGAAGATTCAGTGATATACGTACTAGTCACCGCAGCCAATTCTGAACCCTCTTGAAGACCTTGCCCTACACCTACAATAACAGGTGTTCCAACTGCACCAAAAGAAACCGGACTGCTATCAGCTATGAGAGCAAGTGAAACAGCTGCTAATGGTGGAAATCCTAGTGCAACAAGAAGAGGAGCAACAATTGCTGCGGGAGTACCGAAGCCGGCTGCCCCTTCAATAAATGCCCCGAAAAGCCACGCAATGATAATTAGCTGAACTCTGCGATCTAGACTAATCCCAAAAAAGCTATTTCGTATCGCATCAATGGCTTTGCTTTCTTTTAGTGTATTAAGTAGTAAAATAGCTCCGAAAATAATGTACAAGATTGATAAGGCAATTAACACTCCTTCTATGGAAGAAGCTACTAATTGAACGAACGGAACTTTCCAATAGAAATAAGCCATTACCGCAGTAAAAAGTAAACTAATGGGCATCGCCTTCATCGCTGGCATTCGTAATACGATTAATAACAATAATACGATGATAATTGGAGATAGCGCTATTAAAGTAGACATTGTCATCACCACTAATTGTAAAATTTTTCTTTTGTTATTTTTTAGTATACTACAAATTTGCTCATCATTTCACAAACTTTCCTTTTAGAAAAATGGCAATTTAGTGACAAAAAAGAACACTATGTATCTCTATTGTACTAGTTTGATTCATTGATTATAAGACGTCCTTATTCAAATTGAAGTTGAGGTATTTTAGTGTTCCAGTTAAAAAGGATAAAAAAGGATCGTAATGCAAATAATACACAGAGATGTTTATTCTTTGATAGAAAGGTGATTAGATGGGTAATCAAACGAATGAAATAGTACGACCACCTCGTCTGCAAATGAAACATGTCTATCGAAGACGAAATTTTTGGTCAGGTTTTTTATTTGGTTTAGGAGTGATCGCTTTTATAGATGAGGTCATATTTCACCAATTGCTTCATTGGCACCATTTTTATGATTTAGCGACGACAAATATAGGGTTGATTTCAGACGGCTTGTTTCATGTATTAAGTTGGTTTGCAACAATTGCTGGTTTGTTCCTATTTGCAGACTTAAAACGACGAGGTAGTTTCTGGCTTAAAAGATGGTTTAGTGGGATATTCATTGGAGCAGGATCCTTTCAATTATACGACGGGACCATTCAGCATAAAGTGATGAAAATCCATCAAATTCGCTATGTTGATAATGTTTTTATTTATGATGTGATATGGAATGTATTAGCAGGACTGCTTGTCATTTTGGGGATCATGTTTTTTATAAGCTCGAAAAATGAGAAGAAACAATCAGGAGTTGCTGCATCATGATCGTACATCATCATACAAACAATTTTCCTGGTATCATTTTAGCCATTGTGTTTACAATTGCCTTACTTCTTTATTTGTTCGGTGTTTGGCATTCTAACCGTCGTTTTAAGCGGTGGAGTACTATACGCTCGTTATATTGGGTCATTGGATCAATAGGGGCAATTATCTCTGTTTATGGTCCTCTTTCACAGTGGCTCATACTGATTTTTCTGGACATATGGTTGCCCATTTATTACTCGGAATGCTTTCCCCTCTTTTAATGGTCTTAGCTGCACCGGTCACTTTGCTGTTACGAGCATTACCAGTTCATCTTGCACGAAATTGTTCAAAATGGTTACGTTCAAAACCGATTCATTTTGTCACAAATCCATTTGTTGCGTCGTTATTAAACGTTGGAGGCTTGTGGATATTATATATGACCGATCTATTTATCATGATGCATACGAACTCGTTCTTTTATTTATTCATTCATATCCACATCTTGTTGGCTGGGTATGTGTTTACGGCTTCAATGATTAATATAGACCCTTCTCCGATAAGAAGCAGTTATCTACTTCGTTCAATTATCTTAATTGTAGCGTTAGCTGCACACGGTATCTTAGCAAAGGTAATCTATGCCTTTCCACCAAATGGAGTTGATCGATTGCAAGCTGAGATAGGAGCAAAGTTGATGTTTTATGGTGGGGATATTATAGAAGCTGTTATTATTTTAATGTTATGTTACCAGTGGTATCGTCAAGCACGACCGAGAGTGCAAAATGATATTATTTATACGAATGATAGTCAGTTTAATAATTTGTAAATTAAACGTAAATAAAGTGTACATGATTGAAAGGAGTAGTATACGTAAATTAGATAATATGCTACACTATAAAACAATTATAAAGAGATATGAAGGGTTATGAGTAAGGGGATGGTCTTAATCGAACTTTCGGAGCGACAGCTTGAAATTATTGAAATTATAAAAAAGCATGAACCCATTACAGCGGAACAAATTGCCGAAATGTTAGGAGTAAGCAGAGCAACGTTACGTTCTGATTTAGCAGTGCTCGTTATGACAGGATATTTGAATGCTAAGCCGAAGGTTGGTTATTTCCTTGGCAAGACTGCTAAAAAAGAAGGTAATGTTCAACATCTCCTTGAAGAGTTAAAGGTGAAAGACATTCAAAGTCTACCTGTTGTTATTCAAAAGACGACAACAGTTCAAGATGCGGTCGTAACATTGTTTGTAGAAAACGTTGGTTCCCTTTTAATCGTTGATGAAGAAGGTTTATTAGAAGGGATTGTTACACGGAAAGATTTATTAAAAGTAACGTTAGGTAACGCGAATGCGATCACAATTCCAGTAGATATGGTAATGACCCGACATTCAAAGGTTGTAACAATAACCCAAGAGGAGTCAATCATTGAAGCAGCACGAAAAATGATTCATACCGAGGTTGACGGGTTGCCTGTCGTTCAGTTTAAAGATGGAGACAAAGAGAAAAAGCTAGTTGTTGGGCGAATTACAAAGACAAACTTGACTAAGGTGCTATTAGAATTAGTAACTGAAGCCTAGGGGGACTCATAGTGGGAGAAAAACAGCAAAAACCAATTATCTATGTTTGTTCAGATGCAGTAGGTGAGACAGCCGAAGCGGTTGCGAGGGCGACTATTCGTCAATTTTCAAGTAATGAAATTGAAATTAAACGGTTTGGACATATTCAATCAGACGAAGAAATTAGTCGGATTGTCCAGCAAGTAGTTCAAACATCAGGTATTATTGCTTATACACTCGTTCAACCAGAATTACGTGAAGTGATGAAAGCAGAGGCGATTGCCAAAGGGATTCGTGCAGTTGATGTTATGGGGCCATTAATGCAAGCATATGTTGATACATATAACGATTCGCCTAAGCAAAAGCCGGGTTTACGGCAAGTGTTGGATGATGAATATTTTCGCCGTATTGAAGCCGTTGAATTTGCCGTTAAATATGATGATGGAAAAGACGTGCGAGGTCTTTTATTAGCTGATGTTGTTCTTATTGGTGTCTCACGTACATCTAAAACCCCGCTCAGTATATTTATGGCACATAAAGGATACAAAGTCGCTAATTTGCCGATATTACCGACGATTCAGTTGCCAAATGAAATTTATGAAGCAACTACGAGTAAGTTAGTTGTTGGTTTAACGATTGATCCGCAGCATTTATTGAAAATACGAAAAGAACGTCTCAAATCATTAGGATTACCTAATGAGTCATCATACGCAGCAATTGATCATATTAAAGAAGAGATTAAACGAGCTGATTCTATTATGAGACAGTTGAAGTGTCCAGTTATAAACGTTTCAGACCGTTCTATTGAAGAAACTGCGAGTATTATAATGGATTATTTGACATAAATCGTTTATGAATATAAATAAACAATAATAAGTTCATAGTAGTTGGAGTAAGAAGCACGCAGCCACTGAGAGGATTGCGTGTTTTTGTATGAAATGGTGAATGTTATTAGTATTGTGGTATAGTGACGTAGATCGAGTAATACAGTGGATGAAAGGAAATAATACATGTATCTCTTTGTTTCTATAAGTAATGATGGAAAGGGTGCTTTGTCTTTGTTTGAAAATCAAAAGATACTTCCAGCTGTTCGTAACATGAAAGACTTTGAAACTTTTATTAAAAGTAATTATAAGTATGGCGTATTTCTAGAACTTCATCTGTCGCAATTAAAGAATGTTTTTGAAATGGCACACAAAAGGGAAAAGAAGATGTTTCTTCATGCCGATTTAGTTCAAGGATTAAAAAATGATGAATACGCAGCTGAATATTTATGTCAGGAAGTAAACCCATATGGTCTCATTTCTACGAAGCCAGGTGTGATTCTAAAAGCGAGGCAAAAAGGAGTGAAGGCGATCCAACGAATTTTTATACTAGACTCAAATGCTTTAAAGAGAAATATTACACTAATACAAAAGGCACAGCCTGATTTTGTTGAAGTTCTTCCTGGGCTTATTCCAAAAATAATTAAAGAAATTAATTATAAAACAGAACGTGATGTATTTGCAGGTGGTTTAATTGAAACGGTTGATGAAGTTGAAAATGCAATACAAGCTGGAGCAAAAGCGGTAACAACATCAAATATAAAATTATGGAAGTACTTTCACTCTTTTTAGAAGTATGGTATACTAAAAATAAGTTAATAGAATCGGTTGGAGAATAGGAGAGACCACATTCACATCGGAGTAATTCCTTTGTGCTTATGTGGTCTCTCCTTTTTTATTTGACAAAGAGGAGTGATTGAAGTGAGAGTGGAATTTTCAAGTTTAAAACGACTAGATATTGTCCATAACATGAAAGAAAAAGTTTACGATATACTAATTATTGGTGGTGGTATAACGGGTGCAGGGATTGCCCTTGATGCAGCTTCACGTGGTTTATCTGTTGCATTAGTAGAAATGCAAGATTTTGCAGCAGGTACCTCGAGCCGCTCAACAAAGCTCGTTCATGGTGGTTTACGCTACTTGAAAAATTTTGAGGTTGGACTTGTAGCAGAAGTGGGAAAAGAACGAGCAATTGTGTATGAAAATGGTCCCCATGTCACAACACCAGAGTGGATGTTACTCCCGATTTATAAAGGCGGAACATTTGGGAAATTTACGACATCAGTGGGCTTGCGAGTATATGATTTTTTAGCTGGAGTGAAAAAAGAGGAGCGTCGAACGATGCTTACGGTAGCAGAGACGATCAACAAAGAGCCATTATTAAATCAAGAAGGTTTGCTTGGTGGAGGGTATTATGTTGAGTATAAAACAGATGACGCCCGTTTAACGATTGAAGTCTTAAAGGAAGCAGTAGACTTTGGTGCTGATGCCATATCGTATGCTAAAGTTTCTAAGTTATTGTATGACGAAAACAGAACCGTTATCGGTGCTGAGGTGACGGATATGCTTCATAATAATCTCTCATTTAACATTAAAGCAAAGAAAACAATAAATGCAACAGGGCCTTGGGTTGATAAGATTCGGGAAATGGATCGATCAAGAAAAGGGAAGGTGCTACGTTTAACAAAAGGAGTGCATGTCGTAATCGATCAATCTCACTTTCCGTTAAAGCAGGCTGTCTATTTTGACACACCTGACGGAAGGATGGTATTTGCAATTCCAAGAGACAATAAGACGTATGTCGGGACAACGGATACATTTTACGATCAAGATTTAAGTAATCCTGTTATGACAGAAAAGGATCGAGATTATCTTATTGAAGCTATTAATGGAATGTTTCCGGACACCAATATTACGATCCATCATATTGAATCGAGTTGGGCAGGGGTCAGACCCCTTATTTATGAAGAAGGGAAGGACCCTTCAGAAATTTCACGGAAAGATGAAATTTGGCATGCAGACTCAGGATTAATGACAGTTGCGGGTGGCAAGCTTACAGGTTACCGCAAAATGGCTGAAACAGTTGTAAATGAGGCAATACGTGATTTAGATCGACCTACTTCTGCTTCGAAGACAAAAAAACTTCCCATTTCTGGTGGTCATGTTGGAGGTTCTAAAGGTTATAAGGTATTTTTCAGGGAAAGTATAGAACTTGCTGAAAAAGAAGGATTAACGAAAGAGCAAGCACGTTACTTAGTTCTACTTTTTGGATCGAACATAAAAACCGTCCTACACTTAAGCAAAGAACTAAAAGATCATAATGATTTTCATTTGCCTAAAGAGTTGTTTCTAGCATTACAATATACGATCAGATATGAAATGGTTGTGAAACCAGAAGACTTTTTTATTCGCCGCACAGGCTTCTTTATTTTAATATTGCCATGGTTGAAAAATGGAAAGAACAAGTAATTGAATGTATGGGAGATACATTGCAGTGGACATCTCAGGAAAAGAAATGTTTAAATCAGAATTAATGAATCAGTTAAAACGAGCTTCTACTCCAATTCAAGAATAAGAAATAAAGCGGGCATTTATTCATTAAATGAAAATGCCCGCTTTTTACGCTTATTTAAACTGAAGATTGTCTTAACGAAAAATAGCAAAAATAATCGTTTATTTTAATGAAAATAACTTAACTGTTTTAAGGTCATTTTGCATAGATTGAGTCTCTTTATACAATATTCTCCAAGTGTCAAGGATTTCACGTGCGACACGATCCCATGAGAATTGTTTTTCTGCTAATTTACGGCCATTTTCACCTAGTTTGGCACAAAAGTCATCATTATGAAATAAAGTAAGCAAATGCTCCACAAAATCTGATGAAAGTTGTGGCTGCATGACGATAATCCCTGCTTTATTTGCTTGGATAACTTCAGAACAACCACTTTCGTTTGTTGTAATAATTGGCAAACCAGATGCCATTGCCTCATAATGGGCACCAGTTAATAGTTCATGACAAGGGGATGGACAAACAAAAACATCAGCAGCAGGAAACCACTTTTGCAATTCGCTGTTATTGTTTATCCACTATGAAAGACTGGAATTTGTATTTTCTCAGCAAGTTCACGTAGATAGGAAATATATTCTCCATCATGATAGTCGTTATATGCTTGGCTGCTGACCATAATAAGAGCCATGTTTGGATATTTATCAGCTAGTTGCTTTATTGCTTCTAGGAAAATATCTACTCCTTTATTTGGTGAGAATTGTCCAGTTAAAAGAACAACTTTTTTATCGCTAATATCATATTCTGAACGAATGTTTTTCCTTATGTGTTGATTTTGTTGTGTGTTTTGGTGTGAAAATTGTTCGATTTTAACTCCTGAATAAATCGTTTTTAGTTTAGTTCTATCAATTTTAAAAAGTGTGGAAATAGTTTTTGTAATATTTTCATTATTTGTGATGATATGATCGAGTTGTTGAAGGATTTCGTTCGCTTCAAATCGTGTAAAATGCTCTCGTTTAAAAAAGTTAGAATGGATGCTCAAAACTAACTTTGAATCGGGAGCAACTTCTCTAATGGGTACGATTAGGCGAGCTTGGTTAAATATATGGATCAAATCGAACGATTCTATTTGAATAAATTGCTGAATCTCATTAACGGTAAGGTTTGAGCGGACATATCGAATAGAATCAAATGTCTCCTCCTCACCTATTGAGGGATATGCCGTACTTAAAATGGTTAACTGATGCTCATTCTTCAAATACTTACTTACTTCGTCAACGTAAGTTTGAATAGCTCCTCCTTTACTCCATGGTATGGGGCGTTTCTCGCCAACGATCATTAAGATGTTCATGAAAGAGCTCCTTTCTATTCCTGTTAATAGCTCAAAGTATACAAGTAGCTACATACTAGTGATTTATTAGGTACTAATAACTTATTCAATCCTCGATAATATGTGTTTGTCATTACTTGAGGATTTAAAAATGTTAAAAAAAGTACATGCATTTTTCTCTAATAAACACAGTATTTTCCTATATGAATCAATGTTATAGTCTGTTTTGAAAGCGTTTTCCTAAATTGAAGGGGGGAAAGAACAGGTTTCATTGTGAATAGCAACATCATGAGCTATTACTAATTTGTTAAATGCTTATTAATCATTTTATTAGGTAGGTGGATAAGTTGAAACGAACAATAGTTAAATCACTTTTACTAGTTTTAGCAGCAACGGTAATAGTAATAGTAGGTACAATGCCTGTTAGTGGGGAAAAAGATATGACTATTCATGAATATGTTAACAATATGCAGCCTGGATGGAATGTCGGTAATACATTAGATGCGGTTGGCGGTGAAACAAATTGGGGTAATCCAATGATTACTGAGGAACTTATTCAACAAATTGCAGCACAAGGATTTAAAAGTATCCGTATCCCAATCACATGGGAGCATGAACTAGGAGAAGGACCTGATTATGAAATTAATCCGACTTATTTAGCACGAGTTGAAGAGGTTGTGAATTGGGCTTTAGAAGCTGATTTATTTGTTATGATTAATCTTCATCATGATTCATGGTTGTGGGTAAATGAGATGGACGAGCCCAATGATCTCGTTCATCAGCGCTATGATGCAATTTGGAGGCAAATTGCAGATCATTTTAAAGATCATTCTATTAAATTAATGTTTGAAAGTATTAATGAGCCACGATTTGGTGATGGTTGGGGAGTTGCAGAAGGTGATCATGAAAAAGTAGATGCATTAAATCGTAGCTTCTTTCATATAGTAAGGGAGTCTGGTGGCAATAATGATACTAGACCGCTAGTGTTACCAACGATTGAGACTGCGTCTGATCAAGAGGACTTAGATGAGTTAAAGAGAACGATTGATGATCTTAATGACCCTAATTTAATTGCAACAGTACATTATTATGGTTTTTGGCCGTTTAGTGTAAATGTTGCAGGGCATACGACTTTTGATCAGGAAACTCGAGATCATATACATGATACATTTGATCGAGTTCACGAAACATTTGTAGACAATGGCATTCCTGTTATTGTCGGTGAGTTTGGTTTACTAGGATTTGATCGACATACAGGTGTAATCCAGCAAGGAGAGAAATTAAAATTCTTTGAATATTTAATTCACTATTTTAATGAGAAAGAAATTACTCATATGCTGTGGGATAATGGTCAACATTTTAATCGCCATACGTTTGAGTGGCAAGACCATGAGTTATATCAAATGATGAAGGAAAGCTGGGCAGGGAGATCAGCTGTTGCTGAGTCAAATTTGATTTTCTTAAACGCGGAAGAAAGTATTCGTGATCAAGAAATGTTGCTGCAACTGAACGGTAATACGTTTGAATCGTTATCTTTTAATGGACAAGAACTCCAAAAAGGTGAAGATTATCAACTACAAGGTGAAGTACTAACATTAAAAGCAAATTTGTTAGAGAGGATTACTGATCTAGATGTATTAGGATTTCAAGCTCATTTAACAGCATCATTTAATCAAGGGGCAAATTGGCGATTTGATGTTATATCATATAAACGTCCTGAGATGTCTGATGTTGAAGGGGGAGTTAGTGATTTCGGAATACCGACAGCCTTTAATGGAGATCAGTTAGCTACAATGGAAGCGTATGATGAAAGTGGAGCTGGTGTAGGACCACAAAATTGGACAAGGTTTAAAGAATTTGATTACGCTTTCAGACCAACAGGGGACGAGATTGTTCTGACACAAGAATTTTTCAACGAACTTCATGACGGTGTATTTTATTTAACGTTTCATTTTTGGAGTGGAGAAACAGTTGATGCCGTTTTGCGTAGAAATGGTCAAAGTGTCGGAGTAGAAATCTTGTCAGACGAAGAAGTAGAAGAAACACCACCAACATCACCTGAGAATTCAGATGCTACGGAAAACGATGAAAACGATGAAAACGATGAAAACGATGAAAACGATGAAAACGATGAAAACGATGAAAATGATGAAAACGATGAAAATGATGAAAACGATGAAAACGATGAAAACGATGAAAACGATGAAAACGATGAAAACGATGAAAACGGCGAAAACGATGAAAATGATGATGAGTCTGGTAACAATCGCAACGGAGAGTATAAGTCAAACAATCAGGTAAAAAAGAAAAATGGCACAAAGGGAGATTTTAAAACGATAGATAATATGACTCATGCAGATAATGAAGATCGTTTACCTAATACAGCAACAGACTTCTATTCGTTTCTGTTAAGTGGTGTTTTGTTGGTTGTTATAGGGTTTGCTTCTGTTTTTGTTTTTGAGAATGAGAAGCAAAACAGTAAGTTAATGTAAATATTTAGATTTTACTTGTCCTAAAAGGTCTGCAATTGACCATTTAGGACATTTTTTCGAAAGATAATCAACTAATTAACAATAGGAGTTTTAGTAAGATTCATTTATAAACAAAAATAAACAAACATATATACAATATAAAACAAAGGTGATATACTTTAATCAGAAGTAAAAACAACTTTATGGAGGTTATTATGGTACAAAATCGTTGGGATGAAACAAAAGCGGAAACAATAACGCCAGGGTTAGAAGAGCTTGTATATCGCTCTAATTTAATTGGGTCAGACCGTGCTGTTTGTAACTGGGGTGGCGGTAATACGTCAATGAAAACAACTGTGAAAGATTTTCGTGGCCTCGATATTGAAGTAATGTGGGTTAAAGGTAGTGGTTCAGATTTAGCGACAATGAAAGCGAAAAATTTCACAGGTTTAAATCTTGAAGATATCCGTCCGTTAATGGAACGCGATGAAATGACCGATGAAGAGATGGTCGCTTATTTGTCTCATTGTATGATTGATCATACACATCCAAGAGCTTCAATTGAGACTTTATTACATGCATTTCTTCCTTTTAAACATGTAGATCATACTCACCCGGATGCAATTATTAGTTTATGCTGTGCCGATAATGGGAAAGAGCTAGCTAAAGAAATATTTGGTGATCGTTTTGTTTGGGTTCCTTATGTAAGACCTGGCTTTACTTTATCTAAGATGATTGCTGAGGGAGTTCAACAAAACCCTAACGCTGAGCTTGTATTAATGGAAAAGCACGGCCTAGTTGTTTGGGGCGATACAGCTAAGGAAAGTTACGATAAAACAATTTCTGTCATTAATGAGGCTGAGGCATTTATAAATAAAAAAGCTGAAGGAAAACAACCTTTTGGTGGTAAGAAGTATGAATCGTTATCAAACGAAGATCAGCAAGATTTATTAGCTCAAGTATTACCTGTTATCCGTGGTGCTGTGAGTGACGAAAAGAAAATGCTTCTAACATATGACACGGATGAAGCGATTCTTGAGTTTGTTAATAGTCATGATGCTCCAGTCCTATCTCAAGTCGGTGCTGCTTGTCCTGATCATCTAGTTCACACAAAAATGAAGCCGTTATTTGTTGAGTGGGATCCATCTACAAATGATGTCGACAGTTTAAAAGAAGCTGTTAAGGCGGGAATTGAAAGATTTAAAGAAGAATACAAAGCCTATTTTGAAGAAAATAAAAATGAAGGCGATGTAATGTTTGAACCTGCACCACGTGTTATTTTAATTCCTGGAATTGGGATGGTGAACACAGGAAAGAATGTTACAATGGCTAATGTAAGTGGTGCTCTTTATCATCGTGCGATTTCTGTAATGAAAGGGACAACAGCCCTAGGTACGTTTGTTTCTTTAAATGAAAACGAATCTTATAATATTGAGTATTGGCCGTTAGAACTATATAAACTATCATTGGCTCCTGCAGAAGCAGAATTCTCAAGACAAGTAGCTTTTGTAACGGGAGGAGCTGGTGGAATTGGAAGTGAGACTTGCCGTCAGTTTGTCGAGCAAGGTGCTCACGTTGTTGTTGCTGATTTAAATTTAGAAGGTGCAAAGAAGGTAGCTTCGGAGATTAATGAGCAATATGGTGACAAACGAGCTATTGCTGTTAAAATGGATGTAACAAGTGAAGAACAAGTACAGGCAGCATTAAAGCAAGCCATTCTTACGTACGGAGGCGTAGATATTATCGTTAACAACGCAGGATTAGCTACTTCTAGTCCAATTGAAGAAACGACGTTAAAAGAATGGAACTTAAATATGGATGTACTTGGTACCGGTTATTTTCTAGTGGCCCGGGAAGCATTTAAAGTGATGAAGAGCCAAGCAATTGGCGGAAGTATGGTCTTTATCGGTTCAAAAAATTCTGTATATGCAGGGAAAAATGCTTCAGCATACAGCTCAGTAAAAGCACTAGAAGTTCATTTGGCGAGATGTATTGCAGCTGAAGGTGGTCAATATGGAATACGCGTAAATTCTGTATTACCTGATGCTGTCCTGCAAGGTTCAGCTATTTGGGGTTCAAGATGGCGTGAAGAACGTGCAGCAGCATATGGAATAGAGCCAGACCAATTAGAAGAACATTACCGTAAGCGTACAACGTTACTTGTAAATATTTATCCTAAAGATATTGCTGAATCGATTTTATTCTTCTCTTCATCTAAAGCAGCAAAAACAACAGGCTGTATGATTACTGTTGATGGAGGAGTACCAGCAGCCTTTACACGTTAATAGGAATCGATGTGATTGCCCTCTCCTTTCCTAGAATAAGGAGGAGAGGAATCTATTAAAATATTATTATGAAAAAGATTTATAAAGCGCTTACTTTTTTGAGGTGATAATATGGACCAAGGCTGTTTAGCTGTTGATATTGGGGCTTCTAGTGGTAGATTGATGCACGGCTACATTAAAAACGATAAACTAAAGCTAGATGAGATTCATCGTTTTGACAATAAAATGATTCAGAAAATGGCCATTTTGTTGGGATATTGATACGCTTTTTAATGAAATAGTAGCTGGTATAAAAAAATGTTCCCAATTACAAATAAATCCAGTTAGTATTGGCATTGATACGTGGGCTGTAGATTTTGTTTTGTTAGACGAAAATGATCAGCTATTGACAGATGCTGTTGCTTATCGTGATTCGCGTACTGATGGAATCATGGAAGAAGTAATAGCCATTATTAAAAAAGAACGGATTTATTTAGATACGGGGATACAATTTCAAAAGTTTAATACGATTTATCAATTATATGCGTTAAAGAAACAGCAGCCGGAATTATTAGATAAAGCGAAGACATTTTTAATGATCCCTGATTATTTTCACTTTCTATTAACGGGTCAAAAGGCGAATGAATATACAAACGCAACAACAACACAGCTCGTAAATGCTTTTACAAAGAAATGGGATAAGAAATTAATTGAAGCGTTAGGTTTACCTTTTGAAATATTTCAACATATTCTTTTACCGAAAGAAAAGCTTGGTTCGCTTAAACCTGAGTTAGCAAGTGAACTGGGGTTAGAGTTAGATGTGTTTTTGCCAGCAACACATGACACAGGCTCTGCTGTACTTGCTGTTCCTGAGAAGAGTGAAACCATTTATATTAGCTCAGGAACATGGTCGTTAATTGGAATTGAGAATTCCTTTCCAATTTGTATTACGAAAGCATTAGATTATAACTTTACGAATGAAGGCGGAGTCGATTACCGTTTTCGCTTCCTAAAAAATATTATGGGACTGTGGATGATCCAAGAGGTGAAACGTTTATACAACGATCACTATTCATTTGCTGATCTAGTTACATTATCTAAGCAATATGAATCGTTTCAATCAATTGTAAATGTAGATGATCAACGCTTTTTAAAACCTGACAACATGATTGAAGAAATTCAACAATATTGTAGAGAAACAAATCAAGAAATTCCTAGTGAGCCTGGTGAAGTAGCAAAATGTGTCTATGATAGTTTAGTAGAAAGCTATCAAAAAGCAATTGTAGAAATCGAAGAAATTGCTGAAAAAAATATGACACGATTCATGTTATCGGTGGAGGAAGTCAAAACGAGCAATTAAATCAGCTACTTGCTGATCGAACGAAGAAAGAAGTTTCAGCCGGTCCGATTGAAGCAACCGCTATCGGTAATGTCGTTTCTCAATTAATGGCTTTAGGTGAGTTAGATGAGATTACGGTCGCACGTCAGTTGATTGCTAAGTCATTTGATTTAAAACGTTTTGTGGCAAAATAAAGGTACAATAAGGAGGTAGATGAATGAGTAACAGTCAAGCATTTGAAAGTGCAAAAAAGGAATATGGACAATGGGGAATAAACATTGATGAAGTGTTTGAAACGCTAAAGAAAATCCCAATTTCAATCCATTGCTGGCAAGGCGATGATGTTGGTGGTTTTGAAGTGAATCGCGGTGAATTATCAGGTGGGATTGATGTAACGGGAAATTATCCAGGGAAAGCTAGAAATGCAGATGAACTTCGAGCTGACATTGAAAAGGCATTGTCACTTATTCCAGGTAAGCATCGGATTAATCTACATGCCATATATGCTGAAACGGATGGGGAAGTTGTCGAACGGGATCAGCTAGAGCCGAAGCATTTTAAGAACTGGGTTAAGTGGGCGAAAGAACGAGGGTTAGGTCTTGATTTTAATCCAACATTATTTTCTCACGAAAAAGCATCTGATGGCTTAACGCTTTCGCATCCTGATCCGGAAATTCGTCAATATTGGATCGATCATTGTAAAGCAAGTCGTAAAATTGGGGAATACTTTGGACGCGAATTAGGGACGCCATGTTTAACGAACATTTGGATACCTGACGGGTACAAGGATACACCTAGTGATCGTTTAACACCAAGACGCCGTTTACTGGAATCACTTGATGAAATTTTCGCAGAAACAATTGATAAGAACTACTTAGTAGATGCTGTTGAAAGTAAATTATTTGGCATTGGCTCGGAAGCATTTGTCGTTGGATCTCATGAATTTTATTTGAACTATGCACTGAAGAACAATATTAATTGTTTATTAGATACAGGACATTATCACCCGACTGAAATGGTATCTAATAAGATCTCGTCAATGCTCTTATTCTTTGATCAGCTCGCATTACACGTTTCAAGACCTGTTAGATGGGATAGTGATCATGTTGTTACGTTTGATGATGAATTGAAGGAAATTGCAATGGAAATAGTCCGTAATGATGCTCTTGATAAAGTAATGATTGGTTTGGATTTCTTTGATGCTAGTATTAATCGGGTTGCAGCATGGACAATCGGTACTCGTAATATGATTAAAGCATTGTTATATGCACTGCTACTTCCTCATCGGAAATTAATAGAGCTTCAAGAAAAAGGCGATTATACGAGACGGTTAGCTTTATTAGAGGAATTTAAAACGTATCCATTTGGAGTCATTTGGAATCAGTATTGTCAAGAAATGGGTGTGCCCGCTAAGGAAAATTGGTTGCAAGATATAGAGGAGTATGAAGAACAAATTCTATCAAAACGTTCTTAAATAAAGATGCAGTCAGGCTTGCTTGCTTGTCTGCATTTCTCCTTTTTACTAAATTATTTAGCCAATTGTAGTAAAGGTCTGCACAAATTCCTTATAAGAATGTATGATTATTGAAACAGCCTTGTTGTGACAAGTCATTTAAAATGAAGGATGCATAGAAATGAGGGATTAAAAGATGAAGGTCTCCTTATATATTACTTGCTTAGCAGATGTGTTTTATCCGAAAGTCGGGGAGCATGTCGTTGAAATCTTAGAACGTAATGGCTGTGAAGTAGACGTACCTCAGCAGCAAACATGTTGTGGTCAGCCTGCTTATAACAGCGGTTATCATAAAGAAACTCGTGATGTTGCCAAACATACGATCCGAACGTTCGAAAAAGCAGACTATGTTGTTATTCCATCTGGCTCTTGTGGGGCTATGCTTCATGAATATCCGCACTTATTTAAGGATGAACTAGAATGGAAGCAAAAAGCAGAAAAGTTAGTGGAAAAAACATATGAGTTTACGCAATTTATAGTTGATGTGTTAAAAGTGGAAGATTTAGGTGCCGTTTTTCCGAAGAAAGTGACCTATCATACATCTTGTCATATGACTAGATTATTAGGCGTAAAGGATACACCGATCAAATTATTAAACAACGTGAAAGGGCTTGAATATACACCTTTGCCAAATAAAGAGACGTGTTGTGGGTTTGGCGGTACGTTTTCAGTTAAAATGGTTCCGATTTCGGAACAGATGGTAAATGAAAAAATAGAGCATATCGAAGAGACTGATGCTGAAGTATTAGTAGGTGCAGATTGCGGCTGTTTAATGAACATTGGTGGGCGAATAAATCGTAGTGGAAAACAAATTCAAGTGATGCATATCGCTGAAGTATTAAATAGTCGATCGTAGAGGAGGGGATTGTAGTGGCAATGAAAATTAGTGAAGATCGCTTTTTTGATCGAGTGGATAAGGGCATTCATAATGACTTTATGCGTAAAGCGATGGTATCAGCACAAGATAGGTTAAAAGATCGTAAGCTAACAGCACAAGAGGAGTTAGGGAATTGGGAAGACTGGCGCCATTTAGCTGAAGAAATTCGTCAGCATACACTTGAGCATTTGGACTATTATTTAGAGCAGCTCGCGGATAATGTAACAAAGCGTGGTGGGCATGTTTTTTTTGCTGAAACAGCTGAAGAGGCCAATGAATACATTTCCAACGTCGTGAAGAGTAAAGAAGCGAAAAAGATTATTAAATCAAAATCAATGGTAACGGAAGAAATAAGTATGAATGAAGCTTTAGAAAGTCTAGGTTGCGAAGTGATTGAATCTGATTAGGAGAATATATTCTACAAATTGATGATCATGACCCGCCTTCACATATTGTTGCACCTGCTCTACATAAAAACAAAGAGCAAATCCGTGATACATTTAAGGAGAAGCTTCAGTATACCGATTCTTCACAACCAGAGGAATTAGCATTATTTGCTCGAGAACAGCTGCGTGAAGAGTTTTTAAAAGCTGATATTGGAATTACCGGCTGTAATTTTGCAGTTGCTGAATCTGGTGCGATTTCCCTTGTGACAAATGAAGGAAATGCTCGATTGGCAACGACTTTACCTGATACGCAAATAACAGTAATGGGAATGGAACGAATTGTTCCAACTTGGGAAGAGCTAGATATTTTAGTGAGTATGCTATGCCGAAGTGCAGTAGGACAAAAGCTGACGAGCTATATCACAGGCCTAACAGGCCCAAAAGAAGAAGGAGATGTAGATGGTCCAGAAGAATTTCATCTCGTCATTGTAGATAATGGACGTTCCAATATTTTGGGGACAGAATTTCAATCGGTTTTACAATGCATTCGTTGTGCAGCATGCATCAATGTATGTCCGATTTATCGGCATGTTGGTGGGCATTCCTATGGTTCTATTTATCCAGGTCCTATTGGTGCCGTACTTTCTCCGTTGCTTGGAGGCTATGATGATTACAAGGAGTTACCCTATGCATCAAGTTTATGTGCCGCTTGTTCAGAAGCATGTCCTGTGAAGATCCCACTTCATGAGTTATTAATTAAACATCGTCGAACAATTGTAGAAGAACAGAAAAAGAGCGGTTTTGGTGAAAAGTTTGCGATGCGTGGATTTGCATTAGCGGCAAGTAATCCAATGATTTTCCAGTCGGCAGTCAAATCAGCACCAATGGTGATGAGCCTTTCTCAAAAGGTGGGACAATTTCTAAAGGACCAGGCCCTATAAAGCCATGGACTGACATTCGTGATCTTCCTGAACCGAGTAAACAATCTTTTAAAAATTGGTTTAAAGAAAGGGAGAAAGGAGGACGACATTAATGGTAAAAGGGAATGTTCAGCATAAGGAGCGGTTTCTAAATAAGATTGCTAAAAATCTAGGGCGCGAGCGTATTAAGGACGGGGTGAAGCGGCCCGAATGGCAGAAACAGCCTCAGTACGATGTTTTTAAAGGAGAAACACAAGACCAGTTAGTTGAACGATTAATTGAGCAATGTGCACATATTCATACAACTGTGAAACAAGTGCCAAAAGACAATTTAATTGATGCACTAGAGGGAATTGTAAATGAACTATGTGCTAAATCAATTGTATATTGGGACGATCCTCGCTTTGATGAATATAAACTATCTGACTATTTACAAGCTTCAAAGTTAGATGCATATCGATGGGATGTTAATAGGGGTAATGATAATATTCAAAAGGCGGAACAAGCAGATATTGGGATAACATTTTCAGATATGACGTTAGCGGAATCTGGAACAGTCGTGCTTTTAAGTGATAACGGTAAAGGGCGATCGGTTAGTTTACTTCCAACTCATTATATTGCCATTATTCCAAAAAGTACGATCGTTCCACGAATGACTCAAGCTGCTGAAATGTTACACAAAATGCAACAGGAACAAGGTTCTGTTCCATCATGTATTAATTTTATTTCTGGCCCTAGTAATAGTGCAGATATTGAGATGAATTTAGTTGTCGGTGTACATGGGCCTATCCAGGCGTATTATTTGATTGTTGAAGACTGTTAAATAAGGAATGAAGGAGAAGATGGGTAAAAGAATCTTCTCTTTTCCCTTACAAAAAACAGCAATCACTCCCTTCTTTCATATACATATTCCTCTTGGGGTGGAAATCATACTATCGTACATATAATTAGAAGGAAAAACGATAAGGATGTAGAATAGAATAATCAGAGTAAAGGAAAGGGAAATGTCAAGAATGGTTATTTCATTAAATAAAGTCAGCTGGAAGCAGCAGCAAAAATTGATCGTCGATGAGGTTTCTTGGAAGGTAGAAAAGGGAGAGCATTGGGTTATTTTAGGATTAAATGGTTCTGGCAAGACATCTATACTCAATATGATAACAGGATACGTATGGCCTTCAAAAGGCAACATTCATGTGCTAGGACATGAGTATGGAAAAGTAAACATTCCCGAGTTAAGGAAATCAATCGGCTGGGTTAGTGCATCGTTAGACCAACAAGTAGCAAATCGGTTACACAATGTATTAGAAGTAGTCATAAGTGGTAAATTTGCTTCGATTGGTTTATACGAACAAACGACTGATGAAGATCGAAAAAAGGCACAACAATTGTTAAAAACATTGCGAATTGAGCAGTTATCGAATCAATTTTTTAACCAATTGTCTCAAGGAGAAAAACGGCGTGTTTTAATTGCGAGAGCTTTAATGGCAAACCCTAAAATACTTATATTAGATGAACCTTGTAATGGTTTAGACCTTTATGCGAAGGAACAGCTTTTAGAAATGTTAAAGATGTACGCAGAAGAAGAGAATGGCCCAACAATTATTTACGTTACGCATCACATTGAGGAAATGATTTCGTCTTTTACTCATGTTTTGCTAGTACGTGAAGGGAAAATTGTCGCAGCGGGAAAGAAACGCGATGTTCTAAATAATGAAACACTATCGAAAACATATAACTTCCTGTTGAACTAACATGGGAGCAGGATCGTCCCTGGATACATATTAAAGCATAAGCATTTCATTCGACCAGTCTCTGTGACGTTTTGTAAAATGATTTATATGCGATCACAGTTTTTAGAAATGAGGAGATATGATTGTTTAATGATTCATCGATGGATTGGAAAGATCTAGACCAAGATGAGTTTCGAATACTTGTTTATAAAACGATTTATGATTTAGAAAAACAAAATGCAATACGAGTTTTACCTCAATTTTTACGACATGTGTACGAAGAGTTTCGTATGGTCGAAATGGCTAAGCAAATGGGTGTCTACCCAGCAACATCATCAACGGTTGCGATAGCGGCTGAGCAATTAAAAATGCCGGTAGCGACCTATGAAGCGTTTTTAGATCAAGCTTGTACAAGAATTGAGCTTTTGTTACAAAAAGGAAAACATGAATAAGATAAGAGCTGCTAAAGATTTAGATCTAATGCAGCTCTTTTGTTTTTATTGCTTTAAAAACGTGTAAGTTGAAGAGTTTATCTAGACAGGTGAATTCAAATTTCGACGGTTAAATGTAATTTAATTGCTTTAAAAGTATTATGAATGAAAAGTTGAACGTATTAAACACAACAATAGAATGCTTTAAAATACGCTTTCACGTTTTTCTTACAGTCGAATAAAAGTAAAGTGAGTATTACATATTTAGTTATTTAACGTAAATACTATCGGAAGAAAGGAGATGAAGTCTTTGGATAAAGTAGATAAGCGAGCGGTTGAAAATGTATCTACGAAAACGTATCAACCGTCACATTATAAAAGCAATAATGATAGTGAAAAAGGGTTAGCTCTTACACATGAGCAGGTTTCAGATACATTTACAGAGGGTACTATTGAATATAAGAAGGAAAGAAATAAATGAATTGGGAGGGAAATGGAATGTTTCAGAAGAGATCCAATAATGGGATTATAACTGGTTCAATTATAGGTGGAATAGTTGGTGCCGCTAGTGTCATGATGCTAACAACCGACATGGGGAAGCAAGTTGTAAAAAAAGTTAAACGAGCTTATCCTACAATATCCAATACTTTACTTGAGTTGGGTGATGAATGGAAGGAAGAAGTGGATGATATTGTTAAGCAATCGAAACAACAATCGACTGCTAAAAGCAAAGAAGAATCATCGGATATTGGTTCATTAATCCAACAAGTGGTTGAACGTGATGAACAAGCATTGGAATAGTTTTATTTAGAGGTGAGGTCAAATGATTCTCACTTCTTTTTTTACTATGTAAGAGGTAAAAACGTTTTTATGTTTGTTGTTTACGTTCTATGTTAAAATGTACTATCGAGATTTTTACATAGAAGGTGAGAATAATGTTTGAGGTTCGGTGGCAATTATTTCTAAATTCTTTAAAACGTATCGAATGGTACGATATTGGAATTGCATTGCTTATTTTTATCATATTTTTGATTTTTAGAAAAATTTTTACAAAGTATATTTTTAAAATAGTATTATTATTATTAAAAAAACACCGACACCGTTATTTTCTAATTTGTTACTATCATTTGAAAAACCGTTACGAGTGTTTTGGGTTGTTTTAGGTACGTACTTAGCACTTATGTATTTACCATTTCATATTACAACGGTTGAGTTTGTCGCAACTGTTTACAAAACGATTATTATCATATTAGCTGGCTGGGGGATTTATAATTATACATCGGAACATTCATTATCACTTGTGAAAATCATTAGTAAAATTGAAGATGATGATGATAGTATGCTCATTCCTTTTGTTTCAAAAATTTTACAAGGAGTAGTTCTTGCACTTATCCTCTTGGCTGTTCTTAGTGAATGGATTGATATAAGTGGATTTATAGCTGGACTAGGACTCGGTGGCTTAGCGTTTGCATTAGCAGCCCAAGACACGATAGGCAACTTCTTTGGTGGTGTAATTATTATAACGGAGAAGCCTTTTAAAAAGGAGAATGGATTCAAACACCAACCGTCGAGGGTACAGTTGAAGATATAACATTTCGTAGTACACGAATCCGGACATTTGCTGATTCAGTTGTAACCATTCCTAATTCAACGCTCGCTAATGAGCCGATTACGAATTGGTCTAAAATGGGGAAACGACGAATTACGTTTAATTTAGGTGTTACTTATTCTACTCCTAAAGAAAAGCTAAAGCGATGTGTTCAAAAAATAGAGCAACTATTATATGGCCATGAACAAGTAGATAAGGAATTAATAATTGTCCGTTTTAACGAATTTAATGATTCAAGTCTAGATATATTTATATATTTCTTTACGAAGTCAATTGTCTGGGTCGAGTGGTTTGAGACTAAAGAAGATATTAACTTTAAGATCATGAATATTTTAAAAGAAGAAGGGGTATCAGTTGCATTTCCATCAAGAAGCATTTATGTAGAAAAGGCTGAAGAAGAAAACATTGAATAGAAAATGGGTTTGTCTCTAATTGGACAAACCTCAGAACTAGACAAAACGCCATTGAGAAGTTGATTCTCAATGGCGTTTTAACGTTATTTCTTCTGTTTTCTCCAGTGCCAGTTGGCTAATTTTTTTAGGTTCATTGCAGCAAAAACAAGCATCGCTTGCACTGAATTTTTTTCCCAATCCTTTCTGGTTTGTCCAACGCAAACCATGCTTTTGTTTCAGATTAGCAAAGACGCGTTCAATTGTTTCTTTACGCTTTGCATAAATCTCTTTATTTATATCTGTATGTCGTAGTTCGGCTTCATCCAAAGCACCTTGCCAATGATTTTTACTCTTGGACGTCCTAGTCAGAAGAATAAAGTTCTTTAACTTCATCGCCTGATCTAATTTACTAACAAGATGGTCTTTTTGGAACTAGCTTTTCAATCCAGACCATCTCCATTTGCAACCGCTTATCTTACTACTTTTTTGACATCATTGTCGGTCCACTCCTGTCCCTATTTTTCACTTTTATTATAGAAAAAATAGGACTTAGTCTCTTATTTGATTTGGCTCTAGACATAGCGGACGGGATGGGAGGGCCGACTCCTTCCGGAGGAAAGGGCAGGATGAAATCCACCGCCGTGCCGGTTAGTTCAACGCCCTCCTGCCCAAAGCGTGCCCCCATCCCGGTAGCCTGGTCGGAGGACGATTTCCTGGCAAAAAAATCTTCTATTGGGCTTGGTGGATATCGTGGTCTCCATTTGTGGGTATGTTTATTGCACGAGTTTCGAGAGGGCGAACGGTAAGAGAATTTGCATTTGCTGTACTTATTGTACCTTCTCTAGTTTGTGCATTTTGGTTCGCTGTCTTTGGTGGGACAGGCATATATCTCGAATTAGTCGAAGGATTAGCTGTGTCAAGTAACAGTTTAGAAACAGCACTCTTTTATGTATATGAACAGTTGCCAGGTGGAGCTATTTTGTCGGTTGTAACGGTATTGCTTATTACAACGTTCTTTCTTACTTCTGCTGACTCTGCGACCTTTGTATTAGGAATGCAAACGACAAATGTTGATATAAATCCTCAGACATTTATTAAAGTATCATGGGGAATAATATTAGCAGCTTCTGCCGTCGTATTAATGGCATCTGGTGGGTTAAATGCTTTACAAACAGCGATTATTGTAAGTGCCTTTCCACTTACGTTAATACTTCTTCTCATGAGTATCGTAAAGCATTTAAATCTGAAATGAAAGCAAAAGAAACAAAATGATAAGTTTCGCTTATTTTCGCGTGCCGGAGTGTTTTTTGTTTAATCACGAATAAAGGTGGGAATGGATACATATATAAGAAAATATATGGATAAGCACACTTTATGAGGTGAATGAAATGAAAGTAGTCAAATTGCTACTATTTAGTAGCCTATTATTCATAATGGCAAGTTGTGGACAAGTGTCAATTGAACTGAATGAGCAGGCAAATGCTGCTGTTAAATTGCATACTGAGTTAAGTGAAAAAGAAGTTGAGGAATTAAATGAATCGGAAATTTTAACGTTTGATTGGATTGAAAAAGGCTACAGTGGGATCTTTGCTCCAACAAATGATCAACTTGGTGAAACGTACGATGCGATTATAAAACGTGAAGGAGAGCCTATTGAAACTGGGTATTATGAAGGTGGAGTTTACTTACAATACGGGGAAGTCACATATTTTATTAATCCTGAAACAAATAAAAGCGTTGCAATTGCCCTTCAAATTGAGGATCAAGGATTAACTCATAAAGAGATGAAAAAGGCTCTTGGAACACCAGATATTAGTGAAATGAATGAAATGGACGGTTATTGGATGTTTTGTTACGATTTAAATGAGTATCAATTAATGTTCGAGGCAAAATCAGAAAAAGATACAATAGAGTATGTTTGGTTACGAGAAATTTTATAGTCATTACTAGTTAGAGGAATCTTAATGGGTGTTAGGATTTCTCTTATTTTTTAACCAAAATGAAAATCTTAATGGCAGCTAACAAAAACGTAAGGCGTTTTTCTTACGTTATGATTGCATTTTTAATGTTAAATCATTATCATTATGGAGAGATTGTTAATTAGGAGGATATAAAATGAAAATGATGGATGCTAACGAGATAATTCAATTTATCTCACAAAGTGAAAAGAAAACACCAGTAAAGGTACATATTAAAGGACAGCTTGATGCAATTGATTTTGGTACAGATACAAAAGCTTTTATTACAGGTAATGTTGGTGTTCTTTTTGGAGAATGGAGCCAAATTGAATCACTGTTAAAAGAAAATGAGCAATTAATAGAAGATTATGTTGTTGAAAACGATCGTCGCAATTCAGCGATTCCACTACTTGATATGAAAAATATTCAAGCACGTATTGAGCCAGGTGCAATCATCCGTGATCAAGTGGAGATCGGTAAAAATGCAGTCATTATGATGGGAGCGAGCATTAATATTGGTTCTGTTATTGGTGAAGGTACGATGATTGATATGAATGTTGTAATGGGTGGACGAGCTACTGTTGGTAAGAACTGTCACATTGGGGCGGGATCAGTACTAGCTGGAGTTATTGAACCTCCTTCTGCCAAGCCAGTTATCGTTGAAGATGATGTGGTAATCGGTGCAAATTGTGTTATTTTAGAAGGAGTTACTGTTGGAGCTGGTGCGGTTGTAGCTGCAGGGGCAGTTGTAACCGAAGATGTTCCTCCGAATACGGTCGTTGCTGGTACACCAGCTCGAGTTATTAAAGAAATCGATGAAAAGACAAAAGGTAAAACAGAAATTAAGCAGGAACTTCGTCGTTTAAACGAAGACGACTAAGGGTGTTCAAGAAAAGTGGCTTTGTCGAATTCGGCAAAGCTCTTTTCAACTATCAAAGTTTTCAATTAAGTATGGAAAGCAGGGGATGTCGTTGTCTACAAATTGGATAGAACGTGATCAACAAGCCATATTATCTACATATGGGCGACTTCCAATTGTCGTTAATCGTGGTGAAGGAAACTATCTATTTGATGAAGAGGATCGTAAGTATTTAGATTTGTTTACAGGTTTAGCTGTAAATATTTTAGGTCATTCGCATCCAACCGTGCTTGCTGCGTTACAAGAACAAGCACAGAGATATTTGCATATTTCAAATTATTTCTATAATAAGCCAGCTATCGCTTTAGCAGAGAAACTCATTAAGCTTTCTATTAACGGGAAGGTATTTTTTACCAATTCTGGTGCTGAAGCTACAGAAGCTACTTTAAAGATTATTCATAAATGGACGAAAAAGAATGATCATAATAAAAGTGGTGTGATTGTCTTAAAAAACAGCTTTCATGGACGTACATTAGGTGCATTAAAGCTAACAAGGCAAGCTGGCGTATATCAGGATTTTCCTGTCACATCTATGCCAGTATATGAAGTTGAAGCAAATAATTATGACGCGTTAAAAACGGTGTTTGAAGAGAAGCAGCCAGCAGCAGTCATTGTTGAGCCAGTTCTTGGATCTGGGGGAATTGTGACGCTAACAAAGGAATATTTACAACAAATCGAATCTCTTTGCAAAGAGTATGAGGCACTTTGTTGTATGGATGAAATTCAAACAGGAGTCGGTAGAACTGGTCGTTTCTTCGCTTATGAGCATGCAGAAATTACACCTGATATGATTTTATTTGCTAAAGGAATAGGTGGAGGTCTTCCATTAGGTGGTGTTATTGTAGCAGAGAAACATACTAGTTTGTTACAGCCTGGTGACCATGGAACAACATTTGCCCCGTCACCATTAAGTGCTGCATTAGGTAATGCGGTTATTGATGTTTTAATTGAACAAGGACAAATGGAAATAGGGACGAGCGTCGCAAATGAACTAGAGCATAATCTGTGTCAACTAAAGAAGAAATATCATGATCTCATAAGCGGTATCCGTGGAATGGGGATGATGATTGGTGTAGTCATGAACATGCAGCCAGTAGAAGTGAAACAGATCCAAACGAATCTGCTCCAACAAGGAATAATGGTAGATGTAACACAACAAACAATTATCAGGTTATTACCACCGATGACTTTAACAATGGTAGAAGTTCAACAATTTATTAAGAAATTTGAATTAGAACTTTTACGGATAAGGGGCACGTAAAATATGTTAGATGAAAAAGAGTTGATACAAATCCGTCGAGAACTTCACCAAATTCCTGAACTTGGCTTCCAAGAAGTAAAAACACAGCAATTTTTATTGGAGCAAATTCATCAGCTTCCGCAAACATTTTTGACAATCGAAACATGGCGGACTGGAGTTTTTGTTCATGTTTTAGGAAAAAATGCAAACAGGACGATAGCTTATAGAGCTGATATGGATGGATTACCAATTGAGGAGCAAACAACGTATGAGTTTAAGTCAAAGCATGTTGGCCATATGCATGCTTGTGGGCATGATCTTCATATGACAATAGCCCTTGGTGTGTTAGCTTATTTTGCGGTAAATCAACCTTCGTGTAATTTATTATTTATTTTTCAACCAGCTGAAGAAGGACCGGGTGCTGCTAAAGAGATGCTTCAATTACCTCAATTACAAAAATGGAAGCCCAATTCAATTATTGCCCTACATATAGCCCCTGATTATCCAGTCGGCTCAATTGCAATTAAACCTGGACTGTTATTTGCTAATACCTCCGAACTGTTTATAACATTAAGTGGAAAAGGTGGGCATGCTGCTTATCCACATACAGCCAATGATATGGTTGTAGCTTCTAGCCATCTTGTTACACAGTTACAATCAGTTGTTGCCCGTAATATCGATCCTCTAGATGCTGGAGTTGTGACGATTGGCGTTATTAAAGGAGGTACGAAACAAAATATAATTGCTGAACAAGCGGTCATTGAAGGGACAATACGAACACGTTCGATTGAAACAATGAATCGTATTAAGGAACGTATAGAGGCACTTGTACAAGGAATTGAGGCTGGATTTGAATGTCAGGCGGTAATAGATTATGGAGCAAATTACTGCCAAGTATATAATGACGAACATGAGACAAATTTGTTTATGGACTACTTACAAACAAAAGACGACGTCAATCTAATTGTCTGTTCTGAAGCAATGACGGGTGAAGATTTTGGCTATTTTCTAGAGGAAATTCCAGGATTTATGTTTTGGTTAGGGGTTGACACACCATACGGCTTACATGATGCCCGTATTGAACCGAGCGAAGAAGCTATTTCCTTTGCAGTTAAAACAATCATCGGTTATCTGAATCAAAATTAACAGAAATCTCTATACTACAAAAGAATCGCATTTATCATTTTTTGCTGTATATCACTCCATAAAATGGGGATAGTAAAAATGAACGTTATTACTTTTGTGGAGGTAAAGTTATGGCAAAAATTGGTGTGGAGCAGTCATTAACGGATGTTCAACAAGAGTTACAAGAAAGAGGATATGATGTTGTCCAATTAAAACAAGAGCAAGATGCAGCAGGCTGTGATTGTTGCGTAATTACTGGGCAAGATCAAAACGTTATGGGAGTTCAAGATGTTGTTACACAAGGATCGGTTATTAATGCTCACGGTATGACAGCACAAGAAATATGCCAACAAATTGAGCAAAGAGTAAGGCCGTCATAAGGAAAACGTGGAACGATGAATATAGTAATATTTGATTAAACAGAGGAGCTTTTGCGTGTTCGGAGTACAGCCTTTTTAAAAGGGAACGCTGGCTCCTTTTTAATAGGTAAATAAGCTAGTTAAAATAGTGAAAAAAGGCACTCTTTAAAATTGAGTGCCTTTGGTATTATTTCTTTTCAACATATACTTGATGAGGATATGGTATTTCGATGTTGTTCGCATCAAGTGCTTCTTTAAGTGCTTTTTTAAGTTTACGTTCAACCTCCCATTGCAGCATATTTTCTGTTTTAGCGACGATACGTATCACGATATCGGAATCACCTAATCCTTGTACACCGATCACGTCAGGTCCTTCTTTAATAGCCTCTTCTTCCATTGCAATTTTATCGCATACAGCTTGCATGACTGTAATAGCTTCATCAATGTTTTCATCGTAGGAAATGCTAATGTCAACTAACGCTCTCATATTTCCTCTAGAATGGTTACTTACACTTCCAATTTCGCGATTAGGTATATAATGCAAAGTTCCATCAAACTGCGTATTTGTGTGTTGCGTAGACCTACTTCTTCGACAATTCCGTCGATACTCCCAATTGTTACGTAATCACCAACATCAATTTGTTTCTCTAATAAAATAAAGAAGCCGGTTACCACATCACTAACTAGCCCCTGTGCCCCAAAGCCAATCGCTAACCCTACGACACCTGCTCCAGCAATTAATCCTGTAATACTCAGTTCGAAGATGTTCATAATAATTGTAATAAAAATAAAAATGAGTATGTATGAATAGGCATTTATACTAAGCTTTTCTAACGTTTTAACTCGTCCCGCGCTCATACCTTTTTCTGTTTGCATTTTGTTAAACCCACTAGCTATCATTCTCTTACCTATAGAACGTGTAATCAAAAAAGCTAGAATTGCTACTATAATTTGTACTACGCTTGTAAGAACAGATAGTACTAGCCCATCTCCTAGTAATTGAATCATCCATTGCTCCAATATAATCTCCTCCTCCTATTCACTATAACCGATTTTCTTTATGTTAAACAATTACTAACGTCACAACTTGTAGTTATGATTTTTCAAGGCATTTATCAATAAATGAGATATAACGGCTTTTTCAATAAGTGACAATGATCACCAAAAAAAACGAAACGATATATATAATAAGGAGGTGATAATAAATGAATGTCATAGACAAAAGGAATTCACTTGTAAGAAGTCAAACAAGCTCTTACAGAAGGAGAACAAAAAGTGCAATTCGTAATATTGCTATTCATCACAGTGCAACCACATCTGGAAGTGCGGAAGCTTTCGTAGATACCATGTAAATGAATTAGGTTGGCCCGGGATAGGTTATCATTATGTCGTTGATCGAGATGGAACGATAAGCCATTGTCATGATGTTGAAGTCGTGAGCTATCATGTTGGAAACAGTAATGGATATGCTGTTGGGATCTGCATGGTCGGCGATTTCCGGACGCAAACATTAACTAATGCACAACGCCAAGCGACACTCCGTTTAACGAGAAAATTAATGGATGAATTGAACATTACAGTTGATAATGTGTGGGGGCATGATGAATTTCCAGGGTATGCATGGAAACCTTGTCCATCAATTAATATGGAAAATTTCCGTAATCGCCTAATTAGAAGAGGAGGCACATTTGAGAATACGTCACTTGTGGAAAAAAGTGAGCTGAGAAACGAACATCGAGCTATCATCTCCATAGGTGACAGAGGAGGGGATGTTAAGGAAATTCAAGCAAGGCTAGATAAATTAGGATTTAATCCAGGTCCAATTGATGGAATTTTCGGCTTACAAACTGAAGATGCAGTTATCCGTTTTCAACGTGCAGCTTCGATAACGGTAGATGGAATCGTCGGACCTGAAACGAGGAAGCATTTAAATCAAATGGAACGTAATGGTGATCGAGAGTTAGCGTCACCTACTGATGAAACAAATAAAGATCATGCCATCTATGGACAAAGTACGAGAAGGATACTGAGGTTGTTACAGCCAATGATGAGGGGCGAGGACGTTCGTGAAGTTCAACAGAAAGTAGGGGCTGTACAAGATGGAATATTTGGACCTGAAACAGAAAGAAGAGTACAGCTGTTTCAACGAGATCAATCAATTCTTGTAGATGGAATTGTTGGTCCACAAACGTGGAGAGCCTTAGACCAAATAAATGAAAAAGACGGGGTTGGTTTTGAACGCATTCTCTCCTTGCAATCTCCTTTTATACGAGGTCAGGATGTGAGGCGTGTGCAGCGTGCGTTAAATGTGACAGTAGATGGGGTTTATGGGCCGGAAACAGAACAAGCTGTTAGAGTGTTTCAACAAAAGGAAGATATAACAGTAGATGGGATTGTTGGATCGCAAACATGGGGGAGATTATTTTCAGTATAGAAAGGAATAGTAAAACCCCTTAAAGGAATGAACAGTTCCTTTAAGGGTTAGTAAGCAAATAGTAAAGTTGTTACACTTCCATAATAATTGGTAAAATCATTGGCTTGCGTTTCGTACGCTCATATAAGTATGGACCGAGTAAATCTGTAATTTCGTTTTTGATTTCTGACCATTGAGAAGTCTTTCGTTCCATCACTTCGTTTAAATGGTTAGATAAAAGTTTTTGTGCTTCATGAATTAGATCACCTGATTCGCGCATATAAACGAAACCGCGAGAAATAATATCTGGGCCAGCTGTCACTTTAAATTCTTTCATGTTTAAGCTGACGACGACAACTACTAGCCCTTCCTCGGATAAAATTCTACGATCACGTAAAACGATATTCCCTATATCTCCAATACCGTTACCGTCAACATACACTGAGCCAGATGGAATTTTCCCTACAACACCAGCTTCATCAGGGTGTAATGCTAATACATCTCCATTATCCATAATAAAACAGTTTTGCTCGCTAATTCCACAATCTTGGGCTAACTTAATATGCATTTTTAACATGCGATATTCACCATGAATAGGCATGAAATATTGTGGTTTCATCAGTCTTAACATAAGCTTTTGTTCTTCTTGCCCACCGTGTCCGGATGTGTGTATATCATTTAATGATCCATGTATTACATCAGCACCGGCTCGATATAATTGATTGATTGTTTTACTTACACTAAGTGTATTTCCTGGGATAGGTGACGAAGAAAAGACGACTGTATCACCAGGAATAATTTGAATTTGGCGGTGAGTGCCATTAGCAATACGAGATAAAGCTGCCATTGGTTCACCTTGGCTACCAGTACACAAAATTGTTACTTGATTGTCTGGTAATTTGTTAAGTTGAGAGGTCTCAATAAAAGTATGTTTAGGTGCTTTGATATAGCCTAACTCTTGTCCAATTGTTAATGAAGATTCCATACTTCGACCAAATACAGCGATTTTTCGACCGTATTTAACCGCTGATTCTACCACTTGTTGAAGACGATGGATGTTCGAAGCAAAAGTTGCAAATATAATTCTGCCTTCTACCTTACGGAAAATATGGTCGATGCTTTCCCCGACTTTACGTTCCGACATTGTAAACTCGGGTATTTCACTATTTGTACTATCAGATAGTAAACAAAGTACACCTTCTTCACCGATCTTTGCCATTTTCGTTAAATTTGCTGGTTCTCCTACAGGAGTAAAGTCGAATTTAAAATCACCAGTATGGACGATATTTCCTGGAGGTGTCTTAACAACAATACCGTAAGCGTCAGGAATACTATGCGTTGTCCGAAAAAATGAGACAGACGTTTTTGTGAATTTCACAATTTGATCTTCGTGAATTTCATATAGCTTTGTCCTTCTAAGCAGACCATGTTCTTCAAGCTTGCCTTTTAATAGTCCTAAAGCTAATTTCCCACCATAAATAGGGATGTTAACAGCACGCAATAAATAAGGGATACCACCAATATGATCTTCGTGTCCATGTGTAATAAAAAGTCCCTTAATTTTGTCTTCATTCTTCACTAAATAAGTATAATCTGGTATGACATAATCAATTCCGAGAAGCTCGTCCTCTGGAAACTTAATTCCGGCATCGATTAAAATAATTTCATCTTGAAATTGGACAGCATACGTATTTTTTCCGATTTCTCCGAGTCCACCTAGAGCAAATACAGCTGTTTGATTATTTTTCACTTGTTTCATAAATTATCCATTCTCCACTTTGAATTCTTCTATTTGTTGTTCATATTCTAAGTATGGACCAGAGATTGGGGTAATAAACTCAATATTGTATTGGCGTGAGGCAAGTTTTATCCGAACATCTGCTTCACTTTCCGCTTCAATAAAGAGAGATTCCGTATATTCACGCACTGGAACCTCTGAAAAATTATCTTGATAATACACTTTAAAAATCATTTAGCTACCTCTCCTTACTAATCGTTATAGATTTATTATAAAGTAAATACTTACTAATTTCATGTTTTTATTTTATTATTCCAAAAAGAGGCGGCAAAATGATTAGGAGAAAGCGTCTGTTTGAAAGTATATTAGCGTTGAACTTCGATATATCGTTTCTTGGGAAGTAAATCTTTGCATTTTCTCAATAATCTTTTTCTCCAACGCTTTAACATCATATCCCACCTCCATTAGTAAGATTGTTCTATTTGTAGTATGTGTAGGAATTTGTTTGTTTGTTCAAGGGAATTATTGTAAATGGGAATGGGTTAAAGCGTTATTTAGATAGAAATTCTTATAAAAGTGTGTGAGGGAGGGCACTGGCTTTGCTTATTGAAAGCCCCACACAGTGCCTATCATTAAATTCCTTTTGGAAGAGGTTGTTTTAACTTATCTGTAAAGTTCTCGATTCGGTCATAAAACATGATTCCGTCGAGATGATCGAGCTCATGCTGGAAAACGATTGCTGCAAATCCTTTCAAACGTAATGTAACCTCTTTACCTTCAAGTGTTGCTGCTTTAACAGTTATCCTAGAATACCGTGGAACAATGCCAGAAATTTCTCTATCTACAGATAAACAGCCTTCACCACCCTCAAGATGGTTTTCTTCTATAGAATGACTAATAACTTTAGGGTTAATAATACCCATACTATACAAGTTATCTTGCTCATCTGTTGTATGAACAGCAAACATCCTTTTGGATACACCTACTTGAGGAGCGGCCAGGCCTACTCCTGGGCGTAAATTATATTTCTCCGCAATTTCTGGATCTTGGCTGTTCTTCACGTAATCAAGCATTTTCTGTAATAATTCTTTATCTTCGTCGTTTAAAGGTAATTGAACCTCTTTCGCTTTTTTTCGTAAAATAGGATCTCCTTCACGAACGATGTCTTTCATTGTTATCATGTATGTATCACTCCTTTAGTTTTACGATCACTGTACATATTTTTATTATACTATGTTATCGTTATTTGAAAAAAAGCAATGCTTAAAATGCTCACTGAAAACCATTATGATTATAAAAATAGCAGATTATTAATGGAAAATGTGTACAGCTATTGGGAGTAGCTGTACACATTATTATAGGGGGATAAGTGGACTGGTTATGCACCAAATTTTGAAGCGCCGACAATAATTAAAAGGATGAAAAGAACAACGATTAACGCAAATCCTTTTCCGTGACCACCGTGACCGTGACCGCCGTATCCGTATCCAGGTCCGTATGTCGCAGGTGCAACTTGAGTACCATAACCGTATCCACAAGGATCACTGCATACTGGATCAGCACCATAACCGTAACCAAACATGAGACATTCCTCCTTTTTTAATCAGATCGCAAAAGCTGCGATTCACTAATTACTTTATGCATGATACATTTAATCGGTTGGACGTTCGCCTAGGATAATGATCTAATTTTAAAGTACGAGCTCATAATTTATTAAAAATGGACATATGCTAGATTACATTTACATGATAGGAAAAGACGTGTATTGTTATATTTAGATATATGAATGGTTCATAAGGAGGGGAGTTGTATGAAGTACATTTTGTTTGCCATAGTATCAATTTTAACGAGCTTGATTCTTGTTGCTTGTGGTGGCAATCCAGCACAAGATGTTTATGAACATCTTGAATTGGCTGTTGAATTAGAGCAACCTTTCGAAGAGCAGCAACAACCACTATATCAGGCGGAAGAAAGAGAAAATGAATTGTTTGAAGAAATTATTACAGTGGGAACGGGTGAATTAAGTGAAATTGAGCCACTCGTTGAAGAGGCACTTGAATCAATTGAATCAAGATTATTAATGGTAGAGATTGAAGAGGAAAGTATAAATGTCAGCTTTGAAGAATTTAATGAAATAGAGCAATATAAAGAGCAAATTGCCCAAACTGAATTAGAACAGGCATTTACAGCCTTGCTTGATACAATGAATTCACGTTACGAGGATTACCAATTATTAAATGAGGCGTATAAAGATGCTGCTGAAGCAGACAAAAAATTATTTGAATCGTTTCTAGACGAAGAATTGACATTTGAACAATTACAAGAATACGTTGATACTGTCAATGAAAAATATGCTGAGGTGGATCAATACACCCAATCATTTAATGAGGCAACTGATTTATATAATGAAAAAAAGCGAGCGTTTTATGAGGCCGCTGATTTAAACATATCTTACGAATCGTAAGGTATGTTTTTCTTTTATTGTTTTATCACCCTGCTGGGATACAAAAGCAAAGCAAATTTAAACCAAGATGGACATTTGAAAGATTACAATTACTTAATTGTAGCTGTTATAAAAAATAGAATAATGAAATTAAAACTGTATTATAAAAACTTAATTGATATATAACACAGTTTTATTCAAAAGAGTGTAAGGAATGAAATGGAATTACCAAATGAAACAACAATACAAAAGGATTGACGAATTTATATAATGTAGGTTAGACTTATGTTCGAAGATAATTATTGTATTAGTTAACAGATGATTAGACTAATACAGTATTAGTGTTCAATGAATATTTTTAACACTGTAAGACTTGAAACCAAAATCGAACAACATCATCCGTAATGGATATAAGTTGATTGGGCATTATATGCATGAATGGTTAACAGTCTTGCGATTTTAAAATGAATGAATAGCAGGTTCTTATTTTTTAGGAAGAGGTGAAGGTTAGTGAGTACAAGAACGTTAGAACAGATTGAAAGTCAATTTGAAACGTTTCAAATTTTGAATGAAAATGGCGAATTAGTTAATGAAGAAGCAATGCCTGAGTTAAGTGATGAGCAGCTTCAAGAATTAATGAGAAGAATGGTGTACACACGTATTTGGGACCAACGGGCTATTTCTTTAAATCGTCAAGGTCGTTTAGGGTTCTATGCCCCAGTAGCAGGTCAAGAAGCTTCAATGCTTGGTTCACAATTTGCATTAGAGAAAGAAGATTGGATTTTACCTGGATATCGTGATGTTCCTCAAATTGTATTCCAAGGATTACCACTTTATCAAGCGTTTTTATGGTCACGTGGGCATTATCAAGGTGGACAACTTCCTGATGGGTTAAATGTGCTATTCCCGCAAATTATCATTGGTGCACAAATAATTCAAGCTGCAGGTGTAGCACTTGGTCTGAAGCGTAAAGGGAAAGAAAATATTGCGATTACTTACACAGGTGATGGTGGTGCTTCACAGGGGGACTTCTATGAAGGGATGAACTTTGCTGGTGCATATAATGCTCCTGCCGTATTTATCGTTCAGAACAATCGATTTGCTATCTCTGTACCTGTAGAAAAGCAATCTGCAGCAAAGACAATTGCTCAAAAAGCGGTTGCTGCTGGGATTGAAGGAATACAAGTTGATGGAATGGATGTTCTAGCTGTTTACAAAGCTACAAAGGATGCACGTGATCGAGCATTGGCTGGCGAAGGGCCATCATTAATTGAGACATTAACATATCGTTATGGACCCATACGATGGCTGGGGATGACCCTACTCGTTATCGTTCTTCTGAATTGGATGATGAATGGACGAAAAAAGATCCACTCGTGCGTTTCCGTAAGTTCTTAGAAAATAAAGGACTTTGGAACGAAGAGAAGGAAAATGAAGTCGTGGAAGAAGCAAAAGCAGATGTAAAAGAAGCAATTAAGAAAGCTGACGCTGCTCCTAAGCAAAAAGTAACCGACTTAATTGGTTTTATGTTCGAGGATTTACCAGCAAATCTTCGTGAACAAATGGAAGAATTTACAGCAAAGGAGTCGAAGTAACCAATGGCGCAAATGACGATGATCCAAGCGATTACGGATGCAATGCGTAATGAGCTTAAAAATAACGAAGATGTACTTGTGTTTGGGGAAGACGTTGGTAAGAACGGAGGTGTATTCCGTGCAACTGAAGGTCTTCAAGCTGAATTTGGTGAAGATCGTGTTTTTGACACCCCTCTTGCTGAATCTGGTATTGGTGGTTTAGCAATTGGTCTCGGTTTAACGGGTTTTCGTCCGGTAATGGAAATTCAATTCTTTGGTTTTTTATTCGAAGTATTTGATTCTTTGGCAGGTCAAATGAACCGTATGCGTTATCGTACAGGAGGTAAATTAACTTCACCAATTACTGTTCGTTCACCGTTTGGTGGTGGAGTTAAGACTCCGGAAATGCATGCTGATAGCTTAGAAGGGCTTGTTGCTCAAACACCTGGATTAAAGGTTGTAATTCCTTCAACTCCATATGATGCAAAAGGTCTTCTTATCTCAGCAATTCGTGACAATGATCCTGTTGTTTATTTAGAGCATATGAAATTATATCGCTCATTCCGCGGAGAGGTACCTGAAGAGGAATATACTATTCCACTAGGAAAAGCAGATATTAAGCGTGAAGGAAAAGATTTAACCATTGTTACATATGGAGCGATGGTACACTCATCTTTAAAAGCAGCAGAGGAGCTTGAAAAAGAAGGTATTGATGTTGAAGTTATTGATTTAATGACAATTAGTCCGATTGATATTGATACAATCATTGCATCCGTTGAAAAGACGAATCGTGCAATTGTTGTTCAAGAAGCACAAAGACAAGCTGGTATAGGAGCAAACGTTGTAGCTGAAATTACAGAGCGTGCAATTTTAAGCTTAGAAGCTCCTGTTAAGCGTGTAGCGGCACCTGATACTGTGTATCCTTTTGCAGCAGCAGAAGACGTTTGGTTACCGGATTACAAAGACATCGTTGAAACAGCTAAGGAAGTAATAAACTTCTAAATTGCAAAATGAGAAAGGAAAGATGACTGTCTTTCCTTTTATCTAATAGTTAAGAAACAAAGGAGGCACATAAGGTGGCATATCAGTTTAAATTACCGGATATTGGTGAAGGTATTCACGAAGGTGAAATCGTAAAATGGTTTGTAAAAGAAGGCGATGAGATAAAAGAAGATGATATCCTTCTTGAAGTCCAAAATGATAAAGCAGTTGTAGAAATTCCATCTCCTGTTGATGGGAAAGTTCTTGAAGTAAAAGTTGAGGAAGGTACAGTTTCAATTGTAGGAGATGTCTTACTGACAATTGATGCGGGCGATGCAAATCCTGCTGAGGAAGAAGCACCAGCAAGAAGAGAAAAGTGAAGCACCTGCTGCAAATGAAAAAGCAGACGAGCAGACTAAGACGGAAAAAGCTTCTGAAGCAGATGATAACGTTCGTGTTATTGCAATGCCTTCAGTTCGAAAGTATGCACGTGATAACGGTGTAAACATTGCTAATGTATCTGGCTCTGGTAAAAATGGCCGTATTATAAAAGAGGATGTAGATGCGTTCTTAAATGGTGACAATTCAGCTACGGAAGCAACGGAAGCAACGGAAGCTGTCACAGAGGATAATAAGTCGAAAGATACAGCTGCAAAACCTACATCTATCCCAGTTGGAGAACTTGAAGAACGTGTACCTTTAAAAGGTGTTCGTAAAGCAATTGCCAAAGCAATGGTTAATTCTAAACACACTGCTCCACACGTTACGCATATGGATGAGGTTGAAGTATCAGGATTAGTAGCACATAGAAAGCAATATAAGGAAGTGGCAGCTGAGCAAGGAACGAAACTCACCTACTTACCTTATGTCGTTAAAGCATTAACGTCTGCTTTACGTAAATTCCCAGCTCTTAATGCTTCAATTGATGATGCTAAAGAAGAGATTGTATATAAGAAATATTTCAACATCGGAATTGCAGCTGATACAGAGCATGGTTTATTTGTTCCTGTTATTAAAGATGCTGATCGTAAATCAATCTTTGCACTTGCTGATGAGATTAATGAGCTTGCTGCAAAAGCACGTGATGCTAAATTAAGTGGAGATGAGATGAGAGGTGGATGTGCAACAATTTCAAACGTTGGTTCTGCTCGTGGGTTATGGTTCACTCCAGTTATCAATCATCCAGAAGTAGCTATTTTAGGTATTGGTCGAATTGAAGAAAAGCCAGTAGTAAAGGATGGCGAAATTGTTGCTGCACCTGTACTAGCCCTTTCAATCAGTTACGATCACCGTCTAATTGATGGAGTAACAGCACAAAATGCATTAAACCATGTGAAACGCTTGTTAAATGATCCACAATTACTATTAATGGAGGGGTAAGAAATGGTTGTAGGAGATTTCGCAAATGAAGTAGATACTCTAGTCATTGGTTCAGGTCCTGGGGGATATGTTGCGGCAATTCGTGCAGCACAGCTTGGGCAAAAGGTTACTATAGTTGAAAAAGGGGATATTGGTGGCGTTTGTCTAAACGTTGGTTGTATTCCATCAAAAGCACTTATTTCAGCAGGTCACCGTTATCACAATGCAAAAGCATCTGAAGATATGGGAATTGTTGCTGAGAATGTTTCTATTAATTTTGAAAAGGTTCAAGAGTGGAAAGCTTCAGTTGTAAATAAATTAACTGGAGGAGTAGAAGCATTATTAAAAGGTAATAAAGTTGAAATTGTTAGAGGGGAAGCATATTTTGCTTCTGAGAACTCTGTTCGTATCATGGATGAATCTAGTGCACAAACGTACAATTTTAAAAATTGTATTATTGCAACAGGTTCACGACCAATCGAAATTCCGGCTTTTAAATATACTGAAAGAGTTATTAATTCAAGTGGTGCACTTGCCCTTAAAGAAGTACCGAAGAAAATGGTTGTAATCGGTGGAGGTTATATCGGAATTGAGTTAACTGGTGCCTTTTCAAATATGGGGACTGAAGTTGTTGTTCTTGAAGGTACAAAACAAATTCTTGGTGGATTTGAAAAGCAAATGGCTAAGCTTGTTGAACGTCGCTTGAAAAAGAATAAAGTTGACTTTAAGTTCGAGGCAATGGCCAAAAGTGTGGAAGAATCAGAAGACGGCGTAAAGGTAACTGCTGAAATCAATGGAAAAGAAGAGGTATTCGAAGCAGACTACTGCCTAGTAACAGTAGGGCGTAGACCGAATACCGATGAGATTGGTCTTGAACAAATTGGTGTTGAAATGACCGATCGCGGCATCGTTAAAGTTGATAAGCAATTACGTACTAGCGTATCAAATATTTTCGCTATTGGAGATATTGTTGCTGGCCCGCCACTTGCACATAAAGCTTCTTATGAAGGTAAGATTGCTGCTGAAGCGATTGCTGGTGAAAAATCAGAGATTGATTATTTGGCTATTCCTGCTGTTGTCTTCTCTGAACCTGAACTTGCAAGTGTTGGTTATGATGAAGAAGGTGCAAAGGAAGCAGGGTTTGATGTAGTTGCAGCCAAATTCCCATTTGCAGCTAACGGACGTGCTCTTTCACTAAATGAAACGGATGGCTTTATGAAGCTTATAACTCGTAAAGAAGATGGATTAGTGATCGGTGCACAAATAGCAGGTCCTGGAGCTTCTGATATGATTGCAGAGCTTGGTTTAGCTATTGAAACAGGTATGACGGCAGAAGATATTGCCTTAACGATCCATGCTCACCCAACTCTTGGTGAGATTACAATGGAAGCTGCTGAAGTAGCACTAGGTACACCAATTCACATCGTTAAATAAATGAAAAGACGACTAAAGAGGTTCTTTAGACGTCTCAGACCGTAGACAAAACGCCTTTGAGAAGTCGATTCTCAAAGGCGTTTTTACGTTAATTCGTCTATATATTAGTATGTCGTAAGTGGCATGCTTCATCCATGTTCCGTAGAACCAGCTTATGATGTTTTTACTCTTGGTGCATTGGTGTAAGACCAGACATGTCTGGCAAATCGATAAATTAGTATGTACTCGCGATCCCCTTCTCGGTTTGTCGTCCGCTGGAAGAAGCTGATCTTTTGAAATGTAACACTCATAGTATTCATCATAGATAAACTCATGTTTCTTAACATAACTCTGCGGTGTCATTGGACGCTTATAAGGTATGATAGTTCGTACTTCTTCATCAGAAAACTTCTTCGCAACAATTGGAATCTTTATCCGATATCTATGACAACTTCTTGCACTTTCATCATGATCTCTTTTAGTTGAACAAATAACTCGTGAAACACTTGACTATCGTGGAAATTGGCAGGAGTTACAATTGACGACTGGGTCAATACGCCGTCCTGCCAAAAGCGTGCCCCCCATCCTTAGGAGTGGGTTCAAAGTGCTGTATCGTGACAAATCTCTATACAAAAAGCCTGTCGACCGTCTCTTTTTTGCGAGACTTTGCCGACAGACTGGGACGTCTAAAGAGGATCTTTAGACGTCTTTTGATAACAAAAAAACCAAAGGAATAAAAGTCCTTTGATTTCTAATAAGAAAGGTTAATTATTAGTCTCTTTCGCCAAGAAAAAATGTAATAGTTCAGCCAAGATTGCCTCTTCTGTTAAAACGCCTTCCAATCTAACATGCTCTGTCTTACCTGTTAAAATAAGCATCGTTGGGAATTGATTAATTTCAAAAAAACGTATCGCATCTCGATCGTCCGCATCAACTATAATAATTGATGGGATTTCTTCATCATAATGTTGTTGCAAAGCTAAATAAGCATCATAATATGTATGTTCATCCTGCAGAGAGCTGGAATCAGAAAATAAAACGGTAATCGTTTCGTTATCGGGATAGTTTAAAGGATTTTCTTCGGTGGAGGCGACTGAAACACAAGCAGTTAAAATACACATTGTGCTAAATAAAATAAACATGAAGTACTTGTCCAAAGCAGTTCACTTCCTTTTTGCATACTAACGTTCCTTTCATTTTAGCACGCACGGTAAAGACTTATTCTAAAGTAACAAAAATGTAATGAAATAGAAATATTTTCAAGTCTATTCTGTTAAAGAAGGCTTGGAAAAGATATAAGTCGGATAACTTTTTTCTTCAATTGACACACGACGTTCATCGCTAGTAATTTGTGATAGATCGTTTAACACCCTTTGCAGAGACTGTAATTCAAGACATAATTGGTGAAGAAATAAATCTGATTGCTCATACGTTTCTTGCAGCTTTTTTAATTTTCCTAAATAAATAAAGTGTTCAGTTGTTAATTGATGGTAAGGGTCTTTTAATATCGAGGAAAAAGACTTAATCGACTGCTCAATAACTTCTTTATGTTCATCTATTAAATGATGATTCATTCTACTATGAGCTATTTTACCTAAGTGGAAAAGGATAAAGTGTAAATAATCCATTTTCTTTTGTAAATAACTAAATGAACGCCGCTCAAGCTCAGTGGAACGGCGATAAACCCATTCGTCAATTTGAAAGTGAATAAACTGATATGCCTTCATTAAATCATCTTGTAATAAACGGTAATGAACCGTCTTATTTTGATCATTTTGATTTAATTGGTCGTTCATAATAGCTAACAAGCAATCGGCGGCTTGAATAAAGAGCTTGTTTACTTTCTCTGATAGTATAGGGCCAAATTTTGGTGGTAAGATAAGAAAATTGATTAAGCTAGAAACGATAATACCGATAGAAGTACCGGAGATTCTTACTGCAAAATCTGAAATAATGTCAAATGATGTAGCTGGAATCATTGCAACAGCTGTTAACGTTGCCACGAGTGTTCCAGTATCAAGTTTCAATTTCAAGCAGGTCATAATGGTTAAGATTGAAACAATTGCATAAGTAAAAGGAGTTGGACCTAATACCATTGTTAGAACGATAGCAAATATTGCCCCTATTGCAGCTGCCGGTAAACGAATTAATCCTTTTTTATTGAGTCAGCAGCAGTCGGTTCAACAGTCACAATGGCTGTTACGACCGCAAAAGTTGGAGGGATATCGATGAAGTGACAAATAGTTGCTGTAAGTAAGACAGATAATCCTGTTTTCAATACTCGTCTTCCAATCAACCCTTTCATCGTCCGCCTCCATTATCTTTGAAATGATGAATATATAACAGCATAATACTAGTATGGCTTCTATTATTTCTTGTTATACTTATTAAGTGAGGGAGTGAGCTAAAGATGAGAGTTAAACGAACATATGGGTTTCTTATATGCTGTGTGCTAACGATGGTTAGTTGCAATCAAGTTGAAGAGACGAAAATAGAAGCGAATAATCAACTAGAGATAGCTGAACCGGAGGTTGAAGAGCAAGAAACAAATGCTGAGAATATAGTAGAAGGAATTGATGAGGAGCTTGAGACAGAATTAGAAGAATTAGATTACTATCGTGTGAATGAAGAAAATTGGAGTATAGAGCCGATTGACGATGGGAATGAACAAGTTGTTTTAGTAACAATTGACGATGCTCCTGATAAATATTCTATAAAAATGGCAGAAACTCTTGATAAATTAGGGGTGAAAGCAATATTTTTTGTTAATGGACATCTTTTAGATGACGACGGGAAACGAGTAGTTAAGGAATTACATAAGCGCGGCTTTGAAATAGGTAATCATACGATGAATCATCCTACGATGAGTGATCTAAGTGAGGATGAGCAACGATCAGAAATTGTTGAGCTTAACGACATTATTTACGAATTGATCGGAGAATATCCCCGTTTTTATCGTGCCCCATTTGGTGGTAATACGGATTATACGAATGAGTTAACCGCTGAGTTAGGGATGGTAAAAATGAATTGGACTTACGGTTATGATTGGGAGCCTGATTATTTAGAGCCAGAACCATTGGCGGATATTATGGTAAATGCACCATTATTACAAAATGGGGCTAATTTACTGATGCATGATCGAAAGTGGACGGCTGATGCATTAGAGAGTATTGTGCATGGCTTAAAGGAGAAAGGGTATGAATTTGTTGATCCAGAGCAGATCAAGACAAAATAGGTCAAAGTCTACTTGTTATTCAATGATGAGAACGGTAAAATAGGCGTCATATGACAATTTAGGAGGAGTCTTGGACGTGTGGAAGTCGATTATAATGCTCTCTTTTTGTTGTATTCTTTTAGTAGCTTGTCAAACCACTAATGATGAGCCAGAAAGAAGTGCAAATAATGGAGACGAATTAGAACATCAAGAGAATACTGATAATTCAGCTAGTAATGAAAGAGAGGAAGACGATACACTTCAACAATTATCTGTAGAGTGGATTAATGATCAAGCGTATTTTGCGGTTGAAGATTTACTTGAGATCGTTGAAGGTGATTATGAGTTTGATGAAATCCATCGGACAGTTAATATCGAAATTAATAATGATTATTATTATTTAATAGACGGGGTTCCGGTACTCGAGCGTAATGGTCAATATGTAGCGACCGACGACATCCATGTTAGAATTGTTGAGGATGAAGATGAGTACAATATTTATCTACCGATTGCTTTATTGAAAAAGGATTAGAGATTCCGTTAAATGAAGAAGATCATTTTGTTTCTTTCGATTGGTATGGGCCTACAAATAGAGTTGGTGGTCCACCAGAGGATTTTAATATTTTTGACTGGGATGTCGAGCAAATGGTGGAATACTTGTCGTTTTTAGAGCGGCCAATTAAAGGTGCACAAGTAAGTCGTCAAGCAAGTCATTTACCTGGTGCTCCAAGAGAGTATCGGAATGGATTTCATGAAGGGATAGACTGGTATGGATATGCAACCGGTGAAGTTATCACACCAGACACACCTATTTATGCTATGGCAGAAGGTATTGTTGTACGTGTTGATCATAACTTTGAAGAATACGAATCACCAGAAGAACGAAATAAAGATTTAGCTCTTACTGTAGAGCTGCAAGACACGCCAGAGTATATTTTTGATCGTTTACGAGGTATGCAAGTGTGGGTTGAATATCCAGGTGGAGTGATGAATCGCTTTGCTCATTTATCAGGTATTCCCGAAGATTTACAAGTAGGGATACAGTTGATGAAAATACGATTATCGGTTATGTAGGTAACTCGGGGACGAGTTTTTCTGTTGCTGGAGATGAAATGGGAGGTCTTCATTTACATCAAGATTTACTCATTTATGGTGACTTATTTTGGGAGCCATTTACTTTAGAAGAGACGTCGACAATTTTACAACGTATTTGGGATTAAATACAGCCTGCACAAGTTTTATCATTGCTCTTGTGCAGGCTGTTTTTTTAAATCATAATATCGGTTTATGTTCTTTAATAACACGTAACGTCTTGAACGTTTCGTCTTCTGGTCCTTGGACTGGTAAGCCGTTGTGTAAGTTTTCAGTAATGTATTGTAAATTTTCAGAAGTAATTATTTCACCTGGAATTAAAATTGGTATACCAGGCGGGTAAACCATGACAAATTCAGCGATAATGCGGCCTGCTGATTCTGAAAAAGGGATCCTTTCTGTTTCAGCATAAAAAGCATCTCTTGGTGAAAGTGATAAAGTGGGAATATCTGGAACTGAAACGGACTTTGGTGAATGTTCAAACGAAACGTCGTATTCACTTGCTAAGTGCTGTAAAGCCGTTAGTAAAATATTCATTTTTTCTTCCGAATCTCCAAGTGTAACAAGACAAAGGATATTATATAAATCAGACATTTCTACTTCAATAGAGTAATGCTCTCGTAACCAAAGCTCAACATCATGGCCAGAAATCCCTAAATTGCGCACTGAAATGATCAGTTTCGTTGGGTCTAAATCGTACGTTGCCGGAGTACCAAGTATTTCTTTGCCAACACACGTTAGTCCTGGTATTTCATTGATTTTTCGCCGAGTATCATTAGCAAGTTCAATCGTTTTAGACAATAGTTTGTGCCCTTTGGTTGCAAGCTGCATACGTGCAGTATCCAAAGATGATAGTAATAAATAAGATGTAGATGTTGTCGTTAACATACTGATGATAGCTTGGACTCGTTTGGGAGACACGAGCCCTTCCTTTACATTTAAAATGGAGCTTTGTGTCATAGAACCGCCAAGCTTGTGCACACTCGTAGCAGCCATGTCAGCCCCGGCTTGCATTGCTGATAATGGAAGTTCCTCATGGAAATGAATGTGGACACCATGTGCTTCATCAACGAGAACGGGGATTTCATATGAATGTGCAAGTTGAACAATTTGTTTTAAATCACCAGCAATGCCAAAATAGGTTGGATTAATTACTAATAATCCTTTCGCATCAGGGTGAACTTGTAATGCTTTTTCGACTGAGTCAACTGTAATACCGTGCGAAATTCCAAGGCTCTGATCGATTTCGGGATGAATGAAGATCGGTGTAGCCCCAGAAAAGATGATTGCTGACATAATCGATTTATGGACGTTTCTCGGTACAATTATTTTGTCACCAGGACCACACACAGCCATAATCATAGTCATAATGGCACCGCTCGTACCTTGGACAGAAAAAAATGTATGGTCAGCTCCAAAAGCGTCTGCAGCCAATTCTTGGGCATCTTTAATAATGCCACTAGGATGGTGAAGGTCGTCTAACGGAGCTATATTAATTAAATCAATTGCTAATGCGTTCTCACCAATAAATTGTTTGAATTCCGGGTCCATACCAGCTCCTTGTTTATGGCCAGGAATGTGAAATTGAATAGGTTGTTTTTCTGCGTGTTTTCTAACACCAGTGAACAACGGTGTATGATGTTGTTGTCGTGACAACGGGTTCACCTCTTTACGTACATAATCAAATGATAAAGCAAAATGAGTATATCAAAAAAGAGCATTAATTCCTAGTAGAGTATGTAAAGGCTTGTCTTTTTCTAAAGTTTGCGATTGAATAACATGGTAATGTTCATTTTTATACTAGTATTTATTTGAAAATGACATAATAGTTAAAGATAATAGATGTAAAGGGAGTGAAGTAAATGGATCGTTCTTTACCAATTTCGCTTGATTGGAGTACAGAAGAAGTAATTGATGTTATCCGGTTTTTTGAATGTATAGAATTAACCTATAAACAACCAGTCAGCCGTGTAACAATACTAAATAACTATCGGCGCTTTAAAGAGATTGTTCCTAGTAAAAGTGAGGAAAAAACGTTATGTAAGCAATATGATGGAGAATTTGGAATATCTACTTACCACGTTGTAAAGCGTGCTAGAGAAGGTAAGGAAGAACAGATTAAAAGTGTACGATAAACGTACAGCATTCTACATAAAAGTGCCTAAAAGCAGCGTTCTTTTAGGCACTTTACTTTTCCATTTATTGATTTGCACTCATGGCTGCTTTATATAGGGGTAACAATTCCTCATACGTATTTTTAACATAGCCTAAGAGCTTGTCTTTATCTTTGACAACTTTATCATCTGGTTTTAAATGTTTACCAACTAGAAACTCAGCTTTTTTGACATCTCTAAAACGAATAAGAGCTTGCTTTAACTCTTCCTCTGAATAATCGTTTAATCGTTTAGCGTCTTTTTTCATATGTCTAATGATACGACAGTTTCATTTGGCAGTGTTCTAAATAGGTCTAATCGTTCTAAAAACATGTTCGCTATTACTGCTTTTGAAGGTAACTCGTATATTAAAGCAAGCCAAATAAATAAATGATCGTCAAACAAACCAACTTGAAAATGGGGATGTTTTTTATAGCCACGTTTATTGTCTGCAATAGCTAACCATGTATCATTTGGTGGATTGACTGTACGTCTAGCGTGTCTGGCAATATGTAAATGCATTTCGTTGCCAATCATCATCGATAAATCGGTAGCTAGTTGGGCACCTATTTCATGGAATTTAGGTTGAATTCGGTTTTTAATTGCGTCCATCCGCTCATCTAAACCTGAAATATGAAATACTTGAAAGTCTTCTTTTGTAAAACCGTCCATGTGTAAACCTCACTTCTTTTTTTATGATAAAATAAGACTGTTACTCCAATATTATCATTATTGTATCATAGTAACGTTGTTGTCGAAAAAGATGTGCTTATTGAGTTTGCCAATCCTAAATCTTTCGTAATACTCTTGATTTTATTAGAATTTTAACTTAAAATAACTATAAATAACTGAAAATTTCGTCAAATGCTTAGGCTGTTATCCGAGCCATTTAGAAAAGGGAGTGTAGCAAATGGAACAATTAATGAATACGTTAAAACAAAATGACGGTCGAGAGAGAATTCCTGTGTTGCGTCTCGAATTAGATTATGAGCTCGTTACCTTACATGATGCAATGGTAAATGAAGATTTAGTAGCTATAAATAATGCTAAAAATCGATTACGACAGCTTCGAGCAGAATTAATTGAATATGGAGTGTTTCGCTAAATAGAATACTTGAGATGTGCACGATATATTCGCAAAGCACATCTCTTTTTATTAGGCGTATTACATATAACTTTTGGTGAAACTAATGAATGGATGTTTCGCTTTTTTTTCTAATTACTTGCTTCATTGGTATGATTAACGTCATAATAAACTATAGGTATGCAATGTTTATACTTAGAGGAGGTACGAATAAATAATGTCTAATGATTGGCGTGAAATTGAAAAGATAGCTAAAAAGTGGATTTATGAAGCGAGTGACCTCATTAAGGCTTCATTTGCTAAATCGATACATATTGAAACGAAATCAAATGAAAATGATCTTGTTACAGAAGTGGACAAGTCAATAGAATCATTTTTTTTCATAAAATAAAGGAAGCGTTTCCTGAACATTTCTTTTTAGGAGAAGAAGGTATTGCAGAGGAATTAGATTCATTAGAAGGGACTGTATGGTTAATTGACCCAATTGACGGCACTATGAACTTTGTCCATCAAAAATATAATTTTGCCATTTCTGTTGGGGTATATCATGATGGTGTTGGTATGGTTGGGTTAATTTATGATGTTATGACTGATGAATTATTTCATGCAGTACGTGGAGAAGGTGCTTACTTAAATGGAAAACCACTAGTTCCCGTAAAGGAAAGGCCTGTTGAGCAATCAATAATAGGGATTAATGCACGGTGGTTAGTTGAAGGAAAGAACCCTTACCGAATTCCTTTATCGGCATTAGTGCGCGATGTCCGTGGTACGCGATCAATTGGATCGGCAGCAATTGAAATTGCTTATTTAGCTGCAGACCGATTAGATGCTTATATTAGTGTAAAACTTTCACCTTGGGACTATGCAGCTGGTCTTGTTTTACTAGAAGAGGTAGGATGTAGAGCGTCAAATTTCCAAGGTAATCCACTTAGTCTATTGGAGCCAGGGACATTTGTTGCAGGCAAACCTCGTGTACATAAACAAATGATTTCGGCTTATTTAGGAGAAGAACATTAATGCTTAAAGCAAAGAGCCTGATGCTATGCATCAGGCTCTTTATTAACACTTTCTCTCACTTTTTTCTTCAATGTGAAGCCGAGTCCCATTGCTATAATAATGCCAGCAACAGCCAAAAGAAAGATAAGCATGCTTTTTTCAGCAACAGCGACTCCAATACTCATAATACATACGACAGTAATAATAGCCAACAGTAGAAATAAAAAATTTTCCTTCTTCATCGATGTCCCCCTATAGGCAATTCATAACTATAGTGTACCTGTTTATTAGAATAAGAAAAAGGCTTGAATATGTCAAAACAAGTAAAACTGATTGAATATAGCCACATTTTTTGTGCTGGAAATTAATTTTTCTATAAAGATGGTATTAGTTCTAAAGAAGAAACTTGCTAAAAGCTATCTTCACAAGTTATACTTGTACAGTTAAAGAACGTATAAGGAGAGAAAAAGATAACATGACCATTCGTAACGATATTCGAAACATTGCTATTATTGCCCACGTTGACCACGGAAAAACGACGTTAGTTGATCAGCTTTTAAAACAATCAGGTACGTTTCGTGAAAATGAACAAGTTGATGAACGTGCTATGGATTCCAATGCCCTTGAAAAGGAACGCGGTATAACGATTTTAGCGAAAAATACAGCGATCAATTATAATGATAAACGTATAAACATTATGGATACTCCAGGACACGCTGATTTTGGTGGTGAAGTGGAACGGATCATGAAAATGGTCGATGGTGTTCTCCTTGTTGTTGATGCATATGAAGGGTGTATGCCACAAACGAGATTCGTATTAAAGAAAGCTCTTGAACAGAAGTTAACGCCTGTAGTAGTCGTTAATAAAATAGACCGTGATTTTGCGAGACCGCTAGAAGTTGTTGATGAAGTGATTGACTTATTTATCGACCTTGGAGCAGAAGAGGACCAATTGGATTTCCCAGTCGTATTTGCTTCTGCAATTAATGGTACAGCGAGTTTGGACCATGAGAAACAAGATGAAAATATGAATTCATTATTTGAAACGATCATTAATGAAATTCCCGCACCAATAGATAATAGTGAAGAACCGCTACAATTCCAAGTTACGATGTTAGATTATAACGATTATGTTGGCCGAATTGGGATTGGACGAGTATTTAGAGGGACGATTAAAGTAGGTCAACAAGTGGCATTAATGAAATTAGATGGCTCGGTTAAGCAATATCGTGTAACGAAGATGTTTGGTTTTCTTGGGCTCAAACGCATAGAGATTGATGAAGCTAAAGCAGGTGATTTAATCGCTGTTTCCGGGATGGAAGCAATTAATGTCGGTGAAACAGTATGCCCATTAGATCACCAAGAGGCATTGCCAATTCTTCGAATTGATGAGCCAACGCTACAGATGACGTTTTTAGTGAATAATAGCCCTTTTGCTGGACGTGAAGGGAAACATGTGACTGCACGTAAGCTTGAGGAACGATTAAAGTCAGAGCTCGAAACAGATGTTAGTCTCCGTGTTGAAAATACCGACTCGCCGGATGTCTGGGTCGTCTCTGGCCGTGGGGAGCTTCATTTGTCAATTTTAATTGAAAACATGAGACGTGAAGGCTATGAGCTCCAAGTTTCAAAGCCAGAAGTAATTATTCGTGAAATTGATGGAGTGAAATGTGAGCCGATGGAGCGTGTCCAAATCGATGTTCCGGATGAATATACAGGTTCAGTAATGGAATCATTAGGAGAACGTAAAGGTGAAATGCTGAATATGACTAATAATGGAAGCGGCCAAGTTCGTCTTGAGTTTTTAGTTCCAGCACGTGGTTTAATCGGTTATACGACAGAGTTCTTGTCACAAACAAGAGGATATGGGATAATTAATCATTCATTTGATAGCTATGCTCCTATTGCTCCTGGACAAGTAGGGGGACGTCGTCAAGGTGTTCTTGTCTCAATGGAAACGGGAAAAACTAGTCAATATGGAATTATGCAAGTTGAAGATCGTGGAACTATTTTTGTTGAACCAGGAACGGAAATTTATGAAGGGATGATTGTTGGAGAGCATACTAGAGATAATGACTTATCAGTTAATATCGTCAAAATGAAACAACAAACAAACGTCCGTTCAGCTACGAAAGAAAATACAGTCACGATGAAAAAACCGCGTATTATGACTCTTGAAGAGGCATTAGAATATTTAAATGAAGATGAATATTGTGAACTTACGCCAGAATCGATTCGACTACGTAAGAAAATATTAAATAAATCGGAACGTGAGCGTGAGGAAAAACGCCGTAAGCTTGCTACAAAAGGGTAAGAGGAGAAAGGATAGGTGACCGGAAATGTTGGTCGGGAGCCCGCAAATTTCAGAGGAGAATTTGGAAAGCTTAAATTGGTTAATGAGAGCAACTGCCGAAAATCCGTGGAATGGCTTTTATGCTTTTTTAGTCATTGTTGCATTAGCCATTATCGTATTTAATCTCGGGTTTGCAAGAAAATTACCAATATTGAAGAAAATACTCGTCTATATTACGCTTTTTATCGGTTGTTTTGTTCTTTGGTTCCTAGAATTTGCTTTTGGTGCACCAATTATTGTTGTATTAATAATCTCAGGACTCGTTTTAGGAATTTACCGATTTCGTTTACATCTCCATCGCAAACAACAAAAAGGTGCATAATGAAAAAACCAGCTATCTTAGGCTGGTTTTTTCGTTGTGTTTATAATTTATGATGTGAAGTGTCATTTCGTTTATAAACAACCTCATCATTTACATGTAGCAGGAGTTTAAGAAATCAAGTTATTCTTTCGGTTGACGTCGTTCTTCGGTTTTCAATTTTATACGGTCATAACAGTCATCACACATATACGTATGAATCGGTCTATTTCGTAAACGTTTTGCCAAAGGTAAATCATCAGCTATTTTATCAATTTTATCACATATGACACATTTAACTCGCATGTTGAGTTTCCTCCTTTACCATTACTGTTATTGTAAGCAAAGAATGAATGAAAATCTACTTTAAAATTCACGTGAGTTTAAATTTCGATGACCTAGTATATAATTTTTCTTCTAGATTGCAAAGCTTGAACATACATTTTGAATACAAACACATCTTAGAAGCAGTTACTAAAATCAATGTTATCGAAACCGTAGTCAGGAGGCGGAATGTTGAAAAAATTTACGTTTTGGATACAAACGTGCTCTTACAAGACCCCTACTCCATTTATTCGTTTCAAGACAATGAAGTTGTTATACCAGCTGTTGTACTAGAGGAATTAGATTCAAAAAAACGTAATATGGATGAGATCGGTAGAAATGCTCGCAAGTTCTCAAAATGTATTGATAAATTAAGAGATGTTGGAAAATTGCATGACGGTGTGGAGTTAGAATCTGGTGGGGTATTACGAGTAGAGTTGAATCATCGTTCTTTTTTAAGATTAAAAGATTCCTTTGCGGAAATGACGAATGATAATCGCATTATTGCGGTTGCCCTAAATCTAATGATGGAAGAAAGAGAAAAGGAGGATGGAAAAGATGTCATATTAATAAGTAAAGATGCCCTTGTCCGAGTTAAAGCGGATGCACTTGGTTTAAAGGCAGAGGACTTTTTAAGTGACCGTGTCATTGAATTTGAACATGTTTATCCAGGTTTTGTTGAAGTATATGTAGATTCATCTGTTATGAAAAGTTTCTTTTTAAAAGGTGAAATTACTATTTCTGAATTAACGAAGCATCCTTTTTACCCACATCAATTTATAATTATGAAGGATGCACTTGGTAGCTCAAGTTCAGCTTTAGGTAAGGTGGAACCGGATGGGAAGAAAGTAAAACCTTTTTTAAATGAGCGAACAAGTCTGGGGAATTCGTTCACGAAATGTGCAGCAACGTATGGCGTTTGAATTACTCTTACGAGAAGATATTCACTTAGTGACACTAATAGGCAAGGCTGGAACTGGGAAAACGTTATTATCACTGGCAGCAGGTCTATTACAAACGGAGGACTTAGGGAAATATAAAAAGTTAGTGGTGGCAAGGCCAGTCGTTCCATTAGGGAAAGATATCGGTTATTTACCAGGTGAAAAAGAAGAAAAGCTACGCCCATGGATGCAGCCAATTTACGATAATTTAGAGTTTCTATTTAACACGAAGAAGCCTGGAGAGCTTGATCAAATATTAGCAGGAATGGGTTCTATTCAGGTAGAGGCTCTAACGTATATACGTGGGAGAAGCATTCCCGATCAATTTATTATTATTGATGAGGCACAAAATTTAACGAAGCATGAAGTGAAAACGATTTTAACTCGTGTTGGTGAAAGAAGTAAACTTGTTCTTATGGGAGACCCACAGCAAATCGATCATCCATATTTAGATGAATACAATAATGGGTTAACATACGTCGTTGAGCAATTCAAAGACCAAACTGTAAGCGGCCATATTAAATTAGTAAAAGGTGAACGCTCTGGACTAGCTCAGATTGCAGCAGACTTGCTATAAAGGGGAGGCATTTTAGCCCCTCCTTTAACAACGTATTGTAAGTTTTTTATGTTTAGAATTGGTTCAGTAGCATTTGAGCCGTCTCCAAATAGAGATGGCGGGACCATCCTCACGTAATGGCTTACCGTCTTTTGCGAAGCCTAGTAATGCATCTTTTGCATCACTAAAAGGTAGTGAGAACATATCGTTATTACTATACACTTCAATTGATGTTGGAGTTCCCTTAGGTTTTGCATTTTCGATAAAAGGAAGTAAAGGTATCGCATACTTGCCATTTATTTCTCGTTGCTTCTTATGCTTAATTTCATTTCCGTTTGAATGCAAGCGTGGTGGTGCAGAACCTTCAAGTATTTCTTTATCCCATTGAGCTGAGATTGCTTTTTATACGCAGTATCCTTATCTTCAGTAATCGACTCTTCGTTAAAGTATGTATCAAGATCAACCTTTCGCTCGTCAAATATCCAGACTGTTGGGTCAATCGTTAATGGATGTTGGACGTCACCATCAATAAAAAAAACAAATTCTTGCATAACTTTATCCCCCTTGACATGCTGTGTCATAATCAAGTATAAATGGTTTCAACAGATTTGTCACACTTGGAGGGATTTCATGGTTTGTCAATATGGTTCTGAGTTAAAGCGAATGGTTGAAGAAGTACGGGTACATACGAAAGATGGTAACTTAGCTGATTATATACCGGCATTAACGAAAGCAAACCGTGACGATGTTGCTGTGTCCATTTTTGATGGCCAGTCAACTTGTTTCAGTGAAGGAAATCATAAGCAACGATTTACGTTACAAAGCATATCAAAGGTTTTAACGTTAGCTTTAGCGTTGATGGATCATGGGAAAGAGGTTGTTTTTGATAAAGTCGGGATGGAGCCGACAGGTGATCCATTTAATTCAATCGCTAAATTGGAGTCGAATAAACCGTCCAAACCTTTAAATCCAATGATTAATGCAGGTGCGTTAGCTGTGAGTTCCCTCATTATAGGGGAAACGGTTGATCAAAAAGTAGATCGATTAATTGCATATGTCAGTCAACTAAGCGGAAATGAATTTTTGACATACAATGCAGAAGTTGCACAGTCTGAATATGAGACAGCTGACTTGAATCGATCGCTAGCTTATTTTATGAAACAACATGGAGTAATTGCTGGAGATATTGAAAAGCTACTGTTATTTTATACGAAGCAATGTGCGATTGAAGTCTCATGTGAAGACCTTGCTCGAATTGGTTATGTGCTTGCTAATGAAGGGAAGAACGAAGATGACATAGAAGTGATTCCAGCAGATGTTGCCAGAATCGTCAAAACATTTATGGTCACTTGCGGGATGTATAACGCATCTGGTGAGTTTGCTATAAAAGTGGGCATACCTGCAAAAAGTGGTGTATCAGGTGGAATTCTTTGTGCAGTACCTCATAAATTGGGGATTGGAATTTACGGCCCTGCATTAGATGATAAAGGAAATAGCATCGCTGGTATGAAGTTACTTGAATTCATTTCTAAGCACTACCAATTGAGTATTTTCTAGAAAGGCAGCTAAATATAATTGATAATGATTATTATAACCAATCTTTCTGATTAAAAGGATTGCTTTTTCTTACTAGAAAAGATACTATTAAGACAGGATTAATCATGAGGGAGGGGTCAAAGTGTCAGCCGAAATGGTGACTGGAGATAGAGAAAAAGCATTAGCCCTTCTGAAATCAGATGCGGAAAAAATCAGGCAGCTAATTGAGGTTCAAATGGAAAATTTAACGATGCCTCAGTGCCCTTTATATGAGGATGTTCTTGATACACAGATGTTCGGATTATCAAAGGAAATTCATTTTGCTGTCCGATTAGGTTTAATAGATGAGGAAGTTGGCAAAAAATTCTCGATGAACTTGAACGTAAACTAGCCGATCTCCATGATTCTACTACGAGAGCATAAAAAGTCAAGCTAAAATGTAGCTTGACTTTTTATTTCGCTTATAAAAGGTAGAGTTGGCAACCTGTTGTGCAATTTTTGCGAAAGCATGTTTAATCTCGTGACAATTGGTGAAAAATAACATCAATTAATGTAGTTAGTGTTTGCGTAATAGAATCATGACTAAGTAGCTTAACACCGCAAATAATACGGAAATAACCAGTGCATGTAATAAACCGATTGATAAAACATCATTTTGTGTAAAAACGACAGATACACCACTAATTAGTTGTACGGTCACAAGAATAAAACATAGGATGGACGCCATAGTAATACTTGTTCTTTCTTGTATTGTTTGATTGTCCAAATCATTAAAATGAGTAGCACAATTAAAAGAATCGATCCGGCTATTCTGTGGAAATAATGGGCACCTACCGGACCTGAAAATCCCGGAAATATCATCCCATTACATAATGGAAAGCCTGCACATGCTAATGTTGCCTGAGTATGTTTTACATAAGCACCAGTGTAAATAACAGCATAACAGTAAATAATCGTCAGAAAAACATAGGCTTTATAACGCTTGGATACTTGTACTATCACACGAATTCCCTTTGAATCCTCATATGCTAAGATAGTCAATAACACAACAGCAGCTAACGACATAGCCGATATTCCAAAATGAAGAGCTAGAATTGCTTTAGATTGTCCAAATACAACTGCACCTGCTCCAAGTAGACCTTGAAAAATAATTAAAATAACGGATAGGATTGCCATTAATCTTGTTTCTTTAACATGCTTTAATTGTTTCCAAGACCATAGTGCGAGAATAATAATTAATGCGCCGACAAGTCCTGATACAATTCGGTGACTATATTCAATAATTGTTTCAAGTGCTGGATTCGTTGGAATGACTTCTCCAAAGCAAAGTGGCCAAGTTGCTCCACATCCTTCTCCAGACTCAGTTTTCGTAACAAGGGCTCCTTGAATTAAAACAATTAAGACACCGATAGAGGTTAAGGTTCCAAAGATTTTTAATTTTTTATGCACGGTGATCACCTTTCTTGTATAAAAATGCTCAAAAATATGCTAGAGTAAGCTATGGTGTAAGACTACTTACCCATTGATCTTATGTAGATTTTTGTTAAAAGTCAATTTAACAATGATGAAGATTTTATGACATACATAATTGTGAAGAAAATGTGAACCTCATGATTTTAGTGAAACTATTAGGAATTTAAGATATAATGTCACTGTACTTGTTATTAGGTGAGGATATTTTACACCTAATTATTTTTTGTAAAGTTGTGTTGTTACCTTTAAAAGGAGGTGAAGAATTGATGAATAAGTCCAATACAGCGTTTCAGACAACGAAAGTGATCAATGCGGACTCATCAGTAGTGACAAGTCAGCAAAAATCTTGGAAAGACTACTTAGTTCTAGCGAAGCACGGAATTGTCACATCTAATCTTATTACAACGTTTGCTGGTTTTTATCTAGCTGTTGTTTATACAGGTGGGGGAATAAGCTCGCAACTTACGACGATGATCTTTGCTTTAGTGGGTGCAGCTCTTGTTATGGCTGGAGGCTGTACTCTCAACAATTATATTGATCGAGATATCGATCATATTATGGAGAGGACAAAAGAACGTCCTTCCGTAACTGGACGTTTTTCACCTAATCAAGTGTTAGTACTTGGTTTAGTTCAGTCGGCTCTAGGTCTAGCTTTTTTAGCACTAACGAACGCATCAGCTGTTGTAATAGGTTTGATCGGATTATTTATATACGTCGTTTTATATACAATGTGGACGAAGCGTACAACGACGCTTAATACAATAGTAGGAAGCTTTTCTGGTGCAGTACCTCCTCTTATCGGTTGGGCAGCAGTGGATGGTGGTTTACACATGTATGCATGGTTGTTATTTTTTATTATGTTTTTTTGGCAACCACCACATTTCCTAGCGTTAGCAATGAAAAGAGTAGAAGAGTATCGAGCAGCAGGCATACCGATGTTACCTGTTGTTGCAGGATTTGCTATGACAAAAAGACAAATCGTTCTCTATGTTGCAGCTTTATTGCCAGTATCGCTCATGCTCTATCCATTTGGGCTTGTCTACACGATTGTTGCCTCCATTCTTGGCCTCGGTTGGCTTGCAATAGGGCTAGCTGGCTTCAAGATGAAGGATGATATAAAATGGGCGAAGTACATGTTTGTCTACTCGCTCAATTATTTAACAATATTGTTTGTTCTTATGGTTGTTGTTCATATTTAATGATGTGAATAATAACTGAAGATATAATCATTAATACGAATGTTCGTATGAAAGCGAGGTTGAATTGTCTGATGAATCTTTGGAAAGCATCTTGGCGTTTCCTGTCTCTGTCATTGCTCGTTTTTTTCCTTTCGGGCTGTTTAGGAGAGACGAACTTAACTGCCTTGATCCAAAGGGTCCGCAATCAGAGTGGCTATTTGATAACATGCTACTTTCATTGTACGTAATGGCATTAGTCACGATTGTTGTATTTGCAATTTATTTTATTATTCTTGCAAAATTTCGTCGTAAACCTGGTGATGACGAAATACCAAAGCAAGTTCACGGGAATACAGCACTTGAAATTACATGGACTGTTATTCCGATTATCTTGCTGACGATTTTAGCTGTTCCAACTATTACAGGGACATTTATGTTAGCTGATATGGAGCCGGATCCAGAAGTGGGAGAAGATACAGTTTACGTTAAAGTAACTGGACACCAATTCTGGTGGCAATTTGATTACGAGGATGAAGGATTTACAGCTGGTAACGATGTGTACATACCTGTTGGAGAAAAGGTTATTTTTGAACTGCACGCTCAAGATGTAATACATTCATTTTGGGTACCAGCATTAGGTGGTAAGGTCGATACGATTCCAGGGATTACAAACCACTTATGGTTAGAGGCTACAGAGCCTGGTATTTACAAAGGAAAGTGTGCTGAGCTTTGCGGAGCATCACATGCATTAATGGATTTTAAAGTTATCGCACTTGAGCGTGATGATTATGATGCATGGGTAGAAGGAATGCAAGCAGATCAAGTTGAACCAACTGATACGTTAGCTCAACAAGGTCGTGAAGTATTTGAAGCACAATCATGTATTGGCTGTCATGCTGTTGGTGGAATGGGAACAGCTGCAGGTCCTGCTCTCACTGATTTTGCTAACCGTCAAACAATCGGAAACTACTTAGAGAATAATGATGAGAATTTAGAAGCTTGGATTCGTGATGCTGAAGCACTCAAACAAGGAGCTGTTATGCCAGCATACCCGGAAACTAAGCTTAGTGATGAAGATATGGAAGCTCTCATTGCTTATTTACGTTCTCTATCAATTGACTAGAATAAAAAGGAGGTTAACCCTTTGGCTACACATAAAAAGGAAAAAAGCGTCATTTGGGATTGGCTAACAACAGTAGACCATAAAAAACTAGGCATTATGTATTTAATTGCTGGGACGCTTTTCTTTGTAAAAGCTGGAATTATGGCGTTATTTATGAGAATCCAGCTCATGTATCCGCAAATGGATTTTTTAAGTGGTCAAACATTTAATGAATTTATTACGATGCACGGGACAATTATGTTGTTTCTAGCAGCGACGCCATTATTATTTGCATTTATGAACTTTGTCATCCCATTACAAATTGGGGCACGAGATGTTGCCTTTCCGTTTGTTAACGCTTTAGGTTTTTGGATATTTCTTTCAGGTGGTTTATTACTTAGTATGAGTTGGTTCTTTGGTGGAGGGCCAGATGCTGGTTGGACAGCTTACGTACCTCTATCAAGTCGTGATTACGCAGGAGTAGGACTTGACTTTTATGTGTTAGGCTTACAAGTTTCTGGTATTGGTACGCTAGTTTCTGCGATTAACTTTTTAGTTACGATTATTAACATGCGTGCTCCTGGTATGACAATGATGCGCTTACCACTATTTGTGTGGACTTCATTTGTTACATCAACGTTGATTTTATTCGCGTTCACACCACTAGCTGCAGGACTTGCACTACTAATGCTTGATCGTCTGTTTGATGGGCAGTTTTTTATAGCGAATATGGGTGGTAATGCTGTATTATGGCAACATATTTTTTGGATTTTCGGTCATCCGGAAGTGTACATTCTTGTGTTACCGGCATTTGGAATTATTTCCGAGGTAATACCGGCCTTTGCTAGAAAACGTTTATTCGGTTACACGGCAATGGTATTTGCGACAATGATTATTGCGTTTTTAGGGTTCATGGTATGGGCTCACCACATGTTTACAGTCGGAATGGGTCCTGTTGCAAACTCAATTTTTGCGATTACAACTATGACAATTGCTGTCCCTACCGGAATTAAGATTTTTAACTGGCTCTTTACGATGTGGGGTGGAAAGATTACATTTAACACTGCGATGATGTTTGCTTCTTCGTTCGTGCCGACATTCGTATTAGGTGGGGTAACAGGGGTTATGCTAGCGATGGCACCAGTTGATCACCTTTACCATGATACGTACTTTGTTGTTGCACACTTCCATTATATTATCGTTGGAGGTATTGTCCTTTCGTTATTTGCTGGATTATTCTATTGGTATCCAAAAATGTTTGGGCATAAGTTAAATGAAACATTAGGTAAATTGTTTTTCTGGGTTTTCTATATTGGTTTCCATTTAACTTTCTTTGTTCAACATTTATTAGGATTAATGGGTATGCCACGTCGTGTATACACATACTTAGAAGGACAAGGATTAGAACCATTTAATTTAATTAGTACAATAGGAACGTTCTTCATGTCAGCAGGTGTTATTATATTAGTTATTAATATCATTTACTCTGCAGTCAAGGGTGAGCGTGTAACTGAAGCCGATCCATGGGATGCTCGTACGTTAGAATGGAGTACACCAACACCGGTTCCAGAGTATAACTTTGCTCAAACTCCACAAGTACGTTCATTGGATCCTTTATTTTATGAGAAAATTCATGGAGATGGAAAGATGAAACCTGCAGAGCCAGTTGGAGACATTCATATGCCGAATGGATCAATTCTTCCGTTAATTATTTCTGTAGGATTATTTATTGCTGGTTTTGGTTTTATTATGATGAATATGGAGAATCCAATTATTTCTCCATTAGTTGTTGCAGTAGGTGGTTTAGCAATTACGTTTGGAGCGATGTTTGTTCGTTCGATTAAAGAAGATCATGGTTATTATATCCCTGCTTCAAAAGTGAAAGCAGATCTTAAAGAGAAGGGAGGAAACTAGGAAATGGCGGGTACAGTTGATACTTCAAAAGGGCTTCCCTCTCATCCTGAGAGAGCGACGCTTGAAGGGAAAAACAAGTTTCTCGGTTTCTGGTTCTTCCTAGGTGGGGAAACAATTTTATTTGCAACGTTCTTTGGTACGTACCTTGCCCTGAGAAATGGAGTTGCAGATGGCCCTTCATCACAAGATATGTTCCATTTACCACTCGTTTTCATAATGACAATGATCTTATTAACGAGTAGTTTAACAAGTGTTCTGGCGATGTTTGCGATGAAGAAGAATCAGTTCACAAAGTTTAAAGTATGGATGTGGATTACGGTTCTTTTAGGACTTGCTTTTATATCGTTTGAAATTTATGAGTCTACGAATATGTACATCAAGGCTTTGGATATTCAACAAGTGCCTTTTCCTCTTCATTTTATACGCTTGTAGGATTGCACGGTGCTCACGTAGCGTTCGGTTTATCTTGGATTATTGTTTTATTAATACGTTACAATAAATCTGGAATTACGTTGACAAATGCTCCTAAATTTTATGTAGCAAGCTTATATTGGCACTTTATTGACGTAGTGTGGGTATTTATCTTCACTGTCGTCTATCTCATGGGAGTAGGAGGAGGTCATTAATATGGCAGATCATTTAAGTCAGCCTTTTGAGAAGAGTGCAATGACGAATGAAGAAAAAAGACAAATTCAAAAAGAAAATTAAAAAAGCAAATCGTTGTCTTTGTTTTAATGATTTTCTTAACGCTTTTGTCATTTTTAGCGGTAGGTGCAGACTTAATACCACGTTCATTTGCTATTCCATTTATTCTTATTCTTGCAGTCATTCAGTTTGCTCTGCAACTGATATTCTTTATGCATCTTAAGGATAAGGATCACGGTTGGGCAACTGCGTTTATGATCTCAGGTATTTTTGTAACTGTACCGACAATTGCAGCTTTAATGCTATTAATCGGTGTTGTGAAATATTAAGTAGAGAAGAGTGGTCCTTGGATCACTCCATATCGTATACAAAACGCCTTTGAGAAGTTAATTCTCAAAGGCGTTTTTACGTTATTTCGTCTATTTACTGTTGTATATTAGGAGGTGTGTTTCTCCAGTGACAGGCTTCATCTATGTGACGTAGAACCAGCTTTTGATGGTTGATACTAGATGAGGGAACGCTAACGTATTTGGAGTAAAAAGGTGAGATTATAGCTTTTCATTCGTTCATGACATTGTAAATGATTTATTGTTTCTCCTCTATTAAGATTGTGTATAATAATGAGGATATAATTAGATTGAAGAGGAGATGGAATAATGGATCAATCAAATCATACGTTCAAAAAACGTAACTATAAACCTGCTATTATCATTATAACAATCATAATAAATGGTTTAGTTGCCTTGTTAGCCGGCTTACCTGGAGTGGAAAATTTTGATACATTTGATGTGACGATTTTACCGATGTTAAATGCTATTTTTAACAGTTTTACGTTTGTCTTTTTATTGATTGCATTTGTTGCTATAATACGTAAAAATGTAACATGGCATCGTCGTTTTATTTATGCTGCGTTTATCACAACGTCTCTTTTCCTTATTACATATGTTGCTCATCATTTTTTATCCCAATCAACGCCATATGGGGGCGAAGGCTTCATGGCGGGGTTTTACTATTTTATTTTGATTACACATATCGTACTTGCTGCTGTTATCGTTCCACTTGCGTTAACTTCAGTAGCTAGAGCGTGGAACATGGAAAATGAACGACATCGTAAAATTGCTAGATGGACAATGCCGTTGTGGTTATACGTCAGCTTAACCGGTGTGTTAGTGTATATTATGATTTCTCCTTACTATTGATTTCTCCTTACTATTGATTTCGAATAGTTACATTGAGTTCAAAAGCTACTCGCTTTTGAACTCTTTTTTTGAAATAGAATCAAGGTAACGGCCCTTCGTGACATATAATTTATATTGTGTCCGACTATTTTTATAGTAAACTTTTCAAAAATTTAGTAAAATATAAGTGATATAAAAATAGTCATGTAAATGATCAGTAATTATTAGGGTTTGTTTGGATTATGGCTATGCTATTATGAAAGTGCTTACAAATGGCTCCAAGTTGAAAGATGAAATGTGGATTGAACATTGAGAGGAGTGTAATATATGAAAACTGAATTAACTCACATTTATCCAGAAAGAGGTATAGTTAGCGTTCGGCCAGCTGAGCGTTGGGAAGAAGCATTAATTTCGGGAAACGGTGAAATGGGAGCCCTTGTTTTGGGTCAGCCTTTAGAAGAAACGATGATTTTGAATCATGAGAAATTGTACGAGCCGTTTCATGAGGAAATTGTACATAATCAAAATGTAGCACCGTTTTTACCTGAAATAAGGATGCTGATGAAGGAAGGGAAGTTCCGTGATGCAGCAGCTTTATTTTCAGAAAAATCTGGTCATCCCCTTTTATTCACAGATGCTTATCACCCCGCGTATGCATTAAAGCTCCGCATAAAGGAGGATGGGCATGTTGAACATTATAGTCGTTCTCTAAATTTCGAAACGGGAGAAGTGACGGTTCGTTGGAAAGATAACCGCGGTGCTTTTGAACGTAAGCAGTTTGTATCTCGATCAGATGGCGTTTTCGTGGTGACTTTATCTTGTACTGATCAGTTGATTGATTTGGACCTTTCAATTGATGATTACGTAAGAGATGAGAGTGTAAGAGAAAAACATTTGACAATAGAAGATTCATTCTTAACCTTTGCTTGTGCATATAGCAAGACAAAAAAGGGCTATGCAGGGTCAACGGTAATTTTAACACCTAAAGGTGGCAATATACAACGAAGTGATCATGGTTATAAAATAATTGGAGCTAAAGAAGTTGTTCTTCTAACGAAAATTGAGCCGATTGCTCATTATGATCAGCAGACTCCAGCAACTTTAGTTTCTATTAGAAAAACTCTGCAATCTCTCCTGGAAAATACGTATGATGATCTTTTAACAAATCATATACGAATTCATGGAGAATGGTTTAATCGAATGAGCTTTACGATTTGTGAAAAGGAGGAAGTAAAAAAGCCAACTGAAACATTATTACAACATGAGCAAACGTTAAATAAAGCTTTACTACAGCAGATGTTTGATATGGGGAGATATATTTTTATTTCAGCATCGGGGAGCTATCCACCTAATTTAGTTGGACTTTGGAGTGGGGAATGGCGACCTGCTTGGAACGGGGATTTCACAACTGATGCCAATGTGAACTTAGCGGTTTCTGCTGGTGGTATTGGAAATATGCCAGAGGCTCTAGAAGGTTACTTTCACTTAATTGAAAAAATTGTTCCAGATTGGCGTGTCAATGCTAAAACTCTGTTCGGGTGTCGTGGTATTTTAGCGGGCTCCAAAACAGATGGCAATCATAATATCCACACACATTTTGATACGGATTGGCCTTTAGCTTTTTGGACTGGCGGTGCACAGTGCTAGTAATGCCATTTTACGAATGGTACCAAATTAGCGGAGACGATGAGTTTTTTATCAATCGTGTCTTACCGATTATGAAAGAAATCTCCCTGTTTTATGAGGATTTTCTAACAGAATACAATGATGATGGTACCTTTATGTTTATTCCTTCTTATTCACCGGAAAATACACCAAAAATTTCATCCGAACTGCAAAATAAAGGATGGCAACCTAGTCAGGCTAGTATTAACGCAACGATGGATGTTGCAGCCGCTAAAGAACTATATACGACATTAATTGCTACGTGTCAGGAGTTAGGAATTGAGCAAGAGAATATTCCAAAATGGACAGAGATGTTATCAAAAATGCCCGACTATTTGATTAATGAGGAAGGAGCTTTAAAAGAATGGATTCATCCAAACTTAGATGATGAATACAATCATCGTCACATATCCCATTTATATCCAGTGTGGCCTGGGCATGAAGTGAATCCAGAAGAAACACCAGAATGGTTTGAAGCTTCAAAAGTAGCGTTAGAAATGCGAGGACGAGAAAATTACTCTGCTCATGGTGTAGTTCACTGTGCACTTGTTGCAGCTAGACAGAAAAACGCGGAACGAGTCGTAGATAATTTGAAGTTATTATTACAAGATGGCAATTATGTTCATTCAAGTCTTGTGACGTCACATAACCCAAATCGAGATATCTATAATGTTGATGCAAATTGTAGTTTACCTACGTTAGTTATTGAGATGCTAGCATACACTACACCGGGTTTAATTGAGCTGTTGCCAGCATTACCGAGTGAAATTTCTAAAGGTCAAATAACGGGTATTAGGCGAGGGGCCAAATTATAATCGATGAACTTCAATGGGATTTAAAATCAAGAACAATGAATGTTTCTTTAACATCAATTAAAGATCAAACAACTATTATCCGTTACAGAAAAGGAATGACTAAAGCAACTGTGTCCGGAAAAGAGAGCTTGCCTGTTCAAAAAGAAACTGATTTTATGATTCGTTTAGAAAAAGATTGTACCATTCAATTAGAAATTTTATTAACAGACTAAAGAGGAGTTGATCGTTATGTTTACAAAAATGCCATATGGTGGCGATTATAACCCTGAACAGTGGGATAAGAAAACGTGGGAAGAAGATATGAGAATGTTTAAGAAGGCAAATATTACTTCGTCCGTGTTCATATATTTTCCTGGGCACTAAGTCAACCTGATGAAGTGACTTATCAGTTTGAATGGCTAGATGAAGTGATTAATTTCTTACATGAAAACAATATTAAAGTTGGAATTGGTACTGGAACAGCAGCCCACCCAGCTTGGTTAGCGAAAAAATACCCTGATGTTCTACGAGTCGAATTTAATGGGATGAAACGAAAATTTGGAGGTAGGCATAATTCATGTCCTAATAGTCCATCCTATCGTAAATTCGCTAAGCGTTTAGTTGAGAAGTTAGTGGAACGTTATATTGATCATCCTGCAGTTTCGTTATGGAACATTTCTAATGAATTCGGTGGAGCCTGCTATTGTGAGAACTGTGAAAAGTCATTCCGAGTTTGGTTGAAGAAACGATATGGAACATTAGAAGAAGTGAATCGCGTTTGGAATACAAGGTTCTGGGGACATACATTTTATGACTGGGACGAAATTGTGGCTCCCAATTTATTAAGTGAACATTTTGCTGAAAATCGTACAATGTTCCAGGGCATATCTCTTGATTACGCTCGTTTTAATTCTGATAGTATGCTAGAGTGTTATAAAATGGAATATGATGTCATTAAACAGGAAAATCCAAATACGATTGTTACAACAAACTTAATGGGGGCATTTAAACAATTAGATTATTTTAAATGGGCAAAGCATATGGATATTGTTGCATGGGATAACTATCCAGCTTTTGATACTCCGTATAGCTATACAGCAATGATGCATGATTTGATGAGAGGTATTAAAGATCAACAGCCATTTATGCTCATGGAACAAACTCCGAGTCAACAAAATTGGCAACCTTATAATTCCTTAAAGCGTCCCGGCGTATTAAAATTATGGAGTTATCAAGCAGTCGCTCATGGTGCTGATTCCGTATTATATTTCCAGATGAGACGTTCAAGAGGAGCGTGTGAAAAGTTTCATGGGGCAGTAATTGAACATGTTGGTCATGAAAATACACGAGTATTTAAGGAAGTGGCTGAAATAGGTAAAGAATTAGTCGATTTATCTGATACGTTCGTTGGTTCAAGGTTGCCTTCAAAAGTCGCGATCGTATTTGATTGGGATAACTGGTGGGCTATTGAATATTCAAGTGGTCCACATGCAGATTTAAAGTATGTCGAACAAGTTCATAAATATTATGAAGCCTTGTTTAAACATAATATACAAGTGGACCTTATTAGTACAGAGTCAAATTTAGATCAATACGATATCGTGATTGCTCCGGTTCTATATATGGTAAAGGACGGATATGCTAAAAAGCTAGAACGCTTTGTTGAAGCAGGAGGAACGTTTTTGACGACGTTCTTTAGTGGAATAGTTGATGAAAATGACCTTGTCACGTTGGGTGGCTATCCTGGAGAGCTTAGATCATTACTCGGGATATGGTCGGAAGAAATTGATTCATTAGCTCTTGAGCATAAAAATCAAATCGTCATGAAATCAGAACTAGGTTTGTTACAAGGAAAATATGACTGTAACATGTTATTTGATTTAGTTCATTCTGAGGGTGCGAAAGTACTTGCTGAATATGGTAATGATTTTTATAAAGGCAGACCTGCGTTAACGGTTAATTCGTTTGGTAAAGGTCATGCATGGTACGTTGCAACGAATCCAGAACAGTCGTTTCTTGATCATTTACTACTCTTTATTTGTAAAGAGCAAAAGGTAGAACCTGTTTTAGAAACGCCTAATGGTGTAGAAGTGACTAAAAGAGTAAAGGATTCAAATGAGTACTTATTTATCTTAAACCATACGAATACGAATCAAACGGTTAACTTGGATAAGAAGGTAGAAGATTTATTAACGGGGCAAATATATCAAAATGATATCTCTGTAGATCAATATGGCTCATTATTACTAAAAGTGAGTGAGTAATATAAAAACTGTTTCAAAGGATTTTTCTTTGGAACAGTTTTTTCTATTGCTTAGAAGCTCTGTGAGTAGTCGTATACAGTTTAAATTGTCATGTGTTAAGATAGTCTTTCATGGAGTAATAATGTGCAAATCGAAAAAAATTGGCCTTATCAATAATACCTATTATAAACAAGCATCTAAAATAAATAGATGAATTCACTTTTAATTATTACGGTTTTTCTGTTAAAGTTAGTAACGTATAATCATTTAATAACTAAAAACAATAAAATCTTGTAAGCGCTTCCCGCTGTAGCCGAAGTGTAGGAAACTGGAGATAATAAAAATGGTAAGAGCTCTTAAGAGTAAAATGAACGATATTACTTTAAGAAAGAAATTGGTCATTTCATTTATAGTTGTCGTTTTTATACCTTTATTAATAGTCGGTTTATTTTTAACTTATGAATTAAGAAAGATGGCATTAGCGAATGTTGTGGAACAAGCTTCTTCTGATATGGATCGTATTCAAACTCGGATATCAGAAACATTATTGCCAGCAGTGTATATTTCCAATCATGCGTTAGTTGATGAAGGTTTAAAAAACATTGTCAATCGAGAGTATAAGACAACGTATGAAGTAGTTGAAGCATATAAAAGTTATACTGTTTTTGAACATAATATCCGCTTTTATAATGAGATTAGTAACATTCGTTTATATACGAATAATGATACTATGCTTAACAATTGGCGTTTTATACCACTTGATAAGGAATTACTTCAACAGGATTGGTTTCAACGTTCTGTTGAAGCAAAAGGAATGATGTTTTGGGAATACACAGAAAGTCATATTGGAAGACCGAATAGCACATTAAGTGTTACGAGATATCTTAAGTTTCAAGATGACTTATTCGGAGTTTTAGTAATTGATATAAGTACTGAGTATCTTAACTGGATATTATCACAAGAAATGCTACCAACTATGATTGTTGATAGTGAAAATAATATTGTTGCCTCAAACCAGTTTGAATTAATAGGAGGTAATTTAAACGAAAGTACTACTTCTGAGATGTTGTTACGTGGAGAAACGGGGATATTTCAAGATAGTGTCTTTGATGAATACTCGCAAATCATGGTTCAACCCATTCCGCTTGATTACAGCCTAAATCATTTAAGAATCGTATCGGTGTTACCGAATACAGACATTGTTGCTGATGCAAATCGATTAAGTAAATTAGGGTTTATCGTAACGATGATTAGTATTATAATCGCGTTCATTCTAATTTATATTTTCTCTCATTTAATTTCAAAGCGAATGTTAACGTTGAGCAACCACATTAAAAAAGTAGCTAAAGGTGATTTATCTACTGATTATCAAATTGCAGGAAATGATGAGATAGGCAAACTTTCAACACAATTTAATAAAATGACGGTAAGTATCCATCAATTGTTAAAAGAAGTGGAACAAAAAAATGAAGAAAAACGTGTATTAGAGAAACGTCAAGGCGAAATTAAATTTAAAATGCTTGCAAGTCAAATAAATCCTCATTTTTTGTTTAATACGTTAGAAACAATTCGAATGAAAGCTCATATGCGAGGTAATAAAGAAATCTCTCAAATAGTGAAACTTTTAGGGAAATTATTACGGACAAGTATTGAAATTGATAGTAAATTTGTAACTATAAGACAAGAAATGGATATGGTTAAGGCATATTTAGATATCCAAAGCTTTCGATTTGAGGAAAGGCTTGAATACGAAATGAATATAGAAGAGCAAATACAGGATGTTCTCATTCCACCATTAATTATTCAGCCTTTAGTTGAAAATGCTGTCATTCATGGATTAGAAAGTCATGCAGTTGGTGGGAAAGTAACGATTGAAGCCATAGAAATAGAAGACGCAATTAAAATTAACGTGATAGATAATGGTGTAGGTATAACAGATGAAAAAAGGCAGCAAATCATCCAATCTTTTACATCACATAATGAACAACAACGTATCGGTTTACGTAATGTTCATGAAAGAATTATTTTTGGTTTTCAGCAAAGTAAGGGACTTTCTATTGAAAGTCAGCCTAATAAAGGAACGTGCATATCGTTTATAATTCCAAAGAAATTTGAGGGGGATTTAGATGTATAAAGTGTTGATTGTTGACGATGAGCGAACGGTGAGAGAAGGGTTAAAGCATTTAATAGAGTGGGAACAATATGGATTTCAAGTAGTCGGATTAGCTAAAGATGCGGACGAAGCTTATGAAAAATTTTACGATTTATCTCCGAGTCTAGTCATTTCAGATATTAGAATGTATGGCATGAATGGTTTAGATTTAATTAAAAGGTTGCGTGAAAAAGATAAAAACTTTCAATGTATTATTCTTAGTGGTTATGCTGATTTTGATTATGCAAAGCGAGCTATTCAAAATAATGTAGCTGGTTACTTGCTAAAACCGATCTATGAGGAAGAATTAATTGAATATCTAGAAAAGGTTAAAAAAGAGCTTTCTAAACAAGAAGCCGTGTTGCAGTTTGCTGAAAGTGAAGAATCGAGAAAGAAAGAACAATTAATTCTTTCCTTATTTGAGCGTAAAGCATCAGTAAGTAAACAGGAAATGATAACATATCAGTTAAATTGGGAGCGTTATCAAGTTCTACTTATGAAGATAGAAAATTCTATTGAATACAAAATTAATTTTCGTCACCTGAAAAATGAGCTGAAATATTTAATAGATGAACATTCTGCCTTATTTATAAGTGAGCCGTATATTGGCCTGTTATTAAATGCAAGTACGTATCGTATGAAGGAGATCAACAAGCTATTTCATGACTTAAAGACTACACTAGAACCTTATACGGAAATGGTAACAGTTAGCTTAGGTGAAAGTGTATCGAATTTAGAGGATGTTTACCAATCATATAGAGATGCGTTTCAATTAATCCAAAGAAAGTTTTTCTTTCCTAAGGGACAACTTTTAATAGACAGTTTAGAAACGGAATGTAAAGGAAACAGTACGCCTATTGATGTTTCGGAAATCATTGATCAACTTTATTTTGCATTGGACATTGGAATTCAAGATAGTATGAAAGAAACAGTGAGTGATTTATTTGAATGGGCAATAGAAGATCGTTCAGAACGAACCATGAAAAAGAATATTGTATATGTTTTATCGACTGTATTTAACAAGTTACAAAAAGCGAAAGAAGACAAGGAAGAATATTTTATTTCAATGTTAGAAAAAGTTCTTGAAATTTATCAGCAACCTTCTTATGAAGAACTAACAAAAATGGTTAAACAGTTACTTGAAGATGTGTTAAATGAGCTTGAATATACTGATAGTGACCACCAACTCAAAAAATTACTTTTGTTGATTGAAAATAAATACAATGAAAATTTAAAATTAGAGCAGCTAGCTAAATTATTCAATTACAATAGTGCCTATTTGGGTAAGTTGTTTAAAAGTTATACAGGGGAATATTTTAATACGTATTTAGATAAAGTGCGAATAAAAAATGCAAAAAAATTACTTTTAAAAGGACAAAAGGTCTACCGAGTAGCGGAAATAGTCGGTTACAATAACGTTGATTATTTTCATAGCAAATTTAAAAAATATGAAGGTGTTTCTCCTTCAGTATATAAACGGAATATGTTACAGGAACCTTAATAACGAATTAAGTTAGCCTGTTGTTACTATTGAAGAAATAAAAGGATCACTTTTTCTCTTTAAGTATACATTTGGAAATGTTAACTAAAACTAAGCTTAATTCCAATACAAAGGAGAAGAGTGATCATGTATTTTTATAAAGAAGACCTTATCAATATGATCGTTGTAGATAAACCAGACCCACATGCCGCGAGAGTCCTTCAGGAAACGTTAGGTGGACAATTCGGTGAAATGCGGACAATGATGCAGTTTTCTTTTCAAAGTGCGAATTTTAGAGGGAAGGACAAGAAATATCGTGACTTAATAAGAGGTATTTTCTTAGAAGAACTTAGTCACGTCGAACTCGTTCAGTCTACTATCAATCAACTTTTGAACGAATCTGGCGGTGAGCTGCCCGGTAATCAAGCTAATGATAGTGCTCCATTAGATGATATGATAGACGACGGAGCAAATCCTCATCATTACATCATGGGCTAAAGCCTCCCTTCCTGTAGACGCTGCGGGCAATCCATGGAATGGGTCATGGGTATATGATCATGGGAATTTAGCAGCTAATTTACTTAATAACGTTACCTTAGAATCAACAGGTGTCCTGCAAAAATCAAGAATATATGAAATGAGTAATAATAAAACCCTTAGAGAAACGATTGCCTTTTTAATGGTTAGAGATAATGCACATCAAAATGCATTTGCCAAAGCTTTAGAGACTTTAGGTGTTAACTGGGGAAAATTATTTCCAATACCTAATTATGATTTGAATAAATACCCAGAATGTCGAAAATATGTCGATATGGGCTTCCATAATGCACAGTTTAATTTCAGATTAGATAATACGTTAATAGCTGATATTTTCTCAGGAACTACTCCAAGTAGAAATGGTGGAGAGTTATCTGTAACAGAACCACCTAAAGGATACCCGGTACCCGAAATGCCAGAATTACCAAATGAACATGCACCTGGATTAAATGATCTAAATAATTAGGAGTTTATTTTATGAAATGTACGAAAAGCTTGATGCTGCAAGTGATGCATTAAGCTTTTTTATGTATAACAATATTTCCTTTAATTATGATTTATTATGACAGCGTTCTCACATGTTTAAAAATGAATAAGGATTAAAGCAAAATGGATCAGATCACTAAAAATCATAGGAAAATCTCTAATTTGTATTGTGTAAACGCTTTAAGTGGCTATAATCCAGATGTGTAAGCGTATACATTTATAAATTTCTGCATGAATTTAGTTAAAATCATTGTGGTATTTATGTAAGACTAATTTCGTTATGATTAATTTGTAAAGAGGAGGGGGATATCGTGGATGCGAAGCCAGAGAAAGCGCCTTCAAAACCTGAGGTTATTGAAGTAAAGAAAAAGAGTTTTTGGAAAACGATGAAAAATCAAAAAATCCTATATTTAATGTCAATCCCAGTTGTTATTTGGGTATTTATTTTCAATTATCTCCCTGTGTGGGGATGGACAATGGCCTTCCAAAATTACCGTCCTGGAAGGGCTATTACAGAACAAGAATGGGTAGGCTTTGAGCACTTTATTCAATTATTTCAAGATGACCACTTTTATTTAGTACTAAGAAACACACTTGCGATGAGTGTGATGTTATTAATAGCTGGTTTTGTAATACCAATTTTATTTGCGGTTTTACTAAATGAATTAAAGGATTCAATATTCAAGAGGTCTGTTCAAACGGTTTCATATTTACCGCATTTTGTATCGTGGGTTGTTGTTGCAGGTATTGTAACGAAGATGCTTTCGACAGATGGTGGAATTATAAATGAAATCCTTGTTGGGTTAAATTTAATTGATCGACCGATACAGTTTATGGCGCAAGGCGAGTTGTTTTGGGGAATCGTGACTTTGGCAGATGTTTGGAAAGAAATGGGATGGAATTCGATTATCTTCTTAGCTGCTATGGCAGGGATTGATCCACAATTATATGAAGCTGCTAGAGTAGATGGAGCCGGCAGATGGCGGAGAATTTGGCATATAACGATACCTGGAATAAGACCGACGATCATGGTTATTCTAATCCTTTCTATTGGAAGTATGATTAGTATTGGTTTTGAAAGACAGCTCCTTTTAGGAAACTCACTTGTCAGGGAATATTCAGAAGTTCTTGAAATGTATGCGCTTAATTATGGTATCGGAATGGGAAGATATTCGTATGGTACGGCAATTGGAATATTTAATTCATTTGTCAGTATCACGTTACTCTTATTAGCTAATGGGATATTTAAGCGATTAACGAAGACAAGTGTAATGTAGAGGGGGGTTGGAAATGAAAAAAAAGTCTAGTCTATTTGCTACTAGTACATCTGAAAAAATCTTTGACATATCAAACTATATTATTATGTCGATTGTAATAGTCATCATGTTATACCCGTTTTTAAATGTATTAGCAATTTCGTTCAATGAATCGAGTGATACAGTTCGTGGGGGGATTTATGCATGGCCGCGAGCATTTACATTCGATAATTATCAAGTCATTTTGCAATACGATAGCTTAGTTACAGGCTTTATTAACTCAGTATTGCGTACAGTTATTGGTACAGTATTCGGATTATTTATTTGTGCGATGGTTGCATATGTATTAAGTCGACAAGATTTCCAGGCACGACGGTTTGTTTCGACTGTTATTGTTCTTACGATGTTCTTTAGCGGTGGTTTAATCCCAACGTATATGCTTATGCGAGATTTAGGATTAATTAATACATTTGCTGTTTATATCCTTCCGTTACTAGTAAGTGCTTGGAACATCATTATTATTCGGTCGTTTATGGATGGATTACCGTTTGCCTTACAAGAATCGGCGAAAATGGATGGAGCAAATGATTTCACCATATTCATGAGAATTATATTACCTATCTGTAAGCCTGTATTAGCGACCATAGCTTTATTTATTGCCGTTATGCAGTGGAATATGTGGTTTGATACCTATATATATAATAGTGCCAACGCATCATTAACAACATTGCAATATGAGTTAATGAAAATATTACAAAATACGTCAACGAGTGCAGGTATTGATTCTGTAAGGGGAAATCAAGGTGCAGATTTAATCAATCGTGTATCTCCGGAATCGGTAAGAATGGCCATTACGATTGTTACGATCGTACCGATTCTACTCGTCTATCCATTTTTGCAACGTTATTTTGTAAAAGGAATGACACTTGGAGCAGTAAAATAATACGTGTTTATTACAGGTGTACGATAAAAAGTACACCTGATAATAATAATAAAGTAACATACTAAAAAGGGGAGGTTTTGAGAAATGTCTCAAATGTACAGAAAATTATTAGGGGGAATCATTGCTGTCAGTTTACTAGTATTGATTGCAGCGTGTAACAGCAGTGAAGAAGGCACAACTGATAATCAAAGTGATCAAGATACACCTGATGTTGAACTTGATGGAGCCTAGAGCCGATTACATTTTCATTCTTTGCAGCAGATAATAATCCAGACTGGGATGGTATGAATACTGAAGTAGGGCAAGTGATTTTAGAAGAAACTGGTGTTACATTAGAAGGGGATTTTGCATTAGGAGATCCTGCTGAACGAATATCATTAATTGCAGCTAGTGGAGAATATCCTGACTTTGTCCTTCCTAAAGGAGATGGAAATTTATTGGTAGACGCAGGAGCAATGATCGACCTTCGTCCACTAATTGAAGAGCATGGTCCAAATATTAAGGAAGTTTATGGTGATTATTTAGAGCGTATGCAATGGAGTGATGAGGATGATTCCATTTATTTCTTAGGGACAAACCCTGTTGATGAGGAATGGTGGACTCCTGGTAATGGTTTCTGGTTACAGCATGAAGTTGTACGTGAGTTAGGGTATCCTGAAATTCGCACTGTGAAGGATTTTGAGAACGCTATCAGGGAATATTATGAAATGTACCCAGAGATTGACGGACAACCGACAATACCACTATCATTATTAGCGGATGATTGGCGCTTACTCATCTCTGTTACAAACCCTGCTTTCTGGGCAACAGGTGCATCTGATGACGGTGAATGGTATATTGATGAAGAAACACATGAAGCAATGTTACATTATCGTCGTCCAGAAGAGAGAGAATATTTCCGTTGGTTAAACCATATGAATGCTGAAGGATTACTTGACGATGAAGCGTTTGTTCAACAAGAAGATCAATATAAATCAAAAATTGCATCCGGACGTGTACTAGGACTTATTGATGCTGAATGGTCAATATCTGAGCCACAAACAGCGTTACGTGAAGATGGAAAATTTGAAAGAATGTATGGAGTATACCCTGTAACGTTAGATGAGAGCTATGAGCATCGTAATTTCCAAAGCACAGGATATTTACCTTCTTGGGGAATTGGAATTACAGTCGATAATCCAGATCCAGTACGAGCTATTAAGTTCTTAGATTGGATGGCTTCAGAAGAAGCACAAATTTTAAATAACTGGGGAATTGAAGACGTTCACTATCAACTTGATGAAGATGGTAATCGCTATTTAACTCAAGAACAGCGTGAAGAACGGTTAAGTGATAGTAACTTTAATAAACGTACAGGTATTGATATGTATAAAGCATATGGACCACATTATGGCGATGGAGTTTTAGATTCAACAGGACAGCCATTTACAATTAATAGACCTGAAACATTAAGAGACGATTATACAGAAGTAGAGAAAGAAGTTTTAGATGCATACGGTGCGGAAATTTGGGCAGATTTATTCCCAGATGGTGATCAATTCCCTGTTAAGCCGTGGGGAGCAGCGTGGGAAATCAACTATGATTCTGATTCTCCAATAGCATTACCATTCCAACGTGCACAAGATACAATGTTTACTCGTATTCCTGAAGCGATTTTAACTGAACCAGATAATTTTGATAATGTGTATGATCGCTTTATGGATGAATTAGATGCAATTGGTGTTGAAGAGATGGAACAACATTTCACTGACCTAGTACAGAAACGTGTTGAATTATGGAATAACTAATAATGGAAATAAGTGGCGTCTAATAAAGGTGAAATCAATCTTTTAGACGCCACCTTTATTTGTTTAGAACATTCCAATGATTGTACTAGATCAAATTAAAGTGTGGATTAAAATAGTAACCTGTTTTAAGGTTATGATAATATGAAATTAATATATGAATTTTGTTGGAAATCATTCGGTAGAGTGCAAGTCGTCTATGTATTAAGCTTACTATATATTGAAAGCGTTTTATTTTAATGAATGATAAAGGGGAGTTCTTAAATGACAAAGAAATATGATTTTCCATTTCAAAATCCCGATTTACCAATTGATGAGAGGGTTAATGATTTAGTTTCGAGATTTACATTGGAAGAGAAAATTACATTGATGCATCAATTTCAACCTGAAATTAAACGATTAGGCATTAAAGCACATAAACAAGGAACAGAAGCAGCTCATGGTATCGCATGGTTAGGAGAAGCGACTGTTTTCCCACAAAATATAGGGTTATCTCATACATGGAATCGCCATTTAATGAAACAAATTGGAGAGGTGATTGGTGATGAGGCACGTGTCTTTTATCAAAAGGATCCGGATGTGAACGGTTTAACATTATGGGCACCTACAGTTGATCTAGAGCGTGATCCTCGTTGGGGACGGACAGAAGAAGCGTATGGGGAAGATCCGACACTTGTTGGGGAACTTGCAACCGAGCTAGTAAAAGGAATGCAAGGGGATCATCCTGAATATTTAAAAACGGTTGCAACGTTAAAACACTTTCTAGGAAACAATAATGAAGTCGATCGTGGAGAATGTTCAGCTAGTATTGATCCACGTAATATGCATGAATATTATTTAAAGGCGTTTGAACCGGTTTTTATTAAAGGTAAAGCAAAATCGATGATGACAGCCTATAATTCCATTAATGGGACACCAGCATTACTTCATCCATATGTTAAAGAACTTGTAAAAGAAGCATGGGGAATGGATGGTTTTATTGTAAGTGATGCAGGTGATGTATTAGGAATAGCAAGAGATCATAAGTACTATGACAATCATGCCGAAGGTATGGCTGATACGATTAAAAGTGGGATTGATAGTATTACAGATGATAAAGAGGAGTCTTTAGAAGCAATTAGAGAGGCACTGCAGCAAGGGTTGTTAGTAGAGGCGGATCTCGATATAGCTTGAGAAATGCGTTCCGTGTTCGTTTTTGGTTGGGAGAATTCGATAAAGAGAGAAATCCTTATACAAATATTCCTGAATCAAAGCTGTTAGCAAAGGAGCACCAAGAGCTTTCGTACAAAGCAGCACAAGAACAGGTTGTTCTATTAAAAAATGAAGCAGAAACATTGCCTTTACAATCGTCAAATGTACATAAGGTTGCTGTACTAGGACCATTGTGTAATGATGTACATGCAGATTGGTATAGTGGAACGCCGTCTTATCGTATCACGCCATTAGATGGTATTCGATCAAAGATTGAAGAGAAAGAAGTTGTTAGTCATGAGGGCTATCATTTAGTGAAAATCCGTTCAAAACAGACTGGGCATTATATCGGGATTGATTCCGATGACGAATATAAGCTTGTGGCCGATAAAAATATAAATGATGCAGAGGTTTTTCAATTTACTGATTGGGGATGGGGAAGTCAAACATTAAAGTCAACGACAACGGGAAAATTTGTTACAACAGGTGATACGTATCTTACTGCAACGGCCGAGGAAGCAAGAGGCTGGTTTGTAAAGGAATTATTTACATTAACAAAAAAAGAAACGACGAAATTAAATGCATGGGATGGTCAATCGATTTGGATTGGTGAGAACGGCCGATTACAAATAGGCGATAATAAGATAGAGCATAGTGATTTATTTGAGATAGAGACCGTTGAAAATGGTTTAGAGGAAGCTGTGAAATTAGCCAGTCATGCGGATACGGCGATTGTTTTTGTCGGAAATAGTCCATTTATTAATGGGAAAGAAACGATAGATCGTAAGGATATTATTCTTCCACCAGATCAAGAACATTTAGTTCGTGCAGTTAAGGAAGTTAATAAGAATGTAATTGTCGTGATTGTTAGTAGTTACCCTTATGCAGTAAATTGCAGATGAACATATACCTGCCATTGTCTATTCTTCACATGCTGGACCAGAGCTCGGCTCAGCTGTTGCTGATGTTCTATTTGGTGATTATAATCCAGCAGGACGGTTAAGCATGACATGGTACAAATCTGTGGATCAGCTACCAAGTATTATGGATTATGATATTATAAAAGGGAAGAGAACATACCAATATTTTGATGGTGATGTCCTTTATCCATTTGGACATGGCTTAAGTTACACTCATTTTGACTATCGACAATTGAAATTGTCTTGTGATAAAGCAAATCAAAATGATCGTATACAAATTGAATTTACTGTTGAAAATAGCGGTACATTTGATGGTGATGAAGTTGTTCAGCTTTATGTGAAAGCAAACCATTCTCGTGTGAAGAGACCGTTAAAAACACTTAAGAATTTTAAACGCTTATCGATAAAGAGTGGTGAAAGTGCTCAAGTGAAATTCGAATTACCGGCTTCTGAGTTAGCATTCTGGGATGTTGTAAGTGAATCATATAAAGTAGAAACTGGCACCTATACGATTATGGTCGGAACCTCTTCAGCAAACTTACCGTTACAAACGACCATTGACATAATTGGAGATGAGTTAGAACAACGTACATTTAAGAATAAGGTTAAGGCCTTTAATTATGATGATTATCACAATGTTTACGTAGATGAAGGTGAAAATAGAGAATATTGTATTCGAACTAATGATCAAAATGGTTGGATCGGGTTTTACCAAAATGATCTTAGTTACCCGTTTTCGCAATGGAAAGTGAGAGTTTATAGTGAAGCTGCAGCCGAGATTCAGCTTAGAGTTGGAAGTGTTGATGGTGATATTATCGCTTCGATTGTGATTGATGGTACACATCAGTGGCAACAATTGCAAACAGATGTAAAAGAGGCTATATCTGAAAATTGTGTTGACCTTTATGTCGTTTTAAGAGGGGATATACAACTTAGCTGGTTACAATTATTATAAAATGATAAATGTAGGGTGTTTCTAGTGAGACATCCTACATTTAAAGGATATTAAAGGGTGTTTATATTGAGAAAACGTTTACTACTTCTCTTATTTAGTTTTGGATGTTTCCTTCAATTAGTTGGATGCAGTCAAAAAGAACCATCTTCTTTAACGATTATGTTTTTTTCAGATTTGCCATCTGCTCTAACAAATCCATTGACTGAATATACAGCGAACATATATAACGACCCTTCGATTGAAACAAATATTCATATGTATTTATCGTCCCCGGAAAAGCTAACGGTTGAAATGGTAGCAGGTGAAGCAGATATATTCGTTGTAGAGGACTGGATGTACAACATTATTTTTGACCCTGTCATATTACATCCATTAGATGAGATAGCGAGCAAAGAAGAAGTTAATCATCGATTTTACGGAACAAATGAACTTACAGGTGATAAGCATGTGTACGCACTTGAAATGAATAGTAATTCTAATCTTTTCAAGGAGTTAAATATTGAATACTCGGAGCCTCTTATTGCGGTAATGATGAGGGACCGAGAGTTAAACGATGTCGGTATTGATGTTTTAGAGCATTGGTATAAATGAATTTGTTTAAAGGATGAAGATGATGCAGAGAAATTTGACAGATACGCCACTTTATACGATAGCGGATTGGGTGATGAGATTAGCTTACATTAATTTGTTATGGATAGGCTTCACAATTATTGGGTTAGTACTCTTCGGTTTCTTCCCTGCAACTGTTGCAATGTTTACGATTATACGGCAAATGATTTTAAAAGAGGATGATATTCCGATTTTTAAAACATTTGTATCCGTTATGAAAAAAGATTTCATACGTGCAAATGCGGTAGGCTTAGTGGTAGCAGTCGTCGGATATATCCTTTATATCGATTTTCTTTATTTAGGTACTACTAGTGGATATTTGCATATGATTTTGTCGATTGTTTTTGTTTTACTAGCGATATGTTATCTAGCCGTCTGTTTAATGATCATGCCAGTGTTCGTACATTTTGATTTAACGTTTCGACAGTATTTTCAGCACGCATTTTTATTTGCATTACTTAATCCACATATTATGATTTTTATTGGTGTAGGCTTTTATGTTGTGTATCATGTCTTTAACTTTTTACCTGGCTTGACATTGTTTTTCTGTGGAAGTCTGCTAACACTATTTGTGATGTGGAGTGCGCTTTTAGCATTTAATCGAATTGAAAAGAAACAACAGAAGCTACAAATGAATAAAGAATGACAAATGATGCAATGCAAAGATAGATAATCTTTTGGGCATTTCGCTTTTAAAATTTTTACAGTTCCATAAGTTCAAATAAGTAAGCACAATAAACGCCTCTTCAAGCATGTGAAGGGCGTTGTAGCATATTAGTAGTATGAGGATTAACAAGAAAATAATCTGATACAGGAGAAAGCACTGGCATCGTTACAATGTTGTAAAAACGATGCCAGTGCGATTTGAATTTCTTATTATATTTTAAAATTCAGTTTAATAATGCCAGCTTCTTTTGCCGATGTAAAAGCAATGACTATGAGAGGTCCAATAATAAAACCTAACACCCCAAATAACATTAGACCTATGTACATGGCAATGAGTGTGGCTAATGGAGATAGACCAATTTGCTGCCCCATCACTTTTGGTTCAACTGTTCTCCGTATGACAAGTAATATTGCGGCTAGAATAAGTAGTTGTGTGCCCATGCTAATATTTCCTGCAAACAATTGAAAGATAGCCCATGGTGCTAAGATGGCAATTGACCCAATTAACGGAATAAAGTCGATAATCCAAATGACAAAGGCCATAATCAGGGCGACATCAGGTGCGATCAATAAAAGACCAATTAACGATACGACAAAAATAACTATACTAACAAGAAATTGTGCTTTTAAAAAGCCCCATAGGACATGCTTTAATCGCGATGTCATAAAGTTTACTTTTTCCTTTGTTTTATCAGATAAATAAGAGAAGAACTTACGTTTTAAAACAGGTAATTCAAGTAAAAATAAAAATAAAGCAATTAAATAAACGATGATTGATACAAGGTAACCTGGAATACTTGAAACAAACGCTGTTACGTCGTTTATAATATTTCGCTCATTAATCGTGTCACGAATGTCGTTTAATGTTCTGGTCACTAAAACGTTAATTTCTTCAACGAGCTCAGGTGGTAAATTGTCATATTCTTGTTCCATGTTACGTTGAAAATTAAGCCAGGCACGATTAATGTCATTAATGTGTTGTGGTAAATTTTCTACAATTTGTGAACCTTGGGTAATCGCTTTTGTAACAGTATAATAGCCAGCTAATCCAATAAAGCAAATAAATAAGGTGAAAACGATCATAACAGCTAAGTTCCGCTTTAAGCGAAGACGTTTGTGTAAAGATTCAACCGTAGGTGATAACAGCAAAGCACTGAAGAAGGCCACTAATAATGGAATCGATATTGGAATAATAAAATAAGCTGCAATCGCTAGAGCGATTAAGCTAATAATAAGGATAATTGTACGTTTAGTCATGAAAGCTGCCAATTTCGGACTCCTCTCTTCTACAAGAATGATATACGTTAGTCAAATGTTGGTTTGAAGAGTGTATATGTAAAACATGAGATCAAGACTGAACTCTTCATTCTATTATATTATGAAGCCATTTAATTGAACAGATATATATGTATTTCTATTCTTATGGTATACTCATTCAAGTGTTTAATCAATGTAAAGGGCTTTAATTTTGTGAAAGGTGTGTGTCTTTAGTGAAAGTAGTAAAATGGCTTGTTTTTATTAGCTTTCTAATACTAGTTGCTTGCCAATCACCTGATCCGTTATCGTTAACGCTAGTAGAAAACGATGAAGAATTAGTGGAGTTTGTGACTGACTATAAAAAAGCGATGGTTGATTCAGTTAATAACGGTCATATTAATGACGTCGAACCTTTTTTAATGGAAAATGTAAGTTTTTATCATTCATTAAGAAGATACGTAGATGATTTACATAGTAATGGTGCTAAAAAGAGCTATTAGAATTTAATGTAGAGAACGTATACGAAGATGAAGTAGGAGAGTACTATGTCGATGCATATGAATCTGTCGCTATTCGTTATCCTAATGATGAAATACAATTGATTGATCGTTATGTAACATTTGAGATGAACCGTCTTAAAAATGGAGCTTTAAGAATTGTAACGATACGGGAGCGTAAAGAAGAGTAAAAGAATGGCTGGCCATCCTTTTACTCTTCTTCTGATTCTAAATTCGCTTTAAGAAGCTCTAGCTTTTTATTACACTTATCAATAATTTGTTGTGGGAACTCCTCACCTTCATACTCAACACCGTGTGGATAATAATGCTTACCAAGAATTGGTGTCATTAGTTTTACAATCGTGTCCTCTTTTGGAATTTCCCCTTTAATAGCGTATGCAGGTACTCGCAAATAATAAGTGTTTCCTTGGTTTACGATTTTATAATCGAACATAACACGTTCATAGTCCCATTGACCTGCGTGAACAAGTCCAATTGATTCACATGCATATCGGAGAGTTTCAAATCGTAATTCTTTATCAGCTAATTCAATGTGATCAAACCTCACTGTTAATCCGCCTCCAATTGATCTTATATGTACTCTTTTAATGATAGTATGAATTAAGCATTGATGCAATCTTTAATCATGAATGTTTTGTGGAGATTTGGTTTCGACATATTGATACAACCTTAGAGGAAGGAACAACGATATGAAAATCGAATGAATATAGGAGTTATTTATTACAGAATTGAGGTGCCCTATGAAGAAGTTACTGATTATGGCTATACTCGTTTGTCTTCTTCTTTTTTTCTAATTATTGAGTCAGATGAACGGATGAGTAAGCCGATAAGCGAACCAGATGATTTCGAAATAGAAGACGTTCCATTGTTAGAAGATGAACAAAGCGTTGAAGATGACCCAGTAGATCATGAAGATGAAAATGAGGAACTAGATAGTAATGAGCAATCGTTAATTGGTCTCTTAAGTAGTGAAGTGATGGAGCGTTTTGGTGAGCCTGTTCGAATTGATCAGGCTATTTATTCATATGATTGGTGGATATACCCGCATGATGAGAAACCTACTTCTTATTTGCAAATGGGAATACAGGATGATCATGTTGTTACGGTATTCGCCGCTGGTGATCTAATCGATTCTTTCTATTCGTTTGCCGATACGTATGAGGAGTTAGATGAGTATTTTTCCTTTTCTAATCAAGTAGAGGTTAAAGCATCAAAAGGTCAATATCAATTTCAATTGAGTAATGAAGATCTAACCTCGAGGCCATTAGTTGAAGTTGATGGAGATTGGGTCCAGCTTTACTTTGATACGTTTACGGGCGAACTTTCAAGTATACGTGTTTTAGATGCTGATACGTTAGTAGAGATGAGGCCTTATTCGGTTTCCTATATTGGAGTGACACCTGAGAGACCGACTGTATCTAACGAGGTATGGCAGGAAGTTGAGAAAGGAGAAGCGAGGCAAATATTTGACTATTCAAATGTTATACGTGCTAGACACGGGTTAGAACCTTATAAATGGGAAGAGGATGTTTCCGTTGTTGCTTATGAGCATAGCCGAGAAATGAAGGAAAAAGAATATTTTTCGCATACATCGCCTGAATATGGCGAGCTAGATGATCGCTTTGATCGTAAAGACATTCGCTTTCGATTAGCAGGTGAAAATATCGCAGCAATGTATATGGATGGTTTAGCAGCAGTTGAAGGTTGGCTGAATAGTGAAGGGCATCGAGTTAATTTACTTCATGAAGAGTTTACTCACCTTGGTGTCGGAGTGTTTCAAGACTATTATACACAAAATTTTATGACGCCATGGGCAAACATAAATGAATGATCACCTCGGACTAGGCTCTTGCGTATAATATAGTAGTAAAAGAGCGTTTAAGGTGGTGATAAGATGAGCAAAAATGGACTTCATCCATCAGTTTTGCAGTTTAAAGAATTTATGGGAAGAAATCCTCATCTTATAAAAGAGGTAAGTGAAAATAATAAATCATTACAAGAACTGTTTGAAGAGTGGAGTGTATTCGGTGAAGAGCATGAACATTGGAGCACGTATATGACAACCGAAAAGGAACCAGATCGTGAAAATAGTGAGAATAATAAAGAAAAACAAGAAGAAACAACGAATGCGGGAGCAACCAATGCATTAGGTCAAATTATGGGGTTAGTAAGTAAGTTGAATTTCGATGATCTACAACAACATTTAAACCAGTTCAGCTCAGTTCTTGGAAATGTACAAAATGTGGTTCAATCCTTTCAAAAACAACCGGATCAAAAGCACCAGCAACCGAATGATCATCCTTTTCTTTTCGAAGAGATTAAGAAAGGTCGTGTAAGAGATGCGATTAGAAGTGCAGCAATATCTATATGAACAGCAGCCAGAGCTTCGTCAATTTATTAGACAACATCCCAATTGGTATCGTAAGCTTAGTCGTGATCCTTCGCAAATCTCACTGTTAGAAAAAGAAGCAAATCAATTTTATGGTCGGACATTCCCTCAAAGAGTTGAAAAAATGCAAGAATCATTAGGTCTTATTATGATGGTAATGGAAATGTTAAAAATGGGGCAAAATACTTGAACATAATAAATGTGAAAGCTTGATAAGTGGCATCTTCTTATCAAGCTATTTTTAATAGTAGACATAAAGAAATCACTCGTATAGGACTGTTTGTCTTGCACAAGATATACTAATAAGGGGTGTTAATATGAAACGTCATATAATAGTTATTGCAATTCTGTTTATATTGTCTTTATCAAATCATGCAGTTGCTAATAACAAATCAATTACTGTTGAACCAATTTTAAGTGTAGGATCTGTTTCGATTGAAACCGGAAATCCGTTACACCTAGATGTTGACTATCATTTGGATGGAAGTCAATTGTTTGTTGAGTGCCAATTAACTGGATTTTCATTTAAACGTGAAGCAGTAGGAACCTTCATCAAGAAAATGAAGGCATTTACGAGTGTATGTAGATGATGAACACATTGCAACGGTTTTTGAACCAGCGTTTTATATGCGAGATTTACCTAAAGGAGATCATGAAATTAAAATCCAAGTAATTCAAAATGATCACACTCCATACGAAGGATTAGAGGAAGTGTTATCGATTACGGTTGAGTAAACATTTCAGTAATATAACGATAAATGTAACCCTCGACCGAAATGCCTTGTTGTTGGAATCCTTGATTTCCAAACAGTGTATTAAACTCTAGAAAATAGTAATGTCCATCCACTTCTACTAAATCGAACCCAGCATGATTAATTCCAAGACGATTAGCTGTATGGCGGACAAGCTCAAGTGCAGCTTCGGGTATGTCATCAAATGAAATGTGGGCTCCTTTGGCAACGTTATTATGAAATGAATTCGATTGATTGATTCGCCAATATGCAGTTATAACATCATTACCAACAACACACACACGTAAGTCACGGTCGATCGGGAGGTACTCTTGAACATATAAATACGGATTTTGTTCAGCATACTCATGAAATTGTTCGTGTGTTTTAATTAAAAATACTCCTTTTCCCATTGAGCTGCGAATTTCTTTTGCAACAAACGGAAATGAAAACTCAGCAAAAACACGATTAACATTTTCCTGATTATTCCCTAAGATTAGTGTTTTCGGAACATGTTCCGGTACGACACTCCATAACCCTCTTGTCACTTCAATTTTATTAAATCCTAGTTGAATGGATTGAATACTAGGGAAAATGTTTTTCTTCATCCATAAACAAGTGCATTAACTTGCCAATTTTCAGGGAATAAACATATATCTGCTGTAGCAATTTTATCTCGTTCTTCAAACATGTGCTCAGGTTTTACATATTTAATGCCGGGAATGCCAATAGTACGAAATGGATTAAATGTAACGATATTCAATTTTTTGCACCTCTTTAGAAATAGTCAGGTAGAACATTTAGTTGCAAAGATGTTGTAATGAAAATCAATGTATAGATGGAAAAATTATATTCTTAGCATTATCTGCTGTCAATAAAATATGAGAAGATGTGCACATATATTGTGATTGATTTATTTCATGGTATACTAAACGAAGTAGGAGGTGCTATAAATGCTAGCAACAATGTCTACAATTGAGTTGTTAGACGGTGCAGAAGAGTTAGCCAATGCCGTTATTCAATCTGAAACATATAATGATTATATAGAAGCAAAAAAAATATTAGAGCAAGACGGTGAAGCACAAGCACTTATTGCTACTTTTAATCAATTGAAGGAACAATATGAAGATGTACAGCGGTTCGGTAAATACCACCCTGATTACGATAAAATTTCCACGGAAATTAGGAAAGCGAAAAGAGCTGTCGACTTATCTGATTCGGTTGTGTCGTTTAAAAAAGCTGAACGAGAATTAGAAAGCTTATTAAATGAAATTAGTGAGATTATTGCTCATTCTGTCTCAAAAACGATAAAGGTTCCAACAGGCAATCCTTTTTTTGATTCAATGTCGTGTAGTGGTGGATGTGCTTCAGGGAGTTGTGGTTGTAAATAATAACTCTATTGTTGCTTAAGAAAAAGCATGCTAAACTAACAATAGAACGATCAACGTAACATTAAAGGAGAGCCTACTTTTATGCTAGAAAGGAAGCGACAAGGTGTTGCAATTTGGCTAACATCATTAAAATTTGTACGACAGCTTCGGCGATTTGGTCATGTATATTATGTTTCGAAAAAAATGAAATACGCCATTATTTACTGCGATCAAGAAAAGGTTGATGAGATTGTGAAAAAACTACAAAACACTCACTTTGTCCGTGATGTCCAACCTTCTATGCGACCTTTTGTCGATACAGATTTCCAAAATGCAAAGCCAGATAAAGCAAAAGAATACGATTACAAAATGGGTATATAGATGAAAAAAGAGCCAAAATGGGTATTTTGGCTCTTTTTTATGATTCTAGCTAAACTTAACCCTGTTTAGTTTCTTCCAGCTAAAATCCCCCGTAGAAAACTACCTAATTCATAACCAACTGTATACAAGCTCTTACACACTTTTACAAATACTTCTATCATAAATGTCGCTCCGTAGATGATTATATAGACCGTTGCTACTGTTAGTATCAATGTTATCAGTTTTTTAAGATCTTGTATGTTATGTTATTACTCATAAATTTACTTCATCCTTATCCGTTTCTATTGCGAAAACAACCTATTGTAAAGGAGGAATATACCTGTTCATTCGTAAGACACCGATTAAATAGTGAAAATACAATTCCTCTTCTGAAAAACTACTTGATGGCCTAACTTCTAAACGATGAATGGTCGTGTTAAGCTCATCTGCTAGTGAAGTAATAAGCTGATAACGTTCCGTTTCTTTATAGGTTGGACTTACAATCCCTTCTAAACATATGAAAAGCGGCATCATTTTCCCTGGAGTTGCTGGCTGTAAGATAAGAACAATAGAAGACATTGGACGATCGGAAATGATTGTATCTAATTGTAAAAGCATATGTAGACGATTTTTATTCGTTCGTGCTAATTCGATTAACTCATAAATATCATTATAACCTTCCCCTAATTTAATAAATCGTTGAATCATTCTCATTCCTTCTTTCTATAAAATTAGTTTCTCCTTAATCCTAGCGAATAAAAAAATCCTCGCAAGAATAATCTTGCGAGGTGCCTTACACATACATCGGTATGTATCTAAGGCTATGGGAGAGGAGAAACCGGAGGAAGAACTTATGGGGAAACGTAAGCCTTCTCCGCGGTTGTAGCAACACATATGTGAATGCTACTAATTGAAGTATGTCCGCTATATTGTTTTTTCATACATACATTTTACTGTAAATTTCCTATCTATAGAGCAAAAAGGTGCGCAGTGAAAAACGTTAGGTCCTTCTTTTCTTAACGGTTAGAATAGGATAAAATATGTTAAGACATAAAATAGAATATAGGTGGTAATGTGAGAATTATATCAGGTAGAAAAAAAGGTCTATCGTTAAGAGCTGTTCCAGGCTCTTCTACAAGGCCAACTACAGATAAAGTAAAAGAGGCAATCTTTAATATAGTAGGTCCTTTCTTTTCTGGGGGTGTGACGTTAGATTTATATGCTGGAACAGGTGGGCTCGGAATCGAAGCTTTAAGTAGAGGAATGGATGAAGCTGTCTTTGTTGATCAAAATAAGAAAGCGATTGAAATTATAAAAGAAAATTTACACCGCTGTTCCTTGAACGAACAAGCTGAAGTGTATCGTAATGATGCTCATCGTGCGCTTAAAGCATTAATTAAACGTAATCGTTCCTTTGATCTGATTTTTTTAGATCCTCCATATGCGAAGCAGAAGCTTGAATCTGAGCTTAGTATCATTGCGGATTTCCATTTGCTAAACGAGAATGGTATGATCGTTTGTGAATGTGGAGCGAATACACTAATTGAAGGTACTGTTTCAACATTAGAATGTGTAAAAAAAGAAGTGTATGGTGATACGAAAATATTAATTTTCCAATATGAGGAACAATAAAGACAAAAAGGAGTCAAACAATGGCAAATATTGCTGTATGCTCAGGTAGCTTTGATCCAATTACATATGGACACCTTGATATTATTACACGTGGCTCGCATGTGTTTGATGAGGTGATTGTGGCTATCTTACATAATCGTAATAAGGAACCTCTGTTTTCTACTGATGAAAGAGTTGAGTTAATTGAAGAAGCAACTTCTCATATTCCAAATGTAATAGTTGAGACTTTTGATGGTCTTTTAATTGAATACATGAAGAAAAGAAAAGCCAAAACCATTATCCGTGGCTTACGTGCCGTTTCCGACTTCGAATATGAGATGCAAGTCGCTTCGATTAATAAAAAGCTTGGGCCTGAAATAGAAACGTTTTTTATGATGACGAATCACCAATTTTCATATTTAAGCTCAAGTATCGTGAAAGAAGTTGCCAAATATAATGGGGATATATCTGGATTAGTACCAGAATGTGTTGAACGTGCTTTACGGAAGAAATTTAATCATCAATAAAAAGAGTGGAAATCTCCACTCTTTTTTAAAGAAAGAATACACTGCCTACAGTGAATGAATATGAACGTATTATGTTAAGCTGTTCCGTGTTTTTCTTAGTAATATAAGCAAATAAATAGTTAGTGCAAGGAAAGTTATCATAAATCCATATTGGACGAGCAGCTCCCATGCACTATAAAACCACGGCACGGAATACTCATACATAAAAACGGCAATAGCATATGTTTGTCCGTTTTCTGTTAAGTGTTGCTGATAAAGAGGATCCCATAATAAATAGGCAAAACTGGCTGCAAATACGCCGTGAAATAGTCGAGCAATAAAAAAAGGTTTGAAGCGAATATCAGTATCTGCTAATATACTTGCTACTTGTGCTTGAACGGAAAAACCACTAAAAGCTAAAAAGAAACTCGTCACAATGACTTGTTGAAAAAGAGTAGATTGAGATTCACTTGCTAGCTTAGCTCCTAACGTAATTTCAAATAACCCTGAAATAAGTGGGTAACTTAAGGAGCTTGGGATGTGGAAAATCGCAAGTATAACAGAAAAAAGTGCTGCGACTGCACTCGTAATTCCAACGAGACTCAATATCGTATTTAGTACCGAAAATAAAATGATAAATCCACCGATCATTAGTAATGTGCGGATCGAGGATTGTGCTGCATCACCTAATAATTTTCCAAGAGGTCTTCCGTCACGAACACGTTCTTCGTGCATAAGGGTAAATGCTTGCTTCCACGTTTTTGTTTGTCTCTTTTCGGTTGAAGCTTTTTCTTGTTTGTTCCCATGGAATCTCATACATATTCCAACAACGATATTACCTAAATAGTGTGATAATGCTAGCAATAGACCTAGAGTAGCGTCATGAAAAAAACCGACTGCAATTGCACCGAATATAAAAAGTGGGTTAGAAGAGTTTGTAAATGAAACGAGCCTTTCAGCTTCCACTTGTGTTAGTTTTTTTTCTTGTCTAAGTCTTGCGGTCAGTTTAGCCCCTGCGGGATAACCTGATGCTAATCCCATAGCCCATACAAATCCGCCAGTACCAGGAACACGAAATAATGGGCGCATGAGCGGTTCGAGTAGGGCACCAATGAACGAAACAACACCAAATCCGATTAGAAGTTCAGAGACAATAAAAAAAGGCAACAAGGAAGGAAAAACGACATTCCACCACATTTGCATCCCACGAACGGAAGCTTCGAGCACCTCTTTAGGAAAAATCATTAAAGAAGCAGCAAGTAATAAGCTAACTAAAGCGAGTACGATAGACTTTGTCATTGATAATGGCACTATATATCCCCCTTGCAATTAGACGAGTTGTCCTACTCTATAACTATACGTATACGGATGAATATTAGACCATATCATTTCTAAGTAAATAAAAATAGAATTGAAAGAGGGGATGTATGGTGGGAAATCGTCCGAAAATAGGGTTAGCACTAGGTTCTGGTGGCTCTAGAGGACTTGCTCATATTGGGGTTTTAAAAGTATTAGAAGAAGAAAACATCCCGATTGATGTGATGTCAGGAAGTAGCATGGGAGCTCTTATAGGTTGTCTTTACGCCGTTGGCCATTCACCAGAACAAATCCATCGTTTTGCAACTATGTTTAGAAGGAAATATTTTGTTGATTTTATCATTCCGAGAATGGGACTAATTGCGGGAAAAAAAGTAAAAAATCTCATTCGCTTGTTAGCAAAAGGAAAGAAATTAGAAGAGCTAACCCCAAAAATGGTAGTCGTAGCGACAGATATTACTAATGGGGAGCGGGTGTTATTTGAAAAAGGAGACATAGCTTCTATCGTCCGTGCAAGTATCGCTATTCCAGGCATATTTGTACCTGAAGTGATTGAAGGAAGAACGTTGGTAGATGGTGGGGTAATCGACCGTGTTCCAGTATTGGCTCTAAAAGAAAAAGGGGCAGACATTACGATTGCCGTAGATGTATCTTATTTAAAACAAACGGCAAAAATGAAATCGATTTATGATATTATGGTCCAAAGTATGGATATTATGACACGAGAACTAGTTCGAGCCCAAGAAATGGAGAGTACATTTATGATTAGACCGATAGCTAGGCAGGTTAACCCGTTAGCTTTTACGGAAATTGATAATCTCATTAAAAGCGGAGAAGAAGCAGCTAGAGAACAAATTGAGGAAATCAAAAAGACAATAGCTACGTGGAGGGAGTGTTAACTATTGATGAAACCTGAAAAAACAAAGCCCTTTTTAAGTAAAAGGTGGGTGATCCTTATTCTGATCCTACTCGTAATCAATTTTTTCCCACTTCCTTACTACTATTCACAGCCAGGTGATGCTAAAGTTTTAAGTGAAGTGATAGAGGTAGAAAATGGATTTGAAGAGGAAGGGTCCTTTATGCTTACGACCGTGCAAATGGGTAAAGCAAATTTGCTTTTTTATGGATGGTCGTTTTTAAGTCCATATCGTTTGTTGTATCATGAAGATCAAATCCGTCTAGAAGGTGAAAGTGATGAAGAATATCATCATCGTCAACTTATGGCTATGAACAGCTCTCAGGAAACGGCTATGATTGTCGCTTATGAATCAGCAAAAAAGAAAATCGAATACGATTATCATGGCGTGATTGTTACACAAATTATCGAGGATATGCCAGCAGATGGAATTCTTAACGTAGGCGATCGAATACTTAAAGTAAACGATGAGGAAGTGCGAGCGGCTGAAGAATTAATACATATGCTAAGTGAAAAAAATGTGGACGAAACCGTTGAGCTGACCATTAAGCGTGATGAAGAAACGCTATTGCTTGAATTAGGATTTGCCGCTTTTCCCGAAATAATGGGGGCACCAGAAGGACGAGTTGGAATTGGAATTTCAGCTCCTGTAACCGATCGTACGCTTGTTGTCGATCCGAATGTGAAGATTGATACGAGTCAAATTGGCGGACCATCAGCAGGACTCATGTTTTCCTTAGAAATGTATAACCAGTTGACAGAAGAGGACATAACAAAAGGATATCATATAGCAGGAACAGGAACAATTTCAGAAAGTGGTGTTGTAGGTCGTATTGGCGGAGCACATCAAAAAGTATTAGCTGCAGACAAGGCAGGAGCAGAGTATTTTTTTGCTCCATATGAAAAAGGAGCGGAAAATTCAAACTATGAAGAAGCATTAGCTGCAGCAGAAGATATCGGTACCGAGATGGAAATTATTCCGGTTGATTCTTTTCAGGAGGCTTTGGACTTTCTCAATTCGTTACCGTAATAAGTAAAAAATGCCTAAACGGAGAAATCCGCTTAGGCATTTTTACGGTTGTATTTGAAAGAATTCATATTAAGATCTTCTTTGAATAGGAGCACCAAATTCTTGGGCTATTGCCTTTTCTCTTGCATGCTTAGAAAGTGGTTGAGTGTAAATTCGCGAGGCTTTTTTTTCTAGGTCAGAAATTGTCCCTTTAGCATTTGCTCTTTTTGTTAATAACGGGACTTCTCTTTCTTTCCTTGTTTGTTTCAAATAAAGTTGTCCTTGTGCACTGAAACCTAATAATTGAATATAGGAAAGCCCTTCTGAATACGCCTGGTGCATTTCTTCTTTCGTTGTATTCGTTAATATATGGCTAGCGAGACGTTGTAACCTCGTTCTAGTATAACGTTTCGTTTTCATTTGATTCATCCAATCATCAAAAGTGTACGTATGCTGGATCGTTTCTTTTAAACGATATTCAAGTCCTTCTTCACATTCGTAAATTTGCTTTAATTGTTCGTGAGTTGAAGAGATGATTTTATATTGTAAAAATGGAAAATAAAGATTCCATGTATGATATGTTTTATTCAAGTGAAAATAGGATTGAAGGATTTGAGCTGTTGATTGTGGTAGTGTATGTGCGATATCTTCAATTTGCATGCCTTTTTTTATTGATTCACGGATGCTTGTTGCACTTGCAATCCTACCTAAACCAATCGTTTTGTCGTGATAATGAGCTTGTACTCGTTTTGTCGTAGATGCTTTTAGGACGCTATTTTGTTCCATAATTGCTTTAATATAATGGTAGCCTAAAATATTATTAGGTTCAGTTAATGACAATGTGGTTTGTTGATTCACTTGCTGTAAAGCATTTGAAAAAGCACGAGGATAGCTAACTCCTTTTTGTATATATTGCTTGACGTATTTGTCAATTGTCGGTTGATCGCGTTTGATTGCTTCGACTAATTCATAAAAAGGAGCAATGTTTCCTGCTTCACTGCCAAAGTGAATGGAATGTGCCGCAATTTCAGATAAAATTTGTATTGCACCATTGGCAAATTGTTCGGCTTTTTGACAAGAGAAAGCATAAGGTAATTCTATAACGATATCAGCACCATTTGCTAGTGCCATTTCAGTTCGAGCCCATTTAGATACGAATGCGGGCTCCCCTCTTTGTAAAAAGGTTGCACTCATAACGACAATGACAATGTCAGCATTGCTATCTTTTTTAGCTTGTCTTAATTGGTAAAGGTGTCCATTATGAAATGGATTGTACTCTACAATAATTCCAACAGCTCGCATTTTGTTACCCCCTTAATGAATTGAGACATCTGCTTTACTTACCCTTTTTGTCATGCTACAATAAACGTCATGTATAAAACAAGTATTTGTGTGTAAAGAAAAAGATTGACATTCAAATAAGGTAGAGATATACTTAATCTTGTTGTTTTAGAGGTGATCAACATGTTGAAATGGTCTCTGCAGCAACTCCAAGTTGCTAAACATAAACCATTTACATTCGATGAAACGATTGAGCTTTCAAATATAATGAATAGTAATAATGAAATTCGTGATGTTTCTCCAATTAGAGTAAAGGGAGAATTGTTGTATAAAGGTTCACTCTTAACCTTTACGATGCACATTTCTGGGACACTCGTTTTGCCATGTTCGAGAACGTTGGCTGATGTTGAATTTCCAATTAACCTTGATGTGATCCGTCAATTTCATCCGAAGAATGATTACGTGACAGCTGATGTTGATCAAGAAGATATTCATTTTTTGAGGGAGAAATAGTTGATTTGAAACCTGTTATCGAAGAAGCTGTGTTATTAGAAATACCGATTCAAGTGTTTGCTGAGAACGTTTCTAAACCAATTGCACCACCAGAAGGAAAGCATTGGGAATTAGTTACAGAAGAGAAAAAGGAAAATCGCATTGATCCTCGTTTAGCGGATCTTGCCAAGTTTTTTGAAAAAGAGTAGGAAATGGAAGTACCGACAATAGGTCGAACCTTCATTTTTATTATAATTTATAGTTCTATAAGGAGGTGGGAATGATGGCGGTACCTTTTAGAAGAACATCTAAAACTCGTAAAAATAAGCGTCGTACTCACATTAAGTTAGCAGTACCTGGAATGGTTAAATGTCCTGAGTGTGGGGAATTAAAGCTCGCTCACCGTATTTGTAAAGAGTGTGGCACATACAAAGGCCGAGATGTTGTAAGTAAATAATTGTTTTGAAGAAAAGACGAAAAGGATCATCCTTTTTCGTCTTTTTTTGTTTTATACTTCTCATTTGATGATTAGTGTAGTGTTTTATTAAATGAGCATTAATACTTTCATAGAAGTGATTAGAGAGAAACACGAAGTAACTCGTGAAAATGTGGAAAGATTCGAAAGAGGGCACGGTCTCAAGCTCGTTACATTTATGAAAGAACCCCCTTTCATAAGTCAATGTACTATTAAAAAATTACGCTCTGTATATTTGTTAATGAATACAACTTTGGAAAAAAGGTCATAATTTATTAATAGAATTATACATTTTTTATTGTCATGCGTCTTTCTATTCTAGTAGATGCATACGTATAGGATAAATGTGATTAAAGGAGGGTGTCGGTGTGACAGCAATTAGACAAGATGCTTGGACGACGGATGAAGATTTAATTTTAGCGGAGGTTGTTTTAAGGCACATTCGAGAGGGGAGCACTCAATTAGCAGCATTTGAAGAAGTAGGGAAACGACTATCTAGAACTGGTGCTGCTTGTGGGTTTCGCTGGAATTCTACGATTCGTAAAAAGTATGAATCAGCTATACTATTAGCAAAGAAACAACGTTCAAAAGGTAAAAAGTATTTACAGCCTGATCATGAACTAGAAACTGCGAAAGAACTACAACCAGAAGTGAACCAACAGGTAGTTGAAGAAGAAAAAACGTTAGAATCAGATTTGACTTTAGAAAAAGCAGTTACTTTCTTGAATGATTATTTGAAGGAACATCAAAATCATGTGACTTCTTCAGATTACGAAGCGTTACAAGACGAAAATAACCGTTTAAAACAAAGATTAGAAAAAGTTGAACGAGAGAAAAAAATGATGGAAGAAGATTATCGGACGTTACTTTCTATTATGGATCGAGCAAGAAAATTAGGTATAAATGATGAAGCAACAAAAGAAGCATAAATCTCTTTTTACACTTTGGTTCTGTTTGTCGTCCAAAGTGTATTTTTTTGAGAGGTGGTCTAATGCTTTTGAACTGTAAAAGGAACTATGATCATTGAATGAAGATAGAGAGTGGTATAATGAATGTTTATAAATATAGCTTAATTAGGTCTAAAGTACTATTCTTTCGAGTTAGAAAGAATGAGAAAATGTGATTATATTCTAGATAGCATGAGAAGGGAGAAGCAAGTTAGTGAAAGTAGCAGTCATTGGCTCTGGTGCAATTGGGATGCTCATTAGCTATTATTTAAAAAAAAATAGTCAGGATGTAACATTAGTAGTTAGAAGAAATGAGCAATTAAAACAATTACAAGATCAATTCCTTCACATGGTATATTCGGACGGTGAAACAGACAAAGTTAAGGTGAAGACATGTCTATTCAATGATTTTATAGAATCCATTGAGACGTTTGATGTTGTCATTATCACGGTGAAAGCATATGATTGGCCGTTAATCAATAAGGAATTAACTAAAAAGAGATTTTCTATGAAGGCCATTTTATTTTTGCAAAACGGAATGCAACATATACAAGATTTATCTCATTACATACATACGGAAGTTGCTGTCGGTGTTGTTGAACACGGGGCAAAGCGAATAAATGACTACTCTGTAGCTCATACAGGGCTAGGATCAATTAAGTGGGGGTACAATCAGTTAGGAGAGCAAAGTCTAATACGTACTAGCGTTTCCAATATACCCTTGTTACAGTTTGAAGAGGTAGATGATTGGTATAAAGTTATACTTGAAAAAATGGTGGTAAATATATGTATTAACCCTCTTACTGCATTATTTCAAGTTAAAAATGGAGAATTACTAAACAATGATTTCATCCATTCTATAATGAAAAAACTATTTAAAGAGGTTATTGATGTGTTTGAATTATCAAATGAAGATGAGTTGTGGAATTATGTTTGTCGTATATGTAAACGAACAAAACAGAATGTTTCGTCGATGCTTGCAGACATTCAAAATGGACGAAAAACAGAAATTGAAGCGATTGTAGGTAACGTTCTAAAGGTAGGTAAAGAAAAGGGAATGAAAATTGAAAACGTTGAGATGATGTTTCAGGCGATTAAAGCGATTGAATGGCAAAAGGGGGTACGCTAATGCAACTTTTTGCATGGTTCATAGCGACACTTGTCACTTTACCTATCGTAAGCTGGTATTTTTTATATTGGATATATATGAAACGAAAAAAAGATCGTAAAAAAGCCATTCGTTTTGCTTCAGATTGGTCGACGATTTTATTTATCGCTTCGGTACATTTTATCTTAAGCGAAATTTTCGGTCACTCGCTTCTTTTATTACTATTAGCTGTCATTGTAATCATTGCAATCAGTTTTACGTGGTTACACTGGTATGTTTCTGGGGATATTCAAATTCGCAAATTAGTTAGAGGGATTTGGCGTTTTAATTTTTATTGTTTTTTTTATTTTTACATATCTCATTATTTTTCATTGGACTTATCGTAAATATTGTTCGTTTAAATAGTTAGGTCATATTACTTTCTTGCATCGTTATTCTTTGATATAGTGAGTAGGAATGCTAAAAGAAGGGACGCATAAGGATGAATGTAAAGGAATTTGACTTATCAATTAACCCATTTATCGATGATTATTTACGATATAATGAAAAAGCTGTTTCTTTTTTTGATTATTCACTAAAGGATGAACAGGTTTTTAATAAAAGGCTTCAAGATATACAGTCGCGTAGCTATAAACGTAAAGAACTTCTTACTTATTTTCAAGATGTCTACAGTGATATAGAAAACAATCATGTAGCGATGAAGCAAATTGAGAAACTACAAAATGAACAATCAGTTGTTATCGTTGGTGGACAACAAGCTGGTTTGCTAACAGGGCCGTTGTACACGGTCTATAAAGCAATGTCCATTGTAGCTTTAGCAAAGAAACAAGAACAGCAATTAGGTATAGCCGTTATTCCAATTTTTTGGATTGCTGGTGAAGACCATGATTTGGATGAAATACGTTTTGTTTATAAACAACACCATTTGAACTGGAAAAAACATTTATATGATGATGTTTCTACCTATACTTCCGCCTCAAACGTTCCACTTAATCAAGAAATAATGCAGCGTTGGCTTGATGAGGTGTTTGCGACATTACCCGAAACAGCCTATACGTGCACTCTATATAAAAAGGTTTCTAATTATTTGCAACAATCTGATAGCTTTGTTGACTTTTTTAGACTTTTGATGCATTGGCTTTTTGCTGATCAAGGTTTACTTTTACTTGATGCACATGATCCTTTTATTCGTCAGCTAGAAAAAGAATATTTCAAAGATTTAATTTTCCATGTGGAAGCTGTTCAAGAAGCTCAACAATTAGGAGAGCGATTGTTTCAACAATCTGGTTACGGGAAACCAATTGGAACGGAATCACTAAATGCTCACTTATTTTAGAAGTTGATGGTACTAGAAGGCGAATTGATTATGATCATCATCAATTTTTGATTCAAGGTACGAATTATACATATACGAAAAGTGAGCTAATAAAGATCGTTGAAGAGCAACCAGAACGTTTCAGTAATAATGTTGTCACTCGTCCGCTTATGCAAGAATGGCTTTTACCTGTATTGGCATTTATTGGTGGTCCAGGTGAGATTGCTTATTGGGCTACATTAAAGCCTGTTTTTGAACAATTTGACCTTAAGGTACCTCCAGTCATATTGCGTTACCATATGACGTTCGTTCCGACAACTGTTAACAAATGGCTAAATGAAATGAATTATGATATTCTACCTTTTTTAAATGGAGAAATGGAAGCGCTTCGTACTCGTTGGCTTGAAAAAGTCAATCCATATCCTATTGAGGAAATTGTGAATCAGGCAAAAGCTCAAATTCGCGATAGTCATCAGCCAATTCGTGAATTGACGTCAAATATGGATCAGACGTTAGAGCGATTAAGTAAAAAAAATATTGAACTAATTGAATATCAATTAGATTTTATTGAAAAAAAGATGCAAAATTTCGTTCGACAAGCACATGAAGACACATTAAAAAAATTTGCTGAGTCAAGTCAATGGCTTTCGCCATTAAACAAACCTCAGGAACGTATTATACATCCGTTTGTGATCATGAATGTACTTGGAGAAGGCGAATTTAAAAAATGGTTGTCACAAGAACTACCTTTGAGTCGAAATCATAAGCTTGTCTATTTATGATTTTTTTGTAAAAAGAAGCTGTCGAAATATAAAAATGAAATCCTGTCTGAATAAGGCAGGATTTTTTTGTGGAGAAATTTTTTAAATTAGGTGGTACAAAGTGGGGGAATGTGGTACTTTATTGTTAGGAAGTGGAGGGAGTTGTTTCTCGATGTTATGGGGGAATATCATCATAACGTTGATGATAAGGCAGAATGATTGTTCCAGCGAAATTTAGAACAGCTTTAGGAGCAACATTTGTAGTGACACGGGGCCTCGACCGATGTCTATTCGTTTATCCCCAGGACGAGTGGGTAAAACTAGAAGAAAAATTAAAATCCCTTCCTTTTACGAAAAAAGATGCGAGAGCTTTTACTCGTTTTTTCTTTTCAGGTGCTACTGAATGTGAATTAGATAAACAAGGTAGAGTAAATATCGCCTCACCATTACGTGAATACGCCAAATTAGAAAAAGAATGTGTTGTTATTGGTGTTTCTAATCGTGTTGAAGTATGGAGTAAAGCGATTTGGGAAGAATATTTCGCAGAGTCGGAAGAGTCATTTAGCGAGATAGCAGAAAATATTATTGATTTTGACCTGTAAAAATGGAGGTGGAGGTTTGTTTCGTCATATTACCGTTTTAAAAGAGGAAGCTGTTGAGGGATTGCATATTAAGCCGGACGGTATTTATGTTGACTGTACGCTCGGTGGAGCAGGCCATTCCACAAAAATAGTTGAAAAATTAAAAAATGGACATTTATTTGCATTTGATCAAGATGAGGTAGCATTAGCTAATGCTAGTGAAAAGTTAGCGAAGCTTTAAAAACAACGTAACATTAATTAAAAGTAATTTTCGTTTTTTAAAGCAAGAATTGCACAAACGTGGTGTCAAAAAAGTAGATGGGGTATTATTTGACCTTGGAGTTTCAAGCCCACAATTAGATGAAGCGGAACGTGGCTTTAGCTATCACCAGGACGCAATCCTTGATATGAGAATGGATCAAACACAACAGCTTTCGGCTACTGATGTTGTGAATAATTGGCCTTTTGCTAAGCTTGTATCAATTATTTCACGTTATGGTGAGGAGAAATTTGCCAAGCAAATTGCTAGAAAAATCGAAGCAAGACGTGAAGAAAAACCAATTGAACGTACGAGTGAGCTAGTAGACATTATTAAAGAAGCGATTCCTGCTCCGGCAAGACGTAAAGGTGGACATCCAGCAAAAAGAACATTCCAAGCTATCCGAATTGCCGTTAACGATGAACTCGGAGCTTTTGAAGAAGCTCTTGAGGATGCGATAAGCATGCTATCAGTAGGTGGGCGCATTTCGGTTATTACCTTTCATTCACTTGAGGATCGATTATGCAAGGGAATTATGAAAGAAAAAAGCAAAGGGCCAGATTTACCACCAGGCTACCAGTGATTCCAGAAGAGTTTATACCAGAATTAAAGATGATTACAAGGAAACCGATTGTTCCTTCAGAAGAGGAGTTAGAGGAAAACAATCGTGCACGATCTGCTAAATTACGTATTGCCGAGAAACAAAAATAGGATAAGGGGGAACTAATCATGAGTATGGTTGCACGGCAAGTTCAGCACCAAGAGCAAACACAAGTAAAAACGCATAAAAGTATAAAGAGAACACGTACATCCGTTACGCTAGGTGAAAAATTAATTATGGCAATTGTTGCTCTTATAATGTTTGTTATTTTAAGTGTCATTGTACATAATTTTGCCACCCTCTATACGGTAAATCGCGATGTTTATCAATTAGAACGTGATATTGTTATGCAACAAGAAATTAATAATGGACTTCATTTACAAGTTTTGGAGTTAAGTGAGCCTGAGCGAATTTTATCTATTGCTAAAGAATTAGGAATGGTATTAGACGACGATAAAATAAAAGTTGTACAAAACTAGTTCAGTTTGGACTAGTTTTTTCTCGCCGAATTTGATTAATATAACAATAATAATAATGAATGAAGTAAAAGAGGTGAGATAAATGGATTTGAAGCGTGTCGTTACGAATAAGCGTGCTGTTTTCCTATTATTTGTCATACTAATCGTTTTTCTTACATTAACAGGAAGAATTATTTATATACAAGCTGCACAAACAATTAATGGAAATGATTTAATTGAAATTGGTGAGCAAAGGTGGACTCAAGAACAAGTTATTGAAGGGAAAAGGGGGACAATCTTTGATCGGGAAGGCAGTGCACTTGCACAAGAAGTTCCATCATTTACGGTATATGCCGTTTTAAACAAAGACCAACGTTATTATGTCAGGAAACCTGAAGAGACAGCAGCTATCTTATCTCCTTATATTAATATGAGTGAAGAAGAATTAACTCGTTTATTAACGAGTGATCGATTTCAAGTAGAATTGGGTTCCGGAGCAAGAAATCTTACATATGAACGAATGAAGGAAATTGAAGCTCTAGAACTTGAAGGGATTTATTTCCGAGAAGAGCCACGCCGTTTTTATCCGAAGCAAACGTATGCTTCCCATGTCATTGGTTATACAGACAGAGATATGGAAGAAGCTCGAATGGGATTAGAGCAAAGTTTAGATGAATACTTGCAAGCTGAAGATGGAAAGGTAACATTTCAAAAGGATATGAAGTGGATCCGTCTACCGAATGCAAACGAACAAATTATCCCACCAAAACATGGACACGAAATATATACTACTCTTGATACAAATATTCAAACTGCACTTGAACAGGTAATGACACAAGTGGAGGAAGACTATGAACCTGAAAGAATGATCGCAATTGTAGTAGATCCGAAAACCGGAGAAGTGTTAGCGATGAGTAATCGCCCTAGTTTTAATCCAAACGAATATGAAAACATTACAAACTACCTGAATTATGCAATTGCCGATCGGTATGAACCGGGTTCTACAATGAAAATGTTTACAGTAGCCGCAGCAATTGAAGAAGGAGTGTATAATGGTAGCGAGCATTACCAATCAGGACAATACCAAATAGGAACATCGACGATTGGCGATCATAATAACCGTGTAGGTTGGGGGATGATTAGTTTTGATGAAGGTTTTCTCCGTTCATCAAATGTAGCGATGTCACGCTTAACATTGGAGAAGCTCGGTCAAAAGAAATTATATGATTATTTAACACGTTTTGGATTTGATCAACCAACAGGGATTGATTTACCGGGTGAGGTGACAAGTGCGATTGATCGTAACGGACCAGTAGAAGCAGCTTCAACGTCTTTTGGACAAGGCTCAGCAGTGACGCCTATTCAGCAAGTGCAAGCAGCAACAGCAATTGCTAACAATGGGCAAATGATGAAACCATTTGTTGTGTCTAAAATTGTTAACTCACAAAATGGTGAAGTTATTTTTGAAAATATGCCAGAAGTGGCTGGAGAACCTATTTCACAAGATACAGCGGAACATGTAAGAGACTTACTAGAACAAGTAGTAACCTCACCTGTAGGGACAGGGAATGCTTACTACCTTGAAGGGTTTGATGTAATTGGAAAAACAGGGACAGCTCAAATTCCTTCCCCAAATGGTGGTTACATAAATGGACATGGAGAGAATATTTTTTCATTTATCGGAATGGCCCCTAAAGACGAGCCAAAAGTACTTGTTTATGTTGCTGTGGAAAGACCTAAAATAGACCTCTTTCAATCAGGTTCAGAGCCGACAGCTCTCATCTTTAACACGATAATGAAGCATAGTTTACAATATTTAAATATTTCGCCAACGGAGATAGAAATCACCGAGACAGTTAATAATGAGTATGTTGTGACTGATTTCACTACATTAACAGGTAGTGAATTAGAACAAGCCATTGACCAAACTAATCTAGATGTGATGATACTAGGAGATGGAAAAGAGGTTATTGCTCAACATCCTATAGGTGGCAAAAGTGCATTACCAGGTGAACGCTTATTCCTGCTAACGGATGATCAAACGTTTAACGTTCCTGATATGACTGGTTGGTCAAGTAGAGATGTGCGTAAATTAGCTGAATTAACAGAGATGGATATCTCTATATTTGGACACGGTTATGTTGTATCCCAAAGTATTGAACCAGGAACAAAAATCACAATTGGTGATTATATGGTCGTTGATTTAGAAAGAAAATCTGAACAAGATGTATCAGTGGAAGCTGATAATGAAGAAACGGATATAGAAGCAGACGCTGACAATGTAGAAATGGCTATAGAGGAAGAGGACGAGTAATGTTCTAACTCTCCTCGTACAAGCATACGTTAATAGCAGTATGTATTGTAGGAGTGATTTCGGTGAGAGTATCTAACGTTACGGTCCGCAAAAGGCTCATTCTCGTATTAATGTTCGGGTTTATTGCGTTTCTAATTATGATTTTAAGGCTTGGATACGTTCAATTTGCTATGGGCGATTGGTTAACGGAACGGGCTGAAGATTCATGGAGTCGAGATGTTCCATTTGAAGCAAAACGTGGTGAAATACGGGACCGCAATGATGTTGTATTAGCAACAAATGTAAGTGCACCATCGATCATTGTTGTTCCAAGACAAATTCAGGATCCGGTTGATACCGCTGAAAAATTAGCAAATGTATTAGATTTAGATCATAAAGATGTTTATAAAGAAATTACAAAAAGTGTGTCAATGATTCATGTTAACCGTAAAGTATCAAAAGAAAAAGCAAGTGAAGTACGTGATTTACGTTTACCAGGGGTTTATATTGCCGAAGATAGTAAAAGACACTACCCGAATGGATCGTATTTATCTCATGTACTTGGATTTGCTGGTATTGATAATCAAGGATTGACAGGGTTAGAGTTGTATTATGACGACGCCTTAAAAGGGCATAAAGGACATGTATCTTTTTTGCAACTGCAAAAGGAAGTAAAATGCCTAACTTAGCCGATGAATACTCGTCTCCAAAAAATGGATATGATTTACGTCTAACGATTGATAGTCAAATTCAAACGATCGTAGAGCGCGAATTGGACATTGCTGAAGCAACGTATCGACAGATGGGGCGATTGCGATTGCAATGAACCCCAATACGGGAGAAATTTTGGCGATGAGTAGTCGCCCTGACTATAATCCGGAAAATTTCCAAGAGGTTCCATCAGAAATTTATAATCAAAATAAGCCGGTCTGGATGCAATATGAGCCAGGTTCGACTTTTAAAATTATTACATTAGCTGCTGCAATTGAAGAAAATGAAGTCGATTTAAGAAAAGATACCTTTTATGATCCTGGATACATTGAGGTTGCAGGTCGTAACATACGGTGCTGGAAAAAGGGAGGACACGGTGAGCAAACGTTTTTAGAAGTTGTGCAAAATTCATGTAACCCTGGGTTTGTTGAATTAGGTCAACGTCTCGGGACAGATCGCCTCTTTGATTATATTGAAGACTTCGGTTTTGGAAAAAAAACCGGTATTGATTTACAAGGCGAAGGAACAGGAATCTTATTTAATCGTGAACGGGTTGGCCCTCTTGAACAAGCTACAACCTCGTTTGGCCAAGGTGTGGCTGTTACACCGCTTCAACAGGTAACAGCTGTTTCAGCTGCTGTAAATGGGGGCTATGTATATCAACCGTTTATTGCAAAGGAATTTGTAGATCCATTAACAGGTGAAGTCGTAGAACAAAGGACACCGACGATGAAGCGTCAAGTCATTTCGGAGGAGACTTCAGAGGAAGTTAGATATGCATTAGAGCATGTTGTTGCACTTGGTTCTGGAAAAGGTGCATATATTGATGGCTATCGTGTTGGTGGAAAAACCGGGACAGCACAAAAAGCGAAGGATGGCCGCTATTTAGAAAATAATCATATCGTTTCTTTTATTGGTTTTGCACCTGCGGATGACCCACAAATTGTCGTCTATGTCGCAATTGATAATCCGAAAGATACGATTCAATTCGGAGGGGTTGTTGCAGCACCGATCGTAGGTAATATCATCGAAGATAGTTTACTTGCCTTAAATGTTGAAAGACGTGAAGATCAAGTTGAAAAAGAACTAACGTGGAGTGATGTACCTCTTGTAGAAGTGCCTGATTTAGTTGGAAGAACACAGCGAGAATTAAATGAATCATATTATGAATTACAATTGGAAGTTGAAGGTGAAGGGAAGTATGTCCTAGCACAATCCCCTTCCCCTGGGATAAAAGTATCATCTGGGTCAACAATAAGACTTTATATGGGTGACAATTGAGAGCAACCCTTATAAAATGGTAGTTGGTATGTCAGTTGAGAAGGAGATAAAAAGGTAATGAACTTGAAAGAGTTATTAAAGCCAATACGTTTTTACAAGTCAACTATGGCTGACAAAAACCCAATTGTCACGTCATTGGCTATGGATTCACGAGAAGTGGAGCAAGGTACAGTATTTATTTGTATTAAAGGTTATACTGTCGACGGGCATGATTTTGCAGAAAAAGCGGTTGAACAAGGTGCTGTCGCCATTATTGCGGAACGTCCCCTTCCTGTTTCAGTACCGGTTATTGTCGTGAAGGATTCAAGAAGGGTAATGGCTAAAGTAGCATGTCACTTCTATCGTTACCCTACGTCCGATCTTCAATTAATCGGTGTTACTGGGACAAATGGAAAAACAACTGTTACACATTTGCTCGAACGAGTGTTACTCGCCAAACGGAAAAAGACCGGTTTGATCGGTACGATGTATACAAAAATTGGTGAAGAGACAAAAGAAACGAAAAATACAACACCAGAATCGCTGCCTCTGCAGCAAATCTTTCATGAAATGGTTCACAAGAAAGTCGATACAGCAATAATGGAGGTTTCTTCACACGCACTGCATCTTGGACGTGTTCATGGTTGTGATTTTGATATAGCAGTATTTACGAATCTTTCACCTGATCATTTAGATTATCACGGTTCAATGGAAAAGTATTTATATGCCAAAGGTTTGTTATTTTCTCAATTAGGAAGTGCACCAACAGAGAAAGTAGCTGTTATTAATCTTGATGATCCGGCAAGTAAAGAATTGATTCGTTTAACCGCTCAAGATGTCATTACATACGGTATAACTTCCGATGCTGATATTAGGGCAACTAATGTGGTGCTCATGCCAAACGGTACATCATTTACATTACATGCTTTTGAAAAGCAAATCCCTTTTCAATTAAAGCTTATTGGGAAATTTAGTGTTTATAATGTTCTCGCAACCATTGCTGTTGGCATTGCAATGAATATTTCCATTAGTGATATGAAGGAAAGCTTAGAAAAAGTTACAGGAATCGCCGGTCGATTTGAAATGATTGAAGCAGATGTAGATTTCTCTGTGATTGTTGATTACGCTCATACACCAGATAGTTTAGAAAATGTGTTAGAAACTTTAAAAGAATTATCAGAGAAGCGAATAATTGCTGTTGTTGGCTGCGGTGGCGATCGAGATAAGACGAAGCGACCAATTATGGCACAAATTGCAACAAAGTATGCTGATAAAGCGATTTTTACTTCTGATAATCCACGTTCTGAAGATCCAAAAGCAATTCTTTCTGATATGGTTGCTGGTGTGAATGAAGGAGATTATGAAGAAGTGATTGACCGTACAGAGGCAATACAGTATGCTATTGATTGTGCGAAGTCAGGCGATATAGTTCTTATTGCTGGAAAAGGGCATGAAACATATCAAATTATTGGTGATAACACGATCCACTTTGATGATCGTGAAGTAGCTAGAAAAGCTTTACACAATAAAGTGTGGTAGGGTCACTCATGCCAGTGGCCCCTTCAATACAACGATGACTAGCATAAAATATGCAACATACGAATAGAGAAAAGAAAGGGGGCGTGATGAATGATGTTTGAGCAACAAATTTTATTAATTTCCTTAATATTATCATTCTTAATCGCAGTCCTATTATCGCCATTATTTATTCCTTTTTTACGTAGGTTAAAATTTGGTCAGAGTATTCGAGAAGAAGGACCAAAATCACATCAAAAGAAAAGTGGTACGCCGACAATGGGAGGAATCGTCATTGTCATCTCGATTATTGTGACCTCACTTTTTGTATCATTGACCTATTTGTCTTTTAGTCAAGAAATTCTATTGCTTCTTCTAGTCACAGTCGGCTTTGGTGTTGTTGGTTTCTTAGATGATTTTATTAAAGTAGTCTTAAAACGTAATTTAGGGTTAACATCGAAACAGAAGCTAGCTGGTCAATTAGTAATTGCTATTCTATTTTATTTCGGTTTGCATCAAATGAATTTATCGACTGAAATTACGATTCCGGCTACAACTCTATCAATTGATTTAGGTTGGCTCTATTTACCTTTTGTAGTTGTTATGCTCGTCGGTGCATCGAATGCAGTTAATTTAACGGATGGATTAGATGGATTGCTAGCTGGTACTGGAGCAGTGGCCTTTGGAGCATTTGCTGTTCTTGCTTGGTATGCGGATCTAATTGACGTCTCGATTTTTAGTGCGGCAATTGTTGGGGCAGTATTAGGATTTTTAGTTTATAATGCACATCCGGCAAAAGTATTTATGGGCGATACGGGATCGCTCGCACTTGGTGGGGCGATTGCGGCAATAGCCATTTTAACGAAAATGGAAATATTATTAGTTATTATTGGTGGAGTATTTGTTATTGAAACACTTTCAGTAATCATTCAAGTTATTTCTTTTAAAACGAGAGGAAAACGGGTATTTAAAATGAGTCCACTACATCATCATTATGAGCTTTCTGGATGGAGTGAATGGCGTGTTGTCGTTACTTTTTGGTTCGTTGGCATGGTCTTTGCTGTGCTAGGAATTTATTTAGAGGTGTGGTTGTAATGAAAGGAATCGAAAAGTTTAAAGGAAAACGAATACTGGTTTTAGGTTTAGCCAAAAGTGGTGAAGCAGCAGCAAAATTATTACATAAGTTAGGTGCCATTGTTACAATCAATGATGCAAAACCATATCATGAAAATCCGCAAGCGCAGCAATTGGATGAGCTAGGGATAAGAGTCGTATGTGGCCATCATCCAGTCGAATTATTGGATGATTCTTTTCAACTAGTTGTTAAAAATCCAGGTATTCCGTACGAGAATAAAATGATAAAAAAAGCAATAGAACTAGGTATCCCCGTTATAACAGAAATTGAATTAACTTCAATACTTAGTGAAGCTGATATTGTTGCGATCACGGGCTCCAACGGGAAAACGACAACAACAACGTTAATCGGTGAAATGCTAGAAAATAGCTCGAAAAAACCAGTTGTAGCTGGTAATATTGGAACTGTTTCATGTGAAGTTGCAGAAAGTGTTACAAAGGATGATTGTATCGTTTTGGAAGTGTCCAGCTTCCAGTTAATGGGTACCGTTACATTTAAGCCAGCGATTAGTGTTCTGTTAAATATCTTTGATGCTCATTTAGACTATCATGGAACAAAAGAAGCATATATTCAGGCGAAAACAAAAATATTTGCTAATCAAAATGAGCAAGACTGGCTTATCTATAATGATGATGATTCAAACCTAGTAAAAGCGGTTCAGCATTCAAATGCCAAAAAAGTACCTTTTTCAACGAAACGTTATTTGTCTAATGGAGCGAGCATAAAAAATGGGTTCGTTTATTTTAAACAGGAGCCAATTATACATACGGAAGATATCCTTCTTCCGGGAAATCATAATCTTGAAAATGTGCTAGCAGCTATAGCGGTTTCCTTGATAATGGGTGCAAAAAAAGAGCATATACAATTTGTTTTAAAAACTTTTACAGGTGTTCGCCATCGATTACAATTTGTTGATGAAGTGGAAGGCAAGCGGTTTTATAATGACTCTAAAGCAACGAATATTTTAGCGACAGAGAAGGCAATAAATGCTTTTTCTGATCCTATTGTTTTACTTGCCGGTGGTTTAGATCGTGGAAATTCGTTTGATTCACTCATACCCTCACTAGAACGAGTGCACACAATCATTACTTTTGGTGAGACAAGCGCTAAAATTAAGGAAGTTGCACATATTGCGGGTGTAGAGAAGGTTATTGATGCAGAGTGGATGGAGGATGCGGTTTTACTAGCATTTCAGCATGCTAATAAGGGAGATGTTATTTTACTTTCACCTGCATGTGCAAGCTGGGATCAATATAAGACGTTTGAAGAACGTGGAGAAAGGTTCGTTCAAGCAGTTGAAAGCCTGTCTGTGAAATAATGGTGAATATAGCGTCTTAAAAAGGAATTGATGTACTGCCTTTTTTAAGACGTTTTTCTTTGCCCCTTTTTACCATTTAGAAGTAGTAAGGGACTGCCTAACTTCTATTCATACATACATTATTGGCGATAACTTGGACATGTTTTTATCATTTATGCATAAGGTTATATTACGATGAACTTTATGAAAAATGATGAGGTGTTTACATGGAAAAGGGCAAAACAGCACCAGATTACTTGCTAATGCTAACGACGTTTCATTATTACTTATCGGCTTAATTATGGTATACAGTGCAAGTGAAGCTTGGGCTAGTTATCGTTTTGATGATTCTTTCTTTTTTTTAAAACGTCAGCTATTTTTTGCTGGGCTTGGTGTTGCCGCCATGTTGTTTATCATGAGGATTGATTATTGGACATGGCGTACTTGGTCAAAGGTGTTACTTATCATTTGTTTCATTTTACTAGTTATTGTTTTAATACCAGGTGTCGGACTTGTAAGGGGAGGAGCACGTAGCTGGTTAGGTGTAGGAGCCTTTTCAATACAACCCTCTGAGTTTATGAAAATGGCGATGATTGCCTTTCTCGCTAGCTATTTATCGAGAAATCAAAAGAAAATAGTTTCATTTAAAAAGGGTTTATTGCCCTCTCTTTCTCTAGTTATGTTAGCATTTGGAATGATTATGCTACAGCCCGATTTAGGGACAGGTGCGGTGATGGTTGGAACGTGTATCGTTATGATTTTTATCTCTGGAGCAAGAGTTAGTCACTTTATGTGGCTCGGGTTAATTGGTGTTGCTGGTTTTGTTGCGTTAATTGCTTCTGCTCCTTATCGGATTAAACGAATTACGTCATTTCTGGATCCATGGTCTGATCCATTAGGAAGCGGTTTTCAAATCATTCAATCGTTATACGCAATTGGCCCTGGGGGCTTTGGGGCCAAGGTTTAGGAGAGAGTAGACAAAAATACTTCTATTTACCCGAACCACAAACCGATTTTATTTTTGCTATACTAGCTGAGGAACTAGGTTTTATTGGTGGTATGATTGTGATATGTTTGTTCGGTCTCTTATTATGGAGAGGGGTTAGAATTGCCTTAGGTGCTCCTGATTTATTCGGTAGTTTTTAGCTGTCGGAATAATTTCAATGATTGCTATACAAGTAATGATCAATATTAGCGTTGTAACAGGACTGATGCCTGTTACAGGAATTACTCTACCGTTATTAAGTTATGGTGGATCTTCTTTAACATTGATGTTACTGTCAGTCGGTGTCTTACTTAATATAAGTCGACACACTCGGTAATCACTAGATTTTTAGAGGGCCAGCTTACATGTGGATAGCTGTCCTATTTATAAGTAACTCTCTGGATTAATTTAATCGATTAGGTATTTCGCTTTTACCCTGCTTCGTTACACGAACCGAAGAGAAAAAAATAAAATCCTGTTTTTTCAAAATGTATATTCCAAGTTTAGTTCGTGCTAAAATGATGTTAAACAAATTAGTGGAGGAAGATTATGCGAATTGTTGTTAGTGGTGGAGGAACTGGTGGACATATATATCCTGCCTTAGCATTAATTAAGGAAATTATGCAAGTTGACCAACAGGCAGATATTCTTTATGTGGGTACAGAGAAGGGTCTAGAATCTGATATTGTAAGACGCGAAGAGATCCCATTTATATCAATTTCTATAACTGGATTTAAACGATCGATTTCATTTGAAAACATTAAGACTGTCTATCGGTTTCTTGCTGGAACAAAAAAAATGAAATCAATTTTAAAAGAATTTAAGCCTGATGTTGTTATTGGAACGGGAGGATACGTTTGTGGCCCTGTTGTTTATGCTGCTGCAAAATTAAAAATACCAACCGTTGTCCATGAACAAAATAGTATACCAGGACTTACAAACAAGTTCTTAAGCAAATACGTTACTAAAATTGCTGTGTGTTTTGAAGAGGCGAAGCAATTTTTTCCACAAGAAAAGGTTGTACTAACAGGTAACCCAAGAGCTTCTGAAGTAATGAATGTTAATGCAGAAGCAGGAAGGACGTCATTGGGGTTACGTGCAGACCGAAAAACAGTCTTAATAGTTGGAGGAAGTCGTGGGGCAAGGCCGATTAATGAGGCTTTTTTAACGATTATGGGTAAATTGAAACGTAAATCATATCAAATCGTATATGTAACAGGAGCCATTCATTATGATCATGTTATCGAGCAAATGAAAAAGCATGACCATCCTGATAATGTCATTATTAAACCATTTATTCATAATATGCCCGATGTACTAGGAGCTGTTGATTTAATAGTGGGACGTGCCGGAGCAACGACGTTGGCGGAGATTACGGTCTTAGGTCTCCCAAGTATATTAATACCTAGTCCTTATGTTACGAACAACCATCAAGAGAAAAATGCCCAATCGTTAGCTGAAAATGGAGCGGCAGTCTTATTAAAAGAATCCGAAATGTCTGGAGAGAAATTATTATCAGTAATGGACGATATTTTAACGAATGAAGAAAAATGGGCGAAGATGCATCAAGCTTCTAAACAATTAGGTTTGCCAGAGGCAGCGAAAGATTTACACCATGTTTTACAGCAGGTCATGAAAAAGGATTAAAAAGGTGGAAGATAGAATGAATTGGATTGAGGCTCTAAAGGATGAGAATGTAGGGAAAGTATTAATAGATGAACCATTGGCTAACCATACTACTTGGAAGATAGGCGGTCCGGCTGATGTACTTATCATTCCTAATGGTTTGGATAGCTTAGTGAAAACTATGGACATAATTGTAAAGGGGCAAATACCATGGCGAGTGATCGGGAGAGGCTCCAACTTACTTGTAAGTGACCAAGGGATAGAAGGAGCTGTTATCAAACTAGATCGCGGTATTGATGACATGGTGTTCGATGAACAATCTAACACGGTCCGTGTTGGTGGAGGGTACCCCGTTATTAAACTGGCAACATTATTGAGTCGCCAAGGGCTTTCTGGATTGGAGTTTGCCGGTGGAATTCCAGGCTCAGTTGGTGGAGCGGTTTTTATGAACGCAGGTGCTCATGGTAAGGAAATAGCCGATATTTTAGTAGAAGCGACTGTTATGAAAGAAGATGGAACGTTTGCAACATGGTCCAATGAGCAATTTGAATTTGCATACCGAACTTCAAAGCTTCAAAAGGAAAAGGCGATTTGTGTTGAGGCTGTTTTAAAATTAATGAAAGGTAATAGGGAGGATATAGTGAAAGAAATGCAGGCAAATAAGGATTATCGCCGTGAATCACAGCCTTGGAATAATCCTACTTGTGGAAGTGTATTTCGGAACCCACTACCATATTACGCGGGGCAGCTAATTGAAGAAGCTGGTTTAAAAGGATATCAAATAGGTGGTGCACAGATTTCGTTAATGCATGCTAATTTTATAGAAAATGTTAATCATGCTAAAGCACAAGATGTTCTTGATCTTATTAATCATGTAAAAACAGTCATTAGAGAAACGAAGCAGATCGACTTACAGACTGAAGTTGAAATGATAGGCAAGCATGCATAAGTTTATTTTGTGAGACTGTTTCACACGTAGAATTGAGAGCACTGAAGATAGATAACTTTTTTCAGTGCTTTTTCTCATAATACGAATAGAACTAACGATTTTAAAGTGATAGTTATGTTATAATAAATAGATGGAAAACGCTGAATTTGGGATGGTTAGTAGGAGTGTTGAGAATGAATGATAAAAAAGTAGTTACAATAAATGAAAAAATCCCGACATTAAAAGAACAACGAAAACAGCGTGCTAATCGGCGCTTGCTGTTTTTTTTATCTTTCTTTTTTTTACTACTTCTTCTTATCATTTATTTTCAGTCTCCAGCAAGCCACGTTCGTGAAGTAGTAATTCAAGGGAATGTTCACTTAACGAAAGAAGAAGTGTTAAAGCAAAGTGAGCTTACTATTGGGACAAGTATTTGGAATGTAAATATAGAAGATACAATGAATAGACTAAATGAACATATTGAAATCGCATCTTCTTCTGTTGAAAGACGCTGGCCTACAACTATTGAAATAACAATTATAGAAAATGAACGAATCGGTTATTTGCTCCATGATGATCGTTTTTATCCAATATTAGAAAATGGTATGAATTTAACTGAGGTAGATCGATCGCATATACCTGCAGATGCACCGATTTTAATTGGGTTTTCAGAAGGTGATAATTTATCTGAACTTTCAGCAGAGCTAAGACAAGTTCCTCCTGCTTTGTTGGAAAGAATCTCTGAAATTATTTTTTCGCCCACCGATCAAGACTCTCAACGTCTTATTATGTATATGACAGATGGGATTGAAGTCCATACAACGATTAATTCATTTCATGAAAAAGTAACGCCATATTTGGCGATTATTGATGAGATCGACTAATAAAAAGGGAATATTACATTTAAGAATGAGTCCATACTTTGAAGATTGGGAAGCAGAGGAGGGTGAACAAGATGATGAAAGTGAAAGGTAAGCATCTCATCTTATCCTTTGTATTAATTGTTACAGGGTTTATATTAGCATTAAATTACGAAATGGCTAATGAACAAATTAGTATAAATCCAGGATACGAACGTCAATGGGAAAGAGAAGATGAATTAAGGAATCAATTAATTTAGAACAGTCGACAAATCAAACGTTACAAGAGGACCTTAAGAGTTATCAAGCACAACTACGTGAACTAGAGGAGCATGTAACGTCACTTGATGCAGAAGAGGAAGTACGCATGAAGAATTTACTTGAGGATCTAGATCGTCTTCGTAAAGTAGTAGGAGATGTAAAAGTACAAGGACCTGGTATTGAAGTATCATTAGAAGATTCTGACTATGTTCCTGATGGTGAAGATCCGAATAATTATATTGTCCATGAGTTTCACATACAGCGAGTCGTTCATGAATTATTTGTTGCTGGCGCCGAAGCGATTGCGATTAATGGTTATCGTTTAACACGACAGTCCTATATTCAGTGTACCGGTCCAGTTATCCGAGTTGATGGTCAGGTTTCATCTGCCCCCTTTGTTGTCACTGCTATTGGCGATGCTGACATTTTAGAGTCAGCCTTGACACTGCCAGGAGGCGTTCATAATCAGCTCGTAAATGATGAAATTACAGTACGAATTCAAAAGAAAAATTCAATTTTACTCGATCCACATTTGATGGAAAGCGGGTGATCAGAATGAAAGTGAAATCTGCATTTACATTAATTACACTTGTTATTGGCTTTATGATTGCTATTCAATTTCAAACGACTAAGGAGCCTAATATAAGAGATACACGGGATATTCGTGAATTAAGAGCTGAGGTATTGGCCGAACAAGAGAAGAGGCAAGACCTTGAGCAGGAACTAGAACAAATACAGTCATTAATAGAACAATATGAACAGTCTGCAGAAAATGTAGGTGGAGAAGTTGTGACTGTTCTTGAAAATCAAATCGAAGAAATGCGCGCAGAAGCCGGTTTAACTGAAATAACTGGTGGAGGAATTGAAATTACGATACGTTCACTTTACAATGATCAATATGTTGGTCATGATCGATTTATGCCTTCTTCAGAAGTTTTCCGATTTTTAATTAATGAATTAAATATTTACGGAGCTAAGGAAATAGCTGTTGGTAATGAAAGAATCATTACAACCTCAGCATTTCGTGATGTCAATCAAATGACATACTTAAACAATCGGCGCTTACCTCCACTTCCATTAAAAGTAAAAGTCCTTGCTCATGATCCTGAACGTTTACATAATCATATGGTTGTATCAGCGTCAGTAGATTTTTTGAGATTGAAGGGTATGAAATAACAATTGAAATAATGGACGAACTAGTAATACCAGCTTATGATCAAACACCTCGAGTGCGTTTTATGGAAGAAGTGAAGGAGGAGTAGGTGAAAAATGTGGTTACCGATTATAGGATTAATTATTGGAATTGTTATAGGACTTATGACAGATTTTCGCGTACCTGATGAATATTCAAACTATTTATCAATCGCTGTATTAGCGGCACTTGATACCCTATTTGGTGGGGTTCGGGCATATCTACAAGAAACGTTCGATACTAATGTTTTTGTCTCAGGTTTCTTTTTTAATATTTTACTTGCAGCAGGTTTAGCTTTTCTAGGGGTTCATCTTGGTGTAGACTTATATTTAGCAGCTATTTTTGCTTTCGGTGTTCGATTGTTCAATAATATTGCTGTTATTCGAAGATTAGTATTAGCAAAATGGAAATCCGATCGTACTACGATGAATGAATGAAAATATTCATAAATATCTTATAGTTCTAAAGGAGAATACTAATTCTTGTTGAATATGTTTAATAACTAGTTTTAAAAGTGAATTCTTAGGAGCGTTTAATAGATCTTTTAAGGAGGTGCCATAGAATGGACAACAATGAAATCTACGTAAGTTTAGACATCGGTACATCCAATGTCAGAGTGATAATTGGGGAAATGTCAAATGGTACAATGAATATAATTGGTGTTGGTAAAGTTGATTCTGAAGGAATTAAAAAAAAGTGCCATCGTTGATATTGATGAAACTGTAAATTCAATAAAACGAGCAATTGATCAAGCTGAACGCATGGTTAGTATGAAAATCAATCAAGTCATTGTTGGTGTGAATGGTAACCATATTCAATTGCAATCTTGTCATGGAGTTGTCGCTGTTTCTAGTCCAGATCGAGAAATTAGCGATGAGGATATTACTAGAGTTATAGATGCGGCACAAGTTGTGTCCATTCCACCGGAACGAGAAATTATTGATGTTATTCCAAAGCAATTTATCGTTGATGGTTTGGATGAAATAAATGACCCACGCGGTATGATTGGCGTTCGGCTTGAAATGGAAGGAACGATTATTTCAGGGGCTAAAACAGCTTTACATAATTTATATCGATGTGTTGAACGAGCGGGCCTGCAGGTTGTAGGTTTTTGCTTGCAGCCGCTAGCGACTGGTTCTGTTGCGATTTCTAAGGATGAGAAAAATTTAGGCGTATGCCTCATTGATATGGGTGGGGGTTCAATAACCGTATCGATTTTTGAACATGGAACGTTAAAAGATACAGCTGTCGTTCCTGTCGGTGGTGATCATATTACGAATGATATTGCCGTTGGGTTACGTACCTCGACTGAGGAAGCTGAGCGTATTAAGGTGAAATTTGGACATTCTTATATCGATGAAGCGGAAACGGAAGAACAATTTGAAGTATCAACGATTGGACAAGCAGAACGTGTTCACTATACTCAACGTGATTTAGCTAATATCATTGAGCCTCGCGTCGAAGAAATGTTTGAATTAACATATCGTGAAATACATCGTATGGGCTACAGTGATTTTCCTGGTGGTTTTGTTTTAACAGGTGGGACAGTTATGATTCCTGGTGTACTGGAGTTAGCGAGTGAATTATTACCTGGGAATGTGAGGGTGGCTATGCCAGATTATTTAGGTGTAAGAGAGCCTCAGTACACAACAGCTGTTGGATTAATACAATTTGCCTATAAAAATGTTAAAATACAAGGAAGAGAAGTAGCTGCTACAGTCTCAATCGATTCAGAGCCAGTGTATACACAACCAGTCAAGAAACAAGAAAAACAAGAAACGAAATACGAAGCCGACCGAAAACCAAAATCAAAAGGGAAGGTTAAGGACTTTTTGAAGGTGTTCTTTCAATAAGTTCGAACGGGCAACTTCGTTTAAATAGGAGGATCGGACATGTTAGAGTTTGAGATGGATATGGATCAGTTAGCACAAATTAAAGTCATCGGTGTTGGTGGTGGCGGTAGTAATGCCGTTAATCGTATGATTGAAAATGGATTAAATGGTGTGGAGTTTATAGCAGTAAATACGGATGCTCAAGCATTACATTTATCAAAAGCAGAAACAAAACTCCAGCTCGGAGGGAAATTAACAAGAGGACTTGGAGCCGGAGCAAATCCGGAAATTGGAAAGAAGGCAGCTGAAGAAAGTAAGGAGCACCTTGAAGAGGTATTAACTGGAGCAGATATGGTTTTTATTACCGCTGGAATGGGTGGTGGAACGGGAACTGGTGCTGCCCCCGTTATTGCTGAAGTTGCCAAGGAGTTAGGGGCATTGACTGTTGGAGTAGTTACAAGACCATTTACGTTTGAAGGTCGTAAACGTTCAACACATGCTTCTTTAGGGATAGAAGCATTAAAGGAGAAAGTAGATACATTAATCGTTATTCCAAATGACCGGATTCTGGAAATTGTCGATAAGAATACACCGATGTTAGAAGCTTTTAGAGAAGCAGATAATGTCTTACGTCAAGGGGTTCAAGGTATTTCCGATTTAATTGCAACACCTGGTCTAATTAATTTAGATTTTGCAGACGTAAAAACGATTATGAGTAATAAAGGTTCTGCATTAATGGGAATTGGAATTGCAACTGGAGAAAATCGAGCAAGTGAAGCTGCGAAAAAGGCTATCTCAAGTCCTTTACTTGAAACGTCTGTTGACGGTGCCCAAGGTGTTTTAATGAATATTACCGGTGGTGCGAATTTATCATTATATGAAGTTCATGAAGCTGCTGAAATAGTCTCGGGTGCATCTGATCCTGAGGTAAATATGATTTTTGGTTCAGTAATTAATGAAAACTTAAAAGATGAAATTGTTGTAACGGTCATTGCTACTGGATTTGAAGAAAACGAACTGGTCAATTCATCTAGAACATTGACACAAAAGCCGGTGAAAAGCAATACATTGAAACAATCAAATGACGAAGTAAAAACGGAAACAAGAGGTGGACAGCAACCAAAACCTTCTACAGCTGAACCAACCGATACGTTAGATATTCCTACATTTTTACGTAATCGACGTAACCGTAATCGTTAAAAGGTTGTCTCATTTTGGACAAACCTCAGTCTGTCGACAAAGTCTCGTAAAAGCGAGACGGTCGACAGACTTTTTTGTATAGAGATTTGTCTAACGTATCGCCATCAGTAAATAGACGAAATCACGTAAAAACACCTTAATGAACGTCTTAAGATTTACCCTCTTATTTCCTATTTTATTTTCCTCCTATTAGAACTGACAAATTGATTGAAAATCTCTTAAAAATAGTATTAGAAGTCTGTCATGAATTGACAGACTTCGTAATAGACTAAATGTATACTAGCTGTAAATCGATGGCTATGAGGGTGCTTATGACGATCTACCTTGATCTTATTTGGTTATTGAACCTTTTTATTGATTATTTGCTAATTGCTTTAACTTATTTGCTTTTAAAGCGACCCTTTCAACATTTACGAATGATACTAGCTGCCGTATTTGCATCATTTATCGTCTTTTTATTATTTACACCATTTAGTTTCATTGTTTATGAGCCTTTGTTTAAAGTAGTTTATTCAATCTTTATAGTTTTAATCGGATTTGGTTATAAGAGGCTCCGCTATTTTTTTCAAGTGCTTTGTATGTTTTATTTTGTTGCGTTTATGACAGGGGGGGATTATTTGCACTTCATTTCTTTTGGCAAACAGATTCGCACCTGTTAGATGGTTTATTAAATGTTAATAAAGGATATGGTAGCGGTTTTAGTTGGCTATTCGTCTGTGTGGGCTTTCCACTAGTATGGTATTTTTCAAAACATCGTTTTCAAGAGATTGAGTACAGACACATTCAAGCTAAACAATTAATTGATATTCAAGTGGAAATTGACGATAAATGTCTCTATTCCAAAGGATTACTTGATACAGGAAATCAATTAGTAGATCCGCTCACTAAGCGGCCAGTTGTTGTCATGGAAGCAAATCTTTTTATGAAGTGTATTCAAAGAAAATAATTGATCAACTTATTCAATTTAATGAAACTTCGACGATCGATGATCCCGATTCTGAACGTTTATCAAGTCGATTGACCATTATTCCATACCGTGCAGTAGGACAGTCATCGCCTTTTTTAGTAGCGATTCGGCCAGATTGCATTAAGCTGTTTATGGAAGAAGGATTGATTGAAACGTCTAAAGTATTAATTGCGATTCAAGATAAAGAGCTATCGTCAGACCAATCATTTACTAGTATAATTCATCCGTCGTTAATACAACAAGAGATTTCAAGGGAAGTAAAAACATCGTAAATGGTAATGATCATTTAGATGTTTCATTAATGTACTTAAATGTAGGGGGCTTAGTATGCTGAAACTAAAGATGAAATTATTATGGTATAAAATTATGTATCGACTCGGAATGAAGCCTGATGAAATTTATTACATAGGAGGAAGTGAAGCACTTCCTCCACCGTTAACGAAGGAAGAAGAGGCAGTACTACTTAAAAAATTACCATCAGGCGATAAAGCCGTTCGATCCATTCTTATTGAGCGGAATTTAAGATTAGTTGTTTATATTGCTAGAAAATTTGAAAATACTGGAATCAACATTGAAGATTTAATTAGTATAGGTACAATTGGATTGATTAAGGCGGTTAACACGTTTAATCCTGAAAAGAAGATTAAACTAGCTACATATGCTTCAAGGTGTATTGAGAATGAAATTTTAATGTATTTAAGACGGAATAATAAAACAAGATCAGAGGTGTCTTTCGATGAACCATTAAATATTGATTGGGATGGTAATGAACTCTTACTTTCTGACGTCTTAGGGACAGAAGAGGATATTATTACAAGAGGAATTGAAGAAAAGGTTGATCGGAAATTACTCGTTAAAGCATTGCACACATTGAATGATAGGGAGAAACAAATTATGGAGTTGAGATTTGGACTAGCAGGGGATGAAGAAAAAACACAAAAGGATGTTGCTGATATGCTAGGTATATCACAATCCTATATTTCTAGGTTAGAAAAAAGGATTATAAAACGCCTACAAAAGGAATTTAATAAAATGGTATAAATAATAAACATTTTAAGAACGATTTCTCAAAAAATCAGCTCATTTTTAGATTGTCATCCACATTTTAAAAAAGCTATGTTAGAAAAACACTTTATAAAAAAATTTTGTAAAAATTCGTGTGCTGACGAGCACGAACCTAATTTTTGCCTTTTGTGCATAGTAGGGCTCGTGCATATTTTTTCCTTCGCCGGAGATACTTTTCTTAGACATCATCTCCCGCGATAGGAGGGAAAGAATTGACACGAAATAAAGTTGAAATATGTGGTGTAGATACGTCTAAGTTACCTGTTCTGAAAAATGCAGAAATGCGTGAATTATTTCAGCGTTTGCAAAATGGTGATCCAGATGCAAGAGAAACGCTAGTTAATGGCAACTTACGGCTTGTATTGAGCGTAATCCAACGCTTTAATAATCGCGGAGAGTATGTGGATGATCTCTTTCAAGTCGGTTGTATTGGCTTAATGAAATCAATTGACAATTTCGATTTAAGTCAAAATGTAAAATTTTCTACATATGCAGTGCCAATGATTATTGGTGAAATTAGGCGCTATTTACGTGACAATAACCCCATACGTGTTTCTCGTTCATTACGAGATATTGCGTATAAGGCGTTGCAAGTACGTGATCAATTAATGGCAGAGAAAAAGAGGGAGAAAGAACCGACTGTTCAAGAAATTGCAAAAGTATTAAATGTACCAAAAGAGGATGTTGTCTTTGCTTTAGATGCGATTCAAGACCCAGTTTCTTTATTTGAACCCATTTACAATGATGGGGGGATCCTATTTTTGTAATGGATCAAATCAGCGATGAAAGAAATCGTGATGTGAATTGGGTTGAAGAAATTGCACTTAAAGAAGCGATGGTGCGATTAAATGAGCGCGAGAAAATGATCTTAAATATGCGGTTTTTCCAAGGGAAAACACAAATGGAAGTTGCAGATGAAATTGGGATATCACAAGCTCAAGTGTCTCGTTTAGAAAAAGCTGCAATACAGCATATGAATAAACATGCTCAAGTTTAATATTGGAATGAGAACCGAAAAGGATACCTTTTCGGGTTTTTAAATGCTCAATAAGTAGACACATTGACTCTTGCTAAAGCAACAATACAGCTTGAATGAAAAGTTGTATTTGTACATAAATTTACTACCTTACAGCATATATAGTGATAAGAACTTAATTTATAAATAGGGAGTCGTGAGGCATGAAAATATCTGAACTTCAAGCAAAAGACATTGTGAATATGGAGAATGGTAAGCGATTAGGACAACTAACAGATATTGAAATTGATTTACAATCAGGCCAAATTAACGCACTTGTGATTAGTGGTACTGGACGGGTCATGAGCATGTTTGGTAAGGAAGTCGAAGAAATCATTATTCCATGGAATAATATCATCCGGATTGGATCAGATGTGATCTTGGTCGAATTACAGTCAAAATTTAATGTGAAACAGCGAGTAAAATAGGAAAAGCTCAGAAAGATGTTTCGTGTTTTTTCATACCTATGATAGAATATAAGTACCGTCTTATTTTTAGTTAAACGAGGAGAGAAAGGAATGGAACCATTTATTCAAGAAAGTGAACGTTATTTTAAACTATCGCAATGGGAACAGAAGTTTTCTTCCTTAGTTGTCGGATTTACGACAAGAAATGGTGGAGTAAGTCGATTTCCGTTCAGAAGTTTAAATATGGGCTTTCATGTCGATGATGACCAAGAATTGGTTCGACAAAATCGTCAATTATTAGCAGGCGATCTTTCCTTTCCACTTTCAAATTGGGTTGGATCGGAGCAAGTTCATGGTGCGAAGATTGTTCGTGTTTCCGCAATGGAAAAAGGGAAGGGTGCGAATGATTTGGAATCAGCTATTCGTAATACCGATGGGTTGTATACAAATGAACCCAACCTACTATTAACGAGCTTATATGCTGATTGCGTACCTATCTTTTATTATGCACCTACAGCGAACCTAATTGGTTTAGCCCATGCTGGATGGCGGGGAAGCGTTTCACGTATAGCGACAAATATGGTGAAGCTGTGGGTTGAAAATGAAGGGGTGCAAAAGAAAGATATTCTCATTACAATTGGTCCTTGTATAAGTGCTGAACGATATGAGGTAAATCGAGTTGTGATTGAGGCCGTTAATAAATGCTTTGCACACTCATTTGATACCTCATTGCTTTATAAAAAATGTCTGAAGATCATTTTCTATTAGATTTACGAATGGTTAATAATTATTTGTTGTTGCAAGAAGGAATTGCTGCATCGCAAATTCTTATTTCTTCTTATTGTACAGCAGGAGATGATCGCTTCTTTTCTCATCGTGCTGAAGGTGGCAAAACTGGTAGGCTTATGAGTTTTATCGGAATGAGATAGTTTGGAAGGTGAAGAAAGAATGACTGTTCAGGAAAATGTCAATAAAATTAAAGAGGATATTCAAGAAATTTGTCAAAGGATTGGTCGAAATCAGTCCGAGATACATATTATTGCAGTAACAAAGTATGTTTCAATTGAAACCACTGCAGAGGCACTAGATGCTGGTATCCAACATTTTGGGGAAAACCGTATCGAAGGGGCATTAGAAAAATGGGAAGCTTTCCAACCTGAAGGAACGTGGCATTTTATTGGGACGTTGCAAACAAGGAAAGTAAAAGAAATTGCTGGAAAGTATGATTATGTTCATTCCTTGGAAAGATTATCACTTGCCAAGGAATTGGACAAGCGCATGCCAGAGGGCAAAGTGATGAAATGTTTTGTCCAAGTAAATGTATCAGGGGAAGAATCTAAATCTGGACTACACTCTAATGAAGTTGAAACATTTATTGAACAGCTAGCTGAAAATAATGGAATTGAAGTAGTTGGTTTAATGACAATGGCACCTAATGTTGAAGATCCTGAGCTCACGCGACCTATTTTCCGCAAATTACGAGAAATTCAACAGCGTGTTCAACAAAAGAAATGGCCGCACGCACCTTGCCATGAGTTATCAATGGGTATGTCTAATGATTATAAGGTGGCACTTGAGGAAGGGGCAACATTTATCCGAATTGGTTCAGCTTTAGTTGGAAAAGGTTAACAAAGGAGGAGGAAATGGTGGGAATGAAATCAAAATTTAAACGTTTTTTTGAGCTTGATGATCATTATGAGGAAGTGGAAGAAGTAGAAGAAGTTTTACATCCAACTGAAGAAGTGGAGCCACAGAAGAGGCGATCTCGTTCAAATCAAACGAAAACACAAACCCAACAAAATGTCGTCAGCTTGCAGAGTATTCAAAAAGGAGCAAAAATGATTTTACTTGAGCCACGAACATATGACGAAGCACAAGACATTGCTGATCATTTAAAAAATCGAAAAGCAGTCATAATTAATTTACAGCGGGTCTCTCATGATCAAGCAAAACGAATTGTTGATTTTTTAAGTGGGACCGTTTATGCGATAGGCGGAGATATTCAAAAAGTGGGTATGAATATATTTTTGTGTACCCCGGATAACGTTGATGTAACAGGTTCCATAACGGAGATGATTCAAGAGCAATTTGATCAGTAGAAAAAGGTGGTGAAAGAAAAATGAGTGGAATTGGTATGATCTTAATATATGCACTACAAATTTATTCATATATGGTGATTGCTTACATTTTAATGTCATGGTTTCCTAATGCACGTGAAACATCGATTGGCCAAATGTTAGGTCAAATCGTCGAACCATTTTTGGAGCCATTTAGAAAAATTATCCCTCCATTAGGAATGATTGATATATCACCAATTGTCGCTATTCTCGCCTTGCATTTTGCTAGAATGGGAGTAGCTGCGATATTTTAGATATATAGAATATAATTTGCAGGAGCGTCTTGTAGGAAATTACGAGAAGTGTAAGCAGGTTCTTGACGCTCTGTGTTTTTCTAAATGAAAGTGGTGTCTTCATGAGTATTTATCAACATTTCCGCCAAAATGAATGGTCATTTGTTGATCAAGTGGTAGAATGGCAACAAGATGTGAAACTAGCTATCGCGAAAGGTTAACCGAATTTCTTGACCCGAGAGAGCAAGAGATTATACAAAGTATAATTGGTAATGACGATGAAGTAACAATTGCTTTTTTTGGAGGCTCACCTTATTCTGAACGGAAACGTGCCCTCATTGCACCGTCATATATTGAAGTGGATGAGGGAGATTTTAAATTATCCTTATACGAAATTCGTTATCCTGTTAAATTTGTTTCACTTGAGCATCGTGATGTTTTGGGTGCACTAATGAATCTAGGACTTAAGCGTGAAAAATTTGGAGATATTATCATGTGTAAAGAACATGTTCAAGTAATCATTGCCGAGGAAATAGAGGAATATGTGCGAGCGAATTTACAAATGATTGGTAAAGCGACAGTGTCGATTGCTCCCTTAGCTTTATCAAAGCTTGAGAAAAAGCAGGACGTATGGATTGAGTCAACGACAACGGTTTCCTCCTTACGATTAGATGCAGTCATGTCACAAATTTTTAATCTTTCACGTACAAAGGTCCGGCCCTATATTGAAAAGGGGCTAGTGAAAGTCAATTTTAAACTCGTTGATCAACCAGCACTACTTCTAGTTGAAGGTGATCAACTTTCTGTTAGAGGTTTTGGAAGAACAAAGCTTATTGAAATTGAAGGTAAAACCAAAAAGGATAAATATCGACTTCGATTTGGCCAGCTTTCCTAATAAATCTTGTTGAAGGAACTCGGTTAATTATGTCGAATAGTCTATAAAGCAAAGTACAAACTAGGAGGTGGCACTATGCCTTTAACACCATTAGATATTCATAACAAAGAATTTACTAGAGGATTTCGCGGATATGATGAAGATGAGGTTAATGAGTTTTTAGACCAAGTCATTAAAGATTACGAAGCTGTTATACGTGAAAAAAAGGAATTATTTGAAGAACTTACGACGCTTAAAGAAAAATTAGATCATTTTAATGATATGGAAGAAACATTAAATAAATCTATTTTAGTTGCCCAAGAAACAGCCGAAGAAGTTAGAAGAAATGCACAAAAGGAAGCACAGTTAATTGTCAAGGAAGCAGAGAAAAATGCTGATCGGATTATTAATGATGCTCTTGCAAAATCACGAAAAGTGATGATGGATATGGAAGAATTGAAGAAGCAAGCATCTGTTTATAAAATGCGTTTTAAAATGTTGATAGAAGCCCAGCTTGAATTGTTGCAAACAGAAGACTGGAAGGAAATGACTAATACTGTTGATGATGAAGAAGAAAGAATTTATGCTGAATAAAGCTTGATCTTCTCGGATCACTATCATATAATAATCTCATTCTTAAATTATGAAATGATAAGTAAAGACGATAATAAGGAAGAGTACAATTTGTTCACTGTAACTAGCGAATCAGGGATGGTGGAAGCCTGAATACATAACATATTGGAAGATCCCCCTTTAGTTTTGCGCTGAACTACTTCAGTAAGCGGCAACGGTTCATTCACGTTACGAATGCTTGAGTGGAAAGACGTTGTCTTTTCATGAGGGTGGTACCACGGGTAAACTTCTCGTCCCTTTTTTAGGGATGGGAAGTTTTTTTGTGAAGGAGTACCTTCACAGAAAGTCTAACTTACATTCCATCTTCATATGAAATAAAAATTTTTGATAGTAGTTGTTTAAAAAAAAGGAGTTGAAACGATGGATTACAAAGAAACATTATTAATGCCGAAAACGGCTTTTCCAATGAGAGGTAATTTACCGAATCGTGAACCAGAGCGTCAAAATGAATGGGAAGAACAAAAAATTTATGAGAAAGTACAAGAACGTACAAAGGACCGACCTTTATTTGTTTTACATGATGGTCCACCATATGCTAATGGTGATATTCATATGGGCCACGCGTTAAATAAAATTTTAAAGGATTTTATCGTCCGGTTTAAATCAATGAGTGGGTATCATGCTCCTTATGTTCCAGGGTGGGACACACATGGTCTACCGATTGAAACGGCTTTAACGAAAAGCGGCAAGGTAAAACGAAAAGAAATGAGTGTAGCTCAGTTTCGCCAACTTTGTGAGGAATATGCTCACAAGCAAATCGCTCGTCAACGGGAACAATTTATGCGTTTAGGGGTTCGTGGTGATTGGTGGAACCCATATATCACTCTTGATAAAGGTTATGAAGCTGGACAAATTAAAGTGTTCGGTGAAATGGCGAAGAAAGGATACATCTACAAAGGGAAAAAGCCTGTATATTGGTCTCCATCTTCAGAATCTGCATTAGCTGAAGCTGAAATTGAGTACCATGACAAACGCTCGCCGTCCATTTATGTTGCATTTAATGTGAAAGATGGGAAGGGAGTTTTAGCTGGTGACGAAAAGATGGTCATTTGGACAACAACTCCTTGGACAATCCCAGCTAACTTAGGTATTGCTGTACACCCTGATTTAACATACGTAGTAGTAAGTGTCCAGAATCAAAAATTTGTCGTTGCTGAAGGTCTACTTGAAACGTTAGTGAAGGAATTAGAATGGGATGCGTATGAAGTTACGAAATCATTTAAAGGAACTTCACTAGAAAATGTTATTGCTGAACATCCGATCTATAAACGTGACTCATTAGTTATGTGTGGTGACCATGTTACATTAGATGCCGGAACAGGTTGTGTTCATACTGCACCAGGTCACGGGGAAGAAGACTATATTGTCGGACAAAAATACGGGTTAGATGTATTATGCCCGGTTGATGATAAAGGATACATGACATCTGAAGCACCTGGCTTTGAAGGATTGTTTTATGATGAAGCAAATAAACCAATTACAGAAAAGCTGGACGAACTTGGTGCACTGCTGAAATTATCGTTTATTACCCATTCATATGCCCATGATTGGCGGACGAAAAAGCCTGTTATTTATCGAGCAACAGCTCAATGGTTTGCTTCAATTGAGCAATTCCGTGAGCAGCTTCTTAAAGCGATTGAAGAAGTTGACTGGCTTCCGAAATGGGGAGAAACTCGTTTGTTTAACATGGTACGTGATCGTGGAGATTGGTGTATTTCCAGACAGCGTGCATGGGGAGTGCCAATTCCTGTATTTTATGGTGAAGATGGTGAACCAATTATTACGGATGAAACAATTGATCATGTGGCAAACTTATTCCGTGAACACGGTTCAAATATTTGGTTTGAGTGGGATACAGAGCAATTATTACCTGAAGGTTTTACATCACCCCATAGTCCGAATGGAACGTTTACGCGTGAAATGGATATTATGGATGTTTGGTTTGATTCTGGTTCTTCTCATCAAGCTGTTCTTGAAGAACGAGAGGAGCTAAGCCGACCAGCTGATTTATATTTAGAAGGTTCTGACCAATATCGTGGTTGGTTTAATTCATCACTTTCAACAGCTGTTGCTGTAACAGGAAAGGCACCTTACAAAGGGGTTTTGAGTCATGGCTTCGCTCTTGATGGTGATGGACGAAAAATGAGTAAGTCAATCGGTAATGTCGTCATACCAAATGACGTGATGAAGCAACTTGGAGCCGATATTTTACGGCTTTGGGTGGCATCTGTTGATTATCAAGCAGATGTACGTGTTTCTGATAAGATTTTGAAGCAAGTATCTGAATCGTATCGTAAAATTCGTAATACGTTCCGCTTTTTGTTAGGAAATTTACATGATTTTGATCCGAATGTTCATCGCCTTGAATACAAACAGCTAAAAGATGTTGATTTATTTATGCTTGTGAAGTTAAACGAAGTAATTGAAAAAGTAACAGAGGCTTATGAACAATATCAGTTCTCAACGGTTTATCATACCATTCATAACTTCTGTACAATTGAATTAAGCTCTTTCTATATGGATATGGCAAAGGATACGTTGTATATCGAACATGCTGATCACCCTGCACGTAGAGCGATACAATCCGTAATGTATGAATTGCTCGTAACGTTGACGAAGCTTATTTCGCCAATTTTACCACATACAGCTGACGAGGTATGGGGCCATATTCCAGGAGTAATAGAAGAAAGTGTGCAATTGACAGATATTCCAAAGGCTCAAACATTTGACGATGTTACAGAGCTTAATGCGAAGTGGAATTTGTTTATGACTGTTCGTGATGATGTTCTTAAAGCACTAGAACAAGCACGTAATGAGAAAAAGATTGGGAAATCGCTAACTGCAGCCATTACTCTATATGCTGACGGTAAGGTGCATGAATTATTAACATCCATTTCAAATTTAGAGAAACTATTTATTGTATCAAATGTAGTAATTGCCAAAAAGGGAAGCGAGGTACCTGAGTCTGCTGCAACATTTGAGGAAATATCAGTAGTTGTTGAAGCAGCTGAAGGTCAAACGTGTGAGCGCTGTTGGGTTGTTTCAAATACAGTTGGACAATCTTTAGCACATCCAACGTTGTGTCTTTCATGTGCAGACACAGTATCAAAGTATTATACGAAGTAATATGAAAAAAGCGACTAGTAAATGCTAGTCGCTTTTTATGATTTCTTAAATTGCCCTCAACAAGGTTAAATCTTACTTGGGTAGCTTTTTTGTCAGTGGTGAAACTATAATTGAGCGTCTTTAAATGGACGTCAAGTATGGACTGGGGGAATGCAAGATGGATTACTCATCCTTGAAACAGCAATTAATGGAAAGAAAAAAAACCGTAGAATCACGGATAAAAAACAGTTTTTCAGATGAAGAAAGAGATACACTTTCATTTACAACAGGAGAATTATCACAATATGATAATCATCCAGCTGATACCGCAACTGATTTGTATGAAAGGGAAAAGGATGCTGCTTTAATGGAACAGCTTGAGCATGAACATGAAGAAATTGAACATGCTTTGGCGAAGTTTGATAATGGCACTTATGGAATATGTGAACGGACAGGAAAAGAAATCCCTTTTGAACGACTTGAAGCTAATCCAACAGCAAGAACAATTATTATGGAGGAATCTTCGAATCATTGGGATACTTCTCATCCAGCGGAAGAAGATGTATTAGAAGGTTTTGACACGTTTGTTTTTGATCATATATCAAAGGAAACGCAATTTGATGCCGAAGACTCTTATCAAGCAGTTGCTTCTTTTAATGAGAATTCGATGATATTTGAAGATTCTTCATTAACAGAACAGGATGAATTAATTGGATATGTGGAAGAGATTGAAGGATTTCTTTCTACAGGAATAGAAGGGTACTCTGGAAGCGATAATGTTGAGTTCCAACGAAATGTTCATTATGATCATTATTTAAATGGAAAAAATTAAATAAAACTGACTTGTAGTTAAAGCGTCGTTGCGAGCCGTTACCATTTAGAAACGTGCAAGCTCGGCGCTCTTATCCAAGAAGAAAAACTGCTCGTATTTTTCAGTTATGATATAATAACAAAAGTTAACAATTTAATGGTAGGTGGAGGGGTAAGATTGAAAGTATTAAAGTATTATGCTATTGCGGTCGTTATCATTTTATTAGATCAACTTTCAAAATGGATCGTAGTTAAGGAAATGGCTATTGGGGAGAGAATAACAGTAATTGAGAATGTTCTCTATCTAACGTCACATCGTAATACAGGAGCAGCTTTCGGTATTTTAGAAGGACAAATGTGGTTTTTTTATGTTGTGACGATTATTGTTGTTGTCGGTATTATTTATTTCATGAAAAAAGAAGCATCGAAAAGTATAATAATGGGGATATCCTTAGGGCTACTTCTTGGAGGAGCACTCGGAAACTTTATTGACCGTATATTTCGTCGAGAAGTAGTTGATTTTATTGATACATATATTTTTGGTTATGACTTTGCGATATTTAACGTAGCTGATTCGGCTCTGTGTCGGGGTAGCACTTATTCTTATAAAAATGATTGCTGATGAGCGGAAACAGAAAAAGGAGAGAGCATAGTGGAGCAACATGAATGGAACATAACAGGTGAACAGCAAGGTGAACGGATTGATAAGATCTTAACAAGTTTTCAAAACGAATGGTCTAGAACACAAGTACAGAATTGGATAAATGATGAGTGTGTTAAAGTAAATAATATGCCTGTAAAAAGAAATTATAAAGTAATGGAAAACGATCATGTACAATTAATAATTCCTGAACCTGAAGAGTTACAAGTTGAAGCTGAAAACATTCCCATTGCTGTCGTTTATGAGGACGAAGATGTTATTGTCGTCAATAAACCGAGGGGCATGGTTGTCCATCCGGCACCTGGTCATTCTTCGGGAACGTTAGTCAATGCCCTAATGTTTCACTGTAACGACTTATCTGGAATTAATGGTGTCATTCGTCCTGGTATTGTACACCGAATAGATAAGGATACATCAGGACTAATAATGGTTGCAAAAAATGACCGTGCTCATGAATCGCTAGTTAATCAACTAAAAGCGAAAACAACGAAACGGATATATAAAGCAATTGTCCATGGAGTCATTCCGCATCAGCACGGAACAATAGACGCACCAATCGGTCGTGACCCTAAGGACCGGCAGAAGATGACGGTTATTGAAGCAAATAGTAAAGAGGCTGTTACCCATTTTACTGTTTTAGAAACCTTTAATAATTTTTCATATGTACAATGCGAATTAGAGACAGGTAGAACTCACCAAATTCGTGTTCATATGAAATATATAGGTTATCCTTTAGCTGGAGATCCAAAGTATGGTCCTAAACGAAAATCATTACAAATAGATGGACAGGCACTGCATGCAGAGGTTTTAGGTTTTAAACATCCAAGAACGGGGAGAGAGCTGCTTTTTGAAGCACCTCTACCAGAAGATATGAAGGAGCAATTGGCTTTACTCCGTTCCCAATAAGTCGAAAAAAGTCGTTGACAATTCGGACGAATTCATTCATACTAGCATTAATCAAATAAGTCCTTTAACGTCAGTCCCGTGAGGCTGAGAAGGAAACGGAAACGAATGGTGGGCTATGTCTACTTTGACTAGCTATACCTATGTTTACACGACCCTCTCATGCCTTAAACGGTATGAGAGGTTTTTTTATAATAAAAGACATGTTCTTATTTCATACATGAAAAGGGAGGATTATGATGTCGCGAGTAATTTTAGATGAACAAGCAATAAGAAGAGCAATTACGAGGATTGCTCATGAAATTATTGAACGAAATAAAGGCGTAGATAATTGCGTATTAATCGGCATCAAAACGAGAGGAATTTACATTGCGAACAGACTAGCTGAACGTATTGAACAAATTGAAGGGGTGGCTGTTCCTGTAGGTGAAGTAGATATTACGTTATATCGTGATGATTTGTCGAAAAAATCGGCTTCAGAAGAACCGGTCATTCAAGGAACGAATATAGAGGTTGATATTACGAATCGAAAGGTTATTTTGATCGATGATGTACTCTATACAGGAAGGACAGTTCGAGCAGCTTTAGATGCTTTGGTAGATCTCGGGCGCCCTTCACAAATTCAATTAGCGGTTTTAATTGATCGTGGTCATCGAGAATTACCAATTCGACCAGATTATGTAGGAAAGAATGTTCCCACTTCTAAAAGCGAGATCATTGCTGCGAAGGTAAAAGAAGTAGATGAAATCGACGAAGTAACAATTGAAAATAAATAGTAAAGTAATATATAGACAACATTAGGGGGAAATACTATGGCAGCAAATCATGAAGTCGGGATCAAGGAGAGACCACGTTTAGATAAGTGGATAATATTAAGTATTCAGCACCTATTTGCGATGTTTGGAGCAACGATTTTAGTTCCTTTTTTAGTTGATTTAAGTCCTTCGGTTGCATTGCTTTCTAGTGGACTTGGAACACTTGCTTACTTACTCATTACAAAAGGTCAAGTGCCAGCGTATTTAGGATCTTCTTTCGCCTTTATCGCTCCACTCATATCAGCGATGGCGATTGGTGGACCGGAAGGAGCAATGATCGGGAGCTTCTTTGCTGGAATAGTTTACGGGATTATAGCACTTGTCATTAAAGCAATCGGAGTAGGTTGGATTATGAAAATATTACCGCCGATTGTTGTTGGACCTGTTATTATGGTCATTGGTTTAGGTTTAGCAGGCACTGCCATTGATATGTCTATGAATGATCAAGTAACGGGTGAGTATAATGGAATGTTTTTGTTTGTCGCCCTAGTATCACTTGGAATTACAGTACTGTCATCGATTTTTCTTTAAAGGTTTTTTTTAGCCTCGTTCCGATCTTGTTTGGAATTATTGGAGGTTATATAACATCACTTATCGTTGGAATTATTGATTTTACACCAGTTAAAGATGCAGACTTCATTTCCGCTCCTGAAGTGATTGTCCCATTTGTTTCGTATACGCCAAGTTTGAATTTGACAGTCTTGCTTATAATGGTACCAATCGCGATTGTCACGATTTCAGAGCATATTGGTGATCAAATGGTTTTAAGTAAAGTAGTGGGCAAGAACTTTATTGATAAACCTGGCTTACATCGATCGATATTAGGGGATGGAGTTGCAACGATTATTGCTTCTCTAATCGGCGGACCACCTAATACAACGTATGGTGAAAACATTGGGGTTTTAGCGATTACGAGAGTTTTTAGCGTATTCGTCATAGCGGGTGCGGCCGTATTTGCCATCATCCTGTCATTTATTGGGACCTTTGCAGCTTTTATTGAATCGATCCCAACTGCAGTAATGGGTGGTGTATCCATTCTCTTATTCGGTGTTATAGCTTCATCCGGATTAAGAATGTTGATTGATAATAAAATCAACCTTGGTGAAAAGCGAAACTTAATCATCTCGTCGATTATATTAGTTATCGGTATTGGTGGAGCTGTTATTCAAGCAGGGGAACATGTTGAAATATCAGGAATGGCACTTGCTGCGATTATTGGGGTAGTCTTACATCAAGTATTACCAAATAAAGAAGTAAGTTATAGCAAAAAGTCAATGTTTGAAATAGAAGAATAATCGATCCTTTTAAAAGAAGTACAGAGAGACTTCAAAAGGTGTGGAAATAAGAGAGGTTTAGATTCCTCTTGACGTTTCGTATACCCTGAGAAGCTCTTTCTCAGGGTATTTTTTGTCACAACTTATCGAAATAGAATATGAGGGGATGAGGAGAATGACAGTTATGGAGCTACAACAGCAAAGAGGAGATCTGTTAACGTTAGATGTTATGTCTACTAATGAAATTTTACAATTGTTAAGTGAATCGGAGCAATTTGCTTCTGGCTACGAGTGGCAAGTGAATAAACCCATCGTTGCGGCTAATTTATTCTTTGAACCTAGTACAAGAACGCGTTATAGCTTTGAAATTGCCGAAAAGTTACTAGGTTTTCATGTCCTTTCATTTAGTGAAGAAACATCAAGTGTGCAAAAAGGCGAAACATTATTAGATACGGTCAAAACTTTCGAATCCATCGGTGCAAACCTATTAGTCGTTCGTCATCCTGAAAATGAATATTATGAGCAGATTAAAGATCACATCTCCATTCCAATCATAAATGGAGGGGATGGCAGTGGTCATCACCCAACACAATCATTATTGGATTTACTAACGATTCAACAGGAGTTTCAAACGTTTAAAGGTTTAAACATTGTCATTGCTGGTGATTTACGCCATAGTCGGGTCGCTCGTTCCAATGCAGCAGCATTAAGCAGGCTCGGAGCAAATGTAAAAATTGCTGGTCCACACGCTTGGATGGAAGGTTATACACATTTATATGAACACGTCGATTTAGACAGTTTCATGCCAGATGCAGATGTTGTTATGCTTCTAAGAATTCAACATGAACGCCATGATCAAACGATGTCGTTTTCTAAAGAGGAGTATCATCAAAATTACGGTATGACAATCGAACGGGTGAGTTTCTTGAAGGCAAATGCAATCATACTTCACCCAGGTCCTGTCAACCGTAACGTTGAACTCGCTGATGAGTTAGTTGAAAGTAAGCATTCAAGAATCTTTAAGCAAATACAAAATGGTGTCGCTGTTCGCAAAGCTGTGCTGAAGCGAGCTATTCTTAACGAAACATTATAGGAGGAGAAAAGATGAATACAAAATTAATAGGTGGATTCATTTTACAAGGAAATGGTGAGCTCATACAACAAGATGTTTATTTCATTGATGGGAAGATTCAATTTGAAACGAACGAACAAGTAACAGAAGTAATAGATGTTTCAGGGAAGCTCATATCTGCTGGTTTAGTTGATGTACATGTCCATTTACGTGAACCCGGTGGCGAACATAAAGAAACAATTGCTACAGGAACACAAGCAGCAGCGGCAGGAGGTTTTACAACGATTTGTCCAATGCCTAACACACGTCCAGTGCCTGATACGAAGGACCAGGTAGAGTGGCTACAAAAGCGGATCGATGAAACAGCTGTTGTCCGAGTACTACCGTATGCAGCAATTACAACTAGACAGCTTGGAAAAGACCTTACTGATTTTTCCGCATTAAAAGAGGCTGGTGCGTTTGCTTTTACAGATGATGGCGTAGGCGTTCAATCTGCTGATATGATGCTACAAGCGATGAAGAAAGCCTCGGAATTAAATATGGCGATTGTTGCTCATTGTGAAGAAAACACATTGATTCATGGTGGTTCTGTACACGAAGGCGAATTTGCTAAAGCAAATGGCTTAAAAGGAATTCCATCTGTTTGTGAGTCTGTACATATTGCAAGAGATGTCCTTTTAGCTGAAGCGGCAGGCGTTCATTACCATGTTTGTCATATTAGTACGAAGGAGTCAGTTCGGGTTGTTCGTGATGCGAAAAAAGCAGGTATTCATGTAACAGCTGAAGTAACACCACATCATCTACTACTATGTGATGAAGATATTGAAGGGGTTGATCCTAACTATAAAATGAATCCACCTCTTCGGTCAAAAGCCGATCGTGAAGCATTATGGGAAGGCTTATTAGACGGGACGATCGATTTTATTGCAACAGATCATGCACCACACTCAGCAGATGAAAAAGCAGCGGGTATGGAGAAAGCACCATTTGGTATTGTCGGCTTAGAAACTGCTTTTCCTTTATTATATACTCACTTTGTAAAAACAGGGAAAATTACGTTGAAACAATTAGTAGATTGGTTAACGGTAAAGCCTGCAGAAACGTTCGATCTACCATATGGCACCCTTAAGCAAGGGGCTATTGCAGATGTAACAATTATAGATTTAGAAAATGAGAAAGAAATTCGTGCTGATCAACTATTATCAAAAGGAAAAACACGCCATTTTTAGGCTGGTCTTGTGTTGGATGGCCTGAATATACATTTGTAGGTGGACAACTTGTATTTGCGAAAGGAAAGGTGACCTCATGAAACGTCAATTAATTTTGGAAGATGGATCTGTGTTTGTTGGAGAAGGATTTGGTTCGGCAAAAGAACTGAGCGGAGAAGTAGTGTTTAATACTGGAATGACAGGGTACCAAGAAATTTTATCTGACCCTTCTTATTGTGCCAAATAATTACGATGACGTATCCATTAATCGGAAATTATGGGATTAATCGCGATGATTTCGAATCTATTACACCAGCAATCAATGGTTTAATTGTTAAAGAATACGAGCCTGAGCCAAGTCATTGTCAAAAAGAGGAGCCCCTTCATGAGCTATTAGCAGCAAAGGATATACCTGGTCTTTCAGGAATTGACACACGTAAATTAACGAGGCTAATCAGAGAGCACGGTACGTTAAAAGGGAGAATTTGTTCGCTTGAAATCGATGTGAACTCAGTTGTAAAAGAATTGCAACAAGCTGATTTTCCACATGATCAAGTTGAAAGAGTTTCAACAAAGGATCCGTATCACGCACCAGGAAGAGGCAATCGAGTTGTGCTAGTGGATTTTGGGATGAAGCATGGTATTTTACAAGAATTGATTGCTCGTCAATGTGATGTTGTCGTCGTACCTTATAACACGCCAGCTGAAGAGATCATTCGTTTAGGGGCAGACGGTGTTATGTTAAGTAATGGTCCGGGGAATCCAGTCGATGTTCCTGAGGCGATCGAAATGATTAAACAATTAATCGGCAAAGTACCGATTTTCGGTATTTGTTTAGGTCATCAGTTGCTAGCTTTAGCTGGCGGAGCAACAACGAGTAAATTACGCTTCGGGCATCGCGGCTCAAACCACCCGGTTCGCGACTTAGAAACTGGAAAAATTGCCATTACAGCACAAAATCATGGTTATACGGTGGATTTAAAGTCATTGGAAGGTACGTCCTTACAGCTCACACATGTAGCAGTGAATGATGGGACGGTTGAAGGTATAAAAGTGAAGGATGCACCTGCATTTAGTGTGCAATATCATCCTGAAGCTTCACCGGGACCTCATGATGCCAATGATTTGTTTGATCAATTTATCGCAATGATGGAAACAGCTAAGAAACGTTCACTACACGTATAGTAGGGGGAGAAAATAATGGGAAAACGTAACGATATACAAAAAGTATTAGTCATCGGGTCTGGGCCGATTGTGATTGGACAAGCTGCAGAGTTCGATTATGCAGGAACACAAGCTTGTCAAGCATTAAAGGAAGAAGGATATGAAGTTATTTTAATTAACTCCAATCCAGCAACGATCATGACGGATACGACAATGGCTGATCGTGTATACATTGAACCGATTACACTTGAATTTGTCAGCAAGATTATTCGGAAAGAACGTCCTGATGGAATTGTTGCAACATTGGGTGGACAAACGGGATTAAATATGGCAATGGAGTTAGAAGAATCAGGTATTCTTGAACGTTATCAAATTGAGCTTCTTGGTACGAACCTTGATGCGATCAAACGAGCAGAGGATCGTGATTTATTTAGAAGTTTAATGCATGAATTAAATCAACCAGTACCAGAAAGTGACATCGTTCATAACCTTGATGAAGCATTTGCGTTCGTTCGGAAAGTTGGCTATCCAGTTATTATTCGTCCCGCTTATACATTAGGTGGAACGGGAGGCGGTATTGCCAATAATGAGCAAGAGTTTAAAGAAATTGTTGCAAGCGGGCTGAAGTATAGTCCTGTCACTCAATGTTTAGTAGAGAAGAGTATAGCCGGCTTTAAAGAAGTCGAATATGAAGTGATGCGTGATGCAAGTGATAACGCTATTGTTGTTTGTAATATGGAGAACATTGATCCGGTGGGTGTTCATACAGGCGATTCAATTGTTGTTGCACCGAGCCAAACATTAACGGACCGAGATTACCAACGTCTCCGTAATGCGTCTTTAACGATTATTAGAGCTCTCGGTATCGAAGGAGGCTGTAACGTTCAGTTTGCTCATGATGCCAATAGTGATCAATATTATATTATTGAAGTAAACCCGCGTGTAAGTCGTTCATCAGCACTAGCATCGAAGGCAACAGGTTATCCGATTGCCAAAATGGCAGCAAAGATTGCTGTAGGTTATAGTTTGGATGAGTTAATGAACCCAATCACAGGGAAAACGTATGCGAGCTTTGAACCAGCCCTTGATTATGTCGTTTCGAAAATCCCACGCTGGCCGTTTGATAAATTTGAATCAGCTAATCGATCACTCGGTACGCAAATGAAGGCGACTGGGGAAGTAATGGCAATCGGGAGAAATTTAGAGGAATCTTTACTAAAGGCTGTTCGTTCATTAGAAGCAGGTTATGATCACTTATATGATTTAAAATTAACAAAAATCGAAACAGAGGTATTACTTGATCGCATTCCAAAGGCGGATGATGAGCGTTTGTTTATTCTTGCTGAGCTCTTAAGACGTGGTGAAACGGTACAAACGCTATGTGAACGTACTAAAATAGACCGATTTTTCATGCAAAAGCTACATCGTATCATTCAGCTTGAAGCACAGTTGAAAGAGGCAAAAGGTGATACAGAACTATTAAAGAAGGCGAAAGAAAGAGGATTTTCCGATTTAGCAATCGCACGTTTATGGGAGCAAAACGAAAGCGAAGTTTATGAATTCCGTAAGCAACACGGATTGATGCCTGTTTATAAAATGGTTGATACATGTGCTGCTGAATTCGAATCAGCTACTCCTTATTTTTACGGAACTTATGAAGAAGAAAATGAATCAAAACGAACACCGCAAAAGAGTATTCTTGTCTTAGGATCTGGTCCAATTCGAATTGGACAAGGGATTGAATTTGATTATGCAACGGTCCATACGGTATGGGCAATTAAAGAAGCTGGGTTTGAAGCAATTATCATGAACAACAATCCAGAAACAGTTTCAACCGATTTTAGTACATCTGATAAGCTTTATTTTGAACCATTGACAGTTGAAGATGTTATGCACGTTTATGAACAAGAAAAGCCAGAGGGCGTTATCGTTCAGTTTGGTGGACAAACAGCGATCAACTTAGCAGCAGATTTACAAGCAAGAGGTGTTCCTATTATCGGGACATCATTAGAAAGTATGGATCGTGCTGAGGATCGTGATAAATTTGAACAAACATTGCTGGAACTCAATATCCCACAACCACTTGGGCGCACGGCAACTTCTGTAGAAGGAGCAGTTGAAATTGCTCGTGAAATTGGCTATCCGGTTCTTGTTCGACCATCCTATGTTCTTGGTGGGCGAGCGATGGAAATCGTTTATAAAGAGGATGAATTATTAAATTATATGACAAATGCAGTTAACGTTAACCCGAAACATCCGGTGTTAGTTGACCGTTATTTAACGGGGAAAGAGCTTGAAGTCGATGCGATTTCCGATGGTGAAAATGTGTTTATTCCAGGGATAATGGAACATATTGAACGTGCAGGGGTGCATTCTGGTGATTCCATTGCCGTCTATCCTCCGCAAACAGTTCCAGAGCATTTAAAGCAAAAGCTGATTGAACGAACAATCTCCATCGCAAGAGGATTGAAAATTATTGGTCTATTGAATATCCAGTTTGTTTGGCACAAAGATGAAGTTTATGTGCTTGAAGTTAACCCGCGTTCAAGTCGAACTGTACCATTTTTAAGTAAAATTACCGGTGTACCGATGGCTAATATTGCAACGAAAGTTATGCTTGGACAATCGTTGCCTGAACTTGGCTATGAAACAGGCTATCAAGAAGAAGCAAAGGAAGTATCTGTGAAAGTACCTGTATTCTCATTTGCGAAATTAAGAAGGGTCGATATTACGTTAGGACCTGAGATGAAGTCGACTGGAGAAGTAATGGGTCGTGACCATACGTTAGAAAAAGCGTTATATAAAGGACTAGTCGCTTCGGGTATGCAAATACCAACTCACGGTTCTGTCTTGTTTACAGTCGCTGATAAAGACAAGGACGAGGCTTTGGCACTTGTTGACCGTTTCCATCGATTAGGCTTCGATATATTAGCAACGACAGGAACAGCAAGCTTCATACAGGAAGCTAACATTCCGGTAACTATTGTCAATAAAATCGGTGAGGAAAAGCCACATTTATTAGATGTGATTCAACAAGGACAAGCACAATTTGTCATTAATACGCTAACAAGAGGAAAACAGCCTGCTCGTGATGGATTCCGTATTCGCCGAGAAGCGGTGGAAAACGGCGTTGTTTGTTTAACATCAATGGATACAGCAGAAGCATTATTACGAGTGCTTGAATCAATAACATTCTCTTCAGAGCATATGCCTGAGTTGAAGCTTTAGAAAAAACGAGTGGGGGGACTATGATGAAAAAAGGGTTAGTAACCGTTCAATCGCAACGACCATTAACATCAAACGTATTTGAATTAACGGTAAGTGGAACGATCGTTCAACAAATGACGGCACCAGGTCAATTTCTTCACGTACGAGTTAGCGATAGCATGATCTGCTATTAAGACGTCCAATTAGTATTTGCGATGTCGACCTAACGAATCAGACCGTTACTATGCTATACCGAGTTGAAGGTAATGGAACGAAACGGTTAGCGGAAAAGAAAGCAGGAGATGCGATTGATCTTTTAGGACCTTTAGGTCAAGGCTTTCCAATAGAGGAAATCAAACAAAAAGAGACAGCGGTTCTTGTTGGAGGTGGAATCGGTGTCCCTCCTCTCTACTATTTATCTAATCAATTAAAGCAAAAGGGAGTACGTGTTATGCACGTACTCGGTTTCCAATCAAAGGAAGATGTTTTTTATGAGGAAGAATTTAGCGAATTAGGAGATACGTATATCGCAACAGCTGATGGTTCTTATGGGACAGCTGGTTTTGTAACCGATGTGTTGAACAAGGAGCATTTGCCGTTTGATTATATGTATTCGTGTGGGCCAACTCCAATGTTAAAAGCTTTATCAGAGCGTTATCCGAATGAAAAAGCTTTATATTTCTCTTGAAGAACGGATGGGCTGTGGAGTAGGTGCTTGTTTTGCCTGTGTATGTCATGTAACCGGTGATGAGTCAGGAACGAGCTATCGTAAGGTTTGTACAGATGGCCCTGTCTTTCGTGTAGGGGAGGTTGTATTATGAGTCGATTAAACGTTGGACTTCCTGGTTTGTCTATGAAAAATCCGATCATGCCTGCTTCAGGTTGTTTCGGTTTTGGGAAAGAATATGCAGCTTTTTATGATTTAAGTGAACTAGGAGCGATTGCTATTAAAGCAACAACAGCCGAGCCACGCTTCGGAAACCCGACACCTCGAGTTGCTGAAACAACAGCCGGAATGTTGAATGCGATAGGCTTGCAAAATCCGGGACTGGAAGGCGTATTGGCAAATGAATTACCGTGGCTAAAACGATATGATGTTCCGATCGTTGCAAATGTTGCTGGAACAGAAATTGATGATTACGTTGCAACAACGGAAAAGCTGTCTAAAGCACCGAATGTTCATGCAATTGAACTAAATATTTCCTGCCCAAATGTTAAGCAAGGAGGAATTGCTTTTGGAACTGTTCCTGAGATCGCTGCAGAGTTAACGAAGGAAGTAAAAGCAGTGTCAAGTGTTCCTGTTTATGTGAAGCTATCGCCAAATGTGGCTGATATTGTTGAAATTGCCCGTGCGGTTCAAAAAGCTGGAGCAGACGGGTTATCGATGATTAATACATTATTAGGGAGTCGAATTGATATCCGTAGACGTAAACCAATTTTAGCGAATCAGTATGGGGGCTTGTCTGGTCCTGCGATTAAGCCGGTAGCGATTCGAATGATTCATCAAGTAAGTCAAGTTGTCGATATCCCGATTATTGGTATGGGTGGTATTCAAACGGCTGAGGATGTCGTTGAGTTTATGTTAGCTGGTGCTAGTGCTGTCGCGATTGGGACAGCCAACTTTACTGATCCTCTTATTTGTCCAACGATTATAGAAGAGCTTCCAGCATTATTAGATCAATTAGAAGTGAATGATATTCATGAATTAATCGGAGGGAGCTGGAATAAATGAATCGACCATTTATCATCGCACTTGACTTAGACGATAGATTAAAGAGGCTAGAGTTGTTACAATCTTTAAAAACAGAATCATTATTTGTGAAAGTTGGAATGGAGCTATTTTATCGTGAAGGGATTCAAGTGATTGAAGAGTTAAGGGAATCTGGCCATCAAATTTTTCTAGATTTAAAGCTCCATGACATCCCCAATACAGTCCAAAGAACAATGAAGGAATTAGCAAAGCTTGAAGTTGATATTGTGAATGTCCATGCAGCAGGTGGTAAAAGAATGATGGAGGCAGCTGTAGAAGGACTTGAGTCAGGCACGTCTCTAGGGAAGAAACGTCCTGTACTTATTGCTGTAACACAACTAACGAGTACAGATGAAGCAACGATGCAGCAGGAGCTGTTAATCGACCAACCACTCGAAAATGTTGTACAGTCTTATGCTCAATTAGCGAAAAATAGTGGGGTTGATGGTGTAGTATGTTCCGCTCAGGAAGTACCACTTATTCATGAAGTATGCGGGTCAAGCTTTTATACAGTTTGTCCAGGTATTAGACGGGCAGAAGATGAAAAAGGTGATCAGAAGCGAGTGGTTACTCCAGAAAAAGCGAGAGAGCTTGGGAGTTGGGGAATTGTTGTTGGTCGGAGTATAACAACAGCCAAAGATCCACTTTCCGTTTATCAAATTATGAAGCAACAATGGGAGGGCTTAAGGTGAGGGAAGTTATAGCAAAGCATTTATTAAATATAGAAGCTGTCCATTTGCAACCAAAAAATCCTTTTACATGGACATCGGGAATAAAGTCTCCAATTTATTGTGATAATCGATTAACGCTTTCATTTCCGAATGTGAGAAAGGATATTATTAAAGGATTTGTTGAGCTTTATAACGAGCATATAAAGCATGCGGATGTGATTGCAGGTACGGCAACTGCAGGTATCCCACATGCAGCTTTATTAGCAGACGCACTAGATTTACCAATGGTTTACGTACGTGGTAGTGCAAAAGGGCATGGAAAGCAAAATCAAATTGAAGGTAAAATCGAGCAAGGTCAGAAGGTCGTACTTGTCGAAGACCTTATTTCAACGGGAGGTAGTGTTGTTAAAGCTGCTGAAGCTCTGAAGGCAGCAGGAGCAGAAGTAGTGGCTGTATTGGCGATATTTACATATGAATTTCCAAAAGCCGAAGAGACGATGCAAAAAGCCGAATTACCAGCATATATTTTAACTAGCTATTCCACATTAGTTGAGGTAGCTAGTAATAATGGCTATATTCAACAAGAGGATGTTGCAAAATTAAATGAATGGAGAAAAGATCCGCAATCTCTTAATTGGATGGATCAGTAACCAAAGTGCGTTCCTAATTAAGTTTGCTCCCATCAAAGTAGACAGATGAAATAAAAATCTGTTTACAGATGGGAGATATTTTTATGATTTATTAGAAGAGAGTACCTTCTAATATCATGTCCATAATATTCAAAAAGGTTTAAAAGCAAATAACACTTACTTTCTTAATGAGCGTACAAGATCTTCATCTGGTGTAACAAATAAAGTTGTTTGCTGTTCATAAATGACAAACCCAGGTTTGGCACCATTAGGCTTATGAACATGGCGAATTTTCGTGTAGTCAACTGGAACGGAACTTGACTGGCGTGCTTTACTAAAAAACGCAGCAACGGTAGCAGCTTCGATCAATGTTTGCTCATCAGGATCAAAACTTCTAATCACAACATGAGACCCTGGAATGTCTTTTGTGTGAAGCCATATTTCATCTTGACGGGCGAAACGCATGGTGACATATTCATTTTGCTTATTATTCTTTCCAACATAAAAGTCGATGCCAGTTGTTGATTGGTACGCTTCAATTTGTGGCTTTACATCTTTCTTTTTCTTTTTTTGTTGCTGTCTACGACGTAAATAGCCCTCTTCTATCAATTCTTCTCGTATTTCCTCAATATCCTTTGGTGACGCACTTTCCATTTGTTGAATGAGCAGTTCGAAGTAACGCATTTCTTCATTACTTTTTTCGATTTGCTCATGAACAACTTTTACTGAATTTTTTGCCTTGTTGTAGCGTTTAAAGTATGCTTGAGCATTTTCGGAACCTGTCTTTAATGGATCCAATTCTATTGTAATTGTCTTTTGGTTTTCATCGTAATAATCAATGGCCTCAACAGACGTATCTCCACGTTTGATCATATGAATATTTGCCGTAATAAGCTCACCGAGTTTCTGATATTCTTGTGCTTGGTCTGCTTGGGTTAACGTTTTTTCTAACTTTTTTGATTTTTTTCTTGTTTTTTTGCCATTCATTTTTCATAAAACGTTCTAAATCATGTGCTTGCTGCTTAACACGGTCACGCTCTGCCTTTCCAAAGAAGAAACGATCGAGTAATTCACTGACGGTTTTAAACGTTTTTCTTTCGCCATTTAGGTGCTTAAGGTGGATGAGTGAAAACGCTTCTTTTTCACTCATAATCATTTCTGGCTCATACGAATGATTTTTAAATTGTGTCATGAGTGAAAGGAATGCTTCACTAATAGACTGTTTATTTACGAATGGTCCAGCCAAATGAATGATTTCTTTTGCAAGCATCGGTGACAGTCCTGCTAAGTGATCAACGAGTTGCTTATCAAGCTTACCAGCATTGAAATCTAAAAGTTGCAGCAAGCGAGTTTCATCAATCATAAGTGGATCTTCTTTGTTCTGTTCAGGAGGCCTTATGTAACGTTGGCCTGGAAGGATCGTTCTAATGCTACTTTGTGTTAAACCAACATGTTTAATGGAATCAAGAATGATCTCCGTGTCGGCATCAACTAGGCTAATATTACTATGTCTGCCCATAATCTCAATGTACAGCTTCTTACGTGTCTCATCGCCAATCTCGTCTTTATGCCGGATCGTAAAGACAATTACTCGCTCCATATCTAGCTGTTCAATTTGTTCTATGATAGCCCCTTCTAAATGCTTACGCAAAAGCATGCAGAACATCGGTGGTTCAGCAGGATTTTCGTATTTTTCGTTTGTAAAATGTATCCGTGCGAAACTTGCATTAACAGACATAAGCAAGTGGAAATTTTGCCGATTAGCACGAATCGTAAATACTAAATCAGTTTTAAAAGGCTGATATATTTTTGAAATGCGACCTGAGGTTATTTGTGAGCTCAATTCATGTGTAATAGCTCGTGTCATAAATCCGTCGAATGACATCTTGTTCATCCTTTCTCATTGCCATGTGAACGATTGTAATCATTATTTCATATGTGCATTACTTTAGTATAGCATGTTTTACCTAACTGCTGAATAAAATGGCATGTATATGATGACAGAAGGGAATGAGGAAGAGGTTGTTGGATAAGGCAAATGAATAATAATTGACATTACACGAAGGACTAAGAATAAAGAAAGTAGAAAATAGAAAATAGGTTTTATGTCTATGATACGTATTTTACTCAGGCATGACTCAATTGAATAACCACTACTGTTGAAATATTTTATTCGATAAAGGCTTAATATACTAGTTCTTAGGATTCCTCAACTTTAGGGTCGTTCAAAGAAAAGAATCGTTAAATAGAGAAGAACGGATATTCCAATGGTGTATACTAGGTGTGGATTATGCTAAGCTAATATTATACGATTAAAGTTTCGTATATTTGGTTCATTTTCTGTAAATTAAGTAGATTATCCATTAAATACAATCTAATTAGAATATTGTCCGGAATCTCTTGTTGAAACATATAGATTTCGTTAGAATAATGATTGGATGTGATGATATGAAAAGTATGACAGGTTTTGGTACAGCCATATGACTAAAGAAGGTTTGGATGTTTTCGCAGAAATAAAGTCAGTCAATCAACGTTTCTTTGATTGTCAAGTACGACTTTTCCAATCAAAGCCTGCACTAGAAGAGGAAATTGTACGAATGGTGAAAAAGGTAATCTCTCGAGGGAAAATTGATATTTTCGTTAAAATAGAAGGGGATTTAGAAGGGAATTTGCTCATTCATGTTGATGAGGATTTAGTTGATCAGTACATTGAAGCTTTTCGAATGATTCGCCATAAAGAGAAGGATGCCCTTCCATTAGATATTAATCAGCTCCTATTAAACGAATCAATTGTGAAAATAGACGAGAAGGATGCAGTCTTAGTTGAAGACGACACTCTCATATTAGAAGCAGTCAATCAGGCGTTACTTTCATTATTGCAAATGAGAGAACAGGAGGGAGAAGAACTATTAACAACAATGGCTGCGGAAATGAACAAACTTACTCATCATCTTCAACGTGTGGAAGAGGCCGTAACTAGCCTACTAGATTCAGCAAAAGATCGAATGAAGGCACACATTGAATCGTTAATAGCTAGTCATGAAATTGATGAGTCTAGGGTACTAACCGAGGTAGCCATCTTAGCAGATAAAATCGATATAACCGAAGAAATAGCTCGTTTAAAGTCGCATATAAAGCAATTTTTCTATTATTGTGATTTGATGGAACCTATTGGTAGAAGGTTAGATTTTTTAGTTCAAGAGATGAATCGAGAGGTTAATACAATTGGTTCGAAAGCAAGTGATTCTTTTATTAGACAAGAAGTGGTTGAAATGAAAGGAAATCTTGAAAAGGTGAAAGAACAAGTACAAAATATTGAATAACCTAGAAAAAACGAGCGAATTCGTATATAGTAAGGATAGTTTGGATAACAATGGAGAGGGAAAGATCCTTTCCAAAATTGGGGGTCTGTATGAATATAAAGTTAATTAACATAGGCTTTGGGAATATTGTTTCAGCCAATCGAATTATTTCGATCGTAAGTCCAGAGTCAGCACCAATTAAACGAATTATTCAAGATGCACGCGACCGAAACATGTTAATTGATGCTACATATGGGCGACGTACACGTGCTGTTATTATAGCAGATAGTGACCATGTTATATTAAGTGCAGTACAGCCAGAAACAGTAGCACAGCGTTTAACAACGAAAGAAGAGGGTGCCGAAGAGTCATAATAAAATAAGGTCGCTAGGTTTACATAGATGTAGGAGGTACTTATGAAAAAAGATAAAGGTCTTTTATTAGTATTATCAGGGCCGGCTGGAGTTGGAAAGGGAACCGTTTGTTCTGCTTTACGTAAACATGATACAGATATAGAATATTCTGTTTCTGCTACAACGAGGGCCCCAAGACTAGGGGAAGTAGACGGCGTAAATTATTTCTTTAAATCTAAGGAAGAATTTGAAGAAATGATTGCAAATAATCGTTTACTAGAATGGGCTGAATACGTTGGTAACTTTTATGGTACTCCAATTGATTATGTCGAGGATACTTTGGCTAAGGGAAAGGATATAATATTGGAGATCGAGGTACAAGGTGCATTAAAAGTGAAGGAACGTTTCCCTGAAGGTGTGTTTATTTTCCTCATTCCGCCAAGCTTAAGTGAGCTGCGTAATCGAATTGTTGGTAGAGGTACCGAGACAGAGGAGATTATTAATGAACGAATGAATGTGGCAAGAGCAGAAATTGATATGATGAAAAATTACGATTATGTCGTCGAAAATGATAAAGTAGAATTAGCTGTCGAGCGTATTAAATCAATTGTAACGGCTGAACATTGTCGGCGTGAGAGAGTTTTTGAAAAATATAAGGAACTAGTGGAGGTAAATTAATGCTATATCCATCAATTGATTCATTATTACAGAAATTAGATTCGAAGTATACGCTTGTAACGGTATCTGCAAAACGAGCAAGAGAAATTCGCGAAAATGCAAAACGTGCCCCAATTGTTGAGAGACCTGTGTCACATAAGCCTGTAGGTGTAGCGCTAGAAGAAATTGTTCATGACCACTTAAATTTCGAGCGTACAGCAGCAATACGAGAAGAATACGGTAAGCACGACTAAACGGGATTAGAAGGTGTCTCATAAGGTTACAAGCCTTTGGGGCACCTCATTTTTATATCAGACGAAGAATAATGTAAGACGCCAAACAGAAAGATGTTAAAGGGTGCTTAGTACAAAGGGGAGTGGTAAAGGATGAAGGGGAAAAATATCGTTCTGGCTGTCACAGGAGGGATTGCTTCTTATAAAGCGGCAGCTCTAACAAGTCAGCTCATCCAACAAGGTGCAAATGTGAAAGTAATGATGACTCAATCTGCCCAGAGGTTTGTAACACCGCTAACGTTTCAAGCCCTTTCGCGTCAACCTGTATATGTTGATACGTTTACGGAGCCTGATCCGGAGAAAATTGCTCACATTGATGTTGCTGATTGGGCTGATATCATCATTATTGCTCCAGCTACAGCAAACATTATTGCGAAGCTCGCCCAAGGAATGGCTGATGATTTTGTCACAACGTGCTTGTTAGCAACGAAAGCCCCTATATTTATTGCTCCAGCGATGAATGTTAATATGTATGAACATAGGGCTGTACAACGTAATATTAGCCAATTAAAGGAAGATGGTTATACATTTATAGAGGGGGAAGAAGGCTACCTTGCATGTGGCTGGACGGGAAAAGGAAGAATGGCAGAGCAGCATTCATATTGAAAATGATAGAAGAGTATTTTCATCGTTCCAAAGCGTTAGCAGGAAAACGGGTAGTTATTACGGCCGGCCCAACACAGGAAAAGATAGATCCTGTACGATATTTTACAAATCATTCTTCTGGTAAAATGGGCTATGCTATTGCAGAAGCAGCTAAACAAATGGGAGCAGAGGTTACTCTCGTATCTGGTCCAACAACGATGAAACCACCAGTGGGTGTCGAGTACGTTCCAGTAACGAGTGCAAGTGATATGTTTGAAGCTGTAAATGAGATTCTTCCAAGTGCTGATATAATAATTAAAGCAGCAGCTGTAGCAGATTATAGACCGAAAGTGACCTATCAGCAAAAACGAAAGAAGCAACCAGGTGAATGGTCGATTGAGATGGAAAGAACGGTTGATATACTGCAAACGTTAGCTAACAAGAAGACACCAGCACAAGTTATCGTTGGATTTGCTGCTGAATCTGAAAATATGCTTGAGTATGCTAAAAGTAAGCTTGAAAAGAAAAACTTGGATTTAATTGTTGCAAATAATATAAGTGAAGCAGGATCAGGATTTAAAGGTGATACGAATCAAATTACGATCATCCATCGAAATGGTGAAGTTAAACCATTTCCAATGCTTACAAAAAAAGAGGCTGCTATCCGTGTGTTAGAAGAGACTTTAATACATGTTAAGAAGGTGAACTAAAGATGTTTGCCAAAGTAATAGTTGATGTGCCTGCTGCACAAACGGACCGCCAATTTGATTATAAAATACCAAAGAATTGGGAAAGTGTTGTTCAACCGGGAATGCGTGTTATCGTTCCTTTTGGTCCACGGAAAATTCAAGGGTTTGTCATATCTGTAACCGAACAGTCGTCATATGAGAAGACAAAGGAAATGATAGAAGTTTTAGATGCCGTTCCAATTTTATCAGAAGAATTACTTCAGTTAGGGAATTGGTTAGCAGAGTCGACATTATCTTTTAAAGTATCAGCATACCAACTGATGGTACCTGCTGCACTTAGAACAAAAAGTTAAAAAGTTAGTTCGTATTAAAAATAAGGAAAAATTGACACCTTCGTTGTTAGAACTTTTTGAGGAAGCGGATTATTGCCTCTGGACAGATATTTTACAAAAAAGTAACACAATGGTAAAAAGTGTTCAAACAGAAATAAAAAAGGGTACTCTAGAGATAGAGTATCAAGTTACAGAAAAAGGGAAAGCAAAAACACAACGTTATGCAAAACTTCTATTAACTAAAGAAGAGGCTAATTCATTACTTACGAAAAGAGCAAGCAAGCAATTAGAAATCGTTAGAATTTTAAGCGAGACGGTTGATAGAGCAATGCCGGTACGTGATTTGTTAGAAATAGCAGAAACAACTCGTTCCGCATTAAAGACGTTACGAGAAAAAGGAATCATAAAGGAATTTGAGCAAGAAATTTACCGTGATCCGTTAGCGGGAAAGAGTTTTGAGCGAACAGAGCCACTATCGTTAACAGATCACCAAAAGCTAGTTGTCCATCGAGTTAAACCTTATATTAATAAAAACGAACACGAAGTTTTCCTTTTACATGGTGTAACAGGAAGTGGCAAGACAGAGGTGTATTTGCAAGTAATTCAGCAAGCACTTGAATTAAATAAAGAGGCGATTATGCTCGTACCGGAGATCGCTTTAACTCCGCAAATGGTTGAACGCTTCAAAGGCCGTTTTGGATCAGATGTTGCTGTTTTGCATTCTGGCTTATCAATGGGAGAAAAATATGATGAATGGCGAAAAATTAGCCGGAAGGAAGTAAAGGTTGTCGTAGGTGCAAGATCAGCTGTTTTTGCACCATTTGATCGCATCGGCATGATTATTATTGACGAAGAACATGAAACAAGTTATAAACAGGAAGAAAGTCCACGTTATCATGCGAGGGACGTAGCGATTGAACGGGCTCGTTATCATCAGTGTCCCGTTATATTAGGGAGTGCAACACCGTTACTTGAATCGTTCGCAAGAGCACAAAAAGGTGTTTATCAATTATTGACATTGGATGAGCGTGTGCAAAACAGACCAATGCCTGATGTACATGTGATCGACATGAGGGAGGAGCTTAGAGCTGGTAATCGCTCGATGTTTTCAACAACGTTATTTGAAAAATTAAAGGAGCGACTCGAGAAGGGTGAGCAAAGTGTGTTATTTTTAAATCGACGTGGTCATTCCACTTTTGTGATGTGCAGAGATTGTGGGTATGTGGCGACATGTCGCTCATGTGATATTTCCCTTACGTATCATCGTAGTCAAAATCGACTAAAATGCCATTATTGTGGACATGAAGAACCGATGCCAAGAACGTGTCAAGAATGTGGAAGTGAACATATTCGCTTTTTTGGATCAGGTACACAAAAAGTTGAAGAAGAGTTAACACGAGTGCTACCCGAAGCAAGGGTTATACGGATGGATGTTGACACAACTCGAAAGAAGGGTTCACATGAGCAATTACTAACGTCTTTTGGGAAAAAAGAGGCAGACATCTTATTAGGGACACAAATGATTGCAAAAGGATTAGATTTTCCTTCTATCACGTTAGTCGGTGTATTAGCAGCCGATTCTATGCTTCATATCCCTGACTTTCGCTCAGCTGAACGTACCTTTCAATTGTTAGAACAGGTGAGTGGACGAGCTGGACGCCATGAGCTTGCTGGTGAGGTCATCATTCAATCCTATACACCAGAGCATTACAGCATTGAGCTTGTTAAGTCTCACGATTATCACGCGTTCTTTCAAACGGAGATGCAACAACGGAAATTTGCTCAATATCCTCCTTATGTTTATATGACACTCATAACTATATCCCATCAAGAATTAATGAAAGTAATCGATGTTGCCGAAACCGTTGTTCACTTTTTAAGAAGAGAGCTGTCACCTGAAACAACTGTGTTAGGTCCTGTCGCATCTCCACTTGCTCGTATTAAGGATAGATATCGCTATCAATGCATGATAAAATACAAAAACGAACCGAAATTAAGACAGGTATTATTGGAAGTAAGGGAGCATTATCAACGTGAATTAAACAAAGGGTTACAGTTGACGATTGATTTACAACCTTATTTATTTACATAAAGAAGCGTGAGTTGAAAGAAAGAAGGCGGTTAGAAAATGAAGATTGTATTTATGGGGACTCCTGATTTTGCTGTTCCTGTGCTACGTTCATTAAAGGAAGCTAATTATGATATCGTTGCTGTCGTTACACAGCCAGATCGTCCAGTAGGAAGAAAAAAAACTCTGACTCCTCCACCTGTAAAAGTGGAAGCAACAGCACATAGTATTGATGTTTTACAACCAGAAAAAATAAAAGAATCGGTAGAAATTGATAAAGTGCTTGCCTATAAGCCTGATCTAATTGTTACGGCAGCATTCGGACAAATTTTGCCGAAAGAAATTTTAGACTTTCCGAAATTTGGGTGTATTAATGTACATGCTTCTTTGTTGCCTAAATATCGTGGTGGTGCTCCAATTCATCAAGCGATCATTGACGGGGAAAAAGAAGCAGGAGTTACGATCATGTACATGGTTGAAAAATTAGACGCTGGTGATATGCTTTCTTATGTGAAAGTGCCTATTGAGGAAAGGGATACTGTTGGGTCATTGCATGATAAGTTAAGTAAAGAAGGAGCACGTCTACTTTTATCAACGATTCCTAATATTATCAATGGAAAAGCAAAAGCCATACCACAAGATGTATCACAAGTTACATTTGCCAGTAATATTACGAGGGAAATGGAGCGGATCAATTGGGAAAAAACAGGCGAAGAGATTTACAATCATATTAGAGGGTTACATCCTTGGCCAGTTGCTTTTACGGAGCTTCTTGGTAAAGTATTTAAAGTTTGGTGGGGAGAGAAGGTTCCATCTGTAGGAAATAATGAACCAGGAGTTATTGAACGAATTGATGAAGATGGTTTTGTCGTATCAACGGGGAATTCCACTTCCATTAAAATTACAGATTTACAACCTGCAGGGAAGAAAAGAATGGATGGTGCCTCGTTTATTCGTGGAGCTGGCTCATCACTAAAAGCTGGAATGAGGATTGGTCATGAGTAAACTTGTACGTGAAGTTGCCTTAGATGCTCTATTACAAGTCGAGAAAGAGCAAGCCTATAGCAATTTGTTATTAAACCAATTAGTGAAAAAAAATGAGTTTTCCAAACGTGATGTGGGCCTATTAACTGAGATCGTCTATGGTACGATACAACGAAAAAATACACTTGATTATTTTTTATCACCTTTTGTAAAAAATGGCTTTGAATCAATCGAGCAATGGGTGCACGTCTTATTACGTTTATCCGTTTACCAAATGCTGTACTTAGATCGAGTCCCTGAACGAGCTATTATACATGAAGCAGTGATGATTGCATCTAGACGCGGACATGAAGGGATAAGTGGAATGGTTAACGGTGTCCTACGATCAGTACAACGTCAAGGACAACCGAGTTTTGAGACAATCAAAAATGAGAAAAAAAGAATGTCGCTTGAATTAAGCTTCCCAAAATGGTTAGTTTCTCGGTGGATCGATCAGTACGGCGAAAAAGATGCGAAGGCTATTTGTCAGGTAAGTAATCAACCACCATCCGTTACGATCCGCGTTAATCGTCTAAAGGCGACGGTTGAGGAAGTAATTGAGCGATTAAGAGATGAAGGAATGGATGTAGAGCGTGGGCATTTATCACCTGATGCAATTATTGTTCATTCTGGGCACGTTCTTTCGTCGAACTTATACAAAGAAGGCTATATGACGATACAAGATGAGAGTTCGATGTTAGTTGCGAGAGCCCTTGATGTTCAAGATAATATGCACATTGTCGACGCTTGTGCTGCTCCAGGTGGGAAATCAACCCATATTGCCGAACGGATGAATAATAACGGTCAATTGTATTCTTTAGATTTGCATAAGCATAAAATGCATTTAATTGAGGAGCAAGCAAACCGTTTAGGTCTAACTTGTATAAAAACAAAGGCACTTGATGCGAGATTATCCGGAGACTATTTACAAGGGGAGCAGTTTGACCGAGTATTAGTCGATGCTCCTTGCTCAGGGTTAGGCGTTATTCGGCGAAAACCAGATATTAAATGGAGTAAAAAGCCTACGGATATAAGTGCGATTCAATCGATTCAGCAGGAGCTTATAACAGTATTAAGTAAGCATGTAAAAAAGGATGGGAAGTTACTTTATAGTACATGTACAATAGATAAAGAGGAAAATGAAGGAACGGTAGAGAACTTTTTAAAAGAGCATCCTCAGTTTGAATTAGATCGTACGTTGTCATCACGGCTACCGAAAAAATTGGTTGAATTTGGCCGATATTCTCCAGGGATGGTAACGATACTTCCACAAGACTTTTTAACGGATGGCTTTTTTATAGCGTGCTTTAATAAAGTTCGATAAATTTTAATAAGCAAGTTCGTGCTTAATGAAAAGAGGTGGCGAGGAGATGGAGTTTGCATTTCAGACAGATCCTGGTATGGTGCGTCCTCATAATGAAGACAGCGGTGGGATTTTTAAAAATGACCATGGTGTTTTAGCTGTCGTAGCCGATGGTATGGGAGGCCACCAAGCTGGTGATATAGCTAGTTCAATGACGAAGGATTATTTTCGTACTCTTTGGGAACAACACGAAGGGAACTTGACGATTAATGAAACAGAACAATGGCTAGTTGAACATGTTATCCATTTGAATGAAAAATTATATCAACATGCAAACGAACATGAAGAATGCAAAGGGATGGGAACGACAGTCGTTGTAGCCTATTGTACAAAAGAGTTTGTATCAATTGCTCATATTGGTGATAGTCGTGCATATGTAAAAAATGAAAATGGCTTTCAATTAAAAACAAATGATCACTCTCTCGTACAGGAATTAGTGAATACAGGGCAAATATCCGAACAGGAAGCGGAACATCACCCGCGGCGTAATGTATTATTGCGAGCTTTAGGAACTGGTCTTGATATTAAAGTAGACGTATCAACGTTTCCAGCTGATGAAAGTGAATATTTGTTATTATGTTCTGATGGATTAACAAATAAGCTTTCTCTTGACGATATTGAGGAGCAATTACAAGCTAATGTTGACATTGAGCAAAAAGCAACTAATTTAATTAAGTTGGCAAATGAACGTGGTGGAGAAGATAACATAACAGTTGCGATTATTTCGATGTCTACAGCGGGATCTGATGGGAGTTCGGGATAATGAAAGGACAACGAATTAACGGACGATATCATGTTCTTGAAATTATAGGTGGCGGCGGGATGGCAAATGTGTATAAAGCACATGATGTCATTCTCGATCGTCAAGTCGCGGTTAAAGTTTTACAGCCTCAATTTTCAAGTGATGAGCAATTTATTCATCGCTTTAGAAGGGAAGCTCAAGCCGCGACAAGCTTAAATCACCCAAATATTGTTAATATTTATGATGTTGGTGAGGAAGATGATACGTATTACATCGTAATGGAATATGTAGAGGGTCAAACGTTAAAGGAGTTAATTAAAGCAAAAGGTTCTCTTGAAGTTGAGGAAGCTGTTGGCTATATGGAACAAATGCTATCGGCCATTTCTCACTCACATGAAAATCATCTTGTTCATCGGGATATTAAACCACATAATATTTTGGTTCGAAATGATGGGCTTGTAAAAGTGACAGATTTCGGTATTGCTAGAGCGATTTCTGCAGCGACTATAACCCATACAAATTCGGTCATGGGTTCGGTTCATTATTTATCACCAGAACAGGCTCGTGGAGGACAAGTTACGTTTAAGTCCGATATTTATTCATTAGGGATAGTTTTGTACGAGATGGTCACGGGGGTTATCCCATTTTCTGGAGATACAGCTGTTTCGATTGCTATTAAACATTTGCAACATGAAATTCCCTCTGTAAAAGGCACAAATCCAGAGTTGCCTCAAAGCATTGACAATGTTATTCAAAAGGCAACAGAAAAAGACCCACTTAAACGCTATGAAACGATTCATGAGATGGAAGAGGATCTTGCCACAGCCCTTACACCGAGTAGAATAAATGAGGAGCCCTATAAACAAGCAGTTGATGATGAAGCTACAAAAGTAATTCCTGTAATAAAGGAACAAGACTTTGCGGAAACGATACAAGCTCCTATTCAAAAAAATGAAGATTCCGTACAGACAGAAGAAAAAAAGGCGGAACAGCCTCAAAAGAAAAAACGAAAAAATAAAAAAATAGCTATTATATTGACGATTATAGTTATTTTACTAGGAGCAGTGATTCTAGCTTTTACGATTATTCCGCGGTTGTTACATGTTGGTGAAGTGGAAGTTCCTGATTTTACAGACGTTCCATATGAAGAAGCAGAAGAAGATTTGATAGAATTAAAATTAACAGCAAAGCGGGAAGATATTAATCATGAAACGATTCCTGTTGATCGTGTGGTTAGACAAAATCCACAGCCCGGGTCGGTCGTAAAAGAACAAGCAGCTGTTACACTATTCGTTTCATTGGGGCAAGAAGCCCTTGAGATGGATGATTATATCGGAAGTTCTATCGACCGTGCAGAAGCATTACTAGAAAGCCAAGGCTTTACCGTTAAACGAGAGAAACGCGAAACAAATGATGAAGATCCTGGTATTGTGTTAGCACAAGATCCAAATGCAGGTGAGTCGGTTATTCCTGAAGAGACAACCGTTACGTTAACATATAGTGTGGAAGCACCGATCCGTTTGCAAAATTTAGTCGGCTTAGCTCAATCGGATGTACGTGACTATTTTGACGAAGTTGGCTTAAGGGGAGAATTTGTGGAAGAATACTCCTCATCTATAGATAAGGACAATGTCATTAGACAGGAGCCTGCTGCATTTACGATGTTAGAAAAAGGTGATCAAGTAAAAGTATTCATCTCACAAGGTCCAGAACCAGAACCAGAGCCTGAGCCTGAGCCGGAACCTGAAGATGAGCCAACAAAGCTCTTTTCACAAAATTATCGTATTGTCATAGAAGAAGAGGATTCTGAGAAATCTTACCGAATCAAAATCATTTTTCGTGATGCTTCAACAAACGGTGAAGATCAAGTATTTGTTGAGGATGTCATAAGTGAAACAGTAACGTATCGAGTTCAGTTGCAAGTCAGTCCATCACAGCCAGGTTCATACGATGTATATGTAGATGAAGAATTAGTTGAACAATCTGATGTATTTCATTATGATGACTAATAAATACTAATTGAAATATGTAGGGGGATACTTTTAAATTCTCCCTCTTACTTAATTAAAGAAACGATGAATTTGAATAGCTGTATAAAATAAATGGAGGTTATGAATGGCAAAGGGTAAGATTACAAAAGCATTAAGTGGATTTTACTACGTAAAAAATGAAGATGGTTTGTTTCAATGTCGAGCTCGTGGGAATTTTCGGAAGCGGAAAATAAAACCTTTAGTTGGAGATCAAGTGCTATTTGAAGCTGAAAATAAAACCGATGGCTATATTTTAGAAATAGAAGAACGAAAAAATGAACTAATTCGGCCACCAATTGCGAATATAGACCAAGCGATTCTCGTTTTTTCAGCATTAGAGCCTGATTTTAGTTTATTATTATTGGATCGTTTTCTCGTTCATATTGAAGCACATGCGATACAACCACTGATTGTAATTAGCAAGGTAGATTTAGTTCATGATGAAGCTACCTTTAAACAATTAAAAGCTTACAAATCATTATACGAATCGATTGGTTATACCGTATTATTTGCATCAATTAATGAGAATAGTGACATTGATGAGATAAAGCATTATTTGAAAGGGCAGATGAGCGTTGTAGCAGGTCAGTCAGGTGTGGGGAAATCCTCCTTATTAAATATGCTTGATCCAAATCTCGAAATTGAAACGAACGAAATTTCTTCACATCTAGGCAGAGGAAAGCATACGACACGACATGTTGAATTGTTGCCAATCTTTGGTGGGTTAGTAGCAGATACGCCAGGTTTTAGCTCTTTAGATTTTGTAGATATTTCACCTGAGGAATTATCCTTATATTTTTTGGAAATGAAGGAGTTATCTTCGAAATGTAAGTTTCGAGGTTGTACACATAGCTCAGAACCGAGTTGTGCCGTAAAAGAGGTTTATGAGCGCGGGGGAATTGCCAAGTCGCGATTTGAGCATTACCAGTTATTTTTAGAAGAGATAAAAAACCAGAAAAAGAGGTATTGAAAAACATGATCAAGATTGCACCTTCTATATTATCAGCTAATTTTGCAAAACTTGGAGAGGAAATAAAGGATGTTGAAACAAGTGGAGCCGACTATATCCATGTCGATGTTATGGATGGACACTTTGTTCCAAATATAACGATCGGGCCATTAGTTGTAGAGGCGATAAGACCTGTTACACGCCTGCCACTTGATGTTCATTTAATGATTGAAAATCCAGATAAATATATTCCTTCGTTTGCTAAAGCGGGAGCAGATATAATCTCTGTCCACGTTGAAGCGTGTCCTCACCTTCATAGAACGATTCATCATATAAAAGAATTAGGGGTTAAAGCCGGCGTTGTATTAAATCCAGCGACTCCTGTTTCAATGATTGAACCAATTATTAATGATGTTGATCTTGTGTTGTTAATGACCGTTAATCCAGGCTTTGGGGGTCAAGCATTTATTCCAGCTGTATTACCAAAGATTCAAGAAGTCAATAGATTAGTGAAAGATCGTCATTTACAAATTGATATCGAAGTAGATGGTGGTGTAAATGAAGAAACAGCAAAGCAATGTGTAAAAGCTGGTGCGAACGTATTAGTGGCAGGATCCGCTATTTATAATAAAACCGATCGTAAAAAGGCAATAGAATCATTAAGAAGCTAAACAGTCACTTTGGTGGCTGTTTCTTTTTTAAACTTAATGTGTTTGATCTTCTAATATAAAGGCGAGTTTTTGGTGTAGGCACCATTGCAAGTATACTCAATGCTTTGTAACGTTTTATATTACTAGGGGAGAAGACTTTGGAAAATTAGTAAATGTAAGAAGTGAAATAAGATGGAATTAGCTGAGTTCTCAAGTTGATTAAAAAGGCCGGGCTGACAATTTGTTCCTTGTTATTTACCAAATCACTTTTCTAAATGAATCGTCATATATTTGGGATTAGGGCATATGTTTAAAGGTGAGGAGTTTCATACGAGCGTTTATGAAATTGATTCGAAAAAATGAGGAATAGAATAATGTTCATGCATATAATTTAAAAAAGAATAAGTATTTTGCCATTATTCCAATTTTCTAATAGCCCCGTAGTGTATTAGAAAAAGTCACCTTTAATTGTTTCGTTACAACCTAATTCATTTGGTTACTTATGGTGAGGAGGAGGAGCTATGAAATTTTACACAATAAAGCTACCAAAATTTTTAGGCGGCATTGTAAGGGCAGTATTAAATTCATTTAAAAAAGGATAATGAAAAGAGGGTGTTTCTCACTAAGAAGAAACACCCTCTGTATAGGCTTTAAATAACCTATTACACACGCTGTACTTTACCAGATTTAAGTGCGCGAGCAGATACGTAAACACGCTTTGGTTTACCATCTACTAGGATACGAACCTTTTGCACATTTACACCCCAACGACGCTTTGTTTTATTCAGAGCGTGCGAACGCTTATTACCACTACGTGCTTGCTTACCAGTAATATAACATTTACGTGCCATCATATGCACCTCCTTATTTCCGATGCGAAACGCTCAATTTCATACTTACATATAGTAGCACAGCAAATGTGGGATTGCAATAACTTCATTGAAACTTTATCAAGTAATCTTGCTTGACAGCTGAAAACGGAGATTTGCTTTTAAAATGAATGATTGTATAGTAAAATAACATTACTATACTATTGCAAGGAATGAGGGGGTTTGGTCGATGTCAATTGAAATGAAAACACAATATGGAATTGTAGACGTATCAAAGGATGTAGTGGCGACAATAGCTGGTGGAGCAGCTGTTGATTGTTATGGAATTGTCGGCATGGCTTCGCAAAAACAACTAAAAGATGGCTTATCCGATTTGCTTGGTAAAGAAAATTTCCGACGTGGTGTAGTAATACGTGAAGATTTGGAGCAAATTCATATTGACATGTATATTATCGTAAGTTACGGAACGAAAATATCTGAAGTAGCTTATAATGTTCAAACGAAAGTTAAGTATCAATTAGATCAAATGTTAGGGCTAGATGTAGATTCTGTGAACATTTTTGTTCAAGGGGTCCGCGTCACGAACCCATAAGATGTTAGGAGGAACTGTTCGTGGCAATGAAGCAAATTGAAGGAAATAAGCTTGCTCAAATGTTTATTGAAGGTGCAGCAAATTTAGGTAATCATGTAAAGGTTGTTGATTCATTAAATGTATTCCCTGTTCCTGACGGTGATACAGGGACGAATATGAATTTATCGATTACATCAGGAATTAAGGAAGTAAAGCAGACTATTCAAGCTGATGCTAGCAAGGTAGCAGCTGCATTTGCCAAAGGTTTGCTTATGGGGGCTAGAGGGAATTCGGGAGTTATTTTATCACAGTTATTTCGTGGTTTCTCAAAAGCACTTGAAGGAAAGCAAACGATTAATTCTGTAGAGTTTGCCGATGCTCTACAAAACGGTGTAGAAACAGCTTATAAGGCTGTTATGAAGCTGTAGAGGGGACGATATTAACAGTCGCAAAAGACGCTGCGAAGGTAGCAGAAAAAACGGCTGTGAAAAGTAATGATTTGCTTCACGTAATGGAAGCGACTTTAAATGAGGCGAATGAATCTTTAAAAAGAACCCCTGATTTGCTTCCTGTTTTAAAAGAGGTTGGTGTTGTAGATTCCGGTGGACAAGGTCTAGTATATATTTATGAAGGATTTATGGCTGTTTTAAAAGGGGAAGCAATCACGAGGTCAGAAGAAGCTCCGTCAATGGATGACCTTGTACGTGTCGAGCATCACAATGCACAAAGCCATATGGCAACTGAAGATATCGAATTCGGTTTTTGTACGGAAGTGATGGTTCAATTTTCAGAGGATAAGCTTGCCCAAAATCCGTTTAGTGAGCATGATTTTCGTTTAGAGTTAAATGAGCTAGGAGATTCATTACTAGTTGTGTCAGATGAGGACCTATTGAAAGTACATATTCATGCTGAGCACCCAGGAGAGGTATTGAATAAGGCACAACGCTTCGGTGAATTAATTAATATAAAAATCGAAAATATGCGAATGCAGCATACGAATTTATTGGAAGAGTCTAAGCAACATCACGAACAAGAACATTTAAAAAGTAAACAAATAGAAGAAAAAAGTGAGTTTGGTATTGTAACCGTTTCGATGGGCCAAGGAATTGAAAAATTATTTAAAGGACTTGGAGCTGGAGTAGTCATACAAGGTGGCCAGACGATGAATCCGAGTACCGAGGATATCGTAAAAGCAATTAAAGAAGTAAATGCAAAAAACATTATAGTTTTACCAAATAACGGAAATATCGTGATGGCAGCTGAACAGGCTGCTGAGGTTGCAGATGAACAAGTTGTTGTCGTACCGACAAAAACAGTCCCTCAAGGTTTAGCGGCTTTGTTAGCATTTAATCCTTCTCTATCACTTATCGAGAACAAAGAAGGAATGGAAGCTGCTATTACTACTGTTAAATCTGGACAAGTTACGTATGCAGTTCGCGATACTAGTATTGATGGTGTAAAGATTCAAAAAGACGATTTTATGGGAATAGCTGAGAAGAAAATAGTTAGCTCTGGTAAAGATCTAGTTGAAGTGACGAAATGTTTATTAGACGAAATGATTGATGAAGATTCAGAAATTATTACCCTACTACAAGGTGAAGATGTAACGGATGATCAAACCGAGGAACTTCTTCAATATATTGAAGAAACATATGCAGATGTTGAAGTAGATCAACATTACGGTGGTCAACCGCTTTATTCCTATTTACTTTCAGTAGAATAAAATGAGCAAAAGGGAGTTGTCGGAAATGTCAATAAAAGTAGTGACAGATAGTACCGCAGATATCCCCAAAGAATTAGCAGAAGAACTGGGAATTACAGTTGTCCCATTAAATGTTATTTTTTCTGATGATGAAACGTACGAAGATGGCGTTACATTATCGGCTGACCAATTTTATAAATTTGTTAAAGCACGTAATGTGATTCCTTCTACTTCACAGCCAACCCCTTATCAGTTTGAAGAATTATATCGTTCTTTATTAGAGGATGATACGACAATCATCTCTATACATTTATCATCTAAGTTAAGTGGCACATATCAAGCAGCAACGATTGCGAAACAGGCGTTAGGTAATGAGTCGATCCACGTTATTGATTCAAAACGAGCATCCTATGCAATTGGAATTATAGTTGTTGAAATTGCCAAATATGCAAAATCAGGAAAAAGCATTGAAGAATGTTTAAAACGATTAGAAGAGATGTTAGATGATACAACGGTTTATTTTATGGTAGATACGCTAGACTTTCTACAGAAGAATGGCCGTATCGGAAAAGCGTCTGCTCTTTTAGGATCAATGTTAAAGATTAAGCCAATTCTTTCATTGAATGAGCAAGGGGAAGTATACTCCTTCGAAAAAGCGAGAGGACAAAAAAAGGCTACAAATCGAATTCTTGAGCTGTTTGAAGAGCAGTTTGGGAAAGAACCGATTCATATTGGTATTTCGCATGCTATTAATCAAGCATTTGCCGAAGAAGTGTTGTCTTTATGTCGCGAACGCTTTACTATTCAAAGTGAGGTAATTACATCGATAGGAGCTGTGATCGGTGCTCATGTTGGCCCTGGTACAATAGCAATATCGATAACGCGTGCTACGTCCTAATTATACATTTATCTACTTATATACTCGGAGTGACCCCTTTTTTAAAGGGGATCACTCCTTCTTTCGTTTTTGAGTGATGAATTGTGGTAAAATAAGCTTTACTATGGGGGAAATGAGGTGTCTTAAGTGTTAAATTTGCCTGTAACGGACGTAAAGGGAATAGGAGAAGAAACAGCACTGCAACTTGCTGACCTTCGAATTCGTACAGTTCGTGACTTAATAGAACATTTCCCTTATCGTTATGAGGACTATCAATTAAAAGATTTACATCATGTCAAACATGAGGAAAGAGTGACGGTTGTCGGAACAATTCAAAGTGAGCCTTCGATTAGATATTACGGAAAAAAGAAAAACCGTCTTTCGTTCCGGATGTTAGTGGATGGTGTGTTAATAACGGTTACTTTTTTTAATCGTGCCTTTTTAAAAAACCAGATGGTTGTAGGTGCTCAAGCGACTGTAACCGGGAAGTGGGATCAGCATCGTTTAACGATTACAGCGACGGAATTTATGCAAGGGAAACAAGAACGAGAACAAACCTTAATGCCTATTTATTCAACAAGTGGCTCACTTACGATAAAAAACTACGTAAATACATTCAACAAGCTTTAATTCAATATCAAAGTATGATAGAAGATCCATTACCAGTTTTTTTGCGTACGAAGTATAAACTGCCAGATAAAGTGCTAACGATGAAACAATTACATTTTCCAACTACACATGAAGCATTAAAGCACGCAAGAAGGAGAATGGTTTATGAGGAGTTTTTATTTTTTCAACTAAAAATGCAATCATTCCGAAAAATTTCTCGGGAACTTTCTACAGGACAAAGCATACATATTAGTGATGAAGATGTACAAGCTTTTATGGCGAACTTACCGTTTCCCCTGACTAAAGCTCAAAGTCGGGTGAAAGATGAAATTATCGCCGATTTACGATCCCCTTACCAAATGAATCGGTTATTGCAAGGTGATGTTGGTTCAGGGAAAACAGTTGTAGCAGCTATTACGATGTATGCAGCCGTTACAGCAGGCTTTCAAACAGCACTAATGGTTCCTACTGAAATATTGGCAGAGCAGCATGTTCAATCTTTACAGGAGCTTTTTCAACCATTTGATATTGAAGTAGTACTGTTAACGGGATCTGTAAAAGGGAAAAAAAGAAAAGAATTGCTTCAGAAGATTGAAACAGGAACGGCAAGAATTATCGTCGGAACACATGCATTAATTCAAGAAGAAGTACAGTATTCAAACTTAGGTTATGTGATAACAGATGAGCAGCATCGTTTTGGCGTCTCACAAAGACGGATTCTACGTGATAAAGGCCAGCATCCTGATGTCCTCTTTATGACAGCTACACCGATTCCACGAACATTGGCAATCTCTGTTTTTGGCGATATGGATGTATCAATCATTGATGAGATGCCTGCAGGGCGCAAAGACATTGAAACATATTGGGCTAAGCCGGATATGCTTACTAGAGTGCTAGAATTTGCCGAAAAAGAATTACAAAAAGGTAGACAAGTATATGTTATTTGTCCGCTTATCGAAGAGTCGGATAAACTGGATGTACAAAATGCGATTGATGTCCACGTTCTACTACAGCAGTATTATAAAGGGAAATGGAAGGTAGGATTAATGCATGGGAGGTTGCATCCGACTGAAAAAGATGAGGTAATGAAGGCGTTTAGTCAAAATGACACGCAAATACTTGTGTCAACAACGGTCGTCGAAGTAGGAGTAAACGTACCAAATGCAACAGTGATGATCATTTATGATGCGGAACGCTTTGGACTAGCACAATTGCACCAACTCCGTGGGAGAGTTGGGAGGGAGATGCCCAATCTTATTGCATTTTATTAGCTGACCCTAAATCAGAGATTGGGAAAGAGCGAATGAAAATTATGACGGAAACAAATGACGGCTTTGTTCTGTCGGAAAAAGATTTGGAACTACGTGGACCAGGTGATTTTTCGGTTCAAAACAAAGTGGTTTACCTGATTTTAAAGTAGCTGATGTTGTTCATGATTATCGAGCATTAGAAGTGGCACGCCAAGATGCCCATCTGCTCATTTTCTCAGATTCCTTTTGGGAAGAGGGGCAATATGCTTTACTAAGACGTTATTTAGAGGAGGAAGGCGTTTTAAATGGGCAAAAAATTGATTAACTATTGAAATCAACGTGTACGAATTATATACTACTCTTAGTACCTAGTAATAAAAGTGAATAGTGTGGATGGTGAAACCGATGAAAATAAAAAAGAAGGAACGCCAAACACGTTTACAAGAGATGCTAGAGCAGAATCCATTTTTAACGGATGAGGATCTTTCAGAAGCATTTTCTGTTAGTATACAAACGATCCGGCTTGACCGCTTAGAATTATCAATTCCCGAACTACGGGAACGGATTAAAGGTGTTGCCCAACAACAGCTTGATGAATTAAAAGCATTGGCACCCGATGAAGTAATTGGTGAAATTGTTGATCTAAATTTAGACCAAACGGCTATATCCATTTTAGATGTTGGAACGGAGCATGTTTTTGCACGAACCGGAATTGCTCGCGGGCATCATTTATTCGCTCAAGCCAATTCTTTAGCTGTTGCAATTATTAATGATGAGATGGCTTTAACGGCAAAAGCAAATATTCGTTTTACTCGCCAAGTTCAAGCTGGAGAGCGAGTGGTAGCAAAAGCACATGTTTTAGCAAAACAACGAGAACGTACAACTGTAAACGTTGAAAGCTATGTTGGGGATGAAATCGTATTTTCAGGGGAATTTGTCATGTTTCGATCGGCTGGGAAGGATTCAAAAAGGAGAGACGAGAATGAAAATATCAATTGATGCAATGGGAGGCGACAATGCACCTAAAGCTCCTGTTGAAGCAGCTCAAAAAGCAATTCAAGCATATCCCGATTTAGAAATTACGTTGGTTGGAAATGAAGAAAAAATAAGAAAACATATAACAAATGATAATCGTCTTTCAGTATTACATACGACAGAGAAAATTGAAGATACTGACCAACCAACGACAGCGGTTCGAAGAAAAAAAGATGCTTCAATGGTATTAGCTGTAAAAGAAGTGAAAGAAGGCAGAGCCGATGCTACGATATCCGCAGGAAATACCGGAGCTCTTATGACGGCGGGATTGCTCCATGTCGGGCGTATAAAAGGCATTGATCGTCCAGCCTTATCCCCGATGTTGCCAACTTTAAACGGGAAAGGTTTTTTACTGCTTGATGTTGGGGCAAACATGGATGCAAAGCCTGAACATCTATTACAATATGCAATTATTGGTCATACGTATATGGAAATGGTACGGAATGTCAGAAAACCACGCGTTGGATTATTGAATGTCGGTACTGAAAATGGCAAAGGGAATGAATTAACGAAAGCTGCCTTCTCGTTATTGGAAAACGCCAATATTCACTTCATTGGCAACGTAGAAGCACGTGATTTGCTTACTGGTGTTGCCGATGTTGTTGTATGTGATGGATTTAATGGTAATTTAGTTTTAAAAACGACGGAAGGCACAGCTGGCGCACTTTTTTCACTATTAAAAAAGGAGTTAACTAGCTCTTTCTTATCGAAAATTGCAGCTGCCACATTAAAACCACGCTTCAGTAAAATAAAAAATCAGTTGAGTTACTCACAATATGGTGGGGCAGGGCTATATGGATTAAAAGCTCCCGTTATTAAAGCACATGGTTCATCGGATGAGGTTGCTGTTTTTCACGCAATACGTCAAGCTTATGAAATGGTTGATCAACAAGTCGTTACGATTATAAAAAACGAAATAGCTAAGGTAGTATTAAATAACGGACAGGAGGGGTAACATGGGGAAAGTCGCATTTTTGTTCCCAGGACAAGGTTCACAATCAGTTGGAATGGGAAAAGAGTTAGACTCTAATATTTTTAAACGAGCAGATGAAGTACTTGGCTATTCATTATCGACAGTCATGTTTAATGGACCTGAAGAAGAGCTAAGAAAAACAGAGCATACTCAGCCTGCTCTTGTGACGATGAGTGTAGCAATTCTACAATTAGTAAGAGAAGTGGGAATCACTTGCGATTATGTTGCAGGGCATAGTCTTGGTGAATATAGTGCGTTAGTAGCAGCTGGAGCGATGACGTTCGAAGATGCTGTTTATGCTGTTCGTCAAAGAGGTTTATTTATGGAAGAAGCGGTACCGAATGGTAAAGGAGCGATGGCTGCTGTTTTAGGTGTCGATCGTGCACTGCTCGAAGAAATTTGTAGTGAAGCAAGTAAAGAAGGAGTCGTAGAACTAGCTAATTTAAATTGCCCTGGGCAAATTGTCATTTCCGGATCAGCTACTGGAGTGAAAGAAGCAAGCCGTCTCGCCAAAGAAAAAGGTGCTCGTCGTGTGATTCCTTTACTTGTTAGTGGACCTTTTCATTCTACTTTAATGAAACCTGCTTCAAAAAAGCTTGCATCAGTACTTGAGAAGGTTGAAATCAAGCATGCTAACATTCCTGTTATTGCGAATGTTACAGCATCAGAAGTAACAAATAGTGATACGATCCGTGATAATCTAATCCAACAAGTATATTCCCCTGTCCTGTGGGAAGATACGATTCATACATTATTAAATAATGGTGTTGATACATTTGTAGAAATAGGCAGTGGAAATGTGCTTACAGGACTAGTTCGCAAAATAAATCGTAAAGTCAAAGCCATTTCTGTTCAATCGGTGTCAGATGTTAGTAACCTGAAAACTCAATTAGAAGAGGTGAGCCATTAATGTTACAAGGCCAAACGGCAATTGTTACTGGAGCTTCGCGAGGAATTGGTCGGGCTACAGCCATTGAGCTAGCACGTAATGGGGCAAATGTAGTCGTAAATTATGCAGGAAGTCAAGCGAAGGCTGAAGAAGTCGTAACAGCGATAAAAGAATTAGGTGCTGATGCTATTGCTGTTCAAGCAAACGTTGCTGATCAAGATGAGGTAAAGGCTTTAATGAAGCAAACCGTTGATACGTTTGGACGTATTGATATTTTAGTAAATAACGCTGGGATTACGCGTGATAATTTATTAATACGTATGAAAGATGACGAATGGGATGATGTTATTAATACGAACTTAAAAGGTGTGTTTCATTGTGCAAAGGCTGTTAGTAGACAAATGATGAAACAACGCTATGGACGTATTATTAATGTTGCTTCTGTCGTTGCAGTATTAGGAAATGCTGGCCAAGCTAATTATGTTGCGGCAAAAGCGGGTGTTATTGGTTTAACAAAAACATTAGCTCGTGAATTAGCCAATCGCAATATTCACGTTAATGCAGTTGCCCCAGGTTTCATCGAGACGGATATGACTGATGAGTTAGGTGATGATATGAAAGCACAGCTTTTAAATCAAATTCCACTTGCATCATTAGGAAAACCTGAGGATATTGCCAATACGATTCGCTTCCTAGCGAGTTCTGATGCGAATTATATAACAGGTCAAACAATCCATGTTGATGGTGGAATGGTTATGCCATAAGATAAGAATGGAACCTTTGAGAGGAGGTGAAAGAAATGGCAGATACATTATCTCGTATTACAAAAATTGTTGTTGATCGACTTGGCGTAGATGAGGCAGAGGTGAAGCCTGAAGCGTCATTTAAAGATGACCTTGGAGCAGATTCATTAGATGTTGTAGAGCTTGTCATGGAGCTTGAAGATGAATTTGATCTAGAAATTTCCGATGAAGAAGCGGAGAAAATTTCAACGGTTGCTGATGTCGTTGATTACATAGACGGCCGTAGCTAAGTGGAAATTGGGTATCTCCCTTTATTATGTAATAAAGGGAGGACCCTATTATTTTTAAGTAAGGATAGTTTAGAGCATATGAAGAATGTGTAAAAATATGGAGGTGGTTTATGAATGCCACAATCTTCAAGATCGTCCAAGCGCACACGATCACACCATGATCGTAGACGTGCTCCACGTAAAATGGTGCTAACGAAAGATCAGCGACAAAAAATTTGATCAGCTGATGCAGCAATTGGATATTCAATTTACTAACCGGAAATTATTAATTCAAGCTTTTACCCATTCATCCTATGTGAATGAGCATCGTATTTATTCTTGTCAAGATAATGAACGCTTAGAATTTCTAGGTGATGCCGTACTTGAGCTATCTGTCTCACAATTCCTTTTTAAACAGTTCAAAACGATGAGTGAGGGTGATATGACAAAACTTCGAGCATCGATTGTATGTGAACCGTCATTAGCAGCATTTGCCGAAGAGCTGCAATTTGGGGAGTTAGTTTTGCTAGGAAAGGGAGAAGAGATGACAGGTGGTAGAGCACGTCCGGCTTTATTAGCAGATGTATTTGAAGCTTTTATCGGTGCTCTTTACTTAGATCAAGGATTAGATACGGTATTGGATTTTCTAAATAAAACGATTTATCCGAAGATAAACGATGGTGCTTTTCTCATATGATGGATTTTAAAGTCAGCTACAAGAATATATTCAGCGAGATAACCTTGGTAGTATTCAATATTTAATTGTCCAGGAGCGTGGACCTGCTCACAACCGGGAGTTTGTCTCAGAAGTTCAATTAAATGGAGAGACACTTGGAGTGGGAACAGGACGCTCAAAGAAGGAGGCTGAGCAACACGCAGCCCAACAAGCACTAATGAACGTAACCGAGAAAGAAAAGCTGAAATAATAAAAAGGAGTCGCTATTTTAAAATAGGGACTCCTTTTATGAATGATCGAACGATTTATTTGCGTAGTTGTCCGAGTTCAGTGACGATTGCGTCTAATTCACTGACAGAAAAATTAGATTTTTTTTGGACATGCAGGTAAATGTCACGTAAATCTTCATAATGCTCAGTGTCAAAGTTCTTGGAATTTAGTGCACTTGCATTTACAATTTGTAGTTTGTCTTTTATTGATTCAAGCATATATTCAATATTTTCTTTTGATTGAGTATCTAAATTCATGATCTCACTCCCTATATCTAATATAGTAATCGTACCATAGAGAGAACGGTTTGTCCTTTTTTCTTTAAAAATGTTATTTCATAAGATTACATAGCTTCATTCTTACGACTACGAATGAAGCACGCCGCTTTTCTCCTTAAATAGCTTTTAAACTCTATATGTCAATTCATTAGTTAATATGATAAAATTATTTAGTTGTAATACATAGTTAGGAGGAGAGACGATGTTCCTCAAACGGCTAGAAGTTGTTGGCTTTAAGTCATTTGCTGAAAAGATAAACATTGATTTTGTACCAGGTGTCACTGCTGTTGTTGGCCCAAATGGAAGTGGAAAGAGTAATATTTCTGATAGTATACGTTGGGTGTTAGGTGAACAATCAGCTAAATCATTAAGAGGGGCGAAAATGGAAGATATTATTTTTGCTGGGAGTGATTCACGCAAACCTCTGAACTATGCTGAAGTAAGTTTAGTTTTGGATAATGAGGATCAGTATATAGCGATTGATTATAGTGAAGTGAGTGTGACAAGACGTGTTTATCGTTCAGGAGAAAGTGAATATTACATAAATAAACAGCTTTGTCGCTTGAAGGATATCATCGATTTATTTCTTGACTCAGGTTTAGGGAAAGAAGCGTACTCAATCATTGGACAAGGAAAGGTTGAGGAGATTCTTAGTAGTAAGCCAGAAGACCGACGTGTTATTTTTGAAGAAGCGGCAGGAGTACTGAAATATAAAACTAGAAAAGTTAAAGCGGAAAAACGTTTGAATGAAACGCAAGATAACTTATTACGGGTTGAGGATATTCTCCATGAGCTTGAAGCACAAGTGGAACCATTAAAGGAACAAGCTTCAATCGCAACAGAATATGTAGCGATGAAAGAGGAATTGAAAGAAGTAGATATAGCTTTAACGGTCTACGAAATTGAAAAATTGCATGAAAATTGGTCAGAAACGAAAGAACAATTAAAGAATCATACAGAGCAAGTTCAACAATTAGAGCAGCAATTAAATGAACTTGATGAACAACGGCTGTCTATTAGAGAGTATGTTAGTGAACTAGGTCAACGGTTGTCCAATATGCAAGATGAGCTCTTGCACTCTAGTGAGCAGTTGGAAAAAAATGAAGGACGTAAGGAAGTTTTAAAGGAACGACGTAAAAATGCGTCACAACATAAAGAACAGTTGGAGAAGGCAATTGAAGAAAAGAAAGAACAGCTAAATAGAGCAAAAGAACAGCTTGAGAAAGAGCTTGAAAAGGAACGTGAAAATTCTAAACAATTGGAAGAGATGAAACGCTCTGTTTCGGAGAAGGAACAAATTGTCAATCGTTCTGCAACTGATCTAGAAGATGAAATGGACCAGTTGAAATCCGATTATATTGAAGTGTTAAACGAGCAAGCAAGTATTCGGAATGAAAAGCGTTACTTAGAAGAGCAAATCGAACAACAAAATAAGAAGAAACAACGATTAGTTTCTGAAAATGAAGACATTGTTCATGTTCACCAAAAGTGGCTTACGCAATTAGAAGAGATGAAGCAAAAGGAATCGGATAAACAACGACAGTTAGATGCAATTGCCGGTCAATTTCAAGAAATATCTCGTCAAGTCGAATCATGTGAAAGCTCTTATCAAAAGAAAGAAACGAAGCTATATGAAACGTATCAACTACAGCAAAAGCTTCAGTCGCGTGCAGACGTACTTGAAGAAATGCAATCTGATTTCTCAGGTTTTTTTCATGGAGTTAAGGAAATCCTAAAGGAAAGAGATGGTAGGCTTACGGGAATTTTAGGAGCCGTTGCAGAATTAATTGATGTGCCAAAAGTATATGAAACAGCTGCTGAAATTGCACTAGGTGGAGCTACGCAGCATATCGTTGTCGATTCTGAGCAAAATGCTCGTAAAGCAATTCAGTATTTAAAAATGAATCGCATCGGCAGAGCAACGTTTTTGCCTTTACCCGTATTAAAGCCAAGAATAATTCCAGCTGTACAATTACAGTCATTAAAAGACCATTCAGGCTTTATTGGTATTGCCGCAAACCTTATAAATAGTCATGACCGGTTTCGTTCTGTATTAGAGCATTTGTTAGGAAACGTTATAATCGCAAAAGATTTGCCAGCTGCTAATGAGTTAGCTAAACGAATAGGGTATCGTTATCGAGTTGTAACTATTGATGGTGATGTCGTTAATGCCGGTGGGTCAATGACAGGTGGAGCTGTAAAGCAAAAACAAACACCGCTAATTGGACGTAGACGCGAATTAGAAGAGTTAAAGGAAAAACTAGCAAGCCTTGAAACAGTGTCAACAAAGTTAGAGCAAGAAGTAAAACGATTGAAGGATCAAATGCAACATTTAACAAATGAACGAGAACAATTACGTGAACGTGGTGAAAAGGCACGGCAAGAATGGCAAGAAATGAAGACGCATGTCGCCACAATTGAACGTGAAGTTGAATTAACGAAAGATCAATTTACCCGTTTTGACCGAGAGAAAGTAAGCTATGACCATGAAATTTCAGAGATGAAAAAACGGATTGAAACGTTAAATACAACATATGATGAGATGGTTAAGCAAGGTGAATTACTTGAGTCGACCGTTAAAAATTTAGAGAAAAAGCATAAAGAACAAAGAGAATCGAAAGAAACGCTACAGGAACAATTAACTGTGGAGAAAATCGAACTAGCACGTATTAAAGAACAATATCAGTCGATTTCGTCACAGGCTAAATATTGGAGCACGATGACTGCTGATCTTGAGAAGGATTATGAAGAACTAACAATCCAGTATCGTGATTTACTTGATGAGATGTCAGACGGAACAAACGGTGAAGTGCACTTAAATGAAATGATTAGCGAAAGTAAGCAGCGAAAGCAAGAGTTGACGAGTAAAATCGCGACATTAAAGGAAGAACGTGAGGCTCAGGAGAAGCTGCTAATAGAAGTTGAGCAAAAATCAAAAACAAAAACAGCAGATGCATACGTCTTTAACTAATCAATGTACATCACTTGAAGTAAAAGTGAATCGCATGGATGTCGACCTTGATAACCGTTTAACCTCTTTACAAGAGGAATATGAACTTTCATTTGAAGCGGCGAAACAAACGTACGAGCTGACGATCGATGTAAAAGAAGCGAAAACAAAAGTAAGACTAATGAAACGCTCGATCGATGAGTTAGGTACTGTCAATCTTGGTGCGATTGATGAATATGAACGTGTAAAAGAACGTTACGAATTTTTAACAACTCAACAAAAAGATTTACAGGAAGCGAAGGAGACATTGCATAAGGTCATTAACGAAATGGATGAAGAAATGACAAAACGATTCTATGATACGTACGTTCATATACGTTCTCATTTTCAAGTTGTGTTTAAAAAGCTCTTTGGCGGTGGAGAAGCTGACCTTGTATTAACTGAGCCTGACAATCTCCTCCATACAGGGGTCGAAATCATGCAAGGCCACTTGGAAAGAAAATGCAAAATTTAGGATTATTATCAGGAGGAGAACGATCATTAACCGCGATTGCCCTTCTTTTTGCAATATTACGAGTTCGACCTGTCCCATTTTGTGTTCTTGACGAAGTAGAAGCTGCATTAGATGAAGCGAATGTAACTAGATTTGCTCAGTTTTTAAAAGAGTTTAGCCAAGCGACTCAATTTATTGTTATCACACATCGCAATGGGACAATGGAGGAAGCTGATGTTCTGTACGGTGTGACGATGGAAGAGTCAGGGGTATCAAAGCTTGTTTCAGTTCGATTAGAAGAAACGAAAGAATTAATTGAAAGCTAGGTGATGAGCAGTGAACTTTTTTAAGAAGCTAAAGGAAAAAATTACGAATCAAACATCTGAGGTAACAGACAAGTTTAAAGAAGGTTTAGAGAAAACACGTGAATCAGTAGTTGGAAAAATGAATGAACTCGTTTCAAGGTACCGTAAAGTAGATGAAGATTTTTTTGAAGAGCTCGAAGAAATCTTGATTGAAGCTGATGTTGGTGTGACAACGGTTATGGACCTCATTGATGAAATTAAAGATGAAGTTCGCCTGCAAAACATTAAAGATTCGAAGGATATTCAACCGATTATTTCTGAAAAATTAGCAGGTCTATTGGAAAAGGAAGATGAAACAGAACTTCAATTAAATGAAAATGGCATGAGTGTCATTCTATTTGTTGGGGTAAATGGAGTCGGTAAGACAACAACGATCGGAAAACTAGCTAATCGTCTTAAAAATGAGGGAAAGTCAGTTTTACTTGCTGCAGGTGACACATTTCGTGCAGGTGCTATAGAACAGCTAGAAGTATGGGGAGAACGTGTAGGAGTGGATGTCATTAAGCAGCAGGCGGGTTCTGACCCAGCTGCAGTAATGTTCGATGCTGTACAAGCAGCTAAAGCTCGTAAAGTGGATGTTTTATTGTGTGATACGGCTGGTCGATTACAAAATAAAGTAAATCTAATGAATGAGCTAGCCAAAGTAAAGCGCGTCATTGAACGGGAAGTCCCAGGTGCCCCGCACGAGGTTTTACTCGTATTAGATGCGACAACAGGGCAAAATGCCCTTTCACAAGCGAAATCGTTTAGCTCCGCTACCGATGTTTCAGGGATTGTTTTAACAAAACTCGATGGTACCGCAAAAGGGGGAATCGTCCTTGCGATTCGACACGAGCTTGATATTCCAGTGAAATTTGTTGGTTTAGGAGAAAAGGTAGACGATTTACAAACGTTTGATGCTGAACAGTTCGTTTATGGACTATTTAAAGAAGTGATTGAGGCACAGGATGAAGCAGGACAATAATGTTTGTTAAGAAAAAAACTTGACACACTCTTTTCGTTCGTGTAAGATAATGTTTCGTAAAGGGAAATCACTTAACAAGGGTTGATGATGTGTTAGATAAGACGCTCCGAATGAATTTTTTGTTTGACTTCTATCAGTCCTTACTAACACAGAAACAACGTAAATATATGTCACTGTATTACCTAGATGATTTCTCTTTAGGTGAAATTGCTGAAGAATTTCATGTTAGTCGTCAGGCTGTTTACGATAATATTAAAAGAACTGAAGCGATGCTTGAAGAATATGAAAATAAACTTAAGCTATTGATCAAGTTTGAGCAGCGTAAAACGATTATGACGAAATTACGAGAAGCAATTCATCAAGACGCGACTCCTGAAGAGGTATTGTCACTGCTTGACTCTCTCGAGAAATTAGACTAGGAGGCGACAACATGGCATTTGAAGGTTTAGCGGAGCGATTGCAAGGAACGTTAACAAAGATTCGCGGAAAAGGTAAAGTAAGCGAGCAAGATGTTAAAGAAATGATGCGTGAAGTTCGCTTAGCTTTGTTAGAAGCGGATGTTAACTTTAAAGTAGTAAAGCAATTCATAGCAAATGTCCGTGAAAAAGCACTTGGACAAGAAGTTATGAAGAGCTTAACACCTGGTCAGCAAGTCATTAAAGTTGTCAATGAAGAATTAACGGCTTTAATGGGAGGAGAGCAAAGTAAGATTGCTGTAGCTTCTAAGTCACCGACCGTTGTCATGATGGTTGGTTTGCAAGGTGCAGGTAAGACAACAACAACTGCAAAGTTAGCGAATCATCTACGAAAAAATCATAATCGTAAGCCATTATTAGTCGCAGCTGACATTTATCGGCCAGCGGCGATTAAGCAGCTTGAAACATTAGGAAAACAGCTTAATATGCCTGTGTTCTCACTTGGTGATCAAGTAAGCCCAGTCGAAATTGCAAGGCAAGCGATTGAAAAGGCAAAAGAGGATCATCACGATTATGTGATTATCGATACAGCTGGTCGACTGCATGTAGATGAGGAGTTAATGGAGGAATTACAAAAGGTTAAAGAACTAGTGAGTCCTGACGAAATTTTACTTGTTGTTGATGCAATGACAGGTCAAGATGCAGTTAATGTAGCGGAAAGCTTTAATGAGCAGCTTGATGTAACAGGGGTTGTTTTAACAAAGCTTGATGGTGACACTCGTGGTGGTGCTGCCATTTCTGTCAAAGCTGTAACGAATACACCGATTAAATTTGCCGGTATGGGTGAAAAAATTGATCAGCTTGAACCGTTCCATCCAGAACGCATGGCTTCACGCATTCTTGGGATGGGGGATGTTTTATCTCTAATTGAAAAGGCTCAGACGAATATTGACGAAGAAAAGGCAAAGCAGCTTGAAAAGAAAATGAGAACGATGGATTTTACGTTTGAGGATTTTCTAGAGCAGCTTGAACAAGTTCGTAATATGGGACCACTAGATGAGCTTCTTGGTATGATGCCTGGTATGAATAAAAAGGATGAAGGATTTACAGGTTGATGAAAAGCAAATCGGGAAAGTAGAAGCGATTGTTCGCTCTATGACCACAAAGGAAAAGCAGGAGCTTCTATTATTAATGCAAGTAGAAGGAGACGGATTGCCAAAGGAAGTGGAACATCTATTCAAGATGTGAACCGACTTTTAAAGCAATTTGAAGATATGAAAAAGATGATGAAGCAAATGACCAATATGACTTCCGGTAAAGGGAAGAAAAAAGGTAAAGGTCTTGGCGGATTTAAATTACCCTTTTAGTTGAAATCCTTTTTTGTCATATACGGCAGTATGTGATGGAAATTGATGATATACATTTTAAAAAAATTACGGAGGTGTCTTACGAATGGCAGTAAAAATTCGTTTAAAGCGTATGGGTTCAAAGAAAGCCCCATTTATCGTGTAGTAGTAGCAGATTCACGTTCTCCACGTGATGGACGTTTCATTGAGGAGATCGGAACGTATAATCCATTAACACAACCAGCTAAGGTTGACCTTAAAGAGGATAAAGCACTTGAATGGATGTTAAAAGGAGCTAAGCCATCTGATACAGTGCGTAACCTTTTCTCAAATGCTGGTCTAATGGAAAAGCTTCACAATGCAAAAAACCAAAAGTAATTCTTCGAAAAGGAGAATCTTATGAGAGCGTTACTTGAACATATGGTGAAAGCAATTGTAGATCATCCAGAAGATATTCGGGTTGAAGAAGTCGCACAAGAGCAAACGTTGCGTTTGCAATTGTTTGTTCATAAAGATGATATCGGGAAGGTAATAGGAAAGCAAGGACGTACAGCAAAGGCGATCCGAACAATACTATATGCCGCACCATCATCGTATAAACGTGTTCAATTAGACATCATGGAATAGTAATGTGAACAACGGGTGGGGATAACCTCACCCTTTTTCTGTACATATTAAGAAAGCATAAAATATATAAAAGTGATTATTGAGAATCATAGTAGCTGTAAGCGAATTCGCCGATGGCGTTGTTCGTTACCCACTTAACTAAAAAAGATCACCGCTTTTTTTAGTTAAGTGCAGGATCATTGTAACGACTTCGCACACAACGCTACAAAAAGTGTTAGTAAATGTATCCATGCTTACTTAAAGGTGAAAGAAGGGAGTAATAAACATGTATGAGGATTGGCTACGCGTAGGAAAGATTGTCAATACCCACGGTGTTAGGGGAGAGGTTCGGGTTATATCAACAACGGATTTTTCTGAGGAACGTTATGCAGGCGGTTCCGAGCTAATGGTACGCCTTCATTCGGGTGAAGAAGAGATCGTAAAGGTACGTAGCCATCGGGTCCACAAGCAATTTGATTTATTACAATTTGAAGGCTACACATCGATTAATGAGGTCGAAAAGTTTAAAGGTTGTATCCTATATGGTGATAGTGAGACATTGCCGGATCTTGATGAAGATGAATATTACTACCATGAAATCATCGGTTGTCTTGTTCAAACAGAAGAAGGAGAAGAACTAGGGAAAATTAAAGAAATAATCCAAACAGGTGCCAATGACGTATGGGTCGTGCAAAGAAGTGGTGGCGGGAAAGACATTTTACTGCCCTTTATTGAAGATATAATAAAGGACATTTCTATAGAGGAAAAAAAAGTAACGATTCATGTGATGGAAGGGTTACTTGAATGAGAATAGACATTTTAACATTGTTTCCAGATATGTTTACAGGTGTGTTTAACAGCTCGATCTTAAAGCAAGCACAGCAGCAAGGAGCTGTAACGTTATCTGTTACGAACTTTCGTAACTTTTCTGATCATAAACATCTAAAAGTGGATGATTATCCTTACGGTGGAGGGGCAGGTATGGTCTTAAAAGCACAGCCGATTTTTGATGCAGTTAATCATTTGCAGCAAACGCCAATCACAGACCTCATACTATTTTACTATGTCCTCAAGGACAACAATATTCACAAGCAAAAGCGGAGCAATTAGCTAAAATGGAGCATATAGTACTTGTCTGTGGTCATTATGAAGGATATGATGAGAGAATTCGTGAGTTTCTTGTTGATGAAGAAATTTCGATCGGCGATTATGTGCTTACAGGTGGAGAGTTAGGAGCAATGGTCGTAACCGATAGTGTTGTACGCTTATTACCTGGCGTGTTAGGGAATGAACAATCGGCCGAACATGATTCCTTTTCGACTGGTTTATTAGAACATCCACATTATACGAGACCTGCTGATTTTCGTGGCATGCCTGTTCCTGACGTTTTGCTTTCAGGACATCATGAACGAATTGAAGAGTGGCGCAGGAAAGAATCATTGAAACGAACGTGGGAACGGCGCCCCGATTTGCTAAAAGGGAAACAGCTCGAAGATAAAGAGAAAAAATGGTTACGCGAATTATCGCAAAAAAATGAGAAATAACCTTGTTAACCGTAGAATATTATGGTATTATTGCATTTGTGGCTAATGCCCGTAATTACGATGTTCCGCTGCAGATTAAATCTATAAGAGCATCTGTAAGGAAGGAGTGGAAGTTATGAACAACATTATCCGTGAAATTACGAATGAGCAATTACGTAATGATATCCCAACGTTCCGCGCTGGAGATACGTTAACAGTTCACGTTAAAGTCGTTGAGGGAACTCGCGAACGTATTCAGCTTTTTGAAGGTGTTGTCATTAAGCGTCGTGGTACTGGTATCAGTGAAACATTCACTGTTCGTAAGATTTCTTATGGTGTAGGTGTTGAACGTACATTCCCATTACATTCACCGAAGATTGATAAGATCGAAGTGAAGCGTCGCGGTAAAGTACGTCGTGCTAAGCTTTATTACTTACGTAGCCTACGCGGTAAAGCGGCTCGTATTAAAGAAATTCGATAATAAGCGTTCACGCAACAAATCAATGTTTAAAGAGGACAGTTTCCATTATGGGAGCTGTCTTTTTTGTTTTTTGTAAAAACGTCTAAATAATTAAAAATAGTACGTCATGGAAGGTGTTATATGGCTAAAAAAAACGGAAGGAAACACGCACTTGATGTCAATTTACAGCTAGAAGTACGACGTAATATTACTCAGAAGACTAATAAAATAATATCTTACGATGAAGCTTGTAGCCAATTTCGGAAGGAATGTGAACTAAAAGAGTATTCAATTCATACTTTACGATTTTACGACAAAGAGCTTTATTATGTAAAAACCACTTAATTGACATTAACGCTCCTGTACACGACATAAGCGCCATTACGAGTGATGATATTTACACTGTAATGAATCTACTTAAATCTCGTAAACTCAATCCTATGACAATACATGCTCGTTTAAGGGCTATAAGAGCGGTGTTAAATTGGGCGGTTGAAAGAAATTATTTAGAATCTTCACCGCTTGACGGAGTAAGTCTACCTAAAATAAAACATAAAGTAGGTACAACGTTAAATGAAAAACAATTGAAGAGGTTGTTAGATGCACCAGATTTAACAACTTTCATCGGGCTAAGGGATTATGTACTATTACTTACATTCGCTCATACAGTCAAAAAGCCATTGAGCGTAAGGGAATTTTGAAAGAAATAGAAGGAGAGGATCAATAATGTCATACGCATTTGAAAAACTACCACAACTATCTGATCAACGTAAATCATTGACAAAAAAAGGGAGCTATTCTAAACGCACACGAGCAATTACAACTCGTGTGTGGCATCACTCACTAACAAAAAAGCACTTGTCAGACTCTACTGCTGCTGGATTCGCACGCTATCATGTACAGTCATTAGGATGGCCGGGAGTAGGATACACGTTTGTTATTGAGCCTTGTAATTTAGTAGATACCCAACAAGGTAAACGTGCTCGTATCGTCTATTGTCATGACATCGATCGTCGTACGTATCATGTTGGTAACAGTAATCAATTTTCCCTTGGAATTTGTGTAGCTGGTGATTATCGCACAGATGAATTGGACGAGCCTACACGAGCATCTATCGCAGAGTTACATGCTGCACTAATAGCAGATAAAATCGGTAACGATGATAAGTCACATCAAGAGATGCCAGGTTACAGCTGGAAAGCGTGTTGTGTATTTGATTATAAAAAAGCATTTAACTCTAAAGGAGCATCCACACCTAACGTCAAGCCAAGTGAAGTTCCTTCCACATATACGATCCAAGAGGGGGATACTTTTTGGAGTATCGCACATAAAAATAGTGCAGCTGGTGTAACGGTAGACGATCTTATCAAGGCAAACCCTGATGTTGATCCTACTAAGCTGCAGGTTGGTCAAGTGATTAATTTTGGTAAGTCGTCATCAAACAATAAAAATAAGCCACAACAACAGCCTAAGCCAACGACACAACCTTCAGGTGATTCCTATGTTCGCTCAATTCAACAGTGGGTAGTCAATTATGGCTTCCAAATTGCAGTTGATGGATTACCTGATCAGAAACACTAGGAGGGTTAATTCGAGTATTGCAAAGTGAGCTTAATCGTCAATTTAACGCTCGACTAACTGTAGATGGGATCATGGGACCTAAAACAAGATCTAAGCTTAAGCTAGTCACGGTGCGTAATGGTGCTAGAGGAAACATTACACGAGTGCTGCAAACCATTCTCTTTATCAGAGGGTTTAATCCAGGACCATTCGACGGGGTTTTCGGAGACATGACCACTGGGGCTGTTCGGGCGTTTCAAAGGGATAGGAGCTTGTCCGTCGATGGGATTGCCGGAAGACAGACGTGGTCAGCTTTACTTGCATAAAAAAAACGCCCCGCTGAAGCGGGGCGAGCACCATAGTGATCAATTTCATATAAAAGTAGCTTCTATTAAGAACCCGCTATATAATCAAATGAGTTTTTGCATCGCCTCGACACCTTAAAAGCGTGGGAAAACGTACATATTGAAAATAATGAAACCCACACTCAACAGTGCTATACCAATAATTGTTTGCTTCCACGTCACCTTCTCTTTGTTAAAATACTTAATTAGTAGACCAATAATGACAGCACTTAAAGTATATCCAAGCATAAACCCTAGCGTGTCCCCTAATATACTTCTCAACATGAGTTCTAAACAGCCCCTCTTATTTTTTGTCCGATCCAAATAACTTACGAACAGCATCTACAAACCCATCAGAGAAATCTGTGGACCGTTTCACATCACCGTTGGGTTCTATTGTAAACATCACTTTTCCATCCCAATTTTCACCATCATCACTGATATACACCAATACTTGCTCTGTACCTGCTTTAGGAACAGGAGTGCCAACTATTTCCTTCCAAATGGGGATGCTATTTTGGACTCTCTGTAGTGCAAATGCTCCTCCGTACTGGGATTTTATTGGGTGTTTATCAGCAATTCCTTTTATTCCTGGAATTTTATTTGCTACACTGGATGTAGAATAAGCCCCAACCGCATAACTAGTGAAACTTGCCATTCCAGCAATTTCTGCTTCCAACTTGCCCGTCTTTGCACCTTGCGTATAATATTCAAGATCAGGATTATCACGTAAAAGGATAAATTGTCCGTCTATCAATGCGTAATGCACATCATATCCATTCACTTTTACTGTCTCGACATAATCCTCAATCCCAAGCGCCTTATAATCTATTGGCACTCCTCTTGCTTGTATTTTATCACCTGGACCATCCCATTTGTATGTTATTTTACCCTCACCAATTGCTCCAGTCGATAAATTGTTTGAATGGGCTTCCTTAGTTTGTTGTGAATAAACTTGTAAATACGTGCTCTGAAAAGTAAGTGGAAATGCAGTGGAATACATATCAATTATTGAATGTTGTTGCATAAACATAAAGTTTTTAACTAGTGCTGGATTGTCTGCTAACGTGGGGTTATACAAACTTGTATTTACCTTGCTCGTATCTACTTCTGGCGCTTTGGTATGTAACGTTTTATCGGAGAAATGGTTTCTGATCTCGTTTAAATACACACCGTTTAAAAGAGCACCTCCGCTTACTGTCCATTCGGTCACTTGCTTTAAGATCGCTTTTAGCTCGGCCATTTCCCTTTGGAGCTCTCTCATTAACCTCATGCCTTCATGATCTAGTTCATTTAGCCCTTCACTCGTATCGTTCGCATGTTTTCGGGCATTGTCAACCCGATCTTGGACATAGCGAATGTTCAACCTCCCAAGGTCGATGATGTAGTTGACAGACGCTGCGATGGAATCGATCTCTGATTTGTTTTGATCCATAAATTGTTCAAAACGATCGTAACCTCTAGGAATTTGATTTTCATAAAAATCCTCGGACACCATCCCATTATCTGAGGATTCAAATGACAAGATAAAGGATCGCAGCTTTTCCCCTTTGTCCTTCATGTTGAACATAAACGCACGAATAGCCCGAATCGCAGGCAGTTGCAGCTCTTGATAGTTTCGCAACAAAGCTACGCCACCCTTGCCTTTAAGAAAGTCTTCTAGTTCAATTACACGTAATATGGCTGCTTCCATAAAATCAAAATGATCCATGTAGGATTTGAGGGCCATGTCCGTGCGGTCAATGATCGTTAAGCATTGCGCTACGTCAAGATGTTTTGTCATGTACGTTCCTTCTCCTCCTTGTTACCGCCCCATTTTAGCAGCTAACTCTCGATCTACTTTGTCATACGTTTGGATTTGACTTTGTAATTGTTTCTGCATGTCAGAGGTGGCACGTGTATAAGCCATTAAATATTCATCTAACTCATTCTTTACATCACTAAATGTAGCGATCATATCTAAATCACGTGCCCCTTCAATCGATTGCGTGTTAAAGCTTCCTGAAACCTCTCCAACTGCTTGAAGTAAGGCAGATACCTCTGCCACGTTAACCTTAATTTCCATTATGGTCATCCTTTCTGTTCAAGAATCCGTTGCTTCGCTTTTAGAGTTGTAATTCTGTTTCTTCTCGATGCGATCGATGCACGTTTATGATCAATTTCCCTACTAAGGCGATTTCTTTCTTGATCAATCGCATCAATCATTTCTTGGACTTGTTTATGCGTATCAGCATACGCTCGCTCAATCGAATCACGAGCATCATCATGTTCCGACGAAATGTAGCCACGTGATCGCTCATGTCCGTTCTCTGGATTATGAATCCACCTAGTATCAGATACTAAGTCTCCTTTTTTATTCAACAATTTGTATCGAGCATGGGCAAGCTCTTCTCGATGTCTTGATACTTCACTTATTACGCTATTCAAATGATTGATTTCGCTATTTAGTACACTGATTTTGGATGAATAGTCCATGACTGATTCTCCTATTCTATTGAACTACTATTTTTTCATGATTTTCCATGGAATATTATACCATTTAAATTTCCATTTACCAGTAAAATTTAGAATATATTGAATAAAAAATATCTATAGCTAGAGCTACTCCGCAAAAAGTTCCTTCCGTATGATTAAAAAGAGCCCTTCACTTGTATGAGGGGCTCATTTCTGTTTAACGTGTTGGTAAGTCGAGAGTAGTAGCAGAACGATTTTAGTGTGTTCGGTTTTGGTGGTGTTATACTCTCTCCACACTCATCAAACCATCCACTTTTATCTTTATTATATCATCCTCTGTGCGCACTTTTATATATTTCTGCAGCTGATCCACACGCTCCACTACACCAACGACCTCACAAAAGTCACCATCTTCCCAATGCACAACTTTTACATCTAACTCATGCTTTAAACTGTCCATGACCATATGACCAATCTCCATAAGCTCTTGTTCATCTAACGAAGGTTTAGATATCTTCTCTTGCTCAGCTCTCCATTGTTTCAGAGCAGCAGTGTGTTCTGGAAGCACAAACTTCATTTCCCACAGTTTATTTCCACGTTGTATCTTCTCCATCAATATCACCTCATTACTATTATATAGGAACGTTTGTTCTGATATCGATAAAAAAGAAATCCTCCGAGTGATGAGGACTTGACTTGGATTCTTTATACATAATCTTTTTGTATATAACTAACAAGCATTTGAATGCACACCAGTAACATAAAAGAGCAAATCCGAAAAAACAATTTCATAATAAATAAATTTTACCAAATTATAGAGTGCATTAAATAAATACGATATAATTTATTTGTGACTTTTTTCTCTGGGTTAACTAGTATAAATACTGGTTAGTCTAGAGTTTTGCCTAATAAAATCAAAAAATTAACCATTTGTATGACTTCATTTTTAGTTATTGCTTAATTAAGAGGTGCTTATATGACAAAAGAAAACATTAATGAAGAAAAACTTTTACTAGGCGTTAGTGATATTCAGAAAATCACAGGTCTTGGGCGTGACAAGTGTTATGAAATTATGCACTGTGGTGATTTCGCAGTTATGAAATTCGGTAAGCAGTTAAAGGTTCATAGGGATGTGTTTTATGACTGGTTGGAAAACAAGTCCAAAAATAGTTATATCTATAAAATTCGCTAAAGCAGTAATAAAGTTTAGACCACTCTGATTATTGAGTGGTCATTATTTATGTATTTGACTAATTACTCTTCATTGTCTATATAAATAAACAAATCCCCAACTTGACAATTAAGGGCTTTACAAAGTTTATCGATGGTACTGTAATCGATACCGTTAGTTTTATTATTTATTATATTTGAAATAATATTGCGATGTAGCCCAGAATCATTAGATAGTTTAGTGATGTTATAACCTTGTTTTTTCATTACTGACTTTAAGTTATTAATAATCATTTAATACCTCCTAATAGTAGTAAGTCCTAAATATATTATACATTATAAAGTGCAAAAAAATCAGAGAGAATTTAAAAAAATATTGACTTTGCACTTTTTAATGTGTATTATTGAGATAAATCAAATGCACATTATAATGTGTATAAATCAGGAGGGGCGAAAATGAAAAAGCCAGAAGAGAAAATGATGAAAGCAATTGTACAAGTTGAAGGAATTACTTCAGTACCATTGTTCAAACAGTTAGTAGTGCAAGCTGGAACTGAAGAGGAAATGAGTCAGCGAGTTGGAGAGATTGTGTATAAAGAGGCTAAGTCTAGCATAGATAAAATGAAACAATTAATAAATGAAGAAACTAGGTTTTTCGGTGAAGATGTAATAGATGCCTTAGATGTTAATATTACAGAAATTTGTTATTTTGAGATGGACGAGCCATTTGTCTTTTGATGAGTTCCTTCTATATAAATGTTGAAAATATAATTGAACATGTGTTATATTTTTACTAGACGTATGACTAATTATTAGAAAAACAAATGGAAACTTACAATTAAACATTGATACTTATGAGTTTATAGAGTTGGTTGTTATTATTGAAATTTCTTTAACGTCGCGGTAAAGTACGTCGTGCTAAGCTTTATTACTTACGTAGCCTACGCGGTAAAGCGGCTCGTATTAAAGAAATTCGATAATAAGCGTTCAGCGTTTTAAAAGGGTGGGTCTCATTCATGAGAGCCACCCTTTTATCGTTTTACAAGACGTCTCCTTTCTCATTATCGTACGCGTCACGGTTAAGAATGTCTGATGTAGTGTTGCTCATAGAGACTAATGATTAACAATTTTAAAAAAAAAATATATGAAAGTAACGCTCATAATGAGTGATTAGGTAGTAATAAAAATACATGGATTACTATATGAGTTTTTTTCTAAGATATGGTACACTAAAGCATGTTAGTGAAATGGGGGGGCACTTTATGAGTGAAGAGACCTTGATTGAAGAAGAGAAAAGTAAAAAAAAGGAATCATGGGAATGGATTAAGGCGATTTTATTTGCCTTTGCTCTCGCTTTTATCATTCGTCAGTTTTTATTGGCTCCAGTCATTGTTGATGGAGAGTCAATGCTTCCAACATTGGAGAATTCTGACCGAATGATTGTTAATAAAATGGCCTATACATTTAGTGAGCCTAAACGATTTGACATTATTGTTTTTCATGCACCAGCGGGAAAAGATTACATTAAGAGAGTGATTGGTTTACCTGGTGATGAAATTAAATATGAGAACGATCAATTATATGTGAACGGTGAAGCGATAGACGAGCCCTATTTGGAAGAGTTTCAAAGGTTATACGAACCAGAGGTACTAACACACGATTTCTTACCGATAATTGTACCAGAACAACAGCTATTTGTTTTAGGAGATAATCGCCGGCGAAGTAAGGATAGTCGTGATATTGGTACAATTCATGTAGATGAAGTAATAGGAAGAGCAAGGATCGTCTTTTGGCCGATTTCAAATTTTAGAATAGCAGAGTAGGTGATGGTATGACAATTCAATGGTTTCCCGGCCATATGGCTAAAGCACGAAGAGAAGTGACAGAGAAATTATCATTAATTGATGTTGTTATTGAAATAGTAGACGCACGAGTTCCACTCGCCTCGAGAAATCCAATGATTGATGAGTTAGTTTCCCATAAGCCTCGGTTAATCTTATTAAATAAAGCTGACTTGGCAGACCCTGTAGTTACAGAGGAATGGGTACAATATTTTAAAGAAGCTAATATGAAAGTATTAGTTATTAATAGTCAAAATGGAAAAGGAACTGAGAAAATCGCTGATGCATGTCGTGAGCTTGCCTCAGCACTTCTTGAAAAATTAAAATCAAAGGGAATGAAGCCTAGGGCGATCCGTGCGATGATCTTAGGTATTCCTAATGTAGGAAAGTCAACGCTGATTAATCGTCTTGCTTCAAAACGTACAGCTAAAGTAGGAGATCGGCCTGGAGTTACGAAACAGCAGCAATGGATAAAAGTTGGGAAATCACTTGAATTGCTTGATACTCCAGGTATATTATGGCCTAAGTTTGAAGATCAGCAAACTGGTTATTTGCTAGCATCAACAGGAGCAATCAAAGACGAACTTCTTGATTTTCAAGATATTGCGTTATATGTGTTAAAAAATATGAAGGTTCATTACCCTAATCGACTAAAAGAAAGGTATAAGCTTGAAGAAATACCAGATGACCCAGTTGAACTTTTTGAAGAGATTGGAAAGAAACGTGGCTGCTTAATGAGTGGCGGTTATGTTGATTACGATAAGGCTGCTGAAATTATTTTAAGGGAGCTTCGCAATGGCACCCTTGGTCGAGTGACATTAGAACGACTTGGGGAATAAGAGATTTGCACCTACTTCCATATATGGATGAAGGTGCAAATTTTTATGAATTTAGGAAATGTATATACATAGATGGGCGGAAAGTTGTAATCGATTATTTAGAATAGACGAGTAAAAAAATGAGCTCGATATACCGATACATATAAAAAGGAGAAACAATGATGTCTATATCGCTAAAAGAAATGGAAATGAAGCTAAAGGAAAATGACGATGTGGAAAAATGGCTTGCTCTGCTTAGGAAAGATGAACGAAAAGGGGCCCAGAAATTATTGCTTTCATATGAAAGACAACTGAAAAGAGAAGCGTTGCTAGAAGAAATGCATCAAAACATGGTTCGTTACGAATCACAAGCACGAGCGAATGGAGCGAGTGCTATTGCCGGTGTAGACGAGGTAGGAAGAGGACCATTAGCAGGACCGGTTGTTGCTAGTGCCGTCATTCTACCTACAAATTTTAAACTATTAGGATTAACAGATTCAAAAAAGCTATCAAAGGCGAAACGCGAGGAATTTGCCAAACGAATAAAAGAAGAAGCGATTGCGTACTCGGTATCAATGGTGCATGCGGCTGAAATAGATGAAATCAATATCTATGAATCTACGAAAAAGGCAATGTGTCAGGCATTAGCGTTACTTGATAAGCACCCAGATCACGTATTAGTAGATGCAATGACTTTACCGCTTGAAATTAGTCAAACGTCTATCATTAAAGGTGATCAAAAAAGTATATCAATTGCCGCTAGTTCAATTATTGCTAAAGTTGCTCGTGATCAATATATGGAGGAACTAGGAAGAGAATATCCTCATTATGGGTTTGCCAACAATGCTGGTTATGGTACGAAAGAGCACCTTCACGCATTAAAAGTACACGGTGTAACGATAGAACATCGCAAATCTTTCCAACCAGTCGCAGACCTCCTTGTCGAGTAGTTTGTTATAAGGAGTTGATGAAATGATTCAAACGCACTATTCAGCTCAAATAAATAATACAATGCAACAACAAATACGTACAGCTGCCTTCGCAACTGGACAAATTTTTCAAGGGAAAGTGCTAAAGCTTTTTCCGAATAACTTAGCTTCATTACAAATTAATGGAATGAATATGACTGGAATGTTAGAAGCGTCGTTAGTAGCTGGTGAGAGATATTGGTTTCAAGTAATCGAAGCGAAAGGAGTGCCTCGGTTAAAAGTGTTAGAGCTCAAACGGCAAGAAACCGCTTCGAAGCAAACAAGTAAGACACCAGTAGTAGATCTTTTAAAATATATAGGTGTGCCATTTTCAAAGGCTGCAGAATCAGTAGTTGTAGCTTTTCAAAAGCAAGGATTATCCTTTTCGAAAGAAATGATTCTAGATAGTGTTCAATTATTACAGCACACCTCACTTCGACAAGAGCAGGCACTACAATTGATCGTACAGCTAATTCAACGTCAGTTACCATTAACACCAGCGATATTTGATGCGTTTCAAACATATGAACATTCGGAAAATCTATCAACGCAATTGCAATCATTGTTGCAGTTGTTAAATCAATCTAGTGACAGGCGAGCAAATGAGTGGGTACCAAAACTCCAACCAGTTATGCAAAAATTTACTGTTACAATGTCGCAAACTACGCTCATACAGCAGCTCATTTCCTTCATGTTAAGCAATAACGAAACAGATTCAGAAACAGCACGAACCATCCTGCAACGTCTTGGGATGAACTTCAATCAAACAGAATTGTTAAATGAAGTAAGACCGTTACTCGTCCCTAATGATAAAGGAGGAACACCTTTCGGCCGCGTGGAGTTGATGACGTTTATTTCCCAGGTAAAGGAACAGGACTTTCAATTAATTATCCGTCACCTGTTCAATCAATCTCCCTCGGACGTTCAATCGAGATTACATGCTCTTATTGAGCAACCACTTTCCCAAGCAGAACGGCAATTGCTGATTCAAATATTTCGAACTGAAAGGGCACAAATGCAACTGCCACCATTGCAGATGCTTAGTTCTTTGCTAGGATTTGATTTTGAACAAATGATTAGTAGAGTTGATCTAGCTAATGATCAGTCAAGTATAACTCAGCAAAATATGAAATCATTGTTATTAACGATGCAGCAGCAGCCATTACAAAGGGATATTCAGATGGCAGTTTCCAATCTAGTTCAGACGATTACCGCACAACAACTTTTGTCTCAAGAGCAAATAGGTGCACTCCAACAATACTTATTTTCCATTCCACTTCAATTAGGTGATTTTCATACGAATATGACGATGCAATGGGAAGGACAGAAAAACAATGATGGACAATTAAATCCGGAGTATTGTAGAATTTTATTTTATTTAACATTAGAACATTTGCGAGAAACGGTCGTTGATGTAATGATTCAGAATCGAATTGTCTCCATAACGATTCATAATGAACAAGATCAACCTTCTTCATTAATGAATCTCTTAACACCAGCTTTAAAGAGTGCACTTGATAAGAAGGATTATCATCTTTTAACGATATCTTGGAAACAATTAAAGGAAGTTAATGTAAAGACAACAGATTCATCTCATACAAATTCGACCTATCAAGGGGTGGATATCCGGATATGAACGAGCCACATCAAAAACAAAAACAGGCTGTAGCACTACGTTACGACCCATTAAAAGAGGCAGCACCGAAAGTAATTGCTAAGGGGAGGGGCTATGTGGCAGATGAACTCATTGCACGAGCTAAGGAACACTCTATCCCTCTTCAAGAAGATGAATCACTCATTGAATTACTGTCGCAATTAGAAATGAATCAGGTAATACCAGAAGAATTGTATGAAGTTGTCGCGGAGATTTTCGCTTATATTTATCAAGTTGACCAGCATCGTTCATAGATCCTTGAATGAATGAGTAAGTCATGGGAATGATAAAATGGAACAATTTTATTATGGAGGTAGGTAGCCTCATGAAGAAGCAACAAAAACAATCAGCAAGAACAGAATTTAGTCAAGAGCTGTACCCTCATAGTGTCCAAGAATCAGATGCTAAAGTCACACTTTTTGAAAAACTGTTAAAAAAGCAAGATAATCAGAAACCTAAAGGGAATGAGACTACACAGGCAACTAAAAAAAGAGAAAAGTAGTAAACGTATGAAGGTATCTCAGGCAACAGTTTGAGATGCCTTATTTAAGTTGTCATCCAAAGCCTAATTGACAGAATTCATCGATTTTTTAAAATCTTATATTTTGTAAGGGTTTTATCTCCCACAACCATCTAATCCATGATAAAATAATAGAGGATTTCATATTAAATCTAAAATGGTGCTACGGCATACATGTAATTGATAGGAGGCTGGAGAGAGAATGAATATCCACGAGTATCAAGGAAAAGAGCTTCTACGTAAGTACGGTGTTGCTGTACCAAATGGAAAAGTGGCATTTTCTGTCGAAGAAGCAGTAGAGGCTGCGAAAGTACTAGGTTCAAGTGTTTCAGTAGTGAAAGCACAAATCCATGCAGGTGGCCGTGGTAAGGCAGGTGGCGTAAAAGTTGCCAAGAACCTTGAAGAAGTACGTACATATGCTAATGAGATTTTAGGGAAAACACTTGTAACACATCAAACAGGGCCAGAAGGTAAAGAAGTAAAGCGCTTACTCATTGAAGAGGGATGCGACATTCAAAAAGAGTATTATATTGGGCTTGTTCTTGACCGTGCAACATCGCGTGTCGTTTTAATGGCTTCTGAAGAAGGTGGAACGGAGATCGAAGAAGTTGCGGAAGCAACACCTGAGAAGATTTTCAAGGAAGTCATTGATCCAGCTGTCGGTCTTCAAGGCTTTCAAGCACGCCGCTTAGCGTTTAATATTAACATTCCTAAAGAATTAGTCGGTCAAGCTGTTAAGTTTATGATGGGACTTTATAAAGTCTTTATTGAAAAGGATTGTTCGATTGCAGAAATTAATCCACTTGTAACTACAGGTGACGGGAAAGTAATGGCATTAGATGCAAAATTAAACTTTGACTCAAATGCACTCTATCGTCAAAAGGATATTCTTGAATATCGCGATCTTGAAGAAGAAGATGTAAAAGAAATTGAAGCTTCAAAATATGATTTAAGCTACATTTCGTTAGATGGTAATATCGGTTGTATGGTTAACGGAGCGGGATTGGCAATGGCGACGATGGATATTATTAAGCATTACAATGGTGATCCTGCTAACTTCCTTGATGTAGGTGGTGGCGCGACTGCTGAAAAAGTAACAGAAGCGTTTAAAATTATCCTATCTGATGAAAATGTGAAAGGGATTTTTGTAAATATCTTCGGTGGTATTATGAAATGTGACATTATTGCAGAAGGTGTTATCGAAGCTACAAAACAAGTTGGACTTGACATTCCTTTAGTCGTACGTCTTGAAGGAACAAATGTTGACTTAGGTAAGAAGATTTTAAACGAATCTGGTCTTAATATTACGGCAGCAGATTCTATGGCAGACGGTGCACAAAAAATCGTGTCATTAGTACAATAGAAAGGCGGGACGTGGAGAATGAGTATCCTTATTAATAAAGATACAAAAGTGATTGTTCAAGGTATTACAGGTGCAACTGGATTATTCCATACGCAGCAAGCAGTTGAATATGGTACAAATGTTGTAGGTGGAGTTACACCTGGAAAAGGTGGAACAGAAGTAGAAGGAATTCCTGTATTTAATACAGTTGAAGAGGCAGTAAAAGCAACAGGAGCGAATGCTTCGGTCATTTATGTTCCCCCTGCGTTTGCAGCAGATGCGATAATGGAAGCAGCAGATGCTGAATTAGATTTAGCAATTTGTATTACTGAGGGAATACCGGTAATGGATATGATTAGTGTTAAACGTTATCTAGAAGGAAAGAAGACACGTTTAATTGGTCCTAACTGCCCAGGTGTCATTACACCAGAGGAATGTAAAATTGGAATTATGCCAGGCTATATTCATAAAAAGGGTCATGTTGGCGTTGTATCTCGTTCAGGTACTCTTACGTACGAGGCTGTTCATCAATTATCAACAAATGGTATCGGTCAATCGACTGCAGTTGGTATTGGAGGAGATCCTGTAAATGGGACGAATTTCATTGATGTTTTAGAACAGTTTAATGAAGACCCAGATACGTATGCGGTTATTATGATCGGTGAAATTGGTGGGACAGCGGAAGAAGAAGCAGCAGAATGGGTTAAGGCCAATATGAATAAACCTGTCGTTGGGTTTATTGGTGGACAAACAGCCCCTCCAGGAAAGCGTATGGGGCATGCTGGAGCGATTATTTCAGGTGGTAAGGGTACAGCGGCAGAAAAGATTAAAACGCTTGAGAGCTGCGGTATTAAAGTAGCAGAAACACCATCTGTAATGGGTGATACACTTATTTCCGTTTTAAAGGAAAAAGGGTTATTAGAAAAATGTGTGACACACGAAGCAACAAAATAAGACCACTCTAACTGCTCTCGCATAAGCAGATTATAATGGTTTCAAAAAAAGCTTTGGGATTGTTCTTAAGGGAGTAACAAACCTTTAAGGACAATCCCTTCTCTCTATAGGAAAGGAGATTATTGATGGATGATACTGAATGGCGTGCACGGTTTATCCATTTACACAGTTGTCGTGGAATGACGTGGAAATTGTTTTACTCTTATTTGAAAATAGACCCGGGGCTTGAGAACATATACTCACTGACAAAATTTGAACTACAAACGATTTTTCAGTTAAAAAGCGAGCGGGCAGCAATTCTTATTCACGATCTTCATATTTGTTCTTCAAATGAACTTCTACGCATTTATGAAAAACAACAAATCACCCCGATTACATGTTTCGACACTTATTATCCAACCTTATTAAAAGAAATTCATGATCCACCTTTTGTCCTTTACGTTAAAGGAAATCATCATTATCTAAATAATAGTCGATGTATGGCTGTTATTGGAACGAGGAACCCCAGTCACGAAGCAGCCAAAAAAGTAATGCATGTCATTAAACCACTTGCTATAAAAAATTGGACGATTATAAGTGGATTAGCTATCGGCATTGATACATTGGCTCATCAAGCTGCTCTTTTGAGTAAAGGAAAAACGATTGCGGTATTAGGTGCAGGTTTTCATCACATTTATCCTAAAAGAAATGAACAACTTTTCCAAGAAATGTCGAAAAATAATTGCATAATTACTGAGTATCCCCCTCATATTCCTCCACGTAAATGGCACTTCCCAGCTCGAAATCGAATCATTAGTGGATTGTCAAAGGCAATTATAGTTATTGAAGCAAATGAAAAAAGTGGTTCTTTAATAACTGCTGATCAAGCATTAGAGCAAGGTAGAGACGTATTTGCTGTACCTGGTTCCATTTTTTCAAATACTTCTAGAGGTACAAATAAATTAATTCAAGAAGGAGCTAAACTTGTATTACATGCAACCGATATACTCACTGAATTCCCTGAAGATTGTGAATGAATTTGTCAAAATTACGTAGTCCCTAACTAATAATTAAATGAAAAATTCTCTATTTTTCATTAAGAAGTTTGACAAATCAAGAAAACCTGTTCCATAATAGGGAAGATTTTAATTTACAGTTAGAGAGGGAGTCTTATATGGCCGATTATTTAGTAATCGTTGAATCTCCCGCAAAAGCAAAGACCATTGGAAAGTATTTGGGGAAGAAGTATATAGTCAAAGCTTCAATGGGACATGTTAGAGACTTACCAAAAAGTCAAATGGGAGTAAATGTTGAACAGAATTATGAACCGAAATATATTACGATTAGAGGAAAAGGCCCAGTATTAAAAGAGTTAAAAACAGCAGCAAAAAAAGTGAAAAGAATTTATTTAGCAGCTGACCCTGATCGCGAAGGAGAAGCAATTGCTTGGCATCTTGCTCATAGTTTGAATATGGACGAAACTTCAGAATGTCGAGTCGTATTTAATGAAATTACGAAAACTGCAATTAAGGAAGCATTTAAAACTCCTCGAAAAATTAATATGGATTTAGTAGATGCTCAGCAGGCTAGAAGAATTCTCGATCGGTTAGTTGGATATAATATTAGCCCTTTATTATGGAAGAAAGTAAAAAAGGGGTTAAGTGCTGGACGTGTACAATCTGTAGCAGTTAAGATGATTATCGAACGAGAGAAGGAAATCCAAAGCTTTATTCCAGAAGAATATTGGAATATTCAAGCCCGCTTTTTGCTTGGTAAGGAAGTATTTGATGCGAAGTTTTATGGGGTCGATGGTAATAAAGTTGACCTTAAAACGGAAGAAGAAGTTCAGCAAATTTTATCAAAACTTAAAACAAATGATTATAACGTAACAGCTGTAAAACGAAAGGAAAGAAAGCGTAATCCGGTTAATCCATTTACTACTTCTTCATTACAACAAGAAGCGGCCCGAAAGTTGAACTTCCGAGCTAAGAAAACAATGATGATTGCTCAACAATTATATGAGGGTGTAGAAATAGGAAAAGAAGGAACAGTCGGTTTAATTACTTATATGCGTACGGATTCGACACGTATTTCAGAGACAGCCGAACAAGAGGCTCGTGAATACATCTTGAAGGAATTTGGCGAAGAATTTACACGACAAGGGAAACGTGTAGTCAAAACCGATAAAAAAGCTCAAGACGCTCATGAAGCAATACGACCAACAGCAGTTGAAAAGGATCCGAAGACGATAAAAGGGTATTTATCGCGTGATCAATACCGTTTGTATAAACTGATTTGGGAGCGAATGGTTGCTAGTGAAATGGCACCAGCTGTCATGGATACGATGTCAGTAGATATTGAACAGCATGGGGTATTATTTAGAGCGACAGGTTCAAAGATTAAATTTCCTGGTTTTATGAAGGTTTATATTGAAGGTACAGACGATGGTAAAAAAGAAGAAGATCGTTTTTTACCAAACTTGGAAGAAGGTCAAATCGTTAAGAACGAGGAAATTGAACCAACTCAACATTTTACGCAACCACCTCCACGATATACAGAAGCACGATTAGTAAAAACAATGGAGGAATTAGGTATCGGTCGCCCTTCGACGTATGCTCCAACTTTAGATACTATTCAACGGAGAGGATATGTTGCATTAGAAGATAAGCGGTTTGTACCGACGGAACTTGGAGAGATTGTTCTTGAATTAATCGTTGAATTCTTCCCAGAAATATTAGATGTGGAATTTACGGCGAAAATGGAAAATGACCTTGACTCGATAGAAGAAGGAGCTAAAGAATGGGTCAACATTATTGATAATTTCTATAGTTCATTTGAGAAACGGTTAGAAATTGCCGAAGATGAAATGAAGGAAGTTGAACTTCGCGATGAACCTGCAGGCGAAGATTGTGAAAAATGTGGTCATGAAATGGTATATAAAATGGGGCGGTACGGTAAATTTATGGCCTGCTCTAACTTCCCGGAATGTCGAAATACAAAGGCTATTGTGAAAGACATTGGCGTGAAGTGCCCGAGTTGTAAAGAAGGCAATATAGTAGAGCGAAGAAGTAAAAAGCGCCGTATTTTTTATGGATGTGATCGATACCCAGAGTGTGAATTTATTTCATGGGATAAGCCGATTGCTAGACCTTGTCCTAAATGTAATAGTATGCTAGTTGAAAAGAAATCAAAAAAAGGTGTCCATGTAGAATGTTCTTCATGTGATTATCGAGAAGAAACAAATTAAGCTGGTCGTTTATTTTTTATTACAAATCATACTTTTTTCTTTTTTCATCAAACTTTATAAATGTTTTTAGAAGATCGTCTACATTCCCCGTTACGCGGCAAGGATGATAGAATACACCTACGTAGTAATTGCACTACACATATTGAGAATGTGGAAAGTATTGGAGGGAAATTATGTCACAACCCTACGTAAATGTCATAGGTGCTGGTTTAGCTGGTAGTGAAGCAGCATGGCAATTAGCGAAGAGAGGGATTCAAGTCCATTTATATGAAATGCGTCCTGTTAAGCAAACCCCTGCTCATCATACAGATAAATTTGCCGAATTAGTATGTAGTAATTCATTGAGAGGTAATTCCTTAACGAACGCCGTTGGGGTTCTTAAAGAAGAGATGAGGGTATTAGATTCTGTTATTATTGATTCAGCAGATCATGCTTCTGTTCCAGCAGGTGGTGCATTGGCAGTTGATCGCCATGAGTTTGCTGCATTGGTAACAGACAAGGTAAAGAACCATCCCCTCGTTACCGTTTATAATGAAGAAATATCAGAAATTCCTGAAGGACCAACAATTATTGCGACTGGCCACTTACTTCTGAATCTCTATCTAAGAAATTACGGGAGTTAACTGGTGAAGAATATTTGTATTTTTATGATGCTGCTGCCCCTATTATTGAAACTGAATCGATTAATATGGATAAGGTATACTTGAAATCAAGGTATGATAAAGGTGAGGCGGCTTACTTAAACTGTCCAATGACTGAAGAAGAATTTAATCGTTTCTATGATGCACTAGTTTCTGCAGAAACAGTACCTCTTAAAGAATTTGAAAAGGAAATCTTCTTTGAAGGGTGCATGCCGATTGAAGTGATGGCCAAGCGCGGAAAAAAAACGATGCTATTTGGACCAATGAAGCCTGTTGGACTAGAAGATCCGCGAACTGGCAAACGGCCGTTTGCAGTTGTCCAGCTAAGACAGGATAACACTTCAGGAACATTATATAATATTGTGGGTTTTCAAACACATTTAAAATGGGGACCACAAAAAGAAGTGATTAGACTTATACCCGGCTTAGAGGAAGCTGAAATTGTTCGTTACGGAGTCATGCATCGAAACACATTTATTAATTCACCAAATTTGCTAAAGCCAACGTATCAATATAAAGATCATGAACAACTCTTTTTTGCGGGGCAAATAACGGGTGTTGAAGGCTATGTTGAATCTGCAGCTGCTGGTATCATTGCTGGAATAAATGCCGCCAAATTAATAAAAGGTGAAGAGCTTGTCGTTTTCCCGGAGTGGACTGTAATTGGTAGTATGGCACAATATATAACAAATGCTAACCCTAAAAATTTCCAACCGATCAATGCTAACTTTGGTTTATTACCACCTCTCGACGAACGAATAAAAAATAAGAAAGAACGCTATGAACAGTTTGCTAAACGTGCGTTGGATACAATTCAGAATTTTGTGAAAAAAGTGTAAATAAGATTGTCAGAGCTACTAAATCATGTTAAAATTTAGTAGCTTTTCATTTGAGATGACTTTACACGTTCGAACCTGTTATGTATGGTTAGCTCATTCAATTGAGAACGTATCCAACTGTCAATAAACGAATGAAAGGAGTGTTTTTGACTGAGTACTTCTAATTGGATTCAATCGTTTATTCAATATCTTCAAATGGAAAAGAATTATTCAATCCATACGATTCGAAACTATGAAAGAGATTTAATTGCTTTTACTGAGTTTATGAAATCGATTCATGTCGATTGCTTTACAAAATTGAGCTCAAATCATGTTAGACAATATTTAACATTCCTATTTAAGATGGAATATTCTCGCAAATCTGTTTCAAGAAAATTATCTGCATTAAGAAGTTTCTATTCTTTTCATCAGCGGGAGGAAAGGGTGAAGGACAATGTATTCTCATTTATCCATTTACCGAAGGCGGAGCAAAAGTTACCAAACTTCTTATATGAAGAGGAAATGATGCAACTTTTTGAAACAGTATCAGGTGATAAGCCGCTAGACCAGCGTGATCGTGCATTACTTGAATTATTATATGCTACGGGAATACGAGTAAGTGAATGTAGTCAACTACTAGTTGAACATATCGACTTTACAATAGGTACGGTGTATATATTAGGGAAAGGTAGAAAGGAACGTTATACGCCGGTAGGTTCCTTTGCTTTAGATGCCCTTTATACATATATTCAAGATGGAAGAACAAAATTAGCCAATAAATCGACAGTGGCAAATCCTTTTTTATTTTTAAATTTTCGTGGTGGCAAGCTTTCTGACCGGAGTATTCGAACAATTATTCAAAAAAGAATGGATCAAACAGCTACACAAAAAAAGCTACGACCTCACGATATACGACATTCATTTGCTACTCATTTATTGAATAACGGTGCCGATTTGCGTGTCGTACAAGAATTGTTAGGCCATGAACATTTATCGACAACGCAAATTTATACGCACGTAACGAAAGAGCGATTACGTGATGTGTATAAACAACACCATCCAAGGGCATAAAACGAATAAAGAAGGAGGAAAGAATATGAACGATTTTCATGCAACGACGATCTTTGCTATAGCACATAAAGGTCAGTGTGCTATGGCAGGTGATGGTCAAGTAACGTTTGGGAATGCAGTAGTTATGAAGCATACAGCAAAAAAGGTTAGAAAATTATTTCAAGGCAAAGTAATAGCCGGGTTTGCTGGATCGGTTGCTGATGCCTTTACATTATTTGAGAAGTTTGAAGGGAAACTTGAAGAATACCACGGTAATCTCCAAAGAGCAGCTGTTGAATTAGCCAAGGAATGGCGCAACGACAAAGTGTTACGCAGGCTTGAAGCAATGCTCATTGTTATGAATAAAGAAAGTCTTTTATTAGTTTCTGGAACAGGGGAAGTGATTGAACCAGACGATGGTATGATTGCGATTGGTTCCGGCGGTAATTATGCTTTGTCTGCAGGACGTGCTCTTAAAAAACATGCTGCTAATTTATCGGCTACTGATATTGCTCAAGCAGCATTGGAGACTGCTGGAGAAATATGTGTTTATACGAATTTACATATTACGGTAGAAACTTTAGATCAATAAGATAGGAGTGAAATAAAGTGGAAACGAACTTAACTCCAAGACAAATTGTCGATCGTTTAAATCAATTTATTGTAGGTCAAGAGGAAGCGAAAAAGTCAGTAGCGATCGCGTTACGTAATCGATATCGTCGAAGCTTGCTTGATGACAAATTAAAGGATGAAGTAACGCCTAAAAATATTTTAATGATTGGACCGACGGGTGTTGGGAAAACGGAAATTGCTCGTAGATTAGCTAAGCTAGTTGGGGCACCGTTTGTTAAAGTAGAGGCTACAAAGTTTACAGAAGTAGGATATGTGGGCCGTGATGTTGAATCAATGGTAAGAGATTTGGTTGAAACGAGCGTTCGTATTGTAAAAAAAGAGAAGATTGAAAAGGTTCGTCCACAAGCAGAGAAAATGGCAAATGAACGAATTGTTGATCTACTAGTACCAAGTGGTAAGAAAACATCTTCCTATAAAAACCCACTCGAAATGCTCTTTGGCCAGCAAAATGAAGATAATGAGACACAGACAACGGAAACGGATTCTCTGCAAGAAACGAAAAGAAAAATGGCTCATAAACTTGCATTAGGTGAATTAGAAGACCATATGGTAACGATTGAAGTTGATGAACAATCGCAAAACTTTATGGATATGTTTCAAGGTGCCGGCATGGAGCAAATGGGGATGAATATGCAGGAAATGCTTGGGGGCCTATTACCTAAAAAACGAAAAAAACGTCGTTTACCGATTTCGGATGCACGAAAAGTGTTGATTGATGAAGAAGCACAAAAGTTAATTGATTTTGATGAAGTTAATCAAGAAGCTATCTTCAAAGCCGAACAATTAGGTATTATCTTCATAGATGAAATTGATAAGGTAGCTAGCAAAGGGCAGCAATCAGCAGATGTATCGAGAGAAGGGGTACAAAGGGATATCTTACCGATAGTAGAAGGTTCAACAGTAGTGACGAAATATGGTGCTATTAAAACCGACCATATTTTGTTCATAGGTGCAGGTGCTTTCCATATCGCTAAACCTTCAGATTTAATCCCTGAGTTGCAAGGGCGTTTTCCAATTCGAGTAGAATTATCTAATTTAACAGTTGATGATTTTGTGCGCATATTAATTGAACCGAATAATGCCTTGTTAAAGCAGTATAGTGCCCTTTTAGAGACAGAAGGTATAAGAGTCGTCTTTTCCGACGAAGCTGTTCATAAGATTGCCACTATTGCGACAGAAGTGAATCAGGATACAGAAAATATTGGTGCAAGAAGACTACATACTTTATTAGAGCGCCTATTGGAGGATCTTTCCTTCGAAGCACCTGATATTAATTTAGAAGAGATTGTGATTACTCCAGAGTATGTGGAAGAAAAATTGTCAAGCATTGCGAAAAACCGTGATCTAAGTCGATTTATTTTATAATTAAAACTAGGAAAAAGTTAGGAGGGGATAGCATGAATTTGTTATCAAGAACGAGGAAAATTAATGATATGCTACAAAAAACCGTTGGCCAGCATGTTAACTTTAATGATATGGCTGAAACGTTAAGGGATACGATTAGTGCTAATATTTTTGTAGTTAGTAGAAGAGGAAAGCTATTAGGGTTTGCCATCAAACAGGAAATTGAAAATGATCGCATGCAAAAAATGCTCGAGGATAGACGATTTCCCGAAGAGTATACGGAGGGACTATTCAAAATTGAAAGTACATCGGCAAACATCGGAATAGAGAGTGAATTTACTGCCTTTCCTGTCGAAAATAAAGAATTATTTAAAAATGGCTTAACGACAATAGTACCAATTCAAGGTGGAGGACAACGATTAGGAACATTAATCTTGTCTCGGTTAAATGATGCTTTTAATGATGATGATTTACTGTTGGCCGAATATGGTGCAACGGTAGTTGGAATGGAAATACTTCATGAGAAAACTCAGGAAATTGAAGAGGAAGCTCGCAGTAAAGCGGTTGTCCAAATGGCGATTAGTTCTTTATCATACAGTGAGCTTGAAGCAGTAGATCATATTTTCCATGAACTAGATGGTAGAGAAGGATTACTTGTGGCGAGCAAAATTGCCGATCGCGTGGGGATTACACGATCAGTCATTGTTAATGCATTAAGAAAGCTTGAAAGTGCTGGTGTAATCGAATCGCGTTCTTTAGGCATGTAAGGGACGTATATTAAAGTATTAAATGACAAATTTTTAATTGAATTAGAACGGGTGAATAGTAAGTAATTAGTGAAATTGTAATTAAACTTCTTTTTGAGGTTTGTCTTTAAGGTAAAAAATACCCTTAGAGACAAACCTTTTTTCTGTTTTTATTTGTGAAAATTTGTGTGCTCAAATATTCCTAAGTTATTAGACATAATTTTAATATAGGTCATTTGAACGGAGAATCGACATATTCATAGAAAAATGTCGATAAATATAGCTTTATTGTACATAAATGTGACTATGTACCTATTAGTCTTATGATTCTTTTGTAGTGAAAAAGTATTTAATAAAATATAGGTTAGACTTTTTGTTCTATATTTATTACAATTTTCATAGAAGATGTAGAAAGTTGTATAAAAATGATAAAAATGAACAGATAATTTGACAAAAGGGGTGTTCGTACATGGATCTCTTTGGAAGTTCTTCCATTAGAGCGCTAGAAACAGGCTTAAATGGAGCGCAAATTCGACAAAATGCTATTTCGCAAAATATAGCGAACGTTGATACACCTAATTATAAGGCCAAACAAGTTCAATTTAAGCATTTATTACATGATGAGCTAGACAAACAGGGGTTGAAAGCTAACAGAACTCATAAAGACCATTATGAATTTCAGTCTGCAAACAGTCGTTTAGGACCAATCGTAACTGAAAATCGTAATACTTTATATAATCATAATGGTAACAATGTCGATATTGATCATGAAATGTCTGAACTCGCCAAGAATCAAATCTATTATAATGCATTAGTAGATCGATTAAATGGTAGCTTTCAAAGCTTGGAAACAGTGATAAGAGGAGGGCGTTAGTGATGACGATTTTCAATGGATTGAATACGAGTGCATCTGCTCTTACGACAAAGCGATTACGAATGGATGTGATTTCAGCAAATATTGCTAATGCGGATTCGACAAGAACCCGGTTTGTCGATGGACAATGGGAGCCATATCGTCGAAAAATGGTTGTCACATCACCAAATGAAGCTCCTTCATTTGCTAGTCAGTTGCAGCGTGCAATCGGTCGATCGAATTCGACAGTTGGAAATGGTGTTAAGGTTGATCGCATAGTTGAAGATCAGACTCCATTCAAGCAAGTATATAACCCAGATCACCCAGATGCTGACGAGAATGGATTTATTCAACTGCCAAATGTTGACCCATTACGAGAAATGGTTGATTTAATGACCACGACAAGATCTTATGAGGCTAATGTAACAGCTATAAATGGGACAAAAAATATGCTATTGAAAGCACTTGAAATAGGTCGTTAAAGGGAGGTAAATAAATGGATTTAAGGATAACACCTTTTACAAATAGTCAAAATCAAGCTGTCCAGCGTAATACATATACACCTGGTGAGGCACATGGAGCATTTAAAGCAGCTCTTAACGATGCGATGAAAGAAGTGAATGAAATGCAGCATGAGTCTCAACAAAAAACGGTCTTATTGGCAAAAGGTGAAATAAATGATTTACACGATGTTATGATTACAGGTCAAAAGGCTAGCGTAATGCTACAAGCAACTGTAGAAGTGCGAAATAAAGTAGTTGAAGCATATCAAGAAATAATGAGAATGCAAGTATAGTATGATGTTAATTGCTTTGATTCAGGAGGACAAATGAACGAGAAGCTGACGAAATTTAAAGAGAGATTTAATGAATTCTGGAATGGACGTTCCAAAAGACAACAATTGGTTATCTTATCTTCGATTGTTTCAATAATTGTTATTGTTGTATTGTTATCTTTTTTGCCACTAGAACAAATTATGAACCGCTTTACAGTAATTTAACGCTTGCAGAAACAGGACAAATTAAAGAAACATTGGATGCACGAGGTATTCCAGCTACAGTATCTGATAATGGAACATCTATTTTAGTTCCTAACAATCTTGTAGACACGCTGAAAGTCGAACTAGCAGCAGAGGGGTTACCTAATAGCGGGACAATTGATTATTCGTTTATTCAAGATCAAATGGGCTTTGGAATGACAGATAATGAATTCAATGTTATGGAACGTGCTTCTATGCAAACAGAGCTAGCTAGACTGATTCGCAATATGAATGGTGTTCATAATGCAAATGTCATGATAACTCTTCCAGAAGAAAGTGTCTGGTTAAATTCAACTCATGATTCGGCTACAGCAGCGATTGTGCTAGAGTTAGCTCCAGGACACCAGCTTGATTCTAGTCAAGTAAGAGCCCTTTACCATCTTGTATCAAAGAGTGTGCCGAATTTACCTATTGATAATATCGTCATTTCAGATCAAATGTTTAATGATTATTTTTATGAAGATCAAAATAATGAATCTCAATCCACGTTATCTGCTTTTGAACAGCAACGTGCGATTCAAAATGAAATCGAGCACGATTTAACACGAAACCTTCAACAAATGTTAGGAACGATAGTTGGTCAAGACAGCGTCATAGTATCCGTAACAACAGATATTGATTTTACACAAGAAAACCGTACGGAAGAATTAGTTGAACCTGTGAATATTGATAATATTGAGGGAATTGCAGTAAGTATTGAACGTATTGAGGAAACGTACAGTGGTGAAGGTATTGAAGAAGGTGGGATTGAAGGTACAGGAGATGGGATTATCAACTATCCCGGTCCATTAGGACAAGGCCCAGTTGATTTTGAACGTACCGAAGAACGAATTAATAACGAAGTAAACAGGATTAATCGTGATATCGTTGAAAGTCCATATAAAATTAGAGATCTTGGAATACAGGTAATGGTCGAACCTCCAGAAGGTTTTGATACACTACCACAAGATCAATTAAATGATATTCAGCAAATTTTAGGCACGATTGTTAGAACAAGTATTTCAAGTGTATATGCTGAAGAATTAACCCAGGAAGAAATAAGTGAGAAAATAGTTGTTAGTTCGCACCCATTTAACGGTAGAACTATCACAGAATTTGAACCTACAATGGGGATTCCAACATGGGTTTATGTAATTGGTGGCATATTAGTAGCACTGATTTTATTGCTGCTCTTTATCTTAATGAGAAATAGAAGAAAGAGAGCGGAAGAGGTACAAGGTGAAGTATCAGATGAGAGACGGCCTTATGATTTGCCTGATTTGCCAGATGAAGATTCATCAGAATCTGCTGCAAAAAAGAAACAACTTGAAAAGTTAGCAAAAGAAAAGCCAGAAGATTTTTCTAAGTTACTAAGAACTTGGTTATCTGAAGATTAGGAGGAGAGAAAATGGCTGTAACAAAAAGAGGAATTACTGGGAAACAAAAGGCTGCCATTCTTCTGATTTCTCTCGGACCAGATGTATCTGCTCAAGTTTATAAACATCTTTCAGAGGAAGAAATTGAAAAATTAACGCTTGAAATTGCTAATGTTCGTAAAGTTGATAGCGAACTAAAGGAAGAGATTTTGGAGCAATTTCATTCACTTGTATTAGCTCAAGATTATATTGCTCAAGGTGGTATTGGCTATGCTAAAAGCATATTAGAGAAGGCTTTAGGGGAAGATAATGCGATGGATATTATAAATCGTTTAACATCCACGTTGCAAGTAAGGCCATTTGATTTTGCTCGTAAAGCCGATGCCTCACAAATATTAAATTTTATTCAAAATGAACACCCACAAACAATTGCTCTGATTCTGTCGTATTTAGAGTCTGAACAGGCAGGGCAAATTTTATCTGCTCTTCCGCAGGAAGTACAAGCAGATGTGGCAAAAAGGATCGCGGTAATGGACAGTACGTCTCCAGAAATTATTAACCAAGTTGAAGCTATTCTTGAGCAAAAACTGTCATCAACCGTTACACAAGATTATACAGAAGCTGGTGGAATTGAATCAGTTGTTGAAGTTTTAAATAGTGTTGATCGAAGTACAGAGCGAACGATTCTTGATGCATTAGAAATACAAGACCCAGAATTAGCAGAAGAAATCAAGAAAAGGATGTTTGTATTTGAAGATATTGTTACACTCGATAATCGCAGCATTCAGAGGGTTATTCGAGATGTTGAAAATGAAGATTTACAATTATCATTAAAAGTTGCTAGTGATGAAGTGAAGGAAATTATCTTCAGTAATATGTCACAACGAATGGCAGAAGCATTTAAAGATGAAATGGAATTTATGGGGCCTGTTCGATTGAAGGATGTCGAAGAAGCACAATCTAGAATTGTTTCTGTAATCCGGAGCCTTGAAGAAGCGGGAGAGATTGTTATCGCCCGTGGCGGAGGAGACGATATTATTGTCTAAGATCATCAAGTCGAATTTTTCAAAGCGAAATGGATCACAAGCAAAAACGATTTCTATTTTAAAAAAGTTTCAACATGAGACATTTTTAGAGAATACAACATTACCTGAGGAACAGACTAGCAATGATTCGTCAATCGGTTTTGAAAGAGAGCTCAAAGAAAAGAAGTTAGAAGCAGAATTAATCGTTAAGAAGGCCCACGAAGAGGCGGAGACAATCAATAAGCAGATTCAAGAACAGCTTAAAAATGCGGAACAAAAACAACTTGAACTTTTTGAACAGGCACAGAAAAATGGTTTTGAAGAAGGGTACACTCAAGGGCAAAAGGAAGGATTACAATCTTATAACGAGTTAATTGACAAAGCGAGAAGCATTGTTGCGTTGTCAGAACAACAATTCAAACAGCAAATTGAAGAGGCAGAGCTTTAATTGTCGAAATAGCAGCTTCTTTAGCAAACCGGATTATAGGTGTTAAATTATCAGAAGACAATGAAACTTGGAAAAGTATGCTAAAGCAATTGATGAACGAAGTAAGAGAGCATGATCATATTAAGATTTATGTCCATCCAGAATCGTATGAGCTAACAATCCTACAAAAGGATGAGTTAGAACAATTGTTAAGCCATTGTGAGCACATATATATATATCCTGATGCGGGCTTGATGAAGAATGGATGTATCATTGAAACGAAACATGGTCGTATCGATGCAAGTATTGATCGTCAATTAAACGAACTAAAGGCACAATTATTAGCAATGCTTAAGGAGGATGCACCTTGAACATTCAGTCTTTACCAAGTCTAATTCCACAGTTATCTCCATTTAAGTGGTATGGTAAAGTGACACAGGTAATAGGACTTATGATTGAATCAAAAGGACCTCAAGCTTCTATTGGTGACCTTTGTTACATCACGACTGGAAAGAAACCATCGACAAAAGTTCGTGCTGAGGTTGTTGGTTTTCGTGATGAATTTGTTTTACTAATGCCATTAAATGGAACAACAGAAATCTCGCCAGGTAGTTTAGTAGAGGCTACCGGTAAACCTTTAGAAATAAAAGTGGGTACACAGTTAATTGGGTCTATTATCGATGGTTGTGGCGAATTATTATCAAAAGATTCACTACCGAAAGGACTTACTTCTTTTCAAACGGACAACCCCCCGCCAAATCCGATGAGTAGGCCGAGGATAACGGAATCGATGTCATTGGGAGTTCGAGCTATTGATGCGTTATTTACAGTTGGTAAAGGACAGAGAATTGGGATTTTTGCCGGAAGTGGTGTCGGAAAAAGTACTTTATTGTCAATGTTAGCTCGTAATTCTGCAGCAGATATTAATGTGATTGCTTTAATTGGTGAGCGTGGAAGAGAAGTGAAGGAATTTATCGAACGTGATTTAGGAACGGAAGGATTAAAACGATCAATTGTTGTTGTCGCAACCTCAGATCAACCAGCTTTGATGAGAATAAAGGGTGCCATGACAGCTACAGCAATTGCAGAGTATTTCCGTCAACAGGGGCTTGCTGTTAATTTAATGATGGATTCTGTTACCCGTGTAGCGATGGCTCAAAGGGAAATTGGATTAGCAATAGGTGAGCCGCCCACATCAAAGGGGTATACACCATCAGTATTTGCCTTATTACCACGTTTGTTAGAGAGGTCTGGTACCGACGAAAATGGTTCCATTACGGCCTTTTACACCGTTTTAGTTGATGGTGATGATTTAAATGAGCCAATTGCTGATACAGTTCGTGGAATATTAGACGGGCATTTAGTACTTGATCGGAAACTAGCACAAAAAGGCCAGTTCCCAGCAATTAATGTATTAAAAAGCGTAAGTAGGGTAATGGCAGATATAGTTTCAGAGGATCATAAAAAGCTGCTGATATCATTCGTTACTATTTATCGCTATTCGAAGATAACGAGGATTTAATAAATATCGGTGCTTATAAAAAAGGGAGTTCTTTAGAAATCGATCAAGCCATAAACATACAACCGCAAATTGTAGCTTTTTTAACGCAAGGAACGGATGAGAAATCAACAATCGATCAATCGGTAAAAGCTCTTATCAAACTAGTCGAAAATGGTGGTAAATCATGAATTTTCATTTCACATTACAAAAAGTACTAGAGCTAAAGGAAGCTAAAAAAATGAGCGTGAAGCGGAATATAAAGCTGCGATTGATCATTTTGAGGGAGTAGCAACAGAACTTTACCACCTACTGAAGAAAAAAGAAAGTTTAGAAGAAAAGGCAAGAACGGAATTGCAACAAGGCACTTCAATTAAGGCAATTCGATTTCAAGAAACAATTATTTCACGTTTAGAAAACGAGATCCTTATCTTACAACAGCAAACTCAACGAGCACGTACAATGATGCAAAGTAAACAACGGCAATTAATAGACGCATCAGTGGAGTTGAAAAAATATGAAAAGATGAAACAACGACAGCATGAGCAATTTCTTGAAGAGTCTAAACGATTAGAAATTATAGAAATGAATGAACTATCGATTCAGGCATTTGTGAATCGGTGAAAATAGGTGAGTATATGAGTAATAAAGAACGTTCTTATAGTAAGCTTCAATTATTCTTTTTAGTCATTTTTATTCCAATCATTTTTGGGTTAGTGCTATTTGGGTTCATATTTTCGTTAATAGGATTTGATATCACGAAACAATTACAAAAGGTTGGTTCGAATATTCCGATTGTTGCGAATTGGGTACCAGAAGAACAAGAGCAAGCAGACGGTATTTCTGAGGAATCCTATGAGCAGTTAGAAGAGGATTTATTGGAAAAGGATCAAGAGATTGCCAGACTCACTTCAGAAGTTGAATATAAACAGCTTGAAATATTGGAACTTCAAGATGAGATTGCTGAATTACAAGAGGAATTAGAGGATCAAGGTCAGGAAGAAGTCGTTATTCAAGAATCATTGCAAGAAATAGGAAAATTATATGAACTAATGTCGGAGGATAAGGCAGCAAGTTTGTTAAGTCAATTGGATCCCGACGAGGCTGTTATGCACTTGCGTTTTGTTTCAGTTGAACATAGAGCAGCCATTTTAGAAGAAATGGAAGACGAAAAAGCAGTTGAATATTTAAGAAGACAATTAAGTGACTAAATAGCGAACTAACTTATTGAAAGGAGGTGAAAAAGTGAATATGCTTATGATGCTGAAGACACATCAACAACCAGCTGTGCAAAATGAACCAATATCGTTTTCTTCAAGTGCGAATCAAAGTGATTTTGGATTATTGTTAGGGAGCATGCTTGATGAACAACACGTGAATCAAGATCAGGAAAGCGTCGAGGAGAATAAGCGGTCAGAAAATTCACCCATGACTTTGGAAAAGGAAGAACTAAGAGAGATATTTGCCGATCTTGGTGTAGACGAAGGCTGGAAGGAAATATTGGCTGAACTTGGAGAAAGTGAAGGTTGGAACGCACTTTTCGAATCATTTCATAATTTTCTTTCTGTTTTAAATCTATCGGAACTGATCGAGGAGATAGATCTTCAAAGCTGGCAAAATAACGATGAAATAAGAGAAATTTGGACTGAATTTCCTTCTGATGTGCAACAAACATTATATTTGTTTTTTATGGACGAAGAGTATCGTGACCTACAAAAGTTCACTAAAAATGAACAGTTCAACGTCATGTTATTTTTCGCACGTCTAAGTGATAATCACACTGCTTTAAGTCGTTTATTGACGCAAAGTGAAGACAATGCGACTGTACAAAATGCCATTAATTTTCTGTCTGAAATGAAAGTTCAAATTAGACAATTACTAAATACGTCTGGTTTTAACGAAACAGGATCTAGACAACATTTCATGCACGGAAATGTACTCGAAAATGGTTTATATAGCAGGAGTATAAAAGAAAAACGACTAAACAATAAAGTAGATGTCGGACAGGTAGTAGGTACAAATGATAGTTTAATCGGAACGAAGAATCAAGTTAAGAATGAGGAATTCTTAAGGGGCTTACTAGAATTGAATGCTTACAAAGGAAATGGAAATAAGCCATCAAGTGAAGGGAAGGTGGAAACACCAGCGTTAAAAGTGGAGCAGTCAAATCAGCTTTTACAAGTTCCTCACGAATTGCAAGCAGCTTCTAGGAAGAATGAGCAATTGACAATTCACTTAGGAGAGCAATTGCCACGAGAATTACAGCAAAAGCAGTTCTTAAGACAATTTCAAAACCTTTTGCATCATGCTCAATTATCCCAAACAAAAGATGGAGTTCAATCTTTAACGGTAAAGCTGCATCCTGAGCATTTAGGACGTCTAGAGGTACAATTAACTCAAATGAATGGCTTATTGTCAGCCAAAATCTTGGTCAGCCAAACTCTCACAAAAGAGCTGATAGAAAGTCAGATTTCACAATTGAGACAAGCATTCATCCAACAACAGCTACCTGTCGAGAAATTGGAAATTATGCAGCAGCAATCTCAATTTGAGAGAGAAAAGGAAGGCTCTACATCCGAACAGCAGCAACATGATTCAAATGAAGAAAAAAATGATGAATCAAAGGATTTTCACGATGAGCTACAAGACTTTTTATATTCAATAAATGAACAAGTTTAGGTGTGTGATCATATGCCAACAGTAAATGAAAGTTTATATTTACAAAATCAACAGTCACAGCAACTGAATAATAAACAAAATATTCTAGGTAAAGATGACTTTTTAAAGATTTTAATTGCTCAGTTACAAAATCAAGATCCTGCTAATCCAATGGATGATCGTGAGTTTATTGCACAAATGGCTCAGTTTTCATCTTTAGAACAGATGACTAATATGAACCAAGCTATTCAATCATTTGTTCAATTGCAACAAAGTCAAAGCTTAGTTCAGCATAGTGAACTGATTGGAAAAACGGTTCAATGGAAGCGAGAAGTTGAAATTGATGAGTACCGGACAGAAACGATATATGAAAATCATGTAGTGAAATCTGTTCGTCTTGAAAGTGATGGGAAAATCCGTGTGTTGTTAGAAAATGATCGCTGGATTCATAGTGATCAAATTGTTCAAATAAGCAATAAAAATAATGATGAATAGAGGAAGTGAATGTGTATGGATCCTCGGGTTCATTTGCGTTCGTTAGCACCACTTCCAAGCTCGCCAGTTAAAAATGTGAAAAACATTAATCGTGAAAAATCGAATTTTAAAAATGTTTTTCAATCAGAACTGGATAACTTTCAAAAATTAATAATAACGAAACATGCTAAAAGTCGGATTGAATCAAGAAATATTTTAATTGACGACAAAAAGTGGCTTGAAATAGAGCAGAAGATGACGGAGGCAAAAGAAAAAGGATTAAAAGAGTCGGTTGTAATAACCGATGAAGCAACATTACTAGTAAATGCACAAACACATACAGTGATTACAGCATTACTCCGATCCGAAGCAAAAGACCAAATATTTTCAAATATTAACGGTACGATACTAATTGATTAAGGCTGGACGAAAAGGGAAGTCTTTGACTACTGAATGACAGATGTAGTCAACAAAAAAAAGGAGGAACTGTAAAAATGTTAAGATCAATGTATTCTGGTATCTCAGGTTTGAAAAACATGCAAACCAAGTTAGACGTAATCGGAAATAACATTGCCAATGTTAATACATTTGGTTATAAAAAGGGAAGAGCAACGTTTAAAGATATGATCAGCCAGCAAATTGCTGGAGCATCAGCTCCGGGAGCAGGCCTAGGTGGAACAAATCCAAGACAGATCGGATTAGGCTCGATGATTTCATCTATCGATACAGTACATACTGGAGGAAGCCTACAAAATACAAATCGAGAGTTAGATTTAGGGATTTCTGGTGATGGATATTTTCGAGTGTCTGATGAGGATGGAGAGAATATTTTTTATACACGTGCTGGGAACTTTTACTTCGATGAAGAAGGTTACATCGTAAACGCGGACGGCTACTATCTACTTGCTGATGATGGCAGAATACAGCTTGAACCAGGTACATTTGCTAGCTTTAGCATTGGACAAACAGGTCAAGTTAACTACATCGATAACGACGGTGAACTTCAGGAAGCAGCTACAATCTCTCTGGCATATTTTGCAAACCCTGAAGGTTTACAAAAAGCAGGATCAAACCTCTACCAAATTAGTGCAAACTCAGGAGAAGAAAATGCTACTACGCCTGGGGAAGAAGGTACGGGTCTCCTTGTTGCGGGGACATTAGAAATGTCAAATGTAGATTTATCAGAGGAATTTACTGAGATGATTGTTGCCCAACGTGCTTTTCAAGCAAATACTCGTATTATTACGACATCGGATGAAATTTTGCAAGAATTAGTAAATCTGAAGCGTTAATGAAATAAATTGGATAGGAATGACTAAAGGAGGCTGGACTAGGATGCAATCTCCTAGTCCATTATATTATTTATGATTGAGCTAATACGAATGAACGGAAAAACGTTTTTGCTAAATGTTCTATTAATTGAACAAATAGAAGCATTTCCAGATACAACGATTACTCTTGTTAATGGAAAAAAATTAATTGTGCAAGATGATATTGAAGATGTTAAATTCGCTATCAATACTACGTTGAAAGAGATAGGACTTTTAGCAGTTTATAAAGATGTGGAGGGCACATGATTGTTTAAAAATAAATTAATTAATATTATGTTAATCATTTTAGCTGCTCTAACATTGCTTGGAGTCATTGTATTTGTTTTATTTAATCAATTTTTAGATTCTCCTGAAGAACAGACTGAACCATCAATTGATGAAATTATTAATTTATCATTTGATACAGAAGAAATAACGACAAATTTACTGTCAAATGATTTTATACGTGCTAGTTTTCGAATTCAAGTAGACAACAAAACAGCACTATCGGAAATAAAGAAGCGCGATTTTCAAATAAATAATATTATTTTACGTTCTTTATCAAATAAACGTTCTTCAGATTTATCAGGTAATGAAGGAATTATTGAATTTGAAAATGGTATTCGAGACGAAATTAATGCATTAATGCAAGACGGTGAAGTTATTCAAGTTTATACAACTAGTTGGGTTATCCAATAGCTCACTTATGCTTTACTGCTTAATTGGATGGAGAGGTGAGGCACTTGGCTGACGTGTTATCTCAAGGCGAAATAGATGCCTTGCTATCAGCTATTTCGACTGGAGAAATGGATGCTGATGAATTAAAAAAAGAGGGTAATGAGAAGAAGATAAAAGTCTACGATTTCAAAAGGGCACTAAGATTTTCAAAAGATCAAATTCGTAGTTTATCTCGAATTCATGAAAACTTCGCACGACTATTAACGACATATTTTTCAGCACAATTACGGACATATGTGCAAATTTCGGTGACATCAGTTGACCAGTTACCGTATGAAGAATTTATACGATCGATTCCGTCAATGACTATTTTAAATGTTTTTGAACCTTATCCGTTAGAAGGAAGGCTCATAATGGAAATTAATCCGAACATTGCTTATGCGATGCTTGACCGCTTACTTGGTGGACAAGGAGGAAGCATTAATAAAGTAGAATCATTGACAGAAATTGAAACGAAAATAATGTCGCAATTGTTTCAGCGTACACTTGATAGTTTTCAAGAAGCATGGAGTTCGGTTATCGAGTTAGATCCTGTTATGGAAGACATCGAGGTAAATCCGCAATTTTTACAAATGGTATCTCCTAACGAAACGGTTGTCGTCATTTCCTTACAAACAACGATTGCTGAAACATCAGGAATGATTAATATTTGTTTGCCACATGTTGTATTAGAAAGTATATTACCGAAGCTCTCAATGCATTACTGGATGCAAGAAAAGAAGAAAGAACGGAATGAAGGCGAACAAGAGCTAATTGAAAGAAATGTGAAACAAGCACCGTTACTAATTCAAGCAGAGCTTGGACGATCAGAAATGACCATTCACGAATTTTTGAGCTTAGCAAATGGTGATGTTATTGAATTAAATCAATCGATACATGAGCCTTTAACAGTACGTGTTGGGGGCGAGAATAAATATAATGCTCAGCCTGGCATATCTAAAAATCGTGTATCCATACAGATAACGGAAGTGATTGAGGAGGTTGAAGAAGATGAATGACGATATGCTATCCCAAGAAGAAATTAATGAGTTGTTGAAAGGTGTTTCTAGTAGTGAGGATGAGGATAGCTCACAGCCTAGTTCAAACAGCGAATTAAATATTTCTGATTATATCTCCGAAGTTGAACGTGACGCACTAGGTGAAATTGGAAATATTTCATTTGGAAGTGCATCGACTGCTTTATCAACATTATTGAACCAGAAGGTTGATATTACTACACCAACGTTGATCGTTATAAGTCGTGAAGATTTACAGCAAGAATTCCCTAAGCCGCATGTTGCAATTCATGTTGATTATACTGAAGGCTTTGAAGGGATGAATTTGTTTGTTATGAAAACGAGTGATGCGGCAATTATCGCTGATTTAATGTTAGGCGGAGATGGGACAAATCCAGATGAAGAGTTAAATGAAATGCACACTAGTGCTGTACAGGAAGCAATGAATCAAATGATGGGTTCTGCTTCGACATCAATGTCAACGATTTTTAATAAACGAGTTGATATATCACCACCGAGTATCGATTTAATGGATGTGAAAAACGGTAGAGGGACGAGTCATGTTCCAGATGAAGATATATTAATTCAAATTTCGTTTCGACTAACTGTAGGAAATCTAATTGATTCTAAAATTATGCAATTAGTGACCATTTCTTTTGCTAAAGACCTTGTAAATGAGTTAATGAATCCAAATGTTCCTGCTGCGGTTACAAATAGCGAGGATGAGAACAAGCAAATTCCTCCACCGCAAACAAATCCGCAACATGTTGAATCTAGTACACACGAAACTAGCACTAACTCTAGGGGGGAAGCAGAACCTCAAATACAGGGGAATTTTCCAAATCGAACTCAGCAACATTTAGGTAGTCAGTTTCATCAACGAGATGTTGATGTACAGCCTGCTGCATTTTCCCAGTTTGAAGATCCGCAGTTATCTCATGAAGAATCTAATAACTTAAACATGTTACTAGATATTCCTTTAGAGGTAACAGTTGAGTTAGGTAGAACGAATCGTTCAATAAAGGAAATATTAGGTTTCTCACAAGGATCAATTATTGAGCTAGATAAATTAGCGGGAGAACCAGTTGATATATTAGTTAATAGAAAGCTTATAGCTAAAGGTGAAGTCGTTGTTATTGATGAAAACTTCGGTGTAAGGGTAACGGATATCGTTAGCCAAGAAGCAAGACTTAATCAATTAAAAAGATAAGTAGGTGAATATTTTGGCTAGTAGTGTGTTAATAGTTGATGATGCTGCTTTTATGAGAATGATGATCAAAGATATTCTTACTAAAAATGGGTATGAAGTTGTAGGTGAGGCAGCAGATGGAAATCAAGCAGTAGAAAAGTATAAAGAACTATCCCCAGATTTAGTAACCTTAGATATTACAATGCCTGAAAAAGATGGCATAGCAGCATTAAAAGAAATCATGTCTTTTAATAATCAAGCAAAAGTAATCATGTGTTCTGCAATGGGTCAACAATCTATGGTTATTGAAGCTATACAATCTGGTGCGAAGGATTTCATCGTCAAACCTTTTCAAGCAGACCGTGTATTAGAAGCGGTAGAAAAAACTTTGGCGTAGATAGGTGAGATGGAGGGAAGTTGTGAACATAATTAAGGTCACGTCGGTTGGCATTTCATTTATCATTGTTTGGAGTATCTTTCCGCTCTTACTTTCTGCGAATGAGCCGATACCAATTGATGAGTGTAATGTCAGCCAATACATTAACGGTGAATGTCAAAATTCACAGGGAACTCTTTCTGAAGTTGAGACGAATGAAGTTGAACAAATTAACGAGGACGTATTTCCTAAACAAAATACGTTTCGTATTTTTATTCAAACAATCGCAGCATTAGCATTTGTCATTTTTTTATTATATATGTTTTTACGGTTTGTTGGAAAACGATCACAATCGTTTCGCTCAACTCAAATGCTCCAAAATATTGGAGGAGCTCAACTGGGCACAAATCGATCCATTCAAATAATACGTGTTAATGATCGGATATTCGTTGTTGGAGTGGGAGAGTCGATTCATTTATTGAAAGAAATTACGGATCCAGAAGAGGTTACTAAAATGATAGAACAGCACCAACAGAAAATCGAATCGTTCGATCAACCGCTCGATAAAGTAAAGAGCTGGTTTAAAAAGGAAAATAGAAATGAACCTCAAACGAGCCATGATGCATTTAAACAAATATTAACAAAGCAATTGAAGGATGTTCAGCAAACTCAAAAAAAGGTACATGATGAAGTAGAGGGGCGTGATAACAAATGATGATCGATTCATTCATCATTTCCGTTATCAATCCGTTGCCTGGATTAGAATTAGATTTTATAACAGACGAGCCAACAGGTGTTGTCACTACGATACAATTGCTGTTACTGCTAACCGTATTATCGTTAGCACCGGCGATATTAATTTTAATGACCAGTTTTACTAGAATTGTCATCGTGTTGTCATTTGTCCGTCAAGGATTAGCAACTCAGACAATGCCTCCAAATCAAGTAATTATAGGGCTTGCTTTATTTTTAACTTTTTTTATTATGGCTCCAATTTTTGCGGAGATAAATGATGTAGCGATCACGCCTTTGTCAAACGGAGAAATTAGTCAAGATGAAGCATTTGCACTTGCCGTTGTCCCAATAAAGGAATTTATGGCTTCGCACACGAGGGAAAGAGATTTAGCTTTATTTATGGGGTATGCAGGATTAGAGCAGCCAGAAACGTTAGATGACATACCATTAACAGCTCTAATACCAGCATTCGCGATTAGTGAGTTAAAAACGGCGTTTCAAATGGGATTTTTGATTTTCGTTCCTTTTCTTGTCATTGATATGATTGTAGCTAGTGTTTTAATGTCAATGGGGATGATGATGCTTCCGCCAATCATGATCGCTTTACCGTTTAAAATTTTATTGTTTGTTCTAGTTGATGGTTGGTATTTAATCGTTCAATCTTTACTAATTAGTTATAGTTAGCGGGTGGTGTCGTTTTGAGTTCTGAATTTATTATAAGTATAGCTGAAAATGCTGTTTGGGTAGTATTGTTTGTCGCAGGCCCCTTGTTATTAGTTGCATTAGGTTTAGGTCTTTTTGTTAGTATCTTTCAAGCGACCACACAAATCCAGGAACAAACGTTAGCTTTTATTCCTAAAATTGTAGGAGTATTTGTTGCACTCATTCTTTTTGGTCCGTGGATGCTATCGACTGTCACAAATTTTGCCTATCAAATATTTAATAATTTACATCGGTTTATCGGATAATGATTGATTTTGTCAATGTTTTACCGGCCTTTTTATTAATACTTGTTCGGGCTTTAGCGTTTTTTGCTGTATTACCTATATATTCACACCAATCATTGCCCAACATTTTTAAGATAGGGTTAGCATGTTTCTTAGCGTGGGTCATGGTCTTTACACTAGATACCCCGATCGTTGAAATCAATGGAGTATATTTTTTCCTTGTCATTAAAGAAGCATTAGTTGGTTTAATGGTTGGTTTGATTGCGGCAATTTTAATGTATGCTATTCAAACAGCTGGAGGCTTTATCGATTACAGTATGGGTTTTATGATTGCAAATGTAGTTGACCCACAGACTGGGGCACAAACACCGTTAACAGGAAGCTTTTTATATGCATTTGCAATATTATTTATGTTGTTAGTAAATGGCCATCATTTATTATTAGACGGGATTTTTTATAGTTATCAATTTGTACCTATTGACCAAGTCTTTTTACCACTGAGCCAAGAGAATATTATTCAATACGTTGTTACAACATTTAATTCGATGTTTATTGTCGCATTTCAAATGGCATTTCCGATCGTAGGTTCCTTATTTTTAGTCGATGTAGGCTTAGGAATGATTTCGCGGGCTGTGCCACAAATGAATGTATTTGTTGTTGGATTACCTTTAAAAATTACAGTGGGTTTATTATTACTTACCGTATATTTAAGTGTATTTTATTTACTAGTTCAACAACTTTTTGAACATATCATAATAGTGATGAGAACATTATTGCAGTTGTTAGGAGGGGCTTGACTTGAAGAAATATCCATTCAAACTTCAATTGCAATATTTTGCTGATGAAAAGACAGAAAAAGCAACTCCTAAAAAACGGCAGGATACACGAAAAAAAGGACAAGTCGCCAAAAGTACAGATGTGAACACTGCGATCATTTTATTACTCGTTTTTCTTTGTTTCTGGTTTTTTGGGAGTTATTTTGGAAACTCCTTAGCTAATATGATGAAACATACTTTTCAAACGTATTTATTATCATCAGTTAACGAGCCATTTATTGAAACCATGTTTACAGAATTATTATTGCAAGCTGCATTAACTTTTGCCCCGATCATGCTAGTTGCGATGGTTGCAGGAGTGTTTGCAAGTTACATTCAAGTAGGTCCTTTATTTGCCCCAGAAGCATTAAAGATGAAGCTTTCTAAGTTAAATCCGATTCAAGGGGCTAAGAGAATTTTCTCAATAAGAGCGATTGTAGAGCTACTAAAATCATTATTAAAAATTTCGTTAGCAGGTGTGACGGTATTCACAATTATTTGGTTCAATTTAGAAGATGTGATGCTACTATCGCAAAAAAGTGTAACGTCAGGATTAAATTTAATAGGGCAATTAACTGCCTTATTAGGAATAGCAGTTGCGATTTTATTACTTATTTTAGCTGTACCGGATTATATATACCAAAAGTATGATCATGAAAAACAAATCCGAATGTCGAAAAAAGATGTGAAAGATGAACATAAAAATATTGAAGGTGACCCAAGAATTAAATCAAAGCGAAAGCAGAAGCAAATGGAGATGGCGATGCAAAGAATGATGCAAGAAGTGCCAAAAGCGGATGTTGTCATTACGAACCCAACTCATTTTGCCATCGCACTTCGTTATGATGAGTCGGTATCTGATGCACCTATTGTGATTGCAAAAGGTGTCGATTATATAGCACAGAAAATAAAAGGAATTGCATTAGACCATGATGTAATTACTGTTGAAAATAAACCACTCGCTCGTGCTTTATATATGCAGACTGAAATTGGCGATCAAGTGCCAGAAGCATTATTTAAGTCGGTAGCAGAAGTATTAGCATATGTTTATCGATTAAAAACAAACTAGTCAATTAGAATGTGAAGTTGGGAGAGAAGTTTTGTGGGAGTAAGAGATTTATCGGTTTTACTAGGTGTTATTTTAATTATTGCAATGCTCGTTATACCTTTACCAACTATTATGTTAGATTTCCTCATTATCATAAATATTTCTCTTGCTCTTATTATTATTTTAGTAGCTATGAATACTCGTGAACCATTGCAATTTTCTATTTTTCCAACTTTATTGTTACTTGTTACATTGTTTCGTCTTGGACTCAATGTATCAACGACACGTTCCATACTAAGTGATGCTCAAGCAGGTAATGTCATTGATACGTTTGGAAATTTTGTTGTAAGCGGCAATGCCCTTGTCGGATTTGTTGTATTTTTAATCTTAGTTGTTATACAGTTTTTAGTCATTACAAAAGGGGCAGAACGCGTATCAGAAGTGGGTGCACGTTTTACATTAGATGCCATGCCTGGTAAACAAATGAGTATTGATGCAGATTTAAATGCTGGAATGATATCAGATGCAGAAGCAAAAGAAAGAAGAGAGAAAATTGAACAGGAAGCAGACTTTTATGGCTCAATGGATGGTGCTAGTAAATTTGTAAAAGGGGATGCGATTGCTGGGATTGTGATCGTCATCATTAATTTACTATTCGGATTTATCATTGGGATGATGCAACAAGGAATGACGTTTGGTGAATCTGTTTCCACGTTTACATTATTAACAGTTGGTGATGGATTAGTAAGTCAAATTCCTGCTCTATTAATATCAACAGCCACAGGGATCGTCGTGACACGAGCTGCCTCAGAAGGCAGTTTAGGATATGATGTGACGAAACAAATTTTTGCTTATCCGAAAATGCTTTACGTAGCTGGTGGGGCGATTGCGATGTTAGGGATTGTAACGCCGATTTACCCGATTGTGACCTTTCCAATTGCAGCGATTCTCATTATCGGTGGGTACATGCTTTCTCAAAATGAGCTTACAGTAAATGATGAGGTGGCTGAATCCGATGAGGAAGAAGGAGAAGAAGATCTAAAATCACCTGAGAGTGTTGTTAACTTATTGCAAATTGATCCGATTGAATTTGAATTTGGCTATGGCTTAATCCCGTTGGCAGATGCGAATCAAGGAGGAGATTTACTTGATCGTGTTGTTATGATCCGACGTCAAATGGCGTTGGAATTAGGGATGATTGTGCCTGTTATTCGTATTCGAGATAATATTCAATTACAACCTAATGAATATACAATTAAAATAAAGGGTAATGAAATAGCGAAGGGAGAACTTTTGTTAGATCACTATATGGCGATGAGTCCAGGTGTAGAAGATGAAACTATCGTTGGAATTGAAACAGTTGAACCTGCTTTTGGGATGCCAGCTCTCTGGATTGGGGAAGAAATGAAAGAGCAGGCAGAATTGTCTGGCTACACAGTAGTTGACCCACCATCAGTTGTATCGACTCACTTAACTGAAGTCGTAAAACGTCATGCACATGAACTTTTAGGTAGAGAAGAAACAAAGCAATTAGTAGACCATTTAAAAGAGACTTATCCTGCTTTAGTGGAAGAGGTCACCCCTAATGGACTAACAATTGGTGAAATTCAAAAAGTATTGACAAACTTACTTAAGGAAGGGATATCAATTCGGAATTTACCGACTATTTTTGAAACGTTGGCTGATTACGGTACGATGACGAAGGATATGGATCTTTTAACGGAATACGTTCGTCAATCTTTATCAAGGCAAATTTCAAAACAAGTCACTGTTCCAGGTGAACCATTATACGTTATAACAATTGGCGGTGCTGTTGAGAAGAAAATTGCCGATTCAATTCAACAAACGGAGCATGGTAACTTTTTAGCATTAGATCCCAATGATTCACAACGAATATTGGAATCAGCTGCAACGGAAACGGATCGATTGGCACAAATGGGTCAGACCGCTATTATCTTATGTTCACCTGCGGTTAGAATGTACGTTAAACAATTAATTGAACGTTATTTACCTCAAGTCCCTGTGCTGTCTTATAATGAATTAGAAGCAGATGTAGAGGTTCAAAGTGTAGGGGTGGTGAACGTAGATTGAAAGTAAAAAAAGTAACTGCTGCAAATATGACGGAAGCGATGCACCTAATTCGTACTGAATTAGGTGAGGACGCTGTTATCCTTCATTCCAAACGTATTGATACTGGCGGAATATTTGGTCTATTTAAAAAGCAACAGATTCAAGTTATCGCTGCAGTGGATCAGCTAGAGGAGCTTCCTAAAAGAAGAAATACTGTGAAAACGACACAAGCGAAGGTAGTGAATCAAGCTCCTTCTGATAATCAGTTGACGTTAACGAATGAAATTGAACAATTAAAATCGCTTATACGTGAAATGCAACCTAGAAAGACTGTCGATGAGTTGAATTATCCTCAGCCGTTTCAAAGTTTTGATGATCATTTTAGACAACATGGTGTGATAGAAGGTGCAAGATTAGTTATAGTAAAGCAACTGATGAAAAATTGGTATGGAGCTGAGCGAGATCAAATAGAAATAAACTCTGCTCAAATAAATGTGGCGGAAGTTTTTCAGAGCCTCTTTTCAGACCTTTCCTTTGGACAAGCGTTACAAAAGAAAGTAGTAAATGTAGTTGGTCCTACTGGTGTAGGGAAAACAACAACAATTGCAAAGCTCGCTGCTATTGCCACATTGCAACAAAAAAGAAAGGTTGCTTTTATTACGACAGATACATTCCGAATATCTGCTGTGGACCAATTGAAAACATATGCGAAAATATTGAACATTCCAGTAAAAGTAGCGTATTCAATAGATGACTTTAAAAATGCCATCAGTCAATTCTCGCATTATGATCTAATTTTAGTAGATTCAGCAGGGAGAAACTTTAGAAATGCACTTTATGTAAAAGAGTTAGCAAAAGTGATCGATTTTGAACAAGATACAGAAACGCATTTAGTATTATCCCTTACTTCCAAATATGAAGATATGAAGGAAATTATTGAGCAGTTTAAGCATCTAACGATTCAATCGATTATCGTTACTAAACATGATGAGACGAGTACTTATGGTGCACTCGTTAATATTCCTTTTGAATATAATTTGCCCATTTCTTATGTGACAACAGGGCAAAATGTTCCTGACGATATAACTATAGCCTCTATTGAGTACATATCCTCAATTATGAATGAGGTGAATATCGATGAATGATCAAGCTTCAAATTTGCGGAAAATGCTCGATGCCACGGCTAATAATGAAGCTAAAGTCATTGCAGTAGTAAGTGGTAAAGGGGGAGTCGGCAAATCAAATGTATGCTTGAACTTCTCATTGTCGCTAACACAATTAGGTAAGAAGTAGCAATTATAGATCTTGATATTGGGATGGCTAACCTAGATATTTTAATGGGAGTGTCCTCGGCACATACGATTATGGATGTTCTGGAGAACGATCTATCCATTTGGGATATCATTGAAAAAATGATGATGGATTATCTTATATTGCTGGAGGCTCAGGTTTTACAAATTTCGTTGATTTTAATTCTATGAAAATACAACGCTTCTTCGATCAAATTGAAATGATAGGTAGACATTTTGATTATATTTTTCTAGATATGGGTGCAGGAGCGACAAAATCAAGTATGCAGTTTATTACGGCGGCTAATGAAATTTTTGTTGTGACAACTCCTGAACCAACATCAATTACTGATGCATATGCAATGGTTAAATATATTCACTTAAATGATAAGAATGTTCCAATACATTTAATTGTTAATCGTGCTGAATCTGGGCAAGAGGCAAAAGAAACTCAAGTAAATTTTAGAAGGGTTACAGTTCAATTTTTAAAAAAGGATTTAACATCACTTGGCTATATTCCTTATGATGCGAGAGTAACTAAGTCAGTAAAAGCTCAAAAGCCTTTTTTGTTATTATATCCACAAACGAAAGCCAGTAGATCAATGATGCAAATGGCGACAACTTATTTAGGTTTGGAGGATGCTTCACCAACAAAATTTGGACACTTCTTAAAAAAAATGAAGTTATTGATTAAAAAGTAAACGTGGAAGGTTGTGGATAACGTGAGCACATCCATTCGTGTATTAGTTGTAGACGACTCGGCCTTTATGAGAAAGGTAATCTCCGACATTATTAATGAAGATCCGCGTATGGAAGTAGTAGGAGTTGGTCGTCATGGTGAAGACGCAATAAAAAAAGTGGAAGCACTTGACCCAGATGTTATTACATTGGATGTTGAAATGCCAATCATGAGTGGACTTGAAGCATTGAAGATTATTATGAATATGAAGCCGCGTCCCGTTGTGATGATTAGCAGTAAAACAAAAATAGGTGCAGAAACGACATTACAAGCAATCGAGGCGGGTGCAGTTGATTTCATTACGAAACCTTCTGGAGCTATTTCTCTAGATATTAATAAAGTTGCTAATGAAATAAGGGAAAAAGTTTTTCATTCTGTTAAAGCTAATTTAACAGCTTTGAAACAACATGAGCAAAAGCCTGTTCATATTACTAAGCAATTGCCAGCATCTAAAACCAATGTACAGAAAGTTATCGCAATCGGAACGTCAACAGGTGGACCAAAGGCATTGAAGGCTGTAATCACGCAATTACCGGCTTCATTACCTGCACCGATAATAATTGTGCAGCATATGCCAGCAGGATTTACAAAATCGTTGGCGGAAAGGCTAGACCGACTCTCAGAGTTAACGGTTAAAGAAGCTAAGTCAGGTGATATCTTACAAGATGGACATGTTTATATTGCACCAGGTGGGTATCATTTAGAATTAAAAGTGAAATCAAGGGAATTAACGATTGAAACGACATTAGAGGCTCCAAGAAAAGGGCATCGTCCATCTGTAGATACAATGTTTGAATCTTTAGCTAGTATTAGCCAGATTGAAGTAATCGCGGTTGTCATGACGGGAATGGGAACAGATGGAACATTAGGGTTAAAAGAATTGAAAAAAGGTCCAAATTGTTATTCGATTGCTGAAGCGGAAGAATCATGTGTTGTTTTTGGAATGCCCAAATCAGTCATTCAACATGAGTTAGCTGATGAAGTTGTTCGTTTAGAAAATATTAGTCAATACCTTTTACAATACTGCCAGGGATAGAGGTTTGAAAATGGATGATTTAAAAAAGCTACAACCAATTCATTTAGATGTATTAAAAGAAATTGGAAACATTGGAGCCGGGAATGCCGCAACGAGCTTATCTGTTTTATTAAACATGACGATTGATATGAGTGTTCCAGATGTTCGCGTTGTCCCCTTGCAGGAAATCCATGAGCAAATTGGTGGTGCAGATACAGAAGTTGCAGCAATCTTTCTACGCATTGAAGGGCAAGTCACCGGGAGCATGTATTTCATTACTAATATAGATGATATTGAAAAAATGATTCGTAGACTAACCAAAAATGATCAGTTTCAATTGAAGGATCCACCGTATGATGAAATGGGTATTTCGGCATTTTTAGAAGTAGGGAATATATTGGCAGGGTCCTATCTTTCTTCTTTCTCAGATTTTACTAAAATAGATTTACAGCCATCAGTCCCTGGAGTAAGTATTGATATGGCTGGTGCAATCTTAAGCTATGGATTAATTCCTTTATCTGAGGTCGGCGATTTGGCAATTGTAATAGACACTGAAATTGTTGAAGTCGATAAAGAACGTCAAAAAGTGTCGGGTCATTTCTTTCTATTGCCTGATCCAGGTTCGTTCCAAACCATTTTCAATGCACTAGGAGTGCACTTAAATGAGTGACGTTATTAAGGTCGGGATGGCGGATTTAAATACCGTCATTCCACCCAATACGATACGTACTTCAGGGCTTGGGTCGTGCGTTGGACTTATTTTGTTTGATCAGCAAAAAAGATAGCTGGTATGGCACACATTATGTTACCTAGCTCAGAACTTTGTAAGCAGGATTCCCCTAACTTAGCGAAGTATGCGGATACAGCGATTCCAACTCTTATTAATGATTTGAAGAGGTTGGGAGCTTGTACGTTGACTTTAAAGGCCAAAATGGCGGGTGGAGCCAAATGTTTTCCTTTTCTACTGGTAATGAAATGATGAGAATTGGACCGCGAAATGTTCAAGCAATTAGAGATCTGTTACATACATTAAATATACCGATTGTTGCTGAGGATGTTGGTGGCAAAAGCGGACGAACCATTGAGTTTAATCCAGTAACAACTATATTGAATATTCGTACGGTTAATAAAGGTACAAAAGAAATTTAAATTGATAGAGGTGATGAGATGGCACAGGTAGCAGCAGATCAGCAAGCGTGGGAGAAATGGATACAAGAACGTTCAAAAGAAGCTTGTGACGAATTGATACAGCGTTACATGCCTCTCGTTCATTATCATGTTCAACGGATTTCAGTTGGTTTACCCAAAAATGTTCAAAAGGAAGATTTAATTAGTCATGGTATGTTTGGTTTATATGATGCACTTGAAAAATTTAATCATGAACGCGATTTAAAATTTGATACATATGCATCATTTCGTGTAAGAGGAGCAATCATTGACGGCCTACGTAAAGAAGATTGGTTGCCTCGTTCAGTAAGAGACAAAATAAAAAAAGTAGAGACAACAATTGAAAAGTTAGAACAATCCTTAGGTCGCTTTATTACTAGTGAAGAGGTCGCAAAGGAGTTAAAAATGGAGCGTACAGAAGTAGAGCAAATAATGACAGAGTACTATACTGCCTCATTATTATCAATTGATGAGCTCCCCCAAGACCAGCAAAAGAATGAACCATATGCGACAACGTTAGAAGATAAGCGAACACAAAAACCTGAGGAAAAGGTTGTTGAGGATGCAATAAAAGAAGAGATTACTGAAGTGATAGAAGAACTCTCTGAAAAAGAACAACTCGTCATAACTCTTTTTTATTATGAAGAAATGACTCTAACGGAAATTGCACAAATTCTAAGTCTTTCTACATCACGGATATCGCAAATTCATTCAAAAGCATTGTTTCGAATGCAACAAGTAATGAAAAAACGAAAGAAGGAGGGAGACAAGTGGGGATGGTAGAAGTAGAGGAATGCTATCAAGTGATCATATCAAAGGATAAATTACAGGCTTCTATTAAACAAATCAGTAAAAGAAATGAAGAAATGAAGATTACACTTGACGATTTGAAACGCTTATTACATGATCATAATGTAATATACGGGATTGATGAGTCTGCGTTAAACATTTTTGTAAGTACTCCGATTATTAGTAAAGAGGTTGTAGTCGCCAAAGGGAAAAAGCCTGAAAACGGCCAGGATGCCTACCTAAAGCCGATTTTACATGAGTTAGAAGAAAAAGACTTTGATAGTTACGAGAATGTGGATATGAGGAAAGTAACCGAAATTCCAGTCGTTAAGACTGGAGAGAAAGTGGCTGAAAAAATCGAAGCAACTAGCGGTGAAGATGGAACCGACGTTCATAATGAGCCAATTCCAGCTAAGCCCGGACGTGATTTTAAGCTATTAAAAGGTAAGAATACAGAGGTAAGCAAAAACGAATTAGAGCTCTATTCTTTAATTAGCGGTCAAATAAGTATTGATAAAAATACCGTCCATGTCCATCCTACTTATGAGATTAAAGGCGACCTATCGATGAAAACTGGAAATATCGATTTCGTAGGGAATGTGATTATTAACGGAAATGTTCCAGCTGGTTATACAGTTAAAGCAGGTGGGGATATACGAATAAAAGGAACTGTAGAGGCTGCTACTATCTTTTCGGGAGGATCGATCTTTATCGGTTCAGGCGTAGTTGGTCAAAATAAATGCTTATTGGAAGCAAAGAACGATATAAAAGCTTCTTTTATAAATGAAGGAGTTGTGAAAGCAGGGGGAACAATAGAAGTAACACAAACGATTTTACACAGTACCGTTACGACAGAAAAAATGATTATTTGTAAACGTGGTAGAGGATTGATTGTGGGAGGTGCCATTTCAGCAGTTGAAGCTATTATAGCAAAAGAAATCGGCAATGAGATGCAAACGGAAACGTCGTTATTTATAGGGGTGAGCAAAAAGAATTTAGATGAACATCGCCAAATAGAAAAAGAATTAAATCAAATCAATGACTCGTTGAAAAAGCTATCGCAGCTTTTACGAACATATCTATTAAAAGAGAAAAATGAAGGAACTCTTGTTGGTAAAGAAAAGCATATTAAAATGAAGGTATTAAACTCTTACCAGGAGAGTCAAGAAAAGAAACAATCCTTAGAAGTGAAGTTTAAAAAATTAAACGAATTAACCCAAAAAAATGGAACCGGTTACGTTACTGCGGAGAGGAAAATGTATTCAAACGTTGTATTGAACTTTGGAAAATATCAACGCCGAGTTAGATCGAACTACTTAGGAACAACAGCTCGGCTAGATAAAGGTGAAATTACAATTACAACACATTAACCGGTAACAAGCCGTATTAGGAGGTGTAACAGAATGAGTATTCGTCCAATTGAGGTTCAAGGATCTTTCCCACAATCACAAAAAACAGGTAAAATTCAAGAACAACTACAGCAAAGAGGACAAGTTTCTCAAGAAGTTATAGCTCAACAGGAAAAAGAAGAGGCCAAAAAGCTGTCTCAGCAAGTAAATAAGTCAGATGAAACGGAGCAAATGCGGTTTCATCAAGAACGAAACAAAGAGCAGCAAGAACAGCAAGCAAAATGAAAAAAAGAAAAAGAAAAAAGAGAATAAAGGGAACAATAAACACCCTTTTAAAGGGAGTTTCATTGACTTCTCCGGATAGAAAGGAAAAGTATGTTTGAACTATTACTAGTTGTTAGTTTGTTAATGCATGGCTTTGTTATTTTCTGGATCATTATCTTAATTCAACGTATTCGCAATACAGAAAATCGAGTAGATGAAATGAATCAATTAAAAAGCGAGATCGAGGATGTTTTAGTTGCATATACGACTGAAATGAAGGAAGAAAATGAGCGACTTATCCAAAGGTTACGAAAAAATAACGAACAAACGGTAACGAAATTACAACAGAAAACTCCTCATACACCCCCTATTAAGCAACAGTCTGTAAACGAGATAGTGGAGCAATCACTTGAATATAAGCCACCTATAGAACTTCCTGAACAAGAAACGTATGAGAAATCATATCATGCAAAGGTGTTAGAATTGTTTGATTTAGGACATTCTTATGAAGAGATTGCCAAAACGCTTGATATGGGAAAAGGGGAAGTGGAATTAATATTAAAATTTCGGCAATAACACTTTTCATGCTTGCGTCTGTTATACCAATATGGTATATTAATTTTCGGTGTTAATCACACACGCTATTTGATTTATGAAATGGTGCTGAATTCAGTCTTTCATAAAAATGAAGATAGCGGAGGAGAAAAAAAACCAATATGAAGGAGGTGTTGGATGTGGCAGTTATTTCCATGAAACAACTATTAGAAGCAGGTGTTCACTTCGGTCATCAGACTCGTCGTTGGAACCCTAAAATGGATCGCTACATCTTCACAGAAAGAAACGGAATTTACATTATTGATTTACAAAAGACGGTAAAGAAAGTAGAGGAAGCTTATCAGTTTGTACGTGATTTAGCAGCTGATGGTGGAAAAGTTCTTTTCGTTGGTACGAAAAAGCAAGCACAAGACTCGGTCAAAGAAGAAGCTGAGCGTTGTGGAATGTACTATATTAACCAACGTTGGTTAGGTGGTACTCTTACAAATTTTGAAACGATTCAAAAGCGTATTACTCGCCTGAAAAACCTTGAGAAAATGCAAGAAGACGGTACTTTTGATGTCCTTCCTAAGAAGGAAGTTATCCTTCTTAAAAAGGAAATGGATCGTCTAGAGAAGTTCTTAGGCGGTATTAAAGATATGCAAGACATTCCTGATGCATTGTTTGTTATTGATCCTCGTAAAGAGCGTATTGCTATTGCGGAAGCTCACAAGTTAAACATCCCAATCGTATCAATTGTAGATACAAACTGTGATCCGGATGAGATTGATTATGTGATTCCTGGTAATGATGACGCTATTCGTGCTGTTAAACTATTAACTGGTAAAATGGCAGACGCAGTAATTGAAGCAACTTCTGCTGAAGAAGACGTGGCTCTAGAGGAGCAAGAAGAGGAAGAAACAACAACAGCTTAATTGATGAACTCAGGTGGGGTGGTAAAGGGGATTACCCTTTACCACTTTTTTGGAAGTGAGATCTGTTAGACTATACGATTTCTCACTAATTTTTTACTTTTTTTTTTAAAAGAAAGCTACAACTAGTGTTAAAATACATATATAGAATAAAGGAGGCGTTATTCATGGCAGTAACTGCAAGTATGGTTAAAGAATTACGTGAAAAAACTGGTGCTGGAATGATGGATTGTAAAAAGGCATTAACAGAAACAGGTGGCGATATGGAAAAGGCGGTTGACTTCCTTCGTGAAAAAGGAATTGCCAAAGCTGCTAAAAAGGCAGACCGTGTTGCTGCAGAAGGTTTAACGACTGTCAAGTCTAAAGGTAATAAGGCTGTCATCACTGAAGTGAACTCTGAAACAGATTTTGTCGCGAAAAATGAAAACTTCCAAAATTTAGTAAGTGAACTAGCTGATTTTATCTTAGAAAATGAGCCTAAATCAGTAGAAGAGGCACTTAGCAAAGAGTATTCAGTAGGACAAACTGTTGAAGAGTACATTAATTCTTCTATTGCGAAGATTGGTGAGAAAATTTCATTACGTCGCTTCGAGGTTGTCACGAAAGCTGATGGTGACACGTTTGGGGAATACTTACATATGGGTGGACGTATTGGGGTATTAACGATTTTAGAAGGAACATCTGATGGCGAACTAGCAAAGGATATTGCGATGCATATTGCTGCGATTAATCCGAAGTATGTTTCTCGAGATCAAGTAGCTCAAGATGAAGTTGAACGTGAGCGTGAAGTATTAAAGCAGCAAGCACTTAATGAAGGAAAGCCTGAAAACATCGTTGAGAAAATGGTTGAAGGCCGCTTAGGTAAATTCTTCGAGCAAGTGTGCCTAAATGATCAGCCTTTTGTAAAAGATGGAGATCAAAAAGTTGGTAAATATGTAAAATCAAAAGGTGCTGAAGTAAAAGCCTTCGTTCGATATGAAGTCGGAGAAGGAATCGAAAAGCGTGAAGATAACTTCGCTGAGGAAGTTATGTCTCAAGTGAAAAAATAATGAGTAGAGGGACACGTAAGTGTGTCCCTTTTTCACAAGAAGATAGGAAAACTTCAGGTTAAGCGGAGGTTGTTATGAAATCATATAATCGAGTTGTACTAAAATTAAGTGGTGAAGCTTTAGCGGGAGATCAAGGTTTTGGAATTGACCCTATCGTCATTCAATCGATCGCTAAGCAAATTAAGGAAATTGTAGAACTAAATGTAGAAGTTGCTGTTGTTGTCGGTGGTGGGAACATTTGGCGAGGAATGGCTGGAAGTGCAAAAGGAATGGATCGGGCAACAGCTGATTACATGGGGATGCTTGCAACTGTAATGAATTCGTTAGCTTTACAAGACGGTCTTGAAGATCTTGGTGTTGAAACTAGAGTTCAAACGTCAATTGAGATGCGTCAAGTGGCTGAGCCTATATTAGACGCCGAGCAATTCGCCATCTAGAGAAAAAACGAGTTGTCATTTTTGCTGCGGGAACTGGTAATCCATACTTCTCTACTGATACAACAGCAGCTCTACGTGCAGCTGAAATTGAGGCAGAAGTTATTTTAATGGCTAAAAATAAAGTAGATGGTGTATATAGTGCGGATCCATCTATTGATTCGACAGCTAAGAAGTATACAAGCTTGTCCTTTATGGATGTTATAAAGGAAGGTTTAGCAGTAATGGATTCTACGGCATCATCTCTTTGTATGGACAATGATATCCCATTAATTGTATTTTCAATAATGGAAGAAGGAAATATTAAAAAAGCCGTTACAGGTGAATCGATAGGAACAATTGTCAGGGGGAATGAATAATGTCGAAAGAAATTATTAATGACGCGAAATCGCGAATGGAAAAAGCAGTTGAAGCCTTAAATCGTGACTTGGCAAAACTACGTGCTGGACGAGCAAACCCAGCTTTATTAGATCGTGTTACTGTTGAATATTATGGAGCGGAAACACCATTAAATCAACTTGCAACCATTTCTGTTCCAGAAGCACGTTTACTAACGATTCAACCATTTGATAAATCTTCAATCGGTGATATTGAACGTGCCATTTTAAAATCCGAGCTTGGATTAACACCAGCTAATGATGGAGCAGTGATCCGTATCACCATCCCTCCATTAACTGAGGAGAGACGTAAAGAACTGGTTAAAAATTGTAAAAAAATCAGCTGAAGAGGCGAAAGTCGCTGTTCGTAATGTAAGGCGAGATGCTAACGACTCATTAAAGAAAGATCAAAAAGAAGGCGACTTAACTGAAGATGATTTACGTCGCTATACAGAAGAAGTTCAAAAGCTAACAGACAACTATATTGCTAAAGTAGATGATGTTGCTGACAACAAAGAAAAAGAAATCATGGAAGTGTAAGTATGTTCCATGTAAAATAGAGATTAGAGACCCTCTTTTTTTATAGGGGGTTTTTCCACTTTTCATTCTGTACATTTCTGAAAGTAAAGTGTACAGTAATGTAAGATGTTGAACCTGCTGTAACTAGATGGAGGGCGCTTAACATGCTTGAGAAATTAACAAAATGGAAACAAAGTCGTGAACTTGATGCTAAGGAAGAAAAAATAGGCTCTAACATTCCTAAGCATATTGCAATTATTATGGATGGAAATGGCCGTTGGGCTAAAAATAGGGGATTACCACGAATTGCCGGGCACCGCGAAGGTATGAAGGTAATTAATAAAGTTGTTCGCAAAGCAAATGAATTAGGTGTTGAGGTTCTTACATTATACGCATTTTCAACTGAAAATTGGAAACGTCCTAAAACGGAAGTTGATTTCTTAATGAAGCTCCCAGAACGTTTTTTAGGTACGGAGCTACCACAACTAATTAAAGAAAATGTGAAAGTGCGTTTAATGGGTAGTATTGAGGATTTACCTGAACATACGAAAAGAGCCGTCAATAAAGCCGTTGAACAAACGTCAAACAACACGGGGCTTATCTTAAACTTTGCATTAAATTATGGAAGTAGATACGAAATCGTACATGCCGTCAAGAGAATTTCCGAACAAGTAGAGCAAGGAATGATTAAGTCAAATGAAATAAGTGAACAATTAATCAATGACTACTTAATGACAACGGAATTACGTGATCCCGATTTGCTTATCCGTACGAGTGGAGAGATCCGACTAAGTAATTTTATGCTCTGGCAAGTGGCTTATAGTGAGTTTTGGTTCACAGATGTACTTTGGCCCGACTTCAGTGAACATCATTTACTTGAAGCGATTTTCGTCTATCAGAAGCGTGCACGAAGATATGGCGGTGTATAGAAAGGAGAAAGAATTTGAAGCAGCGAATTATTACAGGAATAATTGGTGGAGTAATATTTATAAGTTTTGTTATCGTTGGAGGATGGCTCTTTTCTCTTTTTATAACCATTGTCGCTTCTATAGCCATTTTCGAATTATTAAAAATGAAAAAAATATCACCCATTTCTTTAATGGGATTTGTCAGCCTGTTATCCATGTGGCTACTGCTTGTACCTACTGCATGGTATGATCAAGTCATTCCTTTTTCATTCTCAAAAGTTGAAATATTTCTTTTTTTAATATTAGCATTACTCATGTTTACGGTTATTACTAAGAATACCTTTACCTTTGATGAGGTTGGTTTTGTCATTTTATCGTCAGTGTACGTTGGATTTGGTTTCCATTACCTTATTGTAACAAGGGAATTACCTGAGATTGGAATGATATTAGTATTCTTTGTTTTATTAATAATATGGACTACTGACTCTGTTGCTTATTTCGTTGGTCGTTCATTAGGCAAACATAAGTTGTGGCCGGATATAAGTCCTAAAAAAACGATTGAAGGATCCATTGGTGGTGTCGTAGGTGCAATCGTTATAGGGACAATCTTTTACGTTTTTTATCCGATCTTTCCCAATTACGTTATAACAATTATTATTATTTTAATTACTTCTATATTTGGCCAATTAGGAGATTTAGTAGAATCTGCATTAAAGCGCCATTATGCTGTAAAGGATTCAGGGAATGTCTTACCTGGCCATGGTGGCATATTAGATCGGTTTGATAGTTTAATCTATGTTATGCCAATTTTACATTTGCTTTTGCTTATATAAACTTTAGGCGAAGAAAAGTCAGGATTATTATAAATTGTGTAGGTGAATAGATTGAAGCATATTAGTTTATTAGGTGCTACAGGCTCGATTGGCACACAAACATTAGATGTGATTAGACAATATCCTGAGCAATTTTCTCTAGTTTCAATGTCCGCTGGGCGTAATATTGATTTAGCTATTAAGCAAATCAATGAATTTCAACCATCAGTCGTTTCAGTTATGTCAAAGGTTGAACATGATCAGCTAAGGAACAATATTCCAGCCGGGATAAAAGTTGTATGGGGAAATGAAGGACTTGTTGAAGTAGCAACAAACCCAAAAGCAAACATAGTAGTAAATGCAGTGATAGGGAGCGTCGGTTTAGGTCCTACATTAGCTGCGATACGTGAGGGCAAATCGATTGCAATTGCTAATAAGGAAACGCTCGTAACAGCAGGACATATTGTCACGAATGAAGCGAAACGTGCAAATGTACCATTGCTTCCGGTTGACAGCGAGCATTCGGCTATCTTTCAAGCTCTACAAGGTCAAAATATACTTGAAGTCGATAAATTAATTTTAACAGCTTCTGGAGGAAGCTTCCGAGATCGCTCGCGTTTAGACTTGCAAAATGTAACAGTTGATGAAGCATTGAAGCATCCAAATTGGTCTATGGGTGCTAAAATCACGATCGATTCAGCGACGATGATGAATAAAGGCTTAGAAATTATTGAAGCACATTGGTTATTTGATATACCATATGAAAAAATAGATGTGTTATTACATAAAGAAAGTATTATTCATTCAATGGTTGAATACATTGATGGAAGTGTTATTGCTCAGTTGGGAACACCAGATATGCGAGTACCCATTCAGTATGCACTTACGTATCCACACCGCCTATCAAATAAAGCAAACGACCGATTAAAGTTATCTGAAATCGGACAACTACATTTTAAGGAGCTGGATGTTGACCGATATCGATGTGTAGCTTTTGCTTATGAGGCTGGTCGGATAGGTGGAACGATGCCTACAGTATTAAATGCAGCAAATGAAGTGGCTGTTTCTTATTTTCTGCAAAATCGTTTGTCTTTTCTTGAGATTGAATCGGTTATAGAACAAGCGATGGCTCAACACAATCCAACACAAAATCCTTCACTTGAAGAAATTGTTGCTGTTGATTTAGAAACTCGTCAAATTATCCACTCATTAATTAAATAAGAAAGGTGGACGTTACTAGATGCAATCAATTCAAACCATTTTAGCGGTTGTTGTTATTTTCGGACTTCTTGTATCAATTCATGAATGGGGTCATCTTTATTTTGCGAAACGGGCAGGGATCCTTTGTCGAGAATTTGCGATTGGCTTTGGTCCGAAAATTTATTCTTTCAAGAAAAATGAAACAGTTTATACGATCCGTCTACTGCCGCTTGGTGGATTTGTTCGTATGGCTGGTGAAGACCCCGAGATGATTAATATAAAACCAGGTTATGAAATTGGTTTAGTATTTAACGAAATGAATAAAGTTTCGCGAATCATCATTAACAATAAATCTAAGCATCCTGAAGCTCATGTTGTCCAAGTCGAACGAATTGATCTTGAAAAGGAGTTATTTATTGAAGCCTACAATCAAGACGGTGAATTAATTCGATATGAAATCGATGATAGAGCGCATTTTATCCAGGACGAAGAAGCAACACAAATAGCACCATGGAATCGTCAATTTGGATCAAAATCAGTAGGACAACGGGCTATGGCTATCTTTGCTGGACCATTAATGAACTTTGTTCTAGCAATCGTTATTTTAATTGCTTATGCTTTAATGCAAGGTATGCCTGTTGATGAAGCAAGAATAGGTGATGTAACGGAAGATGGTGTCGCACTATCAGCAGGGCTGCAAAAAGACGATGTTGTTTTATCAATAAATAATCAACCATTGTCGACATGGGAAGAGATGACATCTCTCATTCAGCAACATCCGAACGAAGAACTTATATTTGAGATTGAGCGTGACGGTCAGACATTGGCGATTCCCGTCGTACCAGAAGCAAGAGAAGGCCAGTTTGGTGAAGAAGAAGGATTTGTTGGAATTCGAGGTCCAACGGAATTTTCTTTAATAGGTGCTGTACAATTTGGATTTACTCAAACATATTTATTTGCTTCAATGATATTTGAAGTGTTAGGGATGCTATTTACAGGTGAGTTTAAATTAGATTATGTTTCGGGGCCAGTCGGTATCTACAACTATACAGGAGAGGCTGCCGCGATGGGGATTTATGTTTTAATGCATTGGACTGCAGCCTTAAGTGTAAACTTAGGCATCATTAACTTATTGCCGCTGCCAGCCATGGATGGTGGACGTTTAACTTTCATTGGTTTAGAGGCTTTAAGAGGAAAACCAATTGATCCACATAAGGAAGGCTTTGTGCATTTTATCGGTTTTGTTTTGTTAATGCTGTTAGTTATTGTTGTAACTTGGAATGATATAACGACCTTTTTTATGTAGAAGTAAGAAGACTACATTCTGACATCGTTTGATTAGACTATTATTAGAGCTTTATAGAAGAAGCTTGGCTCAATCTAGCTCAAAATCAACGACGTTTTACTTAACAAACTCAGTAATGATATAGAAAGGAATATGTAGGATGCGACAACGTACTTATTTATCGCCAACTTTACGTGATTTACCAGCTGACGCCGAAATTAAAAGTCATCAATTAATGTTAAGAGCCGGTCTTATTAGACAAACAGCTTCGGGGATTTATTCATACCTTCCATTAGGAAAAAGAGTGCTAAAAAAAGTCGAGGAAATCATTCGGGAAGAAATGGATGAAAAAGGTGCTCAGGAGGTTTTAATGCCAGCTATTCAACCAGCTGAGCTATGGGAAGAATCTGGTCGATTAAGTGCTTATGGACCTGAGCTCATGAGATTAAAAGATCGACATGAACGTGATTTTGTACTAGGTGCAACTCATGAGGAAGTGATTACTTCTCTTATTCGTGACGATGTTAAATCCTATAAAAAACTTCCTATTAACGTTTACCAAATTCAAACGAAATATCGTGATGAGAGACGTCCACGTTTCGGTGTATTGCGTTCACGTGAATTTATGATGAAGGATGCCTATTCATTTGATACGAATTATGAAGGTCTAGATGAGAGTTACAAAGCGATGTATGAGGCCTATCAACGTATTTTCACAAGATGTGGACTTGATTTCAGGGCAGTTGAGGCTGATTCTGGTACAATAGGTGGAACGGATACACATGAATTTATGGTATTAAGTGAAATTGGTGAGGATACAATTGCATACTCCGATCGATCTGATTTTGCGGCTAATATTGAAATTGCACCAGTTCAAGTGCCAGAATTGAATAAAGACAAAGAAGCATTACGCACGCTAGAAAAGAGAGAGACACCAAATGTTAAATCAATTCAAGAAGTTTGCTCATTTTTCGAAGTTGAGCCACAAATAACGATTAAATCTTTGCTATTTATCATAGATGATGAGCCTGTGCTAATTCTTGTTCGGGGCGATCATGAGGTGAATGAAATAAAAGTTGGTCATCTTTATCCAAAGGCGAAGTCGATCGAGCTAGCAACTGAGGAGCAAACAGTGAAAGTAATTGGCTGTCAGCTGGATTTGTTGGCCCTATAAACACAGAAAACAACGTAACGATTATTGCCGATCATTCAGTGAAAACAGTCGTTAATGGTATATGTGGTGCAAATGAAAAGGATTACCATTATGTGAACGTAAATATTGAGCGAGATTTTACGGTCCAACAATATGCAGATTTACGTTTTATCCAAGAAGGGGACCCATCGCCCGATGGTAATGGTACGATTCGCTTCGCACGTGGAATTGAGGTAGGGCATGTATTTAAGCTAGGGACTAAGTATAGTGAAGCGTTAGGAGCTACATTTTTAAATGAACAAGGTAAATCTGAGCCGATGATCATGGGCTGTTACGGTATAGGTGTTTCGCGAACTGTTGCGGCTATTGTCGAACAAAATCATGATGAAATGGAATTGTCTGGCCTCGTGAAGTAGCACCATTTGATCTACATCTTGTTACAATTAATGTAAAAGAAGAAGCCCAGCGAGAACTCGGTGAAAAGCTATACAGTCAGTTAAAATCTAAAAATGGGATGTCTTATTTGATGATCGTCCAGAACGAGCAGGGGTAAAGTTTAAGGATTCTGATTTGTTTGGTCTTCCGATTCGTATCGCAGTAGGGAAAAAGGCTGCAGATCATATCGTAGAAGTGAAGGTTAGAAAACAGGAGAAATGCTAGAGGTCTCTGTCGATCAACTAGAAACAACGATACAAAAGTTGCTTAGTAGTTATTAGATTTTAATGGCAATGCCGTCTAAAGCCCTGCTATAATGACATCTTATAGCAGGGCTTTGTTAAATTTACGAATAGACTTTCTTAATTGAAATAGCTTCTGTATACACCATTTAAGAAAAGCAAGGAGGGGGAAATGGTGCCTGACGAACAGCTGCGCAAAGAAAGATTACAATTATTATTACAACAAATCCAGTTACCAAAACAGATCGTTGAACAGCATTTTGCGGAAGGCCTAATTCGTAAACTGCAAATTGACAAACAGAAACGATCCTGGCATTTTCAAATAGAGCTTAAGACGATTGTACCCTCAGCGGTGTACGAGCTGTTTTCAGTTCATTTAAAGCAAGCATTTGAACATATTGCAAAGGTTCAATTTACGTTTATTTATGAACAAAAGTCCTTATCTGCTGATGAATGGCAGGATTATTGGCCTATTATCGTAACAAAACTTCAATCAATCTCAGATGGTATTCGTCAATTACTATCTAAGCAAGTTCCGAAATATGATGGTCGACGTCTGATCATAAATGTTCGTAATGAGACTGAAGCTGTGGCATTAAAACGTAAAGTAACGGAATCGTTACAAAATACTTTAATAGAATTGAGTCTACCTAATGTACAACTAGATACGAATATTCAAGAGTCAAAGCAAGAGTATGAGCAATTTGTAGAAAATCGCAAAAAAGAAGATCAATCGAAAGTGGTTGAAGCGATTTTAGAGAAGAAGAAGCAAGAGGAACAAGCTGAAAAGAAAGTAAATGATAAAAACCTTGTTATTGGTTATCCAATTAAAGATGAGCCAGTCATGCTCGAATCAATACAAGACGAGGAACGAAGAATAACCGTTCAAGGTTATGTATTTGCTTCGGAAACAAGGGAGCTTCGTAGTGGCCGAACATTATTAACGTTTAAAATTACTGATTATACAGATTCAATCCTAGTAAAAATGTTTTCTCGTGATAAAGAAGATGTCCCAATGTTACAAGCAATCAAAAAAGGTATGTGGGTGAAAGTACGTGGTGGCGTACAAAATGATACGTTTGTACGTGATCTCGTCATGATCGGAAATGATGTTAATCAAATTACGCCGAAAGAAAGACAAGACACAGCTACTGAAGAAGAAAAGCGTGTCGAACTGCATCTTCATACGACGATGAGTCAAATGGACGGTATTGTTTCAGCAGGTCGCTATATCGAGCAAGCGGCAAAATGGGGACATAAAGCAATTGCAATTACGGATCACGGCGTTGTCCAAGCTTTTCCTGAAGCCTATTCAGCAGGTAAAAAGAACGGCGTTAAAGTATTATTTGGAATTGAAGCGAATTTAGTCGATGATGGCGTCCCAATTGCCTATAATGAGGCTGATCGCAATTTGATTGAAGATGAATTCGTTGTATTTGATGTAGAGACGACGGGCTTATCAGCTGTTTACAACACAATAATTGAATTAGCTGCCGTAAAAATTAAAGATGGAGAAATCGTTGACCGATTTGAGTCTTTTGCTGATCCACATGAACCACTTTCTAATACAATAATTGAATTAACAGGTATCACCGATGATATGGTAAAAGGTCAACCAGAAGTCGACGAAGTGTTAAGGAATTTTAAGGAGTTTGTAGGTGATGCGATATTAGTTGCCCATAATGCTAGCTTTGATATGGGTTTTTAAATGTAGGGTATCAAAAAATGGGCTTAGGAGAAGTACCGAATCCTGTCATTGATACGTTAGAATTAGGGCGTTTTTTATATCCTGAATTAAAAAATCACCGTTTAAATACTTTATGTAAAAGGTTTGATATCGAATTAGTAAGTCACCATCGTGCTATTTATGACGCTGAGGCAACAGGCTATTTATTATGGAAAATGATTAAGGATGCTTTTGAGAGGAACATAAAGCATCATCGTCAATTAAATGATCATATGGGGCAAGGAAATGTGCATCGACAAAGACCGTTTCATTGTACGATTTTAGCGCAAACACAAGAGGGGCTGAAAAATTTATACCGTCTCGTATCAATGTCACACGTTGATTATTTCTTCCGGACACCTAGAATTCCTAGATCCCTGCTGAAAAAGTTAAGAAATGGCTTATTGATTGGTTCTGCTTGTGATAAAGGAGAAGTTTTTGAAGGGATGATGCAAAAATCTCCGCAAGAAGTTGAGGAGATAGCTCATTTTTATGATTATTTAGAAATTCAGCCGTTATCGAACTATGCTCATCTAATCGAAAAGGAGCTAGTTAAAAACGACTCTTCTTTAAAAGAGATTGTCACAAATATTGTCAAGCTCGGTGAAAAATTAAATAAGCCAGTTGTTGCAACTGGAAATGTCCATTATCTTGAGGAAAGAGACTATATTCATCGTAAAATTCTAATCACATCACAAGGTGGGGCTAACCCTTTAAATAAACAAACACTTCCGCCAGTTCATTTCCGAACAACAAATGAAATGCTAGAAGAGTTCAGGTTTCTTGGCGAGAATATGGCAAAGAAAGTCGTTGTCGAATCAACGCAACATATTGCTGATTTAGTGGATGATATCCAACCGATTCCAGATGATTTGTATACACCGAAGATTGAAGGTGCAGATCAGGAAATCCGTGATATGAGTTATAATCGTGCTCGTAGTATTTACGGAGAGCAATTACCCGAGTTAGTCGAAGCTAGACTTGAAAAAGAACTAAAAAGTATAATCGGTCATGGATTCGCCGTTATATATTTAATTTCACAAAAACTTGTTAAGAAATCACTAAATGATGGCTATCTCGTTGGATCGCGTGGGTCTGTCGGTTCCTCTTTTGTAGCGACGATGACCGAAATTACGGAAGTAAATCCTTTGCCTCCTCATTATGTGTGTCCTAAATGTCATCACTCTCACTTCTTTGATGATGGATCTGTCGGCTCCGGTTTTGATTTGCCTGATAAAGATTGTCCAGAGTGTGGAACAGCTTATGTTAAAGATGGACAAGATATACCTTTTGAAACATTTTTAGGTTTTAAAGGAGATAAAGTACCAGATATTGATTTAAACTTTTCAGGTGAATATCAGCCCCGTGCACACCATTACACGAAAGAGTTGTTTGGTGAAGAATATGTCTATCGTGCTGGAACGATCGGTACCGTTGCTGAAAAAACCGCCTATGGTTATGTGAAAGGGTACCAAAGTGATTATAATTTAATGATGCGAGGAGCAGAGATTGATCGGCTCGTTTCCGGTTGTACTGGCGTGAAGAGAACGACTGGACAACATCCAGGGGGAATTATCGTAGTTCCTGATTATATGGATATACACGATTTTTGCCCAATTCAATATCCAGCAGATGATAAAAACGCTGAATGGAAGACGACGCATTTTGATTTCCATTCCATTCACGATAACCTATTAAAGCTTGATATACTTGGTCACGATGATCCGACTGTTATTCGTATGTTGCAAGATTTAAGTGGGATTGACCCGAAAACCATACCGACCGATGATCCTGAAGTAATGAAAATTTTTAGTGGTCCCGAGGTACTAGGAGTTACTGAAGAACAAATAATGTGTAAGACAGGAACGTTAGGAATACCAGAGTTTGGGACAAGGTTTGTTAGACAAATGCTTGAAGAGACAAAACCGAGTACATTTTCTGAACTCGTTCAGATTTCAGGTTTATCTCATGGAACTGACGTATGGTTGAACAATGCAAATGAACTGATCTATGAAGGGATTTGTGAATTAAAAGATGTTATTGGTTGTCGTGATGACATTATGGTCTATTTAATTTATAAAGGATTGGAACCGTCTCTTGCTTTTAAAATCATGGAATTTGTTCGTAAAGGAAAAGGTCTCCAGCCTGAATGGATTGACGAGATGAAGAAACATGATGTACCTGATTGGTATATCGGCTCGTGTCAAAAGATTAAATATATGTTCCCGAAAGCACATGCTGCTGCCTACGTTTTAATGGCTGTTAGAATTGCTTATTTTAAAGTGCATCATCCGATACTTTATTATGCTTCTTACTTTACAGTTCGTGCGGATGACTTTGATTTAGATACAATGATTAAAGGTTCTAGTGCGATTAAAGCAAAAATTGAAGAAATAAATGCGAAAGGACTAGATGCAGCACCAAAGGAAAAGGCTGTGTTAACGGTACTAGAATTAGCACTTGAAATGTGTGAACGAGGCTTCTCGTTTCAAAAGGTTGATTTGTATCGCTCAAGTGCTACAGAATTCCAAGTAGAAGGTACAACGTTGCTACCTCCTTTTAACGCAATGTCTGGTGTAGGGACAAACGCAGCTCTTAATATTGAAAAAGCACGGGAAAATGGGGAATTCCTATCTAAGGAAGACTTGCAACAACGGGCTAAATTAACAAAAACAGTTCTTGAGCATTTAGATGATCACGGCTGCTTAAGTGGTTTACCAGACTCCAATCAATTATCGTTATTTTAATTGCTCACTCGTATATAAGCTTGATTATGTTAATGATTGCATTGGCTTTTAGAGTATGGTATTGTATTTATGGTAATACTTAGAATACTTTCACGCGAAAGAGTGGGGAAACCCACTCTTTCCTTTGTTCAAAGATAAGAATTAGATTCTATGTTTTTCTAATTGATAATTCTAAATGATGAAATAACTGGTTATGACCTGTATGAAAGAATCATTTAAAGAGAAAATAAATAAAAAGTATTCTTGTTGAGCAAGGAGGGTTACTCATGAGTACAAAAACAACTGAAATTACGACTGAATTAGTAACACCAATTCTTGAAGAATTGCAATTAGAATTAGTCGATGTTGAATTTAAAAAAGAAGGACCAAATTGGTATCTTCGTGTCTTTATTGATTCTGATAAAGGTATTGATTTAGAAGATTGTAGCCAAGTTAGTGAACGCTTAAGTGAAAAATTAGATGAAACAGATCCCATCGACCAGGCATATTTTTTAGAGGTATCTTCACCAGGTGCAGAGCGCCCATTGAAAAATGATAAAGACTTTACGAAGGCAATCGGGAAACATGTATTTGTGAAAACATATGAGCCAATAGAAGGGCAAAAAGAATTTGAAGGTCAATTACAATCGTTTGAGAATAGACAGCTAACAATAGAGTACAAAGTAAAAACTCGTACAAAGTCGATCGACATTCCAATAGAAAAAGTGGCGAACGCTAGATTAGCGATTGTTTTATAATTTTTATATTTTGAAAGGGGGAAATGAGTTCCATGAATAGTGAATTTATGGATGCATTAGTGACGTTAGAAAAAGAAAAAGGGATTAAAAAGGATGTCATAATCGAAGCGATCGAAGCAGCACTTATTTCAGGCTATAAACGAAATTTTAATCAAGTACAAAATGTCCGTGTTGATGTTAACAGAGAAAATGGGAGCATTCGTGTTTTTGCAAGAAAGACTGTCGTAGAAGAAGTATTTGACGCACGTCTAGAGATTTCTTTAGAAGAAGCTCAAAAGGTTAATCCAAACTACGAGGTTGATGATGTTGTAGAAATTGAAGTAACACCTAAGGACTTTGGTCGTATTGCTGCACAAACAGCAAAACAAGTTGTTACTCAACGTGTTCGTGAGGCTGAAAGAGGAATTATTTATGCTGATTTTATTGATCGTGAAGAAGACATTATGACGGGGATCGTTCAAAGACAAGATCACCGCTTTATTTATGTCGATTTAGGGAAGGTTGAAGCACTTCTTCCATTAAATGAACAGATGCCGAATGAAAAGTATCGTCATAATGATCGCATTAAGGCTTTTATTACGAAAGTGGAAAAGACTACAAAAGGACCACAAATTTTAATTTCACGAACTCATCCTGGCCTTTTAAAACGTTTATTTGAATTAGAAGTACCAGAAATTTATGATGGTACTGTTGAAATCAAATCTGTCTCTAGGGAGGCGGGCGATCGTTCGAAGATTGCTGTTCATGCTGATAATCCTGAAGTAGATCCGGTAGGCTCTTGTGTCGGCCCGAAAGGCCAACGTGTTCAAACGATTGTCAACGAGTTAAAAGGGGAGAAAATTGACATTGTACGTTGGTCAGATGATCCAGTAGAATATGTCGCTAACGCGTTAAGCCCATCTAAAGTGCTGAAGGTTAAGGTAAATGAGGAAGAGAAAATGACTCAAGTGATTGTCCCTGACTACCAGCTGTCCTTAGCAATTGGAAAACGAGGACAAAATGCCCGTTTAGCAGCTAAATTGACTGGCTGGAAAGTGGATATAAAAAGTGAATCCGACGCGAAAGAACTAGGTTTGTTTGATGATGAAGGCTTTGTAAAGGTAGTACAAGATGAAGATGTATATAGTACTGACCAACCATTCTAATAGGGGAGATGGTGGAGTATGAAGAAACGTAAAGTGCCACTTCGCAAGTGTGTTGTGACTAACGAAATGAAGCCAAAGCAAGAGCTCATTCGTATTGTTCGTTCACCTGAAGGAGAGGTTTCCGTTGATCCGACTGGTAAAAAAATGGTCGTGGTGCTTATATAACAAATAGTGATGAATGTTTCGAGCTTGCTAAGAAAAAGGATGTTTTATCACGTCATTTACAAGTACAAGTTGATAATGAAGTGTACGACCAGTTAAAGCAGGCAAGTAAGAAAGGAAGAAAATAATGGCGAAATGGCTTTCGCTTTTAGGATTAGCTGCAAGAGCACGTAAACTTGTAACGGGAGAAGAACTTGTTCTTACCGAAGTAAGAAAACAATCAGCCAAACTCGTTATAATTGCTGAGGATGGCTCTGACCAAACGATGAAAAAAGTGAAGAGTAAATGTGAATATTATAATATTCCTGTTCGAGTTGTTTCAAATCGCTACGAATTAGGTCATTCTATCGGGAAAGCGGAAAGAGTAATAATAGCCGTGATGGATGGTGGTTTTGCGAAAAAGTTATTAGCTCAAATAGATGAATGATGTTGGAGGGAAGTACATGAAGAAAATGCGAATATATGAATATGCTAAAGAGAAGAATGTACCAAGTAAAGAAGTTATAACGAAATTAAAAGAAAAAGGGTTTGAAGTTTCAAATCATATGTCTGTGTTAGATGCTTCAATGATTGAGGCAATTGAGGGGAAAAACAATCGTAGTGAATCAGTGAACAATAATGCTGATCAAAATACGAAGAAACAGGAAAAGCCAAATAAACCAGCACACCAAAGAAATACTAATCAAAACCAGCAGCAAAAAAAAGGGAATAAAAATAAGAAGAACCAAAAG
>NZ_BAXR01000004.1 GCF_001310635.1 Bacillus sp. JCM 19034
ATCTCTATATTGCAATTAAGCGACTTTTATAGTATAAACGTTTATCTTTCGATTGTCAACGTTTTATTTTTAATATGGTGGGCCTGAGTGGACTCGAACCACCGACCTCACGCTTATCAGGCGTGCGCTCTAACCAGCTGAGCTACAGGCCCTAAAAAAGGCATAAAAAAAGCACCCAACTACTATTTATTTGTTGGAGCGGGTGATGAGAATCGAACTCACGACATCAGCTTGGAAGGCTGAGGTTTTACCACTAAACTACACCCGCATACTATTTTGAACTTTAGCTATAATTTTCCATGCCTCTTCCTCTACAAGTTCCGCTTCGTTGAAAGTTGTGTCGAGATAACTAGACGTCATCTCAATGAAACTTTGCTCGTGGTTGAGGTTTCACCACACCCGCGATATGAAAATTAAAGCAACACATTCAATAATAAACTATTTAAACTTGAAAAGCAAGTCTTTTTTTGAATGGTCGGGAAGACAGGATTTGAACCTGCGACCCCTTGGTCCCAAACCAAGTGCTCTACCAAGCTGAGCTACTTCCCGAAATATTAGTAAGCGCGCCCTGAGAGATTCGAACTCCCGACCTTTTGGTTCGAAGCCAAACACTCTATCCAGCTGAGCTAAGGGCGCAAAACATATTACCTTTTACCTTTATATTAATGGTTATTGATTGGTGCGGTTGAGAGGACTCGAACCTCCACGGGGTCAACCCCCACTAGGCCCTCAACCTAGCGCGTCTGCCATTCCGCCACAACCGCATTCACACCATTATCTTTTTACAAGTGCGGGTGAAGGGAGTCGAACCCCCACGCCCGAAGGCACTAGATCCTAAGTCTAGCGCGTCTGCCAATTCCGCCACACCCGCAAATGAGTGGCGGTCCGGACGGGACTCGAACCCGCGACCTCCTGCGTGACAGGCAGGCATTCTAACCAACTGAACTACCGGACCAAAATGGTGGAGGATGACGGGATCGAACCGCCGACCCCCTGCTTGTAAGGCAGGTGCTCTCCCAGCTGAGCTAATCCTCCGATATTAAAATAAAAATATGACCCGTACGGGATTCGAACCCGTGTTACCGCCGTGAAAGGGCGGTGTCTTAACCGCTTGACCAACGGGCCATTCTAAGTAACTGGCGGAGAAGGAGGGATTTGAACCCTCGCGCCGCGTAAACGACCTACACCCTTAGCAGGGGCGCCCTTCAGCCACTTGGGTACTTCTCCATGGCTCCACAGGTAGGATTCGAACCTACGACCGATCGGTTAACAGCCGATAGCTCTACCACTGAGCTACTGTGGAATATTATTAGTCACTTTTTCATTGAACAGTGATCTGCCGAGACAACTCCTAAGATTTCCTATGCTGTATCTCATCACCGTAAATTATCGACTTAAAGTATTATATACAGTTAACTTCATGATGTCAACCGAAAGATAATACTTCTTTCAGCGACTTCTATAATATAGCATATTCTCACTTAACCTTTCAATACTATTTTCAGATTTTTTTCAGTTTCCCTCGACACTTCCCACAAACAAATTTTGATATGTCTACTTTTCTCTTTCTTTCATAAATAAGTTTGCATTTCGTACATTTATACGTATGCTTTACAGAGGTCTCTCTTCTCATTCCAGGAACCATATCACAATACCGAGGTGCACCCACCTTTTGCATTAGCTCCTTAAAATCACGATCCCGATGCTTATATCCTTTCTTTTCTAAATGCAGGTGGTAGTGGCAAAGCTCATGTTTAATAATACCAACAAGACCTACATAGCCAAAATGGATCACTTGTTTAGGATTGATCTCAATATGATGAGAATGAAGCAAATATCGCCCCCCCGTTGTACGGAGACGATTATTATATATCGCTTTATGTTTAAACGGCCGATTAAAAAACTCGATTGATATTTCTTCGACTAGCTTTTGTAAATTCCCTTCATTCAACCAATCAATATGATCATTCATCCTATCACTACCTTTCAACATTGACAAACCTTCTTACATATACTAAAAGAAAACAGCACTGTTAAGGAGCTGGTCCTTATGCCTAGTTGGCTAAGACAACAATTGCGACGAGCCTATTTTCGTAAAGACCGTACCCAAATAAAAATTCTAAATCAATGTTGGTTTTATTACAAAGAAAAAACAGGCACATCAGTTAAGTCAAATTAAAAGCCTGCCTCATTAACTAAGACAGGCTTTAACTCTTTAATCAGTTTGGTGTTCTGGTTTTTTCATCGTTAATGCAATTCGTCCTTTTTGAATGTCTACCTGATCTACCCATACTGTAACAATTTCACCGACGGAAACAACCTCTAATGGGTGTTTCACAAAACGATTAGTCAATTTTGAAATATGAACTAAACCATCTTGCTTTACACCAATATCAACAAAAGCACCAAAGTCGACCACATTGCGTACGGTTCCTTGCAATTCCATTCCTACTTGCAAATCCTCCATTTGCAAAACACCTTGCTTCAACAATGGTTTTGCAACTTCATCACGAGGGTCACGTGACGGTCGAATGAGGGATTCAATTATATCGTGTAAGGTTGGAGAGCCTATCCCCATTTCGCTAGCGGTTTGGTCGATATTTACATTTTGCAAATGTTGTTTTACCTTTTCACTACCAATGTCACTCGGGTTCGCTCCAATTCGTCGCAATAACTGCTCAGACTCATTATAACTTTCTGGATGAATAGCGGTAGCATCTAACGGCTGGTCACCATCAACAATCCGTAAAAACCCAATCGCTTGCTCATATGTTTTCGCCCCTAAACGAGGTACCTTTTTTAGCTGCTTACGATCCGTAAATCGTCCTAACTCTTCCCGCTGTTTAATAATGTTTGTTGCGACTGACTTTGATAGCCCAGCTACATATTGCAGCAATGCAACCGATGCTGTGTTTACATTTACCCCAACCTGGTTAACAACTGTTTCAACTACAAAAGTCAAGGATTCAGACAATCGTTTTTGTGAAACATCGTGTTGATACTGACCGACACCAACAGACTTTGGATCAATTTTCACTAATTCAGCTAAAGGGTCTTGTAACCTGCGTGCGATTGAAACCGCACTTCTCTCTTCTACTTGTAAATAAGGAAACTCTTCTCTTCCTAGGTCAGATGCTGAATAAACACTTGCACCAGCTTCATTCACGATCAGATAGTAAATCTCTTGCTCAACTTGTTTCATCGTATCTGCTATAAATTGTTCAGTTTCTCTAGATGCCGTCCCGTTTCCAATCGCAATCATATTAACTGAATGCTTTTTTATTAATTCTTTTACGACTGTCGCAGCTTTTTCTACCTCATTTCTCGGTGGGGTAGGATATACAACAGCAATATCTAGAACCTTCCCTGTGCTATCAACAACGGCTAATTTACAACCAGTTCGATAAGCAGGATCAACACCTAAAACAATTTTATCCTTCATCGGTGGCTGTAAAAGCAAATGCCGAAGATTTTCAGAAAAAATATGTATTGCTTGTTCTTCCGCTTTTCCAGTTAACTCATTACGGATTTCACGTTCAATAGAAGGCATAATTAGACGTTTGTAAGCATCTTCTATTGCTACCGAAACGACTTCTTCAACTATTGAATACTGTGTGATATATTTCCGTTTCATCTCTTGAATAATGCGATCATTCGGGAAAAGCAACGACACTCGTAAGACTCCTTCTTTCTCACCACGGTTCATAGCTAATATACGATGAGGGACAATCGCTCGAATTCCTTCATCATACTCGTAATACATCTCAAAAACCCCTTTTTCATCAAGGGATTGATCTTTTACAACAGTCTGAACCCTACCATCACGAAAGCCTCTTTCACGAATACTCTTTCTCAAATCAGCATCATCCGATACCCACTCGGCGATGATATCTTGTGCACCTTGTATAACATCTTCAACAGTCTTTACTTCTTTTTCTTCATTAATATATGCTCCTGCTTCAGTAGCAATATCTCCTGACTTCGGCAAAGAGAACAACCACTCGGCGAATGGCTCTAATCCTTTTTCTTTTGCTACTGTTGCTCTCGTCCGACGTTTTTGTTTATAAGGTCGATATAAATCTTCTATCTCTTGTAACTTTGCAGCTTGTTCAATTTGCGTTTTTAACTCAGCCGATAACTTCCCTTGCTCCTCAATTAAGCGAATTACCTCTTCTTGTCGCTTAATTAATTGATTTTTATACTCCCATCTATCGACAATTTCACGTATTTGTACTTCGTCGAACCCACCTGTCATTTCTTTACGATATCTCGCAATAAATGGCACGGTGTTTCCCTCTTCAATCAATTGAATAAGCTGAGAGACGTAACGCTCTTTTGTATTTGTTTCTCCTGCAATTTCCCAAATGATCTTATGTTTTCTTTCATCGTTCATACAAGCACCTCACTTCAACATACTATCCATATCATACCACAAAAAATAATGTACCAATTTTCCCTATACGCAGTCAATTTTAAGTATTGCTAATGCACGTACACTCAAATATGAAATACATTATAAATTGTTAGTTATGTTTCTTACTAAAATAAAGCTCATTAGTATAGAAACACTAATGAGCTCTCATATCATCTACCAATTTTCCCGATTAATACCGTTGCATCATCAGCAACCTCTTCGATAAATCGCTCCATATACGTTTTTACATCGTCTAATTCATGAGCAGACAAAAGCTTTTCTTTTTTAAAGGAGCGAATACCATCAGAATGTAAACAAAAGATACTATCTTTCTCAAATGTGAAGTATTGAGTATTCAATGTACTTTTCCTACCCGATAAATAACCCCTTCTTGGAATTGGTTGAACAAGCTTCCCATCCGGCGTCCGTAAGAGAAAGACGACATTTCCATAGTTACAATAAGCGATTTGCTTTTTATCGTAGTATATTTTTATAATCGTTAACACAACACCACGTTCAGTTCCCAATTTTTGATTACTCTTATCAGCGATATCATTGACGGGATACTGGTGGTACCGCTTAATTGTTTCTAACACGATATTAGCTGACCGCCTAGCAGATTCTCCACTACCTAATCCATCTATGACCGTACACAGCATGTATTCATCGGTATATATAACCGTATGTACATCTCCGCAGCACACGTTCCCAGGCTTTGTCTTCTCTAAAGCAATAACATCCGTTCTCCCATCGGTATATCGCTTTATCATTATAATATCTCCGTAGGCTCTATTTTGATTGATTCTTTTAATTTACTTAATGCCTTCCGCTGTAAACGGGAAACGTGCATTTGTGAAATCCCTAGACGTTCGCCTGTTTCTTTCTGACTAAGATGCTCAAAATACGTATAGTGAATAATTTGTTGTTCTCGCTCGTTTAAAACCTTTAAAGCTTTTTCAAGCATCATTTTCCGATCAGCTTTTTCAAATCCTGATTCTTCTTCACCGAGTAAATCTAATAACGTCGTCTCGCTCCCATCTTGGTCGGCCTCTAACGACCTATCGACAGATAAAGCCTGATAGCTTTGCGTCATTTCCATCGTTTCAAGTACATCTTCTTCTGAAACACCTAAATGCTCGGCAATTTCATGAACAAGTGGGGACCGTTGATATTTTGTTGTTAGCTCATCAACTGCACGTCTAATTTTCGGGCCTAATTCTTTAATACGTCGAGGCACATGGACACTCCATGTTTTATCACGAATAAATCGTTTAATTTCTCCAACTATTGTCGGTATAGCAAAGGATTCAAAGCTCCTCCCATAATCTCCATCAAATCGTTGTAAAGCAGCAAGTAAGCCAACCATCCCTACTTGAAAGAGGTCCTCTTCATGATCCTTCCCCCTCGAGAACTTCTTTGATAATGAATGGACAAGACCCTTATAATGCTCAACAATTTTCAATTGCACATTTTTATCGCCATTTTCCTGATATTCATCAATCCACCTATATACATCATCATTGTTCTGGTTGCGTTGTATTGACTCCGTCGACATGTTGCTCCACCTCATCTCTGTGAAGAAACTTAGTCATCACTAAAACGATACCCTGCTGATTACTAATTTCCACCTTATCCATTAATGTATTAATAAGGAATAATCCGAGACCGCCTTCCTTCAATTCTGCTACCGGTTGATCAGCATCAACTGGATTTAAGTGGTCTTTCAGGTCAGAAAGGTCAAAGCTTTGTCCGTTATCTGCGACCATAATTTCCATTCGGTCTTCATATACAGAAAATGAAATATTCATCATCCCCGTTCCTTCATACGCATGTGCTACCACATTTGTACAAGCTTCAGCAATTGCTATTTTCATATCCTCAATCTCGTCATATGTAAAACCGATACGATTAGCAATTCCTGATACAGTTAAACGTACTACTCCAACATATTCGGGTTTTGCAGGTAACGACATTGTAATCTGATCACACTCTTGCTGATACATTTCACACTCGCTCCTTTTTCTCAATAGTCATTACTTCATCTAAACCCGTTATCGAAAACAGCCGATGAATCCGTTCAGATAGACCGACAAGCTTTAACACTCCATCATGCTGATGCATCGTTTTAAAAATCCCGATAAATATCCCAAGTCCAGTACTGTCAATATAATTTACATCAGACAAATCAATCACAATATCTTGGTCCTTAGTTTCGGCTAATGGTACTAACGCTTCTTTTAATTTAGGTGCGGTATAGGCATCAATTTCACCAGAAAGGTAAACGTGATGTCCGTTTTCTATTTTCTCATAACGTACGGATAGGTTCATTCTATAATTACTCCCTTTCACTTATATAGTTATTTCATACCACATAATCAATCATTTAAACCTTTCTTTTCAAAACGATCATCGTAAAATCATCTTTAAGCTCATATCCTTGCCATTTTGACATTTCTTCATATATATTTTGAACGATACTTTGAGCTGATTCATGCATATGCCGACGAAGCAACATCACAATTTCTTCCCTTTCAATGAAACGATTGTGATTTCTAGACTCCGTTACTCCATCTGATAGGAGGACAACAAAATCACCAACATTAAATGATTTTGTAAATTCCTTGTATGTCGTTCCGCTCGCTAGCCCTAATACAATACCTTTTGCATAAAGCTCCTCAAACGAGTCGTCTTCAGCTCGGTAAAAAAAACCCGGTTCATGCCCTGCACTTGCATAAGAAAATACATCGTTTTGTAAATCATAAGATCCATACATCATCGTAATAAACATATTATCTCGAATATTTTGTTCAACGACACGATTGACGTTTTCGAGCATCGCACCAGGCTGCTGGCTAAGCTGTGATAAACTATCCATCGCATATTTAATCATCGACATACACAAAGCCGCTGGAACTCCTTTACCAATTATATCAGCTATCGCAATGCCGATTCTATTGTCCGCCCCTTGAATAAAATGGTAAAAATCCCCACTCATTTTATTAGCCGGAACGCTAACAACACCGATATCAATCTTATTTGTATCGGGAACTTTATCCGGAAGTAATGTTTGTTGCATGCTAGCAGCCACATCAATCTCTGATTCCAACTCTAGCTGTCTGTCTCTTAAACTTTGATGCTCGCGATAAGCTAAACCATATCCCATCATTACCTCTAACAAAAGGTCAAAAGCATCAAGCATATCACCTTGTACATTCGGAAAAAGTTTAACTAACACAGAACGATGAACACTAACAAATTCCTCCGGAGAAACCTGTTCCTCAAGGAGACGCCTACTAAACTGCTGTGCTAGATAGAGACCTTGCTCACTTTTATATTGAAGAAACGTTTGGAGGATATCCATATATTCCAGTTCTAACCTAGTTACCTTCGTATCCACATTACTCCCCCTATCAACTGCCATTTCTATTGTGGAAGCCATTTAATTGTCGTAACAGTTGTTCCCTCATCTATTGCCGATTCGATCGTAAATTCATCCATTAAACGCCTAACACCAGGTAGTCCCGCTCCCATGCCTCCTGACGTGGTAAAGCCATCTGTCATCACTTGCCTAATATCAGGAATTCCCGGTCCATTATCTTTTGCAATGATTTGAATGCCTCGTTTAATACTTGCTTGGTTTGACTTTTCTATTTCCCTAAGACATATTTCTCCGCGTTTTGCGTACAAATAAATATTACGTGCTAATTCTGAGATTGCCGTCGCTATTCGTGCTTGATCAACACTACCAAAACCAACTTCTTTTGCTAGAGTTCTTCCAGCTTGGCGAGCAGCAACAATTCCCCACTCATTTTTCACTTCTACACAAGGTTGATCGTTCATCCTCACCCCTCCAATTCTAATTGGAGTTTTTCTAGACCTTGCTCTAAATCTAAAGAGGTTCTTACATTATTCAGCTTAATCCCCATATCAATTAAGGTAATTGCAACAGCTGGCTGTATACCTGTCAAAACGACCTTAGCTCCCATCAAGCTTGACATATCAACGACATCACCAAGAACTTTTGCAATAAAAGAGTCAATCATATCAACCGACGTTAAATCGATAACAACTCCTAGTGAACCTTCGTCATGAATTTTTTTAAGCAAATCCTCCTGAAATTGTAAAGCCGTTTGATCATCTAACTCAACTTGTATACTCACTAACAAGTAGTTGCGCAATTTTAAAATTGGTATTCTCAACTTTTCCATGCCCCCTTTAATTAAAGGTCAATTACTTTTTTATTGATCAATTCAAACGCAGTTTCTATCCCCTTTTTCAACGTACTTCTAGTCGGGAAATGACTTAAATCTATCCCTAAATTAACGATTGTTTGTGCAATTTCAGGACGTATTCCAACTAAAATACACGTTGCTCCAATTAAACGAACGGCTTCAGATGCTTGAATAATATGATGAGCTACCATCGTATCCACAACGGGAACTCCCGTTATATCAATTAGTACTACTTCCGATCGATGTTCAATTACGCCTTCTAACAAGTTTTCCATAATCAACTTAGCACGTGCAGTATCAATAGTGCCAATCAGTGGCATAACTGTAACTCCTTCAAATATAGGGATTAATGGTGCCGATAGCTCCAATAAAGAAAGCTTCTGCATCTCAAATATCCCTTCCCACGATCCGGTATAATCAGAAACTAATTGATTAATAATGGCACTTGTCCAATCCTCGAGATTATGAAATGTCTCTAAAAATCTTCTAACGATGGAGAAGTCGTCGAATAAACTTCAAATATTACCCTTCGAAACGCTTGCATACCTTGAGTGAAATAAGACAAAGGCCAGCCACTTTGAATATATTCATCAGCAAAATCACTAATCTTCATTTTTGCCTCTTCAGAGCTGATATCCCCCATGCTTAAAATATAATTCATAAATGTTTGATTCGTATGTTCATAAACAGAATCTGTTATCGATTCTAAATATTGTTCTTCTCTTATTTTCTCAATTTCTACTTTCCATTTTTCCAAAATTTGTTGACGTTCTTTTAAAATAAATGAAACTAAATAAGACTGCATATTACTCCAATCCCCTTCCATCTTCTTTACACATATTATTTCATGAGACCGATATCGTTGCAAAGAGTTCGTGCTTTACATTTTCATGACAAAGATTCATATCCCAAATTTATTGACTATTTACCGCCTTATTGCGTAAAATCCATCAATCGTTCCTAATACAAAAAAACCCCGCATCGCGGAGTTCCCTACTTTAAAAATCTATAAGTCCTAAGCTAATAAACAATGCATCGTTAACTCGGTTCATCATATCCTCATCTAAATGAGTGATCTTATCTGTCAATCGTTGTTTATCAATTGTTCGTATTTGTTCAAGCAAGATAACCGAATCACGATCAAACCCATAGCGTTTTGCATTAATTTCAACATGCGTCGGCAATTTCGCTTTTTGTATTTGTGCTGTAATCGCTGCCACGATTACGGTAGGACTGAACCGATTTCCAATATCATTTTGGATAATCAAAACAGGCCTGACCCCGCCTTGTTCAGATCCTACAACAGGAGAAAGATCAGCAAAATAGACATCACCTCGTTTGACCATCAAAGGCTACACCCCGCTCACTAAGCGATCGAGGGTATTCTCTGCTTCCTCCTCGGCAAGAAAAGATTCTGATGCAATATTTAAATTGATTTTAGCCATTTCCATATAACCTTGCTGCATCGTCTCACGAATTTGGCGCTTTTTCCGTTCACGAAGGTACATTTTTGTTGCTTGTGAAATAAACTCACTACGATCGACATTTTCTTGCTTGATCATCCCGTCCACCTCGTTCAACAAATGTTGTGGCAAATTAATCATAATCCGTTCTGTACTTTGCTCTGACACAAACATCCACCCCCAGCATCCACCATACACGCACTAGCTTATAGAGCCTATTTTTCTCATGAATAATCATACCATTTGCTCTCGCGATTTGCAAAGTCAATTATAAATTATTTAACATAAACTCTGGGGACACGTGAACCAATCATACAAACAATTTCATAGTTAATCGTTTCAAGCCTACGTGCTACTTCATCCACTGTAATTACAGATTCCCCTTCTTGACCAATTAACGTCACAATTGTTCCAACCTCAGTCGGACCATGTAAGCGAATCATACACTGATCCATACATATCCTACCTACTAATGGAACACGCTCTCCTTTAACTAGCACGTGACCACCTTTAGAACTATTTTTCCTAATCCAACCATCAGCATAACCAATTGGAAGCGTCCCTATCCACTCGCCTTCTTTTGTTTGATAAGTAGCCCCGTAGCTAATCGACTCCCCTTTTGGCAGCTGCTTTACATGTGTTATGCGTGTTTTAAGCGTGAATGCTGGTTTGAGCTTAATAGGTAGTTCATCCTGAATTTCTAATGAAGGTGTTAACCCATATAACGAAATTCCAAATCGAAACATATTAAATGTATGATCAGGGAAACGCATCCCTGCTGCGCTATTACCACTATGAATAAGCGGAACTTGAACATCGAGTTCTTTCAACCACATTAGCACATTTGTGAAGCGTTCATGCTGTTTTTCATAATACGTAGTTTCCTTCTCATCAGCTGTTGCAAAATGAGTGAACAAACCTTCTAACTTCATAGAAGGGTGATTAGAGATATAAGTAATGATTGATATAAATTCTTCCTTTTCCCTAACACCAATCCTCCCCATACCTGTATCTACTTTAACATGAACAATTAATTCTTCCTCATTTGTCATATATGAGTTAGCTTCTCGTAACCACTCTGATTGAAATACTGTCACTGTAATCCGATAGTCAATGGCAATCGCGACGTCTTGGGGGCGTATACGTCCCATAACGAGAATTGGCGATTCAATTCCCGCCTCTCTTAATTCAATTGCTTCATCTAAAAGGGCAACAGCTAAATAAGATGCTCCATTTCAATCGCTGCCATCGCAACCTCTACAGCCCCATGACCATAGCCATTTGCTTTACAACAGCCATAACTTTTACGTCTCGTCCGCGATATAGCCGACATACAGACTCCATATTATGGCCAATTGCACTCAGGTCGATTTCTGCCCACGTATCACGGTAAAATTTCTTACTCATTTCTGATCCTCCAATGACAATCCACTCTTATCCAAACAAACGTTAGCTTTCTCTATCTTACCATAAATAGTGTTTTAAACGACAATCTTATCTCTTATAAAAAGCCTTCTATGAGACAGTCACTCATAGAAGGCAGACAAATTGCAAAGTCGGAAATCTATTTTGATTACATATTATGTTTGCATCTTTATTATTTTTCTTCCGTTCCATAAACAGAGCTAGCAATAGCGATCATGTCATCTACATCAAGATGCTCAGATGCCATAAAGAAATCAACTCCATTATATGTCCACGTTAATGATTCATTGGTCATTACCCCGATCGTGAAGCCAAGATCAACTGGTTCTCCTTGACCACTCATATTCATTGGTGTTGAAGCTGGCACAACTCTACTTTGCTCCTGAATAATTGTAAATGGCTTTTCACCACTATATTCTAATACAACCCGCTCTTCACCTTCCGAACCAATACTCTTTGAAGACTCTAGTTGAGTTCCGTCTGGTGTGTGCAATGGATAATGAACAGTCATCGGCTCAGTCGGTTCAGCCATTGCTGGTTCATCATTCATTTGTGCTCCGGTCATATTCCGTTCAGTATCAAAGTCGCCATCATTAAAGTCTGCATTCCATTCAAAGCTAGTAAATCGCAAAGTAACAAGTACCTCTAGATCTGCATTCATAACGTTCACTTCAACAGGTGCTAAATCTTTTTTATTTAATTTGATTTCTTGAGTATGCAAGTTTTTATTCTGATAATTTGTATTCGTTTGGAAAATATAATGCTCCTCATCAGCAGTAAACGAACGTTCAGGATCCATCAATATATCTTGAATTAGTGATTCATACAAATAAACTTGACTGCCATTTGTTGGCCAATCACTTTGAAAACGGAAGCTCTTATTCAAAGCTGGGGTTAGTACAAATACACCGTCATCGTTACGTAAAATAATTTGACTTTGATCCTTACTTTCATTTTCTAATGCTACACGATAATAGCTATCCGACTTATGCCAAACTTCCACTCCATACTGCTGTTGTTCACTTCCTGTTTCCAAAGTCATCGTTGCATCTAGCTTATACCCAGTCATATCAGAATGTTTCTTTTCTAAATCTGTCATGATGTCTTCTTGTGTTTTCTCGCCACACCCAGTAAGAACGATGGCAAGTAACAAACCGATTATTGTAGACCATAATACCTTTCTCATGCCTTCACCCCTTTGTCTCATTTGCAAGAAGATCAAAGACATTCAGTGCGCCTATCACTTGTTGTTTTTTATTTCTACTTAATTGGTGCACGACTGGAAATGCCCTTTGTAGAAACCTTTCATTCAAATTGAGTAGACGATGAATGACTCTCCTCTTCTATTCGCACTACAACTATATGAGACAACCTTAGGCAATATGCAGACTAGCTTTACAAGCTTTCTATAATCACTTGAGCAACAGCATACATTTCACTATGAGAAATGGAGATATGAAGGCGATCGTTGACCCCTTTTACGTTAATTATCGGTTTTCCTGATTCTTCATTTGCAACAATAATATCATGCCAATTATAATCCTTTGAAATGCCCGTCCCAGCTGCTTTTACAAAAGCCTCCTTCGCTGCAAAACGTCCCGCTAAAAATTCTGCTTGCCTTTTTCCTTGAAGCATGTGATAACATTTACATTCTGAATCAGTTAGAATTCTCTCTACAAATGCTGGCTGGCGGTGTACAATTTCTTTAATACGATTAATTTCAACTATATCAATCCCAATACCTTTGATCATAATTCTCCTCATTTCTACTTAATGAATGTTAAATTTTTATTCACATAGCCTATATAAAGGGATTATGACAATTCTTTGCTATAATAACAACTAGAAAGGAGATGAACGATGTTTATACGTAACGAAAGCTTCTACTCATTCAGAAAGAATTACCCTATCGTAACCATATTAGCAGCGACACACATTATTTTGTTTTTATGGATGAATCTTTTTCCTTTTGGTGACTTGATTTATCTTTACGGGTAGGTAATAATTTGGCTGTAGCTTATGGGGAATATTGGCGACTTGTTACTCCGGTCTTTTTACACATCAGTTTGACACATGTCGTATTTAACACTTTTTCTCTAATCATCTTCGGTCCAGCTGCTGAAAAATGCTTGGCTCCGCTAAGTTTATTGTTTTTACTTACTCACCGGAATTATCGCTAATATTGCGACATTTTTATTAGAGCCACCGATGTATACTCACTTAGGTGCATCTGGGGCCATTTATGGACTGCTCGGACTATATTTATACATCTTCATAAACCGTAAAGACTTAATGGATCGTAATAACGGACAAATTGTCATAACGATTCTTATCATCGGTATTATCATGACTTTTGTTCATTCGAACATTAATATTCTAGCTCACTTATTTGGCTTACTTTCTGGTGCTGCTCTCGCCCCAATTTTTCTAATCGGAGTAAAGCCTAATTACATGCAAAGGTCTTCGTATACAGAACCCAATGAACCAGTCTTCAATCCAAATCGCTGGCAAAAGAGTGCGAGAAATAAACAAATGCTCAAAAAAGGGCTATGGATCGGGTTAGCTGTCTTAATCATTGCTGGTATTTTATCGAGATTGTTTTAATTCATAATATTCGCTGGAGTAAGTTAGAGAGGAACCGGAGAAGTGCATCGGCTACTCACGTGAACGTTTTACTAAAAGAACCCACTTTCACTTACAGTAAAGCTAATACCATAGTCTAGAAGAACGCTCCACGTCTTTCTTAGGAAAATCGAGGTAGGATGATTAATCGTTTGGTCATCTCCTACCTCTATTTATAGACAAATATTTCGTCTCATGAAGGGGATCATACACCTCTATTACATTTGGTGTACGTTGAAACTGATACCGACAATAATGATGAACGATTTTACAAAAATCTTTAAATCTCACTTCGTTAAAATCAATAATCATTTTTTGCACATATAATGAATCTTCCGTTTTCTCAAAGAACATCCCCGTGACAGTATCTAACCTTTTACTATTTACTAGCTCTTTATTCGATATAAACCACTTTATAAGATGATCTGTTAGTGGTACAAGCACAAGGTGAAAATGCCTTTCAGTATAAAACTGAAATCTCTTTAACCTTTCCCATTGTTGTGATACATGTATCAAAAAATCAAACATGGTCAAAGAATGAACAGACTCTAGTATTATTCCGTTAATGCTACATTGAACATGTCTCTTCCATATTGAATGGTTATGTATATCTTTGCTGTTTTTGTACGGGTTTTCAATTAGCTTCCCATATTTATACAGTAATGTCGATTGTGATTTCATAGTTGTTTCATCCTTTTCTTTGTCGCTTTAATGCACAATCTTCTTTAAATGCACAATCTATTCTACAATTCCCAATAGCTTGATAAATTGAACACCATGAGCGCTTCGCATAACAGATTGGTATGTCTTGCTCACTTGCTTGTTTCTTCAGGACGTTTGATAAATTATGATTAATAAAATCTGTTAATACGAGAATTAGATCAACGTGCGATGGAATTCTCCTTTTAACCATTTGAACCTTTCGACCATTTAGATGAATAATTTCTTCAAAACCCAACTCTTCTAGTTTTTTGGTATAGATCCGAGACGATCTGCTCCTACGATTAATAGTGATGACATTTCTTCCTCCCTCCATTGATAACAATTATCATTATCATAATACTAATTGATATCCTTTCTCACTGTCAACATCTTCATAATAATTTAAGAAATAATTTGAAAATACCTTTTTAAAATTAGGTTATATTAATGGTAGTCAATCGTTCGATTTTCTTGTAAAGTAAGTACATACTAAAGGAGGTGGCTGTCATATGGTAGCAAACATGACAGAAGACCAATTACTTGTTTTGGTCATAAAATACTTAAAAGAAGCGAAAAGAACAGCCTTACAGCAAATTCTTGATGAGCTTCATCCTTATGATGTCGCCCAATTATATAAAGGGTTACCTGAGAAGCACCATCATAAATTCCTAACATATTTAACTCCTGATCAAATAGCAGACTTGATCCAAGAGTTAGAACATGAGATGCAGGTTGAAATTTTACATAAGCTTGGGATTGAGCGATCTTCTAAAGTTATGGATTTAATGGATAACGATGATCTCGCTGATTTATTAAATGAGTTGTCAGTTGATAAAATCCAAGAATTCCTTGATGTCATGAAGAAAGAAGATTCACAGCACATTCAATCATTAATGAGTTATCAAGCTGAAACAGCTGGCGGACTTATGACTAACCAATTTGTATGGATACACGCCGACCAAACTGTTAGACAAGCTGTTGACAAACTAAAAGAATACGCTCATTTCTCCGAAAACATCTATTATTTATACGTAATCAATGAAGATAAACAATTAGTTGGTGTTGTTTCATATCGTGATTTGCTTATAGCTGAACTCAATGAAATTATTGAAGATTTAATGTTTAACCGCGTTGTCTCTGTTCATGTTGACGATGATCAAGAAGAAGTTGCCCAGACCATTGAGCGCTATGACTTTATTGCGGTTCCTGTTGTAGATAATCAAAATAAACTATTAGGAATCATAACCGTTGATGATGCCATCGACGTCGTTATTAAAGAAGCAAATGAGGATATCGAAAAATTATCAGCTTCCGGTAAAGATATTGACTTCAACACGAAAGCAACCACTGCATCTATTCGCCGTTTACCTTGGCTGATATTATTATTGTTTATCGGGCTTGTTTCTGGGAGTATTATTAGTGGTTTTGAAGAAACGTTGGAACAAGTTGTAGCTCTTATCTTTTTTATGCCAATGATAGCCGGAATGACGGGGAATACAGGAACGCAATCGTTAGCAGTAGTGGTCCGAGGTATTGTTACGGCGAATGTCGACCGCAAAACGACGATAAAGCTCATTTTTCGTGAGCTTCGTGTCGGTATCATTATTGGGGTGACCTGTGGCATGCTTATCTCTATCATTGCTTTTTTATGGCAAGATCAAAATATATACTTAGGGTTAGTTGTTGGTGTATCATTGCTCATTACCCTGATTGTCGGAACATTAGCTGGAACAATTATCCCTCTATTATTGTACCGTTTTGGGGTTGATCCTGCGGTTGCATCAGGTCCGTTAATCACAACATTAAACGATATTTTTTCACTTATGATCTATTTTGGAATTGCGACAGCCTTCTTACAGCACCTTGTCGGTTTATAAGATAAGAGTCGACCATTTCCCTGGAAATATGTAAGAAAAACACGAAGCTATCACTGTGCAAAAGAATCAACCGAAAAATAATCGAAGAGGTGTCGAAAGTTCATACTTTCAACACCTCTTTTCATTAATTGACGAAATAACCACCAACTGTCCAATATAAAATGCCATATAACACAACAATACCTGCAATTATAGCAAAAAGCGTTTTATTTGAAAGCTTCATGAAATCACCTTTCCTTTTTCAACACAATTATACAGCAGATTTCAGCTCTTGAAAGGAAGTTGCTCGGAGTTCTCTTAATATACCGTTACGAGTTCACAAGATGTTTAGAACTTGAAACATCTAAGCCGGATCTTAGTTTTTTATCTTAATGAATAAGGTACTACTTGTACACCTTCGACTGCAAGTGCACGCCTTAATTCTTTCCCAAAGCGAATGGCGTCTTCATTATCACCATGAATGCAAACCGTATCGGCTTTAATTGGAACCCATTTTCCTTCTATTGATTTCACTTTTTGTTCCTTGATCATCGTTAGCACTTGAGCTACAGCTAATTTACTATTTGTAATCATCGCCTTTTCCCCAAGGTGTCTAGGAGTTAATGTCCCATCTGATAAATAAGTACGGTCAGCAAACACCTCGTTGGCAACCTTTAACTGTTTTTCTTGCCCGGCTTTCACAAGCTCACTTCCTGATAAACCATACAAAATAAGTGATGCATCACAATCGGCAACTGCCTGTGCAATGGCACTTGCAACTTCAGGATTGATTGCTGCTTCATTATAAAGTGCACCATGAGGTTTCACATGCTTTAATGCCGTTTGGTGAAGGGAACAAAAGCCTTTCAGTGCACTAATCTGATAGACAACCATATGATAAATATCGTCTAATGACGTTTGAATAAATCGCCTACCGAAACCAGCTACATCTTGATATCCGGGATGTGCTCCGATTTGTACACCTTGATGTGCGGAAATCTTAACCGTTTGAGCCATTGTATTATGATCGCCTGCATGATATCCACACGCAATATTAACCGATGTAACAGCTTTTATCAATTCATGATCATTTCCAATTTGATAAACGCCAAAGCTTTCTCCAATATCACTATTTAAATCAACTGTTAGCACCGTACATTCTCCCCTCTAACAATCTAGCATCTATACTTGCCCTTAATTGTTCTAGATTCTGATTATTTTTTCGATATAATCGCTCAGCTTCCATTATATCAGTTTCTTGAAAAACAATAGAATCTCCTGGCTTTAACTGTGCCAGTTTGGAACGATCAACGGCAATCACTTGTCCAATAATCGGATACCCACCAACAGTTTGGCTATCAGCCATTAAAATAATTGGTAGACCACCACCAGGTACTTGTATCGTCCCAAATGAAACAGGCTCAGAAAGAAGCTGTTCCGTTTTCCTAAGTGCCAATTTTTCCCCGTTAAGTCGATAACCCATACGATCAGACTCTAATGCTACTTTGTATGTGCTATTCAAAAACGTTCGTTGACTATCTTCAGAAAAGAGGTCATAGTGCCTACCACGTACAATGCGAATTATTGGTGTATTCGATTTCAACATAGACACCCCTAACCCCCACAGCAACCATTTTCCTCCCATTTTGGTTATCAGTTCACTTAAACGTAGCGAACGCTCTTGGTAGCTTTTAACCGTTAATTTGTCACCAGCTTGCAGCACCCGACCTTTATAGCCACCAATTTCAGCTCGTAAATACGTACTATAGCTATTCATTATTTTCTTCATTTCTAACCCACCTGCAAAAGCGAGATAAGAGCGACAGCCACTTTTTACTTTTCCAAAGGAGAGAATATCTCCCTTTACAGCTAATACAGGTCGATGAATTGGAATTTCTCCCCCATTTATAAGAGGCGAAAGATTACCTCCAGTTATGGCAAACAGTACATCCTCATGGAATCGAATCACTGGACCTATTAACGTTATTTCTAGAGCTGCCTCTGTTGGATCATTACCTACTAATAAATTCGCTACTTGTAATGCATCTGTATCCATCGCTCCACTTACACTAACACCCACTTTTTGAAACCCGTACCTACCATTATCTTGGACCGTTGTTAGTAGGCCCGCCTTTACAATTTCAATGGTCATATTTTACCTCCTTGTATGACCAAAATTGCCTTTTGGTAATCGGTTCAAACTGAATGCGATCTCCGATATTCAATAACGAGACATTTTCCTCTCCAGCATTAAATAATCTCATTGGCGTACGACCAATAATGTGCCATCCACCTGGTGACTCTATTGGGTAAATCCCCGTTTGGTTTCCGCCAATCGCCACTGAACTTGGCGTAATTTTCAATCGAGGACGATCATTTCGCGGTGTCATTAACTTTGGATCAAGCTCTCCTAAATAAGGGAATCCAGGAGTGAAACCAATCATATAAACGGTATATATTTTTTGGAGTGAAGAGCAATTACTTCTTCTACCGTTAAACGATGATACTTTGCAACCTTTTCTAAATCTGGACCAAAATCTCCACCGTATACAACAGGTATTCGAACAAGCCTTCCCTTACGATCTTCATTTAACACAACGCTAGCTAAGTATTCTTTTAACTCATCTATCATAAAATCAAGTGGGCATTTATTGATTTTTCCAGAAGAAGCGGGTTCAAATAGACCATTACACACGCATAAGAGGGAACAACTTCTACTACCCATTGAAACCTTGCCTCTTCTAACACCTTCGTAATCAATTTTACTTTCTTATGTGTAGCAGCGTTTAGCTCCTTACTAATCCGAATCAAAAGTGCGGTTTCGCTAACCTTTTCAATATGAGAATATAACGCGTCCATTGTCTCCCCCCTTATAGAAGAGTACACTAATTTCCGTATCTTTCCCCAATATCATTAATCATTCTGACTATCAGTTCCGCTTCGATTCTGATTTTCCTTTTTCACTAAAATAACGTGACAACTCAATGATCATCGCACCCATTCGCTCGAATTCAGGATAAACGATACGTTTTATACCTTCCTCTTCTAACGCTTCAGCAGTGACTTTTCCTACCGCAACGGCAACTACCTTGTTGTTCAAAGCATCAATGAATGTGTCACTATCCTTTTGATTATTTATATATCGGAACAATGAGCGAACTTGAATAGCTGATGTGAAACAAATAGCATCAATTTCATCATTATTAATTTCTTGTAATAAAAGGCTAATCGTTTTTTCATCTGGTGGAACATGTTGATATGGAAGTAATTGATTCACCATAGCCCCTTTGTTCTGCAAATACGTAATTAACCTCGGGACGTTTTCACCATGAAGCTGGACAAGAACACGCTTATTATCGAACGATACGTCATTTAGCTTGTTCATCAAACCTGCTACCGTTCCATCATCATCCTTAACATCAGGTTCCAATCCTAACTTCGAAAGCACGCCAAATGTTTTATATCCTCGAGTTGCGAGTTTGGCTTGCTGTAATTGTGTCATAAATGTATCTTTTAAGGCGATCTCGTCTGCCATTTCTAATAATGCCTCTGTTCCAATACCAGTCGTAAAAATAGCCCAATCAAACCCTTTTTCAATCGCTTCTAGCAATGCTGGCTTTCCTTCATCACTGGCTAGAAACACTGTACCCTGTAATGAACGGACGATCGGAGTACCTCCTTGTTTTTTAACAAGCAAACTCATTTCCTCTGTTTTACGTGATGCTGCTAATACTACCCTTTTTCCTGATAATCCTTTACCCAACGAAAACCACCCTCTCCGTACGCTTTTGTTGCTATTATAACCTAAGTCACATACTAGACATAACTATTTAATTAAACGTTTAATTAGAAAAAAATCCTCATATTAAAGGTGAACTGTACAAGCTTTTCACAAAAAAGTAACACGTCAAGGAAATATTACTAGGCTTTTTTGAGCAAAAAATGCCCAAGAGGTTCCATCCTCTTGAGCACAATTTTTTTTCTATTATAAAATCAGATAAATAGCATCATCTGCAATTTCAACGTTATATCGTTTTACGCACCTTTATCTGGTGCTTGAACAAGGCCATCCTCCATATTTATTTTCCAATCGTGAAGCGGACAAAATACATATTCTCCACTGACAATCCCTTCAGATAATGGGCCTCCTTTATGCGGACAACGGTTTTGTATCGCATGAACATCACCTTTATTTTGTATAAATAAGGCAATTTCCTCTTCTCCTACCTTGACACGTTTTCCTACACCTACTGAAAGATCCGAAACATAGGCAACCAAGACTTTTTTGTCATTCTTTGTTTGATTCATTTAGATCGCTCCATTCCTAAACCGTTTCAACTTGACTCATTTTGAATTCTGCCTGCTTTTCTTCTTGATCGACAATTTCCTGCCAAGGATCTGATAATTGTGAAAGAGCTACTTCCATACGTTCGTTTAATGCCTGGCACCCTTCTTCATCTTCCAATATTACCTTCTTCATATGATCTAAGCCAACACGTTCTACAAAGTGCGATGTTCGCTCAAGGTAACGTGCATTCTCACGATAATACTGCATAAATGCACTAATAATACTGATGACCTCTTCTTTAGTCTTTACTTTACAGAATAGATCACCTGCACGAAGGTCAACTCCACCATTACCGGCAACATATAATTCCCATCCACCGTCAACACCAACAATGCCAAAGTCTTTAATTCCAGATTCAGCACAATTACGTGGGCAAGCCGATACAGCCATTTTTACTTTATGTGGTGTATTAATATATTCGAACTTCTTTTCTAGCTCCATACCTAATGAAATTGAATCTTGCGTCCCAAACCGACAGAACTGCGATCCGACACATGTCTTAACTGTACGTAACGCTTTAGCATATGCCGAGCCCGATCTCATACCAAGATCTTTCCAAACTTTCGGCAAATGATCCTTTTCAATACCAACTAAATCGATCCGCTGACCACCTGTCACCTTTAACAAAGGAACTTGATATTTATCAGCAACATCGGCAATTTTGCGTAACTGATCCGAATTCGTGACACCACCGTACATTCTCGGTACTACAGTGAATGTTCCATTATTGTTAATGTTCGCATGTGCACGTTCATTAATAAAACGCGAAGTTGGATCATCTGCGTTTTTAATTGGATCAACCATTTTCAAGTAATAGTTAATCGCTGGACGACATTTTGAGCAACCTTCATCCGACTTCCAACCAAGTACATTCATCACCTCACGTGGGTGAGATAGACCTAACTCTCGAATTTGAGCAACGACATCCTCATGCGTATGCTCTGTACAGCCGCACATCGGCTCCTTCACGTCAGCTAACTCTTCACCTGTCGTGAACGAAATTAAATCAGCAACTAACGGTTACATCCTCCACAAGAGCGCCCTGCATTTGTACACTGCTTTACCTCTTCAACTGTCGATAACCCCTGTTCTTTAATTGCTGAACAAATATCCCCTTTAGACACACCGTTACAGCCGCAGATTGTTTCACTGTCAGCCATTGCAACAACTGGGCTCTCAGCAGGTCCCCCACCATTTTCAGAAGGTAAGATCGCCACTTTACTCATACCGGAAATATCTCGGTTCGTTCGGATCATATCTAAAATTCTCGGTGAATCAGACGTGTCTCCAAATAATACAGCACCAATGACTTTGTTATCCTGAACTACAACTTTCTTGTATATTCCTTCAAATTCATCATGCACACGAATTGCTTTTGTTTTCTCACCATCTTGGAATGTTCCTGCCGAAAAAACGTTAACACCAGACACCTTTAACTGTGTATAAATAATTGAACCTTGATAACCTGGTTTTGTCTTGACCTCATTGTTACATAAGTGCTCAGCTAGTACTTTTCCTTGCTCATACAATGGTGCTACTAAGCCGTATGCAATTCCTCTATGCTGTGCACATTCACCGACAGCATAGATATTTTTTTCACTTGTTTCCATATAATCATTAACGATAATAGCACGATCTGTTGTTAAGCCACTCTTTTGAGCAAGCTCAATGTTAGGCTTTATCCCAACTGCCATCACGACCAAGTCAGCTTGAATGCTCGTACCATCCTTAAACTTCAAACCCGTTACGCGATCTTTACCGAGAATTTTCTCCGTTTGTGCTTTTAACAAGAAATTCATCCCTTGACTTTCTAACTCTTCTTGCAGCATTATCCCAGCCTGATTATCCAATTGTCGTTCCATTAACGTATCAGAAATATGGATAACGTCGACTTCCATGTTTAAATTCAACAGACCGCGTGCAGCCTCTAAACCGAGAAGTCCCCCGCCAATGACAGCTGCCTTCTTATACTTTTTCGAAGTCTCAATCATTGTTTGACAGTCTTTAATATTTCTAAATGCGATAACGCCTTCCTTATCAGCACCTGGCAGTGGAAGCATAAAAGGATTTGAACCCGTTGCAAAAATTAGCTTATCATAATGACATTCAATTCCCTTTTCGCTATAAACGACTTGCTTTTTACTATCAACCTTCACAATTGGATCGCCTGTGTGTAATGTCACGTTATTTTCCTTATACCAATCGTAATCATTTAATACAATATCGTTAACATCTGCATCGCCCTGTAATACCGAAGAAAGCAAAATCCGATTATAGTTAGGATGTGGTTCTTCTCCAAAGACCGTCATATCATAGCGATTAGCATTTTTTTTATAATCTCCTCTAACGTACGGATCCCTGCCATACCATTTCCGATCAATACGAGTTTCTCTCTCACAAAAAATCTCTCCTATCTTTAATTGAATTAACTTTCGATAGCTACAGGAAGCGAGCTTATCGACATAATCTGAATCAATTCATCACTTCCAAGACTTTTTCTATACGTATAAATTGGCTTTATTCCTATTGATTGCAAATATGGCATTACGCTTTCTTCGCATATCACCTTAGTTTCTTTAATGAAGGACGTAACAGCCCCTACTGAATTCAGAAGATTCGAAAATCTCAGAGCGTTCGCCATGTTTGTTACTATAACGGTATTAATATGGCCATCATCTATCATTCTCTGAAACGTTTGGTATTCTCGTGCAGTAACAGCTTCATTAACTTGAACAAACTGCTTATAATCTTTTAATGGGCCCACCGCAGCTAATTCAAGATCACTTCCTACAACTACTGGTGAACGTAATTCCTTTATATGATTTACCTTTACAGCCATAAATCCGGCCGTTTTTAATACATTTAGTGTACAATTATCGAGGCAATAAAACGTTGCTTTCACTCGCCTTCTATCAATTTCCTGATCATACAACGATTGTAGAAAAGTCGTCGCTGTAGAGCCTGATAAAAAAAAGGAGTTCATCCTTTTCAGACAAATGAACGAGAGTTTGAATTTGTTCACTCGTCAATCCCTCTTTAACCGATAATTGTTTACTATATATATCTGCCCCTAGCCTTTTCCATTCCTTCAATGGAAGGTGATCGTCTTGTTCTTCTTGCGGAACAAGAACACTAGTACCTGAAAGCGGTCGATTATCGTACCATTGTAGCTTCTCTCGTAAAGCAGCAACTTGACCAACGATAATAATAGCTGGATTTGCAATCTGCTTTTTCTCTATTTCTTTCACAATTGAAGATAATGTCCCTTCAATCGTTTGCTGTCGACTATACGTTCCCCATTGAACAACGAGTACATTCGTATTAGCATTCATTCCGTGGGTTTTTAGCTGGTCTACAATTGTTTTAAGATGTTTTACACCCATATAAAAGACAATTGTATCAACACCTGTTGCAAGTGCACTCCAATTCACATGGGGTTTTCCATCACTTGCTTTACTATGACCAGATACAACAGCAAATGACCTTGAGTGCTCACGATGCGTAATGGTAGCTCCAGCATACGTTGATGCTGCAATTCCTGCTGTAATGCCTGGTATGATCTCAAACGTAATTCCATATTTGGCAAGAGCCTCTGCTTCTTCACCAACTCTTCCGAATACAGATGGATCACCACCTTTTAGTCGAACAACTGTCTTCCCTTTTCGTGCATGGATGAGCAATTCTTTATGAATATCTTCCTGCCTGAGGAGGTGTTGACAAGGCTGTTTTCCGCAATAAACTAATTTGGCATCAGGTTTCGTTTCCATTAAGAGAATTGGATTAACTAACCGATCAAAAATAACAACATCTGCTTTTCTTAATGCACGTCTTCCTTTTACCGTGAGTAAGTCAGGATCCCCCGGTCCCGCCCCAACAAAGTATACAATCCCTCGCTGTTGCAAATCTGTCTCCCCCTCTCTTAATACTAAGTGTAAAGCAATCTTTAACGATGATGTGAATTTATGTAAGATATCCTCACATAAGAAAAAAGGAAAGTTTCGTTCTAGCTATGTCGCATGTCTCCTCCCATTCTTCTTTCAGTTCGTTCATACGAAAGATTGTGGAAAATCACTAATAAATAGTAGTGATTTACTCTACTAACATGGAAATTTGAACAGGCGTTACTTTAAATCCTGGCATGCGGCACGTCGGATCTAATTGACCGGAAATAAGATCATTAATATTTTGTGTGTCGCCCCAGTGAAATGGGACAAACACTGTATCTTCTCGAATATTCTTTGAGAACCGGCTACGAACAGAGACAGCTCCACGTTTTGACCTAACCTTCACAAGTCGACCTTCTTCTATTCCATATCGTTTGGCCGTATCTGGATGTATTTGAATATGTGATTCAATATCCCTCGCAACTAATGCTGTGCTTTTACGTGTTTGCACCCCTGTTAAATAATGCGACACGACACGTCCTGTTGTTAAATACAATGGAAATTCGTCTGTAACTAATTCTTTCGCCTGATGAGGAGTATTAGGTACAGCAATTAAATGGGCTTTGTTATCCTCATGATAAAATCTCTCAGCAAATAACCTATCTGTTCCTGGATGGTCCGTTGATGGGCAAGGCCACAATAGGCCAGTTCCGTTTCTTAGTCGCTCATAGGTAATCCCGTAATAGTCGGCTAATCCTCCACGGCTAGCCAAACGCAATTCGTTAAAAATCTCCTCAGGTGATGAAAAAGTAAAATATTCACCTTTTCCTAACATGTGTGCAATCTCACATAGTATTTCCCAATCATGTTTCGTTTCACCTGGCTTTTCTTTAGAGGCTGGACGGAGCATAACTCGTCCTTCCAGGTTCGTAATGGTTCCCTCATCTTCAAGGTAAGAAGTAGTTGGTAATAGTAAATCAGCATAACGGCCCGATTCCGATATAAACATATCGACTGAAACGATAAATGTAAGTTTTTCTAACGCTTCTTTAACATAAGTAGCATTTGGGTTTGAAACAATTGGATTTGACCCCATAATAAACATCGCTTTAATGTCACCTACGTGTACCTTCTCCATCATCTCATACGCTGATACACCTTTTCCCGGTAAGTCTTTCTCCTCAACACCCCAAACATCGGCAATATGTTGACGATGTGCCTTGTTTACTATTGAACGATATCCTGGTAATTGATCTGCTTTCTGACCATGCTCTCGTCCACCTTGTCCATTGGCTTGACCTGTGATTGCACCATATCCACAGCCTTCTTTCCCAATTTTCCCCGTTACTAATAACATATTTAAGAAATTACGAACAGCCATACTTCCATCCGTTTGCTGTTCAACACCTCGTGCAGTGAAAATCATCCCTCTTTTGGCTTCCCCAAACGCAATAGCTACACGCTCTAGCTCTTCAACAGATACTCCTGTTAATTCTGAGATAAGATCGAGACTACAAGATTGTACATGCTTACGGACTTCCTCAAAGCCATTTGTACGTTCCAATAAAAATGTCTCGTCGATCAAATCTCGTTCTATCAAAATCTTTAATAGCCCATTTGCTAATGCTGCATCGGTTCCCGGCTTCAACTGAAGGTGCCAATCAGCGATTTTTACTGTTTCTGATTCACGCGGATCAATGACGATAATCGTCGTCCCATTTTCTTTTGCTCGTTCAAAATAAGGCATAATCGTTGGTTGGCATTCTGCTATATTCGTCCCTACTAGTAGAATACAGTCTGTTTGTTCAATTTCATATAAACGTCCTGTTAATCCACGGTCTATGCCGAATGCTTGGTTTGCAGCAGAAGCTGCTGCGGACATACAAAACCTTCCATTATAATCGATATATTTTGTTTTCAAGGCAACGCGGGCAAATTTCCCTAATAAGTAGGCTTCTTCGTTCGTTAAAGAGCCGCCTCCATATACCGATACAGCGTGATAGCCAAATTCCTTTTGTATACTTGTAAATTGCTCCTTTATAATAGATAGGGCAAAATCCCATGATACCGGAACAAACTGCCCGTCGACTTTAAAAAGCGGCTGTGTTATACGTTCTTTATTCACTGCATGTTGATAAGCGTTCATCCCTTTCACACATAAACGCCCTTCAGATGTTGGATTTTGAAGTGCAATCGTTTTATAACGAGTTCGATCTGGCCCTTTTTGCTCAATCACTCGCATTTTACATTGCATACTACAGTAAGGACACTGCGAATCAAATGCACGTTCTGATTGTATTTCTTCTTGCTTTGGACGAGAATACTTTACTAATCGTTCTGCCAAAAATCTCACATCCTCTCTAATTAATTGCCTGATTTTCAATATTCATATACTGATGTAAGTCTACTTTAAGGGCGGCTATTAGCTGATCCCTTAGCTCCGTTGAAAAAATTACTTCACGAATATGAATGATGCCTAACCGATTTAACCAACTATAAAGATCTTCTAAATATTTTGCTGTTTCACGATAGTATTGTAAAAAGGTAATCGTTAATAAAGCAGCTTCTTCTTGCTCTACTACAGCAATTAATTGGTCACTAACATACATCTCCCAGCCTCGGCTCATCCTGATGAGCTTGAGCTCCTTTTCTTCATTTACGCCTATATTGTAATTTGCTGTGACGTTGATAAACACATGTTGGGGAGCAAATATCGTATCAATCGCTTCATCTAACTCTGTGGCAATATGATTTATATCCTCAACATACGCTTGTTGAATGGAGCCGCCAATAGATGTTCTTGCTTTATGAATCCAAAATTCTGATTTTGGCTTTCTTTCTATTTTTAACCGTTCCATGATCGGTCGTACATTTGACTTCTCCACATTTACTAGCATCAATCGCTGATCCTCTGTTAGAACAACCTTAGATTGATTGTATTCTTTCATTAAACCAAGTACATCTTGAAGATATGATTCCTTTAAGAGTGCCCCTTTCAAAGGCATTGTTATAGAATAACGACCATCACTTTGATGCTTAACTCCACCTAACTGTTCAATACTATAACTCCAACTCTCCTGTTTATAGATCATCCGTAAATAATAATGTAGTGCGTTTGAACAAGCATCACAGCCTTCACCCGACCATTTCAATTCGCTCCGTACTTTATCTACTGTGTTTAATTGTTTCGTGACGATTTCTTCTAGCACGTCATCCTCTGTTAAAGATGTACAAGAACAGAAAGGCTCTTCAACAATTGCTTCATTAAAATGATCACTTTGAATATAAGCTAACAACTCAGCAACCATCGGTTACAGCCACCACATGAGCCAGTCGCTTTCGTACACGTTTTTATTTCTTCAACAGTTGAACAACCCTTCTTCTGAACAGCCTCAATAATGTTCCCTTTGGAGACATTATTGCAATTACAAATAGCTTGTGACATAGCCATTTCCTTAAAATGATCTTCTTTTTTCTGACTATTTATTATTAATTCTTTTACCTTCTTTCGATTTTCACCTTTCTGAATCATTTTCATCAATGCTGATCCATCCTTTGTATCCCCATACAAAACAGCACCTACAACAACATCATCTTTGAAAACAACCTTTTTATATACCCTTTCGGACTCATCTAATAAAAGCAAATTATTAGTATCGTCACGATCATGAAACTGGCCTACTGAAAAAACGTCAACACCTGATATTTTCAACTGAGTTGATAAAACGGTCCCTTGATATCCTCTAGTTGGCTGATTACACAAATGCTTTGCCAACACAACCCCCTGCTCATATAACGGCTTAACAAGACCATAAACAAACCCCCGGTGCTCTACACATTCACCAACCGCATATATATTCGGGTCATTCGTTTGCATGTAATCATTGACGATAATCGCTCGATTCATTTCTAACCCTGCATCCTGTGCAAGTGCGATATTTGGTCTTACCCCTACCGCCATCACAACAAGATCAGTTCTAACAGAAGTGCCATCTTTAAACTCGATCCACTTTACGCGATTGCGACCAAGTAACCTGGCTGTTTGTTTTTCGAGCAAAAAATTCATCCCTTGTCGTTCCAATTCCTCTTGGAGCAATTTTGCCGCCTTTTTATCAAGCTGACGCTCCATTATATATGAACCTAAATGAATGACATCAACTTCCATTCCCAGATGCAATAATCCTTTAGCTGCCTCCAAGCCTAATAATCCTCCGCCAATGACCGTCGCTTTTTTATAAGACTTAGCTGATGCAACCATCTTTTCACAGTCCTCGATCGTTCGAAATGCCATAACCCCTTCTAAATCAACTCCAGGAAGTGGAATCATAAATGGGGTTGAACCCGTTGCAATGATCATTTTATCGTATGGAATCTCTCGACCAGAGTCCGTCTCAACAACTCTTTTGAGGCGGTTGATTTTTATCACTGTTTCTCCGGTATATAAATGAATATTATTTTCTCTATACCAGTTCATATCATTAATCATAATATCATTCATCTTCGTTCCACCTTGAAGAACAGATGAAAGCATTATGCGATTATAATTTCCATGTGGTTCCCTGCCGATTATCGTAATTTCAAAATCATTTGAATGCTTCAGTATTTCCTCCACACACCGCACGCCGGCCATTCCATTTCCAATAATGAGAAGCTTTTGATTTCCCATCTCAAACCTCCAGCTATCCATGATGCACTTATTATCGCACGTACTATTCCCTCTGCCTGTAACTATGTCATATCTTATGACATACATTCTTATATAAGATGGAGAACTCGTTTTTTTAGAGATAAGAGAATCTATACCCTGCTTATTGTAGTCCCTTATCAAATTCCACTTCGACAAGTACATGGCCATGCATCGAAATTAGAACTTTTGAAATAACTATTGAACTTTTTTAGTTGAATTTCACAAACCTTCTAAATGAAATCAAATTATTTATTACATTTATACATAAAAAAAGCCCAAAGCAGATTTATACGCTTTAGGCAATGAACTAGGTTGATGAACCGGCTATTCATGTTCACTGTCTGTATTCTATTTACTCATTATCCTTTCATACCTGTTATCGTAATTCCTTCAATAATTTGCTTTTGAGCAAAAATATAGACAATCAGAATAGGAATAATTGAAATAACTGTTCCTGCCATCATGAGTGACCAATCTGCCGTATATAAGCCTTTAAATTGATTGAGTAATAGTGGCACTGTGAAATTACTTGTTGAATTCAAATATATAAGTGGGTCTATGAAGTTATTCCATGCCCCCATAAATGTAAAAATACCAATAGCAGCTAATGCTGGTCTTATTAATGGTAAAACTACACTCCAATAAATTCTAAAATAATTTGCACCGTCTATCACTGCTGCCTCTTCTAATTCTGTCGGAATATTCATTATAAATTGCCTTAATAAAAAGACTGCAAATGCGTTAAATAAGGCTCCAGGAACAATTAATGTTAAATGAGTGTCTAGCCAACCTAACCAATCCATCACTAAATACAATGGAATCATCGTTACTTGTTTAGGGATCATCATTGTAGCTAAAAACAGAATAAACAGCACATTGGAACCTCTAAATCTAATTTTTGCAAACGCATAGGCTGCCATGGAAGCTGTGAATAATGTACAAATAACGATTATGATTGTTATATAAAAGCTATTAAAATATGCTTGGGCAAATGGCATTGCTTTTAATGAGTTTGGATAGTTGCTCCAAACAAACGGATCAGGAATCCATTGTGGAGGGATAATAAAAATTTGTGACAAATCTTTAAACGAACTTAGTATTGTCCAAACAAACGGAAACACCATGGCTAAAGCCCCAATAATTAAGAAAACATGTAATAAAAGTGTGGATATGCTTATTCTCTTTTTCTGTGTTCTCTGCTTCTCAACATTAATAGGCTTCCATTTTTGATTCATAGCTACTTTATTGTTCATAATGCACCCACCTATTCTGTAGCCTAAATTGGATAAGCGTAAAAGTTAGTATGATGACAAATAGAATCATGGCTGCAGCTGCACTTTTCCCCATTGTGAAATAAACAAAAGCTTCCTCATAAATATGAAAGACCATTGTGTAACTAGCTTTTGCTGGTCCTCCATTAGTCATAACAAATGCCTGATCAAATACTTGGAACGAAGTAATGATAGTCATGATTGTCACAAAAAAAGTCGTTGGTGTGAGTAAAGGCAATGTGATATGTTTAAATTTTTGAAAAGGATTTGCTCCATCAATTTCTGCTGCTTCGTAGTAGCTTTTGGGAATTCCTTGAAGCCCAGCTAAGAAAATGACCATATTATAACCTAGTCCCCACCAAATGCTTAATAAAGCAATTGAGGGCATTACCCATCTTGGATCAGTTAGCCAATGCGGGCCCTCAATCCCTATCTTAGCTAACATTTGGTTTAAAATGCCGAAATCACCATTTAAAAGCCACATGAAAATAATCCCAACTGAAACAGAGCTTGTAACAACAGGCATGAAAAAAAACACGCGATACAAATTTTTTGCTATTACTTTATTTAACGCAACTGCTAGTAACAATGAAATAGATATCCCTATTGGAACAACCATTATCATATAATAAATTGTATTAACCATTGCCTTCCAAAAATCAGCATTGTAAAACTGTTCAACATAATTAGTGATTCCTATAAAATTCAAATCCCCGAATCCGTCCCAATCCGTAAAACTAAGCCACAGTGCGTAAATGAGCGGAATTAACGAAAAAGCTAATAATCCTATTAATTGCGGACTAATAAATAAAAATCCCCACAAGTTATTTTTCCGATTCATTTCATACTCACCCTTTTTGAATAAGGGACACCAAGTGAGAACCTTGGTGTCTATATCCTCAAAATTTTTCATAGACTTTTATTCTTCTAAATGTCCTAGTACCTCTTCAATAATATTATTAATTGTCACTTCAACATCCTGACTTCCAAGAAACATCAAATCCATTTCATCACCAATATCAGAACTCATCCCCGGATATAGAGCATCGATAGCCAGATTAGATCCATGTGTAAATCCATTGTCTCTAGCATCTAAAAAGTAATCAAAATGCTTACTATCATCTACAACGGCTAGCGTTGCTTCATCCGCAGCTGGATGTGAAGGCATTGCACTACCTCCTTCTCCTGTTCTAGCTTCTTGTCCATATTGACCTACGTAATAGGAGACGAACTTCAATGCTGCTTCTTTATTTTCACTAGACCCATTTACAGCCATGTACGCTACTGGTAACCCAACTGGATTTTGGAGCTCCCCCGTATTACTCGGCATATAAATATAGTCAAATTCTAAATTAGGACTTTGCTCAAATTGTGGCGTAAACCAACGTCCACCAGAAATCATCCCTACCTGATTGGACATAAACATAGCATCAACTCCCTGACCTTGAGGTAGTGAACCAGCATATGTCGCAACTCCATCCTTCACCATTTGATCGATAAATCGTATAGCTTCTTTTGCTTCTTCGTTATCTGGTAAAACAAAGTTAGCTTCCTCGTCAAAAATTAACCCGCCATTCGACCAAATCCAGCTATACCAGTGAGCCCACCAATTTTCTATAATAAATCCACGTTTTCCCTCAGAAACTAGCTGATTTGACACTTCTAAAAAAGCATCCCAATTCCATTGTCCTTGATCGTAATAATCCTGCGGGGATTTAATACCAAGCTCCTCAAATAATCCCTTGTTATAGTAAATAACCATTGGATTAACATCAGGTGTTACTCCATAAATGATTTCATCCTTTTTAGCTGGACCATATAAACCTTCTGGGAAATCTTCTAGCTTTGAATAGCTTTCATCCGATGAGAAAAATTCATTTAATGGTTCAACGACCCCTGCCTCAATTAAACGTGCCATTGTAGGCTCATGAGCATAAAAAACATCTGGACCGCTGCTTCCTTGAAGTGAAGTCATTAGCCTTTGTTCATACTGATCTCCTGGAGCTGCCATTAACTCGACATGTATATCTGGATTCTCATCCATAAAACCATCTACAGCTTTCTTATATACTTCAATTTCTGCTGGATTTCCCCATGCTTGAAACGTTATACTACTAGATTCCTTATTACCATCCTGCCCCCATTACTAGAACCTGTATTATTACTACAAGCACTTAAACATATAATTGAAAAAGTAAACACTAGTAAGACAACCCTTAATGACTTCCACATTTTAAACGCCTCCATACTTAATGTTGACAACCCATTTTATTCGGTCTTATTCCTTACTAAGACGATCCTCCTTCATATTAGGCATCTATTACTCACTTTTATTTATAAGTAAACTTTAACACCGACAATAGGTAAGCGTTTTCAAACTTGTAACCTCTTTCTTCCCGTTTGGTAAGAAATCTTAACTTTTTCTCATCATATTTATTTCTCAAAAACAGCTTAACTGTGCAATGGGAACGCACTTAGCTCTTCTAATTCGGCAAGCTTATATTACTCCTTTACAAAGCCTCCTGACTTTTGAACACGTTCAAAGGACTTCCTAAATGCTGCAGGAGATTGATTTGTATATTTTTAAATAATATACTGAAATATTGTCTACTATTAATTCCTACATATAAGGAGATATCGATAATCGGAATATCCGTTTCGGCTAACAGCATTTTAGCTTTGTTGATTCGAACGGTTGTTAAGTACTCCATCACAGAACAGCCGGTATTCTTTTTAAAAATGCGGTGTAAATATCCTGGATGAAGGTTAACAACACGCCCGACATCTTCCATTTTTAGATCACAATCATAATTGTGGTGGAGAAATTCTATCGTTTTCTTTACATATACATTCGTTTGTTTCTGCTCATTCATTTCTCGTTTTTCATTCAGCAATCGTGCTATTTGTACAATGAGTTGAGAAAAATATAACTGAACCATCATTTCTTTCTCATCTTCTTTTTTATCTAGCTCAAAAACTAAATTTTTTAACGTGTAAAAAACTTCATTTGCATCTTTTAATACTACATATCCTTCCTTATAAGATAAAAGGTCTGCTACTTTTTGATGTTTGGCTAAATCTCTCATAGAAGGAAATGCTCTCTTTTTCTCTACAAATGAAAACTCGACATTTAACATTCGGCACGGTTTGTCCTTTTCAAGGACAAGTCGATGCATGATATTAGCATCTAAAAATATGAAATCTCCTTTTCTCATCTCTATAGACCTATGTTCTATATCAACATTACACTTTCCATCTAATACATACATTATTTCAAGATCATCATGCCGATGAAAATCCATGTAGAAATTGACCCATGTTTTAAAATAATAAGCAGATATACTCGGATAGTAGTCATGTATGAATATCTCTTTCTTCAGTAAATTAAATTGAGCCATGTTATCCTCCTCCATCTAAGGGAAACCATATCTGTATTATGCTAATTAATTTATTATCAGTTTTCGAGCTTTATTCTAGCTGTTTTTTAAAGTAGCATATCACATTTCATAAAATGATTGACTCCTTATTCGTATTAGTGTACTATTTAATTAATACACTAATACTAAATAAGGAGGCGTCTTTATGAACGCTTGGTTTCACTTATTAAAAAAGAACTACGTAACGGAGCATTTGCTTTCTTTTCCTTATTAATTGGTTTTTTAATCGTAGGAGGTATCGTTTTTTACTTTAGCTCAAAAGCAAATGTTGGTGCTGAAGGACTTATGATCTTTTCAGCGTCTGCCATTGTGATGCACATTTTCTACCTTATGTATTACCTTTTTATCAGCTTGCAAAACGAGAGAAAAAAGCTACATTTGTGGCTTCATAGTCCACTGCCTAGCTATGCACTGTTGCTTGCCAAGATCACTGCTGGTCTCATTTCTTTAATCATTAGTTTAGCTGTTGCCGGTACAACTTTTTAGTAGCTGCGCAATCAGCTACTTACTTCCAAGACCAATTGGCATTTTTTAACTTAACTGAATTGAGCCTTTTTGCTGGTGTTCACATTATTCTTTTTGCTTTAAATATCGCAGCTTGGTTTTTACTATACATGATGATTCATTTTGCCATTCGCTCTCGTTTAAATGGATTTTTAAGTTTTATTAGTACTGCTGCATTTGTTATCTTATCACTGCGTAGTTATATATGGTTTGCCGAAACTAAATTGTATGAAACGTTAACAAAGTGGGGTGGCATTCACATCCCAGAGTTTATTACTAGCTTAAATTATGATATATCTCAGGACCAAGTCGACTTAAGTCTTCACGGAACCTCTATGCCAGTTACCTTTTATATCGGAGACTACGTATTTGAAGCAGTCCTATCAATTGCTTTCTTTTTACTAACATGTTGGTTACTAGAGCGTAAAGTTGAGGTGTAAACAATGACAACCGAATTTGAATCATCAAAGCCGATTTATAGTCAATTAGCTGATCGCATTAACCGGCAAATATTACGAGGAGATTTACAGCCTGGCGATAAACTTCCATCCGTTCGCGAAATGGCGATTCAAGCGAACGTGAATCCTAATACAGTACAACGAACTTATCGAGAGTTAGAGGGGTTGAAAATTGTGGAGACAAAACGAGGTCAAGGGACATTTGTTACTGAAAACGAAGGTATTTTACATGAGATGAGAGAGCGTTTAAAGCTTGAGGAAATTTCATCATTTGTTAAGGGCATGCAAGAAATGGGCTATACTGCTAACGAAATTGAAGCTGGTTTACAAGCGTTTTTAGTAAACACGAACGGGGGAACAAGAAATGATTAAACTGGACAATGTAACAAAGAAGTTCTTATCAAAAACAGCTCTAAAAAATATTAACTTGGAGTTAAAACCAGGGAAAATCATTGGTCTTATCGGTGAAAACGGAAGTGGAAAATCAACAACACTCAAACTCATTGCCGGTCTTAATCAACCGACAAAAGGAAAGATCAGCGTAAATGGTCAAGGGTGAATCATCGAATTGCAAAATATGTTTCTTATTTGTCTGAGCTTGATGAATATTATGGCTTTTATAATGTTGGGCAGACGATTGATTTTCACGCTTCTCAGTTTTCTGACTTCAATCGTGAAAAGGCTGAGGAAATTCGCAAATTTATGAATTTAGACCGTCAAGCCAAGCTTAAGCACTTATCAAAAGGAAACCGTGGTCGTTTAAAAATCATTTTGACGTTAGCTCGTGAGGTTCCTGTTATCCTAATGGATGAACCACTTTCAGGACTTGACCCGATGGTACGTGACTCCATTGTAAAAGGTTTAATTTCCTATATTGATTTAGAAAAACAAATTGTCCTCATTACCACTCACGAAATAAAAGAAGTGGAAACAATTCTTGATGAAGTGATTGCGATCAAAGATGGAGAAATTATCGGCCACCTTGACGTAGAAACATTGAGATATGAAGAAAAGAAAGGAATTGTAGAATGGATGACTTCTATCTATTAAAGACCTACTTTATAAATAAAGAACTGAAAAGGCATCACCTTTTCAGTTCTTTATTTCACAATTCTTTAGGAAAGCCATTGCGTATATTTCTTAAAATCACACTTAGGCTTATCTTTCGGCTCCATATTAGGGTAACCGATATAAATAAACCCGATCATATCACCTTTCGTACTTAAACCGAAAAACGACTTGACCTTATCATGATAACAAACTGGGCCAGTCCGCCATACAGCACCAAGACCTGCTGCGTGAAGCGTTAACAACATATTTTGTACTGCTGCATCAACTGCCGCATACTCTTCTTGCACAATTACTTTTTTGTCATCTGATGGCTCCACTGCTACAGCAATAATGACAGGTGCTCTTAACGGATTTTCCTTCTGTCTAGTCAGCTTAATTTGATCAGCTGCTGATAAAGGTTCAGGCATTTCTGATTGAGCAATCTCAGCAAGTACATCTCCTAAACGTTTTCTAGCATCACCCTCTAACACGAAAAAACGCCACGGTTCTGTACGATGATGATTCGGTGCATACGTTGCTGCTTCAAGTGCTTCTTCTATTAAATGACGCGGCACTGGATCCTGCTTCACAACACCAATACTTCTTCTCGTTTCAATTGCTTTTTTTAAATCCATGCTCTCACTCACCCTTCTTTAAATCTATTTGATTCTTTATTATATGATCTAATTGAATTGTAGGGTTCTCCTTAAGTAATGTTTCCACAAACTCTTTTTCTTTTTGAGGAGAAATATAAACAGTATCATATTGATTATAGCGTATTTCTATACGATCAATTGACATCGCTGGTGCTGAATGCAAAGATTTTGATTTTTGTAAGGCTTGAATATGTTTAACTTTAATACTTTTTGAGAAAGGGCCGTACCTTATAATTAGTATTCCATCTTCAATTGTATAGGATGTTGCTATCCAAAACCAAATCATTAACATCGCCAAAGGATAAACAATAACAATTGTAATAAGCTTAAACTCAATTAGAGGGAGCAGAAGGAACAGAACAATTATTCCAAACATAAGAATATTCAACCAAATATCTTTTTTTGATGGGAAATGCATTCAACTCACCTCTACCATATCGGAAAACTATTTCACTTGTCCAATTTTAGACTTTAAAACGATCCATTTGTAGCTTTAATTGATCGGCTAATTGTGCTAACTCATTGGCACTTCTTGTTACTTCCTCCATAGAACTGCTCGACTGCTGTGCAGATGCTGCTACTTCTTCAATTCCAGCTGCTGACTGTTCTGAAACAGCCGCTATATCTTCAATAAACGTCTCAACCTCTTGACTATTTTTAGTGAGACTATTAAGTTTCACTGCTATTGACTCGATCTTTGAAATCATCGTATCAATCAATTCATTCATTTGCTTGAATGTTTCATCTGTACGTATTATCTCCTTAGATCCCTCATTAACTGTTTGATAGCTACCTTCTAATGAGCGAGCTACATCATTTGACTCCAGTTGAACAGCTTTAACTATTGATGTGATATCCTCTACCGAACCAGTTACTTGCTCAGCCAATTTACGAACTTCATCAGCACTACTGCAAATCCCTTGCCATGCTCCCCTGCCCGTGCCGCTTCTATTGCCGCATTTAAGGCTAGTAAATTCGTTTGCTCGGAAACCTCTTTAATCACTTGAACTAATGTTGAAATCTCCTTTGACTTTTGATCAAGTCCTCTGACCTTATGAACTGATTCACTTACGACCTTATCAATCTTCTTCATTAGTTCGACTGTACTTGACATATATTGACTGCCTTCATTCGTTAGTTCACGAACAATTTGCGAATGCCGTGTAACCTCTTCACCCGCTTTTGTTGCCTCATGAATCTCATGATTAAATTGCCCCATCATTTCGACAATTTCTGTCGCAGTATTTGCTTGACGTTCAACCCCACTTGATAATTCCTCGATTGTCGTAGCTATTTGTTCACTACCTTCCTTCACTTCCACTGCGAAATTCGTGAGCTGCTTACTTTGAACATCGACCTTACTAGTAGCACCCTTAACACCTTCTACAATAGAGTAAAGATCCTCTTTCATGTCATTTACTGACTGAGATAATGACGTTAATTCATCCTTGCCTTTCACAACGATTTTCTCACCAGTTAAATTGCCATTAGCTATTTGTCTCATTTCCTCATTCATTCGGGAAATCGTAGTAACAAAACGATTTAAAAAGAAATATAAACTAATTAGGCCAATCACGAGTGTTACTAGGCAAGTAATGATTGTTGAACGTAAAATATCCTCTCGAATCATCGTTGCTAAACGTGCCATGTCAAAATCCATACCTGCTACACCAATAACTGAATCAGTAGAATCTGAAACGGTTAGGGCTAATGTAATGGTAGATTGTCCGCTCGCTGTATCAATATATGGTTCAGTCCAAATAACCGTCCCCTCATTTTCTAATGCTTCTACATACCAATCCCTATCCCTTGGGTCAAACTGGCTCAAATCAACTTCTTCAGGGGGAATATTATCCAAATACATTTCTCCTATTTCCGTTCCTACATAAAAGTTAATTAAGAATGGGTGGTCGCCTGAGAACTCAGATAAAAACTGTTGATAAAATGCTGTTTTATTTGGATCATTACTTTGTGGCATATTAGGATAATGCCCATCAATTTGATCCGTTTCGTACGTATGTACTTGCATTTCATCCATTTGTGAAATTTCCGTTAATAGCTCCTCATACTCCTGAAAAATACTTGAAAATTTTGAAGTGAATTCCTCTAAGTCTTCTTTTTGTATAACAGCTTGCTCTAATATATTTGTTTTTGATATGAAATCACCCCTACAACAACTATAGGAATAAACAATAATAAACTAATAAATAGAAATAATTTTACTTTAATAGAATGAATTTTCGACATTTTATCCTCTCCTACCTTTATGTCAAATTTCTTAGGCTTAGTGTATCATATATTCTCATACTTTAGCACTATCACCTATTTTCATTACAATTTCCCCATTAATAAAGCTCCACCCCAAAAATTATTGAAGTGAAGCTTCGTCATTACAAATACTGTAGTAAAGCTGTGGCAATCGTAAAATAGATAAGTAAACCTAAAATATCGTTTACTGTAGTAATAAAAGGACCTGAGGCAATTGCTGGATCTAACCTAAGTTTGTTAATAATAAGTGGCACGGTTGAACCAATAACGGTTGCAATACTTAATGTACAAAAAATGGAAGCACCCACAATAAACGCTAAAATCCAGTGCTGATGCATAATCGTTATCGTTATAGCTAATACAACCATACAAATGATCCTAACATTAACCCGGTACCAAATTCTCGTCTAATCATTCTTGCAATTGTCCCTTTTTTTACTGTACCTAACGCAAGACCACGCACCGCAACTGCTAATGATTGTGTACCTGTATTCCCTGCTGAATCCATAATGAGTGGGATAAAGGCCGCTAATAAGACAATGCTCTCCAATGTTTCCTCAAATTGACCGATTACCTCAGCAGTAATCAACCCAAAAAACATTAATAAAATAATCCATGGTGAACGTTTTTTTGCTGCTGTAAATGCACTAAGATGAACATCAGTTGCTCCTTTAGCAGCTGAAATTCCCCCTAAGTCCTCTGTCGCTTCCTCTTCAACGATATCCATTACATCATCGACTGTCACAATTCCGAGCAAACTCCCTTCTGTTGAAACGACCGGAGCTGCTAAAAAATCATATTTTTGAATGATTTTCGCCACTTCCTCCTGATCCATGTCAACAGGGACAGAAACGACTCTCGTACTCATCATTTCCTCTACTCGTGTTTCTGCAGGGACTGTTATTAAATCTCGTAACGATAGGACACCAACCAATTCCCCTTGTTCATTAACTACATATAAATAATAAATCGTTTCGGCATCAGGGCCGTGCTCACGTAACTTCTCTATAACGACAGATGCAGCATCGCTTGACGAGATACTAATAAATTCCTTCGTCATTACGGCACCAGCAGTCTTAGGTGTATAAGAAAGGATTTCACGAACCTCTTTTGCTTTTTCAGGCTCCATTATAGTTAAAATTTGATCCGCTTGATCATCATTTATTCTTGTTAAATAAGTTGCTACATCATCGGCAAACATACTGTCAAATATTGTAGCAAAATAGCGTTCATCTAATTCTGAGACGACTTTTGCTTGCATCTCAAATTCAAGTCCTCCAAAGATTTCAGCAAAATCAGAAGGTGATAAATACGAATATACACGTTGACGGTTCTCTTTATCTAACGTTAAAAAAATCTCTACTTGATCGGTTCTGTGTAACTCTAAAAAGCTTTCACGAAACAAATTCAAATCTTCTTGCTGTAGTGCCTCAACTATCAATTTAGCATACTGTTCTCGGCTTTTTTTATCTAAACGTACCATTTGACATCCTCCTTATTAAATGGAGGGGCTATTCTTTTTTAGTGGCGTGGAATGAACCCCTCCACTCTTTTTCTCTTTTTTAACAACCTACATTGACTCGACTCAGGTTCTGGATTTAGATCCATTCCACTCACCTCCAATAAGAATTTATCAAGCTAGCATTTTCCTCAAAAGAAATAAAGTCTAGCTACTTCTTTAAATCAGAGTTACATCTACAAATAAAAACACCTTCACGAATGAAGGTGCTTTACTAATAGCCAACTTTAATACAAACAAATACCCGTAAAGGTATATTTGCACAAAAAACTAACCGTCCATTCCTCCATTCGTAGAGCTTTAGCACTGTGCGGCATAGGAAAATTGTTCCAGCTACATTAAAAATCACCTTAATTCGATGATTCCTGTTGACCCATTGGCGTCTTTGGACATTTTTGGGCAGCAGCATATCTCCAGCACAGGAGCCTCACCTAACGAGGGTATTCAATTCATTAAAAAATAATAACAGACTAAAAATAAGTCTGTCAAACTGTTTTTATTAACATAATAATATAGTATATTCTTTTTTCATAATAATGGTGGAAACTAAAATTGACAACGTTTTCTACATTTAGTATGATGAAGGAAATAAACGACTAAATGCGAAAGGGTGACCCGGATAGATGAAGTTCTAATCCTATGTTTGAATGTAGAATTGAAAAGGTTATGTATACAACGTGTATGTATGCTCTTTTTCAATTCCATGATTCAGAATAGGATTAGAATTCAAAAGGCCTCTTCAAGTAGGTCTATTGTATTCTCTATTTGGCTAATGATCCTGATCAACAGCCTCCTATTCTGAATTTGTCAGTATAGGAGGCTTTTTGCGTCTCCTACCATTAATGAATCAAGAGGAGATGGTGTTATGCTACTACTTGAAGGTCATCATATCAAAATCGAAATTCAAGGAAACCTTTTACTCGATATTGATCGACTAACAATCCACCAACATGATCGGATTGGGCTAATAGGGAAAAATGGAGCTGGTAAGTCGACTTTATTACATGTTCTTGCTCATAAACAGCTGCCCTCAAAAGGATATATAAATTGTCATGTTACGTCATTGCTTTTGCCTCAGCTCAAACAAAAAAACAAAGAGCAAAGCGGTGGTGAGCTTACACAGTCCTATATTCAACAAGCGTTACAGAAAGCACCTGCTCTACTGTTTGCTGACGAACCGACGACACATTTAGATAAGGAGCATATTGTGTGGCTCGAACAAGAATTCAAACGTTGGTCGGGAGCTTTTGTTATCGTTTCTCATGATCGAGCCTTCCTTGATCAAGTTTGTACAACGATCTGGGAAATTGAGGACTATCACCTTCATGTATATAAAGGAAACTATTCATCGTATATCGAACAAAAAGAACGGAAGTCCTCCTTTTTGCACCATGAATACGAAAATTATATACGAGAAAAGAAAAAACTCGAGACTGCAATACAAGCCAAAGAGAAACGTGCGGCCCGGGCAACAAAAAAACCTAAAAACGTTCATAGATCAGAAGCAAAAATAACTGGAGCTAAACCGTATTTTGCTAAAAAGCAAAAAAAGCTTCAACAAACCGCAAAAGCACTTGAAACTCGATTAGAAAAGCTTGATAAAGTCGAAAAGCCTCGGGAAAACACCGAAATCAAGATGGATATCGCTAATCATGAAGACTTTTATGGAAGGACGATCATTCGTGTAGAACAGCTCGAGGGCAAAATTAATCAACGTATTTTGTGGAACAAGGAATCCTTTTTTATAAAAGGAGGAGACAAGGTTGCGATAATCGGCAACAATGGTAGCGGAAAGACAACGCTACTTAATACGCTTCTTTCTCGAAACAAAGCTGTTTCAATTTCGCCAGCAGTGATCGTTGGTTACTTAAGTCAGCACTTAACTTTATTAAAAGCAGAAGACCGTATTCTAGACACGGTGAAGGAAACATCAAAACAAAACGTCACTCTTATTCGCACGGTCCTAGCTAGACTTCATTTTATTGGTGATGATGTTCACAAAAAAATCGATGTATTAAGTGGCGGTGAACGTGTGAAAGTAGCACTCGCGAAGCTATTTGTTAGCGATTCTAATACGTTAATTTTAGATGAGCCGACCACCTTTCTTGATATTGAAGCGGTGAAAGCTCTAGAATCTCTTTTACAAGAATATATCGGTACCGTATTATTCGTTTCTCACGATCGCCATTTTGTGAATAACATTGCTACAAAAATGATTGAAATCAAAAACAATCAGTTACATGTATTCGATGGGACGTACGAAGAGTACCAAGCCCATATAATAACACCACCACGTAATCATCATGCTAATCGCAAGCTAATGATTGAAACACGATTGACCGAGGTTTTAAGCTTACTAAGCATGAAGCCCACTGAGCAGTTAGAACAAGAGTTCCAACAATTGCTAACGGAAAAGAAGAGACTTATGGAGGAATAATCCAGCAAATAGGGCATTGAAATAGGAAGATTCCTCCTGTCTCAATGCCCTAAATTTCTAGAATTTTATAGTTGCTTTTTTATTTCTTCCAATAGCATCTTGCACCCGTCTGACACTAAATCGTAAGTCTCTTGGAAATCATTCGTATAATAAGAATCTGGTACATCCTTCTTATGATCAGTTAAATCGAGCAGACGAATAACCTTAACTCCTTCTGGCTCACCTATTACTTTTTTAATATTTGTGACATTGCTTTGATCCATTCCGACAATATAGTCAAATGCATCTCTATCTTCCTTCTTCAATTGCCGAGCACGTATGCCCTCAGAAGACATACCGTATTCTTTTAGCTTCGACAAGGTCCCTTGATGCGGACGTTTTCCAACATGCCATGAACCTGTACCTGCTGAATCAACTGTAATACGGGTACGTAAACCTTCTATTTCTACTAGATCACGAAAGATGGCCTCTGCCATTGGCGAGCGACAAATATTTCCTAAACAAACAAATAACACACGAACCATCTTTTCACCTCAACTACATCTGCTCCAAACGAGCAATTCGGTCTTTTAAATCTGGATGAGATGAAAATAGTCTCATTACATTTCCTTTTCCACTAATCTTCATTGTCTGTATAGCTGAATCATCTGTATGATTATTCACGTTGGCACGTTCAATATGCTGCTGTAATGAACGAAGGGCATGAGCCATTTTGTCTCTACCAGCTAAATCAGCTCCACCTTGGTCGGCATGATATTCACGATAACGCGAGTACGCATTGACGACAAGACTTCCTAGAATTGAAAATAATAATTGGAATATGATAATAGCCGCAAATCGAACAATCCATTGAAGTTCAGAACGAACTAAGCGCGAGACTAAGATTGCTGCAATGCGTGAGAAGAACACAACAAATGTATTAACAATCCCTTGTAGCAATGTCATTGTTACCATATCGCCGTTAGCAACATGGGCAACCTCATGTGCAATTACACCTTCAACAGCATCATCATCCATCACTTGAAGCAAACCTGATGAAACTGCGACAAGTGAACGTTTCTTTGATGGCCCTGTTGCAAAAGCGTTTACTTCTGGTGATTGATAAATACCAACTTCTGGCATATGCGTTAACCCAGCAGCACGAGATAATCTATGTACCTTTTCGACAACGGCACGCTCTTCGGCAGTTAAGTTTCCTTCGGGATCAAGTACGTTCACCCGCATCATTTTTTTTCGCAATAAAACGTGACATGGCAAGCGATAAAAATGACCCAGTAAAACCTACCAATATACTAAATACCATCAATGAAGCATAATCAATACCTAATCCTCCACTGCCATTTTCAAAAGAACCACTTATTCCTGTATAAGTTGTAATAAGTGACCAGACAATGACAATCGTAGTCATAACCATTATGTTTGTAACTATAAATAATAAGACTCGTTTCCCCACTACTTCTCCTCCTACAAATTAACTTTTTTTTCTTATTGTAACATGTTTTATGAAGCACGCGAACGTTGTTTTCTCCATTATCCAATTACCAATCTAATGTCCTATGACTTTTTATTCAACTTATATAAGTCAATCGACTTAAAGCCCGCGGCTAAGCATTCAATCATTTGCTCTTTTCTCTTTTTTCTTGTCTTTTCTTGCTTAGCTGAATAAATAAAGCGTGCCCAATCACTTCGGTAACCAGGAGTTAATCCTTGATAAAACGTTAATTCATTAGGGTAACCTTGCAGTAGTTTCTCTACATAAGAAACTAATTCTTCATAATCAGCTACTCGTTGACTCGCTGCCGATGATTTAACTTTTGTTTTCATCTTCTTTTTTCTTCTAATTTCAATTACAGTAAACACATCATCCATACTGACCATTCGAGAAAACTTCAAGTCTGTTTCATTTATATAGCCATCATCATCTACTTTTAAAGCAGGAAAAATCGAATCTCGATGAATGTGTTGATCATAGCACTTGTTCCCTTTTTTCGGATATGCAAAGAAGAGAGAGCCACCTTCTTTTATATGTTGATCTCTCATTACCTGTTCGGTTACTTCTGCCATTTCCTCAATCGTAAAAACATAGGCAAAAACAGCTTCGTGCTCTGTTGTCAATTGAGTTGGTTGATTCGCCAATAAATGATAATGATTCGGCTCATTCAATATGACCATCTCATCAAAACGGTCTAATTTTAGTTTAGTTATTATGCTCATTACTATTCACTCTCTTCTTTTTTGAATGATTTCTCTTCATATTCTAAGAGCTCGAGTAAAATAATCGAGCCTGGTTCTATTTGATCAACTACATGCCAGACGATAGAATCGGCTTTTTCTGCTACATTGGAAAAAGGTTCCGGTTCTATATACCACATAATCGTTTTACGATTATTTTTCAAATTAATAGTATGTAAAAATAGCTAGTTTTTTACGTAGGACGAAAATGAATATCCCCTTCATAGACCTTAAGACTTGTTTTTTGTTCTACTAACTCACACAATTGATATAGAAAACCCAGTCCTCTAAGCTGTTCCTTAATAATATCATCAAAATAAACTAACGACTCTTTCATCTTAATAATCGCTTCTGAAATATTATTCTGATCCATCTCCGCCAAAACTCCCCGTACTACTTCTAAAGATTTTACAGCAGTTTGTAATGATCTAATCACGAGGAGTTTACGTAGATCAGGTTCATAATAAATTCTATAACCATTTTCTTGATCACGTTTTGGTGCAATAAGACCTTCTTTTTCCCAATGTCTTAACGTTGATTCAGGAACTCCTATTTGTTTTGCTGCCTCTCCAATTTTATACGTTTTCTTTTTAAATGAAGGGATATTTTTATTACTTTTTATTATGTTTAAGAATGCTAAGAGCTTGCTCTGCTTTCTTTTTATGCTGATAAATCTCTACTTGGACTTCATTAACAATCCATAAGGCTGACGTAATATCGCCTTGTTGAATAAGAGGCAAAACTTTTCTTATCACGTTCATTCCAAACCCAGTATTCATCGCACGAATACATTCAAAATAAGCAACATGCTCATCAGTGTATTCTCGATAACCATTTGTGCCTCGCTCAGCTTTAGGTACAATCCCCCATGATTCATAATGCCGAAGCGCACTCGTACTAATATTCAATCGTCTAGCAATCTCGATAGGCTTCACCATCAAACCACCTCAATCCTTATTGCAAAACCTTAAACTATCCGTGACGGCTTATTGCTAATAATATCATAAATAATAATAGGAAACTTTAGCACTTGCATTAATTTTATATAATAGAGTAGGAAACAAAAAGGAGGGAATCAATTGAAAGAATTTATTACAATTCATGGAGCTAGAGAGCATAATTTAAAAAACATTTCACTACAAATCCCAAGAAATCGACTAGTCGTTTTAACTGGTCCTTCTGGATCAGGAAAATCAACACTCGCATTAGACACTTTGCAAAGAGAGTGTCAACGTCAATATATGGAATCGATGGGCATGACTTCAGATTCTGTCAGTAAACCAAAAGTCGATTCTATTACAGGACTTTCTCCATCTATTAGTATTAATCAGCACGTCACAAACCGCAACCCAAGATCGACCGTCGGTACCACGACAGATATCTACACCTATTTAAGAGTTCTATATGAAAAACTCGGTGAAGTCCCTTGTCCTAACTGTCAAACTATTATTCATCCAACCATTGATAAAGATGTGTATGAAGAGAATACAAATTTCAAACAATATCAGACTTGTCCCAATTGTAGCCATCGCTTTGAAAAATTAACACGAAGTCATTATTCTTTTAATAAACCAGAAGGGGCATGCCCTACATGTGATGGACTAGGTCAAGTCGCTGATTTACAACTTAGCCTTGTCTTTAGAATGGAACAAAGCATAAAGGAAGGTGGTGTTACGATTTGGAAAGGACAATTTCTAGATTACCAGCTGAGTATTTTACAAGCAGCTTCCCGCTATTACGGAATAGAAATTGATGATAACTTACCACTGAAGGACTGGAACACCATTCAAACAGATTTGCTTTATTACGGTGTAGAAAGTGAAGCTTTCATTGCCCACTTCCCTAATAAAAAACCTCCTAAAATAGTTAGTAAGGGGAAATTCGAAGGAGTACTAACAGGTATTTGGAGAAGGTACAAAGAAAAGGGCGGACAATCAAGCGAGTCTGAATTCTTTACTACAAAAATATGCCCTTCCTGCGAAGGAGGTCGCTTGAACAAAGAAGCTCGTAACGTGAAAGTCGGTAAAAAGTCGATTACGACTGTAGTGAATCAATCACTTGAAGATACATTACCCTGGCTTGAAGAGCTTGAAATAACTCTACCGGAAAATCAGCTCCATCTCGTAGAAACAATCATTCATGATATGAAAACGAAAATAATACGAATAATGAGAGTCGGTCTAAAATATTTATCACTTGAACGCCAAGTGGTTACTTTATCTGGAGGAGAAGCTCAACGATTACGTTTAGCAACTATTCTCGGCTCAGGATTAACGGGTGTTTTATATATTCTTGATGAACCGACAGCTGGCCTACACCCGAAAGATACAGGTAGCCTGATTACGATCATGAAACAGCTACGTGACTTAGGGAATACTGTACTCGTAATTGAACATGATGAAGATGTTATGAAAAGTGCTGACCACATTATTGACATTGGGCCAGGTTCAGGCAAGTTTGGCGGCACTATCGTCGGAGAAGGAAATTTAACCGAATTAATGAACCAAAAATCGTCAATTACAGGGTCTTTCCTTAAACGCTCCGTGAAACCACTTAGCTATAATCAATACCGAAAAGGAAATGGGCATTTCCTTACGATCGAACGTGCCACAAAACATAATTTAAAAGATGTTACCGTCACCTTCCCTCTTGAATGCTTTATCGCCGTTACAGGGGTATCTGGATCTGGGAAATCGACCTTAGTTTTCGATATCCTCTCTTCTGGTTATGCTGAAGGAGCTGGCTACGAAAGGATATCTGGACTTGAACTTATTAACCATATGATTACAGTAAATCAATCTCCAATCACTCGAATGCAACGATCAATTATCGCAACTTATACAGATGTTTTTTCGTACATTCGACAAGTATATGCATCACTCCCACTTGCAAAAGAATTTAATCTAAAACCAAAAAATTTCTCCTTTAATACTGTTGGTGGCAGGTGTGAACATTGCCAAGGTCTTGGTTTTGTTACGACCAATATGCACTTTTTACCTGATCTAGAAGTAACTTGCCCCGTCTGTAAAGGGAAACGGTTTAAAGAAGACATCTTAAAAGTCAGATATCAAGGCTATTCAATATCAGATTTATTAGATCTGTCCATTACCGAAACACGAAGCATCTTTCAAGATCACCGTAAAATCTCAGCTATTATCAATCTTCTATGTGAAATTGGGCTTGGATATTTAAACTGGGGTCAGTCTGTTACAACATTATCTGGTGGTGAAGCTCAACGATTACGTTTAGCGAAAGAGCTATATAAACAAAAAGTAGGACATACACTCTATATCCTGGATGAACCAACAACTGGCTTACATCCAAGTGATAGTAAGCAACTGCTTATTCTCCTTAATCGTCTTGTTGATGCAGGAAACACAGTCATCGTTGTCGAACATTCCATCGATGTGATTCGACAATCTGATTGGGTCATTGATTTGGGACCTGAGGGGGGAGAACGTGGAGGTGAAATGATTGCACAGGGAACACCAAAGGACATATCTCTCGTATCAACTTCCTACACAGGCCATTACTTAAAGAGAGCGATGACACACACTTAAACCTTTATGCATGAGTTCAAGACTACAAATCATATTCAATTTTAAAGGGGAGTTAACAAATGGATAAAGAACAAACGATTAGCTTTAAACCATTTTTCTCACTAATTTTATCATTAAATATCCCTAAGCTCGCCTTAATTCTTGGTCTAGTAGGAAGCTTAGTTACTACATTGGTCAGCCTATCAATCCCGCTATTAACAAGGCAAATGGTTGATGGCTTTTCAACTGATGCTTTTAACATGACTTTAATTGGTGTTATTGGGCTCGTTTTTATTATACAAGCACTCACTGATGGGCTTTCTACTTATTTACTAGCATATGTAGGACAGAAAGTCATCGCTGCCTTGCGAGAGAAAATGTGGTTCAAACTATTACGCCTACCAGTAAAGTATTATGATAAGAACACAAGTGGAGAAACGGTTAGTCGTGTTGTGAATGATACAGGAATTGTGAGGGATTTAATTTCACAGCATTTCCCACAATTTGTGACCGGAATTATCACGATTATAGGGGCCGTTATCATCTTATTTATCATGGATTGGAAGATGACTTTACTTATGATACTAGCTGTTCCTATTACAGTTGTCATTATGGTTCCACTAGGGACACGGATGGCCAAGGTTTCCAGAGGATTACAAGATGAAACAGCTTCCTTTACCGGAACGGTACAGCAAACTTTGAGTGAAATTCGCCTTATGAAAGCTTCAAATGCAGAGGTTATGGAAGAAAAAAAAGGTATGTTTGGAATTGAGAATTTATTAAAATACGGCTTAAAAGAGGCTCGTATCATTGCTTTAATTGCTCCAATCATGTATTTAATTGTCATGATCGTCATTGTCGTCATTATTGGATATGGTGGGATCCGTGTATCTGAAGGATCGATGTCGACCGGCTCACTCGTTGCGTTTCTACTATATTTGTTTCAAATCATTTTTCCGATAACCTCTTTTGCTATGTTCTTCACTCAGCTTCAAAAAGCAAAAGGGGCAACAGAACGGATCATTGACATTTTGGAAATAGACGAAGAAGAAGGGCAAAGAGATGGCTTTGAGTTAGATATAACAAACATGCCGATTCATGTTGAAAATGTATCCTTTGCTTATAACGAAAAAGAACAGGTCTTGCATAATGTATCTTTTAACGTAGAACCAGGGCAAATGATTGCATTTGCTGGTCCTAGTGGAGGTGGGAAGACAACGATGTTTGGCTTACTTGAACGATTTTATGAGCCAAATACCGGTGTTATTAAAATAGGCGATACTCCTATACAGCAACTTTCTATGCAATCATGGCGCAGTCAAATCGGTTACGTCTCCCAGGATAGCCCGATGATGGCAGGAACGATTCGCAACAATCTATGTTATGGATTAGATCATATAGAAGATATTGACGATAATAAACTTTGGGAAGTAGCAAAAATGGCTTTTGCAGATCAATTTATTAAAGAATTCCCAGATCAACTTGAAACAGAGGTTGGTGAACGAGGGGTGAAGCTTTCAGGGGGGCAACGGCAACGAATTGCGATCGCCCGTGCTTTTCTTCGCGATCCAAAAATTCTGATGATGGATGAGGCGACGGCTAGTCTTGATAGTCAATCTGAGGGGATTGTCCAGCAAGCTTTAACTCGGCTTATGGAAGGACGTACAACTTTTGTTATCGCCCATCGTTTATCGACTATCGTCAACGCCGACCGAATTATATTTATTGAAAAAGGTCAAGTAACTGGGATGGGAACTCACGAAGAATTAGTGGCCTCACATTCCTTATACCGTGCGTTTGCAGAGCAGCAATTGACATAAAAACATGAGGAGCGGTTCATGTTAAACCGCTCCTCATCATTAATAAACAATCTTCCAATTACGATCAACCTCAACAGGTAAAATCCGCTCCCTTTTCAAATCCTCAACGAGCAATTCAACCATATCTTGATGATACTCTTTTACAATCTTCTCTTTTCCGAACATATGATACCCACCTGAGCCACTTGCCCGGTAGCTACTTGTGACAACGTGGTAGCGTTGATCTTTTAACGGTTCTCCGTTCATTGATAACTTAATAACTCTCTTTCCAATCGGTCGCCGTAAATCTATTTGATATTCAATTCCTTCCCACATATCGTAGTTATAGCTTAATAGACGTGGTTTTTCCCAATCAGAGTTAATATACACAATTCCCTCATTCGTAACCATTAAAAAAGACGCCGACACTTCTAAAGCTAGACGAATATCTTCTTTCGTTAATTCGACAACAGCTAAAGAATTAGGATAAGGATAAAGTGCATGAACATCACGTCGTGTAACAGCAGCATTGATTTCAAGCGTATCAGGTCTTAATAATGATGCACAAGCAATTTCAGCCCCAGAATACCTCATCATCGTTTTATTAATCCATTCAATAAAGGGATGTTCTTTTAGCCAAACATCTTGTAACGGATCATCAATCGCTACTCTGCTCGGAACTGTAGCAATTTCCTCATCCAACCATTCATCTACTTCCTCCTCGAGCGACCTGAGCATATCTGTAACCACCCGGTCAACCGCAAATAGCTTTGTAGATATCAATTTGGCAACAGCTCCTGCACGACAGCTTGTTTTCCTTCCTGTTGAATTGTTAGCTCCACTCTTCCAACATATTCCCCTTGCGTCCCCGTTTGCAAAACAGCTTGCTTGTCATCAGTTACAACCGCATATTGTAAATGCTGATGACCAGTAATAAGGACATCGACGCCTTTAAGGTCTTGAAGCTCATTTGCTTGGTTTTCTCCGGTAGGTTCAGCAATTTTCTGTTTCGTTACAGGATCATATTCAAACCCACCATGATAAGCGACAACAACAATATCTGCTTGTTTTTCTTTTTTTAAAATATCTAGCCACTTACGGCAGACAACAACTGGGTCAAGAAAATCAAATGCTGTAATATGGCGATCTGCTTCCCAATGGGGGATATATTTTGTCGTCAACCCTAGCACTGCTACTTTTAACCCTTTTATGTCCTTCATAAAATAAGGTTGTCCAAAATACGGTTCCTCCGTCCCTTTTTTCACAATATTTGCTGATAACCAAGGGAACGAAGATGAAGAAGTCACTTTATCTAATTGTTGTTGACCATAATTAAATTCATGATTCCCTAATACTGCTCCGTCGTATTGTAAATAATCTAACACTTGAACCATCGGGTTTTTTACATCTGACTCAATCATCGCATAATGAGCAAGTGGTGTTCCTTGTATTAAATCTCCATTATCTATTACTAATACATCTTCATATTCTTGACGTTCTTTCTTAATTAAGGTTGCCACTTTTGCTAGCCCTTTTCCATCATCCTTTTCTTTATCCACATGGTTAATAGGGGAAATCTTTCCGTGGACATCTGATGTTGCTAGAATTATTATTTTCGTTTCTTTCATCAGGTTAAACATCCTCTCTGATTCTTCACTAATCAATCACTCTTGGGATAAAGTACCAATTCGTTATCTTCTTTATTAGCAGGTGGATATATATAGCCATCATACAAATAGTCTGTTAACATTCTGTTAAAAAAGTTTGTTGTTTTTGTAAACGGATTCTATAGTAATGACAAAAATAAAAAATAAGGTTGCTCTAAAAGGGTCTATATCACCTTTTAGAGCAACCTCAACTATTAATTCAACTGTTTCGTATTAAGTTGCACCATTTAGTTCTTTCAATTAATCCTGTTTACTGTATGAACGATTGACCCAGAAGCTAGCTGACGATTTAAACGATCTTTTGATTGATGGTCATTAAGTACACGAGCATATACTAGATTTTCATAATAACCAGTCGTTTTCGCTACTTCTAATAATTGTTGAGGCCAAGTGCCTGCCACGCATAGCCTACCCTTCTTTCCTCTTCTATTTCATCTAAGTTATGTTTAATCACTCCATCTCTTCCGGAAAAATCGGTTGATTCGTTCCAATTTGATAAAAACGATACCATACTGTACTACCTGGATGTTCTAAAAAGTATGGAGACGTTCGGTTGTCATATCGAGTATTTTCCATTTTTACTTGATCAAAATAAGACAAAGCACCACTAATCGCCGCTCTAATTTCAGCAGTTTGATCAGGTCTCGCCATTAACCAACGTATGACTGGTATCGATTCATCAGCTGTTATCGAAGGATGTTCATAGCTGCGGCCATGCAACGGTTCATACGTAACAGGATCATGCTGTTGCCCCCATGCAGTCAATTGTCCGTCAACTTCAATTTGTGCTTTCAATATATAATCTAAAGCTATTTCTATCGACTCTTCTAATTCTTGAACCAAATCATCATCAATAACATCTGTATGAAAAGGTGCTTCTCGATTAACGACTTCATCGAACAGCTCAAGTACATTCGTCATTGCTGCATCATTAAACGTTACATAATTAGAATACCAAACAGAGCTAGATTCATCTTCTCCCCGTTGTGGATATACTTGTCTAAAGCCACCAGATGGATATTGCAGCTTAAATAAGAATTCAAAGCCTTTATCAACACTTTCTTTAAACCTAGGATCCCCTGTCATATTATAAGCTGCCGCAACCGTTCTAATTTCGTTAATAGTTGCATCATTGTCGATCGTTCCTAATTCGACACCATTTGAAATCCACTCCGATCGTGGCTCAACTCCATCCCATTCTCTTGTATAAATATGTGGAAAATTCTTTGTCCATCCTCCATGCTCCATTTGCCACGTAAGCAAATTATTTGCTTGATCAACAATTTCTTGGCTATAGGAATCATCTGGTATGTCACGAACTACTTCAACTTTGGCATCGTTTGTTAATGAATTCTCCAATTCATAAAGTAATACACTATTACCGAATTGATTTACAGCAACACTTGCTTCTTTTACTTCTAATGCTTGTAAATTTGGATTTAAGCGTGACCATTCTCCTGCTCCATACGTCACCTCAATATCATATGGGCTAACCTCTTCAAAATAGCCATTTAAGGTTACCGCTATGGTCGTAGGGCTTAGTGCATCTACACTCGCAATGTGTACCAATTGATTTTCGACTTCTGGAAATTCCCGGATTGCCTCGATCAATGCATTTAAATCTTGATGATTCAATGGCTTATTAGGATTAAACGTTTTATTGGTGTGAGGTTCTATTATTTCATTATCTACCACTGCACCAATGGCCCCTTTAATCGAATCAGCTTGTCCATTTAAATCACGAAATACTTCTGCAGCCTCGATATTCTCTTCTAATTGCAATAGAGATGCTACAATAACCGCTGCTTCCTTACGTGTGATAGGTTTATCGATATTAATTTTATCGATATTTTCCATATAGCCTGCTTTATAGGCAGCTTGTAATACATATATATACCAATCATCTAACGATCCCCATTCTTCGAAAAAAGGAGGGGAATCTATTCCTTTAAATGTCACTTCATTCGTATATCCAAATAATGAATTAATCGTAGCCATAAATTGTAATTGCTTAACAGATTGATTTGATTCGTTTGATTGTTCTGTAAGTAACAAGCCTTTATTATGCCATGTTTTGATATGCTCTTCTTGTAGCCTGTCTTCTAACGGAACAATTGGATAGCTAGGAGTTTTTGGGTCTTCTCCTTCCTCATACCCTTCTATCACCTTTAGAAGATCAATATTCGGTCCGCCTTCTGGTCCTACCCCCGTTAAACGGATCGTATGAGTGCCTTCAGTTAACTCGGTTACCGTTTCAGAAGTTCCCCATTCATTCCAGGCTCCTGTGGATTCAAATGGCAACTCGGCTTCAATGACTTGGCCGTTTACTCGTACTTCTCCAGGACGATTGACGAAAGCACCGTGTGCATAGCGAAATTGAATTGTATACTCCCCAGCTGTAGCAATTTCCACATCCCATTCAACATATCCACCCGGCACATTTGGCGTAAATTGAATAAAGGCTTCCCCTATATAACCTTGGTGATTGTTATTTAAAATAAATCCCTCACCTCTTGCCTCTTCAGCATGGTACAACCTTTCATTCGCATGAACGATCGATGTTACAGAAAGCATTAGTAAAGTGATAAGCAAGACAGTCAAACTCAGCCTAGTAGAACCTTTTAACCTGTTCCCCATATCAAATTGCTCCTTTCATTATTTACGTTCACCTTAATTGTAAACGCTTCCATTTTGCAAATGTTGATGAAAGAAGCAGTGATCCTTTACATATCTTGTTCTACTCATAACTTCCCTTTTGCTTATAACGAAAAGACGAAGGAGAGCACCCTGTCTGTTGCTTAAACACTCGGCAAAAATGAGCATGATTTGAATAACCAACCTTTTTGCTTATCTCTTTCACAAGATTACTCGTCTCAAGTAAAAGACGTTTCGCTTCGTTTATTCTTACTGCATTAATATATTGAACGACTGTACTGCCTGTCTCTTTATTGAAAAGACGACATAAATGATGCTCACTAATATGGAACACCTGACTTATTTGAGGTAACGAAAGATTCTTTTCAATATTTTCATGGATATATTTCATAATTCTCGTTATCAAGGGTTCTGCTGGTTGATTATAATCTTTAGCTGGAATGCTCCCCCTTTGTGTCTCATATAATCTCTTACTTAAAATTAGAAATTGTACGAGCAACGTTTGAATGTACAAAGAGGAGTCTGAACGAGCATGTTTATATTCATTTTGTATTTGCCGAGTTAGTTGATATAGAAGAGCTGTATCCTGATCACTTAATGTCACTACCGTTGGGCTTTTTCTAAAAAGAATATTAATTAAATACAAAGAATTAGCGGGAATAATTGACTGCCTAAAATTCATGACAATCCGATGATGATAGGTATTATTTAAATTTGTCGTTTTATGAGCTATATTTCGATTAATGAACACTAAACTTTGGCTTTTAATAGGGTATCGAACATCATTGACTAAATATTGCCTTGCTCCTTCAATCAGGAAATAAATCTCAAAATCATCATGCAAGTGATAGGTTCTCATCTCTGCCTTAGGAGATCCATTAGGCTCAGTATGGATATAAAAAGAACGCTCCCTTTGCGAAAGACTAATACTTTTAACCATCAGTATCCTCCTTTCAACTCAAAATATCTAACTTAACATAATTATATCATTTGTTTATTTTCTATTGGATGTTTCCTTTGGTCCATTCCAACAAAGGTCTTCAAGAGTAACCCATTCAAAAGTTATAACATCTAAAAAACTTAGTACAAATTTGATTAGAACTCGCTTTACTTCATAGAGGAGGAATGAATAATGGGCTATCATGACCCTGAAAAAATTGAAGAAATTAAAAAAGCGATTGAAAAAATTAAATTCGGATCTGTTCTTATTACCATACACGATGAGCAAATCACTCAAATTGATGCAACTGAAAAAGTTCGGTTTGCACAAAATAAAAAAAGACAACAAAAAAAATAAATCTTGAGTCTAGCGGACAACCGAGGACTTCTCATTCACCATGTATGATTTGCATAGTGAACGGGAAGTTTTTTTATTGAGTAAATGACATTAAAAGGAGTGATCACATTGAAAAAGGTGCTCTAGATTTTTACACGAAGCAAGAAATTTAATACCCGAAAATTGGCAAGAGCGTTTACCTGACAATTCAACTCCCTACACTTCAACAATCGTCTTTCTTGTTAGACAGGGAAATCCTCATAACATTCAAGACTGGGATGACTTGTTACAAGAAGGTGTTTAAAGCTATTTTTGCCAGAGGAGTTTTCGATATAGCTGTTTAACTAAACCGTGCAAAATCTTTTTAATGCATTACTGAAAGAGCTAAGTGTTTGGTTAAACCAGCACTTAGCTCTTTTTGAATACTTAAGAACATTCAACCATAATTGAGTTAAATGATTCTGCTTCTAGACTAAATGAATATCTTTGCTCCTTATACTCTATAACAACCTCACGCTCTTCTTTAAACGGATTTTGTATGACTATAGCAATCGTTCCGTCTTTATTCTCAAAAACGAGGGAATTCCCTGTCCATGAACCTGTTGTCTCTATTCGTTTTGCTGCATGAAGGACAAAGTGTGAAAAATGCTTCATTACAAAGTACTCTGGATTTTTCCTGAATGAACGCTTCTCCTTCTCAACAGTTAGCATGGAGTTTTGCTCCCAACCCCATGTACTTCTTCCCTTAGGTTCAAGAACCATGTTCCAATATATATAACTATTTACACCATTCGTAAAGTAGTGCTGATAGAGGTTAAAAATGTATTTGGCATACTCCCACGTATTCGTTCCATCTCCACACTCATTTTCTGTTTGCATATATCGAAGCTCAGGATAACTTATTACCGTCCTTTGTATTCCATATTTTCCAGCCCATTGATAACCAACACCACTTATATATTTATATGCTTCTGGATCACTTAAAACGGTATGGGCATATGCATCATGGTCTTGTGCTTTTCCTTTTAACCATTCATCCCAAGGTTCAGGTGCATTAATCGTTCCTAACCAAATTTCTGTATCAATTTGATGTTTATCAAAAGCAGGACCTAAATAATCGCGTATAAATTCCCGTAACTGCTCTCCTGTCCAAACACATGAAGGAAACTTCTGGTCAGCAACAACCTCATTTTGCACATGGATTTGGTGAATGGTAATTCCTTCTTGTTTATAAGCCTTGATAAACTTAACAAAGTAAAGAGCATATGCTTCCAGCACTTCTTTCTCCCACCGTAACGTCCCGTAATTATATGCCTTCGGTGTTTTCATCCAAGTTGGTGGGCTCCAAGGCGAAGCAAATAACGTTAAATTCGGTTGAGGCGAAGTGCTTCTTTAATATATGGAATTAAATACTTTCGATCTCTCTCAATCGAGAAATGTTCCATCTCATAATCACCGTCATGTTCATTTAAACTATACCAATCTAGTGCATAATCACTAGCTCCGATAGGCAAACGGCAAATAGAGAATTTACAGTCACCATCTGGGTGAAACAAATCATAGAATACTTGCTTCCGGTCTGCCTCACTTATAAAAGACAATGCCTCAAAACCTAACTCATTGAAGCAACCACCAAATCCATCTACAAGCTGACGTGTTGTTGCTGTTACTTTCAAATCCGGTTGTCTTACTATATGATTGTCTAACTTAATGTCTTTCTCTCTCCACCTTTTTTCATCAGTTGATGACACCCATCTCATACGCTATTCCTCCTCCATTACACAGAATCCCCACCGGTCGAGATTTACTTCACTGCCTTGAATTATTTCTTTTCCTGATAATAAATCAATACCCCGAGTATATGGATACGTAAATGACACAGATTGATCTGAATAATTAAAATAGTAGCGAATCGTATTTCCACTATCATTTTTACCTGACTTTGTTATGAGTGGGAATGAAATGTCTTGATCGTTGCCCCATAACCCTGCTTTTTTAACAACTTGCTCAAGTACGGCATTCATCGCTTTTGAGCTAATAAAGCAACCAATATACGTTGCTATTCCTCGTCCATACTCATTTTGAGTGATAGCAGCATATCCCCCCCAGTGCGGATGATCATAGTAGGCAAGAACGTTAGCAGTCGTCGGAGTTAACAGCTCCATCCATGTGTCTACCTGACTATTCGTTGCCCCGATATTACACGAATCACTCTTTAACGTGACCTGTTTCGGTTCAACGAATTGACTATATGAAACACCACATACTTGATCAATCATCCCCGGCTGGGTTGTCGTACGAACCTTAACATGCTCATCCGTAAAACCACTTTTAAAAGTATAAACAACGTGGCCACCTTGCTCAACATAGCGATTTAACCGCTCTAAACACTCATCAGATGCTGAGTACAATGCAGGCACGACAATCAATCGATATTGGTCTAAATTCTCCGTCATAGGGTGAATGATATCGCAACCAACATTCATTTTATATAACTCGTTATACATGAGCCGAACGACGTCATTATATGTTTTCTCGCTAGTGAAATGGAATGGAAACCATTCTATTGAAGTTAACGCTTCATTACTGACTAGCATCGCTACATCATTTACCTTTTTCAAATTGACTAGTTTGGTTGAGAGTTTTTTAAAATCTGCACCAACTGTCTTTGCTTCTTCGTATGTTGGATTAGACTTAAAATCATGACTCAATAATCCTTTCCAATACGTTTCAAACGAATTATGAATAGAATGCCAATGCCAATATGCAACCATATTGGCTCCAGAAGCAAGATGACTAAATGCTTGCAATCGAAGCTGACCTGGATACGGAGTCCAGTTAATAAATGCTTGGGCTTGCGTTTCTAATACGAGATAATTGTCTTGCTTGAGCGAGCGAGCAATATCTCCACCTAACGATATTTCCGCCCCTGTTAATTCATCTTGTGAAGGGTGATATATATCTACACCTACAATGTCAAATGGTTTTGCTGCTTCAAAATGATTCACATCTGGCTGAACACCATATGAATATCCACGCCATTCGAAATCGAAATTTTGCGTGACAAATTGATCATCTCTTTTATATTCGTTCACAAGTGAAACTTGCCATGCTAGGAATTCCGAAACGAGCACTCTTTGGAACTTAGCAAACTCTGCACCGAGACTGCCATTAATAGTTCCAACAACCGAAGGGAAGTCCTCCCAACTGTTAATACGATTACTCCAATAGTCTAATCCGAATTTTTTGTTTACTTCTTCAAGGGACCCAAATTCCTCACGCATATATTTTACAAACTGAAGCTGAACATTAGGCCCCACCGTCCCGTAATGCTTTGTTTCATTATCAGTCTGATAGCCGATCACAGCAGGATGATCCTTCACCCTCGAAATGAGCTTTCGAATGATTCTTTCAGCATAAAACAAATAAGTTGGATTTGAAATATCCATGATTTGCCTTGCACCATACTTCCCTTTTCCTTCCTTCGTCTCAGCTAGTACATCTGGATGCTCTTTAACCATCCATGTTGGAATAGCATATGTTGGTGTACCAACAATAACGTCAATTTTAGCCTTATACATTGCATCTAAAACACGGTCAACCGTACTGAAATCAAAAACACCGTTTTGTGGTTCATGCGAACTCCAAGTCGATTCAGCAATGCGGACAACATTAATGCCCGCATCCTTCATCATTCTAATATCTTCATCTAATCGATCATATGGCATATATTCATCATAGTAAGCAACACCATAGTATAATTGATTTTTCACATTACCCCTCCTATATAAATAATTAGCCTTTAACAGCACCTTCTGCAATTCCGTGTAAAATAAAACGTTGGAACACTAAATAGAAAACAACTAACGGTAATGCTGTAATAACTAATGCCGCTAAAATCTGCGGCCAATCATTGTTATATTCACCAAAAAGCATGTTGATTGCTAGAATTAATGTGTAATTATTAACGTTGGTTAGCATTAACAAAGGTAATAAGAAATCATTCCATAACCATAAAATATTTAAAATTGCTATTGTTACAAGAATCGGTGTTAGCATTGGAAAAATGATTTTCATGAAGATTTGCAGTTCATTTGCTCCATCTATTTTTGCTGATTCCTCTAGCTCTTTCGGAATCGTTTTTGTAAAGCCATGACATAAAAAAATCGCCATATTAACACCTAAACCTATATAAACTAATCCCAATCCAAACGGTGTGCCTTGCACGCCAATCCCTTTTGCTACTTGTGTTAAAGTAATCATAATGGAGTGAAACGGAATAAGCATTGACGCAATAAATACAAGAAAAAACAGGGAGCTTAGCTTACTTTTTGTTCGTGCTAGCTTATATCCAGCTAACGAACCGCATACAATAATCCCTATAAGTCCTACCGTTGTCACAATAACGGTATTCCACATACTACTAAAGAAATTAACCTGCTGGATTGCCCCAATATAGTTGTCAAAATTTAGAGAAGTTGGTAATGCCATTACATTGTCAAAAATTTCACTTTGTGTTTTAAATGAGTTGACAACCGCCAAATAAATAGGAAATAATGTCAAAGCACCAAACAATATTAATATAATTGTATTTATTGAAGCAGCCACTTTATTTGTTCTCATGACTCAATTTCCCTCCTCTTCATAACTGATACTTGAATGACGGTTATAACTAACACAATAAAGAATAATATCATCGCTTTTGCACTTGCATAACCAAATCTGTAGTTTCCAGAAAAGGCTTCATGGTATATATTTAATGCGATAACTTGTGTACTCCTACCTGGACCACCACCTGTTAAAGCAAAAACAACATCAAAAATTCGGAATGCTTCATTCAATGTTAAGAATAAACAAATCGTAATGGCGTGCATTATCATCGGTAAAGTAACATGTCTGAAGTTTTGAAACGATGTTGCCCCATCAATAACTGCGGCTTCTTTTAAATGTTTGGGAACTCCTTGTAATGCTGCAATATAAATAATCATCATATATCCAATTCCACGCCATAATGTCACAATTAAAATTGAATAAAAGGCAGTTTGAGGATTACCGAGCCATTCCTGATTGAGGAAAGTAAGAATAGCCCACTCAGACAATTGCGGTAGAACGGTCACGAATATGAAGTACCACATAAATGCACTAACTACTAAGCTCACCATATTAGGCATGAAAAAGACTGTACGGAATAACCCTTTGCCTCGCGACCTCGATTCAATCATAACAGCTAGGAAAAGCGCAACCACATTTTGAACGATTAATATAACGACCGTTAATTTTAACGTGAACCATAATGAATTCAAAAAATCAGGATCATTACGAAGAGCTTCTACATAATTACTTATACCAACAAAATTTGAGCTTCTTGATAGACCGTTCCAATCAGTTAAACTGTAGTAGGCCCCACCTATTGCTGGTATAAGTAAAAAGGCAATGTAAAATAGCAGTGCAGGTGTTAAAAATAATAAAAGCGATAAAGTACCTTTATTCTTCCCTTTCACTATACTCATCCATCTATCTCTAAACCTCGATTCACTTAACTGATTTGCTCCACTATTTAATTGAGCCATTTTCCCCACCTCTTTACTATTAATGAAAGGAGATGACTCAAGAGAGTATTTCACTCTCAAGAGTCATATGAAACATTTAGTCAGTATTAATTTGATTGGCCTGCTGCCAAGCACGATCAAGAGCTTGGATTACTCCTTCTTGATCTAAACTACCAGCTAAATAGCTTTGCAGTGCACTTTCCGCTTCGGTCTTAACCGCTTGTGGAATAGACGGATCCTGATATGCACGACCTTCTACAATATATTCATTAGCTTCAATTAGCCAAGGGAATGGATCAAAATCATGTGAATGTGCAACTTGATTAAACATTAAATCTTGAAACAATTGTGATGAATCTTCCTCATCTAATATATAATTAAGCAAATCCTTAGCAACTTTTTTATTTTCACTTAAACTTGATACAGCCAATGACGTCGTTGTTGACGTATTGATCATCGTTGCGTCGGGATTATCATTAATTGGTAATGGCGCTACCCCGAAGTTGAATGAATCATTTGCCGAAAGAATCGATTCTGCAAACCAAGGTCCTTGCACCCACATTGCAGCTTCACCGTTAGCAAACATTGCACTACCTTGGTCACCATCAATTTCAAATCCACGTGATGTTGTATGTGCAGCAACTAGATCGATGACTTCAAAAAATCCTTCAAACTCAGCAAACGACCCTTCATCATTATTCATTCGCTCCATAAAATCCTGATTATCGCTTTCCATTAACGCCCCGGTAATAAGCGGTAAAAAGAGCTGCGGAATCCATGCCTCATTATAAGAAGCTATAAAAGGAGTTATTTCATTCTCTTCTAGAATTTGAATCACTTCTTCCATTTCAGACAGTGTTTCTGGTAAGTCAATATTAAGTTCTTCAAAAATATCGATATTGTATAAATAGCCCCATGAAAGTGTTTCTAACGGAACAGCTACAACTTGATCATTATGAGTTACAGCCTCTCGTGTTGAATCTAGAAGGTTGTCAACAAACGGTTGATCGGATAAGTCTTCTAAATAACCTGCACGATTATAAACAGGAATTTCATTCACCGCATGTACAGCAAAAATATCAGGACTATCACTTGTCGCTAAACGTGTTTGCAAAATTTGTGTCGCCTGATCTGCTGCTGGAAACTCTAGTTGGTACGTAACTTCTATCCCTGTTTCTTCAAAATATTTCTCAGAGAACTGATTAAAATAATTTTCATATTGCTCTCTAAAACGAGGCTGTGGAATAAAAACTCGTAGTTCTACAGAATCACCTTCTTGTAGCTCGTTTTCTTTCGATTCTGTTGATTCTCCAGCTGAATCTGTGTCATTACCACCACAAGCAACTAGCATGAGCATCATTAATATACTAACCAGTAATAATAGCTTTTTCATTAAGAAACCCCCTTTTGTTTTTTGAATACGCTTTCATTATAAAATGAGTCTGTTATTATGAAATTAGAGAATCTTAATATTCTTTATTGCACTTTTTTAAACCGCTTACATTTAAGGTACTTATCCTTTTTTTTCAGTAATGTGTGCTTGAACCAATTAACTTGATTCATAGACTCTAGGATAGAGTCATAAACGTTACATTTGTCCAGGTGTTATTCCATGATACTTCTTAAATACACGGTAAAAATAAGATATATCCTCATAGCCAACCATTTCTGCGACATTTTTGATCTTAACCTTCTCATCAACAATTAGTTGTTTTGCTTTTTCCATCCGTAATTGCATAATATACTCAGTAACATTAATACCAAACTCCTTTTTAAATGCTTTGCTTAAATATTCCTTACTCACATAAAATTGTTGTGAAAGTTGTCCAAGTGAACACGCGGCGTGACTATAATTAACATCAATATATTCCTTCACTTCATCAAGCTTAAATTTCCCCGTCAATCCTTTTATCTTTTGATTATTCTCAAATAAATGTTGATATACTTTTATGAACTCATTAAACAAATCTTCTAACGACATTTGCGGATTGAACATCGAAAGCTTATCATGCACAACTTGACTTACATTTAAATTATTTCGATAAATTTGATCCTCGGCAATGAACAAAAATTCGTTGTAAAGCTTTAATTTAGTACTTGAATCAATGGGCTTACACGTCTTGTTTATTTCCTTACATAACTGATTAAAACTCCGAATTAACTCATATTGGTCACGTTCCTGAAAGGAATGATGAATTCTCACTTTAAATTGATTCAATAATGGCAGTAATTGAATATTTATTAATTGTACATGATCAATTTTCTTTATTCGTTCCTCGTCTAAACGTTGTATGCAGCGTCCCAATGCAGCATGTAAATCATCTGGGTCAACAGGCTTCAGTAAATATTCGACAACATTTGAACGAATCGCTTCCTGCAAATAAGAAAATTGATCATAACCACTTAATACTACTGAAGCAACATGAGGATGTTTTTCATGCAGAAAACGTAATAGTTGTACACCATCCACACCAGGCATATTCATATCGGTTATCACTATATCTGGTTGTTCCTTTTGTATAAAATTAACAGCTTCTTGACCGTTTGATGCCTCTCCTACTACTTGCAAACCTAATTCATCCCAACGACCTAACCTCTTTATCATTTGTATAGCTGATCTCTCATCATCAACAAGTAGTACGCGTAACATTCTAACCCCTCCTAATAATTATTTCGGAATCCGTATCGTTATAGACGTTCCGATATCTTCTGAACTATCAATTTCTACACCATACTCTTTTCCGAATAGTAACTTAATCCTAGAATCTACATTTGTAACACCAATACTGTCTTGGTCCTCTAATGGGCTTTGATTACTTTGTAACCGTTTTTTTAAACCCTGTAGTTCTTCTTCATTTAATCCTTTACCATTATCAGTAATCATTATCTCAACCTCATCAAAAACGACTTGGATGCTTATATCCAACACCCAATGATCAATACTAGATGCAAAGCCATGGACAAAAGCATTTTCCACAATGGGCTGTAATGTTAGTACAGGTAACCGAGCATTCTCTGCCTCCTCATCCACATACAATTCTACAGTTAGCTTATCAACAAACCGTTTCTTTTGAATCGCTAAATAATGTTGTAAATAATTCACTTCCTCTGATAAGCTCACTAACTTTTTTTGTTGTTTCACGACATAACGAAACATGCGACTTAGTGCTTGGATAATTTCATATACTTGTTCACCTTTATTCGCAAATGCCCTATCTCCAATCAGTTGTAACGTATTATAGAGAAAATGAGGGTTCACCTTTGTTTGTAGTGCAATTAATTGTGCATCCTTCTTTTCAATTTCACTCTTATATTCCTGGTCAATTAACTGCTTAATACGATTGATCATATAAGAATAACTTTTCTCCAATTTCCCTACCTCATCGGTTCGATTTGACAAGCTTTTGGCAGTTTGAAAGTTTTCCTTCTCAACCTGCTCCATATCATTCGCAAGTTTTTGAATTGGCTTTGCTATGTTACTTGAAAAGATCAAAGCAAATACTAAAACGAAAATCATCGTAATAAATGCTACAAATAATCCTATACGTACAATTTTCATCGAACTAGCGACTACAATAGATTTCGGAAACACCTTGATAAGATACATATTTCCATTATCAATTTCATCAAAAAAACGTATACATCGTCAAATGTTAAGTATGAACTATCTCTATCTAATCGCTCTATAGCTTGGTGAATCTCGTGAAATAATTGTCTGTCAATAGGTTGGTCTCGATAAGGATGATGTAATAGATCCCCATCATTACTCATTAGAAAAACGGTACTTTCCTCTTCTGTTTTCAACATATCCATATTATCCTGAATAATGTCCCATTCAACTTCGATGATCAAACTACCAATGCTCTCTCTCGTTTCAAACTGATTAATACTTCTCATAAAAGAAAATGTTTGATTCTGATAATGATTCATAAATTGATAATATGATGTTGGCTCAATAGAAGGCCATGTAAGTAACGATCTTTCTTGATGACCGATACTAATTGTTTGTGGAACTTCATCAACAAACAATGTAATTGTTCTAATACGCTCTCTATTCGTATAATGAAGGGAGTAAAGCGTACTTTCTATCAATAATTTTGCTCCATGCCTTCTATATGAATCCTCGTGTAATAGCTCTTTAAATTGAGTAATGAAATTCCCGTCCATTAAAAGTGATTGCATTACCCGATCAATCGAATCAAATTTCTCCGCAATAATTGAACTAGCTTGCTGCACACCAGACGTATTCGTCGTAAATATTTCATCGACCGTATTTTTCGTTGAATAATACGTAGTCCAAGTAGTCACGATAATAATTGGTAACGTAACTAAGATCATCATTGCAATAAGTAGTTTGTAATAAAGGCGACTATTGATATATAAATAAAGGGTTTTCAAACGTACAAGCCACATTTTAGGACTCATTAGAAATTCACCTTCTCCATGGAAGCATTAGAACATTTTTAGCGAAACTTATTTAAATCAATTGACCTTATCATACCATAATGTTCTATTTCGTATTTTCAAAGTAAAATAAAGATGCTCGCACATCATCTCTGTACGAACATCCTAAATTTAACGCTAACCGTTTTGAGCCACTGCATTTAATTGTCGAATCATCTCTTGAAGCTTTTCTTCAGTAAGTTGGCCATTACTGAAGTTTGATAATGCTCTTATTGGCATATACTTCATCATTGCCGCGATCATTTCCCCGGCATCCTCATCATCACCAGATGATGCATTCCCAAATGGGCTATCTTTTTGTGCTTCAGCCAAAAGCTTTTGTGCAACTGGGGCCACCTTTGGATTTGAAAGTATATCACCTATCGTAGTATTTCTGTGAACGTGGAAAGGACGTTCAACCGTTGATTTCACATAAATAGTCTTTGAAAGTTCAATCTCACTCGAGCTCTTACCGACTAAAATGGTGAATTCTCCACTTTCTACATACCAATCTGCTAATTCCTCATCGTAATAAGCAAATGAGCGTTTATCCAACGTGAATGTTACCGACTTTTCTTCACCTGGTTGCAATTCTACTTTGGCAAAGCCTTTAATTCTTTTTCTGGGCGACTAACTTGGCTTTCATTATCCTTCACATATAACTGAACAATTTCTTTACCAGCTACAGACCCCGTATTTTTTACTTGAACAGTACATGTAACAGATTCGTTATCAGTAAACTTGCTCTTACTTACACGTAAATCAAGATATTCGAACGTTGTATAGCTTAAGCCATAACCAAATGGGAAGAGAGGCTTTACACCTTTTGTATCGTAATAACGATAACCGACAAATATACCTTCGCGATATTCCACACGATCACCGTCACCAGGGAAATATAAATAAGAAGGATTGTCGCTTAATTTTTCTGGAAACGTTTCTGCTAGCTTTCCGCACGGGTTCGCATCTCCAAATAATAAATCGGCTATTGCTCCACCAAGTGCTTGACCGCCAAGGTATGCTTCAAGCAATCCTTTTACGTTACCTAGCCATGGCATCTCAATAGGTGCACCGTTACTTAATACAGCAATGATATTTTCATTCACTGTTGCTACTTCTTCAATTAACCGCTGATGATTTTCTGGAATGTGCAAATGCTGACGGTCATATCCTTCTGACTCATAACGATCGGGTAAGCCGACAAATAAAATAACTTTATCTGAATCAGCTGCAAGACGCTTCGCTTCTTCTATTAGCTGTTCATCAATTGTATCTTGATCACGATGATACCCTTGGGCATATGAAACAGTAGCATGTTGACCAGCTGACTTTTTCACTTCTTCCACGATATCCTCAAGCTTCGTTGGATTCACGTGGGAGCTTCCTCCCCCTTGATAGCGAGGTGCCTTTGCAAATTCACCAATAACAGCAATCTTACCTTCCTTCGCTAATGGCAGAATATTATTTTCGTTCTTCAACAGTACCATACTTCTCTTGCAGCTACTCTTGCAAGTTGGTGATGCTCCTTTTGGTCATATGTAGCATCTACCTTTTTCTCCTCAACCGATTTTAGGATGATACGTACAATCCGTTCGACTGCCTTATCTAATTTCTCTTCCGTTAATTTGCCTTCCTTAACAGCCTTAATTACCTTCTCTTCACCAATTCCATAACTTGCTGGCATTTCAAGCTCAAGCCCATTTTTCACTGCCTCATCGCGTTCATTTACGGCTCCCCAATCTGAAACGACAAAACCGTCAAAGCCCCATTCATCTTTCAAAATGTCATTTAATAATGTTTTGTTTTCAGAGGCAAACTCACCGTTCACTTTATTATAGGCACACATGACCGTCCATGGCTGTGACTGTTTAACAGCTCCTTCAAACTCGCCAAATAAATTTCACGCAACGTTCTTTCATCGATAATCGCATCTGTCGACATTCGACGATGCTCTTGGTTATTAGCCGCAAAGTGTTTTAGTGACGTCCCTATTCCTTGGCTTTGTACACCTTTAATATGATTTGCTGCCATTTCCGAAGAAAGGTAAGGGTCCTCTGAAAAATATTCGAAGTTCCGTCCACAAAGCGGGGATCGTTTAATGTTTGCTCCTGGACCTAATAGTACCGCTACATCCTCAGCTTGACACTCCTCACCTAGAGCAATACCGACACGTTCAATTAAGCTTCGATCCCATGAACTTGCCATTCCAGCAGCAGATGGAAAACAAGTTGCCGGCACACTATCAAATAGACCTAAATGATCAGCTCCTTCTCTTTGTTTCCGTAATCCATGAGTCCATCTGTTACCATTATCGACGGAATTTCTAATCGTTCAACTCCTTTTAAATGCCAAAAATCGAGACCAGAACAAAGCCCAGCTTTTTCTTCTAATGTCATCTGACTTACAAGATCCTTTACTTTATCTGTCATCAAATTTTCCTCCCAAAATGAAAATGAAATCGCTATCTAGATTCATTATAAATCGGAAACAGGTACATTTTTGGTAGAAATTTAATGTTTTTAGTATTTTTAAACTAAAACATGAACAATAGACGGATTATGGTGATAAGTTTAAAATGCTATTAATGTTGAAGCAATACAGCTTACTACGTGTTGAATCGTTTTACAGTTACAGCTTATTGCTATAAACTTGTATGGATTTTTAACATGAAAGAACTTGCAACATTGAAGGATATTAATTTAAATACGCCTGATGCTACAGTGGCTGTTGGTGAAGAGTTACCAAGGGGGGAATTTATCGATTTATTTTTATCTTACTTAATTCGATTTCATTTTAATACTGAACGAGCGAAGCTATTGCTCCGTTTTGGCTTGAATTAATCATGCATGACAACGGAGCAACGTATTCTATGATCCTTAGGAAAGAGCACAGCTATTCCCTTTTACACCTTCTCAAAAAATGCTGAAACAATTCGATCGCTGCCCCTATGGCAACGGCTTCCCTACCTAATTGTCCCTTTCCAATATATAGACTTTTTAAGTGATTAGAATAGATATGTTCCTTTGCAACCTCAATCACTTTCTTCACGTATGAATCGCTTTTTTCAATAATATTTCCTTGAAGTAGAACAACATCTGGGTGAAGAATATTCACCATATTTGCTATCGCCAAACCTTGAAAATATGCAGCTTCATTGACAACGGATACAACAGCTGGATCACTATTATTCAACGCGTCGATCATTTCTTCTGATGACGTGAAGACCAATGTCGAATCAATTTGCTCGATTTGCTCAAACATAGCCCCATATGAGCTATAAGCATTTAAACAGCCTTTTCTTCCACATGTACACGTACGACCACCTGGTAGGACAATCATATGTCCATAAGAACTCGCATCACCTTTCTTACTATTAAGCGGAGTCCCTGACTGAATAATCCCACAGCGTATACCATAGCCACTTATGCAATACAGTAAGTTCTGATTTGTATAGTCTTGAATGCGATATTCAGCAATTGCAGCCGTATTAGCTCCATTATTTAATACTATCGGAACATTAAATACTCTTTGCAATGGCTCAACAACCGGCACTTCCTCCCAGCCGAATGTTCTAAATGACTCTGGATGGATCATACACCCTTTTTTTCGATCAAGTGGTCCGATTGCTCCTACTCCGATTCCGATTAGGTCAGCTTCCTTTAATTGATGACCTTTCATCATATGCCAAACACGTTCAATCACTTGTGAAATCACTCTATTTGGTGTCATTTCCTTCGTAACAGGGAAGACATGCTTTTCGATTACGGTAAAATGCAAATCCATTAATAATACTTGGATACTTCTAGCAATTTCAATACCAATTAAATAACCTGATTGAGGATTGACTTTGTAAAGACAGGTGGCCTTCCACCATTAGATGGACCTATTCCACCAGTTTGGATCCATCCGTTTTTTTCCAATTCATGAATCATTCTTGTTAAAGTTGTTTTCGGTACAGCGAACGCCTTTAATAATTCGCTTTTTGAAACTAACCCCTTAAGATGAATAAGTTCATATAATGCTTTTTTATTAGCATTTTTCTTAGAGTAATCAAGTAAAAAGTCCCTAAGCAATGGATCTCCCCCCATTTCCAAAAGCTACTATAATATAGTATATCACAGTGAACCAATCAACATAATATGATAAGATATTCACTTTTCTCCACATTTGAATTGCTTCATAAACACAGCAATTTAAGTACGTACACCTAACACATCTACATTTTCGAAATACATCAAAAAAGCCCCAATTCTGCACAGTGCAAAATCGAAGCTTCAGCCTAAATATAATAATCCTGTACCCACTCTTTTGAACTACTAATATAGTTAAAAGTAGTGTCAAAATATGAACGTAATCCTTTTTCACTTAAGAGCTGCTCTAGTGTTAAATGATTATGCTGCTCTGGGTATTTTTCTGACCAATTCATTTTTTCTACTGTGTCACGTATGGAGCCTTTCATATTTGAAAATAGTAATGTCACTCCATTTTTCTTAAAAACTCCAATGATCTCTTCTAAGCGTTGAATTGAGACAAAATCAATATCATTAACTCCACTCATATCAATGATTAACCAATCAGCTTCATTTAATCCACTTATGCTTTTTAGTTTTTCCTCCAAAAAAGCAATGTTAGCAAAATGCAAACTCGAATCAATTCGAAAAATGAGTACTTTTTTAGCTGTGATCGCTTCTTGATAACGACTAATATCCCGAAACGTTTTTTCTTTCTCGACAAATCCAAGCTGTACGATTTCAGGTCTTGCACTTTTTCTAATGATGAGGAGTAAAGTAGAAACGGCACCAACGACAATCCCCCATTGAATTCCAATAAATAATGTCGTTAAAAAAGTGGTAACCCAAATCCAGCCTTCAAATCGCTTAACTTTAAAAAGGCGCTGCGCTTCTTTGATGTCAACTAGCTTATAGACAGCGACAATAATGATCGCTGCAAGGGCAGCTTTTGGTACGTAGTAAAAAGCTGATGTAAAAAATGCTACTGTTATCAGCACTAATATCCCGGTAATAACAGAAGTTAATTGCGTTGCACCTCCAGCCTGATGGTTCACTGCTGACCTTGAGAAGCTTCCATTAACCGGAAAGGACGAGAAGAACGAACCGACGATATTAGATAGACCTAATGCGGTAAACTCTCGATTCGGATTTAATTCATACTTTTCTTTTTTAGCAATCGCCTTTCCAATCGATAATGATTCCATAAATCCTAACAAAGAGATCGTAAGTGCCATTGGAACTAACATCATAACTGTCTCAATCGTAACTTCAGGTACCAAAAATCCTGGTAACCCTTTTGGGACATCACCGATTACTTGTAGATGTTTCTCATCTAAATGAAACAAGGCGACCGTAACTGTTGAGAGACATACAACGAATAAAGCATTCGGCAGCTTTGGTACAATCCTTTTAATGAGAATAAGTAAAATGATACACCCTAAGCCAATCGAGATTGTAAGTAGATGAATCTCATTAATTTTGCTAAATATTTCAAAAAGTAATAAATGGATCTGTAAATAATTCCCCGTATCAATTCCTAGCAAATGATTCAATTGACTAATTCCTATAACTATAGCCGCAGCTGATGTATACCCATTTAAAACAGAATAAGGAATGAACTTCACGATAAATCCTAATCTTGCAAGTCCAAACGCAAGCTGTAGTACTCCAACCATTAATGCTAAAACAATAACAAGTGTAATATAAGAGTTAGATCCAGGCTCAGCATAAATCGAGACCCCTGAAAAAACGAGTAATGATGTAATCGCAACTGGCCCAATTGACAGATGCTTTGAGGAGCCTAATAACGCGTATACAAATAAAGGGACCGTCGAGGCATATAAACCCATAACAGGCGGAAGGCCAGCAAGCATCGCATAAGCCATTCCTTGAGGAATTAACATGACAAATAAGGTGAAACCTGCGATAATATCACGCTTTAATGCCAGTTTTTTATCATTCATTAATGGGTTCATTACGTAAACTCCTCCCGACAATTATAGTTCATTACCTATTCTATCACACTTTCGACCAAAACGGTCAAAACTTTTTGCGATTAATATGAAATGTCCTTCTTTTATATACTTTCGTCACCACAAAATTAGATGAGGGAATCTAGTAATTCCCACTCCTTCGTTTACATGAATATATACTTCCCGAGTAGCAGCATCATCTTTTCCAAATCATTTCTCTTCTGACCAAACACATTCTGCTTTGAACAGCTTTTCGACAGAACTTGTCCAAGAAACTTGTACCGAAGTTCCCGCATAGAGGATTATTGTGACTAAGGTAATGAACGTAATCCTTCGTTACTGTGATATTGCCTAAATGACCATATTCCACTTTATTTTACCTAAGGAGGCTTTTTTTATGCACAAAACAAACACCTTCGTTCTACTCACATCATAGAACGAAGGTGTTTTATAAATGTTACAGAAATGCTTTAATCTAAATCATAGTACTCCCATTCAATTTCCATGCCCCATTGCCCTGCAAGATCTTCTAACTCTTTTTTATATTCCTCATCTACTCTACTAGCTTCACGAATGGTCTTCATATGAGATTCTGGATCTAAATCTGTTAACCATTGATACTCTGCATCTAGTTCCATTTGAAGAGATTTAGTGTATAGTTCATGAACTTTTTGTAATTTTTCATTATCAATTTTTTCACCGTATTGTTCGGAATCAGCAACTAATTGCTCTAAACTAGGGATAACCGTTTCTTCAGTATACTGAAAAATCTCTTCTTCAGTAGCTGTCATATAATAATCACTGGTTTGAATATGTAAATTGACGTATTTATCAGTGATAACGTTTGTTTCCTCTAAGTAATCTTCCATTAAACCAACATTTCCATTAATCGTATGGATAATTGAACACCCAGAAGCTACCCCTAAGACGATTACAGATACTAAAACCATCAAGACTTTTTTCAACATTTTTAATCAATACCTCCTATGTTTTACATTTCAACCTCTAAAATTATAGAGGATTGTCGAAAATAATAAAATAGACCGAATATCCCATTTTAGAAAGAGTTTCAACTTCACCAATTCCCTTACAAGGTTAACAAGCTCTTCAATAGATGGAACTTTCTTCTTTGCTAATAAATAGCTATGAATACAACATTAAGTCGGTCGGTAAACTAAAGGGGCTCATTACGATTAAAACTGACATAACAAAATAACTAAACTCCTTACATTACGCTGGATGCTAGCCTAATTAGCTGTTTCACTGAAATAGAAAAATCTTCTCAACTTAAATAGTGGCATTCATAAATCACCTTAAAGAAACTGAGTTAGAATGTATTTTTTGAACCTACCGTTGTATAACTGCTGACTAGTATTTCAAATCCCCATTGAAACAATCAATATATCCGTTGTAAAATTAACCCATTCCATAGACTTCTAGACCTAGTAAATTATTTAGTTCATTCTAAATATCACAACAGAAAAAAGGGCACAAAGAAGGGATATTATTCCTCTTGTGCCCTATTCGTTCTTTAAAGAAAATAATACTCCATCACTTCATCTAAATCTAAACGCTGTCTATGTGTAATTTGAACATTTAGTCTTTCTAAAACGGATTCAATGCCGGGTAAATCATTAGTTACAAGCTGAAAGGGCTCCTCACTTACTTGCTTTACATTCGGATGCTGTTTTAGCTCTTTCGGCAATGAAGAAATCCAAATTCTAGCCCATCGTTCTTGAAGCTGTTCTTTTTCAAGGTGGTCAATAATCTGTCCCTTATTCATAAAGCATATATAATCACTTAATTGTTTAATTTCCTCTTGTTGGTGAGTTGCAATTAGGATGCTTCTCATTCCTTCTTCCATAAATCTCAGAAGGTCATCCTTCATCTTACGTTGTGAGACAAGATCAACACCTGAAGTTGGCTCATCGAGCAATAGTATAGCTGGATGATGAGCTAACGCAAGTATAAAATCAACCTTCCTTTTCGTTCCCGTTGAACAATTCCGATATTTTTCCTTACTATCAATTTCATAACGTTTAATTAATGCATCATACCATTTTTGGTCCCATGAAGGTACCAACGTGAGACAAATTCAGCTAATTCTTTGATAGACAAATGCTCAAAAACATCATACAGCCCAATCCCCATGTAACCGACAGACTGTTTAAATTCAACTTCTTCGTAACGTATATTTTGATTAAACCACGTAATAACTCCTTGATCCTCACGAACTTGATTCATTAACAAACGGAAAAACGTACTCTTTCCAGATCCATTTGGTCCAACTAAAGCAACAACCGTGCCTTGTTCCACTTCAAGATCCACAGGTCCAAATGAAAAAGTTTTATAGCTTTTCGTTAACTGATTAACTGTTAGCATCATTTCACCACTCTATCTATCCTTTTGTTTCATAATATCTTCAAACACCATTCGAATATCTTCACTTTTACTTCCCATCAATTCTGCCTGTTCAATCGCTTGCAGCAAAGCAGAGCGAGTCACTTCGTATTTCGTATCTTGTGCCATTTCCATATCCAATACCTTTACAAACGTCCCTTTTCCTTGAACTGTTTTAATAAATCCATCATTCTCCAAATTTTGATACGCTCTTCTCGTTGTAATAACACTACAACTTAGTTCACTTGATAATGCCCGAATAGAAGGCAGTAGCGTATTAGGTGGAAGCTGTCCGCTGACAATTAACGTCTTAATTTGCATTTCAATCTGATAATAAATGGGTTGCTTACTGTCTTCTGACACAATAATCGGTAGCTTCATTGGCCCCGCCCCCTACATGTAATCTCTCGTTAAGAGGCGCTTCATTAAGATGAAATAAAACATGATGCAAATCAAAATTCCTACCATAATAGACAAGCCAGCTACCATCCATTTCATCCTTCCAATCAAAAATAAAATGCAATCTACCACACTCATCCCAATAACTTGATGGAATAGTATCATAATCAAAATAAATACAACTAGAAAAACCCCCGCCATAATATAAAGCATTTTTCCACTCGTACCAAATTCAATATACGTATTGAGGCTTCCAAACGCTAAAGAATAACCGAACCATACAAGAATAAAAATGATCCACTCTTCTAACGTTACGTATTGGAAAAACTGCTCTGACAGACCGATTGTTAGCACAATATAAAAAGTTAATGACATAATCACAAGTGTTTGTACCATAAACAACAATCGACTCAAAGCAATCGTATTAACAGGAATTGGTAAAGCTCGATAAAAGCCGATTCTTTTTCCAAAAGGGTCTTCTTTAATCGTTTTTAAGCTTAAATATGGGCCTGACATAAATAATGTTGATAATGATGGAACTAACCCAATAAAAATTAGATCAAGATAAAAGTGACTAAATAACGAAAATTCATTACTATGATCTCGAATGGCAAATGTTTCGAAAAACGGATTCGTAAGGTACGCAAACAGAATCGCTGCCAAGAACGTAAAGAAAAATGCGATACGTTGAAATTTAAACTCTTTTTTTACAAGCCATATTGAATCCTTCCACATCCTATTTCTCCTTCCTTCCCCCGCCTACTCAGTAAAAATTTGCTCAAGAAAAGGATTTTCTATATTCAGTACATCTATACCAACTAACGCTAAAATTGATAATGCGATGCTCCAACCACCAATACTAATTAGTATCCAAGTCGTAACAGCCTTTCTTGTCGCACCGAAAACTAAACCTAAAAAAGCAACTAAATGGCTCCCAATAATAAACGGTCCAAGTAACGCAAAACCTGGCAACCCATACTTTTGCCAAAGTTTTTGTGCTTTTGCTGTTTTTTTACTTTGCGTTTCTTCGCCTTTCTTTTTCCTACGCCATTCTCTAATTTTATCAAAAAAGACAATTACAATTAAAACGGTTAACACATTCCCTACAATGGCTAAAATTATGACAGGTACAATCGATAGACCTCCAAATACTGCGATTGGGCTAATATAAACTGCCTCCATAAGCGGTGTTGCTGCTAACAAAAATACTAATAGATAAAGCCATATTACATCCAACATTTAAAATCACCTCATGTGTTATAGTGTTTATATTGATATACACAGTATAACACAGCTACTTTTATTGTCAACAAAAAAAACTACCCGAATGTTGGTAGTTAAAATTAATACCTATTAGTGATTATGTACTCTTTCAAACTAGAAAGAAATACTATATAAATAAATACAGGACAAAGCCTACAATAAGAACCGTATCAATAATAGCAAGATATAAGCCAACCTTCGACGATTTCAAATTTTCTAATTGATAATTAAATAGAATATCATACAAACTTATAATGAATAAAACAACGGAAATGATAGCGATCAGGAAAGAACCTGTCGTTAAAACGGCTAAAATATATAATAACCACCTTCGGATAAAATTAAATGTAAAAACGAATATAAATACAGCAAATGAATTGGTATCAATATTCACTTCTTCCTCTGATTTAAGTTCTTGTAGCCCCTTTTTTACCTTTTTATGTTCACGTAAGTAGCCTATATTGACCCACAATAAGATAAAACAATAAACGATGATAAGAATGTCTTCATGACCACGTATAAATTCAGGCATATTCTTCCCCCTGACTCTTTTAACACAGCACCCATTCCAAAACCAACTATTATAACACCTATATCCATTACATTAACACACTTAATATATATTTTACTATGAAAATAAGAACCCATAGTTATATACTATGAGTTCTCTATTAACAACCTATACTAACTATTTTGTCGCAGTCTTCTCAACGCTGTAAAAGCAAACCCTACCACTATTAAAGCGAGACCGAGCGTTAGCCAATGATACAGGCTTGTAGCTGTATTAGGTAATGTTCCCTCTTTCCCATGTGGAAGTTCTACTTCTTCAGTTTCTGTATTAATTACGTTTCCTTTTTTAGTTTCAGGGTCCACCTCAATGTCGGATTCGTCCTCTTCAAAAGTCATAGCAGAGAACACTGAAAATATACTAAAATGATTTGTTTCAGCTACTATATAGCCATCCTTAAGGGAACCGCCTATCTCTTCCCAATCTCCAGTCTTCCCATTCCAATAATAAACCTTCAAATTCGTCGCTTCTTCCTCTTCATTGATTAAAAAGCGAAGTTCGATCGGCTCCTCGAATTGATGAACTTTTTCTCCATTTTGGACAAGCGTAAATTGATAGACAGCACTCTTTGCTTGTTCAATATAATCAATGTCATTGTCGGATCCGACACGTTCGATATGAATGGCTGCATCTCCTTGTTTAAAGACACCAGCAGGGATAGTTAATTGGACATCCTTTTTAGATAAAATAATTCGAATTCCTCTACTAATCAATTCACTAACTTGATTTTCTGTTAATTGTAGCCGGCTTAAGTCCGTAGAAGCAGAATGAAGATCAATCAATAATGTCCCATTGTCAGCTACCGAATCAATCACAGCATCTGAAATGACCGCAGCCCCCTCATTGACTTCAGGTTGAACGGTAACAAATGCAAATTGTTCTACTTTGTTATCGTTATCACCGTCTCCTACTGGTGGTATTGGTTTCTCTGGCCAATTTCCATGTTCACCTTCGCCCTTTTCTAATACCGTTATCGTTATTGTTAGCTTGCTCTCAACGCCAAATCTATTAACTACTATATATTCAACTAGATACACAGCAGGTTTGGTCGTATCAATATCGTTTTCATCAACAATTTGACCATCTTCATCATAAATCGTTACCGAAATATCTAAGTCGTAATCAACCACAGATATATCTGGTAAGACAAATTTCGCTCCATATCCAATCTCTAACTCTCGTGATTCCCCATGATAGATAATAACTGGTGGTTCAGATTGAACAATTAACGTCACTTCAACAGCTTCAGCTTGTTGACCATATGAATCTTCAGCTGTAAACCGTAACGTATATATCCCCGGGACTTCCGTACTGAACAATGTCTCACTAACTTCCCGACCACTCTCATCGAACAAACTTGTGGTAACGTCTAGTTCTTCAGTTTCGTGTGACACCGTTGCCGTTGGAAATTCAAAGTCCTCACCAAACCCAATAATAATCTCCAATTCCCCAGAATATTCAATTACTGGCGGATTGCCTTTTTCATCTTTATCTTCTACCGGTGGTTCCGCTTCACCTTCATCTACTGGTGGTTCCGCTTCACCTTCATCTACCGGTGGTTCTGCCTCACCTTCATCTACTGGTGGTTTCGCTTCACCTTCATCTACCGGCGGTTCTGCCTCACCTTCATCTACTGGTGGTTCTTCATCAAGTGGTGCTAATACCGTAATGATTATTGTTAATTCTGCTTCATTACCTGATTGATCAGCTACTTTATATTCCACTTGATAAATAGCAGGTACTGTCGTATCAATGTCACTTTGATTAACAACTTGTCCGTCTTCATTATAAATCGTAACTGTTGCTTCTAGGTCTTCATCCACGTTATCTGTCACGGTTACTGTTGGTACGATAAATTCTGCACCATGTTCGAGCTCTAATTCCATTTCACCATCATAGTGAATAACTGGTGGTTCAGTATCAATATATGGTTGAACATATAAGGTCACTTCTACTACATCAGCTTGTTGACCTAATGAGTCCTCCGCATAAAACTGTAACGTGTATGTCCCTGGGGCTTCCGTACTGAAATCTTCCTTACTTATTTCCTCACCAGCCTCATTGAATAACTTGAAGGTGACATCTAACTCTTCTCTTTCATGTATCACAGTTGCTGTAGGGAATTCAAAGTCGACCCCATACTCAATATGGATTTCAAAATCCCCATTATATTCAATGACCGGTGGCTCAATTACTGCATATTGCACAAGACCGTAACCATATAAGCGATCTCGACCTTCTTCTGAACCTAAACTAACTGACTTTTCAATTAATAATTCTCGGATTTCTTCCGTTGAAAGCTGTGGATATTTCTGCATTAATAGTGCAGCTACACCCGTAACATGAGGAGATGCCTGAGAAGTCCCACTCATCCCAATATATGTATTCCCCCGTGCTAACCCACCAATTGCATCTCCAGGGGCAGCTAATTCATTTTCTGGTCCCACAGCAGAAAATTCGGAACGGTTTAGATCCTGGTCAACTGATGCAACAGCGATCACCTCAGCATATTTTGCTGGGTATTCGATCTGCTCACCTGTTCCATCTTTAGTTCCACCATTTCCACTAGCTGCTACGATTAATATTCCTTGGTTGTAGGCATTTTTAATTGCGTCATGAACGGCAGGAACCTCTTCTACAAAGCCTAAACTAAGATTAATGATGTCGATATCATTTTCAATTGCCCAATCGATACCACTAATTAGATCTGTTGTCGTTCCGCCACCAAAAGTTTCACTAAAAACCTTTACACCGTATAATTCAACATTAGGAGCAATCCCTTGATGAGGCGTTCCTTGACGAGCACCAATTATCCCTGCCACATGTGTACCATGGCCATGATGATCATTTGTATACTCTTCACCTTCAAATACAGAAAATCCACCTGCATATGTAATATCTTGGTGATCATCGAAACCTGTATCTATTACGCTACTTTTACACCCTCGCCTAAATAACCATCATCCAAGCATCAAAAGCCTTAACGAGTTCATTGTTCCAATCGTTAGTATTGTTTTGAACTGTCAAATCCGTTTCCTCTACCATCAGTTGTAGTGGTTGATCAATTGAAACGGAAACGACATTAGGGTCTTTTTCTAAACGATCAATCTCATTAACTGGTACTGTCATCGCTCGTATCGGCAATGTATTCATTACGACTTCATTTTCATAGTTTATAAGAACGGGGTTATCTGGCACTTCATCCTTATACGATACGATGATATCTACTTTTTCTATTTCAGCATTAGCATATGCCCCAAAAGGAAGAAGTAAATGAATAAATAAAACAACTATTAAAAATAAGGCCGTTCCTTTAAATCCACTTCTTTTCATTATCCGGTTCCCCCTTACCATTTCAATGGTTTAAAAATAAATAACTCTTAATCCTTTAAATCTTACGTCAATTATAAGTTTTATTCTAAATGACACATATTTCAGTAGTTATTGGACTTATCGTATCTCCCCCTTTATAAAACAAATACAACTAGTACTATTTTACCATATATAAATAATTACCACTTTATTAATTGATCAAATTTTTTTCTATTCTAAATACTTTCTGTTGCATTTCTCGATTTGATAGAGGCTTTTATACCCTTACCACAAGTTTACTCTATTGTCAGTTGAAAACAACCGCTTTTTTATTAGATATATAATAAATATCGCCAACTAACTAATCTTTGTAACCAAAAAAAGCTTGACGATCATCGTTATACGACATAATCGTCAAGTTATTACTACAGTATTACTTACTATATGAAAGAAAAGCTCCATAACATCATTTCTATTCAGATCCCGGACGCAATTGTTCCTTCTTTTTCTTTGTTAGTTTGGAGTAGACGAGTTGATACGATTCGACAATCATTTGCTCAATGACTTCTTTAGGTACATCACATTCCTCAAGTAGTAGAGAATTCCAATGAGACTTATTGACGTAGTATCCTGGTATGACACTCTCAAACTCCTGTCGCAAATGTTCCGCTTTGTGCGGCTCACATTTTAATGTTACTATTTGTTTCCCCTCACCGTTCGTTCCGAGCATTGCAAATATTTTCTCCCCAACAAGATAACGTATCGCTTGCCACTCCTCCTTAAAATCACGCTCCGCTCCACGTTGCTTTTGACATATTTCTTCAATAAATGAATTCATCCTTGCTCACTCCTATCAAACACGATACTTTGAATAGCCACTATGCTCTGCTTACACAGTAAACTCATTCATGTATGTTATGATCATATCTAAATTCCTAGCTGACGTATTGTATAAAAACGACATATGTCTATTATAACCGTTGCAACATTTTATTAGGTGTCATCCCACTAAATGTTTTAAACTCCCTGATGAAATGTGATTGATCAACATAACCAAAATGGTGGACTAATTCCATAGAGTCGCACGTTCGTGTACAATACATTCTTCTCCAAACCTTTTGAAAACGAGTTAAATTGATCATTTTCTTTGGCGTAAGTCCTGTATACCGCCGAAATAATCGTTCAAGCTGTCGTGCTCCAATCGCACAATGTCGTATTAGATCATTTTGATCAACAGGTTGATCGGTCTGCAAAATCAGATTCATACAATTGAGGAAATCAGGGTGGAGCCATTTCTCTTCTGCTTCTAGTTTTTCAAGTAATATCAATTCAATCGCCTCAATCCTTTGAGCGAGATTCATCCTTATGAAACGTTCATCCTGAAGCAACCTTGTTAGCATTGAAAAGTAATCCTCTAAATCAACGACGGTATTTTTCGTCGAATTGAAGTCTTCAGTAGAGAATAGCCATCCACTCCAGCCAAAAAGCGAATCCCTAACACAGATGAGGTTAAGTTAGTTGTTGTATCGAAATAAGTATCATTAATTCCGCAAAATTTCGAATGCACGCTACTTGATGCTTCATCGATATAGACCAATATATCTGTACACAAATCCGGGATTACGCGTGATTGAGTTTGACTTTGGTGATCAGTCCAAAAACAACGAACATAGCGCTTTAAAAGAGGATGAGGTTCAATTTCTTGATAACCTAATTGATGTGGTTGACCTGTTAAAGTCTGAAACCTATCTAAGAATTTCACGCCTACCTCCTATTATTATCGTTTCTTACTCATTCTCTGTTTATTGTCGTTATCCTCTCGACTTTTCTCATTAGTAATTAAATAAATTGCACACAACACAACTACCATACCGATGAAATGACTGATAGTTAATGACTCATTTAAAATGCCAAAAGAAAATACTGCTGCACTTATAGGAATGACTCCTGATAACACTCCAGCCTTATATGCCGGTATTTCCCTTACCGCTTGATACATTAATAAAAAGGCAATAACAGTAACAAATAACCCATTGTACGTAATCAACCCATAATCTATTAATGTAAGTTGACCTATAGAGAATGTTTGAAATTCAAATATAGCAAACGGTAAAAATAATATCGTCCCAATTGCACTAACCATAGTAGTAATGACTAGTGGCGAGTGTTTTTAGAACTAATTTTACCAAGTAAGATGAACATTGCTTCACTTATAACTGCACACAATATCAATAGATTTCCAATTAATGATCCTATCCCCCACTGACTATGGTACTTCCGGTAGTTTGAATAAAAGTTAGACCTATCATCGTTAAACCTATGCCAATCAGTACTTTTAATGATGGTCTTTCCTTTAAGACAATAAAAGCTAAAATGGCCATCACGGCAGGCAACGTGCTTGTAATGATCCCTCCTTCTAAAGCAGTCGTATGTTTTAAGCCATAGAGCATACAGACACTAAACAAAAAAACACCGGTCAATGCTTGTAGAAAAAGAATTAGAAGCTCTTTCGCACGTACTTTTGGAATCCCTTCATATTTGCATAATAACGAAATTAAAATTATCGTTGCTATGGCAAACCTTAACTCTGAAGCAATAAACACAGGTACATGCTCAACAAGCATTTTATTCGAAACGACGGAACTACCGACAATGAGCATAGCAAGGAACATTTTAATATAATTACTTTTCATGTACGAACCTAGCCTTCTTACACACATTTCTTTGAATTGTAAAGCAACCACCACTTCTATAAAACATCTTTATTCCTCCTCATCATCATTTTCTATTAACTAAGCTATCATGATAAACTGGTCTAAAATAGATCCACTATTGTTGAATAATTATGGTACCACTGAAATGAGGAGAGTTTGTATGCTTTGGTTAACGATTGATCGAAAATTAAAAGAGCCTTTAACAGCACAAATCTATACGCAAATGAAAGATAAGATACTACAGGCTGATTTAAAAGCAAATGAACGTTTACCTTCGACAAGGCAATTAGCGAGGGAGTTAAACGTCTCACGAAACATTATTATTGAAGCATATGAGAGATTACTAGCAGAAGGCTTCATTGAAACGCGTCGCGGCTCTGGTACATATGTTTCCTATGGTGCAAATTTTAGTGTACGTCGAGGTGAGGAGTTGATATTTAAGGAAGAACAACGAAGCAACGACGAACATGACCTAATCAACTTCCGTTCAGGCATTCCAGATTTACGCCTATTTCCTCGTTCAACATGGGCTAAGCTTACTTATCATACAATTCATAATTGTTCCCATACTGTCTTCAGCTATGGGAACCCTGAGGGGTTACCGGATTTAAGGAAAAGTCTAGCTGCCTATTTATTGAAAGTACGAGGTGCCCAATGTCACCCTCATCAAATTGTCATTACTTCGGGGGCAACTCAAGCTTTAACACTTGTTGCTAAATTATTGCTATCAAAGGGCGATCACATCATTATGGAAGATCCGATTACAAATGATATCCAATCTATCTTCGCTTCTAGTGGTGCACATATTCAAGGAATCCCTGTTGATCATAAAGGAATTAGAACAGATTTAATAGATTCATACATTCAACCGAAAGCTATTTTTGTTACGCCTTCACATCAGTACTTTGGGGAGTACATTGCCAATCCAACGTCGTATTGAATTAATTCATTTAGCAAAAGAAACAAACTGTTACATTGTTGAAGATGATTACGATAGTGAATTTCGTCATGAAGGCACACCGATCAGTTCATTACAAGGACTTGACCCGTCAAGAGTTATTTATATCGGTTCATTTAGTAAAATCTTATCGCCTGCCCTACGTATTGGCTATTTGGTGCTCCCGACACAACTAATCAATAAATGCCGTGAATATAAATGGTTCTCAGATTTACACACACCTTCAGTGGAGCAGTTAACATTAGCCCAATTTATTCAAGACGGTTATTTAGAACGCCACATTCTTAAAATGAAAAAAGTATATAAAAAACGAAGAGACTTTTTAATCCAATTAATGCATCAAACGTTTCCGAATCTCTTACAGATTTCAGGTCACTCGACTGGACTACATTTAATAGTTGAATGGAGCGGGCTAGTTATTACCGAAGATTTGATCAAAAAGGGGCATACGAACGGTGTTCGGATTTATCCAGTTGAAGACCACTCCATACATAAAGGACTCCATCTGAATAAAATGATTCTAGGCTATGGACATTTAGACGAGGAAGAAATAAGTGAGGGAGTTCGACGCTTAGCTAAGACAGTAAAGGAATGATTAGGCGTTAACTATTGAAAATCTTCTTACAGAAATCAATTGTTTCTATCGATCTTGATTATTTGTAAAATACTAATATAAACATGCCTGTAGTGCTACCTTTTATCAAATCACTAAACTCGAGGAGTGATCATCATGTATAAAGTGTTAATTATTGAAGATGACGTAACGATTTCATCCATTATTGAAAAAAGCCTACAAAAATGGGGGTTCACTCCGAAAAGAATAGAGGTATTTTCAGATATTTTAACGCCTTTTCATTCATTCGAGCCCCATTTAATTTTATTAGACATTAATTTACCGTACTATGATGGTTTCTATTGGTGTACAAAAATTAGAGAACTATCTAATGTCCCTATTATGTTCATCTCATCAAGGGATACAGATGCTGATAAGATTAGAGCGATCACTCAAGGAGGAGATGATTATATCGAGAAACCGTTTTCTATTGATCTATTAATTGCAAAAATACAAGCAACCCTAAGGCGCTCATATTCCTATAATGACGAAACGTTGCATACTCTCCAATACAAAGACTTACTATTGCATCTAGATAAACAGCTAATTGTGACGAATCAGGATGAGATAGAATTAACGAAAAATGAATCGAAAATATTAGCCATCCTCATACAACATAACGGAAATACCGTTACAAGGTCAAAAATCATGCAGACACTATGGGACAATGAGAGCTTTGTTGACGATAATACATTAACGGTTAATATTACTCGTCTACGTCGAAAATTGAAGGAAATTAATGTAGAAGACTATATAAAGACAGTAAAAGGGGAAGGATATCGTTTATCATGAATATTCGCCTCTATATTAAAGAGCGTTGGCTTACCTTGCTATTCTTTTTACTAGTTACACTATTTACATACAGTGTATATAAATTGGATACGAGTCTAACTCTCACTCAAACTAGTGAAGCATACATTTTGATGGGCTGGCTTCTATTTTTATGTGTATTTTCCTTACTTGATTACGTGATTCTAACTCAGCGTGTAAAAAAAATAAATCAATTTTCTGAATTACATGCTTCTAACGCTGAATTAGAAGATTTCACTTACCCACTTGATGCCACTTTAGCGAAGCAAATTGAGAAGGTCGTTTATGAGCTTGAAACCTATCGAAATGAGATCGAGACAAGAACGGCAGAGGAGCTAGACTTTATTACAAAGTGGATTCACGACATCAAAGTTCCTATCGCAGCTGCAAGGCTTATAATAGAATCAGAAGAGGAAACATTACCACCAAATCTATATGATTCCATCTCCCGTGAACTTTTTTCAATTGAGGAATCAGCACAGAGAGTTTTTATGAAATGAAATCAAGACGTTTTCATGAGGATTACAAAATTGCTCCTACATCGACGAGGAAATTGATCGCTCATTCTTTAAAAGCATATTCTAGCTTTTTCAGCCGTAAAAAAATCGAGATAGCAATCGTCGGCGACGATAAGACAGTATTAACAGATGAAAAATGGAGTGGATATATAATATCTCAATTCATTTCAAATGCTGTTAAATACTCTCCTGTTAGTGGTAGTATTCAAATTAAAACGATTGCTAAAGAAGACGAAACGATCCTGTCAATATGGAATAGTGGGAACGGAATTTTAGAGAAAGATTTAGAGCAAATTTTTCAAAAAGGTTATACCGGAAGTGAACATCGTACTGGTTTGAAAGCTACAGGCTATGGTTTGTACTTATCGAAAAAAATAAGCGACATGCTTGGACACCGAATTACCGTACATTCAGTCTATAACCAATATGCTGAATTTTGCCTTCACTTTACTCATAACGAAACCGTTTATGATGTGACAAAAATGTAAGGTTGTCGGTCATGCTGTAAGATAAATCGATTTCTCCCTGTACAACCGTACGTTAAAGTAAGATCAAAAGGAATGTTGGAGGGAGAAAAGTGAAAATTGTATCAGTTGAGAACATTAGTAAAACATATGGTTCAAAGAAATCTAAACAAATGTATCAAGCGTTAAAGAATATCAGCTTTGATGTTTACGAAGGAGAGTTTATCGGTATTATGGGGGCATCAGGCTCAGGAAAAACGACTCTCCTCAATTTGCTCGGTACACTTGATAAGCCCACTTCAGGAACGTACCAATTAAATGGGCAACTCATTACAAAATTAAAGAAAAAGCAACTGGCTGAATACCGAATGAGCAATATCGGCTTTATCTTTCAAGATTATAATTTGCTTGAAACGATGACTTTAAAGGAAAATATTATCCTTCCCCTCTCATTAAAAGGGGTGTCTGTTAAAATCATTGATGAAAAGCTACAACCGTTAGTAACTGATCTTGGGATAAAAGATATTTTAAATAAATACCCTTACGAAGTTTCCGGCGGTCAGCAACAACGTGCAGCAGCTTGTCGAGCATTAATTACAGAACCGAAGCTCATTCTTGCGGATGAACCTACCGGAAGTTTAGATTCTAAATCTAGTAAAGATCTTCTCAAGCTTTTTACTCACATTCATCAAAGATATAAATCGACCATACTCATGGTTACACACGATGTATTTGCTGCTAGCTATTGTGAAAAAATTATGTTTATCCACGACGGTGAGATTTATAATGAACTGCACGCTGGTAATGATAAAAAGCAATTTTTCGACTCGATTCTGGATGTGATGAGCGTGCTAGGGGGAGAACGAGCATGAATCTTTTTACCTTGGCTCTACGCAACATCAAACGTCACTTTCATAAATACGTCATGTATGTATTCTCTTTAAGTTTCAGTGTTTTCACTGCATATTCGTTTTTGGCGTTACTTTTTAACGAGCAAATCAAGCATGCCTTTACACATGACAACCGGTACCAGTCCTTTTTGATTAGCTTTGGTGTGATCATCATCGTATTTATTTTCTTTTTCCTTATAAGTTCAAATAATAGCTTTATTAAGGCACGGAAAAAAGAAATTTCTACGTATTCGTTATTCGGTATGCCCAATCATAAGATCGGACTCCTTTTATTTATCGAAACAATGATCATTGGATCTTTAACACTTCTTATCGGAATTGGTTTAGGGGTGTTCTTTTCAAAGTTAACAGCCATGCTGCTACTTAATATGTCTCTCTCTTCTTATACAGATGACATTGGGTTTACAATCACGATAGAATCAATCCTCATTACTACTAGCTTGTTTTTGATCATTTTTTCGATTATGGGCCTAGCAGGTCTTCGAGTGATTCATAAGTTTCAATTGGTCGACTTATTTAAAGCTGACAAAGTGGCTGAGACCAAAACAAAAGGTTCTTATTTCGGTTTAGTGCTATCCATTGCTTTGATTACCACTGGCTATGTACTAGCCTTTTCAAGTGACCCACAAAAAGTGTTTCAATACTCTCTTGTTATTTTACTTCTTGTGATCACAGGAACATACCTGTTCTTCTGGTCAGGATTAGCAAAAGTGCTGCATCTACTAAAAAAAATCAAAAAGATGTATTACAAGGGCGATGCGTTAATCTCAATATCCGCTTTATCCCATCGCACCCTTACGATCTCATCATTGATGGCTACGATTGCCGTTCTTTCCGCTGTTGCTACAACAGCAATTGCAACAGGTTATACATTATACAGTAACATAGAACAAAACACATATAATACCGTTGGTTATGATTTGCATTTTTATAACGACAATCCCGATCTTGTTTCAAAGGTTCATACTATATTTGAAAACCATGAAATAGATGTAATTGATCAATATTCAATGCCTTTACAAACAGTTGAACCAAACATGTCCGATATTTATGGTTCATATACAAAGCATCATTATATTAATTCTAATCAGCACTATTTTCGAATATACAATGAAACGACCTTTCATGAATTTCTTTCCTTATCAAAAAGAAAAGATGTAGACATCGTTTCATTAAAGAATGGAGAAGCGTTATATGTAAGATCATTTGTTTCTGAAGAACTAGAAGAAGCGATTATTGGGGAAGAACTATTTTTCTCTGAAGAGATCCTTACAATCACTTCTGCTCTTAGTCTAGATATCGGTCTATTCGGAGCACTCGATATGCTTGTCATTGGTGACGATGATTATGATCACCTCATGGCAGTTGGTGATATACATACGACGGATGGCTATGCATATATGATTAACTACGAACAAGCTTTGTCATCAACGGATTTAAATGCTGAATTAAATGAGCTGTTACAAAATAACGACGTATGGGGATACCGTCTCGCTTTAAATCACTATATTGAGGCAATGGAGACATTTGGACTTATCCTCTTTATCGGTTTATTCTTAAGTGTCATGATCATTCTTATGACAGCAAGCTTGATATACTTCAAACAAGTCACAGCAGCAGAAGAGGAAAAACATCAGTTTCTCATCCTACGTAAAATCGGAATGAGTAAACAAATCGAAAGGAAAGTAATATCGAATCGTTTACTGCCGATATTTTTCATACCACTTGTGCTCGGTATTCTCCATAGTGTATTTGCGATGAAAACAGCAGACACCGTCGTCTTTCTTTATATGATTGAAATGGAGAACTCCTATCTAATCGTCTTATTGTCCTCAGCTATTATGTACGCTGTTTACACAATTATCTATTGTATTTTTTATTTCATTACAAAAAGGCAATATGCCGAATTGTACAATTAGGGTAAATAGTAAACGCTAGCCAAGAAATCTCATTCTTGGCTAGCGTTTATTCTGCAGCATGAATTACATTTAGTCATTTCTTATAGTGATTTTGTTGATTTACGGATCACTAATTCGGGCTCAAATACAACCGAGTCAAAGCTCTCACTTTTTGGCTCATGTTTGTGCTCGATCAAATGATGAATGGCCTCACCCGCAGCATATCCCATTGCATCTTGAGGATGGTGAATCGTCGTTACTTTTACTTCCGATGCAACTGATAACATAGAATTATCATATCCAACTATTGAAATGTTATCAGGTACTTTCAGCTTCAACTCCCGAATCACATCTAATAGTAAAATGACAAGCTCATCGTTATAACAGACGATAGCAGTCGGTCGATTAGAGCCCATCAACTTTTTTCTGAGCTCCTGTAAAGGGTATTCTTTTTTCGTTTCCGTTGTATACGTAATGATATGACTTGGATGTAACGACAACCCTTTTTCTCGATGAGCCTTTATAAAGCCTTTCATTCGGTTCATACCTTGAACATCATCGTTTTTAAAAAAACCGATGATATTCCTGTGATTGCAGTCAATTAGATGCTTCGTTTGAATATAGCCGCCCAATTCATCATTTAATACAATATGAAAAGGTGCTAACTCCTCATAATAAGCATGTACCATTACATATGGAATTCCTAAGCGTTCTATATTTAAATAACTACTAATGTTCGGATTTGGAAATGCACTCTTTGTAGGCTCGACAATTAATCCGTCAAACTTTTGGGAAATGACCTTTTCCAAACAACGACGTTCTTGTTCGAGATCATTATTTGTGCTAAAAACGCTTACATTGTAACCGTAAGAACTTAAGTAACTCTCCGCTCCTCTAATAATCGTCGGAAAGATATAGTCGTTGAAATAAGTCATTATAACAGCAATGTTTTTATTAGTGGATGTTTTTTCATTTAATTTAGATAATGAGCGATCTGCACAAAAAGAACCAGCACCCTGCTTCTTATAAATCCAACCTTCATAAACTAAATCATCAATTGCTTTTCGTATAGTATGACGACTTAATTGAAACCGCTTCATAAGCTCACTTTCAGAACCTATTTTTGATGAGGCTCTATACATCCATTTTCTATCTTAGATTTTATATAATTTTTTACTATACTATATTTAGTTGCCATAACACACCTCAAATAGTCATGCTGCTCATTACTTGATGTATTGGTAATTTAGCGTAGACTTCATTGCCTCTTTTTATATTTCAAAGGAACAATAATCTACGAATATTGTTCCTTTGTTGCTTTCATCTCTAATTTTTCTAGGCTACGGTGAAAGAACCACATCATCATATACGACAACACACTTCCAGTAAAGAAGATTAGAACTGTCGGAAATGATAATGAAAGATAAATTGACGTCCATACTAATAGTAATAATACTACACATAGATGTGCTCTCCCAATCATAAACTGGATACACTTAATTACTATCTCTTTTGTTCCTCCAGTAAAATGGACAGAGACCGGAAGCAATGTCACTATAAAAAGGAAGTAAAGAAGAACCATGATTATATAAGACAGCACGACAATAATCGGAATATCAGTACCGGCTGCAACGATAACGCGGTAATTGAGGTACAATACACCACCAATTAAAGCTATCACCCAACCAAATAGATTCGCCTTTAGAAAGACCTGTTTATAAATCGACCAAAACGTTCGGAAAACAGCGTTATGCTGTTCTCCTCGTACCCATTTTCGAACAACTGCAAACATTGCAATTGTTGCTGGAAAAAAGCCGACTACAAAAAGACCAATTGCTGAAAATCCGATCCATATTAAATTCAAAAAGGGCGAACCTTGATATCAAACGAAAGACTTGATCGATCTTTTCCATAACCATTGGTCAGTCTCCCCTTCCTTTCTAATAAAGCTTTACCAATTAACCTTTCACCCCACCAGACGTTAATCCTTCTATAAAGAACCTCTGGAAGAATAAGAATAGAATGATAATAGGAATAATACTTAAAACTGATCCGGAAAATAATATTTGATAATTATTTCCATAAGGAGTTAAAAGTGTAGCTAACCCTATTGGTAAAGTAAACATATCGTTAGAACGTAAAACAAGTAATGGCCATAGGAAATTGTTCCAGCTTGTGAGACCCTGTAATATAGCCATTGCAGCAAATGACGGCAGCATTAAAGGTGCCATAATTTTGAAGAATATTCCATATTCCGTACAACCATCAACACGAGCCGATTCCATTAATTCTTTTGGTAGCCCCAAGCAATACTGTCTAAAGAAAAAGACAGCTATTGGTGCAACGATTAATGGCAGCATAACAGCGAAATAAGAATCGACTAGGCCCAATGTAGTCATGATGCGGAAAAGTGGTAACATTAAAATTTCAAATGGGATCATTAGGATTAAAAGAACGAGTACAAAGATAAATCCCTTTCCTTTAAAGTCATAGAGAGCCAATGCATACCCAACCATCGACGAGAAAAGAAGTGACAACCCAATAAGCACACCTGATACGATGAGACTATTCACATACCATTGCCAATAACCACTTCCTTCAGCTCCAAAGAGAGCATTATAATTCTCAAAGTCCCAATTAGAAAAGAATAGGTCCGCTGTCAATCCATAACGCATTAGATCTGATGCTGGACTAAATGAAGCAACAATTAATGCTATAACAGGAAACAGAGCAATAATCGCTACACCTGTAAATAACAAAACGAGCAATGTACTAATTAGTTTCTCTTTTGGTTTTTTATCCATGTTTTTCATTATGAATCACCCTTTTTAAATGCACCAGTTGCGAATAATTGAATGACACTCACGATAAAGATAACGATTAAGAGAACAACTCCAACAGCGGCCCCAAATCCCATATCATTACGTTGAATACCTTCTACATAAATATAACCAACTACTGATAAAGCAATATTACCTGGAGAACTTGTTTCAAAGAAAACGAAACTCTCCTCAAACATTCTAAAACCATTAATAGTTGTAATCGTTGTTAAGAAGATAACAATTGGCCTTATCGCTGGGAAGGTAACATTTTTGAATTTTTGCCATGTGTTCGCCCCATCGATATCTGCTGCTTCATATACATCTTTACTCACATTTTGTAGTGCCGCTAAGAAGTAGAGGACATTAACTCCAATCCATCTCCATGAAGCTAGGAAAACCATTAAAAACATCGCAGACCATGAATTATAACGCCAATCAACTGGATTTAATCCAAAAAGTTGTAGCACTTGATTAGCGAACGCGTTATCAGAATCTCCAAAGATTATTCGGAAAATCGTACCAGCAACGATGACTGATGTTAAAGCTGGGATAAAGATAGATGCACGAAACAAGTTTGTAAACTTCATTAACCGATGATTTAAAAAGATCGCAAATATCATCGGAAGAACCGTTAAAATAATGACAGTAAGAATGACATAAACCGTCGTGTTTTGTAATGCCGTATAAAAAGTAGGATTAAAAACTCGTTGATAGTTCGCCATTCCTACATATTCAACTTGACCTGGCAAAACTCTTTGAAAACTCATGTTCACTGCACTTATAAATGGATAAAGAAATAAAACTAAAAATGAAATAATGAAAGGAGAAACAAAAATATAAGGTGCTGCTTTTTTTGAATATAAAATGTTAAACCGTTTATTAGTTGGCCCTAAAGCTTGTTTCTCTTCTTTAACGGAAGTCGTTTTCACTTTTTGCCCTCCTCAACAAAATTATATCCTAAGGAGAAGCATGCGTAACCTTCTCCTTAGGAACTATTTGAAAATTAATACATTCTTGCTCTTACAGCTTCAGCCGCATCATGTAATGCTTCTTCTGGTGTTCTAGATTGATCACGCAATACTGAGTGCATTACTTGTGTATGGATTTCTTGCTGTGCATTTGGCGTTTGTTCTGTAATGTTTAAATCATTAATATCATCACGAATTTCTAATAAAATATCGAAAATATCATCATGGAAATATTCATAGAAACGGTTTTCCTTACGCATTTCTTCAGAATCCCATACGTCGTGACGAAGTGGATCAAAGCCTAAGACTTCCCAAAGTTTCACATTTCCTTCTTCTGTTAATTTCGCAAACGCTAGGAAATCTTTTGCTAATTCCGCATTTTCTGTTTGGTTTGTAACGACTGTACCTGTTCCACCCATACCAGCTGAGCGATTCCCGCCTTCTTCCCAAGCAGGGAGTGGACGAATTTGAATCTTACCTTTAAGGTCTTCCATCGAATCGATGAAACGGCCCATATACCACATTGGCATCATTAAAGATGCAGCTCCACCATCATTCATAAAACCAAAATAATCTTCAGCATGGTGGAAACCACCTGGTGTTAATTCAGCAATTTCATGCTCATACACTAAATCGTGTAAAAATTGTAGTGTATCAATATTGATTTCGTTATCAAGAATAACATCGTGATTTTCATCAAAATAATCAGAGCCTCGTTGACTGATTAGCGGCCAGAAAGAAAAGTGCTCATCCGTTTCAACCGTAGTCATCGTAGCATCCGTATTTGCTACAACTTGTTTACCCGCTTCAATGTAATCATCCCATGTATCAATTGTATCTATATCAACACCGGCTTCTTCCATAATTTCAACATTGTAATACATCATTGTTGCACCTACGTGGTAATCAATAGCGTAATAGTCGCCTTCTTTCGCATAAATCTCAAAGCGAGACTGTACTAGATTATCCATCTCTGGTTCAATAATATTATTCAATGGCTCTAATTGAGGTACTCCTTGTAGATAGTTTGGAAATTGAGATATCTCAATATCAGCTAAATCAGGTGCACCACTACCAGATTGTAAGGATAATAATAAGTTATTATGCAATTGATCAAATGGATACGTTTGCGCTACCAACTTAATCGGACGATCAGGATTTTCTTCATTCCATCGAATAGCTGCATCTTCAAAGAACTCCGAATGAAGACTTTGGAAATTCCAGAATGTAAGCTCTGTTGCCCCTTCAATATCATCACCAACAACAACCTGTTCTTCTAATTCTCCACCACCGCCATCGGTTGCATCACTCGATCCATCACTTGCTTCATCGCCACCATTACCTCCACACGCTGTTACAATAAATAGTAGAGAGATGGCTAACATCATTAAAAACTTTTTCATCATTATCACTCCTGCCCCTTTTTTTTACTTTTTACTTGGAATATGGGAAAACCCTTTCATTTCAATTTATACGTATATGTTATTCAATTGATAGCATCTCACAATTATAAATCTATTTATCTATAAGACTAATTATCCATCCTTGTATCAAACGCTTTCAAGTTTAATATAACTTATACGTATAAGATCAATTTTATTATATATGAGGATAGTTTATTCTGCAACATATTTTCGTAAGTTTCCTTAAATAAATTACCTATAATAGCCATTATAACTTTAATCCACCGTTGTTAGAACCTCTCCCTCGATATAATTATTAGTGTTTTTCCAATCTGTCACCTGAATAAGATGTGCATACAAGTGGATTATGAGTATATTACAACTAATTAATAAGTAAGATCTCTTACGTCTCCCATGTTATTACATATCTGCACCTATTTTTAAACTATCTTTTACTAACCGATTTTTAATGGTACGATATTCTTAAAGAATAAAGGTGGTGTCCAGTTTGCAAATTCTCTTTCATCTTTCTAGAATTGTATTAGGAGTTATCTTTTTATTGGCAGGGGTCAATGGTTTCTTTGTCATATTCAATCTCGAACCGTTTATACCAACAAGCCAGATGCAATGGCTTTGTTCGAATTTAACTATTTGTTAATTGTGGAAAAGTCTCTTGAAGTGGTTTGTGGATTATTACTTCTGTCAAATCGTTTCATTCCTCTTTCTCTCACTGTACTTGCTCCTATTATTGCAAATATAGTCTTACTTCATATCTTTTTAGACCATTCTTTACTCCCTTTAGCCATTATCCTGTTAATAATGCACATCTACTTACTTTACTATTTCAAAGACAACTTTATCAAACTACTAGAGAAACAGCCCCCTAATCCTAAATAGAGGGTTGTTTTTCTTTTCTTCATATTAATTAATTATCGATACAAAAAAATAAACAACGCCCATTTTAAAACGTGGTTAACGATTTATGTACAAAATTGTTTTGTAGTAGCAGTTCTCAGCCTTTTTTCATTAAATCATTGGAAACGGTAAATTAATTAAACGTTTATTTAAATGGATTATTCAATCCACGCACTCATAAAGTAGATATATCCTTTCTTGATTTGACAAAGCAGCAGCTCTTCAAGACAAATGGCTTAATAAATAACGATCTTCTGCATTATTGTCCATCGATTTCCTCTACTGATAGACCTTCTAAGTCAGATAATTCTACTACATAGTTCTTATCATCAAACGCTTTTGGCACATCCGTTTTCGATTTAATCCGTAAAGAACGATGTACTTTAGCAGAAGAATATTGCCCTAATTTAGTAGAGTGTTCCCACCAATATACTTTACGAACCTCCATACTACCATCTGGGCGTGCAGAAGAACTATCATTTTCAAAAAGAGTAATGAGAGCCTGCTTGATTTTCTTTGCATCCTCATTTGTAAACCCTGTTTTTTCAGCAAGTTGTGTATTAATACTCCCTTTGAAAACATACACACCGAAATCAACACGATGCTTCATCCCCATTGTATCGGAGCTTCTTTTTTCTCCTGTTACGGAGTTTACACTTTTTGTAATTTGAGTACTTACAATATCAATTGGGTCAATACTAGTTGCTGTATGAATTGAAACTGGTCCACGAACTCCGACTGATAATTGCGATCCCTTAAAAGCAAACACTTGGCCGAAACTTCGAACATCGAGCCATTCTTCACATGCAATCTTTGCAAAGTTTTCAGGGGAGGCATTTTTATCCTTTAGCATTTTTGCTAACTTAGGGTTTGCATCAGCACGATCTCTCAAGCTTTTATAAGCGTCTTTTTTTCGGTCATCCGATTGAACAAATATAGATTCTCCCATGTCTAATAATCGATTACGGATTTTTCGCTTAATGGCCACATCTGAAATTTCACCATACCCATCATAGTTTTGACGTGGGCGATTCCCATTGAGAGGATCTCCATTCGGATTGGCTTTTGTAACAGTTAAAACAACAGCAAAATCAATCTTGTGATCAAGTGTACTCAATATTGTTTTCCTCCTCTTTTTTCTTATACAGTTGACGACGTTGACTGTAAAATCCTAATAAATACTTTTCCGATAACGGTATATTATTAAAATCTTCAATGTTAAATTGGTCGCTAATCTCATCTATTAATTTCGTTAAATGAATAACTCTTGTCCCTAATCTCGCTTGATACGGTTGTAGGCTTTCTTGAATTGTTTTCCATGTACGTCCGGGGTTTTTAGAAAAAGAATTCATATAACGAATTGCATTTGTAGCTCTTTTCTCTTCTTTACCTAAAGCCATTCGTTCTAATACATCTGCAACTGCAAGCAACCTCCCAAATAAATAACTACGATCCGTTGACGTTATATCTAATGGCACATCCCATTCCTCCTTCTGTCCTAATAACAGTTTTCGAATTAATGCACATGTGATACTCAATGTTTTTTCCCATTCATAACGTTCCATCGAAACTGGATTTGAAGCTTGATGATATGCACTTCTTACTATATCTCTTGGAATAGTGCACTGATCAACAATACAAGGAACCATTCGCTCCATCAATCCTTTTACAACTTTGTCACTCGCTCTTGGGCCATATGCTGCAAACGCAATATCCTTTGTTGCGGGAGCTCCGTAAAAGACAACAAATTTGTCGTTGCTTTTACGATAACGATGCTCCCATGCACATGATTCATGCCAATTTTTCAAACGATCGAGATAAATCCCTTTATTCATGTTTCGATAATACAAAACAGCCATTCTTCCTGTTGTTGCAGAATCGAGAATCAGAATATTCACTTCAGGCTGATATGACAAATCATGTCGATAGCCATCAATTGCCTTCTTAACTCCTCCAGCTATAATATGACCCGTATCCGGGTCCCTCTCGATTTCCCGTTTACTTTGCATCATAATATCCATCGCGTCTGCTTGTAGATTTGGTATCACATCACCTTCATTATTCCACACAAGAAAGACGCGATTGTCTATCATCTTTTCATGCCGATGTATGAGCCATTTAAGTGCATTATGTGCTTTTTGCGAAACATCGTAACTAATACTAACTGCTTCTCTACTCGTTTTAAATCGTCCACGAAACGTAAATCCAGTATTGTCATTTGCCGAAATTAACTTTGCTTTATCTGCTGCGTGTCTAATTTTATTCGCATGACGATCTGTACTCGGGAGCCTTTTGCCAGTAACAAAACAAACATCTTCCTCAGCTAGTTTTTCATTATAATAAGCAATGAAAGAATCATACATTTCTTTATCTTTCCATACAGCATCTGGTGATTCTGGGAGATACACGTTAAATCTTACGAAAGCACTAAATTGATCTTTCGCTCCACTAGAAAAGATTGCTGGCTTCTCCCCTAGCTTATCTTCATATGCTTTATTCCAATTTTCTATTAGTTGTTGCTGATCATCCAAGACAAGTATTTTTTTCTCTACTAGATCGGCAATTAATGTGCCTTTTTTATATATTCATAAATACATCTGACCTTTTTGGTAGCAAACGGTGACTGTGCCCATGCCTTTAGATTATGTACATAACTATTGAATGGAATTTGATCTTGGTTTTTAATTTTCCCACCATATTTTATAAAGTCCCCCGCGACGTAGCTAAGCTTGTCGTGTAACGGGTAAGGAGCTATTTTAGAACCCGACCTGCTAGCCGCTTCCTCTGTACAAGGAATTAACGTGCTTTCTTTATTTACTATTTTCGCATCAAGAAAATCACCTTCTTCATCAACGGTAACTTCGATGTGGGCATTTTGAGTCGTATGAGAAATAGGCAATAGTGAATATTCACGGTCCCATTGCTTTTTAGCTACTTTGCCAACTTGATCAATATGTAATTCGTACGTTTTGTACAATTGATATAACCAACTCACTTACTCACCTCCCAAACCATGAATCGTTTTTTCCACAGCTGCTACATTATATTGGTCAAACCATTTTGCCTGCATATCTTTAATTGGGCGGATAATTGTACATTTTTCTGGTCTCGGAAACTTTATATAGCCTTGCTCCATTACAGCCGACCATAGTCTCACTTCAAACTGATTGCGACCAGTCTCATCCGGATAATTAAAGCCATGAACCATCGTCCCTAAATGTTGCGTTCCTTGGTCATCATAATAGCCTGGTCCTTTTCCAAATTCACATGGCTCCACATACGCTTGGCATTCCCGTGCACCGAGAAAAATATCGCGTCGGCCACCAGCTTTTAATGCTCGTTTCATGATATTAAAATGTTTCCCTTCATTTCGATCAAATTCCAACTCCGGACGGTTATAATTAAACTCGAAGTGGGCCCTCACTTGATAATGAACATCTTTTAGATACGTATAATTCGCAAGGGTATTCCCCCTCTATACTCAATCGGACGTACTCCTTTTGACTCCATTTTAATTGGTTTCATCACTCGTAATTCATCCACAACAATGATGAGTGTCGGCTTCCAATAGATAGACTCTACTATTCCTTTCAAAGCTTGGTAGGTTGGGACACTATATGATAACTTTTCACCACCAATTTTCGTGAGTGGATCCGTGAAAAGTGCATAATCACCAAATACCTCAAATTGAATCTCGTTTCTCATTACTGTATTTTCACCTCCTTTACTAGATTTAACGTTGCCTTTAAGATCTATGTATCCCATTTAGAAAAACAAATCATCTATCCCACCTTCCCCACTCCAATTTACACCATACTCTTCGTTATAAATTCGTTAGGAAAAAGCTTTGTGTCGGAGTACGGTCGGTTACTTGTTTTAATTCATCTACTGCCATAGCTAGATATGTATTAAATTCAGATTCTGCCATTGCATCTTCAAAAAAACGAGTAATCGCTTGGCTATATCCTTGAAGCTCTTTTTCAGTTACACGCTTTAAAAAGGGAGATTCAACATCTGGTGAGAGATAATCATGGAGGTTTGAATGATGTGAAATGATCGAGTTTGAAACTATTTCAGATAATTGCTTTTCATAACCAGTACTGGTTGACTGATGAAGCTCTGAATATAGTAATTTCCCGCCTGCTGTAGAATGATCCACTTGTCCTCGTATTTTGTTTTGCCGTTCTGGATGAAACGTCGCATTCGAAATGTACTCTTGAAACTCATCGCTATATTTCCCGACATCATGCAATAGCCCTGCAAGACCTGCTACATGCTTTAACCCAAGCTTTTCACCAAATTGTTCCGCTAATACTTTAACACCGTGCAAATGCTCACGTAACGATTGAATCGTTTGATCCTTTTCCCTAACATGGGCTATATACATAGTCGATTCTCCTCATAAAATTGTTAATTATAGTATATTTGACACCTTTACACATGTAAACAAAAATAAGGAGGGAATGGCTATTTCTTAGCCATCCCCTCTAATTTTTCTATAGCTCGCGATAAATGAAATCGCGATAATAAACCTCGCCATTACCAACTGCATCTAACCCGATCCGCAAACTTAAAAATCCTCCAAATGTATTGTGATGGAAGCCAGATGAATCAATCACTTTATCGTACTTTTTCCATTCTCCATCTTCTTCTTTGAAATAGAACGAAACAATGTTGTCCTCGTTCCGAATTCGTAAACGCACAGTATCACCTTTATAAGGCTCTAAGCTATATGTTTTAAATGTTCGAAAGTGACGAACCCCTTCTTCAGAAACAGTTAAGCCGAATAAAGTAGTTGGATCATAGAATAAAATAAATTGTGCATTCACTTCTCCTTTTACTTGAACGGAAACCTCCGCTTCATATTGACGATCCCCAGTCATATATAAAATTGGAGATGATTCCATTTCTGTTTCTCTTTTTCCTTTTACGATCAAGCGGCCATTCTGGCACTGAAACCGTCCTCTATCTGGTTTTCCAAACCACTGCCATTGAAGTCCTAACTCATAACCGTCAAATGAATCACTTTCAGGAAACCCATGAATAACCGTCTCTCCAAAAGGTTTTTGTAAAATTTGCTCAGCGTTTATTCCATCGGGAACCTTAAACCAACCATCATCTGTCCATTCGATCGGTAACAATAATGTTTGCCTTCCGATCGTATGAAGGCGATGTTCGTAAGCATGTAATACCATCCACCAATCGCCATCTGGCGTATCAATCAGTGTTCCATGACCTTGTGACCACCACTTTTCCTGTTTTGATCTCGTTTTTACAATCGGATTATATGGTGAGTGTTCCCACGGTCCCCATGGTGTCTTCGAACGAGATGCAGCTACCATATGACTTGTTGGCGGTCCAGCCGTACCTCCTACTGCAACCGTACAATAATAGTAACCATTATGATACGTAAACTTCGGTCCCTCTGGACTAAATCCTTCAACCTCCCAACCATCCGGATAACGCCAAGGTTCATACACATGCTGTATGTCTCCTATAACAGATAACCCATCATCGGCAAGCGGAACCATATTCCCACCTGATAAATGAAGGTACCGTTTTTGATCTGGTCCAATTACGTGACCCGGATCAATGTATGGAGTTTGTAAGTTAATTGGCTTACTCCACGGACCTCTTGGATCTTTCGCTGTTGTGACCCAATTCGTACGATCTGCAGGAAAGTAAATATAATATAATCCATCATAATAAACGAATTCTGGGGCCCACACATCTCCATTTAAATGCTCAAGAGCTGTCCCTATTGGCTCCCAGTTCACAAGATCCTTTGAATGCCAAATGATTAATCCAGGCACATATTTATATGAAGTATGCACCATATAATAATCTTCATCTACACGAATGACCGATGGATCGGCATAATTTCCCTTTATTATCGGATTTCGAAATGTACCATTTCCTAGATCTCCACTTTTAGTTTTAGTCATTATTTTTCCTCCTTTTCTAATTCTTAGTAAGCGGTTACATATTGTAAGTACTAGCCTACTAAATAAGTTGCATAACAGCTATAATCATTGGCTTACATATTCCTCAATTGTAATCGACTTTAAATAATCAGAGATAAAGATTAGGCAAAAAAATGTATACTACTTAGTAAACTAACAGGGAGGTTTGATTTAATGCAAAAAATCACAGTAACAAAAGACGGTAGTGGTGATTTCCTTTGTATCCAAGACGCAATTCATTCAATACGCGTTCACCCACTCCCGCCTGTGACAATCTTTGTTAAAAACGGTCATTATCATGAACGTATCCATATTCCTGAAAACAAGCCGACAATCTCCATTATCGGAGAGAGCAAGGAACAAACCATTATTACTTATGATGATCATGCCCATATGCTTAATGATGATGGACATTCGATTGGTACATTTCATACACCAACTGTAAACATACTCTCTGACCAAACGATTATAAAAAACGTAACGATCAAAAATATCGCTGGCCGCGGAGAAAACGTCGGACAAGCACTAGCTTTGTCCGTCTCAGGAGATCAATGTTATTTTGAAAACGTACATTTACATGGCTTTCAAGATACACTTTATGCTTGTAAAGGAAACCACTACTTTGAACACTGCACAATCGAAGGAGATATTGATTTTATATTTGGAGGTGCAGCAGCTCTCTTTTATCGATGTACGATTCATAGCCTAAGAAATGGCTACATTACAGCAGCATCAACCCCTCAGCATCAGAAATTTGGCTTCGTTTTTCTGCACTGTAAACTAACAGGAGAAGCAAATCAGAACTCTGTTTATCTCGGTCGCCCGTGGCGCCCTTGGGCACATACACTTTTTATTCACTGTTGGATGGGGGAGCATATTAAACAAGAAGGCTGGAATAATTGGCGTGACCCTAAAAATGAACAAACTGCACGTTACGGAGAATTTAATAGTAGTGGACCTGGTTCAGCGTTAAGTAAAAGAGTTCAATGGGCAAACGAAGAAATCGTGATTAAGGAAATCGAGACTTTTCATGAAAACTTACTTAAAATGAAGTCTAACGAGCCTATGTGAAGTATTCATAAATAAAAATCAATGTACCTTTCCGAAAAAAAATGAACTAAGATAGTAGCACATTTTTCACGCTGCTTTATCTTCACTTTTTTTGTAGTAAGCAAATTAACTTAACACGAATGTTCCCAATATAAGAAATGAAAAATAATTATATGCATATTCATTTATTTAAATAGAAGAAATAGGTATAATTAAAATAAATAAAATAGGCGGAATTAAACCATAATTCTCTTTGACTTTCCGTGTATGACACATTAGCACCACGCATATCTTACCTTTCTCCATCATTTCATTAAAAACCTGTTTCATTGCATTAAATAGGCTAAATGTTCTCCTCATGCACTTAATCAATCGCTTAACACAACTATAAATGAATAAAAGGAGAAAGATTACATATGTTCTTCGAGACACTTCATACAAATACTTATGTTTTTATAGGTGCCTTACTACTAATAAGTGGAGTTCTAGTTGCAAAATTTTCATCCCGTTTAGGCCTCCCTGCACTTGTTTTGTTTATCCTAATCGGGATGTTAATTGGAAGTGACGGTTTAGGTTTTATTTATTTTGATAATCCAGAAGTTGCCCAGGTTATCGGAATTTTTGCACTTATCATCATATTATTTGAAGGGGGAATGCAAACAAAGTTTTCAACCGTTAAATCGGTTATTTTACCTTCTGTTTCATTAGCTACGTTAGGGGTCGTATTCACTTCAGCTATAGTCGGTTATTTTGCCTTCCTATTATTCGATATAACACTACTAGAAGCACTCTTATTTGGTGCCATTGTTGGTTCCACTGACGCTGCAGCTGTATTTGCATCGTTAAAAGAACGAAACATTAAAGCAAAGATGGGTGCAACACTTGAAGCTGAATCGGGCACAAACGACCCTATGGCTGTTTTTCTCACCCTTTCTTTTATTGAACTAATTCTTACACCTGAGACCAATCTATGGGGATTAATACCATCCTTTTTTTGGCAAATGGGGATTGGTGCCATCATTGGAATTGCAATGGGTAAATTCGCTTCTTACTCCATTAATCGAATCCAACTAGAGTCAAGTGGCCTTTACCCTATTTTTGCCATATCCTTCGCCCTTTTAACCTATAGTATTACATCCTTTATTGACGGCAGTGGATTCCTTGCTGTATATGTAGCTGCTCTCGTTATCGGAAACTCAGAGCTTACTTACCGCTATTCAATCTTTCAATTTCATGAAGGTTTTGCATGGATGTCACAGATTATTATGTTTATCATATTAGGTTTACTTGTTTTTCCAGGACAATTAATGAACTTCACTGTTATTGTTAATGGATTAATTTTATCAGTTGTCCTCATGATATTAGCAAGACCTATTGCTGTTTTTCTTTCTACAATCGGAATGCATTATACATTAAAAGAGAAACTCTTTATCTCATGGGCAGGTTTAAGAGGAGCTGTCCCTATTGTATTAGCAACTTTCCCTGTCGTTGCTGGATTAGATAATGGTCAGTTATTTTTCAATGTAGTCTTCTTTATTGTTTTAACATCAGCTCTTGTCCAAGGATCATCAATCTCAGTTGTTGCCAAAAAACTTGGTTTAACGGGACCGAAAAAAGCGACACCACATCATTCACTTGAACTTATTTCAATGGGAAAGTCTAATGCTGAAATGGTGCAATATCAAGTCAATGATTCTTCAGCCATAGTTGGTCAAAAGCTCCGAGATATTGAATTCCCTACTAAAGTAACGATTAGTGCTATTGTTCGAAATGAAAAACTAATATCCCCTTATGGAGATACTGAAGTAAAAGATGGTGACTTTCTCTATATATTAGTAGCAACAAAGAATAAGCATGAACTCATAAAAATTTTAGAGAAGAAAAACAGAAGTAAACGAGAATGACGGTAAATCACACCTATTTTCTAAACTAGTAGGACACTAGAAAATTGATAAACCGTTGCTTTTATTAGCCATTCGAATGTTTTTCTTATTTATTTATAAGACTATTCAATATATATTGTCCTCCAAAACAAATGGGCTCCTAACTTAAATTTCATGTTATGATAGGAAAAAAGTGTGCTTCCCGGAGGACAAAATCGTGGATTTTATATATAGACGAAATAAAAATAGGATAATAGTTCTACTAGTTTTTATTCTTATAATGATCTCCTTTTTTCAAGTGGTAGATGCTAGTGCCCATACCTCCGCTCAAGCTGGCAAAATAGATTTAACTGATTCCGATATTCTTGATGAGCTAATTGATCTGAAAGGAGAATGGGAGTTTTATTGGGGGGAATTATTAGAGCCCGGTGATTTCCATACTTCATTATCGCCTTCTGCTGAATACGTTGAAGTCCCTGAATTATGGGCTTCATACGAAATAAGCAATCAGACATTACCTAGTCAAGGATATGCAACATATCGCCTTACCTTTTTATTATCAGATGAACAAATTGAGCAACACTCTACGCTCGGCCTCTACTTTAAACGAATAGAAACCTCCTATCGTGTTTGGATTAATGGGATAGAAAAGGGAGGTAATGGGGTCGTCGGAAAAACTCCAGAATCAACCACTCCACAAAATTTTCCACAAGTCATCTATTTCGAAGCACAATCTGGCGAGAATGAATTAGTGGTACAAGTCGCCAATTTCGTTCATAACCATGGCGGAATGTGGGAAAGGCTCGATTTAGGTACTGCGGAGCTTGTTACATATAAACGAACGATGAATGTAGTTCTACAATCTTTTGTTAATGGACTATTTCTAATGATGGCCATTTACTTTATTTTCATATACCTTTTTCGCAAAAGGGAAACAGCTTCTCTAATTTTTGGTTTAATGTGCTTGTTTATTAGTATTCGCGTCATGATACTAGGTGAATCGACAGCTTTATACGTATTTCAAAGTCTTTCTTGGGAATGGGTGGCCAAAACCGAATATGTTTCAATCTCCCTTGCAGCGATTATGCTCTTACAGTTTATTAAATTAGAATACCCAAATGAAGCTATCCGGCAAATACCAAAAGCCATTAGCATAAGCTTAGCACTATTTATCACCTTTGTTTTATGTACTCCTGCCATAATCTTTACGAAATATATCTTTATTTTTACAACTTTCATGCTGTTACCGGCAATCTTGTACACACTTTATGTTTATGTTATGTCGGCCATTCATAAACGAAAAGGATCGATATCAAATGCGATTGGCTTTGCCTTTTTCTTTCTCTTTGCGTTAAATGACATTTTGTTTTATAACGATGTCATTCAGACAGGAGATTACTTATCAATCGGCTTACTTTTCTTTCTTTTTACACAATCTATTAATCTCTCTTCAAGGTTTTCAAAAGCATTAAGTGAGGCCGAGCAATTATCAGAACAATTGCAAGAATCAAATGAACTTCTTGAAATAAAAGTGGAAGAACGAACGATTAAATTGAAACAAGCTGAAATGTTCCGTACACAGTTGTTAACAAATATATCTCATGAACTAGGGACACCGATCACATCGATCAAAGGCTATTCAAAAGCGTTAAGAGATGGAATTATTACTCAGGATGCTTCTAAATATGCTGACAGAATTTATGAGAGAACGATCCTATTAGAAAGATTGATTGATGATTTGGTCGAGCTCACTAAATTAGAAACGAGGCAAACACACTTTAAATTCGAGGAAATCGAAGCCCTTCCTTTTCTCTCTCGTTTATATGAAAAATACGAGTGGGAGGTTATTGACAAAGGATTATCTTTTTCATTTGAGGAACGTAATCATTTATCCGTAAATAGACAAGCCTTTATGAAGGTTGACCCTTTTCGAATTGAACAGGTATTTTCTAATTTGCTAACAAATGCTCTTAAATTTACCCCTGCTGGTAAAGCAGTCCGCATCGTTCTCGTCTGGAAATCATCCGAAGTCACAATTCATATTATTGATAATGGGATTGGGATTGATCCGGCTGAACACGAGCGTATTTTCCAACGGTTCCATCAATCCAAGAAGAATGAAGGATCAGGGTTAGGTCTTGCAATCTGTAAAGAAATCATTGACTATCATGAGGGTGAATTAGGCGTTGTAAGTCAAATAAACAAAGGCAGTGATTTTATTTCACGTTACCTATTACATACATTGATTTTAATAGTGAAGGAGTATAAAAGATGGATGTAAAAAAGATATTAGTTATCGAGGATGACAGGGACATTGCAGAAATCTTGTCGATTTATTTAGGACACGTAGGTTATGATATTGCTGTTGCAACTTGTGGCGAGGAAGCATTATCTAACCTTGCTCAAACTGAGTTTGATCTAATTATTTGCGACATTATGCTACCTGATATGGAAGGGACATTCATCATTAAAGAGCTACGTAAACATTCTAATATACCTGTCATATTTTTAAGCAGCAAAAAGGAAAATGAAGACATTCTTAACGGCTTTCACCTTGGCGGCGATGATTATGTTACAAAGCCGTTTGATCCTGATATTCTTGTTGCAAGAGTGCAGGCTCAGTTAAAACGCTCAGTAAAAGCTTCAAATAAAGAAGAACATTCCTCTGAGGTATGGAAAGATGCTCACTTAGAGCTTCATTTCGATAGCATGGACGTGAAACGAAATGGACAACCTGTATCCTTATCAACTAAAGAACGACAATTGCTTTTCCATTTAGCAAAGCATCCAAACCAGGTTTTTACCGTTAATCAGCTCTATGATCTCATTTGGGGGCTCGATGGGTTGAGTGACACTCGGACAGTTATGGTTCACATCCATCATTTACGGAAAAAGCTAGAAATAGAGGCGAGCGATCCTAGTTACATTATGACCGTTAGGGGAATTGGATATAAATTTAATACTAAATGAGAGAAGCACTGTGCTTAGCTGTTACACTTTTTTAGTGGGCTATTGCGAAGCCAGTGCTCTTCTCAATAATCAACTTACACCTTCCTTGATTATCCATTACTAGCTTTCATTAAATCGAATTACTGCATCCTCTAGAAATTGGGAGTCCGCTAACATTTTAACAAAGAAAGAGTTCATATTGCGTTGCAGCTTAAACTGTTCAATTGGACCTAAATCATCTAGCAAGATAACTAGTTCGTACTGTTCTCCATCAAGCCGATCAGCATACATTGCCTGGTTCAATACAAATGCAGTCGAGCCACCTTTCATTCCTAGATGCTTCAACCATTCAGCGTTCCCTTCATTAACTTGCATAGGCCATTCTAACACGTCTCGCAGCACCTCCTCAGCTTCCCCACTCCAGTTGCCTCTATTTAATTGTGCTACTAACTCACCATATGTTCGTGCAGTAGAAGATGTTAAATGATCAGACCATAGACGCTGTTCAGGCATAGAAAGATCACCTTCTGCTACTCGGGCCTCACTTGTTATTTCATCATGAATTCTCCATGCCGCTTCTCTATATTCGTCGCGGTTCATCAGCTCAACACCGTCCTCTACAATCGGAACAAGCATACTACCAACAATCGGTAGAAACGGCTCGTGATCTGATAAAGTAGCGATTCTGTCTTGGATGGAATCTCTTCCTAGCTTTTCAATTAAATAATCGGTATTAGCATTTGAACTATATGTAATCATCCCTTTCACTACTTCGTGAAGAGTCGGTTCTCCTTCAATTGAATCTAACCATGCCGGATGAGCACCACCATCTGTTCCACTAAAGTAATACTTCTCAAGCTCCATCAATGAAACCCGCTCATTTGGATCAAGATTATTAGAACCTACTTGTTCAGCGTATTCCATCGCTAAAATGATTTTCACCGTACTTGCAAGTGGCTGCTTGCGATCATCCTGATAGGCAATCATTATATCCCCGTTTTTAGCAACATACAATGCAGAGCTTTCCGAGTTATTTTCAATATGAGATAAAACATACTCTGGGTGATCTTTTAACAACCAATATGCTCCTGCAGCTATAACAACAACTGCAACAATTAACCCTATTATCCCTATCACTGCAAATTTATTCATAATTTCTCTTAATTAACTCCTTCTTTTATAGAATGCAAGAATTCTTCTTTTAATATTGAGTACATATAAATATCGTGGTGTTCTCCCTTCGCAAACAAGGCTTTTCGCATTTTTCCTTCTAACGACATTCCTACCTTCTCCATTACACGAGCTGAGCCGATATTTTCTACATTACACTTTGCCTGGATACGTATCAAATCCATATGATGAAAACCAAATGTGATAACCTCTTTTGCAGCTTCTGTTACAATACCTTTTCCCCAATAATCTTGCGAAAGAGCGTATCCAATTTCAGCTATCTTATGATCAGCTTGCCATGAAACAAAGTTAATTGTTCCGATAAGTTTACCATTTTGTTTATATTCTATCCCCCAAGGTGCCACTTTGTTATCTTCATACCTTGATACTACAAATTCAATAAACTGTTTTGTATCTGAGCTCGATTTATGAGTGTCCCAAGTAACGTATTTCGTTACTTCTTCATTCGAACAATATTCGTACATATCGCTTAAATCTTCTAACGTTAATTTCCTTAATCGTAACCGTTCTGTTTCTAATGTAGGTAACTGACGAAATATCGGTTTCAAGGTATCACCCCTATTTATCTTATTAATCCTATACCAAAGTTTAACATATATATTTTCTACTTGTTAAAAGTATAATCCTCTAATCAATTACTTTTCAAAATAATAATAGAACTCACAGCAACCGGAGCCCACCATTACATATTTTTTAAGTTTCAATTTAATTTTCCCCTAATATGTCACAAATCCCCTTTCTTCTTTGTCTTAAAGGTTGTAACAAACTTTTTTAGGAGAGTGATGAAAGTGTCAATTAGAATGAATCATCAAAAGGTCAATCCACAAATTTTTCAAACGATGATGAAGTTAGAGTCCTTCGTCAAAGAAAGCGGATTAGATCCCAAACTGTACGAACTGATTAAATTACGTGCTTCTCAGATCAATGGATGCTCTTATTGTATAGACATGCACGCAAAGGAAATGCAAAAAAGTGGAGAAAGCTCGATCGAATTATATTACTAACGGTTTGGCGAGAGGTTCCCATTTATACCGACAAAGAAAAAGCGGTGCTAGAACTTACCGAACACGTAACTAAGATCTCAGAGACTGGTGTACCACAACATGTTTATGAGAATTTGCTGCAATATTTCTCTGAGAAAGAATTCCTCAACCTCATAATGGCCATTAATACAATTAATAGTTGGAATCGTTTAGGTATATCTACAGGAATGACTCCTTAGTCCTTTGTAAACAGCTATGTTTGTCATACACTAAGCTTGTCAGGATTTAATAGGATAAAAATACGACGCAGTCCCTTATCCTTTTGATCAATATGAAAAAGAAAAATCATTTTCGGCTGATCGTTCTGTTTAAGCAAAATAGCCCATTCACCATTAAGTTCAATGAGTGAGAAGTCACCATCAAAGCTACCTTTATGACGAACACCTGTTAAAAATGCTCGTACGCGCTCGATACCGATGATCGGGTTATAAGCTGCACGTACCTTACCGCCTCCATCAGTAATAAGGACGATATCGTCGAGTAATTTTTCAATAAGTGGCTCCATATCGCCATATTGCAAAGCACAAATAAATGCTTCAATATACCTTTTATTAGACTCTGTTTTAGAAACTGGAGCACTCGTTAAATTAGGACAGCTTTTTTTCATTTTTAAGCGAGAGCGACTGCAGATTTTCCGACAGTTGCTCTCGCTTTTTCCAATAATATCGGCAATTTCGCGATAGGAGTAGCTAAACGTTTCTCTTAAAATAAAGACCGCACGCTCTTGTGCATTTAATGTTTGTAACGTAGCCAGCAACGCGTACTGTACTTGTTCCCATTTCTCTAAAGAAACACTAACATCTTGAATTTCCTGTTTGGCTGACGATGTACCATTTGAAAATGGTTCTGGAAGCCACGGGCCTGGATACACTTCCCTCGTTCTTTCGTTTGATTGAATCAGATTGATGCAACGATTTGTTGTCATTTTAACAAGATATCCTTTTATATGATCGATACTCGCTATATCTAATTGTGACAATCTCACAAATACATCCTGAACAATATCTTCAGCATCAGCAATCGTTCCGACCATACGATACGCAATACTAAATAATAAAGACTTATATTCATTATATAATTGTGTAAGTGGCATTACGTACACTCCTCTCTTTACCTATAAGACCATTTTCATAAGCGAATTGTGACATCTCCTAATTAGAAATGCACGATGCCCTGCATAAATGTCTATTCTACGCAATTGGAGTGCCATTCTTGACAAGTTCGTCTGGCTTGAGCAGTATGACATTCCCATCCTCTAGTACACCACCAAGCACGAGCACTTCCGATTTGAAACCAGCTATACGCATTGGTGGAAAATTGACGACAGCGACTACTTGACGTCCTATTAGCTGCTTCGGCTCATATCTTTTCGTAATTTGAGCCGATGACCATCTCACTCCTAGGTCTCCAAAATCAATTTCTAATTTAATCGCGGGCTTGCGAGCCTCTGGAAATGGCTCCGCTCTTACCACCGTTCCAATTCTCATATCAAGCTTTTTAAAATCATCAATATTTATCATCCATTTACCTCCACTATACTAATGATCCAATCAATTACTTGAACATACGTATCGATATGTTTCTTATAATTAAAGCTTTCACTTACCTTAGTTGTTCTTTAGAATACCTAAAAATGCCTTCCAAGGACCGACATCATCTCGATATCTTTCAGCCATAACACGTACAATTTGTGATATATGTGTCAAATCATGGACCACCCATGTTGATAGGAGTTGATGAGCCGTTACCGTTCCTAATACCGGGTGTTGTCCTGTGAGTTGGAAATCACTATTTGCATCAACTAATTCTTTTAAGCGTGTTATATTTGTTGATCGAAGCTGAGTAAACTCAGCTAATTTATCCTTAATTGTCTGCTTCTTCTCTTCTTTCATATGGGCAAACACATCAAATGGAGGAAATGTTTCTTTTCCACCTTTTAGCAAAATCAGCTCTAATCTCGGAATCCAATCATGCTTTTCTCCTTCAATTAAATGCCCGATCACTTCATACGCATTCCATGTCTCTTCTCCTTCACGACACGTAACCCAGCCATCTGATAAGTCTACTAACCAACTATCTAGTGTCTTCGGTGTTCGTTCTAGTATTTCAATTGCTTCGTTTAATTGGAAATTCACATTCATCTCCTCCTTACTAAAATTCACATCTTAACTTAATTGTAACAGCTTATTTATTGTTATTGGGCAATTTATACATTTCCAACTCCCTTATCACTACTTCTTTTAAGTCTCAAATCGACAGTCACGGCAATCGTTAGCGATAAAAGAAGGATGTCCAATGGCATAACATAGGCTTGTGCTACGTGTTGTCTGCCCCTAAACTCCAATTGATCAGCCCGATACTCTAAACGCTTTGCTATAAATGCTGCCACTGAGTTACTACTATCACAGCTTGCTTTTGAATGTACTCCCGTATCGGTGTATAATCCCACTTTTGAAACTTTTCTCGCTATAGAATCTAATTCCCTTGACCTTTACGCAGCGTAAACGTTTAAAATCAATGGTAAGGAGTTGATCTGATGGAGTACACCGTACAAAAATTAGCACAGTTGTCTGGCGTAAGCAGCCGTACGCTTCGATATTATGATGAAATTGGACTACTCAAACCAGCTAGAATTAATACGTCTGGTTATCGTATTTACGGACGTAAGGAAGTGGATCTACTGCAAAATATATTATTTTATCGCGAGTTAGATTTAAAATTAGATGTCATTAAAGATCTCATACATCATCCCGACTTTGATCCAGTAAATGCATTAAAGCAACACTACTTGCAATTAATGATCAAACGTGATCGACTTAACCAAATCATGAAGACATTGGAGAAAACGCTTAAAAGCTATGAGGGAGGAAATGAGATGACGGATAAAGAAAAGTTTGCTGGATTCAAGGAACAGCTGATTACAGAGAACGAACAGAAATACGGGAAAGAAATACGGGAGAAATATGGAGATGAAGAGGTTGAGATGAGTAATGCCAAGCTAAAAGGGATGTCCGAGGAGGACTTCAAAACAATGAAATCTTTAGAGAATGAGATTTTCGCTTTGCTTGAAGAAGCATCTTCAATAGATAATCCTAAATCAGACGTAGCCATGGAACTTGCCAAAAAGCATAAAGAGTGGCTAATGTTTTCATGGACAAATTACAGTCAAGAAGCCCACGCTAATCTTGTCGAGATGTATGTACAGGATGAGAGATTTACAGCTTATTATGAACAAAAAGTCAAAGGTGGGGCGACTCTTTTGCGTGATGCGGTACTCAATTATCTTCAAAATCATAATCGAGCATTGCCCGCTACGAGCTAATAGCTCATGGCGGGCTATAAACATCTACTGCTTAACTTCCCTTCGATCGTATGTATCTGGAAGCTTACACCAAACTTATCAATAACATTTCCATAAGCTGGGCTGAAAAATGTTTCTTGCAAAGGCATTGTTACTGTGCCTTCATTGCTTAATGCCTCAAACATTGATTTCGCTATATTTTTGTCATCTGTTGATATACAAATGGCTACTTGATTCCCACTTTGATGAGGTTGTCCAGGAAACGTATCCGATAACATCATTTCCGTTTCCCCCACTTTTACAGTAGCATGTAATATACGCTGCTCACATCATCTGCAATTATGAAATCAGGATTTTCTGGCATCTCCCCAAATGTTTGTTTAAAAATAACTTCTGCATTTAAAGCTTCCTGATAAAAACTTATTGCTTCATTTGCATTTCCATCCATCACTAAATAAGGAATCACTCCTTCTTTATTATGTACATTATAGTATGGCATATAATATAGAAAAAATATAATCATACCTCAACTTCGTCATGCTGCCTTCCAAACAAAAATAAGGAACCTATCATTAGGCTCCTTATGCAGCAGCTGGCCGAATATACTTTGCAATCAACCCATGTTTAGGAGAAAAGATAAAACTCACTAAGAAAATTAGACCGGTTGCAAAGGCCATTGAACCAGAGATAGACGTATCAATCCAAGCAGCGATAAAATAGCCCACTATAGCAGAAATGACACCAAATGAACCACTTAGAATAAGCATGACGACTAGCTTATCTGTCCATAAATATGCCGATGCGGCAGGTGTAATGAGCATCGCCACAACCATAATCGCCCCCACTGCATCAAATGAGGCAACAGTTGTTATCGATACGAGGCTCATAAACACGTAATGCATGAAAACAACTGGCAATCCTAAGCTTGCCGCTAACGCAGGATCAAATGACGTGATTTTCCATTCTTTATAGAATACGACGATGGCAATAATGACTATCATTAAAACGATTGCTAACATTGCTGTGGTTGTTGGTATTTTCCCAATGAGCGGGAGTGTCATCGTATGAAATGGAACAAACGTAATCTCACCCATTAATGCGTGTTTCACATCTAAATGTGCATTTCCAACAGATGTTGCAATTAAAATCACTCCAATTGCAAATAGCGTAGTAAAAACGATTCCCATTGCCGCATGAAGTTCGATATCGAGCGAATTTAGCCATTGTACAAGAAAAGCCGTTAGCAAGCCTGCGATAATAGCTCCGATAAGCATGTGCGGTCCACTTAATTCACGTGTAATCATAAAAGCTACGACGATTCCTAGTAAGACGGTATGGCTGATTGCATCAGACATCATCGCCATTTTACGTAAATCAAAAATACCCCTATAAGCCCACAAGATAACCCTACTAAAGAAGCGGTCAAAATAATCCATGCTGTATACGTCATTTATTCCACTCCTTTTTTAATAATACGAGTTTCTGCTTGTTCTTCATTGACTTGCCTTTTATGCTTACGATACTGCAAATGTTTGAGAAGAATTCCTTTTTCTTTTCCAAATATAAGGGATATCGCAAAAAAACTCGCCGCGACAACGACAATAAACGGGCCTGTTGGCCACCCTCTTCCTAACGTACTGATCGCTGTTCCAACTGCTCCAGCTACACCCCCAAAGAATGCCGATAGGATAATCATCCATTCAAATGATTGTGTCCAGTAACGTGCACTCACCGAAGGATAATCATTAACGCTGCAATTAGTATCACTCCAACAGCCTGAATCCCAACGACAATCGTTGTTACAAGCACGATTGTATAAAGAACGTTCATCCATGTAAGTGACAAACCTGAGCCTTGGGCAAAGGACGGATCAAAGAGATAAAGCTTCCACTCCTTAAATCCAATAAAGACAACGAAGATGACAAACAACGCTAGAACTAACATCGTGTTCACATCAGATCGAACCATCGCTGCTGCTTGACCGAAAATAAAATTATCAAGTCCACTTTGATTGCCACCTGCTGTACGATTCGTAATCGTAAGTAGCATAATACCGAGACCGAAGAAGACAGAAAGGATCATTCCCATCGCTGTATCTTCCGTCACTCTAGTAGAGGATTGAATCCACTGAATAAAAAAAGCACCAACTAAAGCACTAATGGCTGCACCTATAATTAAAATAAATAAATTCTTTTGCCCAGTTAAAAGAAAGGCAATGACGACGCCAGGTAGGGCAGCATGAGCTAGAGCATCACTCATCAAGCTTTGCTTTCGCCAATATGAGATACATCCAATTGTTCCTGCTGCAATACCAAGGGTCATTGTGCTAAGTAAAACCCATTGGGTATTAATGCTCAAAAGAGTGGACCACATCGTTTTGCCCCTTCCATAGTAACCGCATGTTTCCACCATAGGTAGCAACAATGTTTTCCTTTGTAAACGTTTCGCTCGTTGTACCGTGATGAATAACGGTTTTATTTAATAAAAGAACATGATCAAAGTAGTCTTCAACCGTCTGTAGGTCATGATGAACAACTAGCACCGTCTTTCCCGCTGATTTTAATTCTTGTAAAGTATTCATTATTGCCCTTTCAGTGGAAGCATCCACTCCAGCAAGAGGTTCATCCATAAAATATAGGTCTGCATTTTGAACTAACGCACGGGCTAAAAAAACACGTTGCTGTTGTCCTCCCGATAATTGGCTAATTTGCCGGTTTGCATACTCCGCCATTCCCATTTTTTCAAGGGCCTCATAGGCTCTTTTTTTATGAGAACGGGATGGCCATTTCAGCCATCCAATTTCCCTATACAATCCCATTGACACAACATCTAAAGCATCCGTCGGAAAGTCCCAATCAACAGAACCACGTTGTGGGACATATCCAACTCTATGTTTTACCTTTTTTAATGGCGATCCAAAGTAAGTTACTGTTCCTGCTAATGCTGGGTGCAAGTTTAATATTGTTTTTAATAATGTTGACTTACCCGCTCCATTTGGTCCGACAATACCAGTTAATGTACCTGCTTTTACCTCAAGGTTCACATCATACAACACGGTATTTTTCCGGTAGGAAGCAGCTAACTTTTCTACGTTAAGTACTGTCTTTTGCACATTATTCCTCTCCTTTGCTTAAGGCAGTATATATCGTCTCAACATTATGACGATACATACCAATATACGTACCCTCCTCTGTCCCTGCTACTCCCATAGCATCTGAAAAAAGTTCACCACCGAGTTCTACCTCAACACCTTCGCTAGCTGCTCCTTCAATAACAGATTGAATACTACGATCATCAATACTTGATTCTATAAAAATAGCTGGTATTTGATATTCTTTAATAATGGCAATGGTCTCATTAATATCTGATACACCTATTTCATCCTCGGTACTTAACCCTTGAAGTCCTATCACTTCCATTGAAAACTTTTCGCCGAAATATCCAAACGCATCATGTGCCGTAACTAGCATTCGATGTTCTTCTGGAATAGAAGTTAACTTTTCAGCAGCCTCTTCATTAAGTTCATCTAATTGCGAGAAATATTCTTGTTTATTTTCTTCAAACAATTCTGCATTATCCGGAGAATATTCCTTTAATTCTTCAACTGCAGATTCTAATGCTTGTTGCCAAAGATCAATATCAAACCAAATGTGTGGATCAACTACTCCTGGTTCCTCCTCCAACAATTGATCTGCAGGGATCACATCACCAATTGCAAGAACAGGTTTCTCTTGTGCAATACTGTCAAATATTTGAACCATATTTACCTCTAAATCAAGACCGTTATAAAAAATGAGATCAGCACGATCGAGAGTAGCAATATCACTTTGAGTCGGATTATATAAATGTGGATCAACAGATGGTCCCATTAAACTTTCAACTTCAACTGCATCTCCTCCGATAACTGATAACGGTTCTCCAATCTGAGCAATTGTCGTTACGACCGTAATCACCTCTGTCTCAGTATCTGCTGCAACATCAATGTCTGTTTCCGTCCCGATCTCTGTTTTCGTTTCTTCATTTTCGCTATCAGTTGATACATCCTCGCTATTGCTACAACCTGCCCCAATTAAAAGTCCACAAGCTACAATAACTCCATACATCCAACCTTTTTTCTTTACCATTTCTTTTGTTCCCTCCATTTTAGTTTAATATAAAAAAGTTTATAATTAAATACATTTGCCTCGGACAACTATATTGCATAAACGAATTAATGTTTCTCTAGGGAAACTTTAATTCAAAGAGGCAAAATTGTCAACACTTTTGTTCACTTAAAGTTCGACAATCTCTTACTCTAATATCAACAATAACCTAAGATTTTGAAACACTTTAAAGAAGACACAACCCATTGTTAGAAAAGTAGAGCCATATATCATATATATCGAATGGAAATTATGTTAATCATTCACCGTTAATTTTTGAAGATGCAGGAAATACGCCTACATAACAGTTATTTTTTTACTGTTTTTGAGGTTTTTTTAAAAAACTATGTAAAAAAGAGCATGAATATTTACTCATGCCTAAAATTATACATTTTGATATGATTAAAATTGGTCATTTTGTGTCATTTTTTGAAAAATTAATCAATGATGTTATTAACCAATCAAAACGAGGAGGTTACGCTATGTATAGGGTCACTCTTACTGTTATTTTACTATTACTCGTTTTCTTCACAGTAGGCTGTGGGGCTCAACAAGAAGCTGGTCTTGACGATGAGGAACATCCAGTCGTTGATGAATCACCTGAAGAACCCAATCCAGAAGTAGAGGGAGAATCGACAGAAGAGCAAGCAGTCGAACCTATTGAAGAAGAGGTCCAATTGAGGATGAATTATTGGATGAAACAGACGAAATCAATGAACAAGAATCCGTTGAAGAAGAGGAAATAACTGATCAACTACGCGATGATATAGGTGATTATAACGTTTATATCGGTGGTGAAATGATCGAAACCGAGGATCAAATCATTATTTATGGAGAAAGTAATTTGCTCCCAGGTGCTCGAATTTTCGGTGAAATTCTCGTTGGAGATGAAGACGACTTAGCCTTTTTTAATGATACATCAGAGATTGTTCAAGAAAATGGAGAATTTTATATAGAGCTAGACAATCACAATTTACGAGAGGAAACCATCGTACGAGTAAGATTCCACTTCGATGGTCAGCAGGATCAAGCAATTATCCGGCATTATGGTGATCGTGGTCAAAAATTAGAAGGCCCTTACATATATAAGCACCAAGCAGATAGGGGGAGGAAAACCACAAAACATTTTCAATCAAGCGATGGTGGTGGCCACATTTGAACCGAGTGAGGAAAAAGCGATTCGTCACTTTAGAGAAGCAAATTGGCACCCTATTCCTGAAGATATAGGTGACACTCGTGTTTGGATTGAAGTTGATGAAATCAATAATGACGGTGAATTTTATTATTTACAAGGCCGAAGTAATTTAAGTGAGGGTGCAAATATTTTTGTTGCATTTGGTAACAGAAGTCTTCAAGATGAAACACGCATTTTGCCTGATGGCTCATTTTATTTAAAAGTTCCTTATGAATATAAGGAGGATTCCGGCTTTACCATTCGTTTTGATCCAAGCCATTGGACACAATGGAATGAAGTGGAGGAAAGATATGGATCTAGAGGGCAGAAGTTAGTTGGTAATTTAGTCGTTCCTGATAAGTATAGTGATAAACAATTCGTTGAGCTATACGTTGAACAAGAATCAACGACGATTGATGTACCTGATAACGTTGAATTAACAATTGATGGATCAGAAGTTACTATGCTAGTCCCAGATAATGTACTATTTGATTTCGATGAATATGAATTAAAGAGTTCATCAAAAGAAACGCTCGATTTAATTGGTGAGACATTAAAGAATTCCTTTAATAAGAAGGACTTCGATATTGTCATTAACGGTCATACAGATAATGTTGGAAATGATCAATATAATCTAGACCTATCGAAAAAGAGAGCAGATGAAGTTCGAAACTATTTAGAAGATCAACTCGATTCAAGCGAAGTGACCTTTACGACGGTAGGATTTGGTGCAGAAAAACCTATTGCTTCAAATGATACAGAGGATGGCCAAGCGAAAAATCGTCGAGTTGAGATTGTTATAAATTTAAAATAATTCTGGAGGCTATATCTAATGTTAAAAAACTATAAGTGGTTAGGAAGTTTACTAATTGCCTTTCTTTTCGTTCTAGTTACTGCATGCGGTACAGACACAAGTGGAAAGGAAGATGACGCAGGGAAAGATGAAGAGGAATCCGTAACAAATGAAGAAGAGGATGCAGCTGAAAACGAAGATTCTGAACCAGAGAGTACAGAATCAGCCTCATTAGGTGATTATGTCATTGATTTTAGTGGACGTGTCATAGAGGAAGGCCAAACGTTTATTATTGAAGGGCAAAGTAATTTAATTCCTGGTTCACGCCTTATCGGAGAAGTACTTGTAGATGAAGGTGAAACTGTTTACTCAGACAGTACGGAGCTTGTCGATGAGGATGGGAGCTTTTATATTGAATTAGATCACCACCAGTATGGTGAAGCAGAAATTGTTGTTCGCATGGACTTTGATAGTGTTCAAGACGATCATGTAATTAGACATTATGGCGATAAAGGCCAAAATTTAGACGGTCCATTTATTTACAGACATAAAGTATTTAGTGATATTTATCAAAAAGCTGAAGCGAAAGTATTCTACGATCCACAAGGTAATAATGATTTAGTCATCAAAGCACCAGAGTGGTATGACACTCCAGAAGATTACGGTGATCCTCGTGTATGGATTGAAGTTGAGGATATTCACGAAGATGGCGAATATTTCTATATCCATGGACGAAGTAACTTATTAGAAGGTAGTGAAATAAAGGTTGATTACCGATATAACCGCGATACTACACAAATTTTACCAGATGGGTCATTTGATTTTAAGTTTGATTATGAATATTTAGAGGATCGGGATATCGTCATTACGTTTGAACCGTACGGTTTCCAATGGAACGAAATAGAAGAAGCTTACGGGGCTAACGGCCAAAAACTAGTTGGTAATCTTGTACAAACTCACCCACATAACTCCAGTAGACAATTAGTTGAAAAAAGAATTCCATGGGATGATAAGCGTTCTGAAAGCAGCAGTAACGAACCGAACACAATGGAAGGTAGCGACGATGACGAGTTAGATGAGCTGGATTTCGAAGAGGACTTCGATGAAGCTGAAGATGTGGAAGAAGACGAGGAATAGGTGACACACATGCTAAATACGTATCAAAGTCGAATCATGTTCTTACTGATTATAGGCTCACTTTTATTGTTAGCAGGTTGCGGCAAATCAATAGGTGACACGAATGTCTATCTCGGTGGTAAAGTAATTGAAAAGGACGATCAGATTATCATTGTTGGTCGAACTAATCTACTTGAAGGTTCAAGAGTAACAGGAACGGTTTTGGTTAACGGGAATGAAGTGTTTTCTGACACTACTGAGCTTGTAGATAATAAAGGGCATTTTAATATGGAGCTAGAGCATCATCAGTATGGAGATGCTGAGGTTGTAATTACATTTGATTTTTATCATAGTATGCAAGAGGAACAAATACTAGAGCGCTATGGTGAAGCTGGGGAATTGATGGAGGGGCCTTATGTCTATTTAGCACAGCATTGGGACCTAGAACGCGTTTATCAAAAAGCCGAAGTTCGTTTGCCACTTCTTGCTCAAGACGAGGAGAGCGAGCATGAATTTAATGAACCAGATTGGGGAGAGCCTCCTGAGGATATTGGTGACCCTCGAGTTTGGATAGAAGTTGATGAAATTACGGAAGATGGAGAATTCTTCTACGTAAAAGGTAGAACGAATTTTTTGGAAGGCAGTGCCTTAACAGGCTTTTATTCAGACAGTTGGGCGCGTGAAGACGAAACGAGAGTAAACCCTGACGGTACATTTGAACTAAAAATTGAATACACATATTCAGAAGAACCGTATTTCACCTTGCGTTTCAGTCCTTATAACAATCAATGGGAAACAATTCGTGAAGCATATGGACGTGACGGAGAAAAACTTGTTGGAAATCTTGTGGAAAGATCAAATTCGTATCAATTTATTGAATCAATTATTGAGTACGAGCAAGATTAATGTTAATTGTGATATCTATATACAAAAATACCTTTGAGAATAAAACTCAAAGGTATTTTTATTTAAATTTCGCTGCTTAAATCGATTAGGCTAGCTCTGTTTAGATACCAACCGTCATTGCAGGTTAGTCATAACAAAATACTTAACCTTAACTTCTACAATATTGTCTAACTCTTATTTTCGAATTCCGTAGAAATTGAAAACGTCACACCAAATTGATCAACTAAGCTACCATAACCTGGGCTAAAAGAAGTTTCTTCAAATGGCATCATTGCTTTTCCACCTAACATTAAAGCTTCAAAATACTGTTTAGATGTATCTACATGATTCGTTGTAATACATACTTCAACTTGATTCCCTTTTTGTATAGGCATCGTACTAGGACTATCCGAAAGCATAAGTACATCGCTTCCTATTTTTAATTTCGCATGTGCGATTAAGTCTTTAAAATCCTCAGATGGCAAATCAGGCATATCCCCATATGAGATTATTTCAATTACCTCAGCACCTAACGCCTTCTCATAAAATTGCAAAGCTTCCTTAGCATTCCCATTCATCATTAAATAAGGCTAATTTTTACTGTTATCACTTTGTCCTCCTTTGTTTTTGTATAAACAGATATTTCATTAGCCTTTATGTAATGACGGGCTAATACAATTATCATACATGCTTAAAACGTATATCACTTCTTATCAATTGCTCACTTTGTGGGGGTATTACATAAATGTAAGCAGCTCATTTGAGCAAACTCAATGTACAACTATATCTCTGATTTGTACTTTTCACGAAAAAACCATTTGCATTGAAGTCGATTACTAAATCGTTTTCCAGAAGCATGGCAGTGGAGTGGTTCGTATAAACAGGAATCCAATTTGTTGAAACATCAACACAATTATCAGGAAGTGTTGATAAATATTGAATATGGATAACTCCATCAAGCGGATTACCACACCCCCCAGTTCATAAGTGATGAAAAGGTAACCCAAACTTGTTTGAAAGCGATCCTCTAATTGAGACACTGCTTCCTTTGTAACATAAATGTCCATTGCTGCTTCTCCTTTCTTATTTCGGATTAAATGGCGACTCATTGATAAAATCCCATTTATACGGTAAACTACTTTGATTTTCTCTGATATTTAAAATGTCATACGCTATCAGCCGCATCGCTCCTGGAAAACGTTGTTTCTCCTCAGTTGTTAACTCCCAAATTATACTTGATTCGCCAGTAAGCTGTAACGTATGACCATGTTCAAAATCTATAAATAACAATCCCGTTCTTTCATTTTCGACTATATTCCCCAATGTATTAAACATCATATTCCCTACATAGTCAGGGTAAATTACTTTCCTGTCATTCATTACTTCTATAAAGCCTGGGTGTCCACCACGATGAGAAACGTCTGTTTTCCCTTCGGAATTAGAACTAGACAGAAAAAATGTATCTGCGTTTCCAATCCATTCCTTTTGGTGATCACTTAACTTTTTACCACCTATACTTGCTAATGTAGTTGGACCTCTTTGTTTGTTTGAATATATTTGTCTCGATTGAATATATTTTGGACAGTTACTATATACTTGCTCTGTTTTTACTTCGACTATATCTTCAGCTATTATCCGAGCAATGCCATTGATTCTAACACGAATTCTCGTAGAAAATTCAATCACAAGCAACCCAACGTTAAAATTAGATTTTACATGGGTAAACCATCCGTCCTTTTTATGCTCCTGAATGTGAATCTGAAGCGTTCTGTCATTGATAACACGAATAAAACCACTTTCACCGCAAATTAAAGAAGACCATAAGTTCCCAATTGAATCAGTCGTACCTATTACAATCATTGGCTGAGATTCTATAAAAAACTGAAAAGGTTCCTCAATAATTGGTTGAATCAATCTTCCTACTGCATTCGATTTTTTTCAACACCAAGCTTAGCTTGAACTTTCCGCTCACCTGAATGAAATACATCCACCTTTTTTCCTCCAATGGTTTTTGAACTGATTGTACTTTTAAAGTAGCGGCCACAACTAACCGTTTATATTGACCTTTAATGGTTAAATTGTAAGGTACTATCTGTAATCTTGTCAACATTTAACCAAGTGGAAACATTTCTATCAGGTTTTCTAGATTAAAATTATTAGTAAATATATTCAATTGATTTAAATGACCTATTAGTAACCTACGATTACTTTTTATTTAGATAAACTACTAGAAATCACTTCTATCTGTTTAATTTTCCTCCTCATTATAATTATCCTTTATAGTAACAAAGTTGAATTCTAATCCTATCAAGCTCAAAAAACAATACATAAAGTCTCGATTACTATTTGGGTTACATTGAAATATGGAAATTGGGGACGACGTTGCAACTTTAACAACCTAAACTTAACTTGTCATACGATGTATTCTGGGGAACTGACTTAAATACATTAGGGAAAGAGTTTGGTATGTATGTCAGTGAATGGACTACCGTACCGAAATCAAATTATGGACATATTGTAGTTAGTGGCCATGGTGATACGGTATTTTAAAATTAGGTGAGCTAATAGAAGGCGATATACTATACGTAAATAACAATGAACAAGAATACCGTTACCGAATTAATGGGAATATGGATCCACTATTCCCGATGATCGAACGGTTATTATAAATAAAGATGATCCAACATTAATATTGAATACATGCTATCCCTTTCAATACATTGGCCCTGCTCAAGAACGTTATATATTACAAGCAGAATTACAATAAAAAAAGTGCACGAAGCCGACTTTCTCGTGCACTTTCTTTATCTCCAATTAACAAAGCCTACTCCCTAATCTTTTTTCGAAAGACTATCATTCAAAGATTCCTCTATTCTCTTATAGTACATATAATACCCCGTAAAAAAAATAGCATAAGTAATTAGAAAGATTAGACTTGACAACAAAATTGCTTGTAACGTTAATGGCACCCATCCAACAGCGAGTGCAATAATTGAATAAAAGCTAATCGATAAGAAAAAATGGATCAGTGTCTGCTTTAATACACTTAAACCATTCTCCCCAAAAATAAAAGAAGACAGCCCAAAGTAAATACCAATTATATTCGAACAAAGCATATATAACCATAGTTCTGAAATAGTCGCTTCTCCATTCGTAAAGTTGACAATTGTTATAGCTATAAAGGTTGCCATACCAGAAAAAGCGATTCCCGTCATAAGTCTTTTTATGACTTCAATAATCATTGCGTTCCCCTCCCATTGCCAATCTATTTTTGATGGGGGTCACATATTTCCTCGAAATATACTCCTTATTGCCAGAGAGAAAGTAAACACATAAATTCCCATTAAAAGACAATTCAAAGCGTTCTATCTGATTCAAATTTCCGATAACTGATTTAGAAAAACGCATAAAATGAAAGGGGGCTAGAATGTTTTCGATTTCATAAAGCTTCATTCTAATCTCGACATGACGATTTTCGATACACGCAAACACTTTTCTTTTTTCCGCATAAATAAAATCAATTTCATTTGGGTCAAGCAAAACAGTTTGATCAGATTCATAACCAAACAAACGCCCTTTTTGATGCTTCCTTTTTATCATCGTAACGATTTCATCCAATTCTTCCGTCCACTCATTCGTTTCAATCGTAATCGATGGTTCATCGTGTTTATCATCAATATCGATGTTTATTTTCATAATCAAGCCCCCTTATTACTACCCTTTTGCACGCTTTAAGAAGTTCGGATAACATAGTAACGCTAGTACAAACGCTATGATGCCATAACCAAACAAAATAACGATTGTTTGCATGAATTCTCCTATCTGCAACGTACCCTCCATTGCCTTTTGGACAGATTGATGCCCCCAATATTGCGGTAAGAACAAACTTATTGTTTGGATGAACTTTGGCATCATATCAATCGGCATCCAAAGGCCACTAAGCACGGCCCCACCTAAGGCAATAACCTGTGTCAAAGCAATCCCCATATTATTTGTTCTCACTATAATTGCTAGGGCCAACCCTAATCCTGTTACTGTAAACGTCAATGCTATGAAAATAATAAGCAAAAAGATAGGCTGCTCTAATGGTACATCATATACAACCTTCCCAAACACGTTTAAAATCAAGATTTGTAACATGACGATGTACATATAAGATACCCATTTTCCCATCAAATAGCTATACGAGGGCAATGGGGTACTAGCCATCCTAGCAACCATGCCAATATTGCGATCCTTAATAAACGATTCAGTCATTGATATCATAATAAAGAAAATAAACATAATTGTATACCCTGGCACGATTGATAATATTACTTGATTTCTCTCTACTTCATTAGTACCGGAAGTGAAAACAGCTATAAATAAAACTGTAAAAACAATAGGCAAAATAAGTGCCCAAAATAGTAAACCTCGATCTTGAATGTTTTTCTTCAACTCTAAATTCATAATCGCATTCATTTGTTATCTCCTTTCTTCTTCATTAGTCTCTTAGTTTGCTTCCTGTTAATGAAAAGAAAATATCCTCAAGTCTTGGTTGGACAAGTTCTAAACGTTCAATTTTTCCATTTTGAGAATTACAGAAACTAATCACTTTCTCCATCGTATTGAGTGGATGGTTAGTCATTATGACATACCCACCATCCTTATCTTTAGTGATATTATTAAGATTAAAAGAACTAGGGATACACCTTTCCCCTTTTACATAAATCGAAGAGGTGGCATGCTTAGAAAGTAAATAACTGATTTCTCCCATTTCAATAATCTGACCGTTATCAATAAATGCTGCCTCATCACATATTTGTTCAATTTCCTCCATATAGTGACTTGCGTATATAATAGTGCTCCCGTGACTTTTTAACTGATCAATCATCTCAAAAATGTATCGTCGTGACTGAGGATCAACACCGACAGTCGGTTCATCCATGATAATCAGGCTTGGTTTGTGCAATAGTGCACATCCAATATTTAAGCGTCGCTTCATCCCTCCCGAGAAGGTCATCACCTTATCCTTTCCACGCTCTTTCAGTCCAATTTCTAATAAGACTTCATCAACACGTTTTGTTAACTCTTTCCCACGTAATCCGTAGATTTTTCCGAAAAAACGTAAATTATCATAGGCAGTCACTGATTCCTCTAATGCAATATCCTGCGGGACATAACCAATCTTAATTTGATTACTCGAAAACTGAATCTTTCCCTCGTAATCTTTAATGACCGAAGAGATTACCTTAATTAAGGTTGACTTACCTGCCCCATTCGGACCAACTAGTCCAAAACAAGCTCCCTTCGAAATATTCATTGTCACATTAGCTAATGCCTGCTTACCAGCATAAGTCTTGTTAATGTTCATCAAATTTATCAATGTTAACATCCTCCTTCCTTTACTCATATTTTATGACAAGGAATACCCCTCTTTGTTATCATTGGGATAAGATGTTTTTGATCTTGTATAAAAAGCAAGAAATCATGTATATAGAAAAAATGGTTATCCTAAAAGATCCAGATTGGAACCTATTAAGATAACCCCATTTTGTTAAGTTGTTTATTATTATGTAGCTAACTATGTTTGGCAACCATTAATTCATAAATCTTGCGGACAGTATTGACATTTCTTACCGTCATTTGTTTGTATAGCTTGGATCCCACAATTCTTGACATACCACTTTTTTGTTACATTTTCTTTATCAACTGACCAAAGGATCGCTCCGGGTACATATTTAACAGTATCAATGTTTGGTTTAATGACTAAATGTTCAAGCACAGACTCATCATCAATTTCATCCCATAAGAACATAACATCACTTTTCATATCTTTGTCGTTTTTCCATGTTTCGGGAATAGCACTAATGGTTTTTCTAATATCATCAAAACTTCGTACAACGACTTTAATTGGCAACTGAAAATCATTATGTATCGCTTCTTCTATCAAACGTGATAGCTCTCCCTTTGATCGATCATGATATGAAAAAATAATATTACCTGTATTGATGTATGTTACTACATGATTCATCCCCGCTTGTTCAAACGTTTGTTTAAGTAACTTCATGTCCATTTTGTTTTTTCCACCTACATTAATTCCACGAAGAAGAGCGATATAGACCATAGTCATCATCCTTTTATATTTTATCTATATTCTATTCTTCATTATAATCACGATAATCCTCCTTAGATGCTCAGTCACCGTTTTCATAGACGGCGACTGAGCTTGTAAAGGTGTATTTGATCCCTGTCTCATAAATAGTTCAACTAATGACTTCTACGTTCGATCAGATTAATCCCAAGTCCCATTGCTAGTACCCCTATGAACAGCATAATCATTAACTGCATCATAACATCTTGCAATCCTGCACCATAGAAAGTAACGGACATCATCGCATCCATTGCATGTGAAAATGGAAATAGATCCGCAACAAATACTATTATAGGATTTGTAATGGTTCCTGGCGGCATATAAGCTCCACTAATTAGTGGAAAAAGCGGTATGACTGATGGATAGATCGCATAAAATTGCTCTGGTGATTTAACAAAACCTGTAATAAGCATCGCTATGCTAATCATACTGAAAATAAAAAATGCAGCTATCAATATGATTAACCAAAGGTTCTCCCCGACCTCGTAATTCATAATGTATTTAAACACGAGCAAAACGACTACAACTTGAAATAGAGCAATGAGAAAACTATATATAATATAACCGCAATACATACTCGTTTTACTTATAGGTGATAAAATCATCCGATTCCAAACACCAGAAACTTTATCGCTCGTCACATTGTTCACCTTCAAACCAAGAATGAACATCGATACAAAAAAGGTAAAAGCAAATAGTAATTGAGTACTCATATTAAAATGTGGGACCTCTTCACTATCAAGCCCTTGAGCCTCGAGCTGAAACGGGGCATTAGCTAAATAGCTTTCAATTTCTTTACGAACTTGTTCATCTTCACTAGAGCTAGCAATCGCACTTATTTGTGCCTCCCGTTGAAACACCTTATCAACATGCTGCTGAACATAAGGGATCGTTGGAAGTTCACTTACTATCACTAAACGATAATCCCTCTCCATGAGATTCACTGCCACGTCCACCTTACCACTTTGCACATCTTCACGAGCTTGATCTGGGTCAACGATAACAAACTGAAAGGAATCATCAACATTCAATAACGGTTCCCACTTTGTTTCGATTTCTGTAGCATTCTCTTCCTCACTGAAGATGTAAACCGTTGTCGGCGAATAAACACCCCCACCAAATAATAAAGTCATAAGAATACTTCCTGCAATGAATAATAGGATAACTAAAGGGTTTCGTTTATCTTTGGCAAATTGTGCCCAAACTACTGAATTCAATTCGTCCTCCCCCTTTTCGGATATAACGCTATTGCAACGGTCGTAAATAATAGAAAGTGACCTATTAATAACAGACTTGGTGTTATGATGGTGGAGAACTGTTCATATTGAACCCATTCCGTTAAGATGACTAATGATTGCCCATTTGGCGTCCATTCTCCTATTTCCTGTAACCAGTTAGGCAAAATATAAATCGGGACAAAATTCCCACCGCTCATACCAAATAGTAAAAGAACGATCATAAAGATCCCACTCGCTGCATTAAGATCCTTTACTCTTAGAGAAATGCTCGTAAACAGGGCAGCTAAGCCGGAAATCGCTAACGATAGTAACATCACAATCCCCGCAACACCGAACCAAAAGGAAATCGTACGATCAGGGAATACGTCTAAAATAAGATGGGACAGTAAGAAAACAAACATGATTTGTAACCAAACTAAGCAAATAGTTGATGCTATTTTCCCTAGCAAAAACCGCAGTGGATGACTATTCGTCAACAGGATTCGATTAAATACTTGTTGCCGAAGCTCCTCTCCTGTTTTCGTTGCAACAGTAACAGCTACAAATAAAGAAAATAGTACCCCCATCGCTATCGTGAAATATTGTGCTACCGTAAAGCGTTCTCCTGCTCCGACTGCTTCAAACCCACCTTCTGGCAAGAAAACTTCCGCCGCTTGAGACTCTCCTATTTCCTGTAAGGCAAATTCATAATTCATATGTTCAATAAAACCTTGAACGATTTGATAGATTGCACCACTGTTATTCGTTTCTCTTTCCATCTTGTAAATAAGTGATGTCGTCGACGGTTCACCTACAAATACTGCATACAAGCTGTCTACGGTAAAGCCATTCGGTATAACGAGGATTCCATCTAATTCGCCTTCTTCAACTTTAGCAACGGCCTCGGCTTCTTGCATCTTATGAACGGTCAACCACTCGGACATCTCATCACTATTGAGATAATCAAAGAGTAATGACACTGGGCGTACATAGCTTGCATATTCAACAAATGGCATCACTTCGTCTTCACCAAATGACACTTCTGCCATCAACTTCTCCTCTAGCATGGCTAGACCTTCTATTTCGTCATCTTCATTCACAATGGCCAACTGTAAGTCTAGCCGCTCTTCCCCATCACTGCCAAACATGCCAGAAAAAGCGAAATTTAGGATCAATACTAAAACAATCGGTAGCGTCAATATCGTAACAAGCTCCTTACGGTCACGCCAAAACAATAACAAGTCCTTTTTGATGAAACTCCACATGACTACACCTCCTTAATCCCTTAATGTCCGACCAGTCAAATGAAGAAATACATCTTCCAAGCTAGGAATCTCTCTTTGAAAATTAATCATTTGTATTTTGTACTGATCCGTAAGATGGACCAAATCCCTTATTAAATCATTGTCTTTTTTCGCAATGATCTTCAGTTGTGCATTTCTAGCCTCTACTTTACGAACACCTTCCACTTCCTTCACACGCTCAACGAATGCTTCGTCCATCTTACTTAGTTCTACTTTTATCGTATCTTCTGTTGATAAAATGCTAAGCAACTCCACTTTCGTACCTGATGCAATGATTTCACCATGATCCATAATGTACAAACGATCACAAAGTTGCTCGACTTCCTCCATATAGTGACTTGTATAGAGAATGGTTGTATCCTTTTGCTCATTCAACATCCGTACTGTTTCTAGTATGTGATTTCTCGATTGCGGATCGATACCAACAGTTGGCTCATCTAAAATAAGAATATCCGGTTGATGCAATAATGCAGCGGCGATGTTAATTCTCCGCTTCATCCCTCCAGAAAACGTTTTGACTAAATCCTTTTGGCGTTCTTTTAACCCGACAACGTCCAAAGCTTGATCAATCCTTGTCTTTAACTCATTACCTTTTATTTTATAAATCGATCCGAAAAATTTCAGATTTTCATAGGCTGACAATTCTCCATATAATGCGATTTCCTGTGGTACAACACCTAACACCTTTCTCATCTCACCCGGCTTATTAATAATGTTTGTACCATTGAGCTTGATTTCCCCGCTAGTCGGCTTAATCAAACTAGATATCATTGATATCGTTGTTGATTTGCCCGCACCATTTGGTCCTAATAAACCAACTGATTCTCCTTTATCTAAATACAAATTAACATCTTGAACAGCCTTTTTTCCTTTGAATGACTTACTTAATTGAATCGTTTCAAGCATCACGCATTGCCTCCTTATCTTTTCTCAACTCTCATAATTGCATGATAAAACAAAAAAACCAAAGTCACTACTGACTCTGGTAACGATATAATTTCATTCTTATTACTTTTGTCACTTTTCTTTTCAAAACACATAACATTAGGAGGGTACTCGAATAAGTTTGTTCCCCTCATAATTAGTATTTGTAAAATATAACGATCCCTTGTTTTTCTTATATTAAGTGATGACGAATGGCATAAATGGCTAATTGGGTCCGATCTCTTAGCTCTAATTTATCGAGAATATGACTCGTCTGATTTTTCACTGTTCCTACTGACAAGCCTAAACGCTCTGCTACTTCCTTATTGTTTAACCCCTCACCAATACAAGTTAAAATCGCCCTTTCCCTTGGCGTTATTGTCGGGTCGATTGATTCCTCTTCCTCTGTTTGCAGTAAAGCAGGTACGACCTTTGCCGCAACCTTATCTTCAAGAGAAAGCCCACCGCTTATCGCACTTTTAATAGAACGAATTAATGATTGTGTGTCGCCATTTTTTAGCATATATCCATTAACACCTAGCTTTAAAGCTTCCATGACCAAATGGTTATCATCAAATGTTGTCAGCATGAGAATTTTAATTTGAGGAAAACGAGAACGAATTATTTTCGCCGCTTCAATTCCATCCATTTCTGGCATACGAATATCTAAAATCGCTACATCAATTGCCTGCTTTTCACATAATTGTACGGCCTCCCGACCATTATCAGCCTCACCCACCACAACAATTTCTGGATCTGTTTCAATCATCGCTCTTAAACCTTGACGTACCATTACTTGATCTTCTGCAAGCAATATTCTAATCATGCTCTCCCCTCCGTAATTAATCGTATGCTCCCTCTTACGACAAATTGTCGTTCATCATGATCGATCTCCAACAATCCACCAACCTTTTCCAATCGTTCCCTCATTGCCTTTAAACCATAGCCCTCTTGAAAAAAGGGATTGGAGGATGTTGTATTAGTAACTTCAAAACGAAAAATACTGCCACCAGGTGATTCGAACATGATCTTGGCCTCTCTTGTAGCACTATGCTTCATAATATTAGTCAAGGCTTCTTGGACAGCACGGTAAATCGCAAAGGATTGTTCCCCTGTGAGCGGAGCAGCAAATGCCCCATGCTTAACAGAGAAATGAATTTTCATAAAGCTTTCCATTTCAAGCTTACGTATTAATCGAATAACCCCTTGCAGGCCCCCTACCTCTCTTTGCTTGAATGACTTTACTGCCTACGTGTTTCTTCTAAGCTTTGTTCGGCAAGTGTTTTCAGCTTTTCAATTTTCTCCTGATCTTGTTTCGCTGCTGTTAATCGAAAGGCTTCAAATTGAACAAGTAATGCAGTTAAATTATGTCCAACTGAATCATGAATCTCATGACCAATCATCATTCGCTCATCCTGTCTAGTTTGCTCTTCCTCTATCACAAGCTGCCGTTTCATTTTTCTATATTCATCTAATAAGGCATCATATTTCATTTTTACTTCATTTTTTTGTTTCATTATCGATTGGAAATAAAAAAGAGCGATTAGTGTTAGTAGATAGAACGTACTTGCCCACACTAAATCCGGTAACGTAATAGAAAACTCAGTAGCAAGCCATAGCATACTCACTACTTGAATGACAATGACAATATAACTTTTTAAACGGGGCAAATAATATACAGCCTCTGCTATAATTAACACTTGAATAAGTAACACATATGGATTCAAATCGTGTTCATACGGATAAAAGAAGGCGGTAGCTGCCAGTACCATCATACAAAATATACCCGTTTGTAGCCTTTTCCCCTCAAATAGAGGTAATATAAATAGCATAATAAAAAATAGGCTAACACTTAGTAATCGTTCAATAGTTAATAATGAATTGGCCTCACGAAAAGCTAACGCCCATACAAGAAAATAAATCATGAGCCATATTAGATACAATTTTTTCATGAATACAAACTCCTCTTAGAACTTCCTATGACTAAATTATACTATGACTGATGATTCTTTGCTTTATTAGTTAATGGTTTCAATGCTAAACGACTAAAATTGGAGGATGTAATAGATACACTGGTTTTATTAACACGAGCTTAGCTAAAAACGTTTATAAACCAACTTAAACAAAATTGGTGATTTTCCGTTAATAGAACGTGAAAAGCAGTATCATGAAATTTATAATAACTGACCCTAATTGTTATTAATGGTTTTCCCCTTTACATCGGTGGAATATAAATATTTAAAAATACCGGAACCGTCATAATCCCTATATTCACCAAAAAATGTGAAAAAACAGCCCATCGTAAGCTTCCCGTTTTAAAGTAGACAATTGACCATACAATTCCAAATAATAATAAACTAATAAACACATGATAATGGCTGTTGGCAATTGAAAATACACCCCACATTAATGGATGGCTAAGAATAAATAGTAATGTAGAATAGGCTACTCCTACCCACTTCGGAAACCATTCATCCGTAGCATCTAATAAAAGTCCACGCCAATATAACTCTTCAAACCAAGGATTAACAAGAGCAAAGCCAAGCCAAAGTACGATAATGAGGTTGAATCTAATAGATGGTAGTTCATCGCTAAAATAGACATCGGAAACAACCCGACTATAATCGCCAAACTAATAGATAGTTTAGAAGGTTTTGATTTCTTTAACCAATCTGTTACCTTTTTATTGCTTTTGAAAAAGACAATACATAATGCAAGTGAAAACCAATACACTAGGGCCAATGGAACCCATGCCCATTCATTTATATAACTAGAAAATATCGTCGCTGTTAAATACCCAATCATTATGATGAATAAAGGTGTTAAAAGTAAAAGCAGTCTTTTCTTTTTACTAATAAGGAGAATCATTCTATTGTCCCTCACGATTTCTTAATATTTTTGTGATCATATCTGCATCAGGCATAGGACATTCTTTCCATTGAATTTTATTTATCGCTAACCCTTGTATAAACGCGTAATAAGAGACAGCTAATTTAACTGGATCGTCACCGACAATTTCACCTTCATTTTGACCAGCTATGATAATTGGCACGATCACCGATATTGGTGTATTGGAATGATCCCCTTTTAAAATCTCCCTTACTTCATCAGGTACTGCATCTGATGTACTAGCCTGAATCATAATGAGAAATAGATAGGTTCCGTCCCCTGATTCAATACTCTCTAAAATCTTTTCTGTCATCCACTTTATTTTTTCTAAAGATGTACCGTTATACTGTGTTGCTTTATGTACAATATCAAGAGAACGTTCAGAAGCCGTTTTAACTAATCTACTAAATATTTCTTCTTTCGATCTAAAATAATGATATACAAGCCCATGACTTAATTTTGCTTCCTTTGCTATTTCGCTAATTTTAGTAGCTGTCATACCCTTTCGAGCAAATACCTTCGCCGCAGAATGTAATATTTGTTCGATACGTGTGTCTCTAATCTCTTTGTTTTTCTGAGCATCCCTAGGCATTACTAGCACCTCTCTTTTGATTGATTAGTCAGTCAATGATAAATATACATGGAATTTCTCCATTATACAAGTGTTTCCTTCTACACCTATAGCTCCTAGAGAAAAATAAAAAAAGCTTGAGTGCTAGAAAACCTCAAGCTTTTTTGATTAATACTAACTCCCGAGCATTTCTTCGCCAACCTTTTTCTGAGTAAAGTCAGCATTTTTCAATTTTCGATCCAAGACAAAGTTTCCAAATGGGATAAACGCAACTGCACTAGCTCCAATAAACCATTTCCAAGACCAGCGAACTGTCGCTGTCATAAAGAGCACAAATGCGATATAGAGAAGAAATAGAACTCCATGAGCTGAGCCAACTATCGTAACTGCTATTGGTATATCTGCCCCATATTTTAACGGCATTGCAATAAATAATAACGTAATGAGTGACAACCCTTCTACGAAACCAACTAAACGAAACCAACTAAATTTTGTCAAATGAAATTCACACCTTTCCAATCTCTTTTTCAACAGTTTTCACGGGATATCTATATAAATAGATTTGCTAACAATAAAATAATCGGCATAAAGAGATCGTACCAGATATCATCCAATTAGAAAATGGCGTAAACATATTAGACACAAAATAGTAAAACCTATTAGAGCAGGTCACAAGTCATCCCGATGGTTATTCATCTAATTTACTTGCTAGTTCAAACAAGATCTCAGGCCACCAATCTACTTCTCCAGCAGTAATCCCGTTACGAACTATAATTACGTTATTGCTCGGACTTACGTAAATAACTTGACCATATTTCCCATGAGCAAAGAAATCATACTCTCCATCCCCGCGGCTATATCCCCACCACATAAACTTATAATAGCCTTGATCACGGTTAACAAAATCCCAATCGGAGTAAGCCGAGTAGTAATTTTCATGTATCTCTGCCTCACTTGTCGACTCATGAACCCACTCACTTGAAATAATCTGCTCGCCATCCCAGTTGCCGTTATGTAAGTATAATCTTCCGAATTTTGCATAATCAATAGGACTGGCATTTATACCACTTTCCATTTTTTCAAACCCATGTTTGTTACTATCAATACTCCATGATGCAGGAAATTCCATACCTATTTGTTTCCACAGCTTTTCATGTAAATAGTCTGAGACAGTTTGTTGCGTGGCTCTTTCTAAGATAATCCCGAGCAATAAAGGATTATAATTATTGTAGAGAAACTCTTCTCCTGGGTTATTGATTACCTCGGTTTCTTCTAAAGCTAGGCGTCTTAAATTAGGAGAATAATACGTTTTTGTATCGTCTCCTAATAATAATCCTTCCTGATAACGTATACCAGAAGCCATCATTAAAAGGTGTTCAATCTGTATATTTTCAAAACCACGATCATTTAATTCAGGTATATAGTCAGTAATAGGATCATTAAGATTAATATATCCATCCTCTATTGCTTTACCAATAAGAAATGAAACGAAAGATTTCGCCATTGAAAAAGATGTATTAATCGAATCACGGTGATAGCCGTTGAAGTATTTTTCATAAATGACCTTATCATCTTTGATCACAATAAATGATGTTGTATCCGTCTCAGTAAAAAATTGAATAGCATCGTCAATTGTATATGTATTTTGTTTATACGAATAATGTATATCCTCTAATAAGTAATTGATATCATCCTCTTTCAGCTCATACTCAAACGTAAAAATTGTACTCCCATTTGCAATTTCCCTAGATTTAAACTTCTGGTGGTCATTAAAATCTGACTCTCCCCAAAGTATGGCCCTGCCTACATATGTAAATGCTTTGTAATCAGGTACTAAAAACAACATATAGGCTATAATAATACAAATAGCTACAGCAACGAAAACAGCTAAGTTTCTCCTCATAATCTCACCTACTACCTATTTTGATTCTATCGTTAACCCATTAAGCCCCTGTTAGTTTGGGCATTTTTTACGAGCATGTACACCCTTCAACACAATAAGTCACTATTTTCACCCTACCACTTATTCGACGCATTTCAATGTATTTCCTATTAATCCATTAAATATTTAGTTTTCTTTAATTTAATTTTAGCGATTCTTAATCATACAGTTCATAATCTATAATAAAAAAAGTGCACCAAAAGGTCGATATGACCGATTGGTACAGCTCTTTTGTATTTATACAGTTAATCATGAGTTAGACAGGTGCAACATTATCCTTGGATATCGCGTTTATTAAATCCGAGAAATGCAACAACAAACATCCCAGCTGCTACTAACAATAAAACAAACGTTGCCGCATAATTCAACTCTTCCATCGGAAATTGTGATACATGACCGAATGGAGTCAGCAAAACGAGCCAGTCCGGAAATTGGAAGAGTGCACCGAAGTAATTTGTGACAAATGAGAAGCCTAAATATAACCACGTTACTGCGGTTGCTTTAGGAAAGAGCCCTACAAACAATGCCCCCAGACCAACTATAACGGATAATACTGGAATGTAAGCAAAAGCTGCACCTACCAAATGACTAAACGGGAGAGGATCATCCATAACTGCTGTCCCAGCTATTCCAAGTGACATTCCTGCTGCAAGTATCATGATAACACTTACGACAAGGGCAAGTATTGCATAACTTGCAAATTGATGATTACGTGATACGGCACGTGCTAACACATGCTCATTTCTATACTTTCGTTCCTCTGCTTTTAATTTAAACATCACAAGTAAAGCAGGAATAGCGGCCGTAATGGCCATCACCATCATTATCATTGCGATAAATTGTTCCGTCATTGAAAATCCTGCTTCAGAAGCGAACATTTCTGCCATCAATTCATTTGATGCAAAAAATGATTCTAAATCACCAAGGACGGAACCATAAGAAATACCGAGCAAAATCATTGCCACAAACCAAGAAATGAGTGCTGTTCTTTGTAAACGTAACGCTAAAGAAAACGGACCTTTTAAGAAAACAGATGCTTCTTTTCTTCCGGCACGAGTTGGCAAAAATCCAGAACCTAAATCACGTATAAACTGTAAATATAATGCCAAGGCAAATAACAATACGGCAAGAGCGACCAGCAAAAAGAGTGGACCCCATTTATTCGAAACGTATGCTTCGGTTCTAACGGCCCAACCGAGTGGTGAAAACCAAGATAACGTTTCATTAGATACATCTCCAACAGCACGAACAAGATACGCCAAGCCAAGGATAGCAAATGACAGACCCAGTGTTCCTCTTGCACTTTCAGAAAGCTGAGCAAACACGGCCGTTACTGTCGCAAATAAGAGACCTACTCCTCCAAGAACAGCTCCGTACATGATAGAACCATGTAGATCCATACTTTCAATACCTAGTGAATAAAGGCCGAATCCAGTTGCTAACGCAATTATAGCGTTTGCTCCTGTCATGACGATTATCGTTGCACTTAACTGCGTCAGTTTTCCAAACGGTAGTGCACGCAACATTTCCATCCGACCATCTTCCTCAGGAGAACGGGTATGACGATTTGTTAGCAAAATATTCATAAGTGCAACTAAAACCGCCGTTAAAAGCAGCATTTGATGGGCCATCATAGCCGCTTCCGTATAATTATCTAACCCATATCCAGGACCAAGCATAGCTGTCATCGCGGGGTTATCGACCGTTTGAACCATCGCTTGCCTTTCTTCTGCCGATGAATATAAATTCGTAAATGCAGAGGCTGTTGCAATAGTAACGATAACAAAACTAAATATCCAAATGGAGAGGCGAATTCGGTCTTGGCGGATAATAAATCCAACCATCATCCATAAATGATGAAAAACCGTCATTTCCCCGCACCTCCACCTTCATAATGACGCATAAATAAATCTTCTAATGTTGGCGGGGAACTTTCTAATTTCACCAGTCCATACCCGCTAATGTGCTTCATAACGGCATCAAGCTCTTCTCCGTCTACTTGAAAACGAAATGTCCCGTCTTCTTCTTGAACATCATGTACACCCTTCATATCACTTAATCCAAAAACAGGTTCCTTCGTCTTAACTACCAAATTCGTTCTCGTTAGATGACGCAGCTCTTCCAATGTTCCTGATTCAATCAGTTCACCTTCTCGGATAATACCAACGCGATCACAAAGTCGTTCCACTTCAGATAGAATGTGACTAGACAGAAGGACACTTCTCCCTTTTTCCTTCTCCTCCGCTACGCACTCTTGAAATACTCTTTCCATAAGTGGGTCTAGACCAGAAGTGGGCTCATCAAGGATATAAAAATCAGCTTCGGAAGAAAAAGCAGAGATGAGAGCAACCTTTTGACGATTTCCTTTTGAGTACGTTCCACATTTTTTGGATGGATCAAACTGAAACCGTTCAATTAGCATCTCTTTTCTCTTTTTATTATAAGTACCTCTCATCTTCCCAAATAAATCGATGACTTCTCCACCTGTTAAGTTAGGCCAGAGATAAACATCTCCAGGTACATAAGCTAGTCGCTTATGAATGTCAACGGCATCCTTCCACACATCCTTTTGAAAAATCGTAGCTGCTCCACTAGTCGCTTTTAATGCTCCAAGTAAAATACGAATCGTTGTTGACTTACCCGCACCATTTGGTCCAATAAAACCGAAAACCTCTCCTTCTTGCACATCAAAAGATACGCTATTCAATGCCTTAAAGCTTCCAAATTGCTTCGTTAACGATTTTGTTACGAGTACACTCATCACTAGATCTCCCCTTTCTTATAGAAGCAAGTCTTTAATATATCCATATAATCGTAATATTCAACGTAAAAAGGCTCTGTATCAACCTCATTTAGGTTTTCCCCTTTAAACTTTTGCATCAGTTCCGATCGATAGCCTTCAATCGACCAAAGAATTAATTTAAACGCCTTCTTCACTTCTATATCATCACGGAATTTTGAATAATCAATGTTTCCATTAAGTAATACTCTATACGAATATGCTTGTAGCTCGTCAAACTTTTCTCTTACATGCATAGGAAGCTCGATTTCATTAATATGCAGCCCTAATGTAGCAAGAAAATTAAACATTTTCTCATGTTCTTTATACACTTTCAATTTCAATGCTCCTGCTTTTTTCATACGTTCGAAAAAATCCGTTTCATCTGCATCAATATGCTGTAAATACGTTTCACAATAAAGGTCAATCGCATAATGAATTAAATAATGATAAAGCGTTCTCTTATCAGCAAAGTAATTAAAAAGGGTCCCTTTAGCAATCCCTGCCGCTTTCACGATACGATTCGTCGACGCATTCCCGTAACCATTTTCTGCAAATTCATGAAACGCTGCATCTAAAATACGTTTTCTTTTATCCGGCTCAAGAGCTTCGAAACGTTCTGACATTGGAAAGCCCTCCTTTCTTAAGCTCATGACCAGCGTGGTCAAATATAGAATAACAACAATGACCAGTTTGGTCAATGCCCTATTTACCGTTTTTCAACAACTAATATTCCTTTAGTTAAACAACAAATAACCTCTTTTGTATGTCTTTCATACTGTAAGAGGTTGAATGTTTTCATATCGTTTGCTTACTCAAGAGCTTTATGTTTAGTTCATCACATCGTATTTGACATGTATGACACCCGTTCCTTCTAGCACTTCTGTTGATTTTAATTCAACTTTATTTTTACCAATCTGATCAAACAAACGTACACCCATACCGAGCAACGTAGGAACGATATGTAAATCGAGGGCTTCTAGTAACCCAGCTTGTATACATTGCTGAGCTACACTTGCGGTCCCGATACTAACATCTTTATCACCAGCTGCTTTTTTAGCTTGTAATACGGCTTGTTCAATTCCATTAGTTACAAAAGTAAAGGGTGTCGTGCCTTGTGGATATGAATTAGGAATATTGTGAGTAAGGACAAACACAGGGATATTTTTTAACGGATGGCTCCCTCCCCATCCATTAACAATGTCATACGTCCGTCTGCCGACGATCATTGCACCTGTTTTTTCAGCTGCTGTATCGAACACGTTGCGATTCATTTTTGAAAGTTTGAAGAAACGATTGATTTGACTAGTTAACTCACCAGAAAACATCCAAGCATGTAGGATTTCACCGTTGTCTCCAAGAGGGTGTTCCGGACAATCATTAGCTCCTGCAACAAATCCATCAAGTGACATCGAAATATTTAAAACGACTTTGCCCATGACCATTCATCCTTTCAATCTATTTTAAAAAAGATTAGCTCCTGCAACAAATCCATCAAGTGACATCGAAATATTTAAAACGACTTTGCCCATGACCATTCATCCTTTCAATCTATTTTAAAAAAGATTTGTAGGTAGAATTTCTTCTCGATTGCTGATTAATGACGTTATTACACGTATGTCTGAAAGTGAGTTTCTTTCAGACATACGTATTACGAGTGGAGCAGATGTCATCCTCGTTTATTTCCAACTCGTCTTACTTCCTTTTGATCACTTCAACAGTAAACCCACCTGGTGCTTGAACATAAAAGGTGTATCCATGTGATTCAATCGGAGCGGATGCCTCATAACCAGCAGTTTTTAGACGGTTGTAAATGTGATCCACTCTTTCCCTGCTTTCTTGAGGAAAGCCAATATGAAAGGTTTTCGGATATTGAACGTTGCTCCCTTTCATTAATGTCAGTACGAACTCGTCATCATCAAACAATACAGCAAACCCTTTTCCATTGCCGCCAACCCATTTCATATCAAAATAAGTTTCCAGAAACTTACGTGAAGCATCCACATCATTAACGGTTAAATTTAAATGACTAAGTTTCACTCAATCACCCCCTCTCACCATTACCTCCGCAGCTATCAGATTCCTTCCTCAAATTCTTGTATATTTCTTGTTGAACGTTTTTGCAAATGATAACGATAGATAACAAAAACAACCGCACACAAAATCGCCAACCCAAGAAAGAGATTACTGTATATGAACCCTGCTAATGAGGATGAGAATGGGTTCCATAACCGACTTGCTTCAACATCGATGATCCTACTATAAACCGCAATAGCAATCGAGCCTGCTATAAAATTTTGCATCATTAGTAATCCCATGCCTACACCCGCCTGCTTGTCTGGCAATGTTAGCGAAACCGTCCTAGACATCACAATCCCCATAAATGATTGGCCTACATACCCTAAAATAAGAAAACAGGCAATGAACCATACATTTGAATCTATAAATGTAGACAACAAGAAATAGCATGAAAATAATAAACTTGAGGCAACAAAAAATAAAACGGTTGGCCCTTTTTTATCTGCCAACTTCCCACCGTGCCGATTTAAAAGTGCCGTAACGGCTGCAGCTGGCACCATCACTAAGCCAATAATACTTGCATCAAGAGCATGCACCTCTGCTAAGAATAGGGGAGTTGTGAAAAATAAAGAGTAACCGATTCCTGTCACAATAAACGCAAGCATGAGATAAAAGCTGTACTCTCGATTTTGAAAAAGCATTGGTTGAACGAATGGATGCTTCGCTGCACGAATTCTTAAAATAAAGCAAACAAGCGATACTACCGCACCAATCAACCAGCCTACATGAATCGTGACAGTTAACAAAAGTTGTGCGACAGTAAGTGCTAGCAAAGCACCACCGAACCAATCAATTTTTGATTGAGTCGTTTGTTCATCGCCTAGTAATTTCAAATAGAAAGGTAAGGTAAGCACAAGCAGCATTGGAATAGTAAACAACCATCTCCAATCCAATACACTAACAACCAGTGCGGAAGTAATTGGACCGAGTGCACTTCCTAATGCGAGACCGGCGAATACAGTTCCCATTGCTTTCCCCCGTTGTTCCACTGGATAATAGCGAATCGGGATAAGCGTCGCTGCTGCGGGAATAGCCGCTGCCCCGATCGCCTGCATGCATCTTGCAACAAGCAACAACCAGTAAGAAGTCGAAAAGAAGCCAAGTAAAGAAGCTAAACAGAATAGAACTAATCCAAATGTCAACAAATACTTTAATTTATAACGGTCGGCCAATTTCCCATAAATCGCTGTGCCAATTCCATATAATAGCGTATACGAAGAAGTAACCCAACTCACTTGAGAACTCGTAAGCTGAAACTCTTCCCGAATTAACGGAAGTACTAAATTAAAAAGCAAAATACTCATAGAAGACAGGGTTAACGTTAGCATCACGACAATTAACAACGTTTCATTACTTTTTTTCAATGTAGTTTCCATTGCCATCTCTCCTTAATGAAAGTCTGCACTGACTGACATTTTATTTGATAAAAAAAGTGGAGCGTATTACTTAGTAACACTCTCCCCTCTAAAAACAATCACTCCTCCATAGCTAGGAGGTAATTCCCCTTGTAAAAAGAGCCACACTCTCTTTCAATAAATCTCTAAACTCCTCATCAGAAAAAGCCGAATCCTCATTCATTCTTCCGTGTGCCAAACCAAAATTCATATACAAAAAAGTAATCGCAATCTTTTCTGCATCGAAAGCATATAACTTATGCTGCTTTTTCATTTCCGAAAAATAGTCAGTTAAATGTTCCTGCAATACTTTCGGATGACGGTGTGCATATTGGTGTAAACCAGGAAGGTTTTTTCCAACCTTCATAATTACTCGCAGCATCTTGCGGTTACGGTACATAATTCTATGGTAATTCTCACTGATTAACCACAAATCATCTTTTATATTTCCGCTAAGCTTATTGTTAAAAATAGCATGCATTTCATCGGCGTAATGATAGCGGTCAATAGCTTGCTCCAACAAGTTTTGCTTACTTTTGAAATGACGAAACAATGTCTTTTCACTATAACCTGCTTCAACAGCGATTTCCTCTGTCGTCACGCCATCATAACCATTCTTTGAGAACAGTTCAATTGCTGCATCCATTATTTTTTCAGAAGTTGCCTTTTTTCGACTTGAAGTCATCTTTAATCAATCCCCTACTAATGTCAGTACTGACTGACCTAATAATATCCCTATATTATCCATCTGTCAAGCGAATTTACATTTTTATATTTTGAAATTTCAATATGTTACTTCTTTTGTTTTTCCTATTGACAATGGTCAGTTCTATTTATATGATTTATTTATCAGTCAATAAATAGATGAGGATGATGGATATGACACCTAGAGAAGATAAAAAAGAAGTGATTATTGAAAAAGCTGTAGCTGTATTTGCTGAGAATGGCTATTACAAAGCAACAACAGCTATGGTTGCAAAAGAGGCAGGCGTAACACAGCCTATGTGTTTCATTTTTTCAAAAATAAGGTTGAATTATTCAAAGCTGTGATCGATCGTGCTTTTAGTCGAATATATGACACATTCGCAGAGGTTCAAGCTCCAGCAAACGTTTTAATTGAAACGATGGGGCATGCTTTTGTCGAAATAATTCAAACCCATCGAGAAGAAATATTGATGGTTATGCAATCCTATTCAATTGCAGAGCCAGAAATCCGTGATCATGTAAGAAAACTATATCAAACGATATTTGAATCAATAACGATCAAATTCGAGTCGGCAGGTATTCCAAATGCAAAAGCGAATGCTGCTCACTTTATCGGCACTGGATTATTAATTACTGTTGCTGAAGTGTTAGACTTGCCTCAATTATTTAAAGAATGTGATCATTATTAGACTTAGAAAAGGAGTTACTTTTCTCCTTTTTAAAACGATATTTATTTATTGACTAATAAATAAATATCGAATAAATAAAAATTAAAATGAAAGAAGGGACTATTCATGAAATCGAATCATGATGGACAACAACATTCATTGAAGCTATTTGAAGGTGAGAGAGCACTAATCACTACCGGGTGTATTGGGTTTATACTTTCAATTATAATCGCCATTTACATCTATTTTCAGGGTGCAATTGTTTTACCAGAGGGCAATATGGAAAATGCTTTTTCTTTTAATGCAGCTATTGGAATTTTCATCTTATCAATCGCGGCAATTATGCCGTTAGCTAAGTTCAACAATCGAACTCGGAAGATGATACGATGGCTACTAATTTCAGGTACGATCTATTCTTATGCCATTGAAACCATTCAAAACTTTAGAGGAATTAACCCTCGTTTTTCACAAGCTGGATCATTGGTTGATGGGATTGCCGGTATCGTATTTGGGATTGTATCACTGTCTTTAGTTGTACTAATAATAATCTTAACAATTCAGTTCTTTCGGTTAAGACCTCCTCATGAACGACCATTGCTTATGTTAGGGATTCGTTATGCCTTTGTCTCCGCCATTATGGCCAATGCTGCCGGGCTGTGGATGATTATACTTCAAAGCCGTTTTACTGGTGATGCAGGTAATATCATTGTCCTTCATGGTATCGGTTTCCACGCATTGCAAACATTAATTTTACCTGCCTTGCTTATCGAAACTGCTCCCGTACATGATCAATTTAAAAGAAGGCTACTTCATGTTGGCAGTATTGCATGGACTATCATGATTTTACTAATAGGTATTCAAACGGGACTAGGTCGCGATGTTTTCGAATTATCTTTACTACCGATCCTCGGAAGTGTCTTTCTAATCGTGTGGGTTGTCACAGCGTTCATCGCATTTACCTTATTTTTAAAGGGTCTACCAACAAAGCAAGATCAGGCGTTATAATGACAGTGAAGCCGCTAAAGGAGTTTCCTCTCCTTTAACGGCTTCCACATTACCTATACTTAATCAAAAAACTGCATATGTCTTTTTTCTTGTCTATAATAATCTAGTCGATCCTGCAAAGTTCCTGTGTGAAACTCAAACTTATGCCCGTCTGGATCTGTAAAATAAATCGATTTCTTATCCCTTTTATCTCTTGGCCGACTAGACAATATGTTTACATGTAAAGCTTGTAGTTTTTCGTACATCGTTTCGAATTCGGTTTCTTCTATTGTAAACGCGATATGAGTGTATGATTGATTTATTTCGTTTCTCGGTATATCTTTCTCAACATTTAATGCCAGCCAAATCCCATTTAAATCGAAATAGGCAGTGTTTCTTCCTTTTACGAGTAATTTCGCATCAAATACATTTTGATAAAACTCTATTGCATGTTCTAAATCTGAAACGGAAAATAAAAGATGATTTAATCCTTTAATCAACTTTTCTAACACCTCTGTTCGTTATTTTCATCATTTAAAAGACCAGATATACAATGAATATCCCTACTATAAGGAGAAGGATCAGAACCGCCATCCCTTTCCAACCTAGACTATTTGCTAAATCTACGGTGCTACTGCTTTGTCACGGTTAAAAGCATCATTCATATTGCCTCTAGCATTCCTCTTTAATTCTTCTAAGCGCATTCTTTCTCTTCGCCTTTCTGGGCTTTCTCTATTTTCTTTCATAATAGCTCTCATCTCCGCCATACATTTATTTCAACAGTTAACCCAATACTAACATAATTAACCAATGGGAAAGAAGCTGAATCTAATGCAAGATTCAACCTCTTTTAACTGCGAAGAAATAAAATATCCCACCGATCATCCAAAAAGGTTCCCAAAAAACTAGCCGCCAAAACGTCGCATATGAATCTAACTCAAATTCTAAAATAGCAAATGCACTCAATGTAATCGTAACAAAATTAAGAAATCCATATATAAACAGAAAGATTCCGGCAATTTTCGTCACATAGTAGAGCATGTTCGTTATAATAGGCTGCTTCCATTGAATATGAAGTAGCCAAAACAAAACGATACCAAACAATTTAATAAAACCAGATAGCCATACAATGGTAACAAAAGAGGGAGAAGGGTCAAGAGACATCTCATAAATCGACCCTCCAAGCGATCTAACACCTATTAAACCACCCATTGCCCAATAAAAGCTCATACCAGCAAAAATAATCGTCCATATGCCCCCCATCACTATGAACATATTATTTCTCTTCAATAGTAAACACTCCTCCAATTGCTGATGTGGTTAAGCTTTTTTTAAAATGGCATCATCATTTTGAAGCTGCTCCAATTTCTTATCAGACGGAACAAAGAATAAAACGATCGCACCGACTATAAATAAGACAACTAAGCTTAAAACACCCGCATTGGTATTGCCGGTAACTTGTGCCGTAACACCTACTAGTAAAGGACCAGATACAGATGCAAATTTACCAAAAATGTTGTAAAATCCAAAGAACTCGTTCGACTTGTGTTTAGGTACCATCTTCGCAAAATACGACCGACTCAATGCTTGCATTCCCCCTTGTGATGTAGCAACGAGCATCGCTAGAATCCAAAAGTCCAATGCTGTCTCAAGGAAATATCCATATATACATACGATAATGTAGACAAAGATACCAACATTTAACATAAGCTTTGCGGAGAAACGATCAGCTAACCTCCCGTACAGCAATGCAAATGGAGCTGCGACAATTTGTGTTACAAATAGAACAACTAATAATACCGTCGCATCAACCCCAACATCTGTTCCATATGCTGTTGCCATTGATATAATCGTACCTACACCATCAATATAAAAGAAGTAAGCAATTAAAAAGATCGTTAAGTATTTATACTGACTAATAGAAGACACCGTTTCTTTTAGACGTTTAAAGCTTGTACGAATTGGCTTTAAATCGTGTTTGATCCCATGAATCTGTTTCACATTTTTCAGTAATGGGATAGAAAAGATCGCCCACCAAATACATGCAATCAAAAAGGCAATTTTACTCGCTGTTGTACTAGAAATCGGAATTATTCCTTGTTGAGCTAATAAAATGACAACAATACTTATAACGAACGGGATCGCTCCACCAATATACCCGTACCCGAACCCTCTAGATGATACTTTGTTCATCCGCTTATTATCCGTAACATCTACGATAAATGCATCATAAAATAGATTGGCACCGGTTGAACCAAGAGACGCTAGCGTATAGAAAACTAGTAATAATAGCCATTCCCCTTCTGGTACGAATACGAGAGCGAAGGTAGAAAATATCCCTAGTGTTAAAAAACTAACGAAAAATCGTTTCTTATACCCATCATAGTCGGCAATCGTCTAAAATCGGGCCAATAAGTGCTAAAATAAACGTAAAAATGGCAATTGTATAACCAAGATATGCGGTTGAATCGGCTCCTTCAATACCAGCTAAATCCGCCTGTGCTTTATAAAATATCGGGAAAACAGCAGTCGTAATAATAACTGAAAAGGCATTACTAGCCCAGTCATAAAACATCCAACTAGTTTCTTGTTTCGTATATTTTTTCATCATTTCACCTTCCTAGTATTTGTAGCACCATTTTACTAATATATTCTTTAAAAGAATGGCAAATCACAAAAATTTACAGAAACTTTACTATCCCTTAACGATAAAAAGGCTTGATCACAGATACAGATTCATTAAACGACCAAATCTATCAGATCAAACCTAGGATGTTATATTCTATTCTACGACTCGCTTACCTAAAATAATTAAATCGCGTTCGACACCTTCCATTTCCGCTACACGTGGGAAATGTGCCCATCTTTCAAATCCAAATTGTTTGAACAATTGAAGGCTTGGCTCATTATGGCCAAATATATAAGCAAGGACCGTCTTAATCTTCAATTTCGGGCAATGATCGAGAGCATACTGAACAAGGTACTTCCCAAGCCCTTTGCCTCGATAATCTGGGTCTATATATATGCTAATTTCTGCTGTAAAGTCGTACGCAGAACGTCCATAAAATGATTGAAAACTAACCCAGGCACAAGTATGTTTATCATCTTTGACGACCCACAACGGGCGCGTTTTCGGTTTATGCTCATGAAACCAAACAATCCGGCTTTCGACTGTTATCGGCTCTAAATCAGCTGTTACCATCCGACTCTCAATCGTCGTATTATAAATCCTTACAATATCTTTTAAATCATCAATGGTTGCATCCATAATTTGAAAGTGCTCTTTCATGTTCTTACACCTTTCTTTGCGTTTCTAGCTATCTCTTGAAAGTTTAATAGGAGGATAATTCATTATAAGTGATCGACCTATCTTTTACAACGATGGTATATGTGGTATTAATCGGCTACCTTTTAGAGCAAAAAACTTATTTCAAATCCTCTACTTAATTTATATCTTGCGACAACCGTAACATATCTCTACACCAGATCCCATTTTCAAAAATCTTCTCCTCATAATGTCGAATAAAAAAGTCACGATCAACACCAATTATTCTAAAGCCACATTTTTGATATAAAGCTATTTGATCGATACTTGAATTCCCCGTCCCAACTTCAATTGTTTTATAGCCCATCTGTTTTGACTTTTGAATGGCATCCATAAGCAACTGCTTTCCAATTCCCTTTCCTTGTTCGTCCTCAGAAACGGCAATATTGACTAATTCGACTGTCTCTGGTCTTGTTGGAAGTAATACATAAACACCTACAATAGCCTTATTGTCTTCCGCTACATAACATACTCCTCGTTTCAAATATTCCTCTACTAATCTTCGAGAAGGGTCCGCTAATAACAATAAATCTATTGGAGGTTCTTCATTATTATTTAATTCTCTAATCCTCATTGTTTCTCCTCTTTCCTCTTTCCTCTTTTTATTGAATCATAGCGAATGACAGACTTAGCCCCACATGCCATGTTCACGAGCATAACAGCTTAAACATATAAAAGAGAGGCCGATAATCCAATCTGTTCTACTGCCCGTTATTTCATCGCTTTTTTGATAAGTCTGCATGATTTGTCGCAAGAGGTGGCTGTTCCATCCATTCATTTTTGATCAGTAAATTGATGCCATCTTCAGCAAGCAAGCCGATTTCTGCAATTAACCTTGCATAGGTAGCTGCTAAATCCTTCCTGAAACACATTGCCATTGCTTCTCCATAATACCCCATAGCCGAAGAGAGAAGGCTCGTTATTAGAAACATCATAAGTTTATCAGAAAATGGAGGAATCGTTGAATCTGTCACCTCGGTCTCAAACGTTCTAGGGATGTGTAGATGGTCCTCCTCTAATGTTGAAGACAAGATTTTAAAATGACTTTGACAAATCGTTTTAGCTCTATTCATATATTTTCGTACATCTTTAGATCGAGCTACTTGACCAAACCCTAATTCTAATACGATTTTTGACATTAGCTTTTGTAAATTTAAATACGTTCCACTTACTTCTACCGCACTGATAGGTCTATGCTTACCAAACCAACCTTTTAGAAAATCCTGTTTTTTTGCAAACTCCACTTTCTGATGATTATTAAACGTAGGTGGTTTGCTGATGATCCCTTTTTGCAAAAGAACTTTAGTTGCTAATTGATACAATTCAACTGACCCAGATAACACCTGCTCAAAGTACTTTCTTTGATCCTCTCTAATCGCACAACCTGTCGCAAAAGAATATCTCGTCATCCCATGAATAGACATAATATGTATATAAACTAAAAGATATGTATCGGAAAATAGAGCCGGTGCCTCAAGCATCACATCCTCTTCTGTAAAGCCTTGCGGAATGGGGTAGCTTTCTTTTGTTAAAAACTCTTTTATTTTTTCTATATGATTTTCTGATAATTCCAGGGCAAATTGCAAGACTTTCATAATATCTTTATCTTGTACATTTTTAATAAAATAACGGAGCATATAACTTGAGGCACTGTCATTTTGATATTGTGACCAAAGATTTGCCAATTCCGAAGATGTCATTGGACTACTATGGGTAATGTTAGCCATTATCCTACCTCCTAAATAAATCTCTAGAAGGTAGTTTGTCCAAATGATTTTATTTTATTATAATCCTTGCTCTTTAACTAACCCTGCAAAAGCTTTATAGGCCTGGCTTACATATTTTTCTTTTCTTCTAATCAACCCTGTTTCGATAAATTGGTATGGTCTGGGGATAGATGTAACGTGTAGATGCTCATAAGAACCTGTCAATACAGATTTTGGTAAAACAGTTGCTGTGATCCCTTCTTTTACACTACTTAAAATCGTTTCAAGCGAACTTATTTCAATATAATAACTCAAATTGATTTCATCATCTTGAAACCACTGTTCTATTTTCCTTCTGAATGGACATCCCTTTGGGGACAATGCCCACTTTTGCTTTGATAATGAAGCCTCATCCAATTCCGTTTTTGATAAGAGGACGATTTCATCCGTTTGCACAAAATCAATAGCGAAATTTGTTGCTGTTAGATCACCTGTTACAAAAGCAGCATCCAGTTGATACTTTTTCACCTTCTCCATCAATTCATACGTGTTTCCCGTTTCTATACGAAGAGATACTTGTTCATGTAATGTTTGATATGAAGAAATGAGATTCATGAAATTTCCGCACGTGACCGTTTCAACGACACCTATTCGTAGAGTCCCAGTTGGCTTACATAATACAGCTTCTATCTATACTAAAAGAAATGTATCAAAGGAGGGATTTAATTGGTTTATCTTTTTTTAGCATTAACGATTTTTGCAGAATTGATTGGAGCCATTTCTAGCCGGTATTCAAACGGATTTAAAAGGATTATCCCAAGCAGTATAACCATTGTTACTATTATTGCTGCGTATTTTTTCTTTGCAATTAGTCTTAAGTTCGGGTTAAACATTGGTATCGGCTATGCAATATGGTCAGGCGTTGGAGTAACACTCATTGCCATTTGGGGTTGGGTTTTCTTTAAAGAAATTCTGACTAAAGCACAAGTTCTTGGTGTAATCCTTATCATAGTAGGAGTTGTTCTACTAGAAATTGGTGCAATGGAGGTGTTTTAGTATGAAATATTTCTATTTGTTTACAGCCGTTTTCTTAGAGATTGCTGCAGCTATTGCATCCCGTTACACAGAAGGGTTTACCGCCTTAGTACCGACAACAATCACAATAGTCTTCGCTGTAGCCTCTTATTATCTTTTTTCACTTAGTCTTAGACATGGAATGAATATTGGCATTGGATATGCGATATGGTCTGGAGTTGGCGTTTTAACAATAGCTTTAATTGGAGCGACATTGCTTGGAGATTCACTGACAAACATCCAAATTCTTGGGATAACCTTAATTATCATTGGACTTGCTTGTGTTCAGCTTGCAGGGAAAGCAGAGGATACTAAAAAAGCAGTAACCCCCAATTAAAATCTATGTGGAAAACTGGTCATCGAGTTGGAGGTTAATCTCCTACTCGATGACCATATTAACTATTTTGATTACATTTGCTTTGCGAAGGTAGCGATTAATTTCTGCAACGACTCAACTACTTCTTCTCTTACATACTCGCCATTCTTATTTTGTTTACTATTTACACCAGAAATGAGCAACGTCCACTCATTAGACACATGTGCTTGAAGCATACTTAGATTCAATTGCAATGCCTGATGCGCATGCTCTCCTCCTCCAGAAGACGTAATGACTGCTACTGGTTTTTCGTATAAAGTAGCTGATGATACTAACCATTCCAATGCATTTTTTAAAACTCCTGGTACTCCCTTTATATATTCTGGTGTACAAATCACGACAGCATCTGCTTGATCCAATAGAGACCGAAATGATTGGACATTGGCTGGAGGTGTTTCTCCGTCTAAATCTGGATTAAAGTGAGGTAGCTTATGCAATTCATTATAAATGATATAATTACATTCATTGGAAATGTACTTTTGAAGACTGTTCAGCGTTCTTAGAGTAGATGAATTCTCACGTATACTGCCAGAAAGAGCGACAATCGCTTTATTAGCTTCCATGGTCCTCTCCTTTCTCCTTTTTCCTATACTAACTGCCTCACATAAATGGACTAGCTTCCATCTTACTGCTCATGAAGAAACGTTTCTAATCTTTTTTTATTATCCTATGAGAAATATTCGTACCAAATTCTTTCAAACGTTGTATCATATATGAAGGTTCTATCAACATTTCAGGGAAATATAACCCTGCTTTAACAGAGGGAGGAGCACCAACAAGTCCAAGTAAACGCTCCAGTCCAACTGCTACGCCCAAGGCGGTCATTGGCACTTGCCCTTTTGGATGGACAATTTCGTACCGAAAATTGCCGAATAATCCGTTTTGCTTCTCACCATTTATTTCAATAATCGTTTCAATTGAAAATGGCTCACCCCTACGTCGTGAAGCAGTTTCTCCCAATGCAAAATCGAAACGAATCGACTTGGCATTTGTCGCAACAGCTAAACCAGCGACATCCAAAGGAGCCGAATAGGCCTCTCCTTGAAACACCATTCCGTCTACACTTTCAAACTGACGCATTCTATCATCATCAACTGACCAATTCCATTTTCCATCCTTTAACATCAATGCGTAAGGACCTGCTTTCGATAATCTCTTGAAGTCATCATAAGCTGCTGGACCACCTACATCCTGTTCATCTAACAATGCCGCTATTTTAATTGAATCGACTGATGAAAACTCCCGAGCAATAGAAAGGATCGCAAGAGTAACCGTTCCAGCTAACCAATAGCTATTCATTAAAATGGGGGCACTTGTAGGATGATTTACAAAATGGGCGATTTCCGGACTTAACTCAATAGCAGCACCCGAAATATTCTGATAAGGAATCCCTTCTTTTTGTGCATATTTTAACGAATGAAGCGACTTATCTTTTATAAACATTGAAACTGCACTAAACTTTTTTTCACCTGACAACCCTAAATCCGGTCTCTCAAGATCGATCTGTGCTACTTCTGTACCTCCAATCTGCTCAGCCACCCTCTCAGCTTTTCGTAAATCACGGGCACCAATCGTAATTGGCAATTCTGGCTGAAGCTTACGCAATGTTTTTGCAGCGACTGTACCAACGACACCCGATCCTCCGATTAACAAAACCGGTTCTTTCGGTAAAAGTGATACATTCATCGTTCCCACCCTTTCAGTTTTGGATAAAATCTGTCGAGCAGGTATATTTAATAAAGCCTGCTTCGATTACCAGCTTAAAGGATGACACTAGTGTCAGTGTCAAGAAATTTAATGATCAACAACCGGTATTTGTCACCGATTCAGATTGTAGCTATAGCCTCATACCAGGTGCTTACCGAGAACAGAAAGAAAAGCACGCAAAAAGAAGCAGAATCGTCCTCTGCTTCTTTTTATTATGAATTTCGTTACGATCATTTTAAGACTGTTGTTTACTTGCAACTTTCTTAAAATCGAAAGCAGCCTATAGTATTGCCGCCAACTCTCGATTAACCACCTGAAGCGTCGGTTCAGTACGGTCGTTCAGAGCATACGTATATTTAGGTGTCGGATCTATTGTCAATGTTTTATTCACTAATGCTCCTTCGTGAAGTTCTTTCAGTCGTGTTGAGAGGATACGTGGTGTAGCGGTTTGTAATAATTGGCGGATGGAATTGAACTCATGGTAGTGATGATAAAGGGCTATTAATACCGGCCAATTCCATGCTTTTGCAGCGAGAAACCCCTGGCCTAGCTGATGCTCAGAGTGAGCAATAATAAGAGCAGCCTCTCTCATAATGCGTCCTTTTTCGGTAAGCTCATATTCGGGGAGTAATGGGTGATTCCGCTCAAAAGGAGATATTTGTTGGACAAGACCTGACTCTACCATCGATTTCAAGTTGTTGCTTAATCTAGAAGGGGCAATTTGCAAGTTATTCTTTAATGGTGTGAATCGGCCACCTGATTTTTCAAGTGTCAATAAAATCGGAATCGTCCATTTTCCGGAAAGCTCTTTCGTGATGTGAACCATTTGAGCGACTTGATTCATTACGAATCCATCACTACTTGGGATAGCTCGAAATTATGTCCATCCGGATCTTGGAATGTAATCAATTTCGCATAACCTGGTATAGTGGTCACATCACCGTTGAACGTAATCCCTTTTTTCTTAAGCTCTATAACTGCAGCATCAATATCCTCTACCTCAATAACGGCTGCCGCTGTTGAAGGAACTACTTGTTCAGCTTCAGAAAATCCGATGAAACAATCCTTTGTATTCGTATGCACACTTGCCATCCCATTTTCTTTGTCATAAGAATCAACTTCAAAACCTAATTGTTCCGTGTAAAATGATAATGTGCGTTCAAGATTGCTAACACTGTACCATAATGTAAAGCCTGGTCTGTACATCCAAAACACTCCCTTCACTTTAGTACCTAAAATATACTTGATATAATTTCGATCGTCAATAGACTTTTGATAATACCATGCAAAAAAAAAAGCTCGTTTTAATTTTTAGTAGCTAGTGAATAGCCTCTCCGGGGACAATTGTTATGTACAAATAAAAAGACTGTTTCATTTATCACATTAAGTGAATAAAGATACAGTCTTTCATCCATTTTGTCTTTGCAAATAGTAAATCGCAAGTTGTGTTCTATCTCGAATCTCTAATTTATCTAGGACGATCGATAACGTGTTTCGAACTGTTCCGTCACTTAAGAAAAGCTGTTCAGCTATTTCTTTATTGGAAAGTCCTTGTGCTACTAATTCGACAATGTCCGTCTCCCGCTCGGTTAAGCCCTCGAGCGCTTTTCTATCTGGCTGCACAATCGTTTTTAAAACGTCCGCATCTAACACCGTTGAGCCTGCTTTTATTGCTCTAATTTGTTGTGCCATATTTTCAACAGATGCTGACTTCAGCAAGTATCCTTCTGCACCTGCCTTTAAGGCTAGTCGAATATTCCTTTCATCCTGAAATGTAGTGAGCATCATGATTGAGACACGCGGCCACTGATCTTTTATTTTCTTCGTGCTTTCAATTCCATCCATGATCGGCATTTGAATATCCATTAATATAACGTCTGGTTGTTCTTTTGTGCAAAACTCAATCGCTTCTTGACCATTTGTCGCTAGATGAACAATGTCAAAGTCTTCTTCCTTCCCCAGTAAGAGCTGTAAGCTTTGGCAAACAAGGGATCATCATCAACTATTAAAAGTTTCATCTACCAATTCCTCCTTTTCTAACGGGATAACGCAGACGAGCAAAAACCCATTATCTCGATTAATTGATACACTACCTCCTAAAGATCGAGCCCTCATTTGCAAGCTTCTTAAACCACTCCCTGTTTGACTTCTATTAGAAAGGGTCCCATCATCTTGGATACCTAGCCTTACAATCGTATCCGTAACATTTAAATCGACTTCAACCTTCGTTGCATTACTATGCCGAACGACATTTGTAAAAGCCTCCTTCAAACATACTTCTAACAGACTCCATATATAAGCAGGGACTTGTAGCATATTTCCGGTCTTTTTCCATTGCACATTAATGTGCTTAATTTGTTGCACAATCGCTTCTAAATTTTCTACTCCGATAAGTGTCGTCGGTGTGATATTATGAACCGTTTCTCTTAATCTTTTGGTGCTTCGTTCTAAACGATCTTTCACTTGCTCTAACAGCATTTCGGCGTCCTTAGGATTTTTGACATATTCATAAGCTTGTAAGGCCAGTAACGCTCCTGTTAAATCATGCCCTAGGTGATCATGAAGCTCCCTTGAAATCCGAAATCTTTCCATGAGTCCAGCTTGTTTGGAAACGGATTGATTAGCTGCTAATAAATCTAGCTTTATTCGTTCTAATTCATACCGTGCCTTGCGTTGTTCATCTGCTTCTAATTTGTACGTTTGTTGATTCTTCAACGTTTGATAGGCAAAAACTCCAAAAAAGAACGCTTGAAAAAAGAACCAAAACAGTAAGTCTGACGACGTTGGTAAAAACAATAAAGGAGTAAAAAGCAAAAGGGAAAAGAGACTTTTACCTACTAGGGCAAGTTCAAACATCGGCAGTACAATACCATAATATCCAACATCTGTATAAGGAGCGAACAAGAAACAGAAGAATAGATCAAATAAAGCCGACCAAGCGGGTAACGCAAAACGCCACCGCAAACTCGTCATAATGAATAAGAGGAGGATCAAGATAAACGAGCCATTCATGAATTGACCGATAATCCATAAATGAGTCAGCACAGCTAACGTTAAAAAGCGCCAACCATTTACAAAGTGCATCGGTTCCTTTAGCTTATTCATCTATCCCCCACCTTTATCAATTGATTCTCCTTGCACTTCCAATTATAAGAAATACAATTGTATATAACCATAGTACACCATTAATGAGTAGAAAATCGAATCGCATTTCCCCCAAAAACTATCCAATCTAGTCCTTGAGCTAACCAGTAGGTCGGAAATATAACGGCCATTCTTTTTAAAAAATCAGGAAATATCTCGACTGAAATCATTAATCCACCTAAAACTACGACTAAAAAGATCAATGACATATAGACAAGAAACGATATCTCTTTATTCCGATAGATAGAAACCCATGCTAGTGCGATAGACAAGGAAGCAAAGCTAAATGACACAAACAAAAGCAAAAGCCAGTTCGGTTGATACAGCTCTTGTCCATAAAGGACGCCCCCGTAAACGACGATCACACATTGTACAATTAAGATAACAGCATAAGCTAAAAGGTTTTGACTTAAATAGTGGAAATGACTGATCGGAGCAACGGCTAAACGCTTCACAACACCTTTATTCCGATCCTCAAGGATAATCGAGACTAAACGTATACCGACAAACAATAACAAAATCCCAAAATACTGATAACCATAAGGGAGAAATGGCCACTCTTCTCCGCTTGGCAAAAATATACAGGCGATCGGAAATAGCATGAGTAAAATGAAATTCGTTTTATTACTAAAACTTCTTTTCAAAGCAAAGCGGAAAATCGTCATGCTATTCTCCTCCTACCAACAACTAGCATGACAATAAACAAAACGATGATCGCCACTAAAAGAATATTTGCTTGATACCAAGCCCCTCCTGAATTCGAATGAGCCATCTCATGAATAGCTCCGACCGCCAACGTAAGTGGATTTCCATAAGTTCCGAAAAAATCAAAAACAGCGTTCTTTGGCATAGGGAAAAATAATCCAGCTAACAAAATAAAGCCAACCCCATACACTTCGCTTAACCGTTCTGCCACCTTGTAGTTTTTAAAAGAAAATGTAAAGATCAAGCAAACGACACTTGATAAAATCGCCAACAAAGCAATGTTATAGATCGCCCAAAGCCAATTCTCCCAATGAACGCCCAGAACAAATTGCGTAAACACCATTAAAATAATCCCTAGCAATACAGAAAAAGCCGTTCCACACATCATGATTGAAAATGCGTACATTGTTTTGTTAAAAGGTAAAATATTGATGATTTTATGAAACTGAAAAAAATCAGCATAAATATAAGACATCACAATGGAACCACCAAACATCTGGAAAACAAGCACCATAATCACTGCCTGATGATTAATATAAGGTTCCCCTGTTTCTGTTGTATAGCCAGAAAGAATAACAGAGAACACTGTAAGCAAGATAATCGGCACTACGAGCAGTAGCAATAAAACAATGTAGTTTCTAAGCATTCTTATTAACGTGAATGGAATCGTTGAAAGAACTCTCATGATTCTTCCCCCTTATCCCTTAACTGCTTCCCTGTTAACGTTAAAAAGACCGCTTCTAAGTTTGGTTTGTCTGCTTGAATCCCGATTACCCCTGCATGCTCCTTGACAAGCGAAATGATCCGATCTAAATTACCTGAACCTACTGCCGAAATGATAGTTAATTGATTTCCTGTAACGACAACCTTTTTTACACCAGAAACGGCTTCTAAGCTTTTCAATGGGACTTTACTAGCATCTGTCACATCGATCTGTACTTTTTCTTCATGCTGGACGGTTCGAATGAGCTCCTCTACTGTTCCCTCTTTTATAATTTGGCCTTGATCCATTATGACGACGCGTGAGGCAATGGCTTGAACTTCCTCCATATAATGAGTTGTATATAATATCGTCGTCCCATCATCTCTTAACTTTTTCACTGCTTCTAAAATATAGTTCCTTGATTGTGGATCAATCCCTACAGTAGGCTCATCCAAAATTAGTAGCTTGGGCTGATGAGTTAATGCACAAGCGATATTTAATCGACGCTTCATTCCTCCAGAAAATTTACTTGGTATCTTATCTCCTTTATCCTCTAAACCGACAAATTTAAGTGCCTGATCGACTCTTTTTTTCCTTTCTTCCCCTTTTAGCCCATAAACACCCGCAAAAAAATGTAAGTTCTCCTTGGCAGTTAATTCATCAAACACGGTAATCTCCTGCGTAACAAGGCCTATTTTTTCCTTATTCATATTTGAAAAGGGATTTTTCGATTGCCCGAAAAGTTCCACTTTCCCACCTTCAAAAGGGATCATACCGGTTAATGTTTGAATTAATGTTGTTTTGCCTGCACCATTTGGTCCGAGCAAACCTATAATCTCACCTTTTTGAATATCCAGATCAATATAATCTAGTGCAACAAATGAGCCATAACGTTTCAATACACCTTGCAAAGATGCAATTGTCATATAGTTCATCCTTTCCTAATTGATGCTTTCAGTATGACAATTCCTAATTTCTGTTAGTAGTTACATTTGTCATTGAATGGATGTGGTAAACAGTTCTTACTACTAAACAAGTTTAACCTATCCATACTTTTGCACCAATAAAAGTTAAAACTTATTCATTGCTACTGACTGTTCGTAACACATATCTCTTAAACTACGATAATAAATCAATTGATAGCATATCACCTGCAAGATTTGTCTATTGGGATATATTGTGGAATTCCCATGATTTGATTGTATATAACTAATTACTACCAATATGAGACGTTTGATACCATGATGATAGAAAAATACCTGCCAACTACGCTGACAGGCTCTCATCCTAAATCATTCTTGTTTTTGCCTTTTCAAATTCTTCTTGGATGTCTTGCGTCGGTTTTTGACCTAGAAGACTAACTACGATAACCGCCATTAGTGCTAGGAGAAACCCAGGAATGATTTCATAAAGTCCGAGAATCGGATATTGCTCGGCACTGAGGTTAAACCATTTCGTTAACTCTGCCCAAATAATGACTGTGACACCGCCAACAACCATACCTGTAAGAGCACCGTTTCGTGTCATACGCTTCCAGAAGAGCGATAGCAATAAGACCGGGCCGAATGCTGCACCGAAGCCTGCCCATGCATAACTAACAAGGTCAAGCACAGTGCTTTTCGGATTATAGGCTAAGGCAACTGCGATCAGAGCGATCACAACAACTCCGATACGACCAATCCAGACGAGTTCCTGTTGCGAAGCATCCTTCCGAATTAAGCCTTTATAGAAGTCCTCCGCTAACGCACTCGATGATACAAGCAGTTGTGAATCAATCGTACTCATAATCGCCGATAAAATAGCTGCTAATAGAAAGCCCGATACCCATGGATCAAATAAAATTTGCGTAAACAGGATAAAGACTGTTTCGTGATCCCCATTTGCGATGACAGGACCTGGGCCATTGGCAGAGAAATAGGCAATACCAACAAATCCTGTGAAAATGGCTCCAAATAAAGCGAGAACCATCCAAGTCATTCCGACAAACCGAGCTTTTGGAATTTCCTTTAATGATTTTACCGCCATAAAGCGAGTTACGATGTGTGGTTGGCCAAAATATCCTAGGCCCCACGCTAACAAAGAGACAACTCCGATTACAGTCACTCCTTGGAACGCATCTAAATAAGCAATATCAATCGCACCGACCGCGTTTATTGTTTCACCAAAGCCACCCATTTTATTAATAGCTACGAACGGAACAATAATGAGTGCTAAAAACATCAAAATCCCTTGAAAGAAATCGGTCCAGCTTACAGCTAAAAATCCACCTAAAAACGTATACGATATAATGACAATGGCACCAATCCACAGTGCCCTAATATACGAAATTTCAAAGGAAGCTTCAAATAGCAATGCCCCTCCAACTAGTCCTGCAGACGTGTAAAATGTGAAAAAAACTAAAATCACGAGGCCGATACGATACGCAAAATTTTTGACCGATCATGAAACCGATTTTCTAAAAAGTCTGGTAGTGTAATCGAATCTTTTGCGATTTCCGTATAGTTTCGTAGACGAGCAGCTAAAAACTGCCAATTTAAATACGCACCAATCGCCAAACCAACAGCAAGCCAAATTTCTCCCATACCACCAACATATAAAGCACCCGGTAACCCTAACAACAACCAGCTACTCATATCAGACGCACCAGCACTAAGAGCGGCTACACTTCCACCTAAACGACGACCCCCAAGCACGTAATCTGATAAATTGTTCGTCATTCGGTAGGCAATCAAACCTACTCCGAGCATACCAACAAGATAAATAATAAACGTTATTAACGTGGCAAGTTCCACAGTTCACTCACTCCTCTTTTTTCTTTAACGTCAAAATCGATAACACGATTAACAGCGGCATTGGTACGAATAGTAATATCCAAGTAGCTGTCGTCAAACTATGCTCCATGTGAACCCTCCTTTTGAATACGATCTCCTTACGTTCTATACACCGTTTATGCAACGTTCTTATTCATTCACAATACACCAACTAAAGAACAGCAGATAAAAACAAAGAAATCACAAAGAAAACTATAACACAATATCAAAATCAGAACATTCAAATAATCATTTTTAACACTTGACCTTGCATGTTTATGCAAAAATAAGATACTTGTAAGCTATTACACAAATATACAAACATATTTATTCAAAAAAATTAATGAAGATTATTTTTCAAAATATTCACTTATATGAGCGTTTTTAAACAATAGGACACTTTTTTTCTTATAATATGGCTTTTTAGAGTATGAAGAACGAAAAAAACAGACTGTCCCAATAGGTCTCCTTTCACCTTTTAGAACAGCCAATTAAACTATTTTCAATACCTACTAAAACGCTTTACGCTCATAAATAATCGTCGTAACTCCCCAAGAGATTGCATAAATGGTCATTACCACAACCACAGCACCCATGTATAAAATTGGTACAGCCAGGCTAGCAATAAAATCCATGAATGCTGTTAAATGTTCATTAATAAACGACACAATATAGCCACTTAGTATCGACAACACAATAAAGGTAATTAAGACAACTGTTGTAATGTAGCCTGGTTTTAAAATTTGAAATAGAGGAAACGTCAACGCAGCAAATACTAAAAATAAGCCTGCACCAAGTGCAATATCACCTGTCGTAAACGGTTTATTAAATACATACATTCCTAAACTTGCCACCCCAATCGATAAAGCCATATAGATAATCGCACCTAGATAGCGTGAAGCGATAATCTCTGAGCGTGTATAAGGCAAAGAATTCAATAAAATATTCGACTCTGTTTTTTCATCGTAATAAAATGTGTTAAAAGGAATAAAAACACTTGCCAGCACAAAAATAAAAGCTGGATCATGTGAGCCAAAAATGATAAAAAACAGGATAACAGGGATAAAGATGATTATCTGCCATTTCTGAAGTATGACATCACGCCTTATTAAATTAAACATAGCTTTTACTTCCTTTCATATGATACATAATCTCTTCCAAAGATGCTCGTTCAATCACAACTGTCTCGCCGAACGTTTCTTTCACTTCCTTAATGTTATCTGTTAAAGCCTCAAATCCTGTAGGTGCACGTTGAATATGAACAAAGGCTTTTTCCGTATCTCGATCAAGCAGATCAACTCCACCTTTCACGAGTGCATAGTTTTCAGCAATATCATGAACTGACTGGTGAAATACTAATTTTCCTTCTTGTATGAAAGCGATATAATCGGCGATACGATCTAAATCTGTCGTAATATGTGTAGAGAAGAAAATCGTCCGTTTACCATCGAGCATTAATTCATGTAACAACTCAAGCAGCTCTCGTCTAAAAATTGGATCGAGGCCAGCTGTCGGTTCGTCCATAATGATCAACTCAGCATGATGAGATAGTGCCATCGCCAATGAAGCCTTCATTTGCATCCCTTTTGAAAAAGTCTTTATTGCTTTATTCAGTGGTAATTCGAATTGCTCTATATATCGATTAAATATCGCATCATCCATCGTTTATAAGCAGGTGCAACGATGCGTTTAATATCTTTTAAGTTCAGTCCTTCATAAAATACATTACTATCGTAAACAAATCCAATTCTCTCTTTAATCTCCTTCTCATGGTTCTTATAATCCAAGCCAAAAAGCTTCACTTCCCCGCTGTCTGGCTTTAATAGATTTAACATCATTTTTAACGTGGTTGATTTACCCGCACCATTTGCTCCAATAAATCCGTTAACAAAGCCTTGCTTCACTTTTAAATTCATATTTTCAACGGAAAAACCTTTGAAGACTTTCGTGACATTGTTTAACTCCACTACATATTCCATTCCGTTCACTCCTCATATAAAAGCTTCAATAATTGCTGCAGGTCATCAAGCGTAAGCCCAATTTCCCTGCTATTGGTGATGACGGCACTTAACTGCTCCTCAATCACCTTTAGCTTCTTCTCCCTAATAACCTCTAAATTTTGCTCAGCGACAAAGGAGCCTTTGCCGACTATCGAATAAATAAATCCGGCCTTTTCTAACTCTTCATAAGCACGCTTTGTCGTTATCACACTAATTTGCAAATCCTTAGCAAGCTGACGTATAGAAGGTAATGCCGTTCCTTCAGGTAATTCACCAGCTAAAATAGCTGATTTTATTTGGTTTGTAATCTGCTCATAAATGGGCTCCTTAGAACGATTAGAAATAATAATTTGCATGCAAATACCTCTTCTTATTTTTTTGGAAACACCTTCATAATGAAATCTGTTAATGCTGAAATGAGTATCGCAATAACATGAAGGGTCGTGAACATATTAAAAAACGGATACGAGTAAGGGGTAATCCATTCTGTAAAAAGCTTTGAATCTAAGAGCCATCTTGCAACTCTAAAAAATAAATTATTACTATCGTTTATATTTGGCTCTAATGACGTACCATCAACAACAAAAAATACCAATTGCACGATTACAAATAATCCTATAGTGATTACCCATTGTCTTACTTTAATAACCTGAGGTGCTTTTTCTGTACGTGACAATTGCACTCTCCTCCTCTCACTCTCCATCATTTTGATCATTCACCTAGATCGATGAGCAATCCATAGAATTCATCAATCCTCATATAATGTATATATACTATATACACATTATATACACACTTAAAACATCATGCAACTATTTATTAGTTTTAATTTAAGTGATATAAGCTAAAAACCCAAAAAAAAGAGACCAGTAGAAGTGTTTCATCAAAACACATCATACTAGTCTCGATTTTATTATCACTGGCAATTATATCGATTTTCTTTGTTAGTTTTGTTGCAACTTAACATTAACGCTAGTCAAAAAGGTTCCCCCTCTTACAATTAACAAACATCCAAAAGTGCTTATTGATAACAATAAGTCCAATCTATATTCCAAAAAAACGTCTACGGTTTATGAAATCATCTATATGAAAACGATAGTTTCTTATTAACTCCCGGTCCAATTCATATAAAAATAGATCAACAGCCTCTTTGATCATATGTAACGTCAATGATTCTGAGCGAATCTATTCAAAATAATTATCTTGACCTTCCTTAATATGTGTATTATCATTGGGAACAATTAATCGTAAAACGAAATTGAGCTAAGAAAAGGACATGAATCGTTCTTTCATTTCTTATTAGAGAACAGGGTCGTTGGCTGAAAGCCTGAAGAAATAGGAGTGATTTACCACCTTGGAGCTATTATAGGGAAATGTATGACACATAGTATCTATAATCGGGAAATCCGTTATCTTTTTTGAGCATAATTCATTCTTTGAATGGTTTATGGAATCAGGGTGGAACCACGACCGCACTCGTCCCTATTGTTGGGAGGAGTGTGGTTTTTTATATTATAAAAATTCATTTGGCGTTGAAAAGGACATGAATCATTCTTCATTTTCTTAATCAGAGAACAGGGTCATTGGCTGAAAGCCTGAAGAAAAGGGAATGGTTTACCACCTTGGAGCTATTATAGGGAAATGTATGACACATAGTATCTATAATCGGGAAATCCGTTACCTTTTTTGAGCATAATTCATTCCTTTGAATGGTTTATGGAATCAGGGTGGAACCACGACCACACTCGTCCCTATTGTTGGGAGGAGTGTGGTTTTTTATATCAAAATGCAAATTAGGGGGATTATGATGAGTAATCAATTGGAAGCAGAAAAAAGAAATCATAGAAAGCTTGGTCAAGAATTAGAGCTCTTTACTTCAATGGAAGAGGCACCTGGAATGCCCTTTTTCTTGCCAAATGGAATGGTGATTCGGAATGAACTTGAACATCTATGGCGAAAGAAACACCAACAGGCTGGATATAAAGAAATTAAAACACCTATTATGATGAAACAGGAGCTTTGGGAACAGTCTGGTCATTGGGATCACTATCAGGAGAACATGTACTTCTCCGATGTCGATGAACAAAATTATGCAATCAAGCCAATGAACTGTCCTGGAGCCATTTTAATTTATAATAGTAAACGAAGAAGCTACAGAGAATTGCCTATCCGTTTTGCAGAGCTTGGTGTTGTCCATAGGCATGAGCTTTCAGGTTCATTAAATGGCCTTTTACGAGTTCGTTCATTTACTCAAGATGATGCACACTTATTTGTTCGCGTTGACCAGATTGAAGCTGAAATAGAGAAAATACTTGTACTCATTGATGAGTTCTACTCCCACTTTGGTTTTGACTATAAGGTAGAGCTATCAACAAGACCCGAAGAATATTTGGGTTCTAAAGGAATTTGGGATCAAGCCGAATTAGCTTTGGAAACTGTATTAAAGGATAAAGAAGTAAGCTATCAAATTAATCAAGGCGATGGTGCCTTTTACGGTCCAAAGATTGATTTTCATATTTTAGATTCTCTTGGGAGAAGCTGGCAATGCGGAACGGTTCAATTAGATTTTCAGATGCCGCAAAAATTTAACTGTGGATATGTAGGAGAAGACAATAACCTTCACCAACCAGTTATGATTCATAGAGCTATATTTGGCTCCGTGGAGCGTTTTATGGCTATTCTAATCGAACATTACGCTGGAGAGTTCCCTCTTTGGCTCGCTCCAATCCAAGCAAAAGTCATTCCTATTTCAGATTCTCATTTAGCTTATGCAAATGATGTGAAATCTCAACTAGAGGTAGCAGGGATACGTGTAGAAATTGATCACAGGGCTGAGAAAATGGGGTTGAAAATTAGAGAAGCTGAAAAACAAAAGATTCCATATATGATTGTGATCGGCGATAAAGAGCAGGAGAACCAATCCTTATCGTTACGAAAACACAAAGAAGGAAACATTGGCGTTTTGAGCATACAAGAAACAAAGGATCGATTTTGGAAAGAGATAAACGAGAGTTAATTCTGACAACGAAAGCCCAAAGGATTACATTCCTTTTGGGCTCTCACTTACTAACTGCTAAAATGACACCTACAAGAGAAAGACAACCTATGCTCCTGCTTAATGACCGTTTATCGTTTCACATGTGGAAATTTCAACGCTATCGCTAACCCCGAACCAAGCTCTGAATTCGCATCCAACTGAATAGCTAAATCATTAGCCATCTTGCTCACTAAGAAAAGTCCCATACCTGTAGCTTGTTTAGTATACGTACCTCTTTCGCCAGTAAAGCCCTTATCAAAAATAAACGGTAAATCCTCTTCGGCTACACCTGGCCCATTGTCACTAATCGTTAAAATCGTTTGACTACTGACCTTGTCATAAGCAGTTTCAAATTTCAGAATAGGATTCTCTTTCCCTGTAATGTATTTCGTACTATTGGCGATGAATTGCTCTACTATAAAAGCTAACCCCTTGCGGTCAGATACAACATCCATCTCTTCACCGATAAACTGTATTTGAAAACCAGATTCATCTAAAAGGGTTTGATGGTTATCCACTGTCTGTTTACATAATGCTAGTAAACTTATAGAATCAAAAATGTAATCTTTATGGGCAGCTCCAAGTCTTGCATAATACAATATTCGCTCTACGTCCCCGTGCAATTGATCTCTGACGTGAAGCATGCGGTGCTTAACGAGTTGAGACATTTCGTCACTGCGGTTATCTAATACCAATGTCATCAATGACAATGGCTTTTTCATTTCGTGAACCCATCCTTCTATATAGTTTTCATAATCGGCCAACTCCATCATTTGTTCATTTATTTCCGCTTGATTGGATCTTAGGACGTTCCCTACTTCTCGGATAAATGGCCAATTTGTCCGAGGAGATACTCTACATAATATTTCTTCATTCGTCTCATTTGGTTCTAATATAAAATCTTCAAAGGCAGCTTCTAATACTTTTTGCTTTCTATTAATAATCAATACAGACATCACGATCATCGCTAGCGTATAAACAATCATGAGACCTATTAACACGTTAAAGGTTTCAGGGTAAGCTAACCAAGCTAAAAAAATATATAGGAGGTTTGTAACAACTACTATTAGAAACCATTGTTTATAAGCATGAGAAAGATCATAAATTGGCTTTATCCATTTCATGGTTACCTTCCCCCCTAAGTCGATACCCTTGACCTCTTATTGTTTCAATTTGATCCTCCAATTGTATTTGCCGCAATGTTTTTCGTAAGCGAGTGAGATTTACTTGTAGTGCATTTTCATCTATATATTGTGCCGTTCCCCAAAGTCGCTCACTCAATGTTGACTTAGTTACAATCTCAGGTCTATTCTCCACTAAAGCCAACAGAATTTTCCCTTCATTAGACGATAATAATAACGAATGAGAGCCTTTATACAAAGTAAACGTATTGGGATCTAGTAAAAAGCTACCACCGTCGATCAAGCCTCGTTGGCCTGCAAATCTTCTTAGCAGGTTCTGAATTCGTGCTAGCAATCGATCTCGATTACATGGTTTAGTAAGATAATCATCTGCCCCTAAATGTAGTCCATGTAATTCATCCTGCAGCTTATCTCTAGATGTAAGAATTAATATTGGTCCTATCCCTTTTGCTTTTAAACTTTTGCATATTTCAAATCCTGATTGTTCAGGTAAATTGATGTCTAACAAGACTAAGTCCGGTGCCAAAGTGGCTAATTGTTGGGTTATATCACGGAAATTTGTAATCGCTACTGCTTCATATCCAGCCTTTTGCAATGTATCAATTAATTCTTCTCTCATCCATAAATCATCTTCTACAATTGTAATCTTTGCCACTTTAGCACCTCCTTTATCTGAATATGAACGTATTCTTAATCCATATTCGGTTTCCAACGTAATTTATCGATTTCATGATCTGCTGAACGGGCAACCGCTACTCCATAAATGGCGACAATGAAAATAACCAGACACGCAACTGTTATGGCAATCGGATACAGGTGCCCATTGTCTCCAATGTGAACAACCACATTAGAAATCATAGCCTTTATGCCAACTGCACCACTAACACATGCAAGCGACATCGGTAACAGAAAGGTCCATAATACTTGTCTACGCATTGATTTCTTCATTTGCTGACGTTTTGCTCCCAACATGGAAAGCGTTAAATAGCGTTGACCTGTCTGTTTCATTTGCGTCAAAAATTGTAAAGCCAATACTGTACAAGCAATTATTAAGAATAAAAAGCCCATATAGAGTGTCGTATAACTTCCAGCGACAACATAGAACAATTTACGGCCAAAGTTTTGTAAATAACTTTCAAACTCAAAGTCTGAAGATTTTAATACGTCTCTTGCCTCCATCATTGGGATCATTAATCCTTGCTGCTCTTGCAGCTGTTGTGGAATGCGGAAATTCCAATAAGATACATAGGTTTCCGTATTAACCAATTGCGCAAACATAGGATCAGGGACGATAAATGCTGAGTAAATTTCTACTGAACGATCTGCCACTAATCCTCTCATTGGAATCGATGGGCGTATATTAATTGCTTCATCATTAATGCTCATTAAGCTTTGCCCTTCTTTTGCAGCCTTTTCGAGAATATCATCTAGTTCTGGCATGCGATCTAAATGCTCCATCGGCATAAAATCAGGATTAAAGTATAAAGCAATTTCGTCTGAATCGAGGTTCAGCGGCTTTTCTCCTATCGCTTCTAACAGTCCATTATAGGAAGACTCTGGAATAAGGTTAGGAGCTGTTGTATCAATTTCTAATACTCCAATCACATTAAGTACTTCAGGGTTTTCCAAACTAATACTATATCCTTGCATCTCCCCAGATAAAAGTTGCTCTTTATAGCCATTAGGTAATGCCATAATAAGCTGCTCTCTTAAAGGAGACCAATCCACTAATGACAACGACATGCCATCTTCTGGGTGCTCACCCTGATGGTTCATCCTTCCCATTTCTAGGAGGTTTAAGTCCTCTACATACGGCACCATTTTGCCTGAAGTTAGAAATTGCTCGACTTTTTCGCTACCTCCGTTAACCGTAAAGTCATATAGCGAGGAGTCTCTATTATATAAATGACTTCCCGAGCTCAACATCGTTGAAGCACCATTTGCGATCAAAATGATGGACAGTGTGATGAGAATTGAGGTTACGGCAACAGAAGTCGAGCGATTCGCCACGTTCTCTTGTAGCTGCCTGATTGTAAAGGTGTGCAGTCCTTTCGTCAATTTGCGTTCAGACATGCTTGCCCATAAACCTAATAGCTTTGCAAATCCTTTCATGAATAGGGTCGTTCCTACACTTCCGAGAGCCAATGCTGCAAATATAGACAGCCCTGCAAAGTCCATAAAATGATAAAGAACAATCCAATAAGCAACACCTAGCAGGATAGAACCTATTAAAATATAGATGACGTTTCCTTTCACGTGCCCCATATCTGTTTTCTTATCGATTTGCTCATAAAGTAGTTGATGTACCTCTTGGTGGAAAAATCGTCTACCAAGGATGAATAATGCAATAAATTGGATAAATAAAAAACCAATAATCGTAAAGACAATCGCACTGATCGACAAACTTATTTGATGGCCGATGATTCCTTGTCCGACCATTTTAGAAACCGTCAAGCTAATGATTTCTGCTAAAAATCCACCAATGAAAAGGCCTGCTATGAGTGCTAGAATAGAAGTAATGAGCCCCTCTGCGATTAGTTGCAGAACAAGACGCTCCTTGCGCATTCCTAACATAAGATAGAGTCCAAACTCTTTACCCCTTCGATTTAATTGGTACCGGTTAGCAAATAAAAATTAAGAAAAACAATAAAAATAAGGCAAATACATAGACAATTTGCATTTCAGCTAAAAGTGTATCGATCGCATCACTTTCAAATTCCCTTAAAAATAAAATAATATCTTGTTTCCCCAACGAAAGAATAATATAAAATGATGCCACTGCTGTTACAAGCGTTGCAAAATAGATGGCATTCTCCTTGCGACTTCGTTTGGCATTACGATAAATCAACTTAGAGAACATTTGCACTTCCTCCTCCAAGCTGTGCTAGCACCTGCAAGATTCTCTCATAAAATTGATCCTGTGACTCAGCCTGTTTGCGACGCAGCTCATGGAAGATAACCCCATCTTGAATAAACAAGATTCTTGAGCAAAAACTCGCTGCATTAGGATCGTGGCTGACCATTAAAATCGTTCTATCACTACTTTTATTAATCCCTTCCAACTTATTCATTAACGTTCTTGCAGATCGTGTGTCCAGTGCTCCTGTTGGTTCATCTGCAAGGACGATATCTGGCTCAGAAATTAAGCAACGAGCAGCAGCTACCCTTTGCTTTTGTCCCCCTGACATCTGTGAAGGGAATTTATGAAGAATATCAGTAATTTCTAAAAAATCTGCTAGCTCCTCTAATTTAGCACGTGCTTTTGCAAATTCTACTCCATGAATAGACAGCGGTAATAGGATATTCTCTTGTCCAGTTAAATTATCTAGCAGGGCAAAGTCTTGAAACAAATAGCCTATTCGACTGCCTCGATACTCTGCTAAATTCTTACTGTCAAAAGCACTAATGTTTTCCCCATTTAAAAGCACACGCCCAGATGTTGGTTTAATAATGGTTGCGATACAGTTTAATAATGTCGTTTTACCAGAACCACTTGGTCCCATTATACCTAAAAATTCTCCTGATAGAATATCAAACTAATCCCTTGTATCGCTTTCGTTATGTTGTTATTCTTTCCATAGTTTTTTTTCAAGTCTTGAACCTCTAGTAATTTCTCTTGTCTGATCATGTATAACTCTCCTTTTATTATCATTTTCCGGAATGATAATCGTTCGATCGAATCGCGATATACATATTATAATGAGAATTAAAAGCTAGAAACACTTACAAATGGTGTAAGGAAATATCCCCTTTTATACCATTCAAAACTCATTAAGATATAAACTTCACAATACAAAAAAAGCATGCTGAATGTTAGCACGCTACAATATTCTCACTCTCTATGTCTCAACTTATATTACTAATACAATAATTCTAACTAGAATACCTAATATCCCCAAAATGAATCCTTATTAATATTTCTCCTAGGCACATTCTGCTTTTGTAAATATGTAGTTGTTGCTTCTACCATTGACTTCGGTCCTGCAACAAAGAAATGGCCATCATTTGAATAGGTGCTTAGCCACTTATCCAATTCTTTGTTTAACTGATTTCTGTCATTAAGATAGGTTAAATTAACGGAAGTCTTTTTGGCCATTTCGTCCAACTCATCTTGAAAAATATATGATTTACTGCTATCCAAATATATAAATTGAATTTGTTTAGACTGACTTTTCCCTTCTGCCTCGATTTGTTTGAGCATTGACCGAAATGGTGTAATGCCAATTCCTCCAGCTATTAGTATCGTAGGGCGATCCTCTGTTAAGTGAAATGATCCTACAGGCCCAGCCATTTTAATCGTATCTCCCTTTTTTAAGGCTAACATCGCTTTTTTAAATTCACTATTACTCATTTTCATCGTCAGTTGAATGACATCTTCCTCAGGTGCCGATGCGATTGTAAATGGACGAGTATGGTCTTTGACCTTCTTATGTGTGATCGTAAATAAGCCATGCTGACCAGCCTTCCAAGTTACATCTTTTGCTTTTTCAAAAAGAAATGTATAGACACCTTCTGATTCTTGAAAGCTTTCGATAAAAGGCAAATCCCTTTTTCTAAAGATGGAAACGATATCTCGAAAAACGCCATCTTAATCACTCCTTTAAAGGTCAGATTACTTTCTCCAAAACGTCGTACAATTTGCCTTATCCCAAATATTAAAATCAATCATTTTCTCCAATAGTTCATAATCGACTTCACGATTCCAGGGGATACGAATAATCTCTTTCGTATATTCATAACCAGCCTTTTGAATATCCTCTTCAACATGTGAAATAGCTACCTGTTCTGGTGCAACAGATAAATGTTTTTTTGATACACTAAACCCAATAATAAACGTACCATGATCCGTAAACATCGGTTGCTTCCATTTGATTCCTGTTTCTAATTTTGGATATTTTTCCGTAATCCAGTTGAATATTTGTTCTGTTCTTTCCTTATGTGTTTCATGATCAATTCCTTGTAAAAATTCGGTGAAATTCGCGAGGTTATGTCCTCCTTTTTGAACTGCTGATTTTCCTTCTAACACTCTTTGAAGCTCTTCCACTTTATAAGCCCAACCATATTTCGCACCGTTATAGGCTTCCCCTTGTTCTTCAAATCCAGTATGTTCAAGGTGTAAATGTGTTATCTCTCCTTCTTCTTTTAACGTCCAGGTTACGATGGTATCAATTGGGCCTCCTATCCATGTATAAGATAAGGTATGTGGTTCTTCTACTACTAACACTTCACAATTCACAACTAACTCCATTTCCTTATTCCAAAACTGACACTTATGTCCCACTATTGGTTTGAAATTGTTCTCCATTACCCATTGTGTAAGTGTGTCTGAATGAGTTAATGCGTTCCACACTTTATTAATCGGACTCTTAAATTGAAAATCTAACGATAAATCTGCCATTTGTTACTCCTCCTCCAAAATTCTCCTAAGTATCGTTGCTCGTTCATTCCAAAATTGTTCATAAAAGGACAACCAGTCCTTCACTTCTTGCAACGGCTCTGGGTTCAGTCGATACTTTGTTTCCCTGCCTGATTTGCGTTTATTCACTAAATTCGCTTCTCTAAGAATTAGCAAATGCTTCGATACTGCCGTACGCCCCATTTGAAAGTGAGGAGTTATTTCATGTAAAGGCAACTCATCCGCATCAGCCAATATACGTATTAATTTACGCCTTGTCGGATCAGCAATGGCTACAAAAACATCACGTTTTTCATCTATTTTTTTCAAAACGCTCTCCCCCTTAATGCGTTACCATTTGGTGTCGCTTTTTATTATACGACACCAAACAGTGTCAAGTCAATTATTTTATTTACGAGAAAGCTTTACGGATGAATAAGATCGTATGATCTTATTCATCGTAAAGGGATCTTAATTCATGGAATATTCCATTTGTATAAAAGCCTATATGTCTTTTTATCAATCATTGCAATGTAAACCCCCGTAGGAAAAAATGTGTATCCCCCATTTACCTACCGAATAAGCAGAACAAATTTAGAAAAATGAAGTAACCTTCTTTAGAAGGAATTCTTGAACTGTTAAAAAAACAATCCATCCACCAATTCCAAAACCTATCGAAATAAATAAAGATAAAGATGCTTTCAATGAAATGACGACGATTATTAATAGTACAGCAGTCGCAGGGAACCCCCATAGAACACCTAAGGCAAATTTACTTAGACTGGTTGTTTGTTCACCTTGTATATAAAGCCAAAACAAACTGAGCAAGCTTACTAAAGGTAAAGCAGCAATTAGCCCACCATACTTTGGAAAAACTCTTGCCACTTCTGTTACTAAGCCAATAATGATTGCTGTGACCAATATTTTTATAATTAAATACACTTCTTTGCCTCCTGACTGAGAAGGTCGAATGCTTTTTCTATCATTTCTACTTCAGATGCACTGAGGTTCCCTAATACTTTATAAAGTTTTTCATTATCTAACCGGGTATTTCTATATAATACTTCCCTTCCTTCTTTCGTTAAAATGACAATTACTTTCCGTTCATCTTCAATGCTTCTTTCTTTAGATACAAAGCCCTTTTTAATGAGCCTTTTAATATGTTCAGAAGCTGTATTATGAGTCACACCTAGATAATTCGCTAAATCACCTATCGTTGTTTCTTGTTTCTTCTCTATGTGCTGCAATAATCGTATAGCCTGGTGCGAGAGATTTTCTTGATGGACGTAGTGGAGTGCGTGATAAATATCTGTCCAATTTTGATTGATATTATTAATTGTGTTCTTTAAAGTCACAACGGTAAACCTCCTTTTTATTATATCTTATAGTACGATATATTCTTATGTAAAGATAAATAATCCAAAAATAAAAAAAGCCACCATTTTGGCGGCACTTTCAAATATTTCAAAACTTCCTTTTATCTTCTTTCGCTTATCTCCCCGTACGTATCGTCGTTATTAGTAAACATTACTCCATATAGCTTGCAACTAGCTCGTAACATCTTTCCCTCGTGAGACTTGCCTGTGTTGCAACATATTCTAATGATTCCGTTGAGCCGCCTTCATATTTTAATGAAGCTTCCTTCGCGGTTTCATCTCGAGAAGTGATCCAATCTCGTTGTTCTTCTCTAAGACTGTCCATCTGTTCTTTACTAAGCTGTTCTTCCAACAGCTTATATATTTCGTTCAATTCCTTATCCCATTTCGTATATCTCTCAGTTTCTTGTTCCTCAAGCTCTACTACCGTTGATTTAGCTTCTTCATTTCTATCGTCTTCTTCCATTTTATTAAGTTTCTTGAGATAATCGTCCTTCATACTGGTTGTGGTATTAGTAGACGAGTCTCCTTCTACTGAAGGTTCATCCTTTGATGAATCCACTGTATCAACGATATCTGTAAGGCTATTGTCGGAATTCACTTCACTTTCTGTTGAATCTTCATCAACAGTATCGTCTTTTGTGTCTTGATAAGAATCGGTATTTAGTGACTCGTTTTCCATACTATCTTCAGTTGTGTTTACACAACCCGAATATAAAATGACCAATACTAAAGAAATTATGGCTATTGCTATTTTCCTTTTCAAAATTGCCCTCCTCTTGTCGCACTTATGTAGTGTGCTGATCACCTCGTTAGTTTATCATCATGTAAACTGTACTCGATTAAACAAGAGTTAAACAAAACTAGGGATTGCATCACTTTCTATGACTGTTCAAAGCATTGTAACATATCTTCTCTTTTATGAATACTTGGTTCATTGTCTGACATCTCAATTTTAGATAAGGGCAACAGCATATATGACTGTTATTGCTATAACAAAAAACAGGGAGCAACTTTTAATAGAATGACTCCATTAAAAGAAACGATCAGTTGCTCAAATGGATTCCTTGTAGGTGAAGCAAGAAATGCAAGAAAACGATTTATTATTTTCCTTTTTGGTTTCAGAGCGATATCTGGTATATCGACGTGATATTCATTTAATTTTGATACTAAAAATTTCTCCTTTTCAAAAGGGTCATGACTCATTAAAGTCTCCTCCTAATTCATCTTTTAATCTGCCTATAGCATTATGCAACCGTGATTTAACTGTCCCTATAGGAATTTGGAGAATATTTGATATATCCTCTTGGGTCAAGTCATGATAATAATATAATAAGATTACCGCTCGTTGAATCTCAGGTAGCTTTGCAACTGCTTCCCGTATAGTTAATCTATCGGTAATGTCAATAAATCCTTTAGTTAGCGGCGTAAGAAATGGGAGTAAAGCTTGAAGCTTTTTCCGTCTGTTCAACTTATTTACCATTAACCTATAAGCAATTTGAAAAAGATAAGGCTTTAACGTCCCCTTTCTTCGGTCAAAATCATACCTACGTTGCTGTAATCGAACAAAAGAATCTTGAACAATATCAATACTCAGTTGTTCATCTCTTGTATAACGGAAAATAAACGAATAAAGTGTAGGCTTTAGTATTGAATAAATACCTTCAAATGCTTGATCATTCCCAGATTGGAAATCAACCATTAATTCATCTTCCCGTCTACTCAATTTCATTTCCCCAACGTTCTTTGATTGACTTTAATGTTAAAGAAACCCTCGAAATTAAATAAATTATTGAGACGATTGTCCAAGCTTGTGCTTGATTCGTAAAAAATTGCACATAAGTATTTTCTACTGTCTCCCCGCTTGAAATCAAAATATTTAATGCTTGCACACAAATAATCGTATAAATTGCAATTAGAAGCGTAAGCGTATCAAATACATTCCATCTTAAAAATAGTTTTGTTTTCTTATAATTAATTTTCCCTCGTTCTCGTACAATATATTTTCTATCCAATGGAATAGCAATACTCAAAATAGTCACGATCATTAGTCCAGTTATAATTAATGAAGCAATCCAGCCGTTATCCATCGTTTACCATCCTCTCATTTGTCTTTATTAACTATACAATTAAGAAATGAGAAAGGTTCACCGCTATATACTTTTTTTTTTGCAAAGTTTCGGCTGTGATATTAAAAGGGTGAAAACATCTACTTTCTAATCAAGTTGAAGAAAATTCTTTTTATTGCTACACTGGCTTCTTTACATGTGCCCCACAAATGCCTCCCTAACTTATCCCCTTCAAACTTGGATCACATATATTTAATGGTTACAAAAAAAACGCTGATACATTAACAGCGTTTTCTACTACAACATCGGAAAAATAACTCTTGTTACCCTTCTAGCTTGTTTGTTGATGTTTTTAATTCTTTTGCAGACTTATCGAGGTAGACATCTAGAAATGTTCCATCATTAAATTTTATCACTACAGCACTATTAGTAATCACTATATCATCCACCGTTTTACCTTTTAATTCTTCAGGTACAACTTTAAACTTGTTCGTTTCCATCTTTATGTACTCCCATCTAATTTTGTTTTATACCGATTAAGATCTTTTTACTTTTTTAACGAGAAAGACTCAAGATTTGGAACGTTATTTTTATGATTTGTCCGCTTTTTAAATGCATTCATAATGAAGGGAATAATTCCATTGATAGCTAATATAGCTACTAGAACTTGAATTAAAAACGCTATATCAGGTGCATATAGTTTAATGGCTTTCCAAGGTGTTCCCATCATATAGGTTATCGTAGGAATAAGTCCTATTGTCAAAAACAAAAATAGAATAGCCAAAGAAAACCTCAGGCTTCTTCTTAATCTTTGTTTACGTCTAAGAATCATAAAATGAACCACGGTCAAAATGACGAGCATTATTGTTATTCCTAAAGTAATCCATTGGAGAGTATAGCTCTGTGGTGGCACTTCAACAGGTTCGACCCCATTCATGATCGAACGAATCCCTTCCATTATTTCAGAAACTTGACGATCCTCAGTGAAGTGATATTTATTTGTTAAAAGGACGGCAGCAACATCCTGCTCTGGTATAAAAAACATTTCTGCTCTATGATCAGATGTTGCTCCACCATGAAAAGGGAAGTTTTCCGTTTTTGAAAAGTGCCATCCTAAACCGTATGTTCTACCTTCTTCAGGGGGAGTTTTTAATAAATCGAGGTTTTGTTCAGATAATAATTCTCCACCCTCTAACATGAACGTTAAAAATTTCGCCAAATCATTTGTTGTTGATGCGATATATCCGTAGGGAGCACCCGCATTATCATATAACCCATCACTTTTTATAGGCTTACCGAACCAAGACACAAAACCAGGTTTATACCCCAAAACACGAGCTGTTTCATAGTCGGCAGCAGAATGTCTCATATTAAGAGGTGTAAAGATTCTTTTGTCTAAGAACTCTGAATAGGTTCCATTTGTCACTTCTTCAACGATTAAACCTAGCAGTAAATAGTTAGCGGAGTTATATTCATATACCTCTCCAGGCACATGAGATAACTCAACACCATTAAGTTCATCTACAGATTTAGTTATAATCGTTTCTTCTGTTGAATCCTTGTCTGTGACTTTAAGGCCTTCAAACTCACTAATACCACTTGTATGTTCTAATAAATGCAATACTGTAATTTGTTTAGAACTATCCGTTTTATAGGCAAACGATGGGATATAGTTCTCTATCGGTTCATCTAGTTTTATTATGCCATCTTCGACCAACATCATAATAGCTAGAGAGGTGATTGGTTTACTTAATGAACCAATCAGAAAAGGCTTGTCTGCCGTTACCTTTGATCCATCGCTCATAACACCCCAATCATCATGATAAAAAATTTCCTCGTTTTTAACAACCGTAAGAGATGCTCCAGGAATGTTATATGTATCTATAGATTCCATCATATAATCTTCTATCTTCTGTTTTGTATCTTCTTCCCCTTCAGCTGCAACAGGGAATGGGACTAAAATATATAGAACAAACACGAAGATGACAATTCCCTTTTTCATTTTTTGACACTCCTTTAGAAATCCCCATGTTGATCATTTAATCATCATGTTTATTTAAATAAAGTTCCAATAGTTCAATTACCAATTTATATGCTTGATCAAGATCAAATTCGTCATCAATTAGTTTCTGAAGAGCAAGTCCATCAAACACAGACAATAGAATACTCGCAAGAGCCTCTGTTTGACCAAGATCACTATTTAGCTTTTGTAATGGATGGGACAGACTTTCTCTTCCACTTTGTAATATGTTTTTAACTTCTTGTTTTAAAGGATCACCCTTTAACCCTAATGAAAAGAGCTCATATCTCCAACGGTACCAATCGGGCTCTTTATTCACCCTCGATTTAACTTCGAGCAGAACATCCAATGGATTTATTTCCAATTCTTCTTGGTTATCATATTTATGATGATATTGCTCTTGAATGTTGCTCTGAACAGAAATTAACAACTCCTCCTTATTCTTAAAATAATAATGAACTAGGCCAGGAGTTATCCCTGCTTCGCGAGCAACATCTTTTATAGATGCGTTATTAAAGCCCTTCCTACTAAAAACTTTATATGCAGCATCGATTAAAAGTTGACGCTTATCCATTGCTTTTGTAACCTCCATTATCGTTTGGTTGACCAACCAATTCCCATTGTATCTGAATCTATAGATAACTACAACGTAAAACTTGAGAAATCGTATAGTTCAAGATGACTCCCGCCATAATTTCATTTTTTCATATTGACCTAGAGTTAACTCTATAGTGTACTTTAATAGTAACGTGCTGGCGAAAAATGTGTTATTTTTAATGTAAGTGCTTTTATCATTTTATAAAAGGATTGTGATGAAAAGTGAAATATAGACGTGTCGGAAATAGTGGATTAAAAATAAGCGAGCTTGGTCTCGGTAGTTGGCTTACATATGGAACCGCATCAGAACAAGAAGCTGCTGATGCATGTATTAAAAAAGCGTTTGAAAGCGGTATTAATTTCTTTGATACAGCTAATGCCTATAACAGGGGTGCAGGTGAAGAAGCACTAGGTTCTGCACTCAAGCCTTATCGTAGATCGGATTATGTTCTCTCAACAAAGGTTTTCTTTCCGATGGGAGAGGGAGCAAATGACCGAGGGTTATCAAGAAAGCACATTATTGAACAATGTGAAGCCAGCTTAAAACGTCTTAATGTCGACTATATTGATATCTACTTTTGCCATCGTTACGATGACGAAACACCGACAGAAGAGACACTTCGAGCTCTCAATGATCTAGTTACACAAGGAAAAATTCTATACGCAGGTGTTAGTGAGTGGAGTGCTGCACAAATTAAAGAGGGTAGCGGGATTAGCAGAAGATTAAATCTTCATCCGCTCATTGCGAATCAACCGATTTATAATATGTTTGAGCGATATATTGAAGACGAAGTATTAAAAGTTAGTGAAGAAGAAGGAATTGGGCAAATTGTCTTCTCACCACTCGCACAAGGGGTTTTAACAGGAAAATATAAACCTGGTGCCAAAATTCCAAAAAATAGCCGAGCAGCAAATGAGCACGTCAATGGTGTCATTAATAGCTATCTCCAAGAAAATGTATTGGAATGTGTGCAGGAACTTGATGGTGTCGCACAGGGACTTGGCATTTCACTGGCACAACTTTCATTAGCTTGGGTACTACGTCAGCCAGGAGTCAGCTCTGCATTAATTGGAGCAAGTAGGCCGGAACAGATTGAAGAAAATATCAAGGCTGTTCAGGTAGAACTACAGACTGATGTCATCAAGGAGATCGAGGGAATTTTAAAGAATGTGGAGGATTTTGCTCCTTTAAGATAAAAAACCCCTTAAAATTCTGAAGCGAATAACCTTTACACCCCAAGTCAATAAGTTCATGCGATACTTTCATTTAAAACTTTAAAAAAGTATCGCATGATTTTTATAGATGACGTTTTCTTATGTCTAAATCATATTCGTATACCTACCTCAGGTCAGAAATACGTTTATAAACAAGCTCGAATTGTTTCCAGCTTTCTAGCTATTTCTGTTTAGAGTATCTAAAAATTCACACTTTCTCTAATCTCATCTTGTATGGCCCTTGTTTTATCTATTGCCTTTTTGATTCTTAATACAACCACAAAGGTAATCGCACTTCCTGAAAAAAAGAATAATAATCCCGGCATGAATAGCTGGATAATGACTAATCCACTTGTGGCAACAACAATAATCAAAGAATTCACTGGGTAGCCTATGACAAACTTGGTACTTGTTTTAAACAACTCCACAATACTAACATTGTTGTTGATATATAACGGTATAATGGTGATACAGATTAGTAAGTGAATCATTCCCATTGCTACTGTTATTACACTATAGAACATAGGAAGACTATTTGCTTGAATAAAGGAGTAATTATACAACAAAACAGCACCTACTATCGCTGACAACAGAAAGATTATATTAGTCTTAATAAATTGCTTTCGATAAACATTAATAAAAAGACGTACGACCGAGAAACTACTATTGTTATCTATCCAGCGACTTATGACAGCACTCATTGCTGCTGTGGAAGGTCCAATGCCAAAAATACCTAAGCCTAGTAAAGTAAAGACGAGCCAAAGTAAGTTTACTGTTGCTAAGCGTGATATCCAAATAGCTAACAAGTATAGCTTTTGAAGTATTGGTTGATTTTCCAAAAACATAGCACCCATCCTCCTAACAATTTACCCTTTTACTGAACCACCGAGTTTAATACCTGCCATTATATGATTTTGAAGAAAAACAAATAATAGCAACGGAGGAATTAGCGCAACGATTGAAGCTGCAAACAACATACCAAAGTCGGTAAGGCCTTGACGACCTGCGTCTAATGTATATAATGCAAGCTGTAAAGGATACTTGTCTTGTGTACTTAAATAAATTAACGGCCCCATAAAGTCATTCCAGTTACTATTAAAGGTAAATACGCCAATTGTGATGATAACAGGCATACATATAGGTACGATTATTTTCGTTAAGATTTTAAACGAGCTAGCCCCATCCATATAAGCAGACTCATCTAAACTACGTGGGATCCCCATAATAAACTGACGCATGAGAAAGATGTTAAATGCACTTCCGAATAAATTAGGCACAATTAAAGGCAAGTAGGTGTTAACCCAGCCTAAATTTGAAAAAATTAAAAATTGTGGAATTAAAGTTACTTGTGGCGGAATCATCATCGTCGCTAATACGAAAATAAACACCTTCTGATTCCACGGATGTCTAAATCGAGCAAATCCGTATGCAACAATTAATGACGAGATGACGGTAAACACCATATTAAAGCCAACCAAAGTGAAACTATTTAAAGCATACTTAAAGAATGGAAACCGATCTAATAGATTGGTGTAATTTTCCCAATGAAAATTCGATGGGATCCACTCAATAGGCACAGTGAAAATTCTACCTGAAGGCTTGAATGATCCGGATAATGTCCATACTATAGGAATTAAGAACGCAATGGTTAACCCGATCAAAAAGGTATATTTTATAGCTAGTATGAACTTTTCTTTTGGAGGCAATGCCCAAACATCTCTGAATCTTTTTATTTGTTTATTATTCATAATGCACCCACTTCTTTCCTAAGGCCAATTGTATGAGTGTAAAGAACATGATCACCACAAACATAACCCACGCTAAGGCAGAAGCATAACCCATACGATAGCTTTCAAATGCATTACTGTACAAATGAACCATTAAGGTATCGGTCCATAGTCGATCAGCTCCAGGTAAAATCATCGGCTCATTAAACATTTGAAACGTACCAATCATCCCCATTGTTAACAAAAAGAATAGAGCGGGGCTTATTTGAGGAACGACCACAGAGAAGAACTTTCTAATCGGTGATGCCCCATCAATGTCGGCCGCTTCAAGCTGATCCTGTGGTACACTAGCAAGAGCAGGTAGCAAAATCAGCATACTCCCGCCTACACCCCAAAGCTGTGTTAAAATAATCGCAGGCTTTGCCCAAAACTGATCACTTAGCCAACCAGGCCCTTCAATACCAATCATTGCCAAAACGGCATTGATGACCCCAACATTCTCTCCTTGAAATCCTGGTGCCAGCATGTAGTTCCACAAAATCAAAATTGCAACGCCACCAAAGATGGATGGCAAGTAAAAGGTTGTTCTAAAAAAAGAAATCGCAGGGATGTTCCGATATAGCACGAGCGCCACAATTAACGACGCCGTTACAGTGATTGGAACTCCTATAAACACATAATATAGTGTGTTCCCTAAGTAGGACCAAAATCGTTCATTTTGAAACAAGTTTATATAATTGGTTATACCAATCCATTCAGCAGGCGTTAATACATCATATCGGGTAAAGCTTAGATAAATTGATGCGAGCATAGGTCCAATTGTAAAAAGGCTAAAGCCAATGATAAAAGGGGAAATATATAACCAGAATTTTTTCTTCTCATTGTTCATAGTAAAATCCCTTTCTTATGCAATTTAACTAAATATAGAGGGGGATACCCTCTATATTTAACCTTTTTTACTCTTTATTCAAAGCTCTCTAATAATCGTTCTTGCTCTTCAAGAAGCGGTTCAATATCTTCTCTAAGTGCTTTCATTTCTACATCCACTGGTTCTTCTAAATTAATAATTCTTGATAGTCTATTTTGTACCTCTTCATTAATTTCGCTCCACATTAATGATGCTTCAGGAGGATACGCACCTTCCACCGCATCAAGCGTTGATGCAAAGTTTTCCGGACCAATATCACCAATTTCTAAGTAAGCATCTGATTCTGCTATCGAACGTCGCGAAGGTGTCTCAGCGTGCTCGCTGGCTAGAATTTCTTGAGCTTCGGCTCCCGTCCAAAACTTAATAACCTCCCATGCGGCTTCTTTGTTAGATGACGCATTAGCAATGTGAAACGCATTTGAAAACGTTGGTGCCGTATCATCAATACCAGGCATAGTCGGTGCACTGGTCATATCCCATTCAAAATCTTCAATGTTCGCTCGACTAGACAGAATATGCCAAGGCCCATCAATTAAAAACCCTTGTCGTCCACTTGTCCATAGATCAACACCCTCTGGAATTTGTGAATCATTTGGTGCTATATTCAAATCATTCACTAAATAGCGCATTTTCTCAATCATTTCTATTCCTTCAGGTGAATCTAATTGAAATTCGGTAAAATCTTCACTTAGCATTCTCACACCATGTGAGCGCGTAAATTGACTTGTACTTGCCCACCAGCCACCTAATGAATTCATACCGAACACACCTTCAGAAGGGTTGGTAATCGTTTCAGCCATCTCAATAATTTCTTCCCAAGTTGAATTTTCATCAGGATAATCTAAGCCATGCTGATCAAGCAAATTCTTGTTGTAAAACATCATGACTGTTCCTAATCTAAGCGGCAGTCCATACAAGCGGTCATTATGCTATAGGCCTCAATACCTACTTCATAAAAGTCATCTAAATCAAAGTCATCATCTTCCTCTGCCCATGGTGTTAAATCTTCCAATACTCCACGAGCAGCAAAATAATAGGAATTTTCAGCAAGCTGGACAATATCATATACATCACCAGAAGCAAAGCGCGTTAACAGGTGCTGACCATATTCGTCCCCCGGTACATTCACTAATTCTACTTGAATGTGATCATTTTGTTCCTCAAAGGCAGCTTTAATATTTTCCATGCGTGTTTGATCAAAATCTCCGCCCCAATATGCAAATCGAATCTCTGTTTGATCACTACTACTAACATCTTCGGATCCATTATTTCCACACGCCGCTAATGTAAGCGTAATCATTAGAAGCAAGAGTCCACCCATTTTTCTTAACATAAATAACGCCTCCCCTTTATCCTTCAAACAATCGTAAAAGTCACTTTCGTATCCTTTACACCTTTGTTGCGAATATGAATCGCCGCCTCACCTCCCTCAGTTTTACTACGTACATAGATGAGTACATAACCTTGATGAAAGTTTCGATGGGACTCAGAGTATGGGGTTAAATCAGAAAGATCACCATTTTCAATCCCTAATATTTCAATGGCCCCCTCAGTACTCACTTCGATTCTTTCTTGATCATTGATCACCATTCTTCCTTCCTGATCAGTCAAAACCACTTCTATATGAGCAATATCTTCGCCATTTGCTACTAATTTATCTTTATCACTTACCGCCTTTAGTAGATAGTGATCGTGACTAGGTGTGTAAAACACATCCTCAAAAACTCATTATCGTCATTTAAGACGACAAGCTTTATTTCGCCTTTTTGAAAGTTTGTTTGCCACTCCGGCACTTCACCGATTTTCGTTACTTCTTTAACACCTAACGATTTTCCGTTGACAAAGCATTCCGCTCTTTGACCATTTGTATAACCTCTAATCAAGACTAGGTCATCGTCATGATAATCCCACTTGAAATATTCCTGGTGGCTACCCATTTGTTCTACAGTCAACTTACCAAATAGCTCCTTTGACCATAAGCTTTTTCGCAAATAAAAACCCGGCTTTTCACGACCTGCTAAATCTAGTAAGCCTGCCCTCGACCCTCTTATCGGCCAACCCTGTGCTTCTCCTAGAAAATCAATTCCAGTCCATAGGAACTGACCTGAAATATAAGGGCGATTGACCACCTCCAACCAGTTCTCAACAGAATGACTGTTCTCACTACCATAAATCACTTGGCTAGTATTCTTGTTATGATCCTGCTCATATAAATGTTCTTTGTAGTTATAACCAACGATATCTAATGTATCTGACAGCCCTGTTAAATTTGATAGCTCAGGATAGGCTAATGCAGCAGTTACTGGTCTTGTCATATCCATTTCTTTTACATAGTTAACTAGTTTTTTAGAAATCGAAACAAGTCGCTCTGCATTTGGCTTATTCGGATCGTATTGCCGTTCTTCAACTGGCTTATCTTTATCATTATTACCGGTCATTTCTTTAAACGACGGGTGACAATATGGATCATTTGGATAATCAATTTCATTACCAATGCTCCAGGCAATGATGGAAGGATGATTACGATCTCTTTGCACCCAATCCTTCAGATCTCGTTCGCCCCATTCAGGGAAATGTTCAAAATAACCATCATGCTTAGGCGGATAAACATTATGCCCTGTCGACCATTTGTTTTTTGGACCTTCCCATTCATCGAAAATTTCATCTATAACGAAGAAACCCATTTCATCACATAGATCCAACAAATTTGGTGCAGGTGGATTATGACTCATTCTAATTGCATTAGCACCTAAATCTTTAAATTTTTCTAAACGCCGTTGCCAAACTGCTTTAGGTACAGCGGCACCTAATGTTCCAGCATCATGGTGCACACATACACCCTTTAGTAAGGTAGGTTTTCCATTTAGAAAAAATCCCTTTTCAGAGTCAAAGCTAATGCTTCGTATTCCAACTGTAGTAACCTGTTCATCGACTAGCTCATCTGCTTCCATAACACGTGTAACCAATTGATATAGATGAGGAGTTTCTGGTGACCATAATTTTGGGGAATCAATGTTTAGCTCAAATGCTAGCTGCTCAACATCATTAGCTTGTAGAGTAATCTGCTGTGATGACTTCCCCCGAATGTAGTCGTTATCATCATATAGAACACTTTCAATTTTTAAGCTTTTTTCGGTACGCTGTATCGTTTTCTATATTTGTCTCGACAGCAACTATCGCACTGTTTGCATCAGATGATTTGGTGTAAAAGAACGTGCTTCCCGGCACAATACGTGTTTGGTTCTGAACCGTCAGGTATACATTTCGATAAATACCAGTACCAGTAAACCAGCGAGAATCGCTCGTTGAAGGGCGATCCAGTCTAATCGAAAGTACATTATGACCAGAATGAACAAAATCAGAAATATCATAACTAAACGTGCTGTATCCATACGGTCTATATCCTAGATAATAGCTGTTAACCCAAACTTTTGCATTTTGATAAGCACCCTCAATCGTTAAGTTGACCTTTTTTTCTTTTATGTCCTCTTGTAGGTGAAACGACTTCCGATACCAGCCAATGCCACCTGGTAAATAACCAGTACCACTTGAATGCTCTTTTGAAAAAGGAGCTTCAACCGACCAATCATGTGGAAGCTGCACATCTCGCCAATGCCGATCATCAAATCCTTTATACCAAGCTTTTTTCTCTTCTCCTAATAAAAACTTCCAATCGAGGTTCATGTTGTACTTTTTTGTCATAAAGTCACCTTTCCGCGTATAGTAACCGCTTACTTTTTTCTGAAACAATCGCTAAGCTCTGCTTCTCAAGGATATTTTTCTTAACATCCATGTTTCTCAAAATTAATTTCTTAACCACAAGATACTTCCTAAACCGTTAACTAAGGATCCTTTTGTACTCTTTTGTCATGAAGATCACTTTTATTAGATAGCAGGTGGTTACATACGTTGTGTAAGACAGACTCTTAATAGTAACCGGTTACTAAACACAACTACAAAGTTGCTTCTAAAGCTTATTCTAGTTAGCCATCCATGTTTCTCAACGTCGATTCCTTAACCACAAGTCGTGGTGGTAGAATTATATCTCTACTAGGACATCCTTCATCAATCATCTCGATTGCCATTTTGCCCAGTTTTTCATAAGGATGACGAATACTCGTTAGTTCTGGTGAGGATGTTTGTGCTAAGCTTGTATCATCAAATCCAACAAAAGCGAAACTCTTATCAGCATGGCGCTTTGAGGCTTTGATCATGCCTACTCCAACCATATCATTAATACCTAGTAGAGCAGTTGGTAACTCACTATTTGTACGAATTAATTGCTCAAAACCCTCTTCACCACTTTCAATGTTATACCCACTATAAATTTGCCAGGAATCCTTATAGTCTAAATTGTACTTCTTAAGTTCCTTTTTAAATGTACTGACCTTAATATCTGTTGTCGTTATCCCCTTGACTCCACCTATTAAACCAATTTTTTTATGTCCTAGTTTCACTAGGTGCTTAATGATTAATTCAATACCTTTTGCTTCATCCGTTCTAACCGAGCAATTATTCACCCCTTTAATCTTGCCATTAATCGTGATCAGCTTGGTTAACTTCTGTACTTCAATAAGCTCCTGCACACTAGTTGGATCTGGTATTGTATCGTTAATCAGCCCACCTAATAAAATAATACCCTCAGCTTGTTGTTCAAGTAATATTCGGATATAGTGTGACTCTAGTTCACGGCTATCCATAGTATTCCCTAGTAGAACCGAATAACCTTTCTCAATCGCATATTTATCCACCTCAACAAACACTTGTGAAAAAAACGGGTTGGTAATAGCGGGAGTGATAAAGCCTAGTAATCTTGATTTTTTATTACTTAAGGTTCTTGCAATGGCATTTGGACGGTAATTGTATTTATCAATAACCTTTTGCACCTTTTCACGAGTTTTTTGACTAACTGGATAATTGCCAGCAATAACACGTGAAATCGTGGCAGTAGATACACCCACCTCCTTTGCTAAATCATAAATGGTTACTTTTTTATTTTTCATAATAGATCGACTGCTTCCTAAAATTATCTGAATTTTTTTAAAAATTATTTCTATGCTCCTCATCATAAATGAAAGCGTTATCATTGTCAAGGTTATTCTAAAAATTGCGGGCCTCGCCAGTTAGCTCAATTTTACTTTGCGAAAGTTGAGTAATGAACTTACATAGTCACCAAAGGGTATTAATAAATAGATATTCTAGTTTGATAAAAATATTCTCTTTCAAAAATTGTTATTATCCTATCCATCAACATAACCTAGTCCCATTGACTTAGAAATAGATAAAGAAGCAGGTCGGATCGACCTGCTTCTTTATGTTTAATCCACTTTAATAATATTCCATTGCTGATTAAAGTCGTTATTCAAATCCCATTGAACTATATTACCACCGTCGAGTAAAGATCGATTATAGGCATCTAATGCCTTTCCACTATAGCGATTTACTAGAGTATAGTAGCCATCACTTGTTCGTTCAATCGTCCATTGTTGATTTTCCCCACCTAAATGTGTCCATTGAACTACATTCCCGCCATTTGATGTTGACCAGTCAAATACCTCCAATGCTTGATGGCTATTGCGGTTTATAATTTCGTAATAACCCTCACTATTTTGAATAATGGCCCATCGCTGACAAGGGTGGAAATTTCGCTCCCATTGTTGAACATTATCACCTGGATCCGTTCCCGCATTTACAACCTCTAATAGTTTGCCACTATTTCGGTTAACAAGCTCATAACTGGCATGTTCATCAAATTGAACAGGGTTTGTTACTCTCGTATTATTCGTGTTCGTATTACCACTGCCACCTTCAATACTAACAGCTGTCCCAGACGTATCTATTTGGTTGCCCCTGATCGTATTTTGATTCGATGAACCTGTTAATCGAATCCCCGGATTGCTAAAGCTTGAAAATGTATCTATTTTATTATCTAAAATTTGGTTATCACTGCCGGGAGCTAAACGAATAACCGATTCAATATTTAAGCTTGGATCTAATTGCTGTATCACATTATCACGTAGGATATTATGATCTGCCTGAATTAATACTCCATGTATTCGTGAATTAATTACAGTATTGCTTGCTATTGTATTATTATGAGCACCACTTAAGACAAAAAGACCTCGTGGGTAATTTTCGATCACATTATGCTCAACTGTATTATATGCTCCACCGTTTGGAATTCTTATCCCTCCATAACTATCGCCTTGCTGTACATCATTTATCACTTGATTATAAGTGACCGTTGTATACGTAGCTCGTGATAAGTTAATTCCACTACCACCAGTAGAATTAGTAATTTTATTACGAGTAATGAGATTACTATGAACATCACCAACAGCGTGGCTCTCACTACCAAAGGCTATTCCATGCCCACTCGAACGATCAATGATGCTATCTCTGATAGTAGAATTTTTCAATCGTCTTAAGAGTAAGCCAATAGTTACGTCTCGAACTTCTATGTTCTCTAACGTTAAGTTACTAACATCCGCATCAATATTCATCCCACCAATTTGTCCCAAACCTTGGGATGCACGGTTTTCGCGATCACCATCAATTGTTAAATGAGAAACCGTGACATTAAGGTTATTACCACTTCTCATAATCGGATTACCGACAACATAATTATTTCTTGTACCAACCTTCTTTAAAACGGTTTGCCCAATACCATCACCAATCAAATCCACGCCTTCATGGAATCTTATCGCTTCGTCTATTGCATACGTTCCAGCGGGAATATAAACCGTCCCTTCTACACCCCTATCATAAAAATAACGCATAGCAGCATGTAATGCTTCAGTTTGAGATGTCTCAACGCCAGGTGTCATGCCAAAATCCCTAGCATCAACTACCTCTTGTGCATTACTATCATCGTGAGCTAAGGTAACAATGATGAATGAAAATAATAATGAAGTAAACAATATCCTTCTAACTAGCTGAGACTGTTTTGAAATCATTCTTATCCCTCCTCATTTTTTGTTAACGCTTACATTAACTATTCTATTGAAATTTAGGAATTCCTTCATAAATTCGGTCTATTATTAAAATTATTACTCATTTCCCCAAGTTTTTATAAATAACAATTATAATCGGGATTTCGTAAATCTTTCAAAAGGTGCACCAGCTAGAAGTATTCCTTTCACTTTAGAGAGTGGAAATGTCCTTACAAAACATGCAATAGACGTTTGGAATGGAAATCCACTCGTAAAGCCAAAACACCGTCCAACAATGAACGGTGAATGAAATACTTTTGTTATTTTTTATTGTGATTTACTTTTTTTCCATGACTGCAAAATAATTTTCTTCATTATCAGCAAAGTTAAATACCCTACCAGCAGGCATATTTACAATTTCACCAACCTTGATATTTTTATTAGATAAGTCAGTATATAATTCATCAAACTTTTCTGAGAAAAACATTAACGAAGGTGTGCTGAGATTTAATTCCGGATCCATTTTAGCAACGAGTTCCTTATTGTGCAGATGATGCTTGTTTCTGCACCCTTTGTTGGAGCAATTTCAGTCCATCTCATTTCACCATTATCCTCTTTTGAAATTACACTAAACCCTACCTTTTCTGTCCAAAATTTCATCGCTTCATCTTGGTTAGTAACATACAACATAATTTGACCAACTCTACTAATCATTGATTTCTACACTCCCTTTTTTAAGTAATTACTAAACTGACTACTCCAAATCCTTACTGCAGGTATAGGTTTCCTTAATGAATCCAAGAGATCCCAAGCTTCGTTGATTCCTTTAAGCTTGTCCATATCCTTGACGTTCTTTAATTCTATCAATTACCCTTAATCTCATTGATTTTCTCCGCCAATTCTAGAATAATTTCCTCAGGTCCACGAATGTAGCATAATTTATAAGTGTCTTCATAGTTTTGTATCTCACCAATAAGTTCTGCACCTTTCTTTTTCAACCTGATAACAAGGGCTTCAATATCTTCAACAGCAAAGGCAATGTGCCGAATACCGAGAGTATTGGCCAAAGGATGCTGTATACCATTTTCATCTAATGGTGTGTGAAATTTGACTAGCTCTATATTCGCATCACCATCTGGCGTTCTCATCATGACAACTTCCTCTTTAACGTCTTGTAAGCCTATTATCCGCTCCACCCACTCTCCTTCTACTTCTCCTTCCCCGAGCATTTCTAAACCAAAGTCAAGAAAAAAATCTTTCGCGGCAGGTAGATCATTGACGATTATGCCTACATGATCAATTCTATGTATCCTCATCACGCACACACCTCCTATTCCCATAATTTTACGATGTATATCACCTCTAGAATTCTTCTCGATTGCTTAATTTTTCTCCTCTACTACTTACCTTTAAGGTAGTACCTGAATAAATAGTGCGTACTTATCCAAAAAAAAGGGGGTGCTATACTAAAAAGTGGAACAGCATTACAATAAATAAGGAGGTACGCTTTATGAAAACACTTGTAATTATAGCCCATTCCGATATGGAAACGTCTCGAGTAAACAAAAGGTGGATACAGGAGCTTGAGAAATACCCAGAAAAGTATACAGTTCATGAGCTGTATAAGTTTTATAAGGAAGGAAAGATAGATGTTGAAAGAGAACAAAAATTGATTGAATCACATAGCAATCTAGTTATACAATTTCCTATCTACTGGTTTAATTGTCCTCCTCTGTTAAAAGGATGGCTGGATGATGTTTTAACTCATGGCTGGGCTTTTGGTTCGAATGGTGGGAATCATTTAATGAACCGCAAAGTGGCATTAGCCGTTTCTGCTGGAGCAAAACAATCTGATTATAGTGAAGGTGGAAGATTTCGGTATACGTTGAAACAACTATTAATTCCATTTGAAACAACTTTTTTTTATTGTGATGCCGATTACCGATCATTCTATTCATATTATGGGAAAGAGGAAGTGCAAGGGGCTATTGAAGAGGATACCGAGGCGGAAGAAAACGAATTAACAAAAAGTGCTAGAGAATATGTAGAATTTATAGATGCTTTGTAATTAAGAAATTTTAGTGTAATGCAAAAAAGTAAGGGCTGCTGCAACACTGTAATTATGACATGCGGATCAGCCCTTTTTCTTGTTTCCAATTTTATAGCTCGACGGGAAAACTTATTTCCAATAAAACAGTATAGACTGTAGAGGAAGTTACTGCGATCACTTAAGAATATTTGAATTTTAAAAAATCATTGGACACATTACCGATTTTTTCTCCCCAGTAACACATCATATCTAGTACGGGAATGAGTGAACGACCACGCTCTGATAAAGAATATTCAACTTTTGGCGGTATTTGCGGGTATTCCTTACGTATTATTATGTCGTCAGCTTCCAATTCTTTTAACATTACGCTGAGTGTTTTAAAAGAAATAGTACCTATATTTCGTTTTAACTCGTTAAACCTGATGACTTTATTTTCAGATAGCCAATATAAAATGAGAATTTTATATTTACCGCCGATTATGGACAAGGTATATCCAAATCCGGTAGCTGGTAAATCAACACCACTTGGCAAAGAGTTTTTGACCGTTTCACTTTGCATACCAGTACACTCCCTGTTATTTTACACTATATTGTTATATTTTGTAATTGTTTTTGAATCATTAACCTGTTGTGCAGAAACAGGCTGAAGTATGAAGAGATAATACGAAAAATTTCTTAAAAACAGAGGGAAATGAAAACAATCATAATTACTAGTAAAATAAAATAAGCAAACACTGCTTTAAAGCCACGACCTTTAAGCAGACGTAAAACACTTCCTATAGCAACTGGAAGGATAAAAAATATTTTTGCTTTCTATTTCAAGTTAATTCCCAGCTTAAGGCATTTCTATGCCAAAGGCACTGTATAGATACTTTACTCCAATTTTTAATTTCCTCAATTCCACTTATAGATATTATCTAACTATATATTATTAAAAAGCAAATTAATACATATAGAATAAACTTTTCGTTAACCTCAAAATAAGCCTGAAAACAGAGCTTATCAGATAATACTGTCATTATTAATAGAATCTGTTTATTTAACATCTTCGTATTCTCCTTTAGACTTTAGAATACGATGTCCGACTAGGGGGGTAAAACACTTGAATTATTTTAAGCTATCAATCTTCAACGATCTAGTCCGATCGAGAAATGGCGTAATTGTTTATTCCATTTTTGTGTCCTTTTCTTGAATATGATTTGGATAAGATACATTTAGTTGGACAATAATTGGAGCTAGTAAAATAACATGTAGCAAGTGTGGAGTTCATTTACGATGACAAAAAAGAAGAACGTTTAACATCATCATAATAGGTATTTTAAGATGTAGAGAAAATCTTATGGTTTAGCCCAAATTAAATATAAACAACCTGCCAAGTAACGCTCTTCCTTAACTCATTGTCGTCATCTATATTTAGTTGCTCTTCTTTCTTTTGGGTTTCTTTTTAGGGATACTATCTTTTCGTCCCTCTTCTTCCGTTGTACCTTCCAACGTTCGACCGTGAGCGTTTCCTCACTGATGTTGCCAAAAGTATCAGCGGCAGATAACGTATGGGTGTATCTTTTCGCTTCACTGATCTCTTCATCAAAATATTGACCAGCGTCAGCATTAAAACATCTACATATACGCACAGCCCATCAAAAGAGGCATCACTTAATCGCTCGTCTCCCTCATCGTCTTGGTAATGAAAAACCGGTGATGACAGGGATCGGTCGCAATGTGATGACAGTCAATTCCTTTTTCACAAGCATACCAACTAACACTGTTCAAAGTATGAACGGTGTTAGTTGTTTACGATGGAACTTACTGAAGTAACTCATTTGGAGATATTACTTTCATTTAAATACATATTAGTGCATTAAAAAAAATTGTACAATTACTTATTAATCTGCTCTATTATCTCTCCATCTGCGGACAGACCTGTTATGGAGCCAAGAAGATCCTCTCCATCCGTTATTAAAAACCAAAACTTGCCACGGTTGTGATATTCAATAACCTTTGCTTCATATTCATTTTTATTTAGTCATAATCCTGACCTCTGCAATTTCAGAGTCTAAGATTTTTCCCCTAATTAAATCTGTATAATTAGAAAAATTTAAATAGACTAAGTTTGAAAAACTCCAATTTAATTTATCTTCATCATAGATAAGACCAGCACTTGAACTAAGAGATTTCCAACCAAATAATCCTTTTTTTAAAATCGCTGATCCAAAGTACATATCGTCTAACGATTCATAAAAGGCAATTGCTTTATTGTTATCCAAGAATTCTATATGCACAATGTTTGCCGTAGAGTGATTGAATGAATTGACAACTTTATCAATTTCAGCAGCATCGTCTTTAAATATTATACTTAAAAAATACACACACAATAAGGCGACACCAACAACTAAAATAAATTTCAGCTTTTTAACAGCAAGAACCTCCCTCCTTTAGAGTTCTAGATAGCTAGAACGGAAGCAATAAAAACTGCTACTCTTCTAACGTTCCGATGCTTAATATAAAAACATCCAACCAAGTACTAGAATAAGTGCAATAAATGGAATAAGGATTAAATACATTATTAGTTGATTTTTGACGCTACGATTACTGCTGTAGTTCGTGTCTTCTGCTTTTGTGAGTGATAATGTGATAATCAGTGCTGCTAGACAAACAATAGCAACTAAAATAATTAAAAATCTCATAATTCCTCCCGTGTAAGGCTATGTCCTTATACATAAACTTAACAATTTTTTATTAAAATTAAAACCACCCAATTTTTATAATTCGAAGTTATCGTACTGATTGTAACTTTGAAAATCTTATAGATTGTTGAATTATAAAAGCCCCTATTATATCTTCACATCCACTTCAATAGGAGCATTAATCATTAAATTCCCTTTCAAACCCCTTCTTTAGCAAAATTCAACCCCAATTGATAAGACTCGTTCAGCCAGTTCTCCATGTACCCTTGTTGTGGATTTATTGTCTCATATAAAAGGTGGAATTTAGAACTAGCTATGCCACAATAATCAGCCAATCCTACATTAAAGTAATGTTCCATCATTTGATCGTATTTTCTTTTCGTAAATCTTTCAATAGGTGCACCAGCCAGACTTAGCCATAACACATGCTGATGCTTTAATTTATTTGGCCCGTAGGCGAATCCGTAGTTCCAGACTCGGTCTATATAACCCTTCATCTTTGCTGGCATACTCCACCACCATAGTGGAAACACAAATGCTAGTGCGTCGACTTTATTCAATCTTTCCATCTCTATTTCCACCTTTGGAGAGAATTTTTGCTCATGTGAAAACCATTTAGGCTCATCTTTCTCCCATAACACAGGGTCAAAATGACTACGATATAAATCGAGCGTTTCCGTTTCATGACCAGCATCCTTTAAACCTTCTACAAATCGTTTAGCTACCGTAAAAGTTAAAGAGTCTTCTCTAGGATGGGTGATAACAGTTAATATCTTCATTTCTGTCCCCTCTTTCTTTTCATTATTTATTGAAATCACTATGTATTCAGTATAAAGTAGTAACTACAATCAGTTAAATTGATGTTTTTGATATATTAGTTCGGAATAAATGATAACAAACTTAAAGGAGGGAAGTAAAATGGAACTTCGTCATCTCATAACCTTTCATACCATCGTAAAAATGGATGGCTTTAAAAAAGCTGCAGATGAATTAGGATATGCTCAATCGTCCATTACAGGGCATATTAAAGAATTAGAGGACGAGTTAGGAAAGCCATTATTTGATCGGCTAGGTAGAAAGGTAACATTAACCCAAGCAGGTAAAGACTTTCTTCCATTTGCAAGAGAGATTATACAGCTTTATTCCAAGTCTAAAGAGGTATTACATTCCTCAGACGCTATACCCTCTGGTCAACTCACAATAGGAGCAAGTGAATCGATCATGATCTACTGGTTGCCAGATATCATTATGGAATTTAAGGAGAAATACCCAAAAGTCGAATTAATATTAAAATCTATTGATTATGACAACCTTTCTAATCAGCTAAAGAATGGTGAAATTGATGTTGCACTTTTAATTGAATTATCTAATTGGCAGCAGAACCATTTAGTCGTAAATAAATTAAAAAAGTGAAAATCTGTCTCTAGTTACGTCTGTAAAAACGAAAAAACAACGAACCATGCTCACCACGGAATACTCATGTAGTTGGAGACCAGCAATTGAAGAATATATAAGTAATCAGGAAGATGATTCAATGTTAAAAGTGGAGCTGCCAAGTGTTGAGGCTATTAAAAAATATGTTCTTTGTGGACTAGGTATATCCATGCTCCCTCGCTTCATTATTAAAGATGAATTAGAAAATAATCAGCTTGAGGAATTGGATTTAATTGGAGAATATCATTCATTAGGAATTTATTCTGCTATTCATAAAGATAAATGGGTATCAAGAAATTTAGAAGTGTTCCTTTCACTTTTAGCAGATAAAGTAGAACCCATTTAAATGCAGGATCATTTAGATAATGATTGTTCAGCTTTATGAGATCATAGAAGAGATGAGTATAGAAGGATGGGTCTACCTGGTCGTTTTTTCACAAATCTATCGTGAATGTAGTATTAGGGTAAAATTTAGGCATTCATCGACACTGAAGGGAAATTAGCGACAATCAGTTTTTTCCCTCTTTACGAGGAAGGGAATAATTGTATGATTGTCGCTTCAAGTAATGAATCATATAGACTATTCAATCGTCAACGATATATATTTTAAATTGAGGTTAGTTTGCAAGATTAAGGAGAGCATCGTGTAAATCTTTAAACAGTCTCGTTCGAACCTTACTAAAATTCCTGTTTCTCTTTCCTCCTAAACGTAACGACAGCTAACAACCCACCCAGCAAGACAAGCCCCGCTCCAAGCCACGGGTGATATACTACAGAATCGCGGAAGTTAGCAAGAACCCCACCAAAACCAGCCCCCATGCAAGGCCAATATGAGCCACAGAGGAACTGGCACTTAACGCTATTTCGGAAGAATCTGATGTCTCATGTATAAAAAAGCTTTGCATCGCTGGAATAGTCGTATTGGATGCCATGACCCATATCGAACATAATATAATTACGCTTATAATCCAAGCGGAACCAATTGGAAGCATGATCAATGCCATCGTATGAAGAAGAAGACTTATGATAACCGTCCTAGCTATGCCCCAACGATCTGCGGCAAAGCCGCCAAACCTCGTACCCGCAGTAGCGAAAATACCGACAAGTAACATTACCAAACTGATCACTGATGGATTGAGCCCCACAACTTCTTGGAAAAAAGGAACAATATACGTATAAACGGTACTATATCCAGTGATCGCAAATAAAAAGACTAGGAGCCCGCACACAATTTTAACATTTTTAAAAATCGAAAGCTGTTTTCTAATAGTCGGCCTCGTTTTTCCGGCAATTGAAGGCAGCAAACGGGTAAGAGCAAAAAATACAACTAAACCGAGTATTGCTAATGATAAAAAAATCATCCTCCAACCGATTAATTGCCCTAGCATCATTCCTAAAGGAAGTCCCAGCACAAGTGCTGCTCCAAAGCCCATCGACACAGTACCTATTGCATTTCCGATTTTCTCACGTGGAACCAGATTTGCCGCAATGCTGAGTGCTAGAACAGAAAAAACCCCTGCACTGACACCTAGAACTATTCTTGTAATCATGAGAAAACCAAACGAAGGACTCCATAATGCAAGGAAATTGCCCATAATAAATACTCCTAGAGAGATCATCGTGACTTTCTTTCGATCCACTCTAGCAACTAGTGTGACGATGATCGGTGTACCGATCGCAAAGGCTAGAGAAAATGCGGTCACTAACTGTCCTGCAGACGCTATACTAACTTGAAAATCATCTGAAACCATATTAACGATACCTGCTGCCACCATTTCCGCTGTCCCCATTAAAAATGTGCCTAACATTAATAAAAATAAGATTACTCGTCTCAATCTAAACTCATCTACCTTCCTTTTGAATATAGATTAAGTGTATACTTGAGATATGATAATTTAAAATACATATTAATTCATGTATTCATTCCTTATAAGGAATGTAAAGGAGGAAATGATGGAATTGTTGCAGTTGGAATATTTCCAAAGGGTTGCTCGCCTAGAGCATCTCACCAAAGCTTCAGAGGAGCTTCACGTTTCACAACCTTCATTAAGTAAAACGATAGCTCGATTGGAAAAAGATCTGGGTGTTCCTCTTTTTGACAGAAAAAATCGCCAAATGAAGCTGAATGAATATGGTCATCTCTTTCTAAAACAGGTTGACATTGCTCTATCTGCATTAGAAGAAGGAAGAAGGCAAATTGCTGATCAAGCAGACTTGCAAAATAGTCGTGTTATCTTGTCTTCAACCGATCATAAATGTGATGCCGAGCTGGTCAGCTCGTTTCTCACAGCCTCTACACAAGCCAATTTGCGGATTAAGCGCTCCGCAACGGATCAACAAAATTTAGAATGGCTGATCAATGAAGATATAGATTTTTTCATTTCCTCACTACCAATCCAGGAGCAAGGGATTGAAGCCATTTCATTTCTCACCGAAGAAATTTACTTAGCTGTGTCGAAAGAGCATCCATTAGCTCAAAGAACAAGTATCCATCTTCAAGAAGCTTCTAATGAACCATTTGTTGGATTTAGAACAGGGGATCATTTTCGCACTCTAACCGATCATTTTTGCTTTGAGGCAGGATTCCAACCTAAAATAGTATGTGAGATAGATGGATTTTCAGCCGCTAATAGCTTCGTAGAAAAAGGAATCGGAGTCGCTTTTTTGACTAGAGAGGCAAAAGAGCAGGATGCTGCCGTCCAGCTTATCCCCATTGAAGAACCAACCTGCCACCGAACCTTTCAAATTGCTTGGAAGAAAGATCGATATTTGAGTAATATTGCCCGAACATTTCGCGATTTTCTCATTCATTATTATGATTCACACTAAAATGCACAGGACATGCAAAAACCCACCTGCCATTGCAGGTGGGCGTAAAAAATTGAATGTATGTTCAATGATTGTGCTGATGATTTTCGGATTCTGAAACTTTACGAGGAGGTTCTGCTCCTGGCTCGATCACAACGAATTGCCCCATCATACCTCTATCTTCGTGCATCAAAATGTGGCAGTGATACATGTATGGGAATTCGGGGTCAACATAATCTTCAAAGCGTGCAATGATCCGAATGGTGCTACGAGGTGGAATAAAAACCGTATCTTTCCAACCTCTGAGATGTTCTGGTGGTTCTTCCCCATTAATATCGAGTATGGCAAAATGAGCAAGGTGTGTGTGGAAGTTATGGTAAACCCCTCCCCCCGTATGACGAATTTCCCAGATTTCAGTCGTATCTATCGTAACTGCAAAGTCAATCCGATTCATATCCATTGGTTGATTATTGATCCAGCCAGTTCCTGCCAGTTCAAACTCACGAGTTTCAACGGCGCTCATTTCTTCTGGCCAATCTATGTCCACCAATTTCGATGGCAGTGGTTGTGAATCGACAAGCTGTTGGGAACCACGAATTTTCAATAAATCAAACGTGTCTTCCCCACCATTAAACCGCTGCTCCCAAAAACTTAACCCTTCTATCTCTGGCTCGTAGCTCCGTAATGTGACATCCTCTCCGGGCACTATCTCAACCACGATCTCCACACGTTCGCCAGGTGTAAGCAACAGCCGGTTAAGCTCAACCGGCATTTCAAGAAGACCCGTGTCAGTCCCAATCAATGTGTAGACGATCATCGCTGAAACCAAGATTGTAGATTCGAGCATTAGAAGCATTCAATACACGGAACCGTACTAGACTCGTTGTAGCCTCAAAGTAAGGATCATAAGTGCCATTAACCAGAATCTCATCACCGAGAATGCCGACATTGCTAAAGAGTGGCTTACTAAAGTTAAGAGAACCATCTCTATTAAAGTTTTTGTCCTGAATAATTAGCGGTATATCGTCTACACCATAAGTATCAGGTAGGTTCAGCTCCTCTAATTCAAGATCATCAATCAAGAACATTCCAGCAGCACCTCGGTAAACATGCTCAGCAGTTGCACCGTGGGGATGGGGATGGAACCATAGACTTGCCGCTGGTTGATCCACTTTCCAAGTAGGAGACCATGTTTCACCAGACTTAATCATCTGATGCGGTCCTCCATCCATAGCAGCTGGAAGGTGCATCCCATGCCAATGCAAACTGGTGTCTTCTTCAATCCCGTTGGTTACATTAATCACCACCTCATCACCACGAGATGAACGTAATGTTGGCGACAAATAAGGTTCATTTAGTCCCCATGTCTCTGTCAGTTTTCCCTCTATAAACTCAACCTCACCTGTAGTGAAGGTAAGATCGAACACTTTACGTCCTTGGTCATCAAGCGTCGGTTCCAACAATTCTGGGATAGCAAGACGACTTTCAAACATTAAATCGCCAATATTAGATTTCTTGGCTTGATCGAACACCCAAACGATAAACCCACCTACACCAAGAAATATCATAAGACTAGCAATTATTATGAACATCATAAATTTTCGATATTTCAACATACACTATCAACCTCCATGCCGCTGTCATTAATTTATCACTTTACTACATTTACCTGTGCATCCATCAAGATTTTTGATTGTGTTGTCTAAAGCGACCAAGAGATATCCAACAAAGCACATATATACTTGCAATAATAATCGTTCTACCTGTACTAAGGTTCGCCCATAGATCCGCACGGTCTTTCAACTCTTGTGAAAAGGGACCTGTTGGATCGGTCGTTGAAAACACATTAAGTTCTGGAATAAAGTACAAAAAAGTAGGAATTCTGAGCATTAGGTAAAGACCCACAATCATAATTATTGTATTCCTCACTCTTTTAGCCTTCCAGCACAGGAACAACACAACGACGATTAGGATTTGAGCCATTATGTGTAGTGGTATCCAAAAGTGATCAACAGGCAGACCATAATCTCCTTGAAGAATGGAAAAGGATGTTGGTGGATAAGCACTCCATTGGGAAGCAACAACTACTCCTTCATAAATCGCTCCACTTAGTTCAAAGCCAATCACCGTGATCAAACAAATTAATGCAACAAAAGTTAAATTACTTTTCATCATTTTTCTCTCCTTATCATAATATAAATGTACGGTTAACCTATCGGTGATAGATTGACTATCGTTGATAGGTTACCTCGAAAATGGTATACTGTCAAGGAACAATTCAACTTTTTCTGAAAATAGGCTAAAATAATGGATAACATTTGATTGAAAGGGGTACTTAAAGTTGACGACGGGTAACGATGCACATCATAAAATGTTGGATAAATCCCAAATTGTACGTATTGCACTAGAGATCCTGCAAAAAGAAGGTTACAAAAGCATCACGATAAGAAAGATTGCAGAAAGGTTAGGAATTAAGAGCGCTTCCCTATACTGGCACATAAAAAATAAAAACGAATTGCTCGAATTAGTGGCTGATGAAATTTGTAAAAACATTCAGTTTCCAGATAAAGAGGCAGACTGGGATGAACAATTAATGATGCTCGCAAAAGAATGGCGGGACAAACTTTTATCCATTCGTGATTCCGCTATTGTTATAGCTGAAACGGCTCCGACTACTCCTTATCGCATACAATTAATTGAACAGATTCATGATATCTTTAAGAATGCAGGTATGGGTCATAAAGAGGCTTTCTCAGCTTTATGGTTCTTCAACACATACACAATTTCATTCATTCTCGAGGAATACCGTTTTTTAGAAATCGCTAATAAAGAGCCCGCTAATTCCTATTTAGAAACACCACCTTCAATAAACTTGACCATTCCAGACATGAATCAAGAGTTTCAGTTTGGGATGGAAGTTATGATCACTGGATTAAAGGGAAAGTTTGACCTGTAAGAGAAACAAATATTTCACCCATAGGCGATTTTCTCCGCCAATTCTAAAATAATTCCCTCTGGCCCACGACATAGCATAATTTATAAGTATTTTCGTAGTTTTGTATCTCACCAATTAGCCCTGCGCCTTTCTGTTTCAATTAGGTAACAAGGGCTTCAATATCTTCAACAGCAAAGGCAATATGCCGGATGCCGAGAGTATTGGCCAAAGGATGCTGTATGCCGTTTTCATCTAATGGCTTGTGAAATTTGACTAGCTCTATATTCGCCTCACCATCTGGTGTTCGCATCATGACCACTTCCTCTTTAACATCTTGTAGCCCGATGATGCTCCACCCACTCTCCTTCTCCGAGTATTTCTAGACCAAATTCATGATTCCATTCTTGCACCCTTTTCTTGAATAAAGGTATAATTAACCCTTATTTTGCAGGGTGTATGATATGGGTAAGATACAATTAGTTGAAATATAATTGAAGATCGTAGAATAACATGTAGCAAGTGTGGAGTTCATTTACGATGACAAAAAAGAAGACGTTTAACATCATCATAATAGGTATTTTAAGATGTAGAGAAAACCTTATGGTTTAGCCCAAATTAAATATAAACAACCTGCCAAGTAACGCTCTTCCTTAACAAGCTTTAAACGGGACTGATTTACATAATCAGAAATATTTCTGTTTTGATGGCACCCTACAGCCTTTAGTGCCAATGGATCCAAGGTTTTTTGCAACCCTGCCAAAAGTTTGTTAGTACTGAGGCCATGCTCCATCATTAGTATTTCCCCTTCTGGCTTACACCACTCTCGAAAGTTATTAAGGACCGTAACAGGATCTTGATAGGCACATAAACTGCAAGAAGATATGATAGTATCAAAGCTGTTTTTATTAAATTCAACCTTTTCAACATCATTTTGTATTAGTGTCACTTTAAAAGGATATTTTTTTGCCTCTTTCTGTGCTGCTTTCAACATTTCATGACTAAAATCCAATCCTGTCAATTCAATATCTCTACGGTAGAAAGAAAAATTATTACCAGAACCAATAGCAACTTCCAAAACCTTCCCTTTGGCTTCTTGAAAAATCCTTTGACGAAACTTATTATCTTGACTATTTTTCCGTCGTTTATCGTATTTTTTGCCTGTTTATCAAACTTTTTAATTAACGATTGACGATCCATATCATCCATTGATCCTCTGTCCTCCCAGTCTATTTTTATTTGACGGTACACCCTTTTAGTTGGAGTCCAATTGTAAATTTCTTCATTCGTTTCCTTCGAGGTCGAGTAAGTCCAAGATGCTACAACTACTTCCTCCAGCCAACTCTTGTAAGTTCGGCATGACCTCCCCCTTTACGTACCCATCATACCGTACCCTTTTCTAATTATATCAATCGCTTGGAACATACAGTTATTAATAGTTACATACATTATTTCGCAAGCTAGTTCTTTTCATCTTCTTTTATAGACTTTGCAATAGCTTCACATTTTTTTATAGCCCAAATGTAATGATTGGAAGTGTTTGCTGCAAAATAGCTGTATAAGTTACTTGTTTTTGTCCATTTATAGTATTTTTTTGTCATGATTTCTTCATTGGTATGTGATTTAATTAGATCCATAACTCTTTCATGACTTAACTTCAACTTTTTTATAGCTTGATTTAATGTTACATCTTGATAGCTTTCCCAAATTTTCATATTAAGTAGCTTAATAGTTCTCCATTTGTAACTAGGTGCAGGCATAAAAGGAATATCTCCATCCATACCTTCTCTATACCATCTCTCAAGCATGGCATGCCATTCATATAGATGCATTAATACATCACGAAAATTCTTGTCTCTTTCTTGAGTCTCAATAGAAATACTCCTTTTTCTATAAGGTACTGAATCTATTATTGCAAGCAATGATTTAAGATGTTTGTGGCTATCCAATAGTAGATTTTCTTTTTCACTTTTCGCAATCAAGAAAATTCCCTCCTCTTTTATTAAATATTACCATAAGAGTGTACACTCTTTTATTAGCTTTCAAAAAAATTTGAGTTAAAACTACCATAATGCTGTTACATCTATTTCATATTTTGCTATTAACCTACCCGTTCGTTAGCCAGGACTGTTCGAAGCAATCGAATTACTATTTTGGAACGAACTTTCCAATATATATTTTAAAAGAAGCACGATTAGTAGAACTTCTCCAAAAAGCAATTTCCTTTTTCCCGAATACGTGTCTTATTTGCACTTATCCCTTCAACGGCTACGCCCGCGTTACAACATGATAATACAAATTTGAATCATCAAATTTTTTAGAAAGATAATAGTCTAATTGAAAAAACACCTCGAACTTCTTCCCCTATTTCGATACTTGTTTTAAAAGACCCGCTGATCAATTTCAATCACTTTAAGAGATCGCTTTAATTATTTTTATCATAGCCTTGAAAGCTGCACTATGTCCAAAACCGCTGCATTGATTAATCGTTCCTGTAAAGTATACCTCTCGCTCAGGGTTATAAAAGGCAAAGGCACCCGACTGACCCCAAAATCCTAATATTTCTTTGATTGGTGCGAATGGAGAAACAAATCGAGGCACCAACAGTTTCTCTAATCCGATCCCATAATAAAATTGTCCAGGGAAGAAGATTAAATTCCATTGCTTAAGATCTTCCAGTTCCTCTTTCGGAAAAAAACGGCCATTAAAAAAGGCTTTTAAAAATTCCATCGTTTCTTTAGCAGTAGATACGATACCCCCTTCTGGAGCAATGGAAGACATATACATCGGGAGATGCAATGCATTGGATTTATAGTACAACGGCACAGGGTTAGTATCATTTACATCTTCATATACATACGTCTTTGACAGCTCAAGCTCATCAAATATGAACGTTTGAAAGACCTCTGACATGTTCAATCCGGTAAGATTCTCAATAATTCTACCTAGTAGTTGATAGTTTGTATCTGAGTAATTGACTTTTCCTTTTTGTCCTGGTTTAAATTTTTGGTTTTAGTTTTTTTATTAACGATAATGTTTTCTCTAAGGACCAAGTCTGGTCTTCACCATTGAAAAGTTGTGAAGCAGCTGTTTTACCATTAGGTTGCTTATACGCGAAATAATCCGGTAAGCCCGAAGTATTGGAGATCAAATGTTTAATTGTAATATCATTGGAATAATCAATCCCATCTAGAACATGGATGCCACGGACGATATCTTCAGACAGATAGTTTGCGATGTGATCTTCCAATTGCAACCGATTTTCTACTCTTAATTTCAAAATCACAGCTGTAACGTATAATTTCGTGACACTGGCAATAAAGTATTGATCATCTTCTTTAATGTTACCCGCTGCACCAGTCCAAGAAAATGCATTGTCCCCTTGTTCAACACACAACACAGCCCCGAAGTTGTTTCTTTTTTTAATCATTTGCTTGACATTATGATTGAGAAAAGATTCGTCCAATTGTTTGACCATCATAAACCCTCCTCTAATTGATTACGACTGTTGCGTACAGCTATATTTACTCGTTTTTAATCATTTTTCTTTCGTAGACGAGTAGCAGTCACAACATCTTCAGCAGCACAGTCTAATATCTCCTTCATCTTTTCTATGTCATATTCCTCGTGGAGCAACCTATTGGCAACCATGACAGAGATCCCCATTTGAAAAGCTCTCATCTTAAATAAAATTAACTTAAGTTCCTCATCAGTAAAACCTTCAAGCTCCGGATCCTTTTTCATAAGTCCCACAAGCTTATCACCCATTTCCTGATCAAAAGCCTGAAAATAATCGTTCTGTTTCATCACAAAATCTCTAAACAGATTCGGATACTCCATAGCGAACCGAAGACTGACAACACCTATATCTCCGAATGGGTTTCCGGAATGTTGTTCGTTTAACAGGTGCTGATTTAAATCAACGACTTTTTTAATCACTGCCCGTTTCAATTCTTCAACATCATTGAAATTAACGTAAATAGGGGCAATTGAACTTCCCAATTGATCGGCCACTTTTCTTATGGTCATACTATCGATCCCTTCTGTTTTGGCAATGTTAAAAGCGGCATCGACGATTTGCTCCTTGGAAAATTTATTTTTGGGTGGCACGGTAGTCCCTCCTTTATGAATACAATTATCTTCGCATGAACACAGTTAGATATACATCGTTCGTTATGTAACATTCGTTATATAACATTAATTATACATCGTAATTAGCATTTGTAAACCCTTTTTTGATTATTGACAATTGACATTATTCTGAGCGGAAAAAAACCGCATTTCTCTTTGTGAAAATGCGGTTTTTAAAATTTTCATTCTAGTTCATCATAAATTAACTGCTCAAAAGAAGACCCGCTAAAGGAATCTAACGGGTGGGCATTCCGAACTTATCCACTTTTGAGGTTCGAAGTGTCAAGTGCGCCTGTCATATCGACTGAATAAGGAGGCAGCATTTTTATGCTATTTCTTTCCTGTTTACTTATTGCCGTCATACAAATCCATATAAATTCTATACTCAAAGCCTTTCATCCTTGAAAAACTTTCCTTTTTTCGCTCGAACTCTGTAAAACCCAATTTTTTATATAATCGATAAGCAACCTTATTTGTATCTACAACCTCTAGAATATAATGACGATAATCCTCATTCTCTAATACGTAATTCATCAGAGCAGTTGAAACACCTTTACCTCTCGCTTTGACTGTGGTAGCAACACATTCAATATAACCTGTATCATCTTGGTAAGGCAATTTTTTATTAAACTCATCTTTCATAAAATGATAAGCCAGATTCCCCTTCACATAGCCAAATGAGTTTCTCAAAATTGTTTTATCAATTGTCAATGCTCGATTCTGGTTATTGGAACAAGCCAGAATTCCAACAATATCACCTTCTAAAGTGGCAAAGTAAAAAACATATGGACAAATCATTTTCTGAAACGCTTCAATTAACTTTTCTTGATTATTTGAAAGAAAAGCTAAATCTTCCCTGTATCCATCAACAAAAACGGCTGCAACCTCACGACGTACATCTCCTTTAAACCCTCTCATTGGTCTTACTCTAATTTCATAACTTTTCATTTGAAATCCTCCTTATTATTTAACTGACTGTTCGGTTTATTAATACTTCTTTTAAAACCCCTTCTATTTTAAGGGGTACTATTAGATATACCTTTTAGAAAGATATCTATTGCATTCTGATAAAGCATTAGAAATTGTTTATCACTATAACCTAAGAATTGTGTAATACTTAAACCTGTGAGTGTACTGTATAAAATATAAGCTAAATCTTCAGGTGATTGGTTACTTTTAAATTCTTTACGGGACAAACCCTCGTCAATAATTTGATAAAAAACTTCATATTCCGGTTTTATCAAATCAAATATTTTATTTCCCATCATTTTGTCTATATTCTCAGTGGCCATGTATTCAGGAACTGTATGTGATAAAGGATTTTGCATGTCCGAAGCATAGTATTTAGCAAGCAGATAAAGTTTTTCTGTTGACGTTTCTACCTTATTCGCATGCTCTTCCCAATTTATTCTCCAAACCTCTGAGGTTTTTTCTACTGTATATAGGAACAACTCTTCTTTGCTTTTAAAGTGATAATAGATGCTCCCTTTGCTAATCTCACTAAATTCACGAATATCCTCCATTGAAGTTCCAGCATAACCTTTTTGTTCAAATATTATTTTTGCCTTTTCAGCAATCAGTTCCTTAGTTTTTTTACCTTGTCCTTTTGGCCGAGCCATAAATTCTTCTCCTTTATTTGTTAATGGTAGTTTATTAACTGACCGTTCGTTTTATTAATTATAGAACAAGATAAATTTAAATTCAAGTTCTTTTTAACTAAAATAATTGAATTTCTCTATTTAACTATCTGGCCTAGATAGCGGAACAAAAACAGTTCTTATTACAATCATATCTGGGACAGTGACAGACGTGCAATTCCCACAGGCAGAACAATCTATACGTTACACGAATCAGCCATTCTAGTAGTCTAGAAAATCAATCCTCATTATTTTCGATAGATAGAAGATCTCCAACCACAATACTACTATAATTGAGCTCGAGCCACATGCATTTGTTGAGCAATATCTACACCGACAACGAGGTATTGATAGGAAATTCTCTCAATTAGTTGATTTTGTTTATCTTGCATTTTAAACTTAAGGCACTACTGGTATGCTAACTGCATTTAGTGGAGGAAAGATCTTCGCTGTATAGATAAAATTCAATTCGTTTAATAGTCTTTATAATACAATGCTAGGCCTATTTTTTCTGATGATTCCCCCGAACTTTAATAGTAGACGAATATAATTTATATAATCAATTACAGAAAGAGGTGGAATTATATGCCTAAAATTTACAATGTATTAGCAATTCTATGGATGCTTAGTTCAGGTGAAAAAATTACTGCTAAACAAATTTCGGAAAAGTTAGAGATGAACATAAGAACTGTATATCGTTATATTGATACACTTTCAACAAGTGGTGTACCCATCATTTCAGAACCAGGACATAACGGTGGATACACTTTATTGAACAATTTCGTTGAAGCTCCTCTTTTTTTGATTTTGAGGAGCAAACCTCACTACTTCACGCTGCTGTTTTTGCAGAAGAAAAGTCTTAAGAAAAGAATTATTGAAGTTCTGTCGTAATTAATAAAATTTCATCAAGTATAATATAACTTCCCTGACGTTAGCTGTCAGGGAAGTTATATTATACTTGGTTATATCAACTGTGATTGGAGTGTGGTTGGAGGCAAAAAAAAGATGTTTATTTTTATGCATTTAATACAATGTCAGACTGGAAATTTGGATATGTAATTGCAGAATTAAACTTAGAAAGATATTTCAAAAAGGATTTAGACCTTTAATAGTAGTTACAATGGAGACTAATAAAGAAATTATTGCTACGATGGGATGACTGAGTATATAACCATATACTTCTCTTGATGAATGTGCTCTGGAAAATAAAGACCTGTTAATTTTAGCTGGAGGGACAATTTGGAGGGTTGGTTTTCCTATTGAAACACCTACTTCCGAATTTCAAGTCGAATCATACCCACAGAGTCCCAAAATCAAGTCCTTAAATGCTTTACTATTGTTATATGCAAACAATGATAAAGGGGCTTACCAAATCAGCGTTTTGAAACAGATCCTATATCATCGCCCTTTTGTGTATCAAAAAATAGCATAACGGACATACAGGTGTCAGTGATGGTCGAATATAATTATTTACTGATAATATTGGAGGGATTGGATTATGAGCAGAATACAGACACTACGAGGGTTCACCACTATTAGTTACTGGGCAGATGATGTGATGGCCGCAAAAAAGTGGTACGCTGACTTTTTGGGCATTGAACCATATTTTGAACGTTCGGGTGAAGATGGAAAGCTTGCTTATGTCGAGTTTCGTCTCGGTGACTACCAGCACGAGCTAGGCTGATCGATCGACGCTACGAACCGGATGGTGCGTCTCCTGGCCCGGGTGGTACCGTCACATTTTGGCACGTCGACGATGTGACAGCAACTCTCGAAAAGCTACTCTCCATGGGAGCAAAGGAGTACGAGGCACTTATACATCGTGAGGCAGGATTTATTACGGCTTCCGTCATTGATCCATTTGGTAATGTACTAGGTATCATGTACAATCCGCACTATTTGGAGATATTGAACTCCCGAATTCAAAACAAAGATGAATGACTAGTCGTTTTTTCATAGCTTTATGCACGTTGCGATAAGGGCATTAAAAGCTCTCCAATTTTGTGTTAGAAAAGAGTTTAGATACAAGAAAGGGATATTTACAGATGAAAAAAACAGTAGCTTTGAAAATGGGTGTTAAAGTAAATATAAAAGCATTTTTTAAAAATGCGGATATTGAAGCCATAGAAGATATTGAATTACCACCCCTTAATATATTTACCGAATTGAATGGAAAATTTGACTATATACATCTATTCACTAAAAATCAAGCGGATTTTAACGAGAACTTTCCCAAGCTAAAGCTTCACTTAAAGCCTAGTGGAATGTTATGGGTATCTTGGCCCAAAGGTGGGAAATTAGGAACAGACCTAAATATGAAAACTGTTATCGAATTAGGTTATGATTATGGTCTTGTTGAAAGTAAATGTCTAAGCATCAATGATATTTGGTCTGGATTAAAATTTACTCATCCCAAAGAAGGGAAAGTATATAATAATAGTTATGGAAAATTAAAACTTTCTTAATAAATACACTGTTTTTCATAAGGAAGAGCAAAAAGCTTCTTTGATTTCGATCAAACTTTTTCCTGTTCAGGCGTACGATTGTCTTTCTCTTCAAATGATCCACTGTCTAGGTGTTGGCGAACCCACTTATCTAAGGCAGATGGCGTCAGCTCGTATTCTTTGATCATTTCATTATTTCAGCTCTAGGTTTTCCTAATGCATGCAGCTGGACATTTGTTCCTTGAAATTTCTTCTTACTCGTTTGGTCATGTTTCATTCTCCTCGGCTTTTATTTGAACGAAGTGTATATGACCTTAAATGATTTGTCCAACTAAGTATAACCTATCTAAACTACATAATGACCGATCATAAAACCTACTAGCAAGTGTTCCCCTTCCTCAACATATAGATCTAGATAAGGCTTCCATTTGATGATTTCTGACAAGAGTGTGGAGGAGAAATATGTCTATGGAACGTTCTTATGAATTAAAATGAAATGGGGGATGATATGATTCAAGTAGCAGGAAGACCATTTTCTGAAGAGAATGCAATGGACTTTGGAAGCGTAGGGCATGTAATCCTTCAACTAATGCTTGATTCACCTGAATTATTTTCCTACCCTTCGATGATTGAGCTACGTTTTGAAATCAACATGCGAATACACATTTTAGACAGTGCAAAAGAGATGAATGTGAGTCAGGTCACATTTACGACCTTTGAACATGCTCAATGTAATCCAGCATATTGGACTTTGTCATATGCCGGAGGCTTTTTATTACGGAATGATGTGCGACCATCTGAGGCTATTCTAGACATCTATCGGAATAGCTCCCTTTATGCATTTGAATGTGCGACTGCTATTATGATTATTTATTATCAGGCCATCTTAAAAAGCATTGAGAGCCGAAGGTTTGATTCTATATTTCACAACCTTTATTTATACAGCTGGCATACAGACCCTAACCTAGAATTAAACTCCTTCTACTCTTCAAATCGTTTCTTGCCTGGGGATGTTGTGTATTTTAATAACCCTGATTTTCATCCTCAAACGCCATGGTATCGAGGTGAAAATGCTGTTGTGATGAGTGATGGAACGTTCTTCGGTCATGGTTTTGGTATTATGACTGCCGAAGAGATGATCCAATTTTTAAATACACAAAGGTCTCCAGGAAGTATGCAATCTGCATATTTAGCCAATTTAATAACAAGGATCTCTTCTCAAACGATGCATATGCTTTCACACTACAAAGGGTTCGCACCTTCTATCAAAGTACTAATAAAGTTATTCACCATAACCTTTGTTCCATCTCCTGTCTCGATTATCAGTATTTTCTATATGGCCACCAAATCTAATGAATTTATAAAACTTGTGACATTCACCCATTTATTTCGTTAACAGGTTCACTTTCTGACTAGGTGAGTATACTGTAGTGTAAATAACTAACCGAAAAGGAAGTGTTTAATATGTATGATCATGCAAATATACCCCCTAATATGATGGCAGGAGCTAATGTTCCACCTAATGTCCCACCTAATGTCCCACCGACGATGGTTGCTGGTGCAATGGATGAACCTATGCCATATTATGGTTCCCCTTCATACGGCTATGTCCATGCTGCACCTGCTCAGAAGAACGGTTTCGTATTGATTGTTGTATTGTTTATTTTGTTAATCATTGTAGGAAGTAGCTTTCCTAAATGCTAATATTAGAACTTGAAAAGGTGAGTACTCCAGTACCCACTTCATCTCTACCCGTCACTTATCGAATTCGATAAGTGACGGCTTATCCAAGTAGGTGTTATTCGCCTATTAAGTAAGTGAGACTTGGCTTTTTTTAACGATTTAGGTGTATCATATCGTAATAAGAAAAAGCACCTATTAAGCTTGGCGTTGATTCTACTAATTACGCGTCTTCTGGATGGAAATGTAGGGAAACACTCGGTATATACTCGCTCCCATGTCATTAATAAAGCATCTGGCATTTCTTCTCTTGCTGGAAATACTGCCCATGTACATATTCCGTTGAGCATATCCTGCTGCGAACGAAAACATTCGATTAAGAGGTGGTACAGAGAGCATGGAATCTTTGCAACACCTTCATAATTGATCACTTCATCCAAATCTTTAGAGCACCAGTATAATGTGTGGCTTACTTTTTTTTATTAGACAGTGTGAAGATGGCACCAGCACTTACTGCACGCTATAAAACTGCTGTTCGGCCAGCTTACGGTACAAGGAATGGGTATTGAGTAACTCGCTATGGGTGCCTGTACCCGTAATACGTCCTATATCTGGTGCCAAAAGACTAATGATGTTTCATGGAGCTCCCATAACATAAACAATTAGTGGTATTAATCCAACAGCTCACTATTTTGGTTGCTGCATACTTTTAATCTACCAATATCGGGTTTACATAATAATTGGGCACATGAATAAGTGTTATGTCACATTATTAAAGCCCAATCCTCGCAATTATAAGTGTGTTCAATATTAAAACGATTATTGTTATATTTAAGCTGAAATTGTGAAGATACACTAGACAAAATTAAGTTGAATTCATTAAGTTGGTCTTGTTGCAACACTAATTCGGTATTTAATTCAAGACAGATATTACGCATATGTTCACGCAATTTTTTAGTTCTTTTAGATAATAAGTGTTAATATGGAGAGTTGCAGACAATCCCTATTTTTCTAAAAAATTTCTTACCCATGTCTCTTTGAATTTTAGAGTTACGCCTATCCACCCTATTACTATTGATGACATCCATAAATAATAAATCCATAATTATCCTCGCTTATTTCTTCTGTGCTAAGAATTTAACACATGTAACTACCAAAGTAAATCTATATAGTTACACTGTAGCTATGAAATAAAGTTTGATTAAAAAGATCAAATAATCCTGCATTTTACGGTAAATGAAAAGAACCCGTTTTGAAAAAAGATTGATCAAACGGTTCCATTCTTTGTGAAAGGTCATATAATTTTCATACTTCTAGAGCACTTATCGTATTCTCAAGCACCTTGTCGAAATATCGAGCTTTGCAAAAATATCGAGACCACCATCGGTGATGGTGATCTCTACGTGATGATCTCCTACTCTTTATTGCGATACAAATACATGGTCAGCGGTGCAAAAATAGCGATTATGATCACCGAAGAAATCAGCAGCCAGCCGACTTGCTCCCAGGTCAAAAGTCCGTTCAGTGCACCGCGAAGGGCACTTACCAAGATAGAAATGGGGTTGACGTCCACAAATTCATGCAACCAAACGGGCAGCGTTTCCGGTTCAACGAGGACATTGCTGATGAATGTCAAGGGCACGATCACCATCGTGCTGACCGTAATTAGTGATTTCTCCGAGCGCATGATCAAGGCAAGCGTAGTCCATACCCAGGACAGACTAAATGAAAAGATCAATAGCAGCACCAAGGCTGTCATTGCGCCAACCAGGCCACCGGCCAGATGAAAGCCGAGGGTGAGACCGAGTACAAGCATTGTCGTGATTGCGATCGTGGAACGAACCGTATCAGTCAGCAAAGCGCCTACAAGAGGAGAAGGCAGCCAGATCGGTAACGTGCGGAAACGGTCGAACACCCCCTTCTCTATGTCCCTGTTCAATTCCACGCCGGTATACATCGTAAGCATCGCCACCGTCATGGCCAGCAGCCCGGGCAAAAGAAATTGCAAATAGTCCGTCGAAGAGCCAGCGATGGCACCTCCGAACAAGTAGGTGAACATTATTAACAACACAACAGGAAAAACAGTTACATCAAAGAGCTGTTCAGGTAAATGTTTGATACGCAGCATGGATCTCCAGCCGAACGTCAACGACGAAGACAGTGCATTGGCACGTCCGGTCTGTTCACCTGAACGTAGCACATCATAAAGTGATGGATCATTACCGCCATCCTTCTTATTCGTCATGGTCTTCATTGTACTCCCTCCTCAACACCGAACTGTTCAACGGATGATCGTCGTGTTAATGTCAGGAAAACTTCGTCAAGGCTGGGCTGTCCATAAGAATGTTCACGTATGCTGATATTTGCATTCCCAAGCACCCTCAGCCCCTCAGCGACCAACATGGGATCCGTGACTTGCACGAACAGCTCACAAGTCCGTGGTACTCCGAACGGGGAGTGCAACCTTATCTGAAAGCATCGCTTTAGCTCGCTCTGATTCCTCCTCATGCACGAGCCGAATGTGCAACATTCGGCTTCCGACGGACGATTTCAATTCGTTGCTCGTTCCTTCGGCAATGATCCTGCCCTGTTTCATGACGGCGATGCGGTCTGCCAAGCGATCCGCCTCCTCCAAATATTGCGTTGTTAGCAACACTGTTGTTCCAACACTGGCCAGGGCACGAACAATCTCCCATACCTGGTTACGGCTTTGCGGATCTAGACCTGTCGTCGGTTCATCGAGAAAAAGGATGCGTGGTGTGACCACGATACTTCCCGCTATATCAATCCGACGTCTCATGCCCCCGGAGTAGGTTTTCACCTGGCGCTTAGCAGCTTCCTCCAGCCCGAATACGCGAAGCAATTCCTGTGCACGCATTTTGGATCTTTTTCGAGAATACCCCACCAACCTGGCGATCATAACCAGGTTTTCATATCCGGTCAAATCTTCATCAAGAGATGCGTACTGACCCGCCAAGCTGATTTGACCCCTGACCTCATGCGGCTCCTTGGCCAAATCATGGCCAAACACTTTTACGGTTCCACCATCCATGGGCAGCAATGTTGAAAGCATGCGGATCGTTGTCGTTTTCCCGGCCCCATTATGACCTAAGAATCCATAGACGGACCCTTTGGGTATGGCCAGATCCACACCATCCACCACCCGGTTACTACCAAATACTTTTACCAAGCCCTTTGCCTCTATGGCCAATCCAGCACCTGAATCGTTCATTAAAATCAACACCTCCGATTTTTTTTACCAATTACCTAAGCAGCAAACTCACCAACCAGGTCGTAAGAGCTGCAGTCAAGACATAACTGAGCAGTGCGGAAAAGAAGTCCAATTGCATATTCCATATATAAACGGCTAAAAGCAGTGATGCAATAATGATTGCGGCAACGGTCATCAGAGCAGAGACCTTAAGAAGGGCCAACCCACCTGCAATTAGTACCATGCCACTGACGACGTAATTAAGGAAACCTATCCCAAACCATTCGCTTGCCGGAAACTCATAAAAGCCCCAAATGGCAATGACCGCTCCAATCACCACCATCGACCAGCCCAAAATTTGCAGACCCATTGAACGTCCTCCTTTTTTGTGCATATTTTTGTTCGTTTTTTTTTGCATGTCAGTACCCCCTTTTCCCGAATGAATATAATTAGTATTCATTCACTATAAATCAAAAGAATTCGCCACGCTTCAGGTGGCGTTTTTTACGATGACGCAGTCAGCCCGTCAACAACCATCTCCGCTAATAACTCCAGCACCTGCGGATAATGCTCATGACCGACTTCTTCCTTATGGTTATCTAAGAGGACTAAAACATTGAACAGTGCCAGTGTCGTGTCAACATCGATATCCCGACGAAATTGTCCAAAAGACCGCCAACGTTCAATATTGTCTAGCAAAAATCGATATACGAAGCTGTTTTTTTTAACGTCACATTCTTGATTGTAGTTCTTGAGCACTTGGCTTGCCTCCGTATTGCGGTACCATTCGGCCAAGATCACGTTCTGTTCACTCGTGCGAATAATCTCTTGCAAAAACTGTTTCACCACTTCCTTCGGGGGTTGATCAGTGTCGATTCGGACTACAATCTCCCGTTTGGCCTTTTCATTTTCAGCCTGATAAACCTCATAGAAAATTTGTTCCTTGGAGGTAAAATACTTATAGAAAGTACCTACGGCTACATTCGCACGTTCTGTGATCGCCGCGACATTGGTTTTCCTGAACCCTTGCTCCAAAAAAGAGCACGCGCTGCATCAAAGAGCAGTTGACGTTTATCTGACTGATTCAGGTTAATCACCTCCTCAATTTATTGAATGAATATTTTAGTTATTCATTCACAATTATACACATCTCATCGTTAATAATCAATAAAATCTAACCACTTTTTTTAACAAGGGCTATTAAGCTTCTACTTTAATCCGTTGGCAAGAGACAGGAGGTCCCCCGATACATTGACTTGTTGCCGCACACTATTTGAACCTTTCCTTCTAAAGAGAGCTCTCATTTTCATGTTTTATGCCTACCGTGCTTCTCTTTTACTGGCCTTTCGACTCTGGATTATTTACTGGTTGTCTTTCTCTCTCTGTCATCCTTTCTTCATATGCATCCAACGTCTGAGTGAATTTCAAATATCAATTACGGGATAAATCACAAGCTCTTCCTCATCGATAGGGAAGAGCTTCTTACCTTTTATATAACAAAGCGTGCCCCTTTAGCTACGAACTGACTTTAATGCGGTAGACCAACTAATTACTTGATTCAACATGTCATTCACATGTTCAATGTGTAAATCTGATGGTTTAAAAACCGTATAGTTTTCGAAATCTGTAAATAAATTTAGTGCGGGGTGTGTGCGAACATCCGCCACTTGTAATTCCGCAAGGATTCCACGTAAATGTTCAGCTGCTCGTGTTCCTCCTGAGGAACCATAGCTAACAATACCGGCCGCTTTGTTGTACCATTCCGTTCGTGCTGAATCAAGTGCATTTTTTAATATCCCTGTGATGCTGTGATTGTATTCAGCTGTAACGAAGACATATCCGTCCAAACTGGATATTTTCCTAGCCCAAGCCGAAACTTGCTGCTCGCCTGTAAGGTCTCCAAAAAACGGTAGGTTATAGTCTACAAGATCTACAATTTCATACGTTGCATCCCCGCGTTGATCGGCAATTGCCTTGATCCATTTCCCAACTTGCGGGCTAACCCTCCCTGGCGTGAACTGCCGAGAATAATTCCAATGTGTAGATGAGTGATTGTCATTGTCGCTTCCTCCTTGTAAGGTTTAGATTTAATGATGTTAGATATTTATAACTAACATTACATTCAAAAAATGGCTACTTAAGATACTTAAGATGTCAAATGAAAATTCTCGTTTTTATCCTCCTCCTTTCTACGTAGTAATGTCCGTCTAACAAAAACTATGAAGATTAACAAAGAAATGAAGACGGAAACAGCACATACAGTAAATAAAAATGGGTAGCCCAAGTACTGAGAAACCAAACCGAGTATGATTGATCCAAACCCAATCCCTAAATCCATGGCCGTGAAAAAGGAAGCATTAGCCACTCCTTTTTTCGTAGGAGAAACTAAGTTGAGAATGGCTGCTTGAAGTGTGGGCTGTGCTGATCCAAACCCAATTCCATACAGAATTGCAGAAACAATAACTCCTAGTAATTCATTGGATAAACTCAAGATGAGTAGAGCTATGATTGTAATGAGTAAAGATGGGATAATGATTGATCCTTCGTTATAACGATCCGCAAGCTTCCCTGCAAAAGGGCGGGTGATGGTCAACGCAATGGCATAGATCAAAAAGAAAGTACCTGCGTTAACGTGAATTGATTCGGCGAACAGCGGCATGAAAGTGGTAATGCCCCATAGGTAAGAGCCAAGAAGAATATAGCTACCGAAATGGATAGGATGGATTTATCGAAATAAACTATTTTTCCTTTGTTGTCCGAAGGTAAGATTGGAACCTTAGTCATCAGGGCAATAAGAATGGCTGCAATAGATAAACAAAATGCTACAATAATCAAATATTGAAAAGAGTAGCTTTGGACCATCCACACACCGATAATGGGTCCTATGGCCATGGATACAGTCATTGACAAGCCATACCACCCCATTCCTTCACCTCGGCGACGATCAGGGATCACATCGGTAATCGAAGTTCCAATGGATGTGGTCGAAATAGCCACCCGACGCCATGCAGTATTCGCAAAAGAAACAATAAAAGAATTCCGCTTGCCCAATTATATAGAAACATAGCTATTGCGAAGATAATAAGTCCCGCAATGATAAAGAAGCGCCTGCCGAAACGATCTAGGAGTCCTCCAATAATAGGCCGAGCAACAACTGCGGATAAAGTAAAACTTCCGATGATTAATCCAAGTTGTGATTCGCCGATACCTAATTCTTTGATGTAAATTGGTAATGTTGGGAGGAGCAAATAAAATCCAAAGCACAAGAAAAACAAAGTCAAGATCAGTCCAATAAACGATTTTGTCCATAACCGTTCCATACAACAAAACCTCCTCCGCTGATAGTTAATAATAACTAACATAAAGTTTAAAAAAATTAAGTTTTTAAACCCTTAGCTATAATGCATATCGCCTCTTCCATGTCATCATCTAATACCGCTGAGGAAATTCCTTCCAGTAGCGTGCCAGCAACAAACTTCCCATAATTATATCTCATGATCGTTAATGCTTGGACTTCAGGGTTACCCTTAACTACCTTTCCCTTTTGCTGCATGACATAAAGATATTCAGTGACGATTTTCAGAAACTTTAAAGCATTATTGTGTACGCTTAAATGTATTTCAGGCATTGTTTTTCGTTCCATTATGGAAATTAAATAAATTTTCTTATTTCTCTTCAGCACATCATGGTACAAATTACTGATCATTAATAAATCTGTTTCTAACTCATACGTGATGTTCTTTTGGATTATCTGTTCAATGGGTGCAGAGAACAAATAATTATCAATAATGGCGTCTAATATGGCTTTCTTAGAGCCAAATGTCCGAAATACGGTCATTTCACTTACGGATGCTGCGGCAGCAATTTCCTTAATCGTTACGGCCTTATATCCCTTATCAGACATTAGATCAACGGTAGATAATAATATTTTATCGGCAGTGTTTTCTGTTTTTTTGCTCAAATGAATCACCCTTTTATTAGTTATCGATAACTAACATTTTCGTTAATTATATTCCTTACCAAGATGATTGTCAAGCGTCTTCATTATGTAATCCTGTCCTTAATAATGTCCTTTATTAGTGGATTTGGACGAACATATACTATGTTTATTATTTAGAACCCTCTACATTAAAGATAAATCTCCAATATGTTGTGAACTCATTTCCTTGGATACATCATAACTTTGAATGCATAATAATCATGAATGTAGCTAATGTTTCTTGCCATTAATTTTGGAATCTCTTCCTCCGTAACAACGAACCAATCAATAACCTTGCGTTTCCAATACTCTCGCTCTATATCAAACATACCTTTTCCTCTATCCAATATAGTAAAAACCAGTTGTCATTACAAATAGGGCCTCCTGATTTAGAATCAGCAGGATGATTAACTCCGAGCTCATCTGCAATAATAATTGTTTCTTCTATAGGTAATAAATCACGAGAATAACTGCAGTGGTAAACAGCTTGTCGGCGAGCTTGACAAAGATATAATGCGTGATATAATGTTGATTGATTCAACTATATTATTTTGTGGTGATTATTATGACCCTTCATTCCCAAGCACAAGAATTAAAGAAACTCCTATATTCTCTTAGTGACCTATTCCATCTGCAAGAACAGGAGCAACTCTGCTGTTATGATGTTACAACTTCTGAATGCCGAACGCTTAGTTATCTCAAACATGATTCTGAACGCAATGTAACTGTAACGATGAACGAACTTGCGGATAAGTTGCATTTGACCCGTGGAGGGGCTACAAGGGTCATTGATAAGTTAAGTAATAAAGGATATGTAATACGTCAAACTCATCCTGGCGATAAGCGAGTTTGTTGTATCGTACTCACACCGCAAGGAACCGAATTGATTGACCGTATCGAAACTGAAGTTGTCGAGCGTCATAAACAGATTCTTACTCAACTTGACCCTACTATGCGACAGGTTGTTCTAGCTTCTTTACAGGCATTGCAGAATTCGGTACAGCAAGTGCATAGGGATGGAGGTGAGTAGGGAGTTTTTTGGTAAATAGTTGATTCAATCAACTAATATTATAAGGAGTTGGTCTTATGAAGGAAAAAACAATCAGTGTCTGTGGGTGCACTCCATCCTCATCAACAACGACTGAGAATAGTAATCGTACCATCATTGTCCACTTTTTTGAGTTGGATATGTCCCGTAGTGGTGTATCGAGTTGCAACACCTGTATGAGTGTGGAGGATCAAGTTCTTCAAATGGTCGCGGATCTTCGGCCTGTTTTAGAGAAAGTAAATACAGTGGTCCAGGTTAAGAAAACCATCGTCCAAAGTCTCAATCAGGCGGAGGAACTACAGTTTAAGGCATCGCCTTCCATACGGATTGATGGCTTAGAAGTTCTTCCGACACAAGGAGATATCTTTGGATTAGGCGAACGATTTTGGGAGTGGGAAGGTTCATTGTATAATGCCCCACCAACTGCATTAATTGTGGACACTATACTTCGTGCCTATGCGAATAGTGAGCAGACCCAAAATACAACTCCATTTATCTATCAAACACCAGAACCATTACGTGAATATTTCACCGATTCATTCGAAAAAAACATTAATGACAATTGTGAGTGTTCATAGGGTTATATGTATATGTATAGTGATCAATCCTTCAAGTTTTAATGAAAAGCTTGACTGGTGCAACAACCAGAAAGTAGAAAATATGATCAAATTTCTATTGTAAAAAATAAATCCTAATCACAAAAAAGAATCCATTTTGAACAGTCTTTTTTCAAAACGGATTCTTTTCATTGCTCAAAAACAAGGCTTGGCGATGATTTTTCTCCTAAATTTTTTTGAACTTATTGCAAGGTCATACTTCACTAAATAACTCTTGGCAATATTATTCCGTTTCTTAAATTTTTACAAGCTGAGAAATACATCCTATGACAAGTCTAGTAATTGACGTTATTAATATACTCTGTATTTAAAGAGACTTTTTTTGAGAATAATTCTTCAAATGTATAATACTTTGATTTATTCCTCATATGGTGATGATAGCGGGCAATAATGCTATAGATAACCTCATCTTTATAAGGATGAGGGAAATATCCAATCATGAGTCAATTCTCCTTCCTTTTTTAATTGGTATAGTCTTTTAAATAGATACAATAAATAATCTTAACCAAATAAATAATCCCTCTACTCTTAGGAATAGAGGGGAGCAAAAGATTTATTTAGTATTTTGTTCAAACTTTATCTTTGAATCAACATACTAAACATCCTTAAATTTTTTGTATCCAAAAATACATATTAGTATAGAACTTTTTTTAAAAGTCACACAACTTGTTGGTTTGGAATAAAGTTTGATCATTTTACACCTCTGAACTTCCACAAGGAAATGAAATGAAAATATTTTCTAAACAAAGGATCTTATTGTTTTCTAACACCATCCGCAACTAACACTTTTTTCATGATAAACCCTCCCCGTTCCTTCCCTTTCACCGTCATGGTCAACAGCAAAAGCAAACTCACGCCCGAGACGGCTAAAAACACGCCAATCGTACGCTGACCCGGGTATTGAATGTATAGACATACATTAATATTGGTAACTTAATAAAATGGTAAGTAGAAAATGGATTTTCGCCAACTGCTGCTTTTTTATGATGTATTCAATTGGTTGGGACAAAGACTCCATGTCCCAACAGACTAATAAACTCCTGTCCACTGAAGCAAAGCGATCAACTTATTCATATTTAATTACTTCAAGGAGTTTTTCTAAAGAAGCCATAGCTTTCAACTGTTTTCTATTACCGATACTGAGCAAGGTTAGAACCTCTTCAGCAAGTTCTTGGCATGCTGCTGTTCCCTCTGCGCTCCTGAACCTCTCCTTCATCTTTGCATGTTCATCCATATAGTAGTTAACCACTTTAATGAGTCTTATTTTAGCCAATTGAAGCCCGTCAAAGTTACGATAGCCGCTTCTCGGATCCCGGATCGCCTGTATGTACCCTTCTTTATCCCAGTATCTAATAGCTGATCGGGAAACGTTCATTCTTTCTGCGACTTCTCCTAAGGTCCAGAGAGATGATTTCTTTTTCGAGTACTCAATTAGTTCGATTGCTTCCATCACGTACTTCTTTTCCTCACCTCTACGAATCAGTTCATCGTTAAGAATCCAGAGTGCTTCATCTATTTTCTTATTCTCGACGGTTTCCATAACCTTCACTGCTACATCTATTCCAAAACCGTCGGATAGCGATTTAATGCATGTAAAATAAAGAAGATGAATGTCTGAATAAACACGGTATCCACTTTCTGTCCGTCTGGGTGTAGGAACGAGTCCACGGGCTTCATAATTACGTATTGTATTTGTACTTATATTCAATTTCGCTGCAATCTCGGCAGGCTTAAGCTTACTCATTTTATCCCCTCCTTCACTTAATATGCAGAGTTTTCCCTACAAATCATTAACAATATTGGGTTTATTATATCAAACCTTCCAATTTGCATTAGTGTTGTACGATTAGGGTGAATCAAAAAAGAAAGGGGACCAACTAATGACTTTAATCGAACAGAACATGGACATAACAGAACTTGAGAAAGCACTGAATGCCTATGTTGAATCAAACTGGAAGAAAATCCTTGAAGACAACCGTGAGGAGTTTGAAGCCCTGTTTCCGGAGTATGAAGAAGGTACTTACGGTATTTATGCTGAAAAGTTACTCGTACCCGCCTGGCGGCAGGTAGAGAAGGCAGGCTTCCGTTCCACAGCGGAAATAAAAGAGGATGATTACGTAATTGCTGATTTCCTACTATTCCGCCATTCTCTTGAAAAAGAAAAATGGGGAACACCGTCTAACGAAAAGAGAGTATTTTGGATTACAATAAAAAATAGCCAGGAGGAAGAAATCGGTACACTTCTAATGGAGATGTCGCATTCTCATGCAGGTTTCTCCATTCCCTCTCCACCGAAGTTCCTTGCTCTTCAAACAACAAATGGACGTGAAATCAGGTCCCAGATCCGTTCTATCTATAAATAATGGTTTTGAGAGACTTACCTCCTGGTGGCATTAGAATAATATCTAAGGATTTTAAATCTATGGTTAGCCAGATATCTTTCTGGTTGACCTTTTTTATTTGGTCTTATTTATTGGTAGTCGGTAAGCCCGAACTATAGAAAAAATGAGCCCCTAAGCGGTACGCATCACAAATAGCCGTATATCCTGATTTTTTATCTGATATGCGGCTTATTTTCGACATTCTGCCTGAATTAATTTTGACCAAGGCATGTATTGATCCAAGATGTCAGGATTTTGCTGGATTCCGAGATTCGGTAGATCCGTCAAAAGCTTTTTTAAGTACTCGTAGAAATCACTCCGTTGCTTTTGGCTGTTTCTGCGATACTTAAACAAATGGCGTTCGCTTTTGCTCCAGCTTCGCTGACGGAAAAGAGCCAGTTTTTTCTCCCTATGACGTTAGGGCGAATGGCATTTTCGGCTGGATTATTATCCATCTCAATGCGCCCGTCGTACGTCCAAATATATGCGAATGATTTTTCCACAAGGAAATCTGAAGTTCTAACAGCTTACATCATCTAGCCTATCAAAGATTAAAAGTTGAAGCACAAAATCCTGTCCGCATAGAGCTTAATATGACACTTAATCGGAATTTTTGCCATAGGTGCGACGCAAATTTTCAGGCATGTGCTGGTATAGCGAATCGATATCCGTAGCCCGGATTAGCACATGCCCGCCGTTGCCGGATTGTGATTTTTCGCCCGTAAAAATGAAGTGGCGGTCAATTCAATTTCCCAAGCCTCCACTGTGGCAAATAAATCATTAAGATTCCAGGTCTGCTCAACAGGGAAACCTGAGAGGTGTGAAAGTTCAAACAATTTCAGGTAAGGAAATGGAGAACGGTCAAGGCTTTCCGGAAACAGAAAAACTGGTAAAAATGAGCAGGCTATTCCAGGTTTCGCTCGATTACCTATTAAAGGATGAAGATCAGCCTTTGGAGAACAAGGAACGACTGAGGAAGGCTACTATGCCAGTCAGGAAGTTGTGGAAGCCTATCTCTCATCAGCAGGTCTTCGTTTATGTTTTTCATTAATTATTTTTTTGTTAAGTATTCTAACTTCTGTGTAATGACAATAAAGTTATTTAATTCTGATGCCGAAAATACGCATTACATCGTTCTCAAATGAAGGCGGTGTAAAAATAAAGATGTTTAATTTTTAATGCAATTGCTGAATAACACTTCATAAATGTAACAATAAAGTTGTTTAAATTGATATTTGTTCCACAATCCTCTGTTTGTTGAATATCAATAACATTACCCCGTATTGTTAATTGATGATATAAAAGGGTATTAGCTGAGTAAAGGCTACTACTTTTTATTATGATAAAACCGCTTTGCTTTTGCACGATTCCCGCAGTCGGTCATCGAACACCAACGTCTGCTGCGATTGCGGCTTGTATCCAAAAACAGCGAACCACACGGATGTCCTTCACACTTTTTCACTCTACTTAGTTCTTTTTCAGAAATAAGAATGTCTATTGCAGATTGAACTATGGGTGGAAGCATCCCGTCTAATGTTTCTTCACCATTCAAAAATTCCAATGAATAGTTATTTTCACCAGGCACTATTCTTATCATCCCGTAAGCATTGCCTAAGGCTTCATTCAAAATAGAAAGCTCCTTAGACGCTGGTGTTTCATTGTTTGATACTGAACTAAATATTTGGAAAATCGATTCTCGCAGCTCGATAGCTTGTAGGAGAACCTCTTTTGCCTTAGAAGGTTGACTTTCTGCTTTTTTCAATAGTGAAATCGATTGTCGCTTCTTAAGAATATTGGCTTGCAAACTCCAGTTTACCAGCTTCTCGTAACTCGTCAGCAACTCCTGTGATTTCTCACTGCTATCGTGCCAACTTACTGTATTGGCAAAATCCAAACACAAACGTCCGCCGACTAAATCATGCTTGTGTACATCTTTATTTAGATCAGACATGTGACTTCTCCTTGTTTTACCGTAAGTATTTTGACAGTCGGAAAATATAACTTTAAATTCTCTCTTATAACCATTATAGAGTGTATTGACAGTTAGAATCAACTACTTCACAATATAACCATCAAGATAATTATAGAGGGTTATATCCATTGAGTAGCAAGGTGCTGATTTCATTCGAAGTCGTTTTGCAAAGGTTCATAAACAGTCTTTGAAATCGGTTCGTAAAGGATATAGCCCACTAAGGGCAACTCAATTATGATTTTTTGAAAGGAGAAGCTGAAAATGAAAGTTGAAATCCATCCGCTGACGCCAGAGCGATGGCATGATGTGGAACGATTGTTTGGTAAACATGGAGCCTGTGAAGGGTGTTGGTGCATGCATTGGCGAGTAAGAAATAAAGATTTTTAAAAAAGAAGCAATGCAGTAAATCGCGCTGAATTTAAGGAGATTGTTGAAGAAGAACGAAAGCCGGGGTTATTAGCATATGTAGAGGATCAGCCAGTCGGTTGGTGTTCAATTGCAGCGCGTGAAGAATTCAGTGAAAGAATCGACCAATCCCATGTTTTTAAACCGGTAGATGATAAACCTGTGTGGTCCATTCTTTGCTTTTTCGTACACGAAGACTATCGAAAGCGGGGTGGTGCCAAGAAGCTATTGAAAGCAGCAATTGATTTCGCAAGTGCTCGTGGTGCTAAAACATTGGAGGCATTTCCAAAAGATTCTACAGGCAAAGCCTCTGATGCAGATTTGTATACGGGTAAGATAAAGCTGTTTCAAGAACTCAACTTCATTGAAGTCCATCGTCGTCATCCAAAGAGACCCATAATGAGGTATGAAATAACCTAATTCTTATGAAAGGGTAGTGCTTTTTGAAATTGTGAAGACCGATTCCTTTCCTCTGGAAAACGACTACGTACCGAGGAGGGTTTTTCATGAATGAGAATTATTATCGATTTCGAGTGGAGGAAATAAAACAAAAACTTGAATTTATTAATCGTGAGGGTTGAAATACGAGTCATTAAATAAATATAAGCACCCTTTTTATAAAACCTTTTTTTACAAAGCTTTTTTCAGGAAAAAGGACTATAGATAATCGTCGGACTTGAATCTCGAACTAATGGAAAAAGAGAGAATTAAGGTGAGCAAAACTTCTGACCATTACCTTCTTGATTTTGCGAGCAACAAAATGACTTTGTAGGGATACGAAATTTTACGAAAGGGGGTGGTGAGGATCAACTATATTTGACCTAACCCGTTTTGATTCAACTGGCTGCTGTATGTATGCATAACAAAATTTATTGGAGGGATTAAGATGAGTGAATCATTAAGAAACTCAGTTAAAGCAATGGTAAAGGAAACTTTTGAAGGCCCCCCGGTTCCTGTAAAAGGAACTTGGTTCACAACTGTTGAACCGAATTCAGGAATTTTCGGTGTAATAGAGAGAATGTCTTACGACGAAGCCTCCATGTCAATTCATGGAACAACATTGGCTGCGCATACTGATCACGTCCGCTATCACATTTGGGGAATCAATGGAATCTTAAAAAAAGGAAAACAACCTGAAATGGATTGGGGAAAGAGCTGGGATATTCATTCAGTAGATGAACAGCAATGGAACCGAATTCAGGAAGGATTGCGAAATGAATACTTAACACTTTTGGAATCGATTGACGCTATTGAATGGAATGAACAATCTGACACTGTGGTAGCTTCTTTGGCCCATTCAGCATATCATCTTGGAGCTCTTCACCAAATGTTAAAAGTGATTAAGTCGTAGCTTTGACATAAAGTTTGATCATTAACCGAGTATCGGTGTAAGGAAAGGGAGTCGGGCGCTTATCCGAATTTATTTGATTTGGTTCACAATTATTGTGAAGTGCCGCTTCTTTTCACAAAACGACATCGAAATAGCATATTAAAATCAGCAAATCGATCTTTATCTTGATCGGGAAAAACCCCAAATCATGAGAGATCTTTATTTGTAAGACCTATGCCATCAGTTGCACCAAACGATTTGATGGCATATTTTTAAAGACACCATATAAATATGTTGGTTTGGAATAAAGTTTGATCAAAAATATCTCACGAACGGCACTTTACGATAAATGAAAAGAATCCATTTTGAGAAAAGTTTGATCAAAATGGATTCCTTATCAATGAATCTATGCTTTGATTTTATAAAAAAGTTTGATCATTTCCTAATGGTGTTACTCAACAATCGCACTTGATTTGAGAAGATTATTACTTAATCCTTAATTAACATGATGAAATTTTACTTGAACAAGAAGGTTTTAGAACTCTAATTTTATATTATAAGAAGTATTTATTTATATATAAAACCATTAGATTGTAAAGAAATTATATTGCATTATCATTTCGCTTTAAGGTAACTCAGGCAATCCAAGCTCTTTTAAGAACTGATTATGCTTAGCCTTAGCCTTGCTAATAGTATCTTCTATTGTATCCAAACTCTTTTTTACACCTGCAAGGTCAATAATTTCTTCTTCCGCAGCCGTGCTAACATATCGTGAAATGTTTAAGTTGAATTTATTCTTTTCAATTTCTTCCATAGATACACGTCGAGAGTATTTTTTGTCATCTTCTTTTCGATATTGATATGTTTCAACTATTTTGTCGATATGCTCTGGCAATAGGGAATTTTACCGTTTACCCCTTGTCTCATTGAAATTAAGTTCTTCCCCGCTTTTCCTTCCCTTCTATCCCCCTAAATCCCTTCTCCCACTTACCTTTACACTCTTTCTCACCCTTAAACCTTATCTCTATTCTGTAATTCAAGTTCTTCCTCAAAAACCACCCTATCGGGTTAAAAATGTACCGAAAACGGAACAGAAAGGAAGACGAAAATGTAATTAAGTTCTTCCATAGTAGGAGTAAGGATTAAGGTAAAAAGATGTTTGATCAGGTGTTTTTTACAGGCTTTTCTTCACACTATTTTCCTATCTTGTTTATAACTTGTTGATATCTAACTCTTCTTCATGCTTTTCCTCTAACCTTATCCCTAATTTTGTGTATATTGTGTTGACATCGCCGTCTTCCCTTCTCTTTTTCTTTACCTTATTCACAACTTATCCCCTATTTTCTCAAACCTTTCTATCACGCTTTTTAAAATCTCCCGCTTTTTTCCACTCCCTTTTATCACAAAAAAAGAACCGAATGGCGTACCGTTGGTACGCTCCCCGATTCTTTTCTCTTTTTTAGATTGCTTCTTCTTCATATACCTCAGCCAATAACTCACAATACAAGTTACGGGTGAAATTAAACTGACTGTACACATGCTTAAATTCCTCTTCGTTATGCAAGCCTAATTCTAATATCTCCTGTAATGCTTCCTCAATCATATCTATATGATGGAAGATTTGATCAGAGATATCATCAAATTGCTTATATAATTCAGGATTATAAAAATACTCTTTTGCCAAATATTTAAGCGGAATAACGTTTGATAAGAGAGTTGTAGCTAATCTTAACGGCTTGTTAAATGTGTCATTAAGACTGTAGTGATAGGATTCACTTACAAAGATTCGGATACTGCTTTCAAGATTCTTAGATTGGGTAATTGCTGATTGTAATTGTAATTTGTTCATTTCGAGGTCTCCTTTATATGGGGTTTAGTTTGATTAAGCGTCAGATGGGAGTGCTTGAAGAAGTAGGATTAGCACATCCTTTAGGGGAATCATCTACTGCTTATGTATTTATCTTACAAAGGAAAATAACTTTCTACAATAGCTTGGATGTCGTACCCCTGTCGAACCCCCTTTAATTCTTGATTCTACAGGTTTCGTACCAACGGTACTTCTTGCACATTCCCTTATTAGAAAATAAAAATAGCACGAAGAATTGGAGAAAATTTTTGTTAAAGATTAACTTAGCACGAAAAAATGGAGAAAAAATTATGACATCCTTCTGCTTTTATTCAAACGTTTGATGAAATGGTCAAGATTGAAATAAAAAAGAACCGAGAAGTCGTACCAACGGTACGTTTCCCGATTCTTATGAGTCTACATATATAGTTGTCGGCTCCCGCCTTCTCCCCCGTTCAGATACCAACTTATTTACAGCAGGCACGAACTTGAATTACATAGGGGAGAACTTAATTGCAGAGAGACACCCCTACAACTAAATTTCCTTAACCCTACTCCACCGTCACACTCTTCGCCAAATTCCTCGGCTTATCAACATCACAACCTCGATGCAAGGCAGCATAGTAAGAGATAAGCTGTAACGGAATAACTGTAACAAGTGCTGTTAGTAATGGATGGACGCTTGGTAAAACAAACGCGTCTCCTTCTTGATTCAACCCTTCCATACTAATGATACAAGGGTTCGCACCACGTGCTGCCACTTCTTTGACGTTACCGCGGATGCTTAAGTTTACGTGTTCTTGTGTTGCCACAGCGACAACTGGCGTACCATCTTCAATAAGGGCGATCGTTCCGTGCTTGAGCTCACCACCAGCGAAGCCTTCTGCTTGGATGTAGGAGATTTCCTTAAGTTTTAAGGCTCCTTCTAAGCAAACAAAGTAGTCAGCAGCACGACCGATGAAGAAGCAGTTAGGTGTTGTCAGCAAATAATCGCGAGCAATTTGCTCTAACTGGTCTTTTTGGCCACATAATGTTTCCATCGCATTTGCGACGATCGCCAGCTCCTGTAATGGATCAAATGAAAGCTCAATTCCTCTAGCATTTGCTGTATCAACTGCAAGAAGTGCAAAGACCGCCATTTGTGCGGTATATGCCTTCGTAGAAGCAACTGCAATTTCAGGACCTGCATACGTATGAAGGGTGAAATCTGCTTCACGCGAAAGCGTCGAACCTGGTACATTCGTAATTGTTAAAGCTTGATAGCCTTTTTCTTTTATCTCAACTAACACACCGCGTAGGTCTGCTGTTTCTCCACTTTGTGAGATAAAAATAAAGAGTGGGTTCTCGGAAAGAAGCGGCATATTATAAAGAAATTCGCTTGCAATATGCACTTCTACTGGACGTTTGGCAATTCGTTCAATTAACTGTTTACCGACTAAACCAGCATGATAACTCGTTCCAGCAGCAATAATATAAATGCGGTCGGCGTTACTCATCGCTTGGCGAACGTTATCATCAAGACGAACGGTTCCGTCTTCGTTTTGATATTTTTGAATAATATTACGAATGACAAACGGCTGTTCATCAATTTCTTTAAGCATAAAATGCGGATACGTGCCTTTTTCAATATCACTTGCATCTAATTCAGCTGTATATGAAGCACGCGTGACAGCTGTTCCGTCCAATGTTTTAATCGTAATGCCATCACGACGTACGAGCACGATCTCTTCATCCATAATCTCAACGAACTGATCTGTTACTTGTAGCATCGCCATTGCATCTGAAGCAATAACATTCGCATTTTCACTTACACCAATAAGAAGCGGGCTTTTGTTTTTCCCAACATAAACAACGTCAGCGTCCTCTTTATCTAATAAAGCAATCGCGTAAGAGCCTTTTAACAATGAAAGTGTCGTACGGAACGCTTCTTCAACTTGTAGACCTTGGTTGACAAATTTCTCAACGAGCTGAACGATAACCTCTGTATCCGTGTCACTTTTCAATTCAACTTCTATATGCTCACGTTTGAGCTGTTCATAATTTTCAATGACTCCGTTATGAACAAGTGTAAATCGTGCCGTATCACTTTGGTGTGGGTGTGCATTCAATTTACTCGGTACACCATGTGTAGCCCAACGAGTATGACCAATCCCTACCGTGCCGTGTGCAGATTGATCAACTGTATCGCGTAATGTTGCAATGCGTCCTTTTTCCTTGTAAACTTGCACACCTTGATCATTGCTTAGAGCAATCCCAGCTGAATCATAACCGCGATACTCTAATTTCTCTAGCCCTCGTAATAAAATTTCCTTTGCCTCTTCATTTCCGATATAACCAACAATTCCACACATGTTGTAGCTACCTCCTATTGTGAAGGCAAGCAGCTTGGAGGCATACTTGCCCCCACTCTCTTTTTTTATTATTTAGAAGGCATGTTGCTTCTGATTTTGTCCAAAGAGTTGCCTCTCTGTTTTTACAGAAGCTTAGCGGCTGTCATGCTACAACCGGAGGCATCCGCCGAACAATCGATAAACCCTCTCCTCGTCAACTACACATTCGCTCGTGTAGCCCTGGCGCTTTCGTAAATAACCTTACAATCCCCCTTCCTGTTATTGACTCACGGAACATCATACCTTAATGTTCCAAAATCGTCAATAATAAATTGTACGAGGTAACTTTTCGCTACCTACTAACAAAATATGCATAAGCCCGCCTTTCGGTGCAGCTTATGCATATTGAAATCTTATTCATCAAGTCCTAGCTCTTCTTTTACAACTTCAGCGATTTGATTAACATAGGTTGAACAAAGCTCTTCTGTCTTAGCCTCAACCATTACTCGAACGAGAGGCTCTGTCCCCGATGGGCGAACGAGTACTCGTCCCTCTCCTCGCATTTCTTCTTCAACTTGCTCAATCACGTTTCGTACTTCAACGTTTTCCATCACGGCATTTTTATCTGATACACGAATATTGACGAGCTCTTGTGGGAAAGTTTCCATTTCCTCTGCTAAATCAGATAATTTTCTACCAGTAGCCTTTATAATGTTCACAAGCTGAACGGCCGTTAGCAAACCATCACCTGTCGTAATATAATCTAAGAAAATAATATGACCAGATTGTTCACCACCAAGGTTATAACCGCCTTTACGCATTTCTTCCATAACGTAGCGATCACCGACAGCTGTTTGTTTTGCTTCAATACCAATTTCCTCTAATCCTTTATAAAAACCGAGGTTACTCATAACTGTCGATACGACAGTCCCATGGTTTAGCCATCCTTGTGCTTTCATATATTTAGCACATATGTACATGATTTTATCGCCATCAACGATTTGCCCTTTTTCATCAATGGCAATTAAACGATCAGCATCTCCGTCAAATGCTAGTCCGATATGTGCTTCTTTTTCTAACACAAATTGGGCTAGCGCTTCCGGATGGGTTGATCCACAGCCTTCGTTTATATTAGTTCCATTTGGAGTTGCTCCCATTGTTGAAATATCTGCCTCTAAGTCAGCAAATAAATGTGGTGCTAATGACGAGGCTGCTCCATTTGCACAATCAAGTGCTACATGAATTCCCGTAAAATCCTCTTGAACCGTTTGCTTTAGAAACTGTAAATATTTCTGAACCCCTTCGAAGTAATCAGTCGTTTGCCCAAGTTGCCCCCCGACTGGACGAGGTAGTTCATCCTCTTGATCTAAAAGGCGCTCAATCTCCTCCTCCTGTTGATCTAGCAATTTAAAGCCATCTGGTCCAAAGAACTTAATACCATTGTCAGGAACAGGATTGTGAGAAGCTGAAATCATAACTCCAGCACTCGCACTAAGTGCCTTGGTTAAATATGCAACACCAGGGGTTGAAATAACCCCTAAACGCATTACTTCAGCACCAATGGAAAGAAGCCCAGCAACTAGTGCACTTTCCAACATTTCTCCGGATATACGTGTATCACGTCCAATAATAACACGTGGCTTCTCCTCTTCTTTCGTTAACACATATCCACCCATACGCCCTAACTTAAAAGCGAGCTCCGGTGTTAATTCACTATTCGCTACACCTCTTACACCATCTGTACCAAAATATTTACCCATGAATTATTCTCTCCTTCAAAAAATCATCACTCAGATTTGAGTTGTATTTGAACTGGAATCGTTTCATCCATTAACTGAAACCGAATATGAGGCGGTCCATTAATTTGTATTTCAACATCATGCTCGCCTTGTGATAACTGGCTCACATCAATAAATGCTTGAATATCTTCAGCAGTCATACGCTCTAACAGCTCAGCTGCTCCTTTAGCTATAACTGCTGTAGTCGGCTCGGGATCTTCCACAAATATGACATCATCGTCGTCACCTTTACCAATCAAATCAATTGGAATATCTTCAAACTCTTCTTCCTCTTCAATAGCCAAACTTACATGTATCGTTGCAACTTCTGGTGAAATTCGTTCAACTCCACTAGGTAGAGCAATCTCCATTTCGATTGTATCACTACCTTCTAGCTCACTTAAATCAAGCTCACCAACACTTATTACATTAATGCTATCAATAACGTCTAGCGGCCCGTATATCGTTACTTCTTCTGGTTCAATTTCAAGCTCATCGATACTCATTCCTTCCGGTAAATCACCTACTCGAGTTACCCTCGTTGGAACCGTCTTATTCGGGCTCGTTACAGGCACCGTAATGTCAACAACAGCCGGCTCAACCTCTAATGTAAGCTGGTTTCCATTCTCATCAAATAATTGAATAGGCGCAGCATCTTCTATCGTTTCATCAGCTCGCTTACATCAATATAAGCACGGGCATGCTTCAATTCGGCCACTTGATCTCTTGCCGCTGTCACCTCGACATTCACCGGTGAGACAATCGGTGTCCCTAATGAATAACCTTCTTTTACATCTCCCTCATTTAAAAACTCAACCTGAACCGGTATGGAGACGGTTTGTTTTTCCTGAAGCTGGACTCGGACATATTGAGGGTCAACCGTTACCGATAAATCATTAGGAAAGCCCTATGTTCAACATTAACAGTATGTGTTCCCTCTCCGTGATCAGACAAATCAGCTACTATTTCAAAGGACCCCCTGGCTAACTGAAATAGCGTGATGGATGTTTGTGGTCCCTTTAAAGTCACTTGCACATGCTCTGGATAGTCAATTAATTCATAAACTTCATCATTGTAAAGGACCGTTAGCTCAACCTCTTCCAACGTATACGTTTTTTGATTCGTAGGAAGTAAACCACTTTGATTTGTCATATCATCAATGTTAACCATCGTAAATAACATGAGTGCAATGAAAAATGCGATGAATTTGACAAACCAATGATTGTTAAAAAGCTTATCCATTATTCTTTCCTCCCCACTGCCAACGTGAAGCGGTTGTAGGTTTCCCTTCCATCAATAATTCTTTTTCTAATAGCTCTCTTAACTCCTTTTCATCAATATCGCGATGCAATTCACCATTTTTCGTTAACGACATTGCCCCCGTTTCCTCTGAAACAATGATCGTTAAACAATCAGTTACCTCACTTACTCCAAGTGCAGCACGGTGTCTTGTCCCTAATTCTTTCGAGATAAAAGGGTTCTCTGATAAAGGTAAATAACAAGCTGCAGCTAAAATCGAATCCCCTTTTAATACAACTGCACCGTCATGTAATGGTGTATTCGGTATAAACGTATTAATTAGCAGCTCTGGCGACAACTGAGCATTCATTTTAATGCCTGTCTCAACATAATCATTCATGCCTGTCTCACGCTCGATTGACATTAATGCACCAATCCGGCGTTTTGCCATATAGACAGTTGCTTTAATAATCGCATCAATGGATTTCTTCATCTCCTCCTGCTCTGGAATAGCACGACTTGAAAAGAAACGCCCTCGCCCCAATTGCTCTAATGCACGTCTGAGTTCTGGCTGAAAGATAATAATAATTGCCAAAACACCATAAATGACTGTCTGATTCATTATGAATTCTAACGTACGAAGACCAAAAAAGCGGCTCAGGAACCATACGAGTAAAATGACCGTAATCCCTTTCAACAATTGCACAGCTTTGGTCCCGCGTATAAGCATAATTAATTTATAAACGACGAATGTTACAAGTAATATATCTACAATTTGACCAACATAGTTGAGCAAACGAATATCCCCTAATGCAGAAAACACAGCTCGGCCTCCAAACATACGTGAAATCAACTGTTGTCCATTATATCACAAAAACCTCCAATTTAGCCTAGTATATGAATTGTCCTCATCAATTATAAGAAACTACCTTAATTTTGCACACCCTTGCTGTGTAATCACACCTAACACTTCATTTATTTGATTACTCAAAAAAGGTCTCCATAAGCTTCTAACTTAGGAGACTCACTATGAGGCGTTTCGTATTATTTTGTATCACCGTTAGTAAAAGCAACTACTTCTTTAAAAAATCGTTTCGTATGATACCATATCCACTCAAGCATTTGATCAACCTCATGAATTTCACCAGAAACATGTCCTGCTGAAGCATAGTACGTTTCGCTATTAATAGCGAGCACATTTCCGCGAACTTCACCCTCAATTTGGAGCTTTCCATTTTGGATCGTAATGTCCCCTTCAATAATTTCTCCTTCAGGAACAATTACTACACCATTTTCTTGATTAATGGCTAACTGGGAAGAGCCGCTAACGACTAATTGTTTCTCGTCATTCCACATCGTCGACAAGCTCATTGTCATTAATAATATAAACACAGCCGCAGCAACAATGACTGGATGTTTCCGTGTCCACTGTTTCCATTTTGATGTTTGCTTACGTTCAGGCAAACGTTTCATTACAGAATGGGTAAAATTAGCTGGAGCAGCAATATGCGACAAACTTTGGACAAATGCGATCGTCTTCAATGATTCATGGACCCGTTTCCGACATGCCTCGCATTCAGCCAAATGCTCCTTTAAACGCTCTTTATTCTCACTTGAGATTTCGCCATCAAGGTATTCTTGTATCAGCACTTCATAATCCTTTTCGCAAGTCATCCAAAGCCCCCTTTCTACATGTGGCGCATTCTTTTTCGCAACGCTTCTCTTCCTCTATGAACTCGTGTTTTCACAGTGGCAGGTGGCATATCTAATATTTCGCTGATTTCATTTATTGAGAGGTCTTCAATATACTTTAATATAATAGCCGTTCGATATTTGACAGGTAATTGATTAATCTCATGTTGAACCCAATCCTGTAGCTCTCTTGTTACAACTTGATCTTCTGGCAGCTCTTCATCTGCAGCTAATTGGGATTCCAGTGTAACACCTTCTGTCCCCTTCACCTCATCTTGCAAGTAAAAGTCTGGCTTTTTTTTCCGCAAACGATCAATCGAGACATTTGTCGCAATGCGAAACAGCCATGTTGAAAATTTGCGGTTTATATCGTATCGATCAATATTCGTATACGCACGTAAAAAGGCTTCTTGGGCAACATCCTGTGCTTCATGGACATTTCCAAGCATACGATAACAAATTTGATAAACTTTATCTTTATAGAGTTCAACAATTTCTTCAAAAGCTTGTTGATCTCCTTTTCTCACTTCCCCAACTAATCGTTTAATCGTACTCTCCATTTCTAATATCCCTACCTAAACGGTTCTGACATGATATACGTATCCACCTTATGTAAGGTTTCACTCTTTTTAATAATATCATAAAATACCAGAACTTAGGCTAGGTAATCCCTTCTTTTTTCCAAGATAAGTTTATCTAATATAACGATTGAACGGTTATCCTTCATTTAATTCAGTTGTACCTCGTATATTATCTTACTCGTTTATGTTCTATCTTCGACCTGTAATGCCTTGAGAAAAAAGTTCTAATTAGCAAATGATAGTTTAGTAGGGAAATGCTAAATTTAAACATATAGGCATATTTTAACAGAGACTTTTAATCCATTAAATAATAGGAGTGATAATATGAGTTTTTTAGTTTAAAAGCAGAGTGTGCTATTTGTGATCAAGAGGCCGGTTTAAATAGATACAGAATAGCTGATAAAAAATGGATATGCCCAAGCTGCTTTAAAAAAGCAGGGTTTAAAAAAATGGGACAAATGAAAAAACCTATTAATAAAATGACAATTGAAGAAATACATGCTGCTATTGAAGCAAAGAAGGAAAATAGATGGAGAGTCAGTCGCTCAAGGGGGATTAGGTAGGGCACTTATAGGTGGTGCTTTATTCGGAGGGACAGGAGCAATAGTTGGAGGCATAACAGGTAGAAAAACTAATAAAAGCGTATGTAACAGCTTGAAGTTAAAAATTACAATTAACGACTTCAACAATCCTACTGTCTATGTTAACTTCGTCGAGCATTCAACCAAAAGAGATGGGCTTATCTTTAAAAGCAAATTCGAAGATGCACAGGAATGCTTATCGACGCTACAACTAATCTGCGACAGGCAAAAAAAAGGTGATCAGCATCAAAATGAACAAATAACCTCTTCTGCAGATGAATTGTTGAAATTCAAGCAGTTATTAGATGCAGGGGCTATTAGTCAGGAAGAGTACGACTTTAAAAAGAAAGAATTAATGGGGATGTAGAGATCTGCACTACCACGAAATGAACTCCAAAACATCGCCTTCTAATACAAAAAAGGTGCTTAAAAGGATTATCCATCCAATTTAAACACCTCTATATAATATATGGAAATGGAGCCTAGCGGGATCGAACCGCTGACCTCCTGCGTGCAAAGCAGGCGCTCTCCCAGCTGAGCTAAGGCCCCGTAAGCGGAAGACGAGATTCGAACTCGCGACCCCCACCTTGGCAAGGTGGTGTTCTACCACTGAACTACTTCCGCACTTCCTAAGATGAGCCATGAAGGACTCGAACCTTCGACCCTCTGATTAAAAGTCAGATGCTCTACCAACTGAGCTAATGGCTCGAAAGACATTCAACTGCCTTAATAAATAACATGGCTGGGCTAGCAGGATTCGAACCTGCGCATGACGGAATCAAAATCCGTTGCCTTACCGCTTGGCGATAGCCATTAAAACAACAATGGTGGAGGGGGACGGATTCGAACCGCCGAACCCGGAGGGAGCGGATTTACAGTCCGCCGCGTTTAGCCACTTCGCTACCCCTCCACTTACTTATGTATTTTGAAATGGTGGAGGATGACGGGATCGAACCGCCGACCCCCTGCTTGTAAGGCAGGTGCTCTCCCAGCTGAGCTAATCCTCCGATATGTATTGGTGACCCGTACGGGATTCGAACCCGTGTTACCGCCGTGAAAGGGCGGTGTCTTAACCGCTTGACCAACGGGCCAGCTTGCACTTTCATACTGACAAAAAATATTATAGCTAAATCGAGCTTTGATGGCAAGAGGTTTTTATAAAAAATGAAGAAAACCAATTATTTATGCGAAAACTGCACAACAATAACATATCCTAAACAACATCCCCCATTAAATATCAAACTTTCCCTACAGTTTATGTATTTCTACCTATAATTTTAATCGGGTTTTAAAATAACTTAATACAAAGTTACTAAATTTTATGAAAATTGGACTATTTTCCCTTAACTATATTTCATTTGGTGAAAAATTAGTTTAATCTATTATTTATTCTTATTAATGGGGGAGTTCAGATGAAAAAATTGCTTTATAGCATGTTATTCATTACCTTTATTTGCACCATTATTGCATGTAGTAATGAAGATGCAACTACAACAGAAGGAAATAACGACGAAGAAAACGTTGTGGATCAGGATCATAATAATGTAGATCATCAAGACAGTGGTGCAGACACATCCGATAGTGAAGATGATCTCGAAGATAACACTACTGACAATCAAGACGGATTATTTACAGTAATCTCAGGTAGAGACGACGTTGAAATAGTTTCAGGTCCATTGGATTTATACGCTGGATTTATTGGGTTATATTCTGCTCAACTTAGGAACGACTTTGCTCAGCATATGGGAACAGACCATCTTGATTTCATCGCATTTGATTTTAGCATTTTTAATACTTCTGAAGAGACGGTTATCTTCCCCACTGATCAAGCAACATTAACAACTAATACTGGGGAACATCTTACTATCGATTCAAAAATGGTTAATTATTTTGATGAAAGTTTAGATGACGAGTATGCTGGAAATGAAAGAGAGTTTGGCTCCTTATTTTTCGTTCTAGAAAGCTCGAAGTCTGAGGAAATCGAATGGGTAGAAATCCATATTGATGCACCGACAGATGAAGAGTTAAATGCTATCGGTGAAGATATAAACCTAAGAATAGATTTTTAGTCATGGTTGATACATACATCTCCACTTAATTCGTATAATAGTTTCTACAAATAAAGGACCGTGCTCAGAAACCTCTTAAAAACCCTTGTTTCGCGTATGAATTATCACAATTGAAAAGTCTCTACAAAAAAACGTAGAGACTCTTCCTCGAGTAGTAATACTCTTAACTCATCGCCTTCGTCGTTGCTAAATCAGCTCTTTGCTGAAGAAATCTTGTAATTAACTCAGCAAATAAAATCATCGCAAAAATAACAAGTGTTACACCTAATACTTGATCGTACGCAGCTACACGAGAGGCACGAACTAGCTCCCAGCCAATTCCTCCCGCACCAACAATGCCCAGTACAGCTGAATAGCGAATATTAATATCAAAACGGAAGATAGACCAAGATATAAAGGCACTCATCATCGTCGGGATAATACCTTGCATCACTACTTGAAAATGAGAGGCACCCGTTGCTCTTAAAGCATCAATAATCCCAGTATCCATCTCCTCAATTGCTTCAGCGTAAACCTTAATTAACATCCCAATACTGTTCACTGCTAATGCCAAAATCCCTGGAGTTGGACCTAAACCAACTGCAATAATAAAAAGCAATGCCCATATTAATGCTGGAACCGCACGAACAAAGGCTCCAAACGCTTTTAAAGCATAGCTAATACTTATATGGGGAGTAATGTTCTTAGCCGCAAATACAGCAAGCACCATTGAAAAAATAATCCCCCAAAACGTCCCGACAATGGCAACCTGTAATGATTCCATCGCAGCCGAAAAAATATCAATCGGTTCTTCTACTACTGGCGGGAACATTCCTTTTAACAAACTTTCAACCCGTGAATAAGCCTGTAAGATTCGCTCGTCGATAATTCCGATTTGCAATAAGCTAAACAGGAAAAAAACAAATACAATAATTGCTAACAAGCGATTTGTGCTTTTTTTCTTTTGCTGTCTTATAGAACTCATAACAGACGCTCCCTTACTTTCGCTGTAATGTACTCAACAATTAAGATAAGAATAAAAATCATCAATATTCCTACAGTTGCTTTATTATATTGAAACAGATTAATATGCCCTTGAAGCGTATAACCAATTCCCCCAGCTCCAATTAACCCTAATACTGCTGCTTCACGGATATTTAAATCCATCTTATATAAAGACCAGGCAACAAAACCAGTTTTAAATTGTGGCCAAACAGCTTGACCCATCACCTGAAACCATGAAGCCCCGGTAGATCGAACCGCTTCTACTTGTTTCGGATCAATTCCCTCTAACACATCAGCATAAGCTTTCCCTAAAATCCCAACACCTGAAAGTGCGAGTGCAATTGTTCCAGAGAGTGCTCCTAATCCAAAAGCTACTACTAACGTAATTGCCCAAATTAATGCAGGGACCGCACGTAAAAAGGCGATAATAGAGCGACTAGCTAACGCTAGAATTGGATGAAACGTCGTATTTTTTGCTGCCAATACCCCAAAAAAGATCGACAAAATAACGGAAAAAGACCATTCCGACAAAGCTCATATAAATTGTTTGCAAAGCTGGCTGTATATAACCACTTACTGCACTAAAATCAGGGGGGAACATGTCAAATAAGATAAAAGAAGCTATATTTGAAATTCCTTGAAATAGAGAGAATATATTAAAGCCTGTTCCGATCCATCCCCAAGTAATCATCACGACAAGAATGGTCCATATAATCATACGGTTTTTCATGAGTAATTTTTTACGTTTCTTTAATTCAGCGTATAGATCTTTTTCATTGTGGAGTAAAGGAGTGTCAAGCTTTTCTACAGGTAAACCCATTGCAGATTTCACCTCTTATTTTTCAAAATATAAATGATTAGTAATTCCATCAGTTAATTCCTTAGGTGTTCCATCAAAGACAACCTCTCCAGATTTTATGCCAATAATTCGATCGGCAAACTTCTTAGCAAAATCGACTTGATGCAAATTAACAATTGAAGTCAGTCCATCCTCCTGACAGACCTTCTTTAAATAGTTCATTACATCCTCAGAGGTCGAAGGGTCTAAACTCGCAATCGGCTCATCTGCGAGAATTAATGACGGAGATTGTGCTATCGCTCGGGCAATCCCAACTCGCTGCTGCTGCCCACCTGATAATTCATCAGCACGTTTAAATGCCTGGTCTTCTAAACCAACTCTACGTAAAATTTCTAATGCCTGACGAGTATCCTCTTCCGAAAAGAGACCCAATCCACCTTTAATAGAAGACATATAGCCTAAACGGCCATGTAATACATTTTGATAGGTAGGAGAACGCTTAATTAAATTAAAATGTTGAAAGACCATGCCAATTGCTCGGCGAATTTGACGCAGCCTTTTTCCTTTTGCCTTCGTAATATCATTACCTTGAAAAAGAATGGAACCGTGCGTTGGTTGATTTAATAAATTCAAAGAACGCATAAATGTACTTTTACCAGCCCCACTAGGCCCGATAATAGAGACGAGCTCCCCTTTTTTTATCGTTAAATCAATTCCTTTTAACGCTTCAGTACCATCAGCATACGTCATCCCTAATGACTTCGTTTCCAGTAATACTTCGCTCACCCTAGTTCACCTCACATCATTATCAACAAATTAGGGGGGGAGTTGTTACCCATCCCCCCTCTAAACGATTAATTTAATAAATCTTCTGGACTCATATCTAAAGCATCAGCTGTTTCTTGTACAACGTTATACGTTTCATGATCCACTTCAAAGTAACCACCTAAATAGCCATTAGCTTCTAAAAACTCCATGCCTTTTTCACTGTTCTTCATTTCTAAGAAAGCTTCTTTTACTTTATCTCTAAATGATTGTGGAAGATCTCCTGAGATAACATATGGACCACCAGGAATTGGTTCTGATTGATGGAAAACCTTTAATTGTTCGAAATTCTCATGATCATCGACACGTTCGAATACACGTTCAATACAACTACTACATACACCAGCTACATGAACATCACCGTTAAGAACCGAATGCAACGATGCTTCGTGGCTACCTGAGAACACTACATCTGATGGAAATTCATCGACGTTATCCATTGTTAGACCTAATTCGTTAATTAACATAGCTTTAGGGAACAAATGTCCAGACGTTGACGCAGGATCTGCATAAGCTAAAGATTTCCCTTCAACATCTGCTAAACTATCAATTCCGTACTCTTCTAGAGTGATCATTTGTGCGTAGTAAAAAGCATCATCTAACGATCCATCTTCTACATCTACAGGGATGGCAAAAGCTTCTCCGTTTGCTCTTTCATGGGCTAGAAGATACGAGAATGGTCCAAATGATGACCCATGTATATGACCGTTAGACATTGCCTCAATTAATGCTGTATAGTTCGTAGCATTGTAGATTTCAACATCAATTTCTAAGTATTCTTCTAAGTACTCTACCATTGGCTCATATCGCTTCGTTAATTCCTCTTGGTCCTCTGTTGGTAATAGACCGAAAATAAAAGTATCAGGCCAATCATCTCCATTACCTTCACCATTATCTGAATTTGTTGAATCCGATGAACCACATGCAGCAAGGGCCATCAGTGCAAGAGATAGCATTAACGTTAATAATTTCTTTGACATTCTAAATCCTCCTAAAGGGTGATATTTTTTCCTACCTGTCCTATCATACAGGCCATTTTTAAATTTAAAGTTAAGAAGCTCTTAAGTTAATTTATAGATTTTATTTACTTTGTTAAGAATGGTTTAAAATGCGATGTTTTGTAAATAGCTAGAAAAACCCCTGTTATAAGTGACTGAGCCTAGTAATTGTACGTTTCTGCCAAGTTATGATAGTAAATTCCAGAGACGACGCCTATGTTTTTATTAATTAAACAGACGTAGAATTTACAAAAAAAAAGTCCGTGTTTAATATTAGGTTAAAATTAAACGAATATCATTGTTTCATTACACCTTAAAGACGGTTTGAGTTTGAAATAGGGGGACTTCCATTTGACTCAAAAAAAAGACACATCACAAAAATCAGTAATAACAATCTCATTAGTGACTGCACTTTGCTTAATCGGTGATTCGATGCTTTATATTGCACTTCCAATCTATTATCGAGAAGTGGGGTTAGAATCATTGTGGGAAGTAGGGTTAATCCTTTCTCTCAATCGTTTTATACGAATTCCCGTAAATCCATGGGTCGGTTTGCTCTATCGCAAATTTTCATTGCGTTCGGGAGTATTGTTAGCTGTTCTGCTTAGTATCATTACAACAATCGGTTATGGTACACTGAACGGTCTTATTGCCTGGATTATTTTGCGAATCGTGTGGGGAGTAGCTTGGTCCTTTTTACGGTTAGGAGGATTTTTCACTGTATTGGATTGTTCAACTGATGAAGACCGAGGGAAATTAATGGGGATGTACAACGGTCTTTATCGCCTCGGCAGCCTTATTGGCATGTTAGTTGGAGGCGTACTTGTCAGTATTTTAGGTATTCACTTCGTTTCCATCAGCTTCGGCTTATTAATGATCATTGGAATTCCTTTAGTATTTTGGTTTATCCCAAGTTCTAAAAATGATATGACTATGGAAACAGGAAAGTCTACGTTTTCATGGATCACTAAACCGATTCTAAAAGTCATTATTTCCGGGTTATTACTAGCCTTCATTATACAAGGAATGGTCAGCTCAACAATGAGCATCGTGTTAACGTATCAGTACGGAGAAACGATCAACCTATATTTTTTTGCAATCGGAGCCGCTGCCCTATCAGGGATCTTACAAGGAGTCCGGTGGGGGTGGGAACCTTTTTTAGCGATAAAATTTGGTCAACTTTCTGATGGCAGAAAAGGAAGGCTTCCACTGTTTATCATGTTCTTAATATTCGGTGCCGCTTGTTTATTCCTAATTCCAATCGAACTTAACATTTTTCTATGGTTAACCATCGTTTTGTTATTTCTAGCCGTATCAACTGTCTTAACCACCTTAATTGATGCCGTTACATCTGACTTTGCAACGCAATCAAATAAAAATACTGTTATGACTTATTACTCTGTTTTCTTAGACATCGGTGCAGCATTCGGGCCATTAATTAGTTTTTTTATCATTGATTGGAACAATGGTGTTCAAATTATCTATGTTCTAAGTGGATGTATATTGGTAGGGTTAGCTTATATTTGGTATAAGGAGTATCGCGTTCAGCATCGATTTACGTAGGTGTGCTACATCTCTAATAAAGCTGTTTCACCCGTTGTAGTAAGATATTTACTGAAAATAGCTTTATTAATTTACTTTTCTTATATGATCTATTTATAGGTCGGTACATTCCTCAACCAATTTAACTTGTAACTACTGTTTTTAATGTTGTCAAATAAATAGTCAGAATATCGCTTTTTTTATTATAATCGCGTTATAGGAGGTGAGGTTATGCGAGCAGTTGACAAAGAAACAGTACAAGTTGAAGTGAAATCGTATTTTGATGGTAAACTACATCAGTATATCGGCTGGTGTATACTTGGTTTTCTAGTTACTTTCTTTACACTCGGTATTTGTTACCCTTGGGCTTTGTGTATGATATATGGCTGGAAGATTAATCATACTGTTGTTGAAGGGAGAAGATTACAGTTCCACGGCAGTGCTATTGGATTATTTGGAAACTGGATTAAGTGGTGGCTTTTAACTGTTATAACACTTGGAATTTATAGTTTTTGGTTATTTATATCATTAGAAAAATGGAAAGTGAAGAATACAACTTTTAAGTACTAATCCCTCATAAATAAAGAGGCTTTTTTGTAATACTAGCAAAAGTCTCGAATAAAATGCAATTCTATTATCTGTTAGTTACTTTATATCGGTCTACCGAACCAAATCCATTTAAAGCGATGACCGTGATGTTTAAAGTTTTTAGATTTCTGAAATTATTTACTATCAGGAGACCAACACAACACAAGATGGCATACTCTGGAAATCTAATATAGACTTGACACGTATGTTAAAATTAATTTATACAAAGAATTTTTTGATAAATCGGATAAATTAATTCACCCTAACTAATTGGGTTTACAACGAAAATTTGATAGGCTAATCTAAACCTAGCTCTTATTCATGGAGTTAGGTTTTTTGACGTCAAGACCGATTAATAGATTTGATGAGAAGTGACTACATTTCACATTACTATCCGAGTTAGTTTAAATCCGTGAGTTCCTCGTTTTTAGCCTGTATATTAGAAATAGTAACTAAGGAGTTGTTGGTATGACTTTAAATAAAAAATGGTTGATCATGTTAGTGACTACTACTTTATTATTAGTATCTTGTGGTAGCTCTATCGAGAGCAAGTTGGTTGGAAGCAGCTGGAAAGTAGTTGTAGACGACCATATTACAACAACATACCTAGAAATAGGTGAAGAAAGAATTATAAATAGATCACAATCAAATGATAGCCCCATGACTGTTGAATATATACTAACTGAAACGCAAGATGAAAACTTCATGATAGAAATTATTAATCCTGATAATGGCTCTGCTGAATTTTTCTTTGAAGGTCATTTGAAGATAACGACACTATAACAATTGTCAGAGACCCAAATGGTGTATCCGAAAATAGTGAATTAATAAGAGTGGATAATATAACTGAGGAAATTGAAGCAGAAGAGAAAAGACGACAGGAAGAAAGAGAAATAGAAGCAGAGAATACACTAGAAGAAAAGGAATTAGGAGCTGTGGAAACAATTCAAACTTCCGAATTGCATAGTAACAGGGATACGTACTTTCAGAAGGTGTTTGTACTTGAGCAAGAGATCTTAACTGAAGCCCAACAATTGTATGCACATGATATCCCACATGGTTTCTATGGTCAATACTATAGTGATTGGGATGATTTATTACAAGAAGTTTGGGATGTATTAAAAGAAACAATGCCGATTGAAGAATTTGAACTGATAAAATCAGAGCAAATACAATGGATTGAAATGAAAGAGCAAAATTTTGCAGAAATGCCAGACGAAAATGCATCTGCAAGAGCCGAAGGAATGGACTATCTAGTACATATTACTACAGAAAGAGTTGTCTATTTGATTGAAAATTTTATGGATTAATAGAAACCCATTAACGGAGATATGAGCGATAACTTGGCAGGTAAACCAAAACGCCTTTCAATCACTGAAAGGCGTGTCATTTATGGATTCGTCTGGAGCTTCCAAGCGGACTTGAACCGCTGCCCCCTATCTTATTATGGCGGTGACCTATATTATTTTATACTCTTGGATAATAAGATACCCTAAATAACATAGCACATTCGCTTTAACTAACTTTAACTCAATTGCTAATATATTTATTAAATTGTCGGCAAGATGTCGGCAGAAACATAATTATTTTTATGAGTTTCTTCTATATTATATGTTGTTTTATTGTTTCAGTAAATATATTTAAAAAATATACAAATAAGTAGGATTCTCTATATATTTGTCTAATTAACTATTTAGAAAGGATAAATCAAAATTGTATTCAGAAGAAAATTTAATATTGAAAGTGGTATATATCATTCCATTATAAGCTTACCTTATTCAAGGAGTTTTCATAAGTAAAATTAGAACCTTCTTCTGCACTTACAGGAATCATAAATAATAAAAACAAAAAGAAAGAAAATTTAGTAATTTACAAATGTTTTCGCCTACTTCTCATATTAGTATTAATTACCTATTATTAATTTCCTCCCAACTCTCCTCCTGTAGGGCAAAAAATTAATACAATTTCAAGTAATCAATCTCATAATTAATTACAAAGAAACTCCAAGGAAATTGATATTCTTTAATATTCATATAATATTCTTGTCCTACGATAAGATCATTCCAGATTTCCGTAATAATGATTTCTTCATATAAATTATTAGGTTTATTAGTAAAATTAATAGTTTGATTGTTTTTTAATTGAATTGAAATTAAACCGAAATCTGGATTATGTATAGTAACAATTTTCTTATCGTCTTGTTCTACCTTCTCAATAATTTCCATATAACCGCTATATGCATTAGCAGATGTGTAGCTATTAATAATAATTAATACTAATAATATAAATATAACTATTAATATACTTATTATTTTTCTTTTCATATATATACTCCTCACTCATTCTTGTTCAAATATATGAAAGAGTTTACATAAGGTAATAATTAATGTCAAAAATAGTAACGGTATAATAAAACAGGTATTTTATCGATATAATGCTTTATAAAGAGGTCAGGTGGGTAGATCAAAAGTTATGCTTGAAATTGTAGTTTGTTATTTCCATCCCTAATTGATATATAAAAATCGGTGCTCTAATTATATTGCTCAATTAGACCTCAATCGTATTAATAAGTGCTAATTAAAATTCAATAAGTCCAAAAAAGCAACATTAGTAATGTGTTAATTAGCCTCCACCTGAATAGGAAGATGGAGGCTAATTTATTAAAATTCTTTTCTCGTTATATTCCTCAGCAATCCGAAAGGCTGTTTTAGACCAACATTATTGTCCAAACAACCTACCCCAAGTCTGCGGACCAACGATCCCGTCTACAGTGATCTGTTGAGAACGTTGAAATTCTCTTACAGCTTTCTCTGTTCCACTGCCATAAATGCCATCGAATGGACCCGGATTAAACCCTTTAATGTAAAGCAACGCTTGCAGCACTCTTGTAATATTCCCTCTCGCTCCATTACGAACAGTGACTAGCTTAGAACGTGTTTTAGGTCCAATAATCCCATCTACAGTTAGACCAGCATTGAATTGACGATTAAGCTCACTTTGTAGTACACGAATTAATCCACCTAGTGTTTGCGGACCCGGTAACCCATCAATTTTATTCTTAAATCCGTAATTGTTTATCCACTCTTGGATCGTTCGTACATAAGCATCATCTGTTTGTTTTGTAATTGTTGTGGACGACTTAGGCTTGTAAGTCTGCTCAGGTACTTTTTTCACTTCTCCCTTTACTTGTTCCCCTTTCCCCGCCACAATCTTTAAAAAGTTAGACCACGAGACACCGTCTTTTGCAGCTCTTAATTGAGCTGGACAATTTTTGTTTGCCCAATCAGCATGTTGCTTCACATCTTTGATAGATAAGTTATATTTTTCCATTAAATACTTAATAAGAGCAGCACCATTTTCCAATGTCTTTTTGTAATCAGCATCGCTATTGATACACAACTCGATAGAAATCGATGTTCTGTTACCAGGACCACGACCATCAGTTGCATGCCAGCACATCACGTCATCATCAAACGATTGAATAATATCTTTGTCATCTACTTGGTAATGCCAACTAGCTTGACGGCTATTGAGCCTAGATTGCAAATTAGCATGAGCTTGTGCATTTGCCCCTTTATTGGTGTTTCCTGTTTGGTGAACTGTAACCGACGTCTTTTTATTGCCTTTACCATACGACCGTTGATTGATGACAGATTGTGATACTAATTGCTTTTTAATCGCTACCATTACTGATCATCTTCTTTTAAAATTTCTATCGCTTGTTTTAATTGCTTTGGGATAGGAATACCGATTCGGCCTACATTTTCTGTAATGCTTATCAACTCATTAACTAAATAGAAGACAATCGCAGCTGTAAAAATCAGTGCTTCTGTCTGAAACCCAACCTCTAACAAAACCTTGTCTACTAGATGGGCAACGGCTACCATCACAAAAATAAAAATCTTACGAGCGATTCCCGTAAGACCTACACGACTTTTAATCTCGCCACTCACACTAGCTGCAACGAGCCCTGTTACATAATCGATAACCACCAACGTTAACAGAATCGATAACAAGATTGTCCACTCTCCATATAAAAAAGAAATAACTGCAGCTAAAAATGCTGCAGCCCATTTAAATAGTGATTCCATATAAAATCTCCTCTCTTTTTTACGAAAATAAAAAAGCCTTACTCGGCTTCTGGTTGTTCTTCTGTGTCGCTATTTAAACGTGCAACAATTTTTTGACGAGTAAACTCCTGCAACCCTGCCATGCCTTGCCCAGCATACGTAAAGTACTCATCCAACGTACCAACTACATAACCACTCAAATTAATCTCACCCTGTTGATCGACACCTCTAAAATCAACACGGACCGTATCATCACTATTGAACCTTGTACCACTGACTTGTATCTGCAATTTCTCTATAAGTCCCATCATTATTCGTCTCCTTCCATATTTTCAAATGCTTCAACTAATAAAAAATGAGCCTCTGCATCTTTGTCAGAAAGCTCTTTATTATAGTCATTGACTACTTCTTCAACTGTTTTGACTGCTGTTTCTAAGTTCTTTTCATCCACAACGAAATACTCTTGATACAATTCTTCTTGTTGTTTTCTAAATTCCTTCTTATCTTTGTCCTCCTTAATCTTGAAACCACCTCCCTCACTCAATACAAGTTCGCCTTGCTCGTCCAATTCTGCATATGATTTCAATAATTCTAGTTCTTCCTCTGCAAACTTCTTATTTTGTTCTTCCAGCACCTTAATAATCCGCATACGGTGCACCGATTTCTTACCTTTCAGTGACACCTTCTTCAAAAAGTCTGCTGCAACCTTCAAATCTTTGTATTGTAGTTTCATGCTACATTCTCCTCTAAATGTTTTATTTTCATTTTTAAATATTGAATCTCAAGCTTAAGTTGATTTACCTCATCATCCATTTTTACATCAAGTTCCTGTATTGCCCTAATTGTCGGTGCAATTAATTGTTCATACTGCACACCAAAAAAGCCATCTTCGCTTTGAGACAGCATACTGTGTGCGGTTGTATCTATACCATGTTGCTCTAACGTCGTCTTAAGTTGTTGCGCTATAACACCAAACTGTAACGGATTTTGAAGTACGTCTGACTCTCGTTGTTTAAGTCTAAATACGTTAGTATCAAGGTCATTGATAAAGTCTAGACCAAGAGTGTTAGGTGTTATGTCCTCTTTCAAACGTTCGTCTGAACTTACGTCAGGGCTATTACTTAGAAAGAGACGGTTAATCCTGTAACCAGTTGCTCCTAGATTGTAATTCCATGAATTCGTATTAATCCCTCTTAATGTAATGGTTGTTTTTCCACTTTGTGCTCGTGTCTCTACACGCCAGCCGCCCGTACTGTATGCATCACGTAGATGGATGACCTGACTAGCCTTAATGTTTTGGATAAACCCATCTGTAAATTGAGCACTGTTTAGACCTAGATCATAGTTGTAAGTAGATGAGTTCCACCCATAGATAGATCGAGTACTCTCGCTACCATCACTGCGGATAACAAACCCTGCTGTTGATAGGTCTGATCTCGTTGCAAGAATGTAGTTCCCTCCTATAAATTGCATACGACGACCTGTGTCTTTAGCCTGTATCATCATACCGGTGAAATTAGCACTATTCGTATTAATTACCCCTGAGCCTGTGTCTACACCGATCGCAACAAGAGGTCGATTAAGACCGCTGCTATTGGCCATGATCATCCAGCAGTGTGAGAGCCAGTTATATATTTCACACCATTACCGGGATCCATGAAGTTGATCTGTCCACCTGATCTAATCTCTAAAAGCCCGTTATTAAGATTAAAGTTAAGCCGGTTATTATTTGATCGCAGAATACCAGCTGTAACCGTCCCAAGATTAGCAGTAATTGCAGATAAAGTTTCAGCATTAATCTTATCGGCGTTGACACTCGAAATTTTAGCACTCGTTATAGCTGCATCAGCAATTTGTGCAGTACCTACAACAGCTGTACCTAGCTTGGCTCGTGTTATAGAGGCATTAGCAAGATGTGCTGTCTTAATTATCCCGTTATCAATCAAGGTCAGTCCACTTAGGTGTATGAGGCTACCTTGGATACGGATGCCCTCTTTTGATAGATTGATAGCTGATACGATGCCATCCCTATCTACTTTTAAATTTATATTATCAGAGTTAATCCTTATTTGAGACTGGGCTGTTGTTAATCTGCCCGATAGAGCATTTACCTCATCTTTAGAGGCTGTAAGCTCGATCTTCCCTGACAGCTGATTAATTGATGTCTCCATATTAGTTATACTGTTCTGTACATCTTCTGGAGCCGGGTTCCAGTCCGTAGCCTTGCCACCTAGTTCAAGTTTCAACTCTCTTAGCTTAAAGTCGACCGTTCCACCACTGTTATTAGAATTAGAATTATAAAAAGCAACCGTCATCCATTTTCTCGAGTTAGACGGTATATCAAAAGTGACCTCTACTCTGACCCACTCACCTTCGACAATCTCATCTTCAATGTCGGAACGTCTTATATTGGTTATTGTAGTTTCACTTGTACCGGTGGCTTGTTGATTTAATCTAACAGTGAATAGGAGGTGACTCAGTCTATTGATATTATCAGCGTAAATGTCGAAACTTATGGTTGCCTTTTCCGACCCGTCCGCCTTTACTAGAGTTCTTTTTCGGTTCCTTATAGGCGTGTTAGAGCTAAAATTACTATAGTTGATGTGCAGTATATTACTGTCGGGTTTATCTACTTCTGGAGATAGAATCGACGCTCTGGCATTACTAAAACTAACCCAGTCCCAACTCCCCTTGTTGAAAGTGGAGTTGGGTATTAGATTCCTTCCACCTATCTTTAGATTGTTAAAATCTGTCTCGGTCACCCTAAGCTGTATCTGAGCAGCATTCTGTTGGATTAAAGATTCGGCGTGATAGAGGCCTTGACTCACAATATCCACTTCCTTAGCTAAACTACTGGTGGTGTTCCTAAAAGTCGTTTCGGTTACTCGTGAAGATATTTCAGTGGCATTCTGTCTGATTTCAGATTCCAACCTAGTCATACTATCTAATAGACCATTTAGATCTTCTGTAGCATCTTCCGGTGCGGGCGTCCAGTCTGTGGGTTTACTACTCTTCTCGGCTTTAACCTGTTGGATTTCAAAGTAACACTGGTCTATACCATAGAAGACAAATGCATTTGTAGCTACATCAGAGTTAATGGCGAAAGTATGCGAGAATCTGGTATACTCTCGAGCATTAACTTGGAATGTCGTAGTAGACGTGCCATTGAGACCTATTCTTAATGTACCTTGACCCCTTATCCATATCGAGACTGTCACAACATCTCCTCTGTAAAAAGTAGGTCTATTAACTCCGTTCCTTGAGTATGGTCCGTTTGACCCACTAATACCGTCGATAACAACCATATCTCCAACCTTACTTACATGTCCCTCTCCTGTACTAGCGGTATAAAACACCCAGTAATCAGTCTCATATTTAAACTGAGAATCAAGAAGGTAGTTCCTTCCACCGATTTCCATATGATCTATGTTATACTGCAATGAGCTGACCGTTGAGGTTATACTGTCATACGACACCCGTAGGCTGGCTACATCTGTTGATATTCCAGTTACCCTATTGTTAACCTGCCTGAGTTCTTCTTTATCGGCTTTTAGCTCGATTTCCCCAGCTTGGAATTGCAACTCGGAACTTAAAGATCTTACATTACCCGAAAGAGTTTCTACTTCGTCCTGATCTGCCTTAAAGGTTATCGCTTCAGCATTAGCTTCTATCTGAGTTTGTTGATTTTGGATCGTGTTTTCAACAACCGACAACTCATCGATAGCAACGGATAACTTACCCTCTATGTCGTCTATCTCTGTTTCTATCGTAACAATTTTCCCATCCGCTTCAGATAAGACTTGTTCATTTTCTTCCACTCTAGAACGCAAGTTATTAGATATAGTTGTCAAATTATCGACCGTGTCTGTTACAAAACTGATCTCATCATCCAGCAACCTGAACTGTCCATCCACATAGTCAAGATTGGCTTTTTCAGCAAGTCCACCTACTAATTCACGTTCGACACGTTGTACCTCTTCGGCTGTGTATGTTCTCGCCTCTTGTTCTAATAAGTTTCGTGCATGTTGCGAAATGTTGTCAAAGTCAACGCCTCCCTCGCCTATGATGTCTGATATGCGGTTTAACTCACGTAAGTGTCCGGCAAGATCGGGACCAAACAAAATGTCATCTGATATCACTCGATGTGTGCTTGCAGTCACTTGCATTGACCAATCACTCGGAGTGTCCTGATAGTTAACGGCTCTTACGTAGTAATACCAGGTTTGATCAGTGCCAACGGTGTGGGCAAAGGCACTCACTTTCCCACGCCACAATAAATGTTGACTATCAGGTACAAAATCCTTAACCTGACTTCCGTAAACCTCGTAATAATTAACGTAAACTTCATTCGAATAATCCCAATAAATTTGTATAACCTGAAATCCACCTTCTGCCCTCACATTAACCGGTGCTTTTGGTTTAATATTTGGGTAACGATCATTTGTAATTGGTTGTGCTTCTGCCTCCCACTTCCCTCGATTCCGATCAATATCTGCCTCTATTTTCTCAATACGATCATCTTCATACACCGAGAGGAATTGCCCCATTTCAACCATTGCAGTCCCTTCAATGTCTAGAAGATCATACTCGACCGCAATAATTCGGGTTTGGATTTCAATTGGTCTACTGAATTGTCTATCAATGGCTCTAGCCGTGTCACCAAGACTCACTCTTTCATGCTCATATCCAGCAATATGCTCAAGTAAATATACTGACAAACGATAATTGACTTCTGGTTTGCTTAATTTCGGAAGTTGTTCCCACGTTTTTTGTAAAAGTACTGCTGGATCTTCAATGTCATGGTCCTGCCAGATTCCTTCTCGATGCAATAGCTTCCCGTTATGTTCACGACCATATTTTTGTAAAGCTTGAGGATCACCGACCCAACCTTGCCCTAATGGTTTATCAACTGGATCACCCTTTGACGTTTTCCATTCAATATTTGTAAAATCAAGATAATGAGTATAATCTCCTTCACCATCTTCTTTAGATAATGAGGCCCCTCTACCGTACAAAGCGGTAACTGGATACGATATAACAGTACGCTGGATTTCATTTATATTATGATCTATCTCGAACCGTTTCCCGTAGTCCCCTCCAAGCCTCTGTAGGAGCTTCACGTTACGAGCAACAATATGATTTTGTTCATTGATTAAGACAACGTCCTTGATATCACCTCCCCATAATTCAAGAACATTCCAAACGGCAACTGCAGATGAAATATAATAAAAATGTGTGGAGGCTTCACCAAACTCCCCTTCAACAACACCTGTCCAACGCGTACCTTTAAGAGCTGCATCTAATGCAACCTGTGCTGGCTGATTAGTTAAGCTTTGTTCTACGACGATATGCTCCTGCAATTCCTCTGCAAAAGCTGGCATACAGATCGCCGTCGTTTGTGGACCATCTATATCATCAATTTCATCTAACTCTTTAATAATAAATAAACGAAGATCGCCTTCCATATCTCGAAAGACGACCTGATTTTCTTCTACTATATAAGATGCTCCCTCTGTATCTGCTTCAATCGTAAATGAGAAAGGCTGATCCGGAATACGGTTCAGCTCTTCCCGAAGTCGTGCTTCTATCAGTCCTGTTTCTTCAGTAATCACCGTTAATAAACGGTCATCCTGATTGAAAATAAATAATTCAGCCAATAGAGTTCCTCCTCTCTATAATAGATTTCATATTTAATAAAATCTTTCCGTATACATCACGGTTGTTGGTTGACTTGCCCTAAACGTATTAACATGTGGCTTTAATAGAAACCAATTGGACTGCAACGATAATGCAACTGCTAAATTTTCGCCATTTAACTTAACCTCTCGTTTTGCATAGTCTATTTCTAATACGTCATTTTCTACAAAACTAAAATTTAGATGGATTTTACCACCCTGATTGTTTTCAAATGTAAAATTTGAACTGCTACTAGTAAAGACCGATCGACTTTTCCACGGCATTTCAACTTGTCCTGTAATATGATAGCTTGTGTATGTTGAGCCAACGTCTATTTGCTGATCCTCACCAAATCGGTAAGCAATTGGTAAATAAAATTGAATATGCCCCCTTGCAAATTTATAATTCTCCTCCAACTCCATATCCTTATATAAAGCTAAAAAATAACGGTGTGGCGAGTCTTTAAATATTAGTTTTTTAGGCTCATCATGAACTAACCAATTAGATAAATCTTCTTTTCTTTCTTCAATTCTCTTACCTCCTTTTATTGTAATCGGAACCGTTAATTCTGCACTTGTGAAGTTCTTTCTTCTAACTCGATCGCCTCCTTTTAACTTTGTGGTCGTTAAGAACTCGACAGGAGGAGTAGGAGGTCGGAATAGCTCTTTTGTCACGCCAATGTACTCTTTTTCAATTCCATTAAAGATCACACAAAAACCCCCTTTTGACTTTGTAAACGTTGCTGCCTAGATTTATTTCTTTCCTGCATCCTCGTAATGTCATCAATAATTTCACTTGCGATTCGTTTACTACCTACATTTACATTAATGATGGCCGGCTGATCTACATGCTCTCTACCAGCATTGTTTTCATTTGTAATTGCTCCGTTAGCTATTACATTTAATGATGATAATCCAGCCAAATGACCTAATGGAATAGACAGTCCTCTTAAATGGTTTTTAAAATCGCTGATATCAGGTTTCATCCAATTGGTTGCTTCTTCAGATTTTCTCATGACACTATTTTTTTCTTTTTCAACACCAACTTCGAAGCCCTTCATTAAGTTCGCCCCTATTACATCACGCATCCACCTTGATGGTGAATAAATAGATAACGCACTTTTAATCTTTTCCTTAACTCCTTCAGCAATTTCATTTACTTTCTTAAAAACCCTGTTGCCATTCCGCCAATACCATTAATTAATCCTTGAATAATATCTTTTCCAATATCCTTTAAATCGATATTAGTAAAAAGGAAACTGCTTCATCCCATATGTCTTTTATCGTATTTTTAACATCTTCCATTCTTTCTTTTACTGCGTCTTTCACTTCATTAAATTTCCTCTTCACTTCATCCCATATATCAGCCAATTTTCGAAATATATTAAGGACAATGGATTCCCATATCTCCCGAAGAAGTAACTGAGTTGCCTTTATTCGATCACTAATACTTGATTTGATTTTATCCCATATATTAGATGCAACAGAAAGAACAGAGTCCCATAATCCTATTAAATATGACTTGAGCCCATCCCATAAAATGACAAGTTGATCAATAACAAATTGAACGTATAATAAAATTTGTTCTTTTATTGTTTCCCATATCGTTGTAGCTGCTTCCTTAATGTTTTCCCATATGGCATAAAGGTTGTCAGCAAATTCATCTAAGTCACCTTGTAGCAAATTGATCAACAAAAGGATTGGACCTAAAATAGCATTTTTTATTAGTTCCCAAGCCGCACTGGCAATGATTTTAATATTTTCCCAGGTGCTACTAAAGTATTCAATGATATTTTCCCATATTTGACTAGTACCGGCGAATATACTTTCCCAGAGCTCCATATAAAAATCAATTAGTGGACCAAATATAGCATAAATCGATTCGATCACTTCATTCCATCGTTCAACTATTAGGTCCCAAATAGTAACAGCTACTTCTACTACTGATTGCCAAAGATCAACGAAAAACTCTTTAATACCTTCCCATAACATAATAAACGTATCAACGGTCTCTACCCACACGGATTTCAACCATTCCCATATCGCGAATCCAGATTCTTTTATTTTTTCCCATAAATCAATGAAAAAACCACTTATTGGCTCCCAATAAGTATAAATTAAGACTGCTGCCGCAACTATAGCCGCAATAATCCAAAACCATAGACTTGTAAAAAGTGCTGTGTTCATGAGTTTAATTGCATTAGTGACATCATTAAATGTTTTTACAGTTGAGTTAAATCCCGCAATAGCTAATACAGCTGATCCTAGTCCAATAGCAATACTCCCTAACAACGGTAGCCAAGGCTCTAAAATAATGCACACTTGTTTTAAACGTTCAAGTAAAGGGGGAATTGCTTCCGCAAGGGAATTAAGCGTATTTTCAAACAATAACCCGAACTCTACCATCATTGTTCGCATATCTGGTAAACCATTAGACGTAAGCATTTCATCAATTGATTGGATAATCGTAGTTGCACCACGTGTTACCGAGTCACGTATAACATCAAAGACGTTCTCCCACGTTACTCCTACTTCTTTTGCAGCTCCTTCAATTGAAACAAAGCTATCAGTTCCATCCTTCATGCTTTTCGTAACTACTCCTACAAAATCCTCTGCGGAAATGGTGCCATCCTCTAATCCCTTTTTAACTTGTTCGACGCTTTTCCCTGTCGCATCAGCATACATTTCAGGAGCTGATATTCCTACATCATATAGTCTGTTTATTTGATCCATTGAAACTTGATTTGTAGAAAGCATATTTACTAATGAATCAGTCACATCAGAAAATTGCTCCCTACTGCCATTACCGTAAAAAGCAACTGCATCTCCCCATATCTCAATGTAATCAGTTGCCTTATGGATATCTGTACCGTGTGTCACAAGACTTTGAACGGCTTTAGTAGCTGTATCGAATCCAAACGCAGTACCTGTAACAGCCTGTTTTGTTCTATCTAATGCTTCAGCTACCACATCACTACTTCCAGTAATTGCAGTCATTGTTCGATCAAATGACTCAATAACATCAATTTGATCGAATCCCTCAATAAACGACTCTTTTAATTGTTCAATTCCTTTTTTTGCAAATGAATCAAGGTTTAATGCACTCACAATATTACCTAAGTTAAAAGCAACTTTCTCACTTTTCTTTTCTTGCTCTTTGACTTGTTTGTCGACATGATCTAATACGGACGAAATGACTTTATCATTAATTTTTATGTTTATAACTATTTGCCCATCTCCCATTTATTTCACCTGCCTTTAAATTGCATAAAAAATAGCCATCCCTAAACGAATGACTAGTTTTGCAAAACTTTTCAAACTCTTCCTGTGTACTTCCTCAATCTAGAAAGCATATAAGCGTTATTTCTTTAACCAATAGCTCCTCATACAAGTGCACCAATAGGACTATAAAGACTACTTCTTAAGAAGCATCCGGTTACGCTTTATTATTGCTTACTTCCTCAAATGGATGTTAATATTTACTAAAATAATTATCCTTTTAACTGGTATGCCTTCTTAGCTTTGTTTATCTTTTCACGTTGCTTTGCACTCCCTTTTCCACTTGGTAATTCCATTGTTCTAATATTCACTACTTCTTTAAACCGCGTATCGCCTTTCAATCCATCAAGTAAAGCTAAAAACTTTCTCCAATCTAACTTCCCTTGCTGTTCAAATAAATCTATCTGATAGTCCTGCATAAAAGAAGCATAAATATATTCAGCATCTTGTTTAATGGAATATGGTGGATTGTTCCCTTTCACTACTTCTGGCATGGGATTTCCTTGTATATCAATTGCCTGTTCCATTTGCCGATCTCCTGCAATTAACTGATTATAAATTTCCCTTAAAATATCCGACTTAACCTGAATATTTAAATCAAGTTCAACCCCTAGTAACATTACTAGTGCAATTTCCACTTGTGTTCTATCATCTATTTCTTCATCGTTTAATAATTCATATAACCTTAAAATGTTATCATAACTCATATCTACTTCATATAATGTGCCATCAATATCAACGGTCTTCTCAAGTGAATAAGCAAGATTAAACACTTGTTATCACCTATTTCTTCTTAAGATATTTTTTAGCTTTATCTGCCTGAGTTTGAGTTAATCCAACTTTTTCAAATTCATTATTTAAATTTTCGACGATTATAATTAAATATTTGGCAAGCAGTGTAATTGAAGGTGTTTGATTATATAAGCCTTCAAAAGCATCCTCACCTAATATTAAATTAAAAGACTGAGCTAACACCTCTTTTGTTCGGTTGAAATCCTCTTCATAACCGACTCCCATCTGCATAGCTTCCACTTCTTCTTTAATGTGTCGGTAACCTTCCCTTACTCTTTTAACTGCTTCATCTGAAACATCAACCGTATACTCTAACTCGCCAATTTGTACTGGTATTACGGTTTTTTGAATATCAATTTTTATAGCCATCTCATCATCACTCCAATAATTAAAATAGGAGGGTTTCCCCTCCGTTCATTTATTCTATTTCATCTTCTACTCCCCCATCATGCTCTGGGGCTCATTAGGGCACTGCAGTAATAGTCGGCTTCCGATCAAATCCAATTGTGCAGCTAAAAGTCGCAAACTCAGTTGCTTCTCCACCGCTCGTAATGGGTACTGTTACCGTAGCAGGGCCTTCAACCTCTGTTCCATCTGATTCAACTTTTTTGAACATAATTTTCCGGCCTTCTCCAACCTCACGCTTAATACTATTAATAAATGCCATCGCAGGATCATCCTTGTCAAACATACCTTCAAACGAATATTGCTCTAAACGAGCTGTAACATCTGTAGTTGGATTTCCATCCCCATCATAATAACCTGTAGCCTCACTCGTTTCATCTGTATCATCCGTAACTGTTGAAATCCATCTTGCTAACTCCATGTATTCAGGTTCTTCTCCAGCTGTTGGCATAGCAGCCACAAAATATCCAGTTAATGCATTCTTTTGTCTAGCCATCAATATCCACTCCTCTAATATAAAATTCAGCACTAAATTGTGCAGCAAAAATATAATAATCCTCTGCCTTTACTAACCTTTTAGGTTCTTCTGCCATCCTCATTTGCATAAAATCATAAGAATGACTGCTACGAACATCCTTTTTATTTAATAACAAATTGGCAATATGCAGTAACGTTCGGTATGCTTCAAACTGCACTTCATGCCTAACTAATACTTGAAAAGTAAAGGATTGCTCTTTTGAACCATCATAATAAAGACGGTTATCATTTGTTGATATACCCATGACAGCCACACTATTTTCTTCAAGTAAAATAGGTGATACCACAGGTAGATCATAATCCTGTTCATTTATAATCTCTACAATTAGTCGCTCCAGAATATCCATCTTAAGCTCCTTCTTCCTTTACGTCTCCAATTAATTAGATAAAATGGACCGTAATGAGCTATTCTATTGATTACAATTAAGTTTCTTTTTAGGCATCTCTGTAATCGCCTCTTCTACTGCACTATAGAAAGCTCTTTGAAAGTCTTCTACATTTCTTTCAATCTTGTCTACATCCTGATCTAATAAAAAGTTTACAAACGTAATTGGCAGGTTTCTATCATTTAATAGATAGATCGTTTTTAGCTTTAATTCAGTTTTTTTTAATACCTTCTCTAATGCTTCCCTATCAACTTTTGCTTTATCAAGTATCGCTTTCTCTCTTTTTCTACCGATTTTTGAGCAGCTTTTATAGCCTCTGCTCTCTCTTTCTTAATCCTCTGTTCATATTCCTGTTCCCATTTCGCTTTTGCTGTTTCCAGTGCCATTGTTACTCTTCTATCTCCCTCAGCTTGAAGCACCTTACGATATTCTTCAACCGTCTTTGGAATTATCAATTGACGCTGATTCTCTTTCCTAGCATTCCTTTGATCCCTACTGTTTACATTATTTTCAAGCTCTATGTTAACAAGATATTTCTTGTTAGACGAAACGTCCACCTTCGCTTCCTCCTTTTTGCCCCTACTAGTAGCAACGCCTAATAGTTGCAAATACGTTTTGTTTTAATGAAAATTTAACTTACTATCATCATAATCGTTTTTTAGCGTTATGCTCTGCCTTCATTCTGCCAAATGTCTGCCATCACAGCTGTAAAATAAATGCTAGCTTATGAATCGCTTTACTTTTAATACGATAATACTGCCTTTCACTTAAACTAAGCTCATTGTATACCTGATAATCAAAAGTATCTCCTACTAAATATCTCTTAATAATAATTGCCCTTTCTTGATCTGACAGTTTATTTATTGCTTTTCTAATACGCTCAATGTACTGACCATATTGCTTATTTCTTTCAATGCTTTCTAATGCTGCATTTTCCGTACTCGAATAAAATACATTTGTCTTCGTTGGTGGAATAATAGAATACGATTGAGTTACTTTTGGAATGACAGCCTCGTCCACCAATAATAAATACATTTGATACTTTTCTAATGCCGCTTCTACCTTTTCCTTTATCTTATTCCTACTCTGCTTTTCTTCTAGGCGGGATGACATAATACAACATCTCCTCTCATTCGTGTCGTTTTTCTATTGCTACAGTGCATCGTTTAACCTTCATGAAAAAAGAGGACACTGAAAGATACGGATTATACCGTACTCATCAGTGTCCTCCAGGTGACTGGTAGAACGAATGCATTCATCATAACTTTTAAAAATCCTCACCTTCATCAAACTTAACTCTTTTCACTTTGTTTTGGTGTGTAATAATACTTGTTACACCATATGCTGGTAACTCTGTTGATTTAGCTTGTCCATCGGAGACTACTATAACAAAAGGCATATCAAATTCTTTCATTGGCATTTCTAGATTTTTTGTTTTTAGAATCGATTTCTAGAGTTTTAAGCCGCATATTCTCCCCCCTCACTTTGCATTATGCGTTCATAGATCCATGATACAACGCAATATGAATAGCGTCAATGCGTTTTGCGAATTTTTTATTAACACTTTTCATTTTGCATAGTTAACTTTATAATATAAATGAGAGGCGGTGATTAAATGGATAAAAAGGAATTTGGTAAAAGGTTACGTCATTTAAGAAAAACCAAAACTCCCTATACTGTTAAGGAGTTTGGTTCAAAGTTCAATTTAGCCGAATCTACTATTTCAGGCTATGAGAACGGAGCAAGAATGCCAGATGTAGGCATGATTAATAGATTTGCTGACTTCTTTAATGTTGATACCGACTATCTTCTCGGCCGTACAAACCAGCCTCGAACCGAAATTAATATTGCATTTGACGGTGGTGCAGTAGATGTTGAAGATGAAGAAGAAAGAGAATACTTAATGCGCCAACGCGAAGAATTTCGTAAATTAAAAAAAAGAATGCAACAAAGATTGAACAATTCATAAAAAACTCAATTTACTATGTATTTTGTCAAATATGTAAAAAACCCCTTATATTAGTATAAGGGATTAATAAAGGTCCTTTTGGACTTTTATTTACGCATTAGATACGAACATACATTCCCTATACATGAGGTGATAATACAGTGCAATATGCAACATTAAAAGAGATTCAAATTACAAATCTAATGAAAGAAAAAAATATATGTACTTTAGAGCAACTGTCGATAGAAAATCTCTGTGAGGTGTTTAAAGTCGAAATACGTTACCATAATAAAACAAGTAACTGTTTGTATGATCAAGATTTTGCATTAATCTATATTGATAATCGTCTATCATATTATGAGCAGCGTTTTATATTTTTCCACGAGCTAGCTCACATTATCGCCCATGAAGGAGAACAAAATATACTTGCGAAAGGGTTCAATGATTTGCAAGAGGCTCAAGCAAATCGTCTTGCTCTTTATTTATCTATGCCAAGGTATCTATTTGAGCCTTTTGCAATAAAGTACCAATCTATTGATAAATTAAGTGATATATTTGAATTACCTCAGAGAGTTATTATTGAACGGATTCATTCAATTAAAAGAGAGAAGGAAAGACATGAGTTCCATTTGCGAATGCAAAAAGTTGAAAATCAAAAGAAAAAGAAAATCTCTACAACCGGGGAAGATATACGATTCAACTAACCGTATTCTCTCTCAATTAAAGGATCAAGTCGGGGAGGAGAATTTATCTTATGAAATTATTCGTTTATTACGATGAAATAGATGGACAGTTACATCCAAAGTGGCTTTTAGCTACTGCATTTTTGCAAGATGAATATGCCAATTATTCTGTTGAAGCACCCTTTGAACGATTTCATCCAGAAGACTTCCATGATTCAATGTCAATTATAACTGTAAGCCAAGGGGCACTATTACGTGATCCATTTTGCTTAACAAGATTTTCTATACACATTCCAACTGTGATACATGACGCAGTCAGTAATGGTAGTAACATACATTTTAATTTTAGTCACTTTTTAATACTAATAGATGAACTTGAGGAGCTACTTCAAATGAATGTTCGACAGCGTTATATGTTTAACAGTCTATTTTAAATTTAAGAATTTTGTTCAAATTTCTTGTTTCAATACTTATTTATACAACAAAAACGCCTTTCAATCACTGAAAGGCGTGTCATTTATGGATTCGTCTGGAGCTTCCAAGCGGACTTGAACCGCTGACCCCTACCTTACCATGGTAGTGCTCTACCGGCTGAGCTATGGAAGCATAAAAAAATGGCTCCACAGGTAGGATTCGAACCTACGACCGATCGGTTAACAGCCGATAGCTCTACCACTGAGCTACTGTGGAACAGTAAAATTATGTAATATAAAAAA
>NZ_BAXR01000005.1 GCF_001310635.1 Bacillus sp. JCM 19034
GCATTTTCACACAATTTTTCTTCCCAATCCTGCACCTATCCGTCCGTAGATGCATTTTCACGCAATTTTTCTTCCCAATCCTGCACCTATCCGTCCGTAGATGCATTTTCACGCAATTTCTCTTCCCAATCCTGCACCTATAAACCTAATATTCCCACCCTCACTCACTAATTCCTCATGATCTCCAATCCAACTCCGACAGTTACAGATTCATTCATCCGTCCATTTCCCAGACATTCCGGCTGCAAAGAATTAACAACAGCATTTATTATACTAATAAAATAACTCATTTTTCCTCCCGAAAAGTTTATTTATTTTTTCTTCTCAAATAAATCGCTTTTGAAAAATCACTCTCAACCCCTTATATATCAACACTTTCCAGCATTCCGGAGAAAAGGCGATATTTTCAAATTGTAAGGAAATCTAACTATTCCGTAGCATTTACAGCGATTCTTGTTCTTACTTCCCTTCAATCTATCTAAGAGTGGCTCAGCACGATTAATCCGCTATTTGTTAAGTTGCGCCAGTTTTATAAACACGCTTATCATATTAATAGATCGTTTAACAAATTGAATTTTGAAGGAGGAAACTAACATTAAAAACCAAGGAACTCCTGTAGCAAGTAAAACAGATCAGGTTATTTATTCAAAACCAACTGTTGAAGACGGAGCTGGTATGTGGAAAGTAGTAAAGGAATCAACACTTGATCAAAACTCTGCTTATAAGTACATTATGATGTGCGAATTTTTTGCAGAAACATGTGTTGTAGCCAAAGTAGCTGACGAGGTTGTTGGATTTTTGACAGCATTTATCCCTCCGGAGCGGCAAGATGTCGTGTTTGTTTGGCAGATAGGTGTTCATTCTTCTCAACGCGGCAAAGGACTCGCGTCAAAAATGCTTGAAGAACTGATTAATCGCCCCGGATGCAATGATGTAAAGTTTGTTGAAGCAACGATTACACCTTCAAATGAAGCATCTCAAGCATTATTCCGACGATTAAGTACAAGGTTTGATACTAACTGTGAAGTACAGGAATGTTTTTCGGAGGACCTCTTCCCTGAAGAAGGTCATGAAAAAGAATTAACATTTCGTATTGGACCTATTCGCTAAGCAAATAAACTTTTGTCAGAAAAAGTGAAAAAAACTAGGAGGACTTTATCAATGAATGTAAATAATATGAATATTTTCGAAAAATTAGAATCGGAAGTTCGTAGTTATTGTCGTAGTTTCCCAACAATCTTTACCAAGGCAAAAGGCTATAAAATGTGGGACGAACAAGGTAAAGAATACATTGACTTCTTCTCAGGAGCTGGTGCCCTTAACTATGGTCACAATGATCCAAAAATGAAGGCAAAGCTCGTTGATTATATATTAAATGACGGTATTACTCACTCGTTAGATATGGCTACAGCACCAAAGGCGGAATTTCTGAAAAAATTTAACGACGTCATTTTAAAGCCGAGAAACCTTGAATATAAGATTATGTTCCCTGGTCCAACTGGAACGAATACGGTCGAAAGTGCTTTGAAATTAGCACGTAAAGTAACTGGACGTACGGATATTATTAGCTTTACGAACGGATTCCACGGTATGACGATCGGATCACTGTCTGTAACTGGTAATGCCTTTAAAAGAAAAGGAGCTGGAATTCCGTTACAAAATACGGTTACGATGCCATATGATAATTTTGTTAGTGAAGATCTCGATACATTGGAGTATCTTGAGCGCTTTTTAGAAGACGGTGGTAGCGGTGTTGAAATTCCGGCAGCGATGATTCTTGAGACGGTTCAAGGTGAAGGTGGAATTAATGCTGCACGTTTTGAATGGTTGCAACGTGTTGAACAAATTTGCAAGCGTTGGGGTATTCTCCTAATTGTTGATGATGTTCAAGCTGGAGTTGGACGTACAGGTACTTTCTTTAGCTTTGAAAAAGCGGGAATTAAACCTGACATCGTTTGTTTATCAAAATCAATTGGGGGCATGGGCTTACCGCTTGCTCTTACATTAATTCGTCCTGATTTAGACATTTGGGCACCTGGTGAACACAATGGTACATTCCGAGGAAATAACCATGCCTTTATTACAGCAACTGCAGCTCTATCTTATTGGGAAGACGATCAATTTGAAAAAGGCATTCAAGAGCGTTCGAAACGAATTTTCTCTTTCCTAGAGCGTATTGTCGCTAATTATCCTGAGCTTGAAGGTAAGGCAAAAGGACGCGGCTTTATGGTCGGAATCTCATCACCGGTAGATGGTCTTTCTTCAAAGGTAGCTGAAGAGGCGTTTGAACGTGGATTAATCATGGAAACATCAGGTCCTAAGGATGAAGTATTTAAGTTATTCCCACCTTTAACGATTGATGACGAAGGCTTAAATAAAGGCTTTGAAATTATTGAAGATAGTGTGAAAGCAGTACTTGGAGCAAGGGAGCTTGTTACCTCATAAACATTTCTCTAATCATATAAAAACATCAAACTTGGAGGCTATATAACATGAAAGTAGTAAAATTAGAAGATATTATTGGAACAGATCAAGAAGTAGACGGAGGAAACTGGGTTAGCCGCAGACTAGTCCTGAAAAAAGACGGGATGGGCTACTCCGTACATGATACGATTATCCGTGCAGGTACGGAGACTCATATTTGGTATCAAAACCACCTTGAATCCGTTTATTGTATTGAAGGAGAAGGGGAAGTAGAAACATTAGCTGATAACAAAGTGTGGCCGATTAAGAAAAATGAAATATATGTATTAGATAAACATGACGAACATCTTCTTCGTGCAAAAACTGATATGCGCATGGTTTGTGTCTTCAATCCTCCGATTACCGGTAGGGAGGTACACGACGAGAATGGGGTTTATCCTGTAGATGAAGACTAATTAAGATATTTGTAATGCGTCGTGCTCAGCTATTAAAATTCGTTTGGATGAAAGAACCCCACTTTCATCCAAGCGTACTACAAATGATTCTGACGCAAATTATTATTATTAATGTAAATACATTGACTGAAATGAGATGTCTTCTAATTCTACCCCGATTCGCTCTAGAAACTCATACAATTCATTAAAGGAATCACATGGGTATACATTTTCGCAAACGCTGCTCGCTTGATCAACTTGTTCAAGAAACGCTTCATTCATTCCGTCGTCTGTTTGCATGTTTAATACGAGCTCCAATGTTTCCATATCCTTTTCTAACGTCACATAGCCTTCGCTTTTATTATAATAAATATTAAAAGGAATGTGCGTATACGGATGTATAAACGATGCTTTGTACACAACCATAAATCTATAATCAACTCCCTTTCATTACATACGTGTTCATTTTTCCTAATCGCTTAATATTCGTTTTTATTTGCTCTCTTTTTTTGTTAAGCTCCTCAGCTGGTAGTGGCTTACTAATAATAAATCCTTGTACAATTTCACAATCGTTTTCGTATAGCTTATGTAACTGCTCCTCTGTTTCAACCCCTTCAACAACAGCCTGTAGCTTTAAAAGCTTTGTCATTCTTATAACAGAAGATAAAAGGGCGTTTGCTTTTTCATCTGTTGTAATTTTCTTTTACAAAAGAACCGTCAACCTTGACGATGTCAATCGGTAAATCTCGTAATTGGTTTAATGAGCTATAGCCTGTACCAAAATCATCAATACTAAGACTGACACCTAATTTTTTCAAACGCATTAAAATTTGATGCACGCTTCCTTTTTCCATCGCCATCGTTTCTGTAATCTCTAATTCTAATTGGTGTGGTTGTAATTGATATTCTCTTAAATAATGTTTGATCTTATCAATTAAATTATGTTGAAACAGCTGACTAACTGATAGATTCACTGAAACTGTAGGTATGCCAATTCCTTCATCGATCCATTTTCTCATTTGCAGGCAAGCTTGCTCAATAACCCATTCACCGATTGCTAAAATGATCCCCGTCCTTTCGGCAATTGGAATAAACTCTCCAGGTGATATCATTCGGCCACTTGGGTGCTTCCACCTTACTAATGCTTCGACACCGACTAAGTCTCCAGTCTTAATATTGAGTTTTGGTTGATAATATAACAGAAGTTGATTTAGGTCAATTGATTTACGTAAATCTGCCTCAATTCGTATTGCTTCATTTGGGCGTGTTTTCATAGAGTTATGAAAAAAAGCAAATGGCTGATGGTGCTCTCTTGCAAATTCTAATGCATGCATAGCATTTTTTTGCAAATCCTTCTCTGTTTCTCCAGCACCTTGAAAGTGAGTAATACCAACAGTTGCCGTTAAGAAAAACTCATACTGATCGTATTTCACTGTTTCTTCAATTGTTTTAATCGCAAAGCGTATCATCTTAATCGTCTGTTCATTCGGTCTTATTTTGCGGTCAATAATCGCAAAGCGACTATCGCTAATTTTTGCAATATATAAATTCGGACTTAACAACGGTTTAAAACGGTTTGCTAAAATACGTACAACTTCCTCTGAAATTTGTTGATCGATATGTTTTCGAATAAAGTTTAAACGATTAACTTTTAAAATATAAAAGCCAAACGGTTCGCCATGTTTCAATCGTTCTGAAAGAGTGTATTTTAAGCCTTCATAATTGGCAAACCCTGATATCGGATCATTCAAATGAAGGTATCGTATTTTCTCAGAAGCTTGCTCCTCTTTCGTTATATCAGTTACAATGCCGCCAATACGAATCAAAGATCCACTTTCTGAATAAATCGGATAAATTTGATCTTGAACCCAGCACTGCTCACCATTCTTTTTGAGTATCCGATATTTGATGATAATATTTTGTTCTTTATCAAACATTTCTTTCCAATGACATAAAGTATAATCCTTTCGATCTTCTGGATGTATGCGTTCATACCAAAGGCTCGACGCCCGGACTAATTCATCGTTTGAATATCCAAGCAGTTCTCTAACATAAGATGAGACCCGAAGCAATTCATTTGTTCTAGCATCTCTTAACCATAAAACGGAATTAGCAGATTCATACATGCTCTCTAGTTGGTTTAGAGCCTTATTCTTCTCTTTAAGTTCAATTAATAACCAAATAATAAGAACGATAACGACAATATACAGGACTCCCTGTAAGATCAGTAGCAAGGGTTCTGTTGCAGCATAAGGTAAAAGGAAATGTACAACAATTAAACTCATTACAATTACTAATAATTGATTAATCGTTAAAAATGATTTATTGAACACATTATCTTCCCCCATGACGACAACCTTTAATAAAACGCTTACATTATTATTCAACAAAAATAGGCAAATTCCTTTTATCTTTGTTTCGGCATTTTTAGAAGTTTATTTAGAAAGCCTAGTGTAATGATCTTACAACCTAGCTTGTCACTTTAACGATAGTACTACAAGTCATGTAGTGAAATAACATCACCGTTTCCTGAATTGACAGCCATTTGACAATCTAATTTTCCGCATAAGACATATCGCTTTTGACCTACATCGTAAACGTAATAAGGCTTTAGCTCAATGAATTCTTTTACTTTTTCAAAGGCTTCTTCTTTTGTTAGCTTTATTGGGTCAGATGCTTGAAATTGGTCAAATTCCTCGAGCATTAGCTTATTATCGATATAATTAACTGGTTGTAGCGTATTAGCATCAATGAAAATGAGCAGTTTCCGTTTGAACACACGAAGTTCCTGTTCATTAGCTCTTAACGTTGCGATTATATACCCCTTGTCGCGATGCAATGTTTCGACTTTCCACTTCCCCGTATCACTAGAAAAATCCTGCCGTAACACATTTTTAACTGTAGTTAAACATTGCTTTTGTTCTAGCTCTGTGATTGGGAGGGACAGAGGGCTTGGCTCGTTCGAAAATGCTTGCTCTACCGTTATATCTTCAGTCATACTAATCTCTGTTCTTTCAACACGTTTATTATATATAGGCTCCTCCCAATCGATCGTTTCATCAATATTCACCTGTGTCCCTACTTCCACATGTAAATCAAATGGAATCGTTGAACTTCGATCATTCATTACATAAATCTCTTCTATTGCATAAACGGAAATGAGTTTTTTCTCTTTAAAGGAAGGGAATTCTACTAGCTTCAATTGGTCCTTTGCTAACGGTTCGACTGATTCAAGAGAAAGTGTATAATTCGCATCTTCCACGATTTCATTAGAAGGAAATAGGCCAAATTTTGAAAACGAAATAAGCTTTCCTTCCTGATTATATGTAACCTTAATATATCCAGCTGGAGCTACAGCTATTTCTTTATAACATGCTTGAAAGCAAAGCTCTCCTTCCTCCTCTTTACTTAATTTAAAATGCTTTTGGTAAGTAAGGCCCGTCTCGTTTTCAATCCATTTGATGATGTCGTTTTTATCTTTATTCTTAAAAGCAACCCCATTTTTTGCATATGTTTGCCCCATAACAAAACTAACACTATTATACTTCCGACTTGTTACATCAAATTCGATCACGGCTGTTCCATCAGGGTTCAAATCATCTTCCTCTTCTACCGTTACATGATTAGGGAACCATTCCATACAAAACGTGTAGTTCGTTTCATTGAGAACATTCAGATCCCGAGCAAGACTGTGCCGTTGTAAATAATAATTCTCTAATCCAAACTTGTCCTTTGTAGCTTTAACTAACTCTTCTATTCTTCGATCCATTATGAACCTCCATTATTAAAAGATTTAGTTGAAATTGTAACTTACAAGCAAAATCCACTTTAATAAAGCCTTTTTGTATAACTCTCTTCAAGTCTCTTTTCAATCATCTCAACACTCGTATTAGGAAGCTTTGCATGGTCAAAAATGATTTTAGAAGCGGCTGGTAATTGTTCTTTATTAGGCCAAGAGTTTGGTTCCCAAAACTGAGAACGCTTGAAAGCTTTCGCACAATGAATAAAACATTCTTCCACCTCTACTCCTATAGCTAAAAGCGGCTTCTTCCCATTAACGGCAGTTTTATTAAGCAATTCCTGATCCATTACTAAAGTTGCCTTCCCGTTGACTCTTAATGTTTCACCTAACCCTGGGATAATAAAGATAAGACCTACTCTTCGGCTTGATAAAATATTACGCATCGAATCTATTCTTTTATTACCGGGTCGCTCAGGTATAATTAACTGTTTATGACTTAGTACTTTTACGAACCTACTTGATCACCTCTAGGAGAAACGTCGCAAAAGCCATCCTTATCTGCAGTTGACATAACTAAAAAGGGTGACTTTGATATAAATTCTATACAATTATGATCGAGATATGTAATAGCTTTATTGTTTACTAGCTCACTAGGAAAACCAATTATTGATCGAAGTTCCTCTTCTGTTTCAATTGTATGTTGAAATTGAACGTCTTCTTTCATATGCCACCTCTATTCTCACTGTAAATCTAGAATCTTATTAATGAATTCGGTTTTGCCTGAAGTATACGAAGATCGGTCTTTGGCTGTAAGTGCTAAATTCCGTTTTAAATCTTCATATTCAATGGCAGCTTGTCGGTTATTACGTAGGTAGTCTCTAAATGCTAAATGTCTTGCAAGTTCTTTACTATCTTTCTTGTGGAGTAAGAATATCCTTTCTACCAAATGCTTCTCTGCCTTCAAAGCTCCATTCCTCTTGGTGAAAGTATCCTATTTTCTCTAGCTCTAGAATTATATTAGGGAAAACATCATAGCTTTCTATTACAATGTCTATATCCAAAATTGGTTTCGCCGCAAGACCTTGAACAGAAGTGCTTCCAACGTGCTCAATATCAATAATTAAATTATGTAAAGACATAGTTAAAATTCGCTTGATTTGTTGAAATATTTCCGCCCATCGTTCGTCTGTAACAAGTTCTATTCCGGAATGTTCCAATTGTGCTCCCCCTTATTCCACTAGTATGTTTGAATGAAATGAACGTTAAAATTTTGTGAGTACGATTTGATGATTTTCACTATTTAAATCAACTGTCCCACCAATCGGGAAAGTAAAACTAGGCTGTGCATGCCCAAAATCGACATCATACAAAACTGGAATAGATTTCAACATAGGGTGCTTATCGAGAATATATAGTAGATGTTCTTCAGTCATTTTAGATGCACGCTGAAAACGTCCAATCACAAGTCCCTCTAATTTACCTACCACTTGTAATAACGATGTAAAGTCACGAGCAAATGTTTCAGGAATCGTCATTTGGTCATCCTCAATAAATAATACCTTTCCTCGGAGGCTTGGCATATATTCAGTTCCTTGCAACAAGTTAAGAGTACAGAGATTCCCTCCAAATAATTGTGCACGAGCTCGCCCTTTGCTATATACTTTCCAATTCGTCTTTTCAAACTTTCTATTATCTTGATCCAAAACCATGCATCATCGCTCCATTGTGCAGATGGGTGAATTTGATAGATTTCAGCTTGCATGAGGCATTTCTTAAAAAAGTCAGTCTGATACGGTTGTGCTTGTTCCATTTGGAAACTTGAAAAGTGTGGACCAGAATAAGTAATTAAACCTGTTTTTGCTGTAATAGCTATTGCTATTGCCGTGATATCACTATATCCACAAAATATTTTAGGATTTTGTCTAATGCATTCATAATCAATATATGGAAGTAGCTCGTTACAATTAAAACCACCTATTACGGTTAAAATTCCTTTAACATTCCGATCTTGAAAAGCTTCATGCAGATCCGCTATTCGTTCATCGATCGGAGCAGAATTATGTAAATCACTGTGAAATATATTCTTTCCAAACGTTACAATAAAACCTAGGCCTTCAAATCGTTTTTTTGCTTGTTGAATTCCCTCCACTGATAGGATAGTAGCACTCCTACTTGGAGCGATCACTCGGATTTCGTCCCCTGCTTTAAGCTTTGCTGGTATTATCATAATAGGCTCTCCTCTTTACGATCATCATTTCAATGGCTATTTCGTATCGAACTTCTTCGTCATGACTTTCATTCAAATAACCATAAAAACGATCAAATTAAGCTCAACTCATAATGAGAAAATTGTGTGTCCTGTTTATAACCACATTTTTCATATAATCTTTGAGCAGAGTGATTATCTACCGATGTACTTAAACTAATCCTTTTCGCACCTGTTATAATTGCAGATTCTTTTGCTTTCTGTAAAAGCTTTTCTCCAATTCCTTGTTTTCTCGCTCCTTCATCTACATACAAATCATTTAATATCCAGGCCCGTTTCATAGAGACTGATGAAAATGTAGGATAAAGCTGCGTGAAGCCTACATACTTCTCTTTGTCTTTCACAACAAAAATAACAGACTCCTTATTTACTATACGATCTTTTATAAATGCTTTTGCTCCTTCCAGATCGGATGATTGTCCATAAAACATTCGATACAGGTTAAATAAATGTGATACTCCATCTAAATCTGCAATTGTTGCTTGATTTATCTCCATTCCCCTTCTACCACCTTAATTAAAATTTATTATACAATCTCCATTCATCTTAACATGAGTTCATTATGTTATAGTAAGCTTGCATACTTAGAGAAATTCGGTCTTAAATCATCAACTATCATTCTGCATCTCCTCAGCTCTTTTTCATATTCAACCAATTTCTTACTTACATACAAGATGCTTACTTTTGTCGTTAAAGAGACATCTGAAAATGATGGCAAGTGATATCTAATCCGCCTTTAAGGTAAAATCTATGGGCATCGTGTCTATGTACACCAGAATCCAAATGAAATTGCTCGCAGTCATTTTCCTTCGCTTGATTGATTAGCCATTCCCAAAGAATTTTCGCATATCCTTTTCGCCGGCTTTTATCATCGGTAATCAAATCATCAACATAAAAATAGTTCCCCCAAGCTAGAGATTCCGTGATTCGATACCCAGCTGCAGCCCTTACTTCATCATTTTCTATTACAGCTACTAAGTTATAATGATAGCTCTTTTGCAGTCGTCTCATTTTAGCTAAAAAACCATCTTTAGTTAAATGTGGACGCAGTTGTTTCATCGTGCTAAAAGCAGACATGATTTCTGAATCCGTTTTTAGTAGCTTTACGGTTGGTTGCATGATTTTTCTCTCCTCTTATTTCAGATATTTTTTACGGTATTCTATTTATAAATGAGCACTTCATTTGTTTGAACATCTACGATACGTGTTCGAACATCATTCTTTGAAATAAAGACAGCGGTACCATCCTTGACAATACAATAAGCAATAGGTATTGATATGTCTGAATCGCGAAACGAACCGTCTGCATGACTAGTTCCAATAATCATCGTTTTGTAGTCGATTGCTATTTTAGTAGCTTCAGCAATCCATTCTGCAAACTGTTCCTCACTAAACATCCCTACACCAATCGGATGTACGATTAAGTCTACACCTTGATAATCCGTCCCTTTTATTCTTTGAACGATTAATTCATCGCATAGAATGTGACCTATTTTCATGTCTTCTACTTCGACAAAAGCTGTTGTGCTATATTTCACTCTGTCTAATATAATTTCACCAGAACGATTAATGATTAATGCTCTGTCTTTTGGCTTTTCTTGTAGCCTTCTATATCCTCCGATTAACACGGTATTAAATCTTCTAGCTACTTCACACGCTTTTTTAATATTTTCATTTAAATATCCCTCAGGAAAAATAACAGCATCTATATCCGGATTTTCTGTTATCTCTCCTTCGAGTTGTTTAATCTGTTTTTCTAGTTTTGGTTGGAGGATTAAGACTTTCACTCACTCACCTTCTATCAAAAAGAGTTTATGTACATTTTTCAATGTAATCTGTAATCCGACCGAATTTAGATCAAATTACCTTAACGCATCCTCATCGTCTTCATGATTTATTTGCTGTAAAATCCACGTTTCACTATCTTCCTGTTTGTAGGAAGCAAAATACGTTTTCCCTTCTTCTATTAAGTTCCATACCATAGGTTCCTCAATGAAGATTCTTAACGGCTCTTCCTTTGTATCACCGTTAGGATCAAAAGCAACAATCCATGCTTCACTATAATCCTCTGAAAATTGTTTGTTAATTACTTCAATCATTGATGCAGTAGAACCTAAATTCGTTTCATCAGAAGAACAACTAGTAAGAATGCTGGCCATGATCGCTACAACGATTAAACAAGAGATGTTAAGTTTCATTTTATTTCTCCTCTATTATGTTAAATGCATATTCTTTGCACACGTACAGGTTAACTTAGAAGACAATACCTAGCATCATCTACATGATTGGACTTTTCGAAAGCTTGCCTTGAAACAGGTCTTACACAAATAGTAATACTGCAAATACTCCCAAATGTCGTAATCTACGCACGGCACATCTCCTTTCACTTAAGAGTATAAAACGATTTCTATAAACCACCAAAGAGATACATAAGAATATCAAACTTCTCAAGTATGAAAAAAACAATAAGGACAGTGGAACAACCTTCACATACTGCTTCTTTGACTTTGGCAATATAATAAGTAGCATTAGTGCCAGAAAAAGTTCAAACCCAACGTCGATGGAAAATAGGTAGACCTTGTGTAAGCAATAATCCAATAGGTAATGCAGCACAAAAAGCTGCACTCCACCCCTCACCTTTACTAAACCAGACGATGTATGCTGCTATAGGCGAAGCAAGTGCAATCGCTCCCCATCGTAAAAAATAATAAGTTGGGAAAAAGCCAAATAATAGTTGTGAATAAAGATAGTAGGCTAGTAATATCCCAAAAAAGATAAAGAATACATTAAGAGCGACATAAATAGGCCTCTTGCTCCAAAAAGCAATGAGAGTCGCCAACACAACCCATATTTCTAGATTTGTAGTAACATCACTAATAAAGCTGAAGACTATGCCAGTTATACTATCATTAGAAGGGATCGTATCAGTAAATTAAGCAATTACCCCTAATAAAATGCCGGTAATAAAACAAGCAGTTATATGTAGAAGCATTTGTTTCTTAATTTGTTCTTGACACATTATTATCCTCCAACACAATCGAAAATTCCTCAATATGGAATAAACACATTTTCATTATACATGAATTCTAAACGGGCACTATCATATATTTTTACGGTCTTACGTACACACTGCCCTTTTTTGTAAAAAAGTGTACAAAGCCCAATCCATAACAGACTATGATCATAAATTATAGTAGTCCTCTATGTTGAGGAAATATTTAAAAATCAGAAAGGGGATTTATGATGTCACAAAACTTAGGGCTTGAAAATCTTCTAAAAGAGCTTCTTGATAAAAAGAGAGATGACAAATGTGGGGACGATAAATGTGGGGTAGAACAAGTTCTTAAAAATCTTCCTCCAAACTATCCTGTTGGTGGTGTCTTCGTAAAAGGTAAGCTTATTCCAGTAGCGTTTTTCTCAAACGTTTGTGATTGTCTAGCATACTTTTTAGATGAAGAGGGTCAAGTTGTTGTGCTAGAAGTCGATAAAATTACTGGTATCGCTTTTGGTGAAGCACCAGAACCGCTTTAATCTTTTAACAATAGGGGAAAGAGACGATCTTTCCCTCATTTTATTCTAGATCCTCACTGCCCCAACGTACGCCATCAATTTTGTTTACATGTAACGAATTAATGCTATCCTCATTTGAAAAATGGACCAGCTCTCCTTCCGTATTTAAAAAGCGTGTAGTAGGCACAACACAGCCATTAAGCAATACTTCATATACTGGGTAATTTGCTGGTAAAGACTCGAACACTTTTTTAAATGGGGTAGCGTTTGTCAATGATTTTACTTTTGTTTCGAGTTCTTTTATTCGTTTTCTTTGCTCACGACTTTCTTCCATTAATACTTGAAGTAGATCACTGTCTGTAACCTGATTGTTTATGTCAGGCGGTTGAATGAATTGCTGTAATTCTTTTTCTATTTGATTTATTACATGGCGATCTTTAGCGTGTTCTGAATAATAAAAGCTTTGATTCGCCTTCATGTTATCGTTATTTACGAGATACGGTAATGATTTAGGGCGTCTTTTCATAACATTTTTGAACTCCTTTCCAAAAAATATAACGTGTAATTTAACTAAAAATGGTAAATGTTACTAGTCTATTGTACCTTTCACATTTATTCTAGTCTCATATGATAAAGTATCTTTTCGAGAAAAGAGGTGAATGAATATATGAGTCACGGCTTTGAATGCCATTCATGTGGCAGATTTCGAAATGACTTTTTCTCACGTTGTTCTTGTGGAATAGACTTCCGTCACCGTCACCATGATTTCCACCGAAGACATGATTGTCGTAGTTTATGTGATTGCAAAAGGGATCATTTCAAAGATTGCCATTGCATCGATAGAGATAGACATCATAGACACAGAGATTGCGATTTCAGACATCGTGAAAGATTTTGCGATGACCGATTTAATGTTCGTTTAAGAGGGTTAGAAGGTGGCTTTGCTTTCAGGTTACGCCAGCTTGTCGGCTGTGTAGTTAAATTGGAAGTTGAATGCGGTGATGAGTGTAACGTATTTATAGGAACGATTTGCCATGTTGGCCGAGATTTTGTTGAAATTGAAAAAATTGATGAAGAAAGAAGACGCCGCAGAGATTGCCATTGCAGTAGTCGCACTAAACACAAAGAGCGTAAAGATGATTTCGTGATCATCCCTCTCGATGAAATCAAAGCAATAAAAGTAGAAGATGATAAAAAGCACTGTTAATGAATGAATGTAGAATAATCAGTGTGCTTCCTGTTGTAAGCACCCTGATTATTCTTTTTCATCCCTATTTTGCCCTTCTCGATTTCCTTCTCATCTTTTTCCGAGATTCCTTTCTAATTTTCAGCAAATAAATATCTTCCAAATTCATTACTATTTTTCTTCTACGCATAAACGTTAACTTATCCGCATTAATATCTATAAAGCTTGCTCTAATAAGGTTTCTTTTCATAACGATATAGACTTGTTTTCCTAAATGGAAGCATAGGAAGGTTTTTAAATCTAACCCGAAAAATAACTGAATTAATTCCGGTGATTGACCAACTGTTGCCCCAAAGTCTAACGTTATCGCCCTTCGCAGGCATGGGTCAAACGTTACCTCCTGCTCATGTTCTTCCTTACGAACTTCATCATGTTTAATAGAGCATACATCTTCTAGTCGAAAAACCTTCAGAAAACGTTCATCCTCCAATAAGACGAAATCTCTTCCAACTAAACAGACGACCCCTTGAACTAATTTCTTCCTGCCCTCTTCTTGTTTTGCAAGCTCAACCTTAATAAACTGTCCCTTTAATCCTTCAAATGCTTCCCGTAATCTCTCCTCCTCAACGTCGGCGGCCTCTTCCACGTCTCGTCTTGATAGGGCAAGACTTAGCAATAATTCATTCGCCTCTTCAATTCTTCTCTCCAAATCTTCAAGTTCTTCCGGAGATAAGCACGTATTTGGCGACGGGAATTTAGGAGTCGGAATTCTCTCTTGGCAGCATTCTTCTGGGATACAAAAGTCATCTGGTGCATCCGCTGGCACAAAAGATGGACAGTGAAATTCATTGCAATGATTATGATGATTCATCTATTCCACCTCCTCTATGTTGCAAGGTAACTCTATAATCGGTGGAAGATAAGGCTGCATTTGGCCATGAACACGAATGATCCCCACATCCCCAATTCGATATCCCAGCGAATATTACCTGACCGGTACATATAATCTCCTGGGAAGTTGTATAACCCTCCAGCTCCTCCAGTAAGACGTGCATCAAGCTCGTGACCAATAATATTTTGGCCCTCTACAGAACGGAATCTCGATTCCACATCTTCTCGATCCCTTTTCCAGTAATGTCCATGGATATGGAACGTATGGGATCGTCTCCTTTCCGCAGGCACGACTAGGCGAACGGTTGTCGGTTCCCCTGCATATGCCTCAAATACAGGAGTAGAAGGGTCACCAAATGTTTTCGAACTTGCCCAATCCTGAATCGTAAATTGTTCCGTGTAGCGATTAATGATACGTTCAGTTCTGTAATTAAAGCCTCTCGATCCTTGATCATACGTATCAACTTCACCAAGATCAGTTTCTTCAATTAATCCATCTGGTGGATCGACGATTAATTGTCCGTTTTTATCTAATAATCGAACACCGTCATGCATAAGCAGGACAAATTCACGGAAATCAGGTAATAATGGATTAGAAATAATCACATTTGCTCCTGATTTTACTGGCTTTAACGTATGAGGATCAAGATAGACGGAACCTCTATGTTCTGCTATAAACGCCCCAAATGCACCATGATGACGGTGATTTCTAATATCTGCCATATCCCATAAATTGCAAGCACCAAATGCTTTATCAACATACCAACGATACGTAATTGATTCTCCTGGACCAACTGTTTGGTCTGGATTAAAACCAACTGTTTCCCCACTCGACGTTTTTATATCAAAGTCAATTAAATTCGGATGAAGCGAAATACGCGGAGATGGAGGATAAAAGGCCGGTACTTTGACATCTGGGTAGCCGTGGACACCATCCTTGTTATGGAACAGCTCTGGATCGAGTTTGTTTAGTAAGTTAATCTCTACACATTCACCGGCATTAGCCTAATGACTAAAGGCTCCGGATTTACTTTTCCTGATAATATATCTACCACATCTTCTGCTAAGGCAAAGACAATGCCATATGGGTCATGATCTCCAAATTTGTTATACTCAATACAAGTTTGAAAGGCGACAACGTCAAACCTGCGAATAATTGCTCCATCTGGACAAATACAGCCATCATCGATCGCTGGCTCTGGTGGACATCCTGTCACTTCTTTGAGCGGGGTTTCTCTTGGCAGTGGTGACGGTTGATCTGGCAAAGGGATTAAGTCATCTACCAACTCGTCGTAAGCCCGTAAAATGCCCCACGTCCCGATCCAAAGGTCTTCGACATCTTCAAACGCCCATAAATAATCACCTGACCGTGGAATAAACGTCTCAAACGTAAACGATTCCGATATTCCCAGATGCTCTTGATTCCTATCATTTGATTCCACATCACGACGCTCTTCATTCCAGCGAAGTCCATGGGCCACAAAGCTATGACTTTCTTCATGAGCCCTTGTAACACTCTAAAACGAATCGAATCACCAGCATAAGCCCGAAGCAACGGTGTGATTGGGTCACCGTGTACCGTCGAACTAAAGGAATAGGCAGGATCACAATTTTTATCTAGACGAAATTGCAATGGCTCATTTTTGTAATTGACACCAAACACACCTGGATCATCTTGAGAGCCAGGAAATGGCGGAGGTGCTAGCGGACATTTGTCTTCATCGAAAAGTAGTGCAAAATCATGAATAAATAGCGTATAATCACGATAATCTGGAATTAGAGGGTTCGTTACCGTTACTTGTGTTCCGTGGTCTACTTCTTCCCCGGTACTAGAGTCAAACACACAAGAAAACCGTGGAAGGATATTAATGGAACCAAATAAGCCATGCTGTTGATGCACCGCTGCAAACAAATGATCATGGAAAAATGTTGCTTTTAGCTCAACGTCGGCAAACCACTCGTAACGGATCGTTTCACCTGGTAGAACGCTACTGTCATAATTCCAGCCTACATTCGCAGCATCTGATACGAGCACGTCAAATTTCACAAAGTGGACATGCAATGCGGTTTCATAGGTTCTCGTGACAAGTTGAAATGCATCTCCTTCCAGAATATTTGGCAGCCGATTCGTGAAATTAATACGAATACATGAACCAGCTTCTGCTATTAAAACGAGAGGCTCTGGCTCTTTTCTTCCGGCCAACACATCTTCAACATCTTCATCTAACACGAAAATACGTCCTTTTGGATCATGCCAGCCTTGTCGGTTATATATAATAGGCAGCTCGATCGCCGAAACGTTAAATTCCTTCACGACAGGATTCCCAATACAAGTTTCTACAAATACCGCTCCTGGACGAGCATTTGGAACCGCTGCGTTCTCTTCTAATTCTGTCATTTCTCTCCCACCAACAATGCCAAGCGGTGGCCTTGGAGCTTTACAACCAACTTTCCCAGGAATAAAGTTAGGAAAACCAGGTTTCTCTAGCGTTGGCCTTGGTGGACACGGGCGATCTGGCAGAGGCTGTAACGGTTTTATTGGAACACCGTTTGGATAGCATTGAGAGCCATCTTGTAACGTATCGAAAATGCGGTTAATATTCCACATCCCATCTTCAAAATGAGGATATAAATGGCAATGCATGATTACATCACCTATTGCTCCGTGCAAGCTTCCTAAACCATAAAGAGGCTCAATTGTATATTTATTTTGTGGGCTAATCGCTTGGGAATCTTTTGTAAAAGAATCGACATCATCTGGATTAAACAACCATTGATGGACGTGATAATGGAAGACATGTGTTTCTTTCACACCGCCATGCACTAAACGAACTTTGACCGGATCGCCGACATACCCTCTCATAATTGGGGTTGCGGGATCACCAAATACCCACGAGTCATGGTGAACTTCTTCGGAATCACAATCAGGACAAACAACGCCCTCTTCTAGTAAGCGTGCTCGATTGTGTAACGGCTCTGAGCGATAATTGATTGCATGCACCGATTCTGCGGGCTGACCAGTCATCGGGTTTATCCGCTCATTTCCCGTTAAATCATCATTTTCTGGTTCATCATGAAAAAATAGCCATACTCTCTAAACGAAGGTAAAATGGGGTGGTGAACATCGGCGATCGCACCACTATTTATTGGTCCACCTGTTACGGGATCGGTCCAAGTGGATCCTCGATGCTGAACGAACAATGCCCCAAATAAGCCATGAATATTTGTACCTAAATCTTCTCCATCAATTGGATTAGCCACATCTGAGAAATAATAAATCCCTTCATTATTTGCCTTCAGACAATATAAAATTTCTCCACCAGGAGGCACCGTTGTATCTTCGTTAAAGCCCACATTAGCTCCATCAGAGGTCATAACATCATAGTTTGCTTCTTGGAAATGCATTGAGGAAGGTGTTTTTAATTGATTTTCGAAAAGTATTTCTACTTCATCGCCTTCGTTGGCCCGAATGGTCAGAGGTTCAACTAAGTCAATAGGTGTGAATGGATTTTTTTTAACTAGCTCCCTAACTAGCTCCTCATTTTCCTTTAATACATACATTCGGCCATCCGGATCATGATCCCAAATTGTTATAAACAATTCTGATCGGGATCGCAACGACATGATATCGTCTTAGCATAATATTTCTTCCCTTCTTTCATTTAAAATTCAGGAATTGTCGGCCATCCATCTCCACGTTCAATGTAAAAAACATGAATGGTATCAATATTAATTTGCCAAATGCGATTTTCTAATTGTTCAATTTGCGTCCTTTCTACATCCATTACAATTTCGTTACCAACGACATCTAAAATGACACCAATATAAATAAACGGAAATTGTGGAACGAGAATAAACGCTCGATTTCCAATGTATCTTGTAAATTCCTCGGCTATTGCTTCTATTCGCCAATCATAAGGATTTTACTTAACTGATAATTTGACATATTTGTCTCTCTCCTTCCGAAAATAGTAATTACAATATCGGCATTCTAGTCGTTGGATCAAAACGTGTCATTCCAACAACTTTTTGAATTGGGAAGCTAAGCGGCGTTGGAAATTGGAAAAATGGGGCATTAGGCATTTTAATAATGACATCCTCTAACAAAATGGAACCTACTGTAACTTCAATGATTCTCCCAGTAAAGATTGGACGAAATACTTGACCTAAAATATTTAGTTGATGAGATTCAAGAACGATTAAAACATCCTCACCAATTCGTTCTCTAAACAGATCAATTTCATTTAAACTTGAACCCGTCGTGCTCCGATAAGAACGTCCTTCCTTGTACTCTGATTGGTTTGTTATTGAATCCGTTCCTTCCACATTCTCTTCCTCTGGTTCCACCGGTTGGTCGATTTCTTCCTCTCTCTCACCCTCTATTTTTTCTGGTTGATCGAATTCTTCCTCTCTTTCATCCTCCTCTACTGATTGGTCGATTTCTTCCTCTCTTTCATCCTCTTCTACTGGTTGGCCGAATTCTTCCTCTCTTTCATCCTCTTCTACTAGTTGGCCGAATTCTTCTTCACTCTCTTCCTCTATATCTTTTGGTAATGGATCTGTCTCTTCCACAGTCTTGTCCCGAGATTCCATTGTTATGGCATCTATTTCTTCTAGATTCTCGTCCCCTGCTTCCATTGTTTCAGGTTCCATATGCACACTTTTGCTCTTACGTTCAATAATGATCGGTGCCACATGTCTCTTCTTTTTGCTTTTATCCATAAACCTTTATCCTCCATTTCATCTCATGGATTATTTGACCTCTTTTTCCTCAAAAAACCAGCTAACACATGAAAAAGCCTTACTGTTTTAATAAGCGTAATATCTGACAGTAAAATCGATTGACTACCTTTTAATCCGTTAATTTCAACTTTGCCATCGTTTGAATGGATAATCTTACCGATGTATTCCATATCTTCTGTCATAATTTCGACACGCGTATCTTTCCATGTTTGCAAATTGGTTTCCAACGTCTCCTCAAAAAACTGTTGCAGCAAGATATCCTTAGCAATAACGGTTTGACTAAATTGGGTAATTAATTTTTTTCGTAATTCCTCATCGTAAACAAAATGCTGGTGAGAAGATGAAACCTCAGGTAAACCGTATGGAACTTTAGCAGATTCAATCCTAGAAAATGGTATCCAAATCCGATCCTTCAAAGACGTTACTGTAACAAAATTGCGACCGATTGTATTCACTTTTCCAACTATTTGTAGTGGATTCTCACCTATCGTGTATATCTCTACTTGTTGATTTCGTTTATGCTTAAAAAATTTCCTCAAGATCATAGCTTTTTTTGATCTGGTAATGCTTTGGATAGGTTTAGCAAATTCGATCTGTGCATATACTGTTGGACCATTTTCAATTCTTCTGTAGGTAGCTCACTAGCTGGTGACGTTAGGCCTTGCCCGTTTTTAAGGCTAACTACGTTTTCAGCACTTTCTTTTATGACTTCCTTTTTCCTTTGCTCCCACAGCTTTTTTTGTACTCCTCTAATCGGATATTAGACCTTTTCATTCTATCCTCCTTTCATTCCTTAGGTTCAATTTCTTTCTATCTAAACATATGCCCTCATCAATCTTTTAGGAATAAAATCTCTATTTTTGGGCTTATACAAACATTAATTTTTTTTCGAAAATTGGAAAAGGCTACTTCTAATCGCGATGAACATACATATTGTAAAATGGGAGGTGTGGTGATGACGTCAATCATTTTGTGGTTATTTTTCTATGTGAACTTTGTCTTAGTAGGAATGACATTTGCCTTCTTATTTAAAAAACGCAAACTAATTGGGTATCATTTAGGAATGAATTTAGCGATGACTCCAGCGGGGATTATTTCAATTGCAACGGGATTAATTCTTATTTATCATTTCCCATATCATTTTACGGAAATAACTATTTTTACAACGATCATTGGGATTAGTATTGGGGTATTGTTCGGTGCATTAGTCGAATACCAAACGGTCATTATGGGGATCACAAGTGGTGTGATGAGCGGCATTATGGCACCGATGATCGGTGATATGGCAAACCACAGTCTCTTATTAATTGGTTTTTCACAGGTTATCGTTTTTATTTTAATGGGGATGCTTTGTTACTCTTTAAGGTCATGATAAGCTATGGTCCTTATACATTTCGCTACTTAGCTCCCCTCCACAACAGTGATGGTTAAATGGTTTGCTCATTACATACTATCGAGATTGTAAAGACATTGTTTGAATTGATATGAGCAACCCCCAATCATTAGCAGTATGGCGTATGAACTTATTCTATAAAAATAATGCTGAAATAAGCCATAGGGCAAAGAATTACCTATTACAAAATTATACGGACAAACAACTGATTGGCTGGTTAAAGGGATAGGATAGAATTCCCTATTATGAAATATAAATAAAACGTGGATATGCTTAAAAGTAATAGAACACGTTTGACTCCTTCAAAAAAGATGGCAGATTTAAAAGCATCAAGCTACACGTCTGCCATTAACGTTTTATCTTTACCTAAAATCCTTTCCTGACACCCTTCTAATTATTTTACAAAACATCTCCCATTCTTCAGGATAATGGTTACTTCCGGATTTTTTTATATTTCGTCCTTCTCTCAAAATCTCACGCTCCACTGAGTTCCATCCAAAACACCTTGGTTTTCATAGTGGGCTTTCCAGTTTAACAAGTCGATCGGTTTTAACTCCTCAATCAATCTCGTAACAGTTACCTTTCTTATATTTTTTTGTATAATTCCAACGATTAAACCATTATCATTATAATGTTGCCATGTAATACTACGGTTAATAATATCTATGTCAACGTAATAGCTATCACCGAAATAGCCACCGACTGACGCTTTAAGAGCTTGTATCTTTGCATATGCAGCATCAATGGCCTGTTCTTTATTCCACTCGTTCTTACAATCATGGCAATAATATTTCGGTCCTCCGACCAACTCACAACATCCACCAAGTTTTATTTCTCCTGCCTCTGCTCGTAAAAAAGCTTCATAGGTTGGCATACCATATTGGATTTTCACTGTGTTTTTTGACTAACAATTCGGACACTGTTTATAAATAATTGCCATGTCTACCTCCCTAGAAGTCTCGTTTTCTTAGCTACAACATAGATAAAACCAAGCAATACAAAGGCGATACCTGCTGATACCCAGCCCATTTTTTCAATAACTTCCTCAGTCCGCTCTGTTGCTAATAACCCTGACTCTGTTAAAAGCACATAATAGGTAAAATTGCCTCCAAAATGAATGCCGATGCTAAACCACAAAGATTTCGTTATTATAAATGGTAATGTAAAAACAACGGCCATAACAAAATAGCGAATCCAATAAGGAAGGGGCAACCCCCATTGTGGTAAATGATACAATGTGAATAAAAGACAAATAATCAAGACGATCCATTTCCACGATAGATGCCCTTTCAATGTTCTTACTACATAGCCCCGAAAAATGAGCTCTTCTGCAAATGCTGTAAAACCAGCAGTAAAAATAGCAAAGACAAGAATAAGAGCAATTTTTTGTAGAGAAGTAGATTCAATTGTAACGATATTAAAATGAGTTAAGATAACATAAACGACATAATTAAAAAAACATCCAATTAAAATCCCACTCACTAACAAATAGCCCCACTTTTTATGACGAAATAATCCTAAATCTTTTAATCCATCTATATTAACCACTTTTACTAATTTTATCGTGCCATAAAAAAAGAGAATCGCAGTAAGTACAAAACCTATTGTTGATTGAAGAATAAAAGGCAAATAACTTAAAATAATAAGGACAATAAAGACGAGAATCTTTTTATGAAACATATATTTCATTGTTTTCAACACCTATCTAAAAATAGTTACATCCCTTTATATAAAAGGGTGAATTCGCTACAACTGCATCCTAATACTAACACATTCTTCCTTTCCTTAGGCTATTTTGTCATATATTTTAACTTGTCTATATCCTCTTAAACTATTTATAATAACATTACAAACCGAACGTTCAGTATTAAGGAGAGGTGGAGATGAATAAAAAACAACTAGCATCAGAAGAAACGAAGAAGAAAATTGTGGAACAGGCTCGTACTCTTTTCATTAATAAAGGGTATACAGCTACCTCAATTGAAGACATTGTTTCGGCTACCGGTTGTAGTAAAGGGAGCATCTATTACCATTTCAATAGCAAAGAGAAGCTCTTCCTCTGTTTGCTTGAGGAATGGGATCGCCAGTGGAATGAAACGTGGACAGAAATCGAAAAACACTGCCAAACCGTTAGCGATAAACTATACCATTTAGCTAAGTTTCAAGCGGAAGATGATTTTAGTAATCCTCTAACAAAGGCTTGGGATGAATTTATGTCAGGTCAGCATAGTACTGAAATGAAAGAGCGTTTGAGAGAAATAGTCGAAAGTAACCTACAATTTAATGAGAAATTGCTCAAAGAAGGAATGGCACGAGGTGAATTTAAACAGGACGATTGCCGAATGCTAAGTCTTATTTTTGATTCATTAATGCAAGGGCTTGGAACGAATTCTCGTAGAATGAGCTTACAACAAGCTCTCGAAATGAATCAAAAAGCAATAAGTGTACTCCTACATGGAATAAAAATAGACGTTAAGTGATTTTTGGAGGAATGGTAGATTGAACAACAAGAGCATAAAAAAGCTTACTGCTTTCTCCCTTACTTGGCCCATTTTTGTCGAGATGCTAACCCATATTTTAATGGGGAATGTTGACACATTTATGCTAAGCCATGTTTCTGATAATGCAGTAGCCGCAGTTGGAGTAACAAGGCAGTTACTAGATTTTTCAATTATTTTATTTAACTTATTAGGTCTAGGTGTTGGTGTAATTATCGCCCAATTTGTTGGGGCAAAGAATTTCAATGATGCTAGTAAAATTGCTGCATCAGCACTCACGTTAAATTTCGTATTCGGAATCGTCATTAGTGTTCTGTTCGTATTAAATCGTGATCTATTTTTATCGTTTTATCATTTAACTCCAGAATTATCGGAGCTAGCACAAATGTATCTACTTATTGTGGGTGGAACATTGTTCTTAGAAGCCGTCATGCTGACGATTGGGCCAGTTATTCGCTCTCACGGATTTACGATGGATACGATGTATATCGGAATTGGCATGAACGTTGTGAACGTTATCGGTAATGCTGTGCTCATTTTTGGCTTATTCGGTTTTCCTGAGCTTGGCGTGATGGGCGTTGCCTTTTCTACGGCTTTTAGTAGAATCTTAGGCTTCATTTTTCTATTATTTCTTTTATATAAACGAATCCAAGCACCAATTGCGTTGCGGGATTATATCCATATTAAATGGCGGGAAATTGGCATGACGTTAAAAATTGGGATTCCTTCTGGACTAGAGTGGCTTTCGTATCATTTTAGCCAAATGATGGTGACGAAAATGGTGACATTAATGGGTGCTACCGCTCTAGCCACACATATCTATGCATCAAATATTGTATTGTTCTTCATGTTATTTGGCATGGCGATCGGTGAAGGAACGGAAATCCTTGTCGCTCAATTATTCGGTTCGAGGAAGATTGAAACAGCATACAAGCAATTATTACTAAGTTTAAAATGGGCATTCGGCATAACTCTCGGACTTATTCTTATCGTATCGCTATTCCGAGAACAAGTCCTGATGATTTTTACGAATGATTTGGAGATTATTACGGTCGGATCAGCCGTCCTATTATTCTGTATCCTCCTAGAACCAGGTCGCGTGTTCAACCATGTGATCATTAATTCACTACGCGCTGCCGGAGATGTGAAATTTCCGTTAGTAATGGCCGTCATTTCAATGTGGGGACTAAAAATTCCATTGGCCTATCTATTTGGTATCCACTTAGGATATGGAGTATTAGGAGTTTGGATCGCTCATGCTTGTGATGAATGGGTTAGAGGCATTGTTCATTACAGACGATGGACAGGGAGAAAGTGGGAAAAGAAACTCACCAACCATATCGATTCGATTCAGGCATCGTAAGATAGATACAATCGCAGAAAGAGGCGGGTTTTGTCCCAGCCTCTTTCTATATGTTATGTACTTTCATAGACAAGCTAATAATAATGGTCACTATACGACGCATCCTGTGGGACTTAAATATATATTGAAAACCTAACCATTCTTTCCTCCGTACCATAAGCATTATTTAATCTTTTATTAGGGCACGAACGTATTAAGTGCATACATCTAGCAAATCGATTATATGTACTTATTCGAAAGTTTACTTTGCATATTCAATCAACCAACAATCTCGATACTCCCCTTCATGAAGTTCATTTTTAGGTAGAAGCTTAACCCTTTCAAAACCACACTTTTCATAACAGCGAATGGCTCTCTCATTCCAAGTTTGAGGTCCATAACCACTCTATCTACATTCTTCTGCTCAACTAAATACTCCACCATAGTTTTAACAAGAAGGGTACCAATACCTCGATTCCAATAATTGATTTCTCCTATAAATTGGTCAATTCCATAAATAACATCAGGAACATCAACATACCCATATAATTTCCTTGTTTCATTATCCAATTGATAAAATTGAATATATCCAATTTCAACTTTTTCAAATTCTACAATACAGCCGATTTCACCGTTTTCACGCTGATAAAACTCCTTATTTACCTTTTCTAAATTAAAGGGATTGTCCCTTCCTTCATAGTATTCAAGAACTAAAGGATCAGAAAGCCATTTAGCTAACAAATGGTTATCTTTCCATTCTAATTTACGAACTACTAACTCACCATTTTTGAATAACATTCTGATCCCTCCTAGCAAAATGAATGATTATATTAAACTTGTTACTTATTTCTGGGGGGTGATATGTTTCTGAATTATCAGAATAGTACGAGTAAGCATTACAAACGGAGAATACATTTTTACTTTTGATGCTGTTAAATTGGAAATTCATAGCCTACGTAGTTAAATGTATGATAAAATCCCAAATTTCCGGCGACTGCAATGGATGGTTTATTTACCTCCATACAATCCCAATACGGAACCATATTATTCTCAAAACACTCTTTTACAAAGCTGTGTGCTATCGTTTGAGCCAATTTTTTTCCTTGATGTCCCTCTAACGTTTCAATATCAATACAATGAATATTTTCAAAAACAAAACCTGAAAAACAGACACTAACAATCTCGTTATTAGAGACAATACAATAACCAATCCCCTCATTAAAAAAACGTTCGGGTGATGACCAAAACTCTAATACTTTTGAGTGTAAGAACTCAATGTTCTTTATTGTGCTATTATTGTTTTCATAGAGAGACTTGGTCATTTTATGAACGGTATACCCTTCTTCCAGCAAAGATTCTCTTTCAGGTTTATAGTTCTCTTTTTCTAACATATAAACTCTTTGTAGCCAACTTCCTAATTTGCGATCTTTAAATAACAATTCAATAGTGTTATTCCACTTATGATGATTGCCTACCCCTTCAAACCATTGTAAACCTACTTTCTTTGCTTCAGGTTTTATTACATGGTCAATAAAAGTATTTATTTCTTTGTTAAATCTCTCATTACTTTCATCTCCAATAAATATAAAACCATCATTATTACCTAACCAAATAAGTCCAGATTTAGGTGTAATCGTATTGTCAACAAATATACGTCCAGGGTTAACTCCAGTAATGATTGCTTTAGCCTCTAATTGCCCTTGTTCATTTATAATTCCTGTACATTTATGAAAATCACTTTGCTTTAATTCAGAAATCATTTTTTTCTCCTCTCATACACTTCATCTTTCGGGAAAAGAAAATGCAAAGGTATATCACTCATAGGTCATTATTTGAAAATAAAATAGAAAAGTTTAATCCTAATGCTAATATGATCAATGCTTTGAGCGAAGTATATAGAATCCGGTGGGAGCCTTAGGTACTTCACCGATTCTATAGCAACCATCAAATTAATTATTATTCAACCCTAACACCGCAACATTTTCAACCTGTGCCGTCCATGGAAACATATCCACTGGCTGAATCGAGTTTACTTTGTAGTTTTCTTTACGCAATTCCTCCACATCCTTTGCTAAGGTTGAAGGATTACACGATACATAGATCACTTTTTTTGGCTTTACCTTCTTAATCGTCTGCAGTAGTTGCTTGTCACAGCCGACTCTTGGCGGATCGACGATAATCACATCAGGCTTCCATTCTTGCTTAACCCATTTTGGCAGGAGCTGCTCTGCTTTTCCGACTTCATACGTTAGATGCTCAAAGCCATTTGCTTTTGCATTCTTTTTAGCATCTTCAATTGCTTCAGCAATAACATCCATTCCTCTAACCTCAGCTACTTGATCGGCAATCCATAAGCCAATTGTTCCAACTCCACAATATGCATCAACGACTTTTTCTTTACCTGTAAATGCACCAGCTTCTTTCACTTTGTTGTAAAGCTTTTTTGTTTGCTCTGGGTTGAGCTGAAAGAATGCTCTTGCAGATAAGGAAAAGGTTCGTGACCCTAATTTTTCAGTGATCTCTCTATCTCCTGCGATTACCTTTGTTTTATCACCAAAAATGAGTGATGTTTTCTTCTCATTAATGTTGTGAACGATCGATTTTACTTCAGGTAATCGTTTGTTAATTTCAGCGATCATTGCCTCTTTTCTTGGCAGCTCATTCGTTTTCGTTACAAGAACAACTTGAATTTCTCCTGTTTCAAAGGCCACTCTTGATACAACCGACCGAATCGCTCCCTTATGCTTTCTCTCTTCATAAATCGAGACGTTTAGATCGTTTAAAATTTGCTTAACCACTTTCGTCACGCGATTTATCGCTTCATGCTGGATTGGACATTCCGACAAATCGACAAGCTGATGTGAGTTCTCTGCATAAAGGCCCGCTCGCACAAAACGCCCTTCTCTCTTAACTTGCATTTGGCCTTTATTACGGTAATTCCATGGGTTGTCCATCCCTATCGCTGGCAATATCGTTACTTTTTCCATATTAAGCTTTGTATGACGCTCAAATGCTTGAACGACAATATTGCGTTTTTCCTCTAATGTCGCTTCATATTTTAAATGCTGAAGCTGACAGCCCCCGCATTGATCATAAACAGGACATGGTGCATCAATTCGGTCAGGCGATTTTTTCCTAGTTTTAAGTACCTTTGCTTCTGTATAACGCGGATGAATCACTTCAGCCTCCGCAACTACCTCTTCTCCAGGTAATGCACCTTTAATAAACACAACCTGTTTCTTAAAGTAGCCGACTCCTTCGCCATTAATACCTAACCTCTTTATCGTTAACGGGAACTTTTGCCCTTTTTCCATTTGGTTCGTTTTCACATGATTCTGTTGAACCTTTTTATTCATGTCACTCAACTCCGATCACAAATTCCCTTTATTATAGCATATTGTACGTGTTCCTTTTGTTTAATGATTCGTGAAAGAGAGTATTACGAAACTTATTTGATGCTAAACATTAGGAGTTGTTTTTTGAAAGTAGCAGTTATAATTATAGGAAACTCGCAAAATCAAGAGAATATATTTTGCACCGCTTAAATAACTTAATTGTAAGTCTAATTACATTTCAGCAATACTTCCTAAACTTACTAGACCTTTAACCTCTTTATCTCTGATAAAATAGTAAAACAGATATGAAAAAGGGGAGATAATGTGTGTCAATACCTACAGATATCGCTTCATTACAAATTATGGCGTATGTATACAAGAAAGAAAGTATGCAATCAATTTTTGAGAAAACAGTTGAGAGCTTAGTTAAACAAGTTCTCTATATTGATTGGGCGGGAATCTATCTTTATGAACAGCTTAATCATAAGCTTGTTGCTGCATCATCATTTGAGGATGATTTAAAGTGGGAATGTAACGGTGAGCTAAAATTCCCAATTACAAATTCATCAGATGAGGAGATTGGAATGCTTGTCGTAAGAAGTAAGCAACCGATAGCATTTGATGTAACAGATGTTAGCACTCTTGAAACAATTGCTGCAGCAATTGGTCAAGAAAGCTTCGCGAACTAAAGACATAATAGAGCCTCAGGAGGGATTATCCCTTACTTGAGGCTCTTTTTGTGGAACGAATGACACTAATTAGTTACACGCATCATTACCGATTACAGCAGCAAACATTCTGCTTGATCCAATTGTTTTTGTTATCTTGCAAACATCAGCTCTTTCCACTCGGAATTGCACTTAATCCTTCTGATGCACGTTTCCCCTCTTTTTCCTCGCAAACCTGCACCTATTTGCCTTTTGATGCACGTTTCCCCTCTTTTTCCTCGCAAACCTGCACCTATTCGCCGTTTGATGCATGTTTTCCCTCTTTTTCCTCGCAAACCTGCACCTATTCGCCTTTTGATGCACGTTTTTCCTCTTTTTCCTCGCAAACCTGCGCCTATTCGCCTTTTGATGCACGTTTCCCCTCTTTTTCCTCGCAAACCTGCACCTATTTGCCTTTTGATGCATGTTTCCCCTTTTTTCACTCGTAAACCTGCACCTATTCGCTAGTTATTCTATATGAAAATGTGTTCCTTCGGATAAACATACAGTTAGCTCAATTCTAGCCCTCCCGTAAACAATCTTACGGAAATGGTAATGCTTCTAGCTGCTTTTTCAACATTAAGTCATCTAAGCTTTTAAATACATATCCTTGTTCTCGTAAATCATCAATTACACGCGGTAATGCTTTGGCGTTATCACTTGAAACAGAGTGTATAAGCATAATCGCACCAGGGTGGGTTCGCTTCATAATTTGTTCGTAGGCATAATCGCCTCCCTTTTGGTTATCGACCTCCCAATCCTTATAGGCCATCGACCAAAATACGTTTGTATAACCAAGCTTTTGTGATAGTGCTAAAGACCGTTCACTAAATTCTCCACGCGGTGGTCGTAAATACTGCATTTCCTTCACACCTGTTAGTTCAGTAAATCGCTCTTTCACCTTTTTTAACTCATTTAAAAGACGACCATCGCCAACCTTTGGTAAGCTTGGATGATGCCATGAATGGTTTCCGACAATATGACCTTCCTCGACCATTCTTATTACTAAATCGGATGCATCCTCTAAATAATGACCGGTTACAAAAAAGGCAGCAGGAACTTGTTTTTCCTTTAGAATATCCAATATGACTTCGGTATAGCCATTTTCATATCCATTATCGAACGTTAAATAAAGCTCTTTTTCATTCGTGTCACCGATAAAAAAACCACCTGTTTTCTCAAGTAGCTCTAAATAGTGAGGTTCGGTGGTAACTGGTTTTTGATTTTTCTCTGGTTTATAACTCCAATTGTATGCTGTATTATCATAGGCAAAAGCTTGAGGAATGAAAGAAAACATCGATATAAAACAAAGAGCTGTTATGAGTATTCGTTTTCCCATCTTGTCGACTCCTTTTTATTTTTAGCGTGCCTTTTTCTGCATGCTTTATGTAGCAAAATAAATTTTTCGTAATATTGACTTACGAGACCGAAACTCTTTGTAATATAAAGAAACTGCCTTCAAGTCAATAATATGACCTAAAGACAGCCGATTCTGTTTATTAAAAGACACGCTCTTTAAACTGTTCAAGCTTCTCTAATGACGTTTTATCAACATCAGCATGTAAGCTATTACCATGTGAATCCATTGTGACAATTGCAGCGAACCCTTCTACTTCTAAGTGCCACATTGCTTCTGGAATCCCAAATTCCATTAAGTCCACGCCTTTGACTTCCTTAATACAGTCAGCATAATATTGTGCTGCTCCACCGATCGCATTTAAGTACACACCACCGTGCTCCTCAAGTGCCTTTAATGTTTTAGGCCCCATGCCACCTTTACCGATGACAGCACGAATACCGAACTTCTTCATAATGTCACCTTGGTATGCTCCTCACGAATACTAGTCGTTGGGCCAGCAGCCTTCACGTGCCATTTTTCATTCTCATCCTTCATCATAACCGGGCCACAGTGATAAATAATTTGACCGTTCAAATCTATAGGTGCATCATGTTCCATCAAGTGATGATGAATCGCATCTCGGCCCGTATGCATCATCCCATTAATCACGACAACATCCCCAACTTTTAACTCACGGATTTGTTCTTCTGTAATTGGAGCTTCTAGCACGACCTCACGAACTTCTTCTGTCGCTTCTGCAACCTCTACTTCTTTTGATGCTTGCTCTAAATCAACTGTTTCATCATCTTTATAAAGCCAATCAATGATTTCGCCTGAATGTTGATCAAGGACAACACCTAAACGACGATACGCCCAGCAATTGTATGCAACGGATACGAAGAAGCTTGCTGGTAGGCGATTCATCGCTCCGATTTTACAGCCTAACAATGTGGCCTCGCCACCAAAGCCCATCGTACCGATACCAAGCTTGTTGGCATTTTCCAATACGTACTCCTCTAGCTTACGTAACTCTTCATTTTCGTTAACATCATCAACGGTACGGAAAAGCTGTTCCTTTGCTAATGAATAACTTGTTGTCCGGTCGCCACCGATTCCAACGCCGATAAATCCAGCACTACAGCCTTGACCTTGCGCCTGATAAACAGAATGCATAATACATTTACGAATCCCATCTAAATCACGTCCGGCCCGACCTAATCCGTCTAATTCAGTTGGCAGGCTATATTGGACGTTTTTATTTTCACAGCCGCCCCCTTTTAAAATAAGACGAACATCAATCACATCTTTTTCCCATTGTTCAAAATGGATAACAGGTGTTCCAGCTCCGAGATTATTGCCACTATTTTTTCCAGTTAGTGAATCAACAGAGTTCGGGCGTAATTTACTATCTGCTGTCGCCTGCTCGATAGCCGCATTAATCACTTTTTTCATTTCAATTTGATTCACGCCTACAGGAACCTTCACTTCAAAGGTTGGCATCCCAGTATCCTGACAAATAGGTGAAATCTTTTCATCTGCCATACTAATATTATCTGTTATCGTTTTCAAAGAAAGTGCCGCACGAGTTCCAGCGTTTTCTTTCGCCTTCGCTGCTACAATCGCTCTACGTACATCGTTTGGTAGATTTGTAGACGTTTCCACAATTAGCTTATACATGCTCTCTTGAAGCTTCTCCATACCCATTATCAGATCTCCCTTTCATCTATAAAATGATACACCTTCTATTATAATGCGAGAATGCTGTGAAAGAAAAGGAACAGCTTCTCCTTTTCTCTCACAGCAATCCCTTTCCTGATACTTCGTCCATTCGTAAATGCTCCGTCTTATTCGTATAATGAATAACAGGCGAATACTTTCCTTCTCGCCATTCAATACTCGTTACACTTGTATTCGACAACTGAAATGGCCGTTTATAACTTGGCCACTCATCCCCAACAATTAAATACATTAATAAGATACTTAAGAAGCCTCCGTGTGAAACGACTGCAACATGGTCATCCTTATGATTTTGAAGCATTTCCTGTAAAAATTGCTGGCAACGAGCCGTTATCGCATCAGCTTGCTCAGTACCTTCAATACCCGACAAAATTATTGACGATTCAATCACATGTGGATATTTATCATAAATTTCCGTTCTCGTTAAGTTTTGCAACGGTCCTAAATGGATTTCACGAATAAGCTGTGTTTTAACAGGAGACACATTAATATTCTGTGAAATAATCGTTGCTGTATCCAGTGCACGTGTTAAATCACTACTGTACAAATGAGTAATTGCCTTTTCCTTTATATACTGTCCGACTAAAGCTGCTTGCCTTCGACCTTTTTCCGTTAATTCGTAATTTTCTTGGCCTTGAATTTTCCCTAATGAATTCCCCTCTGATTCACCATGTCGAATCAAATACAACTTCATCAGCTTTTCTCCTCTTTTCTACTAACTGTTTCTAAATTGCTTACATTTTTCTTCAACATCATCTAACATCGCTAAAATATGATCGATTTCCTTTACACCTGCTGCTTCTGGATCTATTGAATCCAACATGTCGAGAATGGAATGAAGTCGTTTATGTAATTCATCCATTTGCTTTTCTTCTTGATATTTTTCTGTCTGATTAGACAAATGATTTCGCTCCTTTTTTGCTAATATTTCTTTTAAATTGTAACAAACATCATGAGTGGGTACAAACAGACTTTGTCTACCACTCGTCAATTTTGCCATTTTACGTTATGATGGGTAGGAAAGGAGCACGATGTTAGTGATACATACGAAACAAGCTATTACACCGACCAATGATCCTTGGGAGGCGTATGAGGATATAAAAGAATACGGCAAGATGACTTTAACGAATATTGAATTTACAACAACGACGTTATGTAATATGCGCTGTGAACATTGTGCAGTTGGCTATACGTTACAAACGAAGGATCCAGACCCACTACCATTGGATTTATTACTTAAACGTCTTGATGAAATTCCAACGTTGCGATCGTTTAGCATTACAGGTGGAGAGCCGATGCTTTCAACGAAATCAGTCGATGAATATGTCGTCCCTCTTCTTAAGTATGCCCACGAGCGTGGAGTACGAACGCAAATCAACTCAAATTTAACGCTTGATTTAAAAAGATATAAAAAATCATTCCATATTTAGATGTTCTTCATATTTCATATAATTACGGAAGTGTTGAGGACTTCGCTTCGATTGGCTTTGCAGTAATGGAGCGTAAGCCTTCTTTTGAACAACGTGCGAAGCTCTATGATCGAATGGTTGAAAATGCAAAGGCTCTAACAAGTGAAGGAGTTTTAGTTTCAGCAGAGACGATGATTAATAAACGAACATTGCCGCACCTTGAGAAAATCCATGAAAAAATCGTCGAAATGGGTTGTCAACGTCATGAGGTTCACCCTATGTACTAGTGATTTTGCGAGTGCATTAGAGACCGCTTCACTTGATGACATTCGTGCTGGCATTCACCGCTTATTAGATGTCCGCAACGAAGACGTTTGGATGTTGTTTGGTACGTTACCATTTTACCCTTGTAATGAGCAAGAAGAAGATTTGGCTTTATTAAATCGTCTCTATAAGGAAAAAAATGTTACTGTTCGCAACGATCCCGATGGCCGTTCGCGTTTAAATGTGAATATTTTTGATGGTAATGTCATTGTGACAGACTTTGGCGATGAAGGACCTACACTTGGAATATTCAAAATATGAGGCTCCAAGATTCTTACGATAAGTGGCGGCAATCACCACTCGCAAAGTCACTCCATTGTCATTGTCCTGCCGTAAAATGCCTCGGTCCAAATGTCCTTGTCAAGGATGCCTATTATCCAAATGTTGATTTTCAAAAACGACAAAACGAAAATTAAGTAAGCTAGAGAGACTAGCTTACTTTTTCTTTAGGCGTAAGAAGGTATAATATCGCTGAAGGCTGCGGGAAACGATTCGAATGGTTAGCACATTTTTCTTATCGCGGTTGATCAGATGAAACAAACGTAAAGGACAAATGATCTTGTACCGGAATCCACGCACCTACTCCTTGCTGTGTGACATTCTTCACCTCAAGCGTTCGTTTTCCACCTTTAAACGTTAAATAAACTTCACCATATGTTACTTTTCCTTTTTCATGTACAGCCGGTACATAGCTGTATAAATAACCGATCTGTTTAGCAGGAACATTATACTTATTTTGCTTACTCGTTCCTTGACCTATAACCGTTTCAAACGCAAGCGGTAAGCTTGTCACCTCTGCAGCGTGAATCATCATCATTTTTTTGACTGCTTCACTGTTCGGTATCTTAGCTGTCAAACCACCTGTAAACTTCTTTTGCTGCTCTTGATAATAAGATAACTTTTTAGAACCATTTCCCCCACGGTTATCTAAGAAATTCGTATTAATCTTCTGATGCTCCCAATTTACTTCCGTACTATCCGATTGATAGGACAACGGCCATTCCCCTAAATATATCGATGCACGAAACCCTATAGCTAATTTAGAATTTTGAACCGTTGTTTCATTTAACAATTTCACTAAATCGGGGTTCTCGATTGAGATTTCAGTTGTACCCATTAATTCTTCAGCTAATTCACTCGGCTGCAGGTAAGGCAAATCCTGTGTCGGGTTTGTATAAGTATTTTCTTTTCCAATTTTAATAACTGAATCCGGTATTTCAAAATCATCTGCCTTTTTATTCCCATCCTTTGATTCTGCCAAGAATTGAATTGGTGAAAAGAAAACTGCTACCATAACAATGAATACTATGAGTACACGTTTCATCATACACTCCTCCTTCAAACTAAGCTCATTTGTATCTTTAGTTTAAGCAGTGGAAAGCGATATTATCCATTAACGAGTGTTCTGAAATGACAGTGATTCCAAATTTGTGTAGCAAGTCTAAATTTCACTTTAACTGTTTAACTTTTTCGCTTCTTTCCATTGAATTCTCTTTTCAACTAAAGGATAAAACCATTGAATCATTGGCCCAATTAAAAAGGTAACAAATACCGTCCCTAATCCTATCGGCCCGCCAACAATAAAGGCTAGTACTAAAGCAAGCAGCTCCGTTATCGTCTTTGCGATAAAAAAGTTCACCTTAAGTAAATCCTTAATCGCGAGCATTAATCCATCTACTGGAATTCGGGCAAACTCCGCTTGCAAATAAATAGAAGCACCAAAAGCAATCACAGTGATCCCAATACATAAAACGAGCAGTTGTAATAGAAATGTCGCAAATAATACATTTGAAAAGATATAAATTAACCAAAAATCGATAAAATAACCTAGGACAAATACCGTCAAAATGGAGAATAGTTCAGGTCTTCGCTTAATTAACAAAGCATTAACCAATATTAATAAAATCCCGATAATAATCACCCAATTACCGACTGTAAAACGAGTTAGATTCGCCAGGCCAACATTTAGGCATCCCAAGCACCAATCCCTAAACCGGATATTATCGTTAAAGATATGCCAAAAGAAACGATTAACAAGCCACCAATATAGCTTAACGTTCTAATTGTATAAGCATTCATAGTTATTCCTCTCTTTTTTCTAGATTCTTCGCTGTTTTTTGTGTAATATCTTCACTAACCTTTCGCCAATTTCCGAGGAAATAATAACCGAGTGCGAAGAAACTGCTCACAACGAAGCTCACTCCCATCCCAACAGCAATCCCCTTTTCACCTAGATAGCTGGAGAATAACGCCGTTAGCGGATACCGTAATAACCAAAATGAAATAATGTTTAACAGTAAAACAGGAAACATCGCCCCTGCTGCCCGTGCGATGCCATTTAATACAAAGTTAATTCCTAAAAAAGGGTAAAAGAAGGCAATCGTTTGAACATAGACTTTACCAAACTGAACCGTTTGTTCATCTTGTATAAACAGTTGAATCAGTGGTTTAGCAAAAATAAATACAGTCAAGCTAATCATTACTGACACAACAACAATTAAGCCAACTGCTTTCTTTGCAATGTCGTTGACTCTTGTCCACATTTGCGCCCCAATATTTTGCCCAGCCATACTATTTACGGCTGATCCTAACGTTAGTGCTGGCAGCATGATATAGCTATCTAAACGTTGAGCGGCCCCAAAACCAGCGACAACATCTTCACCATAGCTTGTGACAACACTCATAATCGCTAACGTCCCAGCTGAAATCGCCATCATCGACAATCCGGCTGGTAACCCCATTTTAAAAAGGACGATAAAATAGTTTCGTTCAGGTAAAGTAGGTATTTGAAATGGAATTCCCGCCTTCTTAATTGAAAACCATAGGCCATATAAAAATGCGATCCCTTGAGCTATTACCGTCGCATAAGCAGCTCCTTCTATTCCTAATCCAAACACGTAAATAAATAATGGATCAAGCACGAGGTTAAGCATCACAGCCATAAAAATAAAGCGAATCGGCGTGCGACTATCTCCCATCGCACGCAATACTGTCGCAATAAAATTATAGCCAAATAAAAAAAAGATTCCGATAAAATTAATTTGCAAATAAGATTTTGCTAACGGCGAAACTGATTCAGGAGTACCAAGAATTCGTAAAATCACATCTGAAAAAAAGAAACCAACAAACCCTAATAATAACGTTAACGTACCAAGAACAAAAACAAAGGCATTTAAAGAGTTCTTTAAGCCCTCTTCATCTTTCGCCCCTTTACGTTGGCTAATTACCGTTAAGGTTGCACCATTTAATCCGATGATAAAACTTAAGATCGTAAAAATGACCGTTGCTGAAATCGTGATTGCAGCTAAAGCCTCTGACCCTAACAAATTCCCTACCCATAATGAATCAATTAATTGATAGGACGCCTGTAAACCGTTGCTCAAAAAAATGGGCCATGAAAAAATGACCATTTTCTTTAATATAGGTCCATCTGTAAAATCAAGCTGTTGTACACTCATGTTTCATCCTTCATCCCCATCTTTTGGTATAGATTTACTTCTGCTCAAAGCTTTCAGTCACATTTATGCTACCTTGCACTGATTGAACGATCGGACAATTCTTTCTCGCAATTTCAAGCGACTTTTCGATTTGCTTCTCAGTCGCCGGGCACCCTTCTATAATAAAATGAAGAGCTATATCTGTCACTTCATTTACCCCTTCCTCATTCCTTTTCACATCTGCTTCAATCGTAATATTTTCATATGTAATTCGTTTTTTCTCAAGTACTTTACGAAAGACGCCACCGCTACATACGGCTATAGATGAAACAAGCAATTGATACGGGCGGTATCCATACTGTTCATTTCCTGACACGTCTAACGTCCCGTACTCCAAATCAATTTGAAAACCATTTTCCTTCATTTTAAATTCCATCATTCCCACATCCTTATCAAAAGTTACATTCTTTATCCTTAGTCTACCATATAATACTTAACGAAGCCGTTACTTGGCTAGCTTGTTTCACCTAAAAGAAAGTAAAAAAAGGTGGCCAGCATTGTGGCCACCTTTTTGCCCATATTCACGGATCATTTCATATCATTCAACGAACAATCTGGGGTCGAAACGATTTTTATCTTTTGGAGACACCTCATTCCATTCATGTTAAGAAACAATCTTGAAATTCTTTGTTGTCCTCCAACGTAATCACCTCATAACGAATTGACTACAAAAATCAGTTACTATCCTATTGTATCTTTGAACAATCTGACCGATGAATAATGGTGAATGAGTATCAGCTTTTGCTGACCTCGACTATTATCATATCCGAAACCAGATAAACTATACGGTTTTATTGATCATTCATTTTTTAGTTTTTTACATCTTCGGCTACTCCTTTTGTTGCTTCAATAATTTCTTCTGAACTTTCCTTTAGGTGTGACACCGTTTCTCTCATTGTTTTGATGTCCGTGGTAATTCCTTTAATTGCCTGTGAGACATCATTTGATACTTGCTTCACTTGAGTTGTAATTTCTTCGCGATGATCTCGTACAAAGCGTATAGCATCAGATGTACTTTTTCGTCATTTGTTTACATTCTGAAATTACCTTCGTTCTCCATTCTTTTTTCGCCAAGACTAAACCGACAGCTATAGCTCCACCAACCAATAAGCCTTTATATAAGGAACCAGATTTTTTTTCTTGTACTCGTACCTCTTCACCCATACGACTACCTCCTTCACATATCATAATTATATTGTACCAACAAGACGTCCAAAAAGAAAAGAAAGGGCTGCACGAATTTTCCAGTGCACCCCTTTAATGCTATATTTTTTAACGTGATTTAATTATAGGCTTCTGTTAGGAAATCATCTGTTTCAACAGATTCAAAGCCTTCATACTTAGCTTTTTTCAACTCATTCAGTTCATTCGCTAAGCGTTCTAATTCTCTTTGCATATCCTCGATCATTCGCTTCTGAGAAACCGTCATATGACCTCGCTCCTTCTCCCCTGATTGAGCACTCGCTCAGTTTTATTATAAAAAAAAGAAACTCATTAATTTTCTAAAGTTAAAAATATTCTAACAATAATTTTGCGTTTTGTAAATAGCAAAAGATCATTTTATTTGCTCAATCAAATGTTTTTCATACTGCTGTCTTTGTGTAAGCTCCGATAACCGTTCTACTACTACGTGATCCGTCGCTTGAGCGGTTAGTGCTTGCAGTTTTTGACGCTTTTGTTGGTCAACTTCTTTTTGCTGAAAAACACCATCTTCGTAAGAATTAGGACGATTGAATGGTTGATGGTTAACTTGTGGTTCTTGCCCTGTTAAATAAGAATATAACCACTTTACTCGATCATAATACTGTTTTCTGCTTGCCAATAACCTCCGCCATAATTGTCGATCCTCACGTTTGATGCCGATCACCGATAAATAATCGATTCGCAAAATATCCGAGCTTTCATACTGTAGTAATTGTAACAAGTCATTAGGGTCAATTTCCCTTGGATACAACATATAGCTCAATCAAATCACCACTTTATTTTATATACTTTTCAAAAAATTTTAACAATTCGTTCATTTTTAACGGCAATATTCTGTTATAATGAACATATTACTAATAAAAAAGGTGATGTTCGATGCGTAAACAATCAACATCTTTTGAAAATCTAGTGGAAGAATACAAGCAACAGCTTCTTAAAGACCCTAAAGCTCTTGATGAAATTGAACAAAGACTTGAAGAGCGGCAAATCAAAGCAAGCATGCAAAACACTTCAGAACTAAACAACACAACAGATTCTAAAGACTAGAATCCATAAGCATACGTTGTCAAAGCCCCACGTATAAGACTACATTTCTAAATTTCCAACAGGAAGAATGATCATAACTAACACCATATTATGTTTGTGCAATATTTTTATGACTGCTAGAAACAGTCAAAGCAATTAATTAAAGAAGGCCCACTATGAGCTACTACTTCATAGTGGGCAATTACTAAAGATTCATATCTTCTGTTAATTCCATAAATTGATGAATATCATCTGAGACGACTTCAATTGCCTCCTGCCAACAGTGAGGCTTCGTTAAATCAGCGTCTAAATGTTTCTTCGCTAATTCCTCTACTGACATCCTTGCTGTATCTCGCAATAGAGCAATATATTCGTTCTCAAACGTTGATCCAACTCGTTTTGCCTTCTTATACAATCCCAAGCTGAACAAGTAGCCAAATGTATATGGAAAATGATAAAAAGGGACACCTATTATATGAAAATGGTGCTTTGAAGCCCAAAACGTTGGTGAGTAGGCAGATAACTGATCACCATAAGCTTCCTTTTGTGCTTCCAACATTAAATCATTAAGCTCCTTTACAGAAAGGATCCCCTGCTTTCTACGTTCATAAAAATGGATCTCGAACAAATATCGAGCATGAATGTTCATAAAGAATGCGAACGAACGGGCTATTTTATTTTCAAGCAGCATGACTTTCATTTCCTTCGCTCAGTCATTTTCCCTTGCCACACATTTGCTTTGTGATCTTTGACATTTTGTGCCGTTAAGCAACTGACAAACGCACTCGCCTCCGTACACGTTGCATCACATATTGCCCATCGTTAATCAAGGCTTCTAATTGAAATAAAGAGATATCATCAACCTGTAATTGTTTCTCAAATTGTTCTAAAAAGCGATCCGTTTCATCGATAAACTCTTTAAATTCGTTAGAATCACTCCCGCCTTTAAAAATAGAAGAGAGCTCCCATACCTCTGGAAATGTCATTTTATCTCCCCTTTGATAACACAATGAAATGTTTGCATGCTAGAGTTAAGACCTGATGATTATTTACGTCCATAATCAGCTTTAATTTCACCCCATTTTTCCGTATGCCATTTTTTAATCGGGTTTTTGTAATCATTTGTTTGTAGCCAATGCTCTGCCCTCTCCACTAACGACCAAATATATTCGGTTTGTTTATTTCGTTCCAACGTTGATTTTGCTTTTTTCTGTTTCACCCATTTTATCGCCGTCATTGAATCAGAATAGATCGTTTTATCACTGCCACGTTCTTGCAAATATGCTAACCCATGCACAATCGCTAAAAACTCACCCATATTATTCGTCCCAATTTCAATTTCATCATGGGAAAATAAGACGGCTCCTGTTTTTGTATCAACTCCTTTGTATTCAACGATACCAGGGTTCCCTCTACAGCCGACGTCAACGGAAATACTGTTCCAATCAATTTCTAAATTAGAGCCTGTTTGCTGAGACTTGTTATTTTGCGATAGTTCATCACTAAATGCCTGTTCAGCCTCCTCTTTAGTTGGAAATGATTTAAATCTTGCTCCAGTATAGCCTTTTACTTGTTTTTCACATTCAGACCATGAAGTGAATATCCCTGTATTTCTTCCTTCCCAAACAACATAAAATTTCTTTTTAGCCAATTCAGCACCTCATGTATAAGTTTTTTTCTTAATGAAATAGTAACAATGAATCGAAAAACATACAAATAAGGAGATTTTCTCAATGAAAAAGCGTAACCCTCAAAAAGATAAAGCGATAACGAATAATAAGACACCAAAGGAATCACTTTTCAATGAAGAAGTAGCTAGTGAAATGATCGATAACGGATCTAACAAAGCCAATCATAAGAAAAAGCACTAATATGTATAAACAGAGGAATTTGTTCCAATAATGGTTGTAAAAAAGAGGTGATTGGCATGAATATTACTATCAATCGCAAACGAACCGTTGAAGAAACTGGTGATTTGATTAGTACAAAAGGAAGCCGCCTTTATGCCATCATTGAAGATAAAGGTGAACGTTTCCCTTATCATTTACTGTGCCTCAAAACGTTTACAATCATTGAAAGCTATGACAAAATTCCATCAAATAAAGAAATTGAAGAAGACATTGGTGAAAAGATTAATGGAGTTTATCATCATACTGACTCACATATTACCGTAAACTAAGTAAAACAGCACGAAGGCTAGATTCCTTTCGTGCTGTTAGTAATTGTTTATTTGGCTTCTGCCTCTTGCTCTTCGAACCATTCATCTAACACTTTCGCATCTAATACTTTCCCCTCAATAAATGCAACTTGTTTATCAAGAAAAAGGGATTGCCAATCTAATTTGAAGTCTTTTGCTATTGTAACAATCGTTAATAGCTCCTGCCATGCAACATATCGTTTATACCAGAAAAACTGTGGCTGTTCCGTCATATATGGGTAGAGATCATCAAATTCCGTATGCTTACAGTCAACTGTTCTCTCAAATTGCCGCTTCGCCTCAGTAAGACGTTTCTGAAAATATGAATGTAATTGTTCCTGCTCCATTATGATTCCCTCCCATTATAAATCCTTCTATATCTATATCTATCATACCATGATCACGATCATGACAAAAGGATCAACCTTCACCCCTTTTAAAAGACTGATGCCATTTTTTCCAGTAATCTCTTACATAAACCGATGCTCTCTGATTGACGCTTTCATCCATTATCGCTATGATATAAAAAGTTCATTATCTAAACATTAATAAAAATGTAAAGAAAATATAGATAGATGGGAGGTTTGTCATGCTCTCCGTCATAAAATCTCTTAACAATAATGTTCTTGTTGCCACCGACCCTAAATATGGTGAAGTGATCCTAATTGGAAAAGGGATTGGATTTGGTAAAAAGAAATGGTGAAACCGTTTCTGAAAAAGAAGCTGAGAAGTTCTATATCCTTAAAGAAACTCAAGAACAGGAGCAGTATAAGCAACTTCTTGGCTACGTTGATGAGAACTTTATCGGCTTAATGGATGATATGATCAAAATAATCGAAAAACGCTTTTCTGTAAGACTCCATGAACATATTCATGTCGCCTTGACTGATCACTTATTTTACGCCGTAAAACGTGTTAGGCAAGGACTCGATATATCTAATCCATTTCTCACTGAGACAGAACTTGCCTATCCAAAGGAATTTGCTGTCGCTAGCGAATTAATTGACTATCTTAATCGCACATTAAACATTACCATACCTAGTGGAGAAATCGGTTTTGTTGCCTTGCATATTCACAGTGCACTATCAAGCCGTTCCTTATCAGAAGTGAATAAGCATACAAGGCTAGTTGGGGAATTAGTCCAAATTATTGAGAGTACGCTGAATATTGAGATTGATCGTCAAGATATTAATTACTTACGACTCGTTCGCCATCTTCATCACTTAATCGAACGGATTGAAAAGGATAATTATGTAGATAATCATGAATCTTTAAAAAGAGTGTTGCAAGAAGAATATCCGGTATGCTACAATCTTTCATGGAAATTGATGAAAATAATGCAACATAGGTTGCAACGTACAATACCGGATGCTGAAGCCGTTTACTTAACGTTACATCTTCAACGACTATCAAAAAGATAATATATTTATTCTTTTACCGTGTGACTGGTTGTGCAGGCATGAGAGAAAAGAGAGTAATACATGAGATTTAGGAAACAATAGTGTTATCCTATCTCTTTTGTGGTACTTCTTTTCACTCATGCCTTATTTTGTTGCATTTATATCATCAATAATAAGTATTTAGGAGGAAACATTATGTTCAAGAAATCTTTCGGTGTCTTGCAGCGTGTAGGTAAAGCTCTTATGCTACCAGTAGCTCTTTTACCTGCAGCCGGAATTTTGCTTGCGTTTGGCGACGCCTTACAAAACCCTGACATTACAACAGCTATTCCAGCTTTAGAAGCATCATGGGTCGTCATGCTAGCAAGCATTATGCAAAGTGCTGGTTCCATCGTTTTTGATAATCTCCCACTTCTATTTGCAGTTGGGGTAGCAATCGGTTTGGCGAATGGAGACGGTGTTGCCGGGCTTGCAGCCATTATTGGATACCTTATTATTAACGTCACCATGGGGGTTACTGGGGGTATTACTCCTGAAATGGTCAATGCTGACAACCCACAATATAGTTTAATTTTAGGTATTCCCACTTTAGGAACAGGCGTATTTGGTGGTGTAATTGCCGGTCTCTTAGGTTCCTATATGTACAACAAGTTCTTTAATATTGAACTGCCACCATATTTAGGTTTCTTTGCTGGAAAACGTTTCGTTCCAATCGCTACGGCCTTTTTCGCCCTATTTGTTGGAATACTTTTACATTTCATTTGGCCAACTGTACAAACAGGCATGAACGCCATTTCGTATTTAATGGTTGACTCCAACCGAACGATAGCTGCATTTATTTTTGGTGTCATTGAACGTGCATTAATTCCGTTCGGCCTTCATCATATTTTCTATTCACCGTTCTGGTTTGAATTCGGTCAGTATACGAATGCAGCTGGTCAGCTAGTACGTGGGGATCAACAAATTTTCTTTGCACAAATTCGCGATGGAGCTGAATTAACAGCTGGTACATTTATGACGGGTAAATTCCCATTCATGATGTTCGGCCTTCCTGCAGCAGCACTAGCCATTTATCATTGTGCTCGCCCTGAGAAAAAGAAAGTCGTTGCTGGTATTATGATTTCAGCAGCTTTAACATCTTTCTTAACGGGAATTACAGAGCCGCTTGAATTTAGTTTCTTATTCGTTGCACCGCTTTTATTTGCGATTCATACCGTTTTTGCTGGCTTATCATTTATGATCATGCACATGCTTGATATTAAGATTGGTATGACATTCTCAGGTGGTGTGATTGACTTCTTACTATATGGGGTATTACCGGGCCGAACAGCTTGGTGGCTTGTTATTCCAGTCGGGTTAGCGTTTTCCGTTATTTATTATTTCGGCTTCCGCTTTGCGATTAAGAAATTTAACTTAATGACTCCAGGTCGGGAAGAAGAAGAAGATACAGATAGCCAAGAAGAGGAAAAAGCAAGCTCGACATCAGACTTACCTTATGACGTTCTTAAAGCATTAGGCGGGAAAGAGAACTTAACGAATTTAGATGCTTGTATTACCCGATTACGTGTAAGTGTTGATGATGTTAATAAAGTGGAAAAAGATACATTAAAGAAGCTTGGAGCATCAGGCGTTATGCAATTGGGAAATAACATCCAAGCGATCTTTGGTCCGCGTTCCGATCAAATTAAATCACAAATACAAGATATTATTAGTGGACGTACACCAGCTCGTGTCGAAGAAGCACCAAAAGCAGAAAAAGCACCAAGAACTTCGGCAGAAGCAGTTTCATTCCTTGCTCCATTAACTGGTGAGTTATTACCGATTACGGACGTTCCAGATCAAGTTTTTTCAGAGAAAATGATGGGAGATGGATTTGCTATAAAACCGTCAGAAGGAGTCGTTGTCTCCCCAGTGAACGGTAAAATTATGACCTTCTTCCCAACAAAGCATGCGATCGGTATCGCTTCTGATGAAGGGCAAGAAGTTTTAATTCACGTTGGCATTGATACAGTCAATTTAAAAGGAGAAGGCTTTGAGGCACTCGTTTCTGAAGGAGACATTGTTTCACAAGGGCAAGAGCTTCTAAAGTTTGACCTTGATTACATTAACGAACATGCAACATCAACGATTACTCCTGTTGTCTTCACGAACTTAGAAGAAGGACAAACAGTTGAAATTGGTCAACAAAAACAAATCAATCGCAACGATCAAAATATTATTGCGATAAAAAAGACTAATTAATATTTTTCAAAAAAGCGTCGTGCCAATTCGTAAAGAATACAGCCGACGCTTTTTCTGATGTTCACTATTTATATAATGAAGGAACGCGACTCGAAAAGACTGGAACCTCTTTGCGAATCCGTTGTACCTCTTCTAAGCTTAAAATAGCAAGCAACGTTTCTTCTCTTTCAATTGAACCATATTCAATCAGTTCACCCCAAGGATTAATGATCTGCGACTGCCCAGCGAATTCGACACCATCATACGTCCCTACACGATTTGAGCTAACTACAAATAGTTGATTTTCAATCGCACGTGCCTTAAGTAACGTGTTCCAATGTTGTTCTCTAGCTAACGGCCACTCTGCGACAACGACCAGCAATTCAGCCCCTTCTAGAGCAACTGCTCGAGCTAGCTCCGGAAAGCGCAAATCATAGCAAATAATGACAGCCATTTTATGTCCATCTAGCTCAAAAACATTCGCACGCTTTTTCCCACCTGTTAAATACTCATCTTCTTTCAGCATTGGAACTAAATGAATTTTATCATAGTGATAAACATTCTCTCCTTGACGGTTATAGACAAGTGCCCGATTAAAAAACTCACCCTCCTCTTTCACAACGATCGAACCAGCAATTATATTTACATTATGCTTTTTCGCTAACTCCGCTAGAAATAATTCAACTGAATGCTCATCTTCTTCAATTAGTTGCTCTAACTGTGGCAGCGTATAAGCAGTCGTCCACATTTCTGGTAAAACAATCAGGTCTACTTGCTGATTAAGAGTAACTTCATCCGACCATTTTTCTACTTTCTTACGATTTTGTTCAATATCTCCTGGAATAATATCCATTTGGTAAACGGCAACCTTCATTCATATTCCCCTACCTTATTCATTATGTACATTTATTCTACCACTTTCACAGACCTCTTTCAGCTTAGAAAAACGTGGAGCCAACCCTTCACCCATGATTTATGATTAGGTGCAGATTTCTCCTTAATTCTCTCTTAAACCTGCACCTATTCGCTGGTTGATGCAGGTTTCTCTCCGATTTCCTCTTAAACCTGCACCTATTCGTCGGTTGATGCAGATTCCTCTCCGATTTCCTCTTAAACCTGCACCTATTCGCTGGTTGATGCAGGTTTCTCTCCAATTTCCTCTTAAACCTGCACCTATTCGCTGGTTGGTGCAGGTTTCTCTCCGATTTCCTCTTAAACCTGCACCTATTCGTTGGTTGATGCAGGTTTCTCTCTGATTTCCTCTTAAACCTACACCTATTCGCTGGTTGATGCACGTTTCTCTCCGATTCCTCCTTAAACCTGCACCTATTTGAGGCATTGAACCGAAAGCTCCCACCTTCTCCCAGCAAAAATAAACTTCACCTTGCCACTCATCGTTCCCCTCTTTCTAAACAAAAAATTGACCAAAAAGGTTGAAAATCAAACCCTTTTGATCAAATTTCTTTATACTTCTCTATACTGTTTTCTTCTTCCATAATCCTAACAATAAAGCAGTGATCATTGATCCGATAACTATTGCAAGAAGATATGCGAGTGCACTTCCATAGACTAGCGGAATAACAAAAACACCACCGTGCGGAGCAGGTAAGCCTATCCCAAATAAAGCCGTTAATCCACCAGCTACAGCAGACCCTACAATAATAGATGGAATGACTCGTCCAGGGTCAGCCGCCGCAAACGGAATCGCCCCTTCTGTAACAAACGATAATCCTAAAACGTAATTTGTTTTTCCACTTTCACGCTCTTGATTTGTAAATTTATTCTTAAAGAATGTTGTCGCTAAAGCGATTCCTAGTGGCGGAACCATCCCACCTGCCATAACCGCAGCGTGAGGCCCGAAATTACCTGCATCAATCATCGCAATACCGAATGTAAAGGCTGCTTTATTAACAGGTCCTCCCATATCGACTGCCATCATCCCACCTAACACGATGCCGAGAATCACCATATTCGATGTTCCCATTCCAGATAGCCACGACTCTAATCCGCTATTAACCGCCGATAACGGGCTGACTAAAAGTAGCATTGACATACCTGTTAGGAAAATATTTAAAACTGGATATAGCAGAACTGTTTTAATTCCTTCTAAAAATTGCGGTAACCCTTTTAACAAATACTTCACAAATAACGTTAAGTAACCAGCTAAAAATCCGGCAATTAAGCCGCCCAAGAAACCAGCTTCTCCTGTTGAAGCAATTAAGCCACCTACCATACCTGCTGCAAAACCTGGTCGATCAGCAATACTCATTGCAATGAACGCAGCTAGAATAGGAATCATAGCTCCAAATGCATGTCCCCCACCAATTGTATTAAGCATATCAGCAAATACATTATAGGTTGGGTGATTAGGATCACTAGATTCTACCCCAAAAATGAATGATATGGCTATAAGAATCCCACCACCGACAACAAACGGTAGCATATTGGAAACACCATTCATCAAATGTTTATAGAAACCACGACGTTCTCCAGATCCGTTGCCGTGCTTGCTGCCTTGCTCTGAACTTTCGTAAATAGGTGCTGCTCCCGATAACGCTTTATCAATTAACTCTTTCGTCTTGCGAATACCGTCAGTTACCCCTGTTTGGATAACAGGCTTTCCATTGAAGCGAGCCACATCTACTTTCGTATCAGCAGCAACGATAATCGCATCTGCCTGAGCGATTTCTTCCTCTGTGAGTTTATTTTTCACTCCACCGGATCCGTTTGTTTCAACTTTGATTGTTATACCTTGCTTTTTTGCTTCAGCTTTTAGTGCATCTGCAGCCATATACGTATGAGCAATCCCTGTCGGACATCCTGTAACAGCAAGCAGACGATAGCTCGAAGACGTTGGTGAGCTCTCTTCTGATTTCAATTGTTCCGCTTCTTTTTGATCAATCGCTTCAACAATTTCAGCTTCAGATTGTGCTGATTGAAGCTTTTGACGAAAATCCTCATCCATCAAAAACGTCGATAAGCGTGATAGTGTATCTAAATGTGATTGTGTTGCATTCTCTGATGCAGCAATCATAAAAAATAGATGCGTTGGCTGACCATCTAAAGATTGATAATCCAAGCCTGTAATAGAACGTCCAAAGGCAATCGCTGGTGTTTTCACTCCTGCACTTTTGGCGTGTGGAATCGCAATACCATCACCGATCCCTGTTGTGCTTTGTTCTTCACGTTCCCAAATCGCCTCTTTATATTGCGATGAATCAGCTAATCTACCGGCAGTATCTAGTTTTCGCACAAGCTCGTCAATCGCTTTTGATTTATCTGTTGCTTGCATATTTAAAATAATCGTATCTTTTTTAACAGCTCAGAAATTCTCATCTTACTCATCCCCCATAGTTGTAATGGTTACTTCTTTTGCAAGTGTTAGTACGTTATTTCTTTGGCAAAAGCCTTGTGAAAAAGCAGTTGCACTACCTGAGGCAACAGCAAAGGCAAACACGTTTTCAATCGACTGTCCCTCAGCTAATGCAGCAATAAATCCAGCTACAACCGAATCACCTGCTCCAACTGAATTGACAACTTTCCCTTCTGGAACTGTCGCAAAATAAACTCCGTCTTTTGTAGCTAAAATGGCTCCATCTCCTGCAAAAGAGACTAGTACGTAGCGAATGCCTTTTTCAACAAGCTGCTTTGCATACGGAATCGCTTCCTCTTTAGTTGAGATTGTTGTTGAAAATAATTCAGCTAACTCATGATGATTCGGTTTAATCAATGTTGGCTTAAGATCGATGACAGACTTTAGTGCTTCGCCACTCGTATCAATAAACACTTGAGCTCCTTTCGCTGCTGCTTGCTCCATTAAACGTTGATAAACGATTTTCGGTAACGTTTTCGGTACACTTCCTGCCAGCACTAAGAAATCACCAGCTTGTAATTGCTCTAGCTTACTTTCTAATTGTTTTAGTTCATCTACTGAAATTTGTGGAGATACTCCATTAATCTCGGTTTCAATCTCACTTTGAATCTTTACATTAATACGTGTATCTGCTTGAATCTGCGTAAAGTCTGTTCCAATCTCTTCTAGTTCAAGCTGTTCTTGTATAAAACGACCCGTAAATCCACCAATAAATCCATGTGCGACACTTGAATGGCCTAAATTTTTCAATGCCTTTGAGATATTAATCCCTTTGCCTCCTGCTACCTTTTGATCGGATTTTGCTCGATTGACAAGACCAAGTTCAAATTGATCAAGACGAACAAAATGGTCAATAGCAGGATTTAATGTTACGGTCATAATCATAATGAAACCACCTCTAACGTTGTTTGACCTTTTAATTCTTCGTAATAGCTTTTATCTATTTGATTACTCGTCACAATCATACAATCGCGAATTTGAGCAAATGTTGAGAAAGATACCTCACCAAATTTCGTGTGGTCGGCGAGAATGATTCCTTGCTGTGCTCGCTCAATCGCATATTCTTTAATAAAAGCTTCCTCTGGATCAGGGGTAGTACATTCCCCTTTTAGACTAATCCCATTAACGCCGATAAACGCTTTATCAAATTGGTACGTCTCTAAGCTTCTTATCGCACTTCTTCCGATAAAAGCACTCGTACCTGACTTCACGTAGCCACCAATGACATGTGTGTTAATGCCAATCTCAAGTAATGCTGCAATGTTCATTAGTCCGTTTGTAACAACTACGACATCCTTTCCTTTAAGAAAAGGAATCATCTCTAACGTACTCGTACCAGCATCTAAATAAATACAGTCTCCTTCTGTTACGAGTTCAGCAGCAAACTTTGCTATCTGTCTTTTTTCATGACGGTTTTTGGCTGTTTTCTCTTCCATTGTTGGTTCAACCAGTTTATTTTGTGGTAATGTTGCCCCACCATGTAATCGCTTTAACTTCCCCGCACGTTCAAGCTCCATTAAATCACGACGAACAGTTGACTCTGAAGACCCTGTTACTTCAATAATATCTTGAATTTTTACCGTTTCCATTTCATGTAACATCGAAACAATCTTTTTTTGACGCTCGACTACTAACATGATTATCACCTCTTACAATTTTCAGTATACTACCAAAAACGATCAAAATCAATCAAAAACATCATAAAAACGACCAAAAAAAGTGGAAATCGCTCATAAACGATCACCACTAACGTTATCATATTTAATTAGATTATTCAGCGTCAAGCCCCTCAACTAACATTGAAAGCTCAGTCCATCGGTCCATTGCCACCTCTAATTCTGCTTCCACTTCTTCTTTTTCATTCAACAATGGCTGAATTTGACCGAAATCGCTACCTGCTTCTTCAATTGCCTGTTCAAGCTCGGCGATTTGCTGTTCTAATTTTGTAATACGCTCTTCTATATTTCCCCATTCTAGCTGATCTTTATAGGATAGCTTTTTTCTCGTTTTTGGCTTCTCTGACTTTTTTTCAACAGGTTGTGTAATAGCTTTTTCTACGCTTTCTTCTTCCCTTTTTCTATCTAAATAATCTGTATAATGTCCTTGAAAGGAAGAAACGTGACCATCCCCTTCAAATACGAGCAAGCGATCAACAACACGATCTAAAAAATAGCGATCATGCGATACGGTAATAACGACACCTGGAAACTGTTCCAAATAATCCTCTAATACAGAAAGCGTCTCTGTATCAAGATCATTTGTCGGCTCATCTAAAAACAGTACATTAGGTTCATCCATTAATACACGTAATAAATAAAGGCGTCTTCTCTCGCCTCCTGATAATCGTCTAATATACGTATATTGACTAGAGCGAGGAAATAAAAATCTCTCTAGCATTTGTTCAGCCGTTATTTGAGACCCATCCGCTGTATAGACGACCTCCGCTATTTCTTTAATATAATCGATCATCCGTAAATCGCCATTGATCTCCTTGTCCTCTTGTGTATAGTAACCGATATGAACCGTTTCCCCGACGACTACTTCACCAGCATCTGGTGTTAAACGTCCCGCAAGCATATTGAGAAGCGTCGTTTTTCCTGTACCATTTGGACCGACAATTCCAATTCGTTCACCAGGAATAATCAATTGATTTAACGAATGCACAATGACTTTGTCCGCAAATGTCTTTTGGACATTTTTTAATTCAATGACTTGTTTCCCAAGTCTTCTTGACCCGATTGAGAAGTCGAAATCACGTTGCTCAGATAGAGGCTCCTCTTCTTTTATTCGGTCAATTCGTTGAATCCTTGCTTTTTGCTTCGTTGTCCTAGCCTTAGCCCCTCGCCTTAACCATGCAAGCTCTCGTCGTAAGACATTTTGCCGCTTTTGCTCCTGTTGCTCCTCCTGGATTTGTCGCTCTGCTTTCTTCTCGAGAAACTGTTCATAATTTCCCTCATATACATACAGCTTCCCTTTGTCAAGCTCATACATATAATTTGTTACACGATTTAGAAAGTAACGATCATGCGTAATTAACATGATCGCACCTTTATAATTCGCTAAATAGCTTCTAGCCATTCAATCGTCTCATGATCAAGATGATTTGTCGGCTCATCAAGCAAAAGTAAATCAGCAGGCTGAATTAATGCTTTCGCAATTGAGACACGTTTCTTTTGTCCTCCTGAAAGCTTACTAATCTTTGAGTGGAAATTTTTCACACCCAACTTTGTTAAAATCGTCTTCGCAAGCGTGTTTGCTTCCCACGCTTCCTCTTCATCCATTTTTGCCTGCCATTTCATGTATTCCTTTTGATAAGCCTCATTCGTTGGATCTTGTTCAAATTTCATTAAGCTTTTTTCATATGCACGCATCGTCACCATAACAGTTGACTGTCCAGCATAAATTTCCTCAATTACAGTCCGATCCTCTTCTAACGTTGAATGCTGGGCCAAATACTCTATTTGAAAATCATTCGCATGCTTGAGCTCACCAGTATCGGCCCCTTCAATACCAGCTACTATTTTTAGTAACGATGATTTACCAGTACCATTCACACCAATAATACCAATTCGTTGACTTGCTTCAACGGTAAAAGATATATCTTGAAACAACACTTTATCACCATATGATTTCGTTAACTGCTCCACTTGCAAAATACTCACACCATCAACCTCCTATAAGAAAAACGCGATTACAGTTTTTCTTTCAAGCATCGTCCGTGGCCGTTACATAGATAGAGCTGTGTAACGTGCGAAGCCGATGCTCTTCCTCGAATTTACCTACATCTCCTAGGTGTCCATAACCTATGGTCACCTATACGGAATCTCTAAAGATAAGCCACTGAAAAAGGATTCCTTTTCCAGTGGCCTTAAATCTTTCACCTATTCCATTATACCTGTAATTGCTTCTTAATATCATCCTCTATTTTTTCAGGTTTAACTTGAGGTCCATACCGTTTTACCACATTTCCTTGCCTATCAACAAGAAATTTCGTAAAGTTCCATTTAATTTCCGAGCTAAGAACACCTTTTTGTTCCTTCTTCAAAAATGTATAAAGTGGATGAGCATTTGAGCCGTTCACATCAATTTTCGCAAATAATGGAAAGTTTACCCCGAAATTAATTTTGCACGTTTTTGTCATATCAGAATCCTCTACAGGCTCCTGATTCATAAATTGGTTTGACGGAAAACCAAGTACATCAAAGCCTTGGTCTCGATATCGCTGGTATAGCTCCTCCAAACCTTCAAACTGCGGAGCTAATCCACATTTTGTTGCTGTATTTACGATTAACAACACACGACCCTTATAGGCTTCAAGTGACTGTTCTTCTCCATTCGATTTCTTTACAGTAAATTCGTGAATACTCATATATGACCTCCTCATTGTTTAACCTCATTATACAAAAGAGATCAGTAATACACGAAGTATCCGCTTAATTTTTCCTGTTATTTCTTCATTAATCATTTGAAAGTTGTTCTTCACCTTTGATTACCCATTTTAGTGTTTCATTTCTTATGGAAAATGAGAGAATCATACGGAGAAAGTGTCATCTTTTTTTCAAGTTTCCGTTCAGACCCATTTGATAATAATAGCTCTGCATTTAGGTCTTCTTGCCATTCAGCTGGAATATCAAACGTCACGTCCTGATCATAGAAATTGTTGATGACGAGCAATTTTTCGTTTTCTTTCACACGTTCATACAAAAATAGTTGCGGGTGCTTTTGATCGAGACGACGATAGACTCCTTCCGTGACAATCGCTAATTCATGACGTAAACGAATTAACTTTTGATAAAAGTAGAAAATGGAGTCATTATCTTTTAAGGCTTGTTCGGCATTAATTTCTTTATAATTTTCAGCGACATTAATCCATGGAGTACCTGTTGTAAAACCTCCATGTGGTTGATCGTTCCATTGTACAGGTGTTCTTGAGTTATCGCGTGATTTTTCTTTAATAATCGCCATAATCTCCTCTTCAGAGTTGCCTTCTTTTTTCATACGCTTATAATAATTTAACGTCTCCACGTCACGATATTGATCAATTGATTCAAACTTAGGATTCGTCATCCCAAACTCTTCACCTTGATAAATATATGGCGTGCCTTGCATCATATGGATGGCTGCAGCTAGCATTTTTGCAGATTTTTGATGATAATCCTCAGCATTCCCATATCGCGATACGACACGAGGCTGATCGTGGTTACACCAAAATAACGCATTCCAGCCACCACCTTTATGCATCTCCACTTGCCACGTCGAAAGAATATCCTTTAATGCCTGGAAATCAAAATCAGCTAAAGCCCATTTTTCTCCATTCGGGTAATCTACCTTAAGGTGATGAAAATTAAACGTCATGCTTAATTCGTTTCTGTTTGGGTTTGAATAGTTAATGCAATGCTCTATTGATGTAGAAGACATTTCTCCAACCGTCATACTATCATATTTAGAAAGCACTGCCTGATTCATCTCTTGTAAAAATTCATGAACACGTGGCCCATCCGTATAAAATCGACGACCATCTCCGTCGTGATCATTTGGAAAGGACTGATCTTTGGAGATTAAGTTAATGACATCTAAGCGAAAACCGTCAATCCCTTTTTCAAACCAGAAATGCATCATATCATAGACAGCATGCCGCAATTCTTCATTTTCCCAATTCAAATCCGCTTGGGTAACATCAAACAAGTGCAAATAATATTGTCCTGACTTTTCATCATACTCCCATGCATTCCCGCCAAATTTGGACTGCCAATTAGATGGCTCTCCACCGTCTACAGGATCCTTCCATATATAATAATGTCGGTATTGGCTATCACCGGAAGCGATCGCCTCTTTAAACCACTTATGTTCCGTTGATGTATGATTGACAACGAGATCCATAATCAGCTTCATCCCACGAGCATGTACTTCATCCAACAATTTCTCAAAATCAGCCATCGTTCCATACTCTTCATGAATTGAAAAATAATCAGAAATATCATAGCCGTTATCCTTTTGTGGTGATTCGTAGATCGGCGTTACCCAAAGGACATCGACCCCTAACGTATGCAAATAATCAAGTTTCTCAATGATCCCTTGAATATCACCGACACCATTCCCAGTTGTATCATTAAAACTTTTCGGATAAATTTGATAAACGACTGCCCTTCTCCACCATTCATTCATGTTCTCTACTCCTTTAAACATCCTGATATGTTTGAAAGCCTAATAAGGAGCATTTCCCCTCATTAGGCAACTTAACTCATACGTGCTTTACCATATAAAAATGTCAAGACAAATGGAACGGCAATAGCAATAATCATCCCAACTAGGAATACTAGCCAGTAGCCTGCTGTTATTGAGAAGATACCTGGTAATCCACCGACACCGATTGAATAAGCGGTAACAGAATTAAGCGTAATCCAAACCGCTCCTATTGCAGAACCAATAATCGCACAAACAAACGGGAAACGGTAGCGTAAATTCACACCGAACATCGCCGGCTCTGTAATACCAAGGTAAGCTGATATCGACGATGTCATCGATAATCCTCTTGTCTTCTCATCCTTTAAGACAAAATACATCGCAAGTGCAGCAGAACCTTGGGCAATATTTGATAATGCTAAAATTGGCCATAAGAACGTTGTACCCGTACTTCCAATCAACTGTAAGTCAACTGCCAAGAACGTATGGTGCATCCCTGTAATAACGAGCGGTGCATAGATCGTACCGTACAAAAGTCCACCAATCGCTGCAACATTGCTAAATACCCAAACAAATGCATCTGTAATGATATTTCCGATCAGAAATGTGATCGGTCCGATCGCAATAAAAGCAATAAAGCCCGTAATTAATAACGCAACGGGTGCAACAACAAGCAGCTGAAACCCGTCTGGTACACGCTTTCTTAAGGCATTTTCAATTTTTGCTAGTACATAAGAAGCGACTAAAATAGGGAGCACTTGGCCTTGATAGCCCATTTTCGCAATGTCGAGTCCGAAGATATTCCAATAAGGAATTTCTCCTACTTCTAATGCTTTACCATAATCCCACGCATTTAATAGGTCTGGGTATACTAACATTAAACCAAGAACAATCCCTAAAAGCTCACTACCTCCAAATCGCCTCATTGCCGACCAACCAATAAGTCCCGGTAAAAATACGAATGCTGTATTGGCAATGAGATGAATGATATCAGCAAGATCAGCCCATTGTGGGAACATTCCCACGACAGATTGCTCAGCAAATATCCCTTCTGCTGTCAAAATATTATTAATACCAAGTAGTAAACCTGCTGTCACAATCGCAGGTAAAATCGGGATAAAAATATCTGCAAGCATCTTGATCGCACGCTGTAATGGATTTAAATTTTTCTCTGCGGCTGTTTTTACATCCTCTTTTGTCGCAGCCTTTTTCCCAGATAAATCCATTAGTTCTGCATATACTTTATCAACCGTTCCCTGACCTATGACAACTTGAAATTGACCATTTGTTGAAAATGATCCTCGCACTACATCAATATTTTCAAGCTGATCTTTATCTACTTTCCCTTCATCTTCAAGTGCAAACCTTAGTCGTGTAACACAGTGAGTTGCAGACGCCATATTCTCTTTGCCACCAATTGCCTCGAGTATTTTCTCTGCATCATTCCGATATTGGCTCAATTATTCTCTCTCCTCTCTTCTTATAAAGTCATTACAAGACACGACACACTTCTCGTTAATCATCTTTTATTATTTGTTCTATACCCGTTGCCTATTCTAGCAAACCAATAAATCAATGCTAAAATCTATAAAAAAAGCTTGTCACTAATTCGCGACAAACTTAAATACATACACTTATTATTCCTTTAACAAAGCGACACTCTTACAAATCTTTCAGTGCAGATGTCAATTTGTTTAATTCTTCCTCTGTTAACGTCACACCTTTTCCCATTTTTTCGTGATTCGGAGCCCAGTCACGAATATCGTATTTTGGCTCACGTCCATTCCAGCTAATTAAATTTAACTCCTTCGTCCATCCTTTTTCTGATTCGGACAGAACTGCAATGGTTTTGACGATTTCAAACTTAATTTCGGCCATACCTTATTACACCTCGTTTACATTTACTTTGCCCTTAACCACCATGTCACCCTAATTCTCTCACAAATCGTCACATAATGCATCATCGTTAATAACACCGCACTAATATTCATACCAATGATAATTCCGTCCATTTGAAAGGCTGACATCGATCCAAGTACATACATCAAAATAAAGGAGACAATCGTTGTATATAACGCATGCAGAAACGCCTCCTTCACTAGACCGAGACCAATTAAATATGCTTGCATCGGTATAACAAAATAATGAAACAGGAAATACGGCAATAACAGCTGTAAATAACGAACAGCAGGTGAGTCTTTAAAAAATAAACTAGTTAATGTATCTGCATAAAAATAGAAAATACAAACAGCAACAATTCCATAAATTGCCGTAATGAACATCACTTTTTGTAAAAGAGAGCGTAATTTCTGTAAATCAGCTTTATGAAAAGCTTCAGATACCGTTGGAATTAAGACAATTAATAGCGAATGTGCGATAAAAGCTGGGAAAAAGCCAATCGAGAACGCCACCCCTGCTAATTTCCCGTACTGAACCATCGCCACTGATTCGACCATTCCTGAGCGAACGAGTGCACTTTTTATAAAGAACGGCTTAATTGCAAACGTTGCTGAATGGAAAATTCGTAGTCCTGTTGTTGGGATTGATACAGATAATAATCCCTGACGTACTTTCTTCCAACCAACTTCGGCACGTGGTTTCTGTTTCAAAAGACGCATCTGTCTCATGAAAGCGACAAAGAGATATAGAAAGACAATGGCCTCACTAGCAATTAACGTAATAAATGCAATGACGAGAGCAAATTCTAGATGATAGGATGACCAGAGAAATAACATAATGAGCAATAGCAGCTGGGCAGCACGTCTAATAAAATTCGCTAAAGCAATCCTACCCATTGCTGTGCACCCATAAAGTAACCTCTTGCAACAGATGAAAACGTTATAATTGGAATGAGACTAATAAATAGCCATGGTACAATCGGATGATATTGATTAAAGACAGGTATAATCGGAAGAATAACGATGGCTACTATCGTACAAATAACCGCACATATCGTCGCAAAGCGTAAAGCATGCTTAAGCATGCTTCTATGAAATAATTCCTCTTTTTCTGCAACAAGCTTAGAAATCGAGATTGGTAATTCTAAGCTTGAAAGAACAATGATAAACGCCACCGTTGGGAAAATTGCCATATAAAGGCCTAGCCCTTCTTCGCCAAGCTCACGTGCTAGCACAATATTTATGACAAATTCAATACACTCAACTATAAGAGCTACACCAATCAAAAGAATTGCACTTCTAAAAAATGTCTTCATTATTTCTCTCCCTCTTTCATCTGTCCGTACACTATATGAGACAAGTTCTAAAAATATCGATATTATAAAGAAAAAGTTGACACTTTTCAGGACATTTGCGAAAGTAAGAGAGAGATATTATATTAGGAGGCTTTTCATGTATATTATTCATGCATACATAACAATCAAACCCGAATATCGAGAACGTTTTCTACATGATGTTCAACCATTAATCGAGCAATCACAAGCTGAAGAAGGCAATGTTAGCTATGAATTGTACGAGCAAAGTTCAACTCAAAACCAATTTATAATGGTGGAAAAATGGGAATCAAAAGAAGCCATCGACTTTCATTTTCAAACTCAACACTTTATTGAATTTGGTGAACTTTCAAAAGACTATATGGTAGCCCCACCACAAATTAACCAATTTTCTGCACAAGCAGTCGATTAAGAAAGACGCATTAGCGTCTTTTCAGCCTGTCGACAAAATCTCGCAAAAGCGAGACAGTCGACAGGCTTTTTTATTGGCAGTAAATCGTCCTCCGACCACGCTACCGGATGGGGGGCACTCTTTGGCAGGAGGCCGTTGAACTAACCGGCACGCCGGTGGATTTCAACCTGCCCTTCCCTCCTGCAGGAGTCGGCCCTCCCACCCCGTCCGCTTTGTCTAGTGCCAAAAAGGAAATTGGCTTCTCCTCCAATAAGAGACTACATCCAATTTTTTCTATTATATAAGTGAAAAAAAGAGACAGGAGGAGAAACCCGAAAACCATAAAAAAGACCCCCCTTGAGCTGATACGGCAATTAAAGTGTTGGAAAAAAATTCAGTGCAAGCGATGCTTGTTTTTGCTGCCATGAACCTAATAAATTTAGCCATCTGGCACTGGAGAAACACACATCCTCCAGTGTCATCAACAGAAAATAGAAAAAATAACGTTAAAACTTTGAGAATCAACTTCTCAAAGGCGTTTTGTCTACGGTCTGGAAAGACGCATTAGCGTCTTTTCTTAGACTACTTACATAAAGGTTGGTTACGTTTGACTAAGGATTGAAAAATTATTAATAAGAAACTCTCCATTACCGACACAGCCACAAACTTTTAATTTTTATTGATAGGACTACTGGCATTGAATCTATAAACATAATAAGAGCTGGGACATAACAAAAGTGTTTAGCTAAGAATCAGAACAATTTAAAAACGTAGCGGATGAAATATACGTAGACTCCTGCGGGATGAAAAGTAAAGGTGAGACCCCGCAGTGCGTAGCACGAGGAGGCTCACCAGCTTCCCGCGGAAAGCGAAGTATATTTCAGGAGCGGTGAATGTGCTCCACTCTGTATTTGTTCGGTTTCTCATTTATTAAAATACTTTTGTCCCAGCCCCTTCTTTTCATGAATCGCTTCCTTTTTCATTCATCGACGAATATAATCCACCTTTTTGAATCAACTCTTCATGTGAACCTTGTTCTACGATCTCCCCTTCTTGTAGGACTAAAATATGATCGGCCTCTTGTATCGTGTTTAAGCGATGTGCAATCACAAAGCTCGTTCGACCTTTCATGAGTCGCCTTAAAGCTTCTTGAATTTTCATTTCTGTAATCGTATCAATGTTACTAGTCGCCTCATCCAAGATGAGGATCGACGGATTGACTAAAATCGCTCGAGAAATCGATAGAAGCTGCTTTTGTCCTTGACTGATTCCGCTCCCTTCCTGATCGAGCATCGTGTCAAAACCATCAGGCAACTGTTTAATAAATGAGTAGGCATTGGCCTTTCTCGCTGCTTCCTCTACCTCATCATCTGTTGCATTCAACCGTCCATAACGAATGTTTTCCCGAATCGTCGCTTGAAAAAGAAAGGAATCTTGCAACACAAAGCCCATTTCTTTTCTAAGCTCTTCCCTTTTATAGTTTGATATCGGTGTCCCATCCAGTAAAATCTCACCTGACTTTGGCTCGTAGAAACGAGAAAGCAAATTGATAATCGTCGTCTTCCCAGCTCCTGTTGGACCAACTAGAGCAACCATCTCCCCTGCTTTAACATCAAAAGAAACCTTTGAAATTGTCTTGCTTTCATCGCCATAGGAAAAATCAACGTCCTTAAACGTAACATCTCCACGAATTTCATGTAATGTGCTCGTTTGTTTCCGATCTACTTCTTCCTTCTCATCAAGCACTTCAAAGACACGTTCAGCTCCGGCAACGGCCGATAATAATGTATTGAATTGATTGGCCAAATCATTCAATGGACGAGTAAATTGTCTTGAATATTCTGCAAAAATGACAATGATCCCAACTGTAATTGCACTGTTTTCTTGTAAGGCTAGCATGCCACCAATAAAAGCAATCACTGCAAAGCTTAAATTATTGAGAACGTTCATTAGTTTCGGAATAAAACCTGAATACGTCTGTGCCCAAAAGCTTGTCGTACGAACCTGTTCATTCTTTGCTTTAAAGTGCTCGATTACCTTCTCTTCCTGAGAAAATGCTTTAACAATTCGTTGGCCAGAAAGCGTTTCTTCGATAAAGCCGTTCGCATCACCTAATGTTTTCTGCTGTTGCTTAAAAAGATCGATGTTCGTTTCGTAATCCATTTCATGCCAAACACCATAATAGGAACAACTGAAATCGTTATAAGCGTCATTAACGGACTAAGCCAAAGCATTACAGCTAATATACCGAAAAACGTTAACACACTGGAAATGATTTGAATGACCGAGCTGTTTAACGTATTACTAACATTTTCGATATCATTTGTCATACGACTCATTAATTCCCCGTGCTGACGCTTATCAAAAAACGGAATTGGTAAACGTTGAATATGATTAAATAGCTCTGTTCTAATCGTGTAAATCGTTCGTTGGGCAATGCCAATCATCCAAAAATGCTGAAGCCACATCGTTAAGGCATGGCCTATATATACTACGACTAAGAGAATAAGTAAGCTCATTAAGCCTGTTGTTTGTGAGACCATTAAATATTCATCAATGGCTACTCCAATTAAAAACGGGCCAAGTAAACTTAATGCAGAGCTTAAAACAATCATTAAAACGACAAGCAATAACAACCGTTTATGTACTTTTAAATAGCTCCAAATACGCCTTGTTGTTGCAAGCCAATTGTCAACTCGTTTTCTCTTTTTCTCGTTATTATCTTGCTTAATCGGAATTCGTTCATATTGGAAAGGTTTAATAAATGGATTACTCATTCACTAACACTCCTCTCCGTTCTTGAGACTGAACAAGTTGCTGGTATAATACCGATTGCTGAAGTAGCTCTTCATGTGATCCTTTTGCAATAATTTGTCCTGCCTCTAAAAGAACGATTTGATCGGCTTCCATTGCAGTAGAAATTTTTTGAGTAATCATCAACGTTGTACATGAATGGCCTTTGATTGCTTTTAATAGCTTTGCTTCTGTCCTTACATCTAACGCACTCGTGCTATCATCCAATAATAAAATCTTCGGTTTCCGAACTAATGCCCGAGCAATTGAAATCCTCTGCTTTTGCCCGCCTGATAAGTTAACTCCTTTTTGCCCAATCATCGTTTGATTTTGTAATGGTAAAGAGTCAATCGTCTCCTTTATTTGTGCTTCTTCGGTAGCTTGTTCCAATTCTTCAAGAGTCACATCTTGTTTTCCCCACTTAAGATTTTCCTCAATTGTACCTGTAAATAGAAGCACTTCCTGCGGGACATAGCCTATCGCTTTGCGTAGCTTTTGTCCATTAAATGAATGAATATCCTGATTATCAATATAAATAGAACCTGTTTCCGGTTCATAAAATCGCGGGATTAATTGAAATAGCGAAGACTTCCCTGAACCGGTTTCACCCATAAAAGCAACCGTTTGTCCTGCTTCAATCGTTAATGAAATATCTTTTAGCACATAATCATTCATTTTTGGATAACGGAAACTTACATTGTTGAAAACAATTTTCCCCTTTTTTACTGTTGCTGTTTGTTTTTGATCGATATCGTTTTCCTGCTCTTCCTCAATTACGTCTACGATACGTTCAGCTGATGCTTTCGTTCGTGAAAAAATAATTACGATCATCGAAAACATTGATAATGCACCCGTAATCCGCATCGCATAATTTAATATCGCAACAACTTCCCCTACTTGTGCATTTTGTCCAATAACTGAAATATTGCCAAACCAAATGATTGCAACAATCGAAATATTCATCAATAAGAGTAAGAGCGGCATCGCTATTTCCATCAAACGCATTGCTTTGATTGTTTTCTCTTTTAATTCTTCGTTTTGCTTTGAAAAGCGTGATTGTTCAAATTTCCTTGTAACAAACACTTTAATCATTCGTATTGCTTGTAAGTTTTCACGAAAAACGTGATTAAGACGATCCAACCGAACTTGGACGTCCTTAAAGATAACAGAACCACGTTTCAACATCCAACTTAAAAACAAAATAATAATAGGAATTGTGACAACTAACATAAGTGCAATTTGAGCGTTGACAAATAAAGCCATGATCACTCCACCAAAGACCACTAAGGGGGCTCGCAGCATAATCCGCAAGCACATAAAAATCGTATTTTGAATGAGCGTGACATCATTTGTCATTCGAGTAATAAGCGAGGAAGTTTGAAATCGTTGCAATGTCTCAAATGAAAAACGTTGAATCTTCTCATACATCTCTCCTCTTATATCATATCCTGTACTTTGACTAACATGGGCAGCATAAAATGAATTGATCACCCCTGATAAAAAGGCTACTAATGACATTGCAATCATAATAGTGCCCCATCTCATTACAAGTGCCATATCATGTTCAACAATTCCTTCGTCAATAATCTTTGCTAGCAGCAATGGATGAACGAGTTCAACAATTAACTCAATAAACATTAAACTTAACGCAATCCAAATCGGAATACGATATGGCTTTAAAAATGGAAATAACTTAAGCATCCTGTTCCTCCAATGTTATTAGAACACCAATTTGCGGTTTTTCTTAGAAGCGATACGCTTTTGATCATCCCTTTAAAAGTAGGCTCATGCGTATGAAAGCTGGGCCGACTCTCTTTTCTCGAAATCACTCCTAAAATTTTAAAATGTATATTTTAAGAAAAACTGTCCATAAAGGGTGAACCCTTTAGGACAGCCTTCATTCTAACCTTTATTATGTCTCCTCTGCCAATATGCTTTCAATTTCCTCAAGCTCATCTTTTGAAAACTTCAAATTAGCTACTGCTCGAACGTTGTCCTCAATTTGACTTACTTTACTCGCACCGATTAAGGCAGAGGTTACTTTTCCATTTCTTAATACCCATGCTAACGCCATTTGAGCAAGGGTTTGTCCACGGCATGCGGCCACCTCATGTAAACTCTGGACTTTACGAATAACATCCTCTGTCACTTGATTCGCTCCAAGTGCACCCGTTTCTTTTGCTGCTCTTGATTGTGGTGGAATTCCTTTCATATATTTGTTCGTTAATAGACCCTGTTGTAGTGGACAAAAGGCAATAGACCCTACTTGTTCTTTTTCCAAAACATCTTGAAGTCCATCTTCTTCAATCCAGCGATTGAGCATAGAATAACTCGGCTGATGGATAAGTAATGGTGTACCTAAATCGGTTAATATCCGGATCGCTTCTTTTGTCTGCTCTGCACTATAGCTTGAAATTCCAACATATAGTGCCTTGCCTTGACGAACAACTAAATCTAATGCCGCCATCGTTTCCTCTAATGGTGTATCTGGGTCTGGTCTATGAGAATAAAAAATATCAACGTAATCAAGTCCCATACGTTTTAAGCTTTGATCTAAACTTGCAATTAAATACTTTTTCGAGCCCCATTCTCCATATGGCCCATCCCACATATGGTATCCTGCTTTCGTTGAGATAATTAATTCATCACGATATGGTTTAAAATCCGTTTGAAGTATTTTTCCAAACATCTCTTCAGCTGACCCTGGAGGTGGTCCATAATTATTCGCCAAATCAAAATGAGTTATCCCTAAGTCAAACGCACGATGAAGCATCGCTCGACCATTTTCAAACGCATCGACACCACCAAAATTATGCCACAACCCTAAAGAAATAGCGGGCAAAAACAAACCCGAACGGCCTGTACGATTATAAACCATTGAATCATATCTTGTTTCACTAGCTATATATGTCATAGTATCTCTCCTTATACCGAATGAGGATGATTTTCACTAACCATTTCTAATGAAGCTGCTAATGCATTACGCTCTACCTGTTCAACATTTTTACAACCAGGAATCACACTAGTCACCGCCTCATGCTTTAAGCACCATGCTAGAGCCCACTGAGCCATATCGATACCTTCCGGCACTTCTTCGTGCCGAATTTTCTCAACTAATTCAAGTTTTTTCTGTAATTCTTCCTGATCCTGACGAGAACGAACATCATTTTCTACAAATGAAGCACCTGGCTTATATTTTCCACTTAAAAAGCCGCTTGCTAACGGGACTCTTGCTAATACACCAAGCTGTTGTCGTTTACAAGAAGGAAAGACTTCCTCCTCCGGCTGTCTTTCTAAACGATTGTAGACAACTTGTATGACACTGGCATTAAATTCAGATGCTAGATCAGTTTGATATATATTATTATTCGCTCCGATAGAAATACCAAGGTGACGAATTTTCCCTGCTTGAACTTGTTTATCTAGTGCCGTCCACAGTCCATCATTACGAAATACTTCATCACCACCTGAATGAAATTGATAGAGATCAATATAGTCAGTTTTAAGCGCTTTCAATGATGCATCCAATTGCTGAATTACCTCTTCAGCACTCCAATGATTTGAACGGTCAAATGGACCATGAAACTGATGGCCAAACTTCGTCGCTACAATCCAATCTTCTCGTACATCCTGCTGCAAATATTCACCAATAAAAGCTTCTGAAAGGTGATCACCATAGCATTCTGCTGTATCAATTACATTCATTCCAACTTCTTTCGCACGACGTAAGATAGCATTGACTTCTTCCTGGGAAAAATCCTTTCCCCATTCCCCTCCAAACTGCCAAGTTCCAACACCAATAACAGAAACGTTCAAGCCTGTTTTACCTAATGTACGATATTTCATAGACCTTCCCCTTTCCAAAAATAGACTAGTAAACTAGTTCAATATTAAGAGATGAAGACCTGCTAACTCTCCCGACATCATTTTACCATTCTTTACTTTCAAATAACAATAGAAACAAAAGAAGGCCGCTGAAAGGTAATCACTACGGCCTCCAAAACCAACTATTTCTTTAATTTATAATACGTAATTCCAAGTGCTAATGCGAGTACCGTTCCTTTTACGATGTCCATCGCGTAATAAGGAACAGACATCATCACTAAACCGTTCGATAAAATACCGATTAGAACTGCCCCAAAAAACGTCCCAATTGCATTAGGTTTCCCTGCACCAAGGACTGAAAATCCGATAAAGGTTGCAGCAACAGCATCCATTAAATATGGTGAACCCGCATTAATCTCTGCTGTTGCCACCCTCGAAGCTAAAACGATTCCACCGATAGCTGCAAACAAAGCCGACAATAAATAGGCAATCACTTTATACTTATTAACGGGAATCCCTGATAGTCTAGCAGCTTCTTCATTTCCACCAATGACATACATAAAGCGTCCATGCTTTGTATATGTCAAAAAGATATGAACAAGGATGACCGACACCATCATAATAATGATGATCCACGGAATTCGCCCTAATTGTAAAAAGAAGGAGCTCAACGTCCCTGTCGCAAATGAACCGTCAGACATAACCATATTTTCTGAAACGGTCGCACCTCTTGTATAGGTCAAGGCAATTCCTTGAACGATGAACATCGTTGCAAGTGTCAACAGCATATCTGGTATTTTCACCTTGACAATCATTAACGCATTAAAAGCTCCAACAACTAAAGCAGCAATAAGTGCGGAGAATATCGCAATAAACGTATTTTGCGAAAACCAGACAAACATTGAAATGACAATTGCATTTGACAATGATGCAACCGAACCAACAGATAAATCAAATCCGTTCACTGACAACGATATGGTAATCCCAATCGCTATAATCGTTACAATTGAAATAGAACGTAAAATATTGATCATATTAGAACTTTGCATAAATGAATCCGTAGCAAATGAAAAAAACAAAATTAAAACAACGATCGTTATTAATGTTCCATATTTATATAGAAAACGAAACGCATCAAACGTCCTCTTTTTCTCTACCAATCTAGTTCCCTCCTGTTGAAAAATATAATAGCTCTTCTTCATTTGTATCGGTCGTTTTCAATTCTTTAACAATTTGACCGTCATACATCACATAAACGCGATTTGTAACACCTATTATTTCAGCAAGCTCTGATGAAGCATATATAATCGCTTTTCCTCGTTTTGCTAGCTCCTGAATTAAGAGAAAGATATCTTTTTTTGCTCCAACATCGACCCCTTTAGTCGGTTCATCAAAAATATACACTTGGGCATCAGCGATCAGCCATTTTCCAATCGCTATTTTCTGTTGGTTTCCACCAGATAAATGCTCAACAAGTGCGAATTCTGACGGCGTTTTAACCCCGAGACGTTCAATGACTTCTTTCGCTTTATTCCGCTCTGCTTTCGTGTTTAAAAAGCTAAATGGCCTTGTAAATGCTCCTAAGCTAGAAACTGTTAAGTTCGTCGTAACGGATTCCGTTACGAGGACTCCTTCTTTTCTACGTTCTTCTGGAACAAGTGCTAATCCTTGCCGAACAGCTTGATAAGGCCCCAAGACGTAGTTTCTTTCCTCGAAGTAAGACATCCCCAGATACAATACTAGAATGACCGAACAATACTTTGCATAATTCCGTTTTCCCCGCACCAACTAAACCTGCTAATCCAATGATTTCACCTGCATTTACTTGAAAACTTACATTTTGAACCTTTTCCTTATCTGAAATACCTCTTACTTCTAGGATCTTCTCACCTTTTGTTTCTAGACGTTGTGGATATTGCTCATCTAGACTTTTACCGAGCATTTTTTCAACAACTTGATTTTGATTCACTTCCGTTGTTTTCACTCGATCAACAAACTGACCGTTTCTCATCACAGTAATGCCGTCACAAATTTCAAATATTTCCGGTAAACGATGTGAAATGAATATGACGCCAACACCGTTATTCTTCAAATCTCTTACAATTCGAAATAGCTCGTCTGTTTCCGTTTGACTAAGGGGAGCAGTTGGTTCATCTAAAACTAAAAAACGGCATTTCGAACGGACTGCACGGGCAATTAGAACCATTTGTTTCTCCGCTAATGTCAATTCATTTACGAGTGTTTTAGAAGAAAGACGAATATTCATATCCTTTAGAACCTTAGTAGTCTTCTTATGAATCGTTGACCAATTGATAAATTGTTTATTTCCAAGCTCATTTACCGTTTCATTTAACATGATGTTCTCCGCAACAGATAAATAGGAGATTAACGCGGTGTCCACTTCTTGATAGACAATTTGAATGCCATATTTTTGAGCGTCTTTCGGTGTTCGAATTGTAGCTTCTACCCCATCAATTAAAATGGACCCTGTATAATGATCGTAAGCTCCTGATAATACTTTCATTAATGTCGATTTCCCCGCACCATTAGCCCCTAATAATGCATGTACTTCCCCTGCATCAAGTTGAAATTGGGCTTGATCAAGTGCCTTCACGCCAGGAAACTCTATCGAAATATTCTTCATATGTAATGTGGTCATTTGTTCTCCCCGCCTTACTTCTAAATCTAAAATAGAAGGAGGTGCCCAAAGAGTGATCCCACTCCATTTGGACACCAGGAATATTTGCTATACATCTACTTTTGGTAGTATTCCTTCAACTCTTTCATCCAATCTTCCTCAAATGCATCAGACTGTCCCCAGCCTTCAATTACATCTGAAAGGTTGACCATATTAACAGATTCTTCTTGACCTAGTAATTGTTCTTGTGATACTAACGCTGCTTCTAGGTCATATGTTTGTGGTGTTTCTTCATTAGCAAGCTTCTTAGCCAAAATACGGACATTTACAGCTCCAATTAATTTCGGATCTACAGCAGCTGTATATTTCCAAGGGTTGTCCTCCTCTTGGATTTCTTGTAGATCTGCGTTGGAAATATCTATACCGTAAATCGTAATCTCCTCGCGACCTGCTTCTTTTAATGCTCTTGCTGCACCGATCGCAAATGCATCCCACGTTGCAAAAATAGCATCAATTTCACCTTCAGGATACTTCGTTAGCATAGCCGAAACAGCATTTTGTGTTTGAACTGATGTATCCTCCGCAGCAACACCAAAACGCTCTAGTTCATTAATACCAGGGTTATTTTCTAACACTTCTTGATAGACACTGTTACGTCTAACCATTGGCGGGAAACCATCAACCCAAAGGTAAATAATATTTGCTTCCCCATCAGAATCTTCTACTAATTGGTTTAACGCAACGTTGCTAGCTCCTCATCATCTTGTGACGTTAACGTTACACCCTCTATATCAAGTAGGCCTCCATCAGAATCAAACGCTACAACACTTTTGCCACTGTCTACTAATTCTTGTACTCCTTCAATTGTTGCCGGGTCATCACCATGTGAAATGATTACCCCATCATAGTCACCATTTACTGCTTGTGCGATTGCATCATGAAAGCTTTCTGCACTTCCATTTGCCGTAAAAGTTTCTACCTCAAATCCAAGTGCTGTTCCTTCTTCTTGGGCTCCAGCCAAAAATTGTGCTGTATGATCATCGCCACCGATTTTACGAATCACTTTAATCTTAGCCCCTTCACCGTCAGCAAAACGCTCCGGGACATTTTCAAAGCTAACATCATCATTATTCGTATTTGCACCTTGGCCTGTATTCTCAGCAGTTCCGCATCCAACAAGCAACAATCCTAGTGCTAGTGGCAAAATTGCCTGTTTAAAAACTTTTCTCATCTCTCTACTCCCCTTATTGTATCTCTCTTATTTTCATCATTTCTAACAAAAAACCTCTCTTATCAAAAAAGAGAGGTTCATTATGTATAACAATCCCCTCTCATCTTTCAAAGTATAAGAACATACTTTGCAGGAATTAGCACCAATTCTCAACTAGAACGGTTGCTGGGCGTCATCGGGCCAGTCCCTCTGCCACTCTTGATAAGAGTTTATTTATTAAATTTTCTGTTAAAATGAATAATCTAACTTTAATACGTTATCGAAAAGAAGTCAATACTATTCCGACATGAAAAATATGATTTTTTTTGCAATATTCACCTAAATTCGTCGCCAAGTAAACAAGGCCGCTACGATTAAGAGAAAGAAGTATACGTATATACCATATGAAAATTGCAAACTTACAAAATGGCTGCAAAAGAAAATACCGTTCACTATTATTAATCCTAGCATTTGCCAGCCTTTACTATCCTGAATTACTTTAAATGATTTCGAAAAGGGGTGCTTCATATGAACAACAGTAAGCTGGCAAAGTGCGGTATAAACAAAAATCGTCACAAATAATACGAGCAAGTCAGGGATAATCCTTACTGAAAAGATGATTAGAAAAGTTATCATTATGACAAGATACAGTGGCAACACTAACTTAACGATTAGTGCTTTTAACGTCCCTTTTACCGCTGCTTGCATTCCTCTTAAAGGTGTTGCTTCGTAAATCCATGCACCTTTATATGATTCGGAAAACTCAGCCATTATCACGATTGTCGGTATGAGCAATAGTGAGAAGTACATCGTCAAATACATTTGACTCGTAGCGAGCTCAGCCCACGATTGATTTCTCAGCTCCGAGAATAAAAATAAAAACGGAAGCACAAGTGAAAGTCCGATAGATGGGTACACCTTTAGTTTAAATTGTCGTTCATTTTTAATCATTATGCTGGCAAAGTGGAAGAACACTCTTTCTTCCTTACTAGATGTCATCCAACTAGATAACCATGTTAAAATCTTGTTTTTTCGTTCCTTATTATTCGTTTCATGACTATCAAGCTTCTGTAAGTATTTCTCAAGTGTTGGCAAAAATCCCCTATATAATATCATCGCTATAATAGGAAATATCAGTGCTAATATACTAAAGCTCAAAACATAAAAGTCAACCGTCCCATGTAAAACTACTTCAAATAAGGAAGCGTACCATATTGGCGGCAAGAAAAACTGCCACCAAGCAGCCTGAAATTGGATATGTAAATCTACGAACTCAAAGGAACGGGCTATCACTTGATAACCTACAACTATTGATATAGACAGCCCAATTTGAACGTAATTAATCATATCCTTTAAGAACTCACCATTAAAGAAGCGTAATACAAACAAATAAAGCAACGTTGTCAACACAACAATAAGTAAATTTAATAATGCGAGACTAGCTATAAGCAGTAGGGAGAAGCCTATACCCCTTACAAGGATTGCGACGATAAGCGGAACACTAATGATCGCAAATGAAAGTTGAGCTAAATAAAGCGAAACATGAATGACTTTAACTGCTGCTAACGTCCGTTGTTCAATTGGTTTTGTTGCTAAAATCGCCCGATCTCGGACATCTAATAAAACCGACGAAAAATCTGAAATAAGCGAAGACATTACTAAAAACATATAAATTGAAAAAACAATGCTTAGTTGGAATAAATACTGCTCACCAAAAAGAAATGGAATTATTATAAATCCATATAATCCATACAAAAATAATGACATTAAAAATGGATTTTTTCTTTACCATCTTCTTTATTAGAATTAGCAAACACGGTTGGTACACGACGTTGATCCATTTCTAATTTCACTTGCAATATCGTTCTCAAATTAACGTAATCAATACCAAAAAGCTTAAATACATGTTTAAACCGATCCAATATACGTAGCATGAAAAACTCTTTCATTTCTACACCTCGTGAACAATCGAGACAAATTTATTGGCAATTTCCCGATGCTCATGAAATCCCGTTAATTCATTGAAAATCTCTTCTAAGGAGCCTTCCATATTCTTGTTTCTCAATTCATCAAAAGTACCATCAGCAATAATTTTCCCTTCAGAAATCAGGACGATCCGATTACTAATTTTCTCAACAACGTCCATTATATGTGAAGAATAAAAAATCGTCTTACCTTGTGCAGCCAATTGAGCCATAATTTCTTTTACGACCATCACACTATTCGCATCTAAACCGCTTAACGGTTCATCTAGAAACAAAACTTCCGGATTATGTAATAAGCTTGAGATTAATAAAACCTTTTGCCTCATCCCTTTGGAAAAAGAGGAGATACGAGAATAATAGACATCCTCTAAATCAAACTGTTGCATTAACCGCCGTGCCTTATGATCGGCAAGGTCCTTGTCTAAGCCATACAGTTCACCGATAAATGTTAAATATTCTTGTGCACTTAGCATATCATACAGTTCAGCTACTTCTGGAACATACCCAATTTTCCGCTTATATTCAACATTTCCACTTGCAACATCTCCCCCGAGCACTTTAACCGAACCGGTATATCCTTGTACTAGCCCGAGCATAATTTTTACAGTCGTGCTTTTTCCTGCACCATTCGGTCCAATGTAACCTATAATTTGTCCGGGATAAACATCTAGATCAATCCCTCTTAATACGTACTCCTCATCATACTTCATCATTACATCTCTTAATGAGATAACAGGTACTACGTTTTCCATTTATAAACACCTACTAATTTCAATTCATTTCTTCCAGTCTATCACTTTTACTTGCTTTCATTTAGTATGCTTAGTCCCATATAAAACACACGACAATCGTATTATAACAATATGAAAATCCGAACAAATCGAATATGATATAATGACACAGCTCCAGAAATATACTCCGCTATGTTTGCATTTTAAGAATTTTAGCACAAGACTCATTACCTTCTTTGAACTGTTAGAAGCTTTCCTTTAACAATACCAATATATATACCGAACTGATTTAGAAAGGCGAGTTTACTCAACTATTACTCCCAGTTATTAATTGATTTCCTTCTTTCTATAATCTCATAAATAAAATATCCAATTAAATAACCGAATCCAGCTCCTAAACTAATCGACATTAATAGTGAAATTGGGGAAAACACGCTCAAAAGTGTACCGATAGTACTACCGAACAGCATTCCCAATGGTATTGAACTATCTAATATAGACTGAGCATCTTCTGATTTCTTTTTACCGAGGGTTTCTTGGTTATATTTATGATGCAATCTTCTTATTACAAATACTACAATTCCCCCACTATTATAAGAAGTGCAATCACCCAAACAAAGTCCATGTTATCCTCCCCCTTTTGACATCAAATAATAGCTAGAGCTGCTATAATGATATTTCGTTAAGTGAGTCCAATCTTGCCTCTAGTTTAACATTAATTTCGCTTTTATTGACAAAGAAAAAAGCATCCCTTGTTGAAGGAATGCCTCCTTTAGTCCCTTAGTTAAATCCAAAAAAATGAATGATCAATTGATTACAAAGCCTTCCTCACTTTTTCCTGTCCAGTAACCTCTTTAGGTTGCTCTTCAGTTGCTTGAACTTGGTCAGTAGATGACTCATAATACTCATCTGCAAAAGAGTTCTTCGGTTCCTCTAGCATGAAGAAGCAAATAAGAAAGCTAATAAACGCTCCACCAGCTAAGACGAAAAAGAATTGTTGCGGTGAAACAAATGTATATAACGTTAAATAAATCGTCGCCCCTACATTCCCGTAAGCACCTGACATTCCAGCAATTTGCCCTGTAATCCGCTTTTTAATCATCGGAATCACAGCAAATGTTGCTCCCTCAGCTCCTTGAATAAATACTGACGTTAAGACAACAACAGCAACAGCTAAGAAGAGTGGCCATGATGAATCAATAAAGCCCATTCCGACAAGACCTAATGATATACCAATCATATAAATGAGCATAATATTACGTCGACTACCCATCCGATCTGATAAAACCCCACCTAATGGCCGGGCAATTAAGTTAATAAAAGCAAAGGATGAAGCAATGATTCCTGCTGTCGCTGGCGTTAATGAAAAGGTAAGCTGAAAGAACATTGGTAGCATCGAAATAATGGCCAGCTCTGCCCCAAAGTTGGCAAAGTACGTACTATTTAAAGCTGCAACATTTTTAAACTTATACTTGTCATCTTCTGGGACGCCCTCTTTTAATATAGGGACGTTCACTTGCACTATTTTGACTATTTGATAAATAAACACTAGAGCAATCACAATCCAAGTGACATGTAAAAATGTTTCACTTATAAAGCCCATACCTTCTAATCTCCAGGCACTTACTGCAAGTGCACCACCTAACGGAATCGTCCAAAGTATTAACTGAACCATATCCCCCAGCTACTAACTTCCATTGCACCTGTTCTTTTCGGTTTCAATAACACTTTTCCATCAGGGGTATCCCGTACAGCATAATAATAAATAATTCCGTAAATTAAGCAGAACAAACCTGTTAAGGCTAATGCGTACCTCCAGCCATTATCACCTCCGAACAACGTTAAGCCGAGCCAAGGCAAAATCATGGCTGCTGCTGCTGAACCAAAGTTGCCCCAACCCCCGTATATCCCTTCCGCAAATCCGACATCTTTAGGTGGATACCATTCAGAAACCATCCGAATCCCGATAACAAAGCTCGCTCCAATACTACCGAGTATAAGTCTCGAAATGGCAATCTGTGCCCAAGTATCTCCAAATGCAAAGACAAAAGCCGGAATCGACATGATCATCAATAGTCCTGAATAAACAACACGCGGTCCGAATTTATCTAATAATGAACCTATTACAATCCGAGCAGGAATCGTTAACGCTACATTTAAAATCCCTAAAGCGGCAATATGCTCTGTTGTTAACCAATTTAATTCAGATAACATCGTTGTTGCCATCGGTGCCATGTTGTACCATGTAAAGAAAGAAACAAAAAAAGCAAACCAAGTAAAATGCAACACCTTTGTTCTCTCATCTTTAAATGTAAATAAATCTGAAACGGTCATCTCCACTTCTCTCCAATCACATGTATTTTCCTTAACTCCATTAATACATGGTTGGATAGTCCCCGTCTTGATTTACGGTAGAAAACCTCTCACTCTTTATACTTGCATGATAGTAATCAAAATTGTTTGTTATATCATTTGCCAAGTTTGTTGTTATTGAGAAAAGCTTCAAGAGATAATGATTACAAGGATATGGTCTTTTAGGAGTGAGAGCAATTGTTACAAGTGACGAAAAGAGAACAGGATGAAATACTAAGAAACATCTTAGAAGGAGACTTAAGTAAAAACTTACCTGCTCGTAAAAATAAGAATTTAAAATCATTTCAGAAAACTCTTCAAATGTTTATCCCTTTTATTCATATTACGAGTCGTTCTAGTCTAAACCTCTACAACAAAATAACAGGATTAGAAAAAGCTTCATCTAAATTAGAGCTTGAAACTCAAACCGTTACCAATACTATGAACGAGTTAGCAAAAGGCATACAGCAACATTCCGATGAAGCCGTATCAATAAGCGAGCAAATGGATAACATTCATTCAACAACTGAAACAATTGTATTCAAGCATTCTGAAATTCCTAAGTCAAGTGAGCATATTCAACAAACTGTTCAAGCTGGAACGGCAAAGATGAATGAATCGATAGATCAACTTCAAGTTCTTAAAAGTGATAACTCAACTAATGTTAGAAGGCCGAAAAGAGCAAGCTAAATTAAATGTTGCAACAATTGGACGAGCCCAATTTAAACAAATCGTTCAGTTGTTTACAAATTGGCTTTCATAGCATCTTTGCATTGAGAGGAGTTGGCTTCTTTTTCTCCTCTCATGCGAGTGGCAGACGAATTCATTCTGTTAATCCAATAAACCATATTTCTTTTTAAAACGACCTAAAATTTTCATCCAAATACCACCAAACAATAACAAAAAGAGAACGTTAGAAATCGCATGCATAAGATCAAAAAAAGCACTACCGATGAAATATGGAATAATGACAGAGAAATTCCATTGCCCATCAACATAAATGAACGAAAGGACACCCCATGCGTTCATAATCCAGCCAAACAAAAATCCCCAGGCAAACGCAAATAGTACTTTACCGATTTTTGTTTTTAGCCAGAAATGATTTCTCCATAATCCTGCCGTTAAACCAATTAATCCCCATGCCATCATTTGCCACGGTGTCCAAGGGCCTTGCCCTAAAATCATGTTGGAAGCAAGTGCTGCAACAATCCCAATGATCATGCCACTTTCTGCACCAAAAACAAACCCTGACATCATTATGACAAAAGAAGTCGGCTGTACGCTTGGAATACTAGCAAATGGAATCCGACTGACAGCTGCTACTGCAGCTAACACAGCTAATAAAACAAGTTCTCGTGCTTGAAGCTTCCGTTTTTCAAAACGAAAGATAAATAAAAGAAGTGCTGTTAACACTAGTACAAAACTTACCCATAAATAATGATCACTCCAAACAAAGGAGCAAGCGACGACGATACTCATCATCAACAACACGAACACAATCGTTACGCCTGATCGATGCATTGCAGTGCCCTCTCTATCGTCATAATATCGTCTGCTTGTCCACGGAACAAGCGTTGCACCATCGTCGTATAAAAGAAATTTCCTTTAAAAAACTCACGAGGTGCCCCTTCAGTTGTAATCTGTCCTTGAAACATCATCCCACATTTCGTTGCATATAGAGCGGCAAACTCAATATCATGAGTCGTCATTAAAATCGTCATTCCCTTTTTTCTTAAATTCAATAATAAAGTGGCAAATTTCTCTTTGGAAATCGGATCTAATCCTTTCGTTGGTTCATCAAGCAACAATAGCTCTGGTTTTCGAATGAGTATGCAAGCTAAAGCCGCTTTTTGTAGCTCTCCACCACTAAGGTCATACGGATGACGATCCTTTAAATGAGCTATTTGAAACAATTCTAATAAAGAGTTCGCTTCTTCTTGACTTACTATATTCCATTGTTTCATAACAGCATCCAATTCTTCACCAATCGTTTCATGTATAAAGAATAATTTTGGATTTTGTGGTAAGTAGCCTACTTTTTTAATCATTTCTTCTGATTGTTTCGTTTTTAATTTTTTGATTATGAAGAAACATATTCCCTCTTTGAGGCTTTAGGAGTCCCATCATTATTTTTAAAACGGTCGTCTTTCCTGAGCCATTTCCACCAACGAGTGCATACAACTCGCTTTTATGAAGTGACAGTGAGAAACGTTGGAGAATCGGTTGCTCATTATCATATTGAAAAAATACATCACGTAACTTTACCAGTTCCTCACCTTGATCATGTTCGGTTGGCACCAATCTTGGTTCAAACTTATTAAAATGTTGCTGAAGCCAAGCTCGCCCTTCTTTAATTGTTAATGGGACATTCGACGTTTGCACATTTAACGACAATGCTAATGCAGGAGATGTCGGGACAAATGGTTGATAGGATGATTGCCATAGCCTCCTCATCACTTCTTTTGGCGAACCACTTTCAACAATTTGCCCTTCTTTCATAGCAAGTACTTGGTCTGCTAAAGAAATCACATCTTCTAGTCGATGCTCCGCCAAAATAATCGTCATCCCAAATTCTTCATTTAAGCGAACAAGCAAATCTAAAAAGTCACGAGCACTCACTGGATCCAGCTGTGAAGTCGGTTCATCAAGTAATAATATTTGCGGCTGCATTAATAAAATGGAAGCAACGTTCAATTGCTGTTTCTGACCACCTGAGAGCTCATGCATTTTCCGTGACAATACATGCTCTACCCCAAGAAAATGCACCATTTCCGCGACGCGATTTCTCATTTCAACTGTGGGCAAACAGATATTTTCTAAACCAAAGACAAGCTCATGAATGACATCATCTGCTACAACTTGATTATCTGGATCTTGAAACACAAATCCAATCTCATGTTCATTCTCAAGCAAATCAATCGATTTCCCTTCCAACAATCGCTCACCTTCTAACTTACCGTGGGGTTCAATGGAAGGCTTCAAGAGCTTTAACAGCGTACTTTTCCCACAACCTGATGGACCCAATAACACGACAAATTCCCCTCGCCGTACCGTTAATGAAATGTCGTTTAAAGCTGGCATTTTGGCATCAGGATACATAAAACTCACATGATTTAATTCAATATACGCCATTTTAGCATTCCACCCCATTCTAGCCATAACGGAAATAAGAAATAGACAACAATAAAAGAGAGCAGAAACCAATCCGCTCCTACTAATTGTAAAGAATCCATCACTGGATAAATCGTTAAATAACCGTAGCCGTTAAATCTGCCATAAAACAAAATAAGTAAACAGCCAATAATCAATGCAGCTACAAAATAATCTGAGCGATACCAGCTAAAGTGATCATAAGAGCTTCTTTTTCCTGTTCCATACCCTCTTGCTTTCATTGAATCAGCTGTCTGAATCGCTTCCTCTAAAGAATAAGTCAGCAATACTTGAACATAAAGCAATCCTTTTTTCGCTTTTTCATTCCATTTACCACTTGTAATAGAGATCCCTTTACTTTGTTGAACTGAAGCAATATCATCTAGCCTGCGTTTCATTAACGGAATAAACCGCAACGTTAACATAAGTAACAAAGCAAATTGCGGCAAAATACGGGCAAATAAAAACAACAGTTTATTGGGTGTCATAACCCGGTTAAATGAAATGAACAACGTTACAATCCCAATAAGAGATAATGCGGTTATCCCACCATATAAAAAAGCCTCCAATGTAAAGCGTCGATCACCAAATTCCCATAAAACATGTAGTCCTCTTTGGTTAAAAAACGGATTAACGAGCACGATGATCAGTGCCGTTAAGAATATAAATATAAACCAGCCTCTTAACCCACGAAAGCGATCATATACGAACTCACGTAGTAACAGGGTGAAAAGTATTACACATAAATAGTAAGGATGGAGCATGAGCATGATTATCGCAATAGCTCCTGCATAATAAAGAAACGTAGTAAAAGGATGAAGTTGTTCAAATCGAAGAATCATCGGACAATCCTACCATTAGCCTTCTGTGTATTCCCATACAACTCGATCTCCTGCCTTTACTGCTGTTATGCCAGCACTTTGAGAAATGCTCGTTCCGTTAACCATTACGACCCAGCCACTTCTTGGTCCATAATCGAATTCATAGAAGTTAGAAATTCCTTGTACATAAGCAGTTGCCCCACGACCAGTATAGTCAATTTGAATACTATTCGTTTGTCCAAACTTTAAAAGAATATCCAAAACCGTATCTCCATCAGAATATTTCACTTCACCTTCACCGAGCTTCCCTTGATCACTCGGTCCATTAATCACAATTGAGACAGTCGGCTCAGATGCAGGTGCCTGCTCTTCCTGAGACTTTGTCTCCTTCTCTTTCTTTGAAGATGAGCTATCTTTTTTCTTGTCATCTTTTTGCTTTGAACTAGATTCAGATGTAGATTTTTTTTCTGATGATGACTCATTCTTCTTACTAGAATCATTAGTTGATTTCGAAGATGAAGATTCAGTTTTCTTTTCTGAACTTGTACTATTACTTGAGCTTGAACGACTACTTGAGTCGGAATGGCTATTACTCTGCTGATTCTCTTCTGCTTTTTCGGTTACAGGTTCATTCTGCTCAGGTGACGATTCATTAGTCTGCTCCTGCTCTGACTTATTTGAAGAAAGAACAACTTCAACATCTTCTAACTGTTCAACATGTTCAACGTCATTGTTGTTCGTTTCCTCTTCAGAAGATTCAGTAGAAAATTCCTCTTCTTCTAGTTCCGAATCCTCGTCTAAGACTTCTTCTACTTCTAACTTACTTACATCATCAATATCATCTTGAACTTGCTCTTGATCGTTCGTTCCACAGCCAATTAAAATACAAACTGTTAAAAACATGAGCAAAAGAATCTGAAACATACGCTTATTCATTCATACATCACCCACCTTTTATGAAAATTCCCTCCTGCATACAAAATACAAGAGGAAGATGTGATTATTTCATCGCTATACGACGTTTTCTTGAAATGAGTATTACTGTTACACCAACTAACAATAAAACAAAACCACCAAATAATAAATTTAACGAGTTTGTTGCTGTATTTGGTAACTGTTCTCCTTCACTTGTTCTTTCAATAGTTTCAACAGGAGTTGTAGTTTCTTTATTCTTTGAAGGATCAATCGTTCCACCATTACCTTCTTTCGTAGATTGTGTTGTGTCACTGTTTACTATTTCTGGTTCTTCCTCTTCATCAACTTCCTCTTTCTTTTTTGGCTCTTCTTCAGGCACTTCCTCCTCAGCTATAGAGAAATGATACAAGCCTTCTTCCCCTTGTAAATATAGCTGGTAAGCAACGAGACCACGTAATGCTTGATCAGTTGAGAAAACATCACTATCAGAACCATAACCATTCTTCCAGTAAAACCCACCATCTTCATTTTGATAGCTTATTAAATACTCGACTAGCTTTAAGCTCTCACCATTTTTCTCAAATTCATATTGATTCGCCTCAATTCCAATCGAAGCTAATGCAATGATTACTTGAGCGGCAGTTGAACTATTATCAATTAATGTTGTATTGTTCTCAATGTAGTTTAATGCTGCATCAATGCTTTCTTTTACGTCTGACTGAGATTGATAAGGAGCTAAAGCAGCAATAACCATTGCGGTTGTATCGATATCATCATCGACACCATTCCATCCCCAGCCTCCATTTTCATGTTGTTCAGCTAATAAATGCGAAATAATCCGTTCACGATCCCATTCTGCATCCTCAGGGATTTCGAAATTACCACTATCTAACGCAATTAAGCCAAACGCAACACCATTTAAGCCTTGACGTGTCAGATTGCCATTATAAATCTGTTCAACAAGGTTATAACCTTCAATATCAGTAGGATCAGCACCAGCTGCTAAAATCCCTAATGTTATCCGCTCATAATCGGTAATGTTACGGAATTCACCATTCCTTTCTCGTAACGTTTCCTTCACTTGCTCTAAGTACTGTTCAGGAATTTCCTTACCTGCACGATTTAGTGCAACTGCAGCCCAATCACCAATTGCGTCCGTTAATAAATAGTCACTTGCTGCATCAATCGCACTTTGGATAACTTCCGGGTCTACTTTTTCGGGTTCTGGGGAACTTTCTGAGTTTTCTTTTTTCGTTTTCATCCGTTCCACTATTACCCGAATCATTATCAGCGTCATCTTCCTCATCAAATATGAATTCTACCAACTGAAATACTATTTCATCATTTGGCTGCAAAGTATAGTCACTTGCACCAACCTCGCTAAAAATGTCATTTACGATTAGTGACCAAAATTGATTTTCTTCAGGCTCTTCACCGTAAATGCTCGTAATCATGTTTCCGAAATCAAATTCAAGATATTCTAAATTATCTCTTCCAACTGATATTTTCACTAAATCAAAAGCAGTTGGCTCGCCTATATAATTAATTGCCCATGAATTAGGATATATATTTTCTTCATCTGAATTCAGAACCTTAAGCATTACACTTTCGGTTTCAGTAAACTCATCAACATATAAAAACGTTAAAACATCATTCACTTCAACTGCATAGTTGTCTGCACCTACAGGAGCGGAAATACCATTAATATAAAAAGCCCAGTAGTCATTTCCCTCCGCTTTCATACCATTAATGGTATGAACTAACTTCCCAAAAGAGTACTGATCATATTCAACATTCTCTTCCCCAACATATTTCACTAACAAATCAAATGCCGTGTCGCCATCCTCTATCGCATATTGACTGACATCTACTTCTACAATTGTATTGCTCTGTGCTAATTGTACATCGGGTGCATCCTCAGCAAAAGCTGCTGTATTAACACTACCAAAGAACATAGAAAATACTAGCAATACGGTCATCAACTGATGAAACCACTTTTTCATTTTCGTTCCTCCCCATATTTTTTAACATAAAAAACCCCTACAAAAAGGGGCTACTAATGTTAAGAGTTTTATAGCATAAATATACTACTTTTTCTTAACACCCCATCTATCCGCGTAGAGCATGGTGTTGGCACAACAGGCAGGTATCCTGGCTTGTGATCATCGCTCCCTATGTCTTCCCATCATTTGACAGTGACAAATTATAGGTTGCTCTCACTTACAGTGGCGGGACCGCGTTGGCTTTTCACCAAACTTCCCTTTTAAGCTAGTAAAAAAACTACTAGCACCTGTTTGCTTCACTATGTACATGTCGAAGTAATTATACTTGAACTAGTTCTCGTAATCAATATGAAAAAGTATGTAGTTTTCTCGAATATTTGTATTGTGCAATTGTATAAAGTTTCTAAACAAAAGTTTTTTTAATGGATTAATGGATAAACAGGTCATTCATCCTAATTTATGGTATAATACATACTTATCTGACATAAAATGGACGTTAGGGGTTAAAAATGAGAGTTATACTAGAGACAATTCGATTTGTTTTTATATTTTTTATCAGCTTAACGATATTAGGGATACTCCTGCAATTGATCTACCTTTTTGCAGGCGTAGATACTGACAAATATGATTGGACTGTAATAGCCGCTGGGTTGATTTTCATGTTTCTTCTCTACAAAAATCGAGGCTGGGCGAAAGTGTATAACCGAACGTTTCTAACATCTTCGATTATTTTTATCATTCTCTTAACGTTGATTATTCCAGATAATTCCCCTACACACTTACACTCAACAAAATATGCTTATTCGTATGGTTTCCCGTTTGAGTTTATAACAATCTATATCGAGGATGGTACAAACTACTTACTACCTAATCTACTCGCCAATCCAACCATATATTGGAATGTTACTCCTGGAATATTTCTCAATTTCATTTTAATCTATTTTGCTTTTCATTTTATAAATAAATTCATACAGAGTAGAAAAAAGGAATTAGTAAAACAACAATAATCATAATTGCCATAATTGTATTTTCCATTTAGTAGGTTATTATTTTTTCAACGACAATTATTCAGCGATTGCAGGTTGAATTATTTACTGGTCCTCTCTGATTAATTCATGCAAAAGATGATTTAACTAAACACTATTGCCTCCCTCGCATGAAGAGGGAAGCTCAGCCTGTCGACAAAGTCTCGCAAAAGCGAGACAGGCGACAGGCTTTATTATTGCCAGGAAATCGTCCTCCGACCACGCTACCGGGATGGGGGGCACGCTTTGGGCAGGAGGGCGTTGAACTAACCGGCACGCCGGTGGATTTCAACCTGCCCTTTCCTCCTGCAGGAGTCGGCCCTCCCATCCCGTCCGCTTTGTCTAATGTCAAAAAGGAAATTGGCTTCTCCTCAAATTAGAGATAGAAGTCCAATTTTTTTCTATAATATAAGTGAAAAACGAGGGAGGTCAAAGAGAGCTCAACAGATCCTGAGAGTGGCTACTATGTCAAAAGCGAACGTGAAAAGATGTTTGCCTATAGTTATCACACAGCCTGTGACCGAAATGGCTTTATCTTAGGAACGATTGTAACTCCTGCCAATGTCCTCGATAGTCAAGTGTTTCACGAATTATTTGATCAACTAAAAGAAAACGTAATGAAACCGCAAGTTGTTGCGGTAGATGCTGGATATGAGTTTGTACGACATACAGATATAAATAAAGAGATTTATGCAAAGCGTTTAGAAACAATTGAACACTTCTTTGCCGATCTGAAACAAAAGCATGGTTTGCGTTGGACCAACCAGAAAGGGTTAGGAAAAATTTCAGTCACGCGATGCTTGTTTTTGCTGACATGAACCTAAAAAAATTAGCTAACTGGCACTGGAGAAACACACATCCTCCAGTGTCACCAACAGAAAATAGAAGAAGTTAAAACTCCTTTGAGAATCAACTTCTCAAAGGAGTTTTGTCTACGGTCTGTGCTTCCATAGCATGAAGAAGGATAGCTTTTTTTCTTAGATTTGGTCCAGCTCTCGTAACGATTTCATCACATACGCAAGTAATTGTGGAATATCGTTCATATGTCGTTCGTTCAATTTACGATTGAATCGTATTGTCGTTTGATTTAAATAGCTTTGTTTTTCAGCCTTTTTAATGTCATATGTGAACCGCAGTACTTGTTCAATTGGTAGTGACGGTTCCCATATTTCTTGCAATACGTTGTTTATTTGTTCACATTGTCTGTCTATATGTGCAATTTCTTTATAAAAGTGAACAAACAAATCACAGCCGAACCCCCCGTCTAGTCCTAATAATTCATTGGCAAGCTCTTTTAGAGAAGCTGACAATTCCACTTCTGATTTCACTGACTTTGCATCCGTTAATGTAAAGCTAATTCGAAATTGTCGTGACATTGCAGCTAGCTCGATTTGATCAGAGCGACCAACAATATTAATAACTTGGTCGATATTATCCAGATCATACAATTGATTTTCAAAGGCAACTTTTAAGTTTTCAAAATGCGTTGGATGCACACTCATCACCTCCTATTATTCCACTAATGCCTATTTCAATTTAAACAAGTTCCAATGAAAACGTATACGAATAAAATGATAGTAGCCCATTACAAAATGGAGGGATTTCTCATGGATCCTTTTTTACAAGAAATAAGCTTACATGAAGAGCAAATGAATCATCAACAGAATCCTTACTCACTTTATTCATCATTTTTCCAATGGAAACTATGGCACTCTTTCTTTGCCTGGAGTCCTTTAAAACGTATATGGCCTTAACGCTCCACAACCACCCGCTACCATTTTAAGCGGGTGGTTGTGATAACAATACCACTTACATTTTAAATTCACTTATCTGCTCTTGCAAATCAACAGCCATCGTGCTTAATTCCTCAGCCGTTTTTGCTACAACGTTCATTGATGCAAGAGTCTGTTCTGACGTTGCAGCTACCGTATCTGTTCCTTCGGTCATTGATTGAGAAATTGTTGAAAATTCTTGAACCGCTGCGGTAAGCTCCTCACCTTTTTCATTCATAAATTGTGTAATTTTCGTTACTTCGGAAATTCGTCCATCTACTTTGCCATTGATTTGTTCGATTTGATCAAATAGCTGTTCCATTTCCGCAATCGAAACAAGTCCTGTTTTTACATCTTCTTGTACTTGCTCCATTGATAATACAGTCGAATTCGTATCTTCTTGAATTTCGCCGATCATCCCTCGAACACGTTCCGCTGATTGCCCTGATTGCTCAGCTAGCTTGCGAACTTCATTGGCAACAACAGCAAAGCCTTTCCCATGCTCACCAGCTCGTGCAGCTTCAATCGAAGCGTTTAATGCTAATAAGTTCGTTTGCTCACTAATATTTGTCATTGTACTTATAATTTCATTAATTTCTTTTGATCGTTCTTCCAAGCGTCGAATAATGATCATCGACTTCCCAACCGAATCGGACATTCCTTTAATTTGTTCAGATGTTGATCCCATTCTTTCTTTCCCTTCCTTTGAAACGTGTACAGATTCAAACGATTGAGATTTTAATTCCTCTGATGCACGAACAACCTCCGTAATCCCTTCTTGCTGTGCTTGAACGGCAGCTAAACTTTGATCTGCTCTTGCTTTAACCTGTTCTGCTAGACCTGATAATTCTTGAACTTCGTATGCTGTATGCTCACTTGTCGATGAGTTTTCTTCTGCACTTGCTGTCAACTCTTCAGAAGAGGACGTAACCTGTGTAGAAGATTTGGCAATGTGACTGATCATATTTTTTAACTTCGTTTGCATTTGATTAATCGATGCAGCTAATAACGATATTTCCGAATTCCCTTTCTCATCAAGCTGATCTGCTCTTAAATCACCTTCTGCAATCTTTTCGGCTGCAACTCTGACTAAATCAATTCTATTTGTCACTTTCCTAATGGCGATATACAAAACGAAAGAGGCAAGGCATGTAACAATGACACCAATTATAAATGCTGCATAGGCGAATAAATGAACAGCCTCATAAAACTCATCACTATATGCAGCAACGCCGTACATCCAGTCCCACTCATCAAAGATTGTGACATAAGCAAGCTTTTCTCTTGGTGCTTCGTCACCATCATTTATCCACATATACGTGTAATAACGATCTTCGGGATTAGCTTGATTTGCAGCTTCGATCAGACCACGAATCATATAATTCCCATCTACATCCTGTGCATCATAAAGGTTAACTCCTTCACTACCATGAGGGTGCATGATTGCTGTGCCGTCTTTCATAAATGCGTAAAAATACCCATCTTCACCATATGTAAACGGCACACTCGTATAATCTCTAATGGGATGTCCGGATTCATTTGAACTAATAATGTCCCCCGATATTTTTACTCTTGCTTGCTCTTGAGCTTCATCTAAAGTTAATAATCCTGCATCAACCTGATCTTGAAGCGTTTTCATTAACTCGCCAGCAGAATCAACGATATTTTTTAAATCCTGTTGACCTGCTTCCGTTAGCTGGGTTTTAGCCATTTGATAGCTCGAAATACCTAAAATCGTAACAGATACAGCCATTATAATGACCATAAAAATAAAAATACGATTTGCTAATTGATTCATCCATTTTATCTTCTTGTTCCCCATGCTGACTCCTCCTAATGTTGACTTTTTTTAATATTTCTTATGACTCAAGTGTGATAACATTCTACCCCCTTCATCATTAAAACAGTTGGTTTTCATTTATATCGGCTAATTCTCGCCGAACATTTAGCTGAATATTCTTTATTTTTTGAATTTTATTATTTCAATTTTCTATAAGCTAATTACTTAATTCCTTGCAAAAGTTGTGTACTTATACATGACCTTAGGATTCTCGTATTAATTGTGATCATGCAAAAATGCCTTCAAAGCTTCTGCTTTAAAGGCATCATTGCACCATTTACGTATTGGACACTACTTTTTTATGTCTCTTTTGATTCACCAATTTCTTAGAAATAGTAGGAGCTAATTGAAAGAGGATAATTCCTATCATTGCCGAAATTAATATGAAAATGCTACTAAATGCTTGTATGACACCTGTCGCTAACGCGGCGATAATAATTGAAAATTCCCCTCGCTGAGTGAGTGATAACCCGGCTCTCAATGAAACCTTTTTCGATAATCCGTACCACTGACCTCCAAAGAAACCAACTACTAATTTAGCAATAATCGACCAAACAAGTAAAATGATAAGGAGAGTAACCATTGGTACCCCTTCACTAAAGTTGATCGTCGTTCCAAAATATAAGAAAAATAGAGGTAATAGCAAGTCCCTCGCACGGAACACTAATTCTTCTAGCTCATGCGTTCTTTTCGCTTCTGCAAGCATAATCCCTGCTAGAAAAGCTCCTAACACTTCTGATAAGTCTAAGTACAGTGCTAGTCCACCGTAAGCTAATGCTAGGCCAATGACAAATAAGAGAAAAATCTCATTATTCATATAACGATCAAATACTGGACCTAGCTTACTAAATAAAAATCGACCTAACAAAAGAGCACCAGCTATCAACACAACGACCTTTAATAAAATTAACGACATCGAGGAAAACGTAATCGCCGTTCCAGCCGTTAAACCAACAAGGACCGCAACCATGATTGGGGCTACTAAATCTTCAAAAATTAGTAGTCCAAGCATAAATTCAGATTCTGGGTTAGCCATTCTCTTTGAACTTTCAAGCATTTTAGCCGTGATCGAGGAACTCGTAGCATAGGCGACACCACCTATAATAAGTGAAGGAATCAATTCAAGACCCATCACGACACAAATGGCAACGGTCACCCCAAAGCTTAACACGACATCTAATATACCTGCTGACATCACTTTCTTGGCAACATTTAATAATTGTTTAATAGGAAACTCCATTCCTAGCATAAAAAAGAGTAAAACGATCCCAATTTCACCTGCGAAATGGAGCAAATGCGTATCGGTTATAAAGCCAGCAACAACAATTCCCGCCAATATATAAAAGACTACACTAGGAATTTTTACTTTGTAAGAAATGAATCCTCCTACAAACAATAATAGTAATAGCAGACCTGCTGATAATAATTCTGGTAAGTCCATTCTATTGATCCTTTCCTTCACACATTACTTCAAATTCAACAACAGCATCCTTCTTACCAACAATCATAATCGTATCACCTTTTTCGATAATGTCCCCATCACCAAAATCGACGATGAAATCATCTCCTTTAAAAACGCCTATAATGCTTGCCCCATCGTACAAGCTGTTTAACGTCAATAAACGCCTTTCCGATAACAGGAGACTTATTTGGCACATCTGCCCATTCTACTATTACTTGCTTTCGAGCCATCTTTAATTTTTCGAGTTTATCACTTTCAAGAGGATTAAACGTTGCCCCTAATAATTGGGCTCCAATTTGCTTCGTTTCTTCTGATGATAGATTGAAAGTAAAAACGGCCTCATCATCATCACGATGCTCAAAAAATAGAGCTCTCGCTTTCCAGTATGATGGACAATAATCGCCATCATTTGATCATCATGATTAATAAACGTTATTTTTTTCCTACTCCAGGTAAGTTTGAAATATTCATCTCCATCATTATCACTCTTCCTTTTAGACTGTATACACCTATCTTTCTATTATACAGGTAAACATTTTAATTCCGCAATTTTCTTCCCTTTTCATTCTCGTAAATGTAAACTTATTTTAGAAGAACTACATCTGTTATATACCTATTAATGAGAGTTCTTATTACACATTTGAAATTTTAAAGGAGCGAAATCGTTACTAATGGCTGAACCGTTAAAGAATATGTATAACGAAGCCTTTTTTACTGAATTTAGTAATAAGGTTAAAAACGTATATCCATCATTTCCTACAAATCAATTTATAAATCTCATTTTTGATTCCTCTTGGGACAGGAAAGAATTAAAAGAACGGATCCGTCATATCTCAACATGTTTAGCTCAAACACTTCCGCCTATGTATCGTGAATCTTTAGCGATTTTAAAACAGCTGTCGCCACATTGCAAAGGCTTTGAATACTTATTTTTCCCCGATTTTGTTGAAGCATATGGCTTGAATGAACGGACAGAATCACTGCAAGCGTTAAAACAATTTACTTCCTCTTCGTCTGCAGAATTCGCCATTCGCCCGTTTATCGATGCAGACAAAGAAGCAACCATGACAGTATTATTGCAATGGGCATCTGATGAAAATGAGCATGTTCGTCGATTAGCTAGCGAAGGCTGTCGTCCGCGACTTCCATGGGCCAGACCATTAAAGCAGTTTAAAAAAGACCCAACGCTGATTTTGCCTATATTAGAAACATTAAAGGATGATCCAAGCGAATATGTGCGTAAAAGCGTCGCCAATAATATAAATGACATAGCCAAAGATCATCCAATAATCGTCAAAGAGTTATGCAGAAAGTGGAAAGGGAATTCACCATATACCGATTGGATTGTAAAGCATGGCTGTCGGACGCTTTTAAGAAAAGCGGATCCCGAGGTACTGGAATTATTCGGATTTGATTGTCATCCAAAAATTGAGATTGTTAACATGCATTTATCGACGTCTACATTAAAACGGGGAGAAGACATTGCTTTCAGCTTCCAAATAACAAATGAAACAGCCCATTGCTTTAAATTGAGAATTGAGTACGCAGTTGATTTCGTAAAAGCACGTGGACACTCATCCCGTAAACTTTTTAAAATTACCGAAAACACTTATGAAACGGGGACATATTCCTTTTCTCGAAAGCATTCCTTTAAAGATTTATCAACGAGGATTCACTATCCGGGAGAACATCACATTTCTATTATTGTTAATGGTACAGAATATGCCAAACGCTCATTCATTTTAACTGAATAGTGAAATGATATAGCTACAAAAGAAGAGTCCCGATATACGATTGGGACTCTCTTATCATTTATTTACGGTTTTATAGCAATAAATCGTAACCTTTTGTAATCAGCATACCACTTTCCATCTCGTACTATTGCAGGAGTAGCGATTTTAGTTGCTCTCTCTATGACAGCATGTTTCGTCTGATCATTGTGAACAACTTGCAAAAAATCACCGGCGAAGTTAATTATCCAATCTTGCAAACCTTTAGCCCCATTCTCTAATAAAGTTGGGCGTTCATACAAAACCATTGTGGAGACAGTAAATCCCGCTTTCTCTAATATCGTTGCGTATTCACCGATGCTAGGAAAAATCCAAGGATAATAAACATCCTCCCGTTGAATACCGTGTTCTGCTAATGCTTCATACAAAGCGTTGATAATTGTTTGAACATTTCCTTTGCCACCTAGCTCTGCAATATACCTTCCACCTGGCTTTAATGCCCTGTAAACGGATTGCGATACAGCCTGAGCATTTTTCATCCAATGTAGAGCAGCATTGGAGAAAACCGCATCAAATTGTGAGCGATAAGGTAGACGCTCAGCATCCTCCACATTAAACTCACATTGAGGATAGAGTTGCTTCGCCTTAGTTACCATTGACTGTGAATAATCAATTCCAACTACTCCCGCTCCAAAATCAGCAATTTGCTTCGTTAAGTGCCCAGTTCCACACCCGATATCAAGAATTGTCTCTCCTTGCTTTGATGCTAACAGCTCTAGCAATGATTCTCCGTACTTTGTAACATAAGCAGCAGTTTCATCATAGAATTGTGCATGCCACTCATTTTCACTATGTTTAGCCGTCCCCACCTTAATCACCCCTAGTACGATTAAAAGATATACTTAGGATCATACTACTGCTACCATTATTTGTCTATCATTGTTGAAAATCAATTTTTTCTAAATGTAATCCTTGTGCTTCAGCAAAACCTGCTCGACTGCGATCCTTTGATCGCAATATGTCAGCTATATCTGCTGGCTTCTTCTCACCTAAACCGACTTCAATCAACGTCCCAACCATTTTTCGAACCATATGATATAAAAATCCATCACCGACAACCCGGATCGTAATAAACCCATCAACCTCTTTCATTTCAATCGTTCTTATCGTACGTTCGGCCGACTTCTTTTTCGATTTCGCGTTTGAAAAGGCAGTAAAATCATGCTTACCGATAAAATACTTACTCGCCTCTTTCATTTTTGCGACATTTAATGGCTCCGTTACATGCATACTAAACTTTCTTATAAACGGATTGTGATAGCTTTTATTCCAAATTTGATAAAGGTATGTCTTATCATTCGCATTATAGCGGGCATGAAAACGGTCATTTACTTCCTCTACTTCAACGACGCTAATATCTTGTGGTAGATAGGTATTAAGATAACTCTGGAGTTCTTCTGCTGATATGGCATTACGCAATTTGACATTTGCCACTTGTCCGTATGCATGTACCCCCGCATCGGTTCTACTACTGCCAATTATTTCGCTGTCATGCCCTTCAAGCTTCGTCAATACTTGCTCAATCTTGCCTTGAATCGTATTAGATTGATTCCCAAGTCGTTGCCAACCTTTATAACGTGCCCCATCATATTGTATGACTAGCTTAAAATTCTTCATTATGTACATCCCTTCTACGTCCATTTCCTATTTATCATACCATGCTCTCAAGTGTTGTGTGGCTACTACGCAGAAGCACTCGTTCCAACCTTGATATAAATAATTATCTAAATTAGATTTTCATTGATCTTATCGTCTATACTATATACAAAAAGTTATTTTATATAAGGAGAATATAAATGAATTTCCATACCGCCCCACATACATATGTTAGCTCAGTCCATATTTTTGTTGAAAACCTTGAACGCTCATATGATTTTTACACGGAAATAATCGGTTTCAAGCTTTTAGATAAAAGTGAAAATCAAATTCGGTTATCCGTCGACGGCAATCACCCGCTATTAACCATTGAACAGCCAGATGACGTTATAGCAAAAGAAGGACGTACAACTGGCCTTTATCATTTTGCAATTCTTTTACCAAATCGTTCTGAATTAGCTAAAGCTGTTTTGCATTTAAGTAAACATCAATGGCCAATCGGTTCATCTGATCACCTTGTAAGCGAAGCGATTTATCTGTCTGACCCCGATGGGAACGGTATTGAGTTATACGCCGACCGTGACCCTTCCAAATGGCAATGGCAAGATCAGCAAATTCAGATGACCGTTGATCCACTAAATTTTGAGAGCTTACTTTCAGAGGCAAACAGCGAATCAACTTGGGGAGGGCTTCCTTCTAAAACGTTAATTGGTCATATTCATCTACATGTCGCCCATATCGAAGAAGCAGAGCGATTTTATCGAGATGCTCTTGGGTTTGATATTGTTAGCCGTTTTGGTGGACAAGCAAGCTTTCTTTCAACAGGTAAGTACCATCACCACATCGCTATTAATACGTGGGCAGGTGTCGGTGCAGCCAGACCAGCTAGTAATCAAGTAGGGCTCAAACATTTCACAATAAATTATCCGACAGAACATAAGAGAAAAGAAGCGGTGAATGAATTACGTAAACTGCACTTTACAGTTGAGGAGAGCGATGGTCTTCTGTTCACGACTGATCCTTCGGGCAATAGCATTATATTAGCAATAAATTAACACCAAATCTCATTTCCTTAGCCAAAATCTTAGCTTAAGTAACATTTAAAAGTTCTGGGGAATTATTCAAGTAATATCATCACTATTTTAGTTGAACTCCCATATGATAATGCTGTATGTATCGATAATAGGGAGCAGGACCTAAAATGACCCGAAATTCCAATAAACCTCATAGTCATTGTATTCGTGCTGAGAAAGTATATGATTGGACACAAACCATGATCGAAATGAAAAAATTCATCAATATCCCATCTGAGCTTGGTAAGAAGGCGAAAGATGACATATGTATCCCATTTAAAGTAAAAGGAAACGTACAATTACCAACCGTAATTTGGCAAGCTATAAACATAGTGAGTACTGTTTCTTTTACTATTCATTATTCACCGGATTGCAAATGCGATTTAATTATCTTGATTGATCAGCAAAAATTAACGACACTTGCACCTGGACAAAACTATATCGCGACTGTTAGTCACATTAATCAAATTTCTATTCTATGTGAAGGAAAAAATGTAGAGAATGTAATTTGCTGTGGTGAACTCACCATCACTGTCAATTATAATATGATTGACATAGGTGCTTTTAAAGATATTAAATCAACCTACTGTTTTTTATCTAATAAAGACGGTAAACCTTTCAATCTGCGTGACAAAAACGCTATTGTTTACGAAGAAATAAAAAACAAGTTAGGAAGAAAGACGATAAATGTATCTACCGATATTGGTCAGAAGATTAAACTACAAGAAGTAAGAATTCGTTTCAAGTTTTTTATTACAGTAGAGCTATTGGACTCAACTGGAATTTGCTGTTATTCTTGCACATATCCAATCGATCAAATGAAAACCGTACTACTTTGTGCTCCTAATAAAACAATAATTAAATCAGTCATCTATGACTTTTATTGTGATTCCACTATCAATATGAATACAGAAAAACACCTAGAAATTTGCAATTATATTCAACTATATCAAGATTTAAAAGTAATTTACGAAACAACTATAAACATAGAGGGGCGTTTGTGCAATCCGAATAAGTATTATGATGTTGAAAAGAAATAAGAAACCAAAAGGTACCAATTCTCTCATATTTATTTTTGTTAAAGCAAACAGGTTCTAATATAATTGAACCTGTTTGCTTTTATTTTTCCTCTATTAAATTATCTCATCGTCTAATCGAATAATAGTCAAAGATGCTCCTTGCCCTGCTTGGAGAGTTGTTACAGTAATTAAACCAAATAATTGTAAAGAAACTGTAGAACCCGCAGCTAAGTTTAAAATAATATCCGCACTAAAAGTGGCTATATTTAAAAGGGCATTTCGTACAGTGGCACCCACTGGTGTTCCATTTACTATTAATCTTGAATTCGCAGCTAAGGCTGCAGTGGCGTTTAAATTATAAGTGATAAAGTATCGTCCTGCTGGTCCAATAGTAAATACAGTATTGGCTGGATTCACTGTAATATTTCTCAAATTTTGGTTATTTGGCAAAGGGATTAACGTTCCTCCAGCAACAACAGAAATAGCCGTACCTTGAGTGTTAGTAGCAAATCCTGCTGTTTCTGTTACATTAGGACCAGGCGGACCTGCTGGACCTGCTGGACCCTCCGGGCCTGTCTCTCCTACCGGACCTGCTGGACCCTCCGGACCTGCTGGACCTACTGGACCTGCTGGACCCTCCGGGCCTGCTGGGCCTGCTGGACCTGCTGGACCCTCCGGACCTGCTGGGCCTGCTGGACCCTCCGGACCCTCCGGACCTGCTGGACCCTCCGGACCTGTCTCTCCTACCGGACCTGCTGGGCCTACTGGACCCTCCGGTCCTGCTGGGCCTCTCCTTCCCCTTCGTCCTCTTGGCCCTCTAGGCCTCTAATACAACCATCACACTCATCATCAAATGCCATTATCAGTAGCTCCTTTCACTAAACTCATCTATATCGATCTTCTAATCTATTTCACTATGTTCATTTTCAATGTTTAGTTGATAACGAGGAGTTACACATAATAAACCAGAAGCAATATAATTCGCATTTCCTAAAGGTACTGTTATTTCAATTCTGTCAAATCTAGTGGCTGTAAATATTACACTACTTCCTTCATATACAATTAGTGGATTTCCTACTATAGAACTCCCGTCATAAAATCTTATTGTGACAGCTTCTATTTCTCCTTCGTCATATGCTATAAATCCTGAGGCATGAACATTCTCTAAACCGACTATTTGGTATACAGACTGTGTACTCCCTTGAGGTATACTCCATCCAGTTGTTACTTTATCTTTTACAAACCGACACGCTCTCCTCCGACATTTACCTCGATGTTTACGACAACGGCAACACCCCATATCCACCACCACTTTTCCCTTAAATGGTTTATAATCATAAATTATTTATAAGTGGAATAATATGTAACCTTAAATACCTAAAGAAACAAAAAAACATCCTGAATTTCCATTCACTAAAGGTACGTTCACCTTAATTAGTGATGTGAAAATTCAAGATGTTATTTATTTGCATTATTACCGATTTTCAGTTCAAGTCATTTCATTGTTTCATACTTACATATTGCTTCTTCCTACTAACAGCATGAATGAAGAATCCAATTGAAACGAATAACAAACTACAAGATAATAGTAAATACGTAAACCTTATCGTTTCATTCCCTACTAACACACCAATACCATCTAATATGATTGGTGATAAAAACTGTCCTAAAAACAACATACTTGTCACAACCGCCATTGCCGAAACGACTTGAACTCGAGGTACTTGTCGCGTTACATTATCCATTACCGTTGGCATTAATGATCCAAAACCAATCCCCATCATTCCTACGCCTAAACCGATGATACTGCGTTAGGTGCAAGCGAAATAATAAAATAACCACTAGCCATTAAAAAGAGCAAGACTGTATTGAAATACTTTGATAATAACCTTTTTGTTTGGGCTAACATTAATCCTGCTACAAATCCTGCAGCTGTCCCCACCGAAATGACCATCCCGGCATACTGTGAATTACCGATGTTCTCCTGCTGCATATATAAAGCCATATTTGAAGGGAGTGCAAAGAAAACTAATAAAATAAAAAACATTGCGGCTCCAGTTAAGTATACTTTTTTAGGTAATTGACCAGCTTTCACATGGTTTTTTGAGCAATCGGAACATTCTTTGGTAAGAAGAAATAAATAATCACCATCGAAACGATCACTAGAACATAAACACTAAATGCAGCTCTCCAAGTAACGCTTGCTAGTACCCCTGATAATAAAAATAATACAACTCCACCGAGATTATTTACTGCACTTACCTGGCCCATCGTTGCTGTCCGTTCTTGCCCATCAAAAAAATCAGCTACTAAAGATGTTGATAGGGGCATCATTAAGCCAACACCAATGCCTAAAATAGCTCGAAAAAATAATAACAGTTCAATCGTTGGAACAAATCCTCCACCAACACCACCTATCAAATAAAAAACATCCCAAAAAACAGGATTGATTTCTTAGAGAAACGTTTAGATAGATGACTTGAAACATAAATAAAAGGAATAATCATGACAGAAGGTAGTGTTAAAATTAATTTAATCATCGTATCATTTGCTTCAGGAAAGGCTAGTGCAATATCTCCCAATGCTGGCGAGATCGCCGCACCTGCCATTACGGTTAACAATGATACTGACAAAATAGCCGTTTTTATTAATCGTTTATTCATCCATACCCTTCTTTCCATCTAACTGTTGAAATACTTTTTTGTAATCTCATTTTTAGAAGCAATTTCTTTTAGTACTCGTTTTGTCGTCATGACATCTTCTTCAGGGATACCCTTTGTAGCTTCTTCCAACGTTTGCTGAACTAAATTCATTAACAGCTCCTGTTGCTCTACTCCTTTAGACGTTAAATAAATTCGCTTATACCTGCCATCCCTTTGATCCTTTTGTCGATATATTAAATCACGATTTAGCATATTTTGTATTAAACGCGACATACTTGCTTGATCTCTACCCGTTCTTTCTGCTAACTCAAGCTGTGTTAATCCATTCTGATTCCACAGCTGCACTAAAACTGTCCAATGCTCCGTCGTTGCATCAAAGCCATTTTCTGAAAATATTCGTTGTACGCTATTAGCCAATGAACGCCCAGCCATCGCAACTATAAAGCCGAGTGCATCTTCTAAGCGATATTTATTCATCTAAACTCACCTCAAAACTAGCATACAAGCTAATTACTTGTTTATGCAAGTATTTTGCTTACTACATAATCTAACCCTTACTTAAAATAATTTTGTATTTTTTACAAACTATGCACATTTGTGTGTAACCGCTTGACGCTTTTGTATAGCAATGTTACTTTAAGCAATATACAAGTTCATTTGATTTATAATACAAAGGATGCGAAGATACTATGAAACTTCAAGAAGCTTATCAAATTATGGATGTTAGTGAAAACGTTTTATTAGAAGAATTAGAAGATAAGTTTATGTACTGGATCCGTATTTCAAAATCACAAGAAAATCTACAAATTGAAGATCCTGACCAATATGTTGACATGGATCAAATTACGTTAGCTTACAATACGATTAAAAATGATTTGATTGGCTATGATCCATCTGCTTCTACTCCACAAACATTTCGTGAAAAACTTGAGCATTTCTTTTATCACTATAAATTTCACACCATTTTCGGAATTATCATCACCATCATAGTTGGATCATTGCTCTACAGCATCGTCGAACATCAAATCGAGGAAAGACGATTAGCCAATCTCCCTGAACCTGATCTTGAAATATTATTTTTAGGAGAATATCATTCGGAAGATGTTTCTCCTCTTGAGGATTCACTCCTATATGACTTCCCCGATTGGGAAAGAACGGTTGTAAAGTTTGAATATGCTCCTACTGAAACTCGTAATGAACTTGATATGGCTGCCTTACAGCGAAGACAAATTGTATTCGCCACAGAGAAACCAGATATGTACATCATTGATCAAAATCATTTTGATTTAATGATAGGTATGGATGCATTTCAGCCGATCATCGGGTTGTCTGATGAGCTTATAGCTGAAATAGATGAAAGTCGCCTTTATTATTATCAAGGAGAACTCGACGACGACGAGTACTTATATGGTATAGATATTTCAGGAAGTGCAGTTTTTGATTCAATCGACATGATTGCTGAGGAGAAAATTGTTACTGTTCGTTTTAATGCCGATAATAAATCAAATGTTCTTAGCTTCCTTGAACGAGCTATATTAGAACTAGAGTAATGGAGAATGACACGAATTAGAAAAAGTCTTCAACACCTAATTGAAGACTTTTTTTTCTACCTTTTATGACCAGCCGTGCATTCATTTAGTCTTTTATAGTCGTTGATATAGAATCGGGTTGTCTCAACTATGAAGCTGAAAAGTGCGACACCGCTTATGCAAAACTATTGAAACTAACTATAATATTATTTTCTTTCCAGTTTTTGCACTTTCCAACGCACCAAAAACCATCTCCATGCTTTTAATGTTATCAGTACAGTCGGTTTCTGCCGGACGGTTTTCCTCAATAGAGGCAAACATTTCATCGAGGCCTCCCCAATGCCCTTCTTTGCCTTCCCAATTCATTGGTACGGTTTCAGATTTTGTTTTGCTCATAAATTGAATCGGTTGTGTATGATTAACCACTTCATAGATTGGCGTATTTGAACCATTCCAGCAAGCGGTTCCATTGCTTCCAATTATTCGCCAATCTGATTCCCATGAAGTATTCAACCCCTCTGCACACCAAGATCCACGATAGGAGAATACAGATCCATCATTCATTTCATATATGATAATGGCTGATGCATTTCCTTTGTACCATGATCCTGAGGGATTAAACTCGTGGCAATATACTGATACAGCGTCACTGCCTGATAAGAAACGTGCCTGATCAAATGTATGAATGGCCATATCTACAATAAGTGGGCTATCCATCTTATCACGAAAACCTCCAAAATGCGGCCCAAGAAAAAAGTCAGCATGTAGTGAACCAATTGTACCGATTGCTTCGCTTTCTAAAAGGGCTCGTAATGCACGAATCTGTTTGTTATATCTGCGATTTTGCATAACTGAGTATTTTTTCCCCGTTTCCTGAGCGACTTTTAGAACTTCTCTGGCATCTTCTAGGGATTCAGCCATTGGTTTCTCGCCGAAGACATTGCAACCCGCTTTTAACGCAGTTGTGACAATTTGTTTATGTGCAGCAGGTATCGTAACATCAAATACGAGGTTTGCATTCGTTTCAGAAATAGCTTGTGATAACTCTGTAAATAATGGCACCTGTAAATCCCTTCGTTCTGCCATAGCTTTCGCTGCATCTATTGATACATCAATTAACCCTACAATTTCTACGTTGTCGCGTTGTTCTGCATAATCAAGCCAAGTATTGGACATACTTCCACACCCAGCTACAACAATTTTATGCGAAGTCAAAAAAATCCCTCCTTCTTTTATTATTTTCGATTGGCACATAATTTCTACCCAGTCAATTTTCAAAATAATGTAAGCTGTGAATTCGGTCAGTCATTTCCCATTTGTCACGACACACCGGATCACGAAAGCCCTTACATTAATACTCCTTGATAACCGTATTGGAGTAATTTCGACGGGATTACCACCTGACTTGTCCATTTAAACATTGAACATTTTGAGTAATCTAATTCATTATTGTAGAACGCTATTTCTCCTGCTTCTTTTGTAAATAAGCATATAAGCTTGAATGGTCGAGCTCTCCCATTCCTTGTTTATTCATTTCCTGCATTACCTGTTGTATTTCGTTTGTAAAAGGTAGCTGTACATCTAATTGATCAGCCGCTTCTAACACATTATTTAAATCTTTTAAGTGCAATGAAACTTTAAATCCTGGTTCGAATACTCCGTGTTGTATATTACTGACTTTCTGCTCTAAAACATTACTGCCTGCTAGTCCATTTTTGATCGCCTCGAATAATTGATCAGCTTGGAGATTCGCTTTTTTGGCTAGTGTAAAGGCCTCTGACATTGCTTGAATATGGAGGGCTACCATAATTTGATTCGCTAACTTCGCATACCCTCCTGAACCTAGTGAACCAACGTGAACAGGTGTACCCATTAATTGCAGAACTTTTCTTGCATCGTCGACAACCTCTTCCTCTCCCCCTACCATAATCGCGAGCTTTCCTTCAATAGCACCACGTTCACCACCACTTACCGGTGCGTCTAGGAATCGAATCCCCTTCTCTTGTAACCTCTCTCCAATTTGTTTTGACACTTCAGGATTTATGGAGGACATATCGATGACGACTGCCCCTTTCTTCGCATGATGAATAACCCCATCCTTCCCAAGAATTACATCATGGACATCATCCGAATTTGAAACCATTGTAATAATATAATCAGCTCCAATGGCGGCATCCTTTGGCGACAGAGCGACATCAATACCCCTTTCAAAAAAGTAATCCGCCTTTTCTCTCGTACGATTATACACTTTATAAAGATAGCCTTTATTATAAATATGCTTAGCCATAGGTAACCCCATGATACCTAGTCCGATAAACGAAACTTGCATTTAATCACTCCTTTTTCTAGTAGAATTCGATACAAAACCTTTTATTCCTTGTTTGATCACTAAAAAACCTAAAGAGGTTCTCCCCCTTTAGGTTCCGGTACTCTTATTTCAACAGCCCTACCATTTTTAATCCGTGGTAGATCCCATCATCTTCTACGGACTTCGTTACATATTTTGCCGCGTCTTGTACCTCTTTCACAGCATTTCCCATTGCTACACTATTGTGAATATGCGAAAGCATTTCAATGTCATTTAATCCATCACCAAATGCATACTGTTTTTCTTTTGGATAACCTAACTTTTCAACAATTTTCTCAATACCAACCGCCTTTGAGCCACCTTTTGGTAACACATCAACAGAGAGAGGGTGCCAACGAATGAAATCAAAATCGGGATAGTTTTGCTCATATGTGCTCTCTTCACCTTCCAGACAAAACAATAACGATTGATACAGGTCACGACCTTGATAATATAGAGGATCGTGCGTCAGTACATGCGAAATTTTCAATGATGCAATACTTTCTGTAATATAAGCATGCTCTGGCGGTACGTTCGCCTTCATATCTTCATGATCCATATAGATGATTGGGTGCTGATGATTAACAGCATCCTCTGTTAAAGCTACTAACGCTTCTGTATGAAGTGGATTTGTATAAAGCACCTCTCCGTTCAAGACAACGAATTGTCCATTGTAGCTAACATATGTGTCAATTTCTAGTTCTTTGCGGATATCTTCAAACATGAACGGTGCTCTTCCTGTTGCAATCGCTACTTCATGCCCATCCCTTTTTAATGTAAAAATTGCTTCCTTTGTTGACTCAGGTAACGTTTTATCTTCTCTTAATAGCGTCCCATCAATATCAAAGAAAACTAAGCTTTTCTCTCCCATTTCCATACCAACTTTCTCTGTCTAGTTTTATTATTATTGTTACATCATGTCCTATTTCTATACTCCTTCTAGTTCTATTGTATCGTACCTCCCTCGATTCATGTCAATAAGAAACATTCATGACTTTGCTTTTCTCGTAACACCACAAAATGACAATTACCTATCATAAATAATTTAATTTTGACAATTTACAATCATTTTGCTATTGTTAGTTTTATAATGCATTATCCTTATTGAGAGGACGGATGAACGGAATTGAATACCGAAAAAAATCAAATAAAACCTATGATTACAATGGAGCAAATGAAGCAGCTTTTCACAAAATCCGAAACGAAAATTTATCAATATATTAGCTCTTATGCAGAGAATGTCTTATATCATTCCTTAACAGAGCTCTCTGATGCTTGTAATGTCGGTGAAGCAACCGTCCTACGTTTTTTTCGGAAATTAAACTTTAAAGGATTTCAAGACTTCAAGTTTGCCTTAGCTCAAGAACTATCGTCCAAAAGTGACATTGATGAATCTGGTACATATATTGAAAAAGTTCGAAATCATATGATTCAAGCTATTAAAGACTCTTACGAACTAATGGATCAAAGGTCATTACAATCTGCTGTAAAAATCATTGCACGTGCTACAGACGTTGTCATCTTTGGAATTGGTTCTTCTGGTATAGCTGCACTAGACATGGAGAATCGTCTACTTAGAATCGGAAAGCATATTCAGGCTATAACCGATCCTCATACGCAAGTTATGCGTTCCTCTAGTATGACAGCACAAACGTTAGTCATTGCCATTAGTGTAACGGGAAGTTCAAAGGATATTGTCGATTCTGTCCAAATAGCGAAGGAACAAGGAGCGACGATCATCGCCTTAACGAACTATTCGAAATCGCCTTTAACACAATTGGCCGATTATACACTCTTAACTTCTGCTAAGGAAAACCCTTTAGATAGTGGGTCACTTGTTACAAAGGTTGCTCAACTTTATGCCATTGACTTACTTTGTACAGGTATTATTTTAGAAAATTATGAGCAAGCAAACCGTGTCAAACTTCAAATATCGGAAAACATTGCAAAAAAACTTTATTAAAGCAGGGGGCATGTCATGGGACTAATCTTTTATAACACGTATATTCATTGTGAAAACGGAATTATAAATGGTTATCTAAAAACGGAAGGTCATAAAATTATCGAAGTGAATGAAGGTACTCCACAATTAAATGAACATGATTATGCTGTGAATGGGAAAGGGAAGCATATTATTCCTGGATTTATCGATACTCATATTCACGGCATTTCAGGAGCTGATGTCATGGATGGAACGAGCTCTTCTTTGCAAACAATGGCTTCAAACCTTCCCTTTGAAGGGACCACGAGCTTTTTAGCGGCAACGATGACGCAAGCAAAGCCAGCTATAGAACAAGCACTAAAAGCTGTTGCGAAATATGATACAAACGAAGGCGAATCTGAGCTATTAGGTGTCCATTTAGAAGGTCCTTTTATTAATAAAGAAAAAGCAGGAGCTCAACCAAAGGAGTACGTTATTGCCCCTTCTATTGATACATTTGACCATTGGCAAAAACAATCAAATAATCGAATCAAAGTGATTACTCTCGCTCCTGAAATGGATCGTACTGGTCAATTTATTCGCCATTTAAACGAATCTGGTGTCATCGTCTCAGCCGGACATACTAATGCTTCAATGTCTGAAATAAAAGCAGGGGTTCACTCTGGCCTAAGACAACTCACCCACCTTTGCAACGCTATGACTGGAATCCATCATCGTGATGTAGGTGCAGTAGGAGCTGGTTTCTTATTAAAAGAATTAATGTGTGAGTTAATTGTTGATGGCCTACATGTATCGGAGGAAATGATTCATATCATTTATGAGCATATTGGTCCGGAACGAATTATGCTTATAACCGATTCGATGGAAGCAAAGGCTATGCCAAAAGGAACGTATTCACTCGGCGGGCAAACGGTCAAGACAGACGGTAAACGAGCACTTTTAGAGGATGGCACGTTAGCAGGCAGTATAGTGAAAATGATTGATGCAGCTCACAACATGAAACAAATAACGAACGCATCAATTGCAGCTATCATCAAGATGACAGCTACAAACCCAGCAAAACAACTCGGGGTATTTGATCGAAAAGGGAGCATCGCAATTGGTAAAGACGCTGACTTCCTATTAATAGATGATCAATTTAATCTTATCTATACGATTTGTCGCGGTACGATAGCCTTTAAAAGAGAGGGGTTATAGAAATGAAAATTGTACGTGTAAATAATTATGAAGATATGAGCTTTTATGCTTACGACTTAATCAAAATAAAGTTATTGGAGCTTGATCAGCCGGTACTCGGTTTAGCAACAGGCTCTACACCCAAACGATTATATGAACTATTAGAAGAGGCGTATCAAAGACGGGAAATTTCCTTTTCAAACGTTACTACCTTTAATTTAGATGAATATATCGGTCTATCGCCGGATGATCAAAATAGCTATCATCAATACATGTACGAGCATTTGTTTAAGCATATTGATATTCCAGAAAATCAATTCCATATTCCTCATGGTCATACAAATAATCCGCAAAAGGAATGTGAACGTTACGAGCAGCTCATCCAGAAAAACGACGGAATTGATATGCAGCTATTAGGGTTAGGAGAAAATGGACATATCGGCTTCAATGAACCAGGTACAGCTTTTACAACTCGTACACATGTTGTCGACCTAAAACCATCTACACGTAAAGCAAATTCGCGCTTTTTCAAGCATGAAGATGACGTACCAACTCAAGCGATTACAATGGGAATTGAAACGATAATGGAGAGTAAAGAAATTCTCTTACTCGCTTCAGGCGAAAAGAAAAAAGACGCCATTGAAAGGTTGCTCAACGGTGAGATCACAGAAGACTTCCCAGCCTCAGTTTTGCATAAACATCAAAACGTTACGGTCGTAATTGGATAATAAAAGCGTGTGAAGCCGTTAGATTCATTATTCAGGAAATGTGTAACGAGCAACCAACGTGCCTGCAAATCACCTCCCTTGATCTTTTTTGAACATTTTATAAAAAGGAGACAAAAAATGTTTGATGCAATTAAAGGACAGCTAATTGTTTCATGCCAAGCACTCCCAGATGAACCGTTGCACGGCTCAGAATTCATGGGGCGGATGGCTTATGCAGCCATGCTTGGGGGTGCAAAAGCAATAAGAGCAAACGGTATTAACGACATACGTGAAATTAAGAAATCTGTTTCATTACCAATTATCGGCATTATTAAAGCAGACTACCGATCTTCGGAAGTATTTATTACACCAACTGAAAAAGAAGTTGACTTGCTTGCCGAAGAAGGTGTTGAGATGATTGCCATCGATGCAACCGATCGAGTTAGACCGAATAGACAGACACTTCAAGAGTTCTTCCCTTCTATTCGTAACCGTTACCCTAATCAATTGTTCATGGCTGACTGCTCAACACTTGAAGAGGGAATCGAAGCATACAAATTAGGCTTTGATTGCGTTGCCACAACATTAAGCGGCTATACGAGTCAAACGAAAGATCGCTCTTTACCAGACATGGATCTGATGAAACAGCTTGTCAATGAACTCCCCCTTCCAATTATTGCAGAAGGCGGGATTCAAACACCTGAACAGCTAAGAGAGCTATTTACAATAGGTATTCATGCAGCTGTCGTAGGATCTGCTATAACGAGACCATTGGAAATTACGAGGCGATTTGTGAAGTCTTTACCTTAATCTTAGATTGTGTTTTAGTTAGCTTGGTTGTGTGTGCTTTCTGCAACCAAGCTAGTACATACGTCCACCTTTTTTCCTTACATTCATTCATAGATCAAATTTACAGTAGAACGCTTGTAATCGATCTTCATATTGTTCTCTTCATGACCTACATTATTTAAACAATTTCTTCAATACTTTAAAGATGTCAAAGGTTGTCTTTCTGTACACCTTATTGTAAGCATATTTCTTCGGATTTCTTACCCAGCCATATCCTCGTGGCATTTTTAAACCCGTACGGTGGACAACTTGTCTTTTTAAGCTCGTTCTTGCTCGTACCCTTTTTTTCAAACTTGGCTTTCTCATTCCAAATTTCATAAGTCCCCCCCTAAAAAGAAGATACTCTTATCGTCAGTAAGAGTATCTTCTCTATGTTACTTTGCCTTATTTCGATTATAAATATCAAATCCAACTGCGGCAAGTAAGACTAAACCTTTAATCGCTTGCTGCCAGTCAATACTGATTCCAATAAGTGACATTCCGTTATTCATAACACCCATCACAAGACCACCAACTACCGCACCGACAATTGTCCCTACACCACCGGCCATTGATGCCCCCCCGATAAACGCTGCGGCAATCGCATCTAATTCAAACATCGTACCTGCTCGTGGCGTTGCTGCATTCAGACGTGCTGCATAAATTAACCCGGCCATCGCAGACAAAAAGCCCATGTTCACAAACACCCAAAACGTAACTCGTTTTGTTTTAACACCAGATAATTCCGCTGCTTTTTGATTGCCTCCTGTTGCGTAAATATGACGTCCCATGACGGTTTTATTCATAATAAAGGAAAAGACGACAATTAAAACGAATAAGATCACTAAAATATTCGGAATGCCGCGATAAGAAGCTAACACAAACGTGAAAATATTAATAACTGCAACCATACCTATTAGCTTTGTAATAAAAAATCCAGTAGGTAACACATTAAATTGGTTTTTTAATTGGACACGTCTTTCCTTCCATTCACTAAAAATCACAAAAAGAGAAAGAAGAAAACCAACTACTATCGTCAAAACATGATATGACGATAAACCGAGAAAGGGGATATCTGGTAGAAAGCCTGAGCTAATTAAACGAAACTCAGCAGGATACGGTGAAATAGATTGTCCCCCTAAAACAACCATTGTTAACCCTCTAAATAGCAGCATCCCTGCCAATGTAACAATAAAGGAAGGCATCTTTAAATAAGCGATAAAAAAACCATGCCATGCACCTATAAGAGCACCTAATAACAAGCAAAGGAACACTGCAATGGCTGTTGGCATTTGCATTTCAATCATAAAAATTGCCGCAATAGCTCCAATAAATGCACATACAGAACCAACTGATAAATCAATATGACCGGCAATAATCACCATTACCATTCCAATTGCTAAGACAAGAATGTAACTATTTTGCAGGATTAGATTGGTTACATTCAGCGGTCTTAACAATATTCCATCTGATAATATACTAAATAATAAAATAATAAACATGAGCGCCACGATCATCCCATATGATCGCATATTATTTTTTAATATATCAGCTAGCTTCATGTCCATCGCCCCCTGTTCTTGTCATGAATTTCATTAATATTTCTTGATTAGCATCCTCTCTAGAAACTTCCCCAGTAATTCTTCCTTCACTCAACGTATAAATTCGGTCACTTAAGCCTAGCAACTCTGGTAGTTCAGAAGAAATTATTAGAACCGCTTTTCCTTGTGCTGCTAATTCGTTTATGACACTATAAATTTCATATTTCGCTCCAACATCAATTCCACGGGTCGGCTCATCTAAAATTAAAAGATCAGGCTGTGATAATATCCACTTACTTAATACGACCTTTTGTTGATTTCCTCCACTCAAGTTGCCTGTTTTTTGATCGATACTTGGTGTTCGGATATTCATTTTTCTTCTAAACTGTTCTGCTTCCTTCCTTTCATGATTTTTATCTACTACTAGATAGTTTGATAGTTTTTCAAGACTAGTTAATGAAATATTGTGTTTAATATCATCTATTAAAATCACACCGTACGTCTTGCGATCCTCTGTTACATAGCTAAGCCTTGATTAATTGCATCCTTAATAGAATTGATCTTAATTTCTTTTCCGTCTTTCACAATCTGACCAGTAATGTTCTTTCCATAAGCTTTACCAAAAATGCTCATTGCGAGTTCCGTTCTACCAGCGCCCATTAAACCTGCGATTCCAACAATTTCGCCTTTTTTCAAATGGAAATTTGCGTTTTTGATCAACTTTCTGCCAGCATGAAGCGGGTCATCTACGTTCCAATTTTTCACTTCAAAAATTGTTTCACCAATTTGCGGTACACGAGGCGGAAAACGATTCTCCAAATCACGTCCAACCATCCCTTTAATAATCCGATCCTCTGTTACCTCTCCACTGGCTATAGATAACGTTTCAATCGATTGTCCGTCACGAATAATCGTTATATTATCAGCAACGTAAGAAATTTCATTTAATTTATGAGAAATAATAATCGACGTCATTCCTTGCTGCTTAAATTCTAATAATAAATGTAATAAATTCTCACTATCCTCTTCATTTAACGCTGCTGTTGGCTCATCAAGAATGAGTAGCTTAACACGTTTAGATAATGCTTTTGCAATTTCAACTAGCTGTTGCTTGCCTACACCAATATCCATTGCTAATTTTCTAGGCTCATCCGTTAGACCTACTTTTGCTAATAGTTTTGAAGCCTCTCTAATCGTTTGATTCCAATTTATAACTCCATTTTTTGCTTGTTCATTCCCTAAAAAAATATTTTCGGCAATCGATAGCTCTGGAATCAATGCTAACTCCTGATGAATAATGACTATGCCTAATTCTTCGCTTTGTTTAATATTTTTAAATTGGCAAACTTGCCCCTCAAAGAAAATATCACCATTATATGACCCATATGGATAAACACCGCTTAATACTTTCATCAACGTCGACTTACCAGCACCATTCTCACCAACTAATGCGTGAATTTCACCTTTTTCGACCGTTATATTCACACTATCTATGCCTTCACACCCGGAAACGTTTTCGTTATATCCTTCATTTCTAAAATGGGATTGGCCACATTTCATCACCACTTCCTTAGATGTAAATAACGATTTAGTGATAGATAAGGTACTATCACTAAATCGCTTACAAGCAAATTTTTAAGAGTATAATTGAATCGCTACTTACTCGTCAAAGTCACCTTCATCATAATATCCGCTACCAACTAAAACTTCTTCGTAGTTATCAATGTCAACAGAAATAGGCTCTAGTAAATAAGAAGGTACTACTTTTACACCATTGTCATACGTTTGTGTATCGTTTACTTCAGCTTCTCCCCCTTGAAGTAGAGCATCGACCATTTCAACTGCTTTACCAGCTAGTTCACGCGTATCCTTGAACACCGTTTGTGTTTGCTCACCTGCAATAATAGAGACAATTGACGGTCGTTCTGCATCTTGACCAGTTACAACCGGCATTGCTAGATCAGCAGAGCCATAGCCCACACCTTTTAATGAAGAAATAATTCCGATACTTATCCCATCATACGGTGATAGCACCGCATCTAACGTTTTATCTGTGTAATAGCCACTTAACAAATTATCCATCCTCTCTTGTGCTAATGAACCGTCCCATCGTAAAGTTGCTACTTGCTGGAAATCAGTTTGACCGCTCTGCACAACTAACTGGCCGTTATCAATATAAGGTTGCAAAACGGATAATGCACCATCAAAGAAGAAGTATGCATTATTATCATCTGGTGAACCGGCAAATAGCTCAATATTAAACGGCCCCTCACCTTCATTAAGTCCTAAATATTCTTCAATGTAACTACCCTTTAATACACCTACTTGAAAGTTATCAAATGTTGCATAATAGCTAACATGCTCTGAATTACGGATTAATCGATCATAGGCGATAACAGGAATGTCCATATCAAAAGCTAAATCTAGGACTTCCGTTAACGATTCCCCGTCAATCGCTGCAATAACGAGTGCATCGACTCCTCTTGTAATCATATTTTCAATTTGATCAATTTGATTTTCGATGACATCTTCGGCATATTGTAAATTCGTCTCATAGCCTAGCTCTTCAAATTGCTCCACCATATTGTTACCATCTGCTATCCATCTTTCTGATGACTGGGTCGGCATAGAAATTCCAACCGTTCCAGTGCCATCCCCCCCACTAGCTCCGTCACTGCCGCAAGCTACCATGACAAGCAGTGAAAATGAAATCATGAAGACAACAAACCATTTACGCATACATCTTCCCCCTTTAAATGATGTTGTAAATCTTTCCTATAATGATATCGTAAATGAAAGCGTTTTTATTTTCTTTGCAATATCTTGTGAATTTTTATATTTTTTTGACCATAAAAAAAGCTTTAGCAGCTTTTCCAGTCTGTCGACAAAGTTTCGACAGGCTTCTTTGTATAGAAATTTGTCACGATACAGCACTTCAAACCCGCTCCTAAGGATGGGGGGGCACGCTTTTGGCAGGAGGGCGTTGAACTAACCGGCACGCCTGTAGATTTCAACCTACCCTTTCCTCCTGCAGAGTAGATGCCGTAGTTGCCGGATACTAGATTCCAAGTGTTACGAAGAAACTCCAAGATGAAGAAAAACGAGCTATCATTCCGTATAACCGTCCACTGACACCACAAGGTTATTTTAAGAAGCATGAGTTTGTCTATGTCCAAAAGATCAATCGAACTAACGTAAAAACGTCATTCATTCAACAATCGGGCTATATTGTGGAGGACATTAATTAGAAATGCAATAAATTCAATCGATTTTGTGAAGGATTATACTTAAAACAAACTGGCAAGATCAGGATACTTAGAAACTAATTTTATTATGTTTGTTAATCATATATAATTATATTCAAATGAACGCTTGAATATAATTATGATTTAAGAGGAGTGATTGATAGAGATGCTAAATTATGAAGTTGTGATAATCGGTGGAGGTCAAGCAGGTTTAGCAATGGGGTATTATCTAAAAAAGAAAATATATCATTTGTTATACTAGATAAAAATGAACGTGTAGGCCATTCCTGGAGAAGCAGATATGATTCTTTGGTTTTATTTACTCCTAGTAGATATAGTAGTTTACCTGGATTGGCGATGGAAGGTTTATCAAAAGAATTTCCAACTAAGAATGATATTGCTGACTATTTAGATAACTATGTAAAGCGTTTTGATCTCCCAATAATGTTTAACACTAACGTAGTTACATTAAATAAACAGTCCGATGAATCATTCCTCTTAGAAACTAGCAGTGGTCAAATTATAGCTAAACAAGTAGTGGTAGCAACTGGGGCATTTCAAAAGCCTTTTATACCAAATGTAATAAAAAAGGAGTCGAGTATATTCCAGCTTCACTCTTCCGAATATCATTCACCAAGGGAAGTGAAAGGGACCGATATACTAGTTGTAGGTGGTGGTAATTCTGGGGCACAAATTGCCGTGGAATTAGCAAAGGATCACAACGTAACAATAGCAGTCGGGCACCAATTTAAATTCCTACCTTTAATGTTTCTTGGAAGAAGTATTTTTAATTGGCTGGAAATATTCGGACTGTTGTATGCAGGAAAAGATACGCTAAAAGGGAAATGGGTTCAGAGACGATATGACCCGATTTTCGGAAAAGAACTAAAGAACCTTATTCAGAATAAAAAAGTCGATGTAAAACCTAAGGTTACCCATGTCATTGATACTGAGGTTCAATTTAAGAATAACACTCGGAGAAAATTTTCAAGTATTATCTGGTCTACTGGTTTCGTTCCTGATTATAATTGGATTAATGTAGAGGGTATTATTTCAGATGATGGACATCCTATACATAACAGGGGAATAACTGATATTAAAGGTTTATATTTTATAGGTTTACCTTGGCAATATCAGAGGGGGTCCGCCTTGATATGTGGAGTGAGTTTAGATGCAAAGTATCTTGTTCCAACAATTATTTCAAATGTTGTATCTACAAAATAGAAAGAATAAGGTTTAAACTCCATATATTGTTAGTTTTCCGTTCGATCATACAAAAACTCCACATGAACGAATTCTACCTTCATGCGGAGTTTATAGACCATTCCTATTACATCTTCTCATTCAATTCAACTTGTCCTTTTCGATAGGCATTCGGGGAAACTCCGACTGCTTTTTTAAAAGCGGTACTAAAATAATGCTGTGTTTCATAACCTACTTTGGAAGAAATCTCATTAATCGTTAAATTTGTTGAATGTAGTAGCTGCATTGCATTTTTCATTCTTATTTTCGTTAACGCTTGAACAAAGGAATAACCTAGTTGTTGTTTAAATAAACGACTCAAATAAGTCGGGGTAACATCTAATTCATTTGCTATCGTTTCTAACGTCAATGTAGAATCATGAAAATGAAGAGTCATATAATGCTCTGCTCCCCTTACAATTTGTGAAACCTCGTTTTGTTCACTGACCTTTTTTTGACATCTTTTAAAAGCGTTCGTAATATCTAAAAAGTCTCCACTTACACGTTCTACCGATACAAGCACCCTAACTTTTAATTCCCGCTGTATGAATTGGTCAATCGTAATGAGATTGACATAATTAGAATCTCCCCACCCAACTAAATACACATACCCTGATAACATCTGACATGCGACGATAACCTCTTTTCCTACTAATTGTTGTTTTATGAGCTTCTCTAGTGCTGTCATCATCGCTTGTTTTTCTTGATTAGACAGTAGGGACTGCTTCACTTTCATTTCAAGGAGAAAGATAACACCTACATAAGCTGGCGGCGTCTTCGGAAGCTGTAAAAAAACCAGTTGCTGTTTTAACTCCTCATTGCTTAATTGTCCATGTAACAGCTCGAAACAAAAATGCTCACGTAATAACGGAACATTTCTTTCTAATTGCTTTGAATTTTGTTCTCTTAGCTTTTGTTGCTCCATTTCACTTTGTAATTCCAGACAAACCTTTTCTATAACGTCATTTAACTCATCTGTATCAACCGGTTTAATAATATAATCAACGACATTAAGCCGGAGAGCTTCTTGTGCATACGAAAATTCGTCATGTCCTGTAACAATGATGACTTTACAATCTGGAAGCGATTCGCGAAGCTGTTTGATTAAAGTTAAACCGTCCATGATTGGCATATTTAAATCCGCTAATAATATGTTAACCTCGAAACGGAGGGCCAATTCTAATGCTTCCTCCCATCTTCTGCCTCTGCCACTATATCCAACTCCATTCTATTTAAATCAATCGAATCTCTAATCCCTTCACGGATAATCATTTCATCATCAGCTATTATCATTTTCCAACGATTCATAACGGTTCCCCCCTTTATACAAATATATGAATTCACAGAACATAAAAGCGGTTTCGATGCATTTAATTTTTTATCAATCTAAAACTTGGTGATTTTCTAGAACTGGATGATTAATAGTTACAACGGTTCCCTTATTCAATTCACTGTTAATTGCTATTCCATATTGATCACCGAACGTTAATTGCAGTCGAGCGTGAACATTGACAATTCCATATCCCTTCTTTAATCGCGATTCATTCTCATCATCTGAGTATTTTAAAAAGGTATGGAGGCTCTCTCTTAATTGGGCTAACGTTTCCTGACACATCCCTTTTCCGTTATCAGCAATTTCAATGATCAACATATGATTTTTCACTTGAGCATTAATCGAGATGAAACCCGGTCCTCTCCGTTCTTTTATTCCATGGTAAATCGCATTTTCAACAATTGGCTGTAAAACTATTTTTAAAATAGATAAATTCTTTATGCTTGGCGACACCATTAAAGAATAATTAAGCTTATTTTTATAACGTACTGTCTGTATTTGTAAGTAGTTTTTTACATGTTCAATTTCATCCTCTAATTGAATAATCGTATCACCTTTACTTAAGCCTATACGAAAAAGCTTTGATAGTGATCCAACCAATTCTGCAACATCTGGTGCATTTTTCTTTCTGGCCATCCATTGAATAGTATCTAGTGTATTATAAAGAAAATGGGGCTTGATGTTTGCTTGTAAACTATGAAATTCAGCTTCTCTTTTCTTTCGTTCTTGACGTTCCGTTAAAGAAAGGAGCTTATGTATTTGTTTGATCATCGTATTAAAGCTTCGTCCTAACCGTCCAACTTCATCCTTACCTTCTCCATCATAACGAATCGTCAAATCGCCTGATTCAGCCTTTTGCATCGCCAGCATTAATTGATTAATAGGACGTGAAATCGTATGTGATAGAAAATATGATGCAGTAATTCCGACAAAGCATACGAAAAATACAAATGATATAACGTAAAATAATATTTGTTGTACTTCTGATACAGCTTGATCTGCCAAAAAGACACCAACTGTAATCCATTCCGTGAAAGTTGATTTTTGATAAATCAATTGATACTCTTCATTTTGTATATAATCAGTGAAAATGCCGAAGTTTTGACTAAAGCTTGATTCAATATCACACTCAATAAAACTTAATGGGGTAGGCGAATAAATTGTCTCACCGTCTAGATCAATGACCATTAAATAACCCGATTTACCTAAACGAACACTACGAACAGCTTCTTCAATAACACGAAGCTTCAGGTCGATTAAGATGACTCCTTTCTCCTCACCAGTTTCTTGGTCCATTATGGCACGAACAACTGTTACAACTTCATCCTCACGATAATGAGCATGTGATGTAATTCGTCTCCCCTCTGGTCTGCCAATCGTTTTGGCAATGCCGTTATGTTCAACTGCTTGACGGTACCAACTTTCACGAGTTAGCTGAAAAGCTGATCGTGTATAAAGCTCATTACTCAAATATTCACCTTCACTGTTTACAACTAAAATCCCTGCTATCTCAGGGTGGATCGTTGTGAAGGTTTGCAAAAATTGTGATATTCCATATTCTTCATCAGGGTTCATATCTTCAATTTGAAATTCTCCATCCAAAAAACTTTGAATATGCGGGTCAAACGAAATAAAATAAGTCATATTTTGCACATTTTCTATATGTGATTCAACAGTACGATTTACCTTGTCAATTAATTGCAACGTGTTATCATTTACTTGCTGTTCAATAATTCGGTCTACAGCCCAACCAATTAAAACACCAAGCAGTATGGATGGCAAAATACTAATGAGCAAAAAATGAATGACAAGCTTATAGCGTATTGGTAAGTGATTGAGTTCAGACAGCCTTTGTAACATGATTTCTCACCTAATCTGCATAATAGTAGTCAACGTTTTCTTCTGTCACAATCGTAATCCCAGTATCTACATAGAGCGGCAATGGTGCGATTTCTTTCGTTTGCAAAATTTGCGGCTCCGTAAGATCATGGTGGAGGTGAAATAAATATACTAATGACCAATACCCCATATTCCAAGTTCCTTGGGCGAGCGTCGCCGAAATAATTCCTTCATCTACTAAATCTAGCGTCCCTTTGTCAGTATCAAAGCTAATAATCTCGATATCGCCAATTTTCTTCTCTAAACGAATCGCATCGCCAACACCGACACCTCCATTCGCTTCAGTTGCAAAAACACCAGCAATAGTTGGATAATCGTTAATTAATTGATGAGTGACTGTTCGTGAAAAGAGGCTATCACCTTGTCCGTCCTTAATTGCAACGATGTCCATTTCTGGATAATCAGCCTTTATTGTATCTTGAAACCCTTTCGTGCGCTCCTGGTGATTTAATTGATTAGGTAATGTTATGACCGCTACTTCTCCTTTTCCTTCTAACAGCTTAGCCAGTTCATGAGCTGCAGTAGCACCAGCATTATAATTGTTTGTTCCTAAAAAAGATTGTGCTTTACTATTTGCTGCCCCCGAATCAAATAAGACCACCGGAATCCCAGTATCAACTGCTTTATTAATCGTTTCTGTTAGCTCATATGGGTCAATGGCTGAAAGTGCGATTCCAGCAGGGTTTTAGCAATTGCTTGTTCTAATACGGTAATTTGCTCCTGTATATCATATTGAGCTGCTCCCCTATACTCAACGGAGACGTTCAATGCTTGGGCAGCATCCTCAAAACCTTTTAAACTTCTTTTCCAATAATCCATACCCGATTGAAACGTAACCATTATATACGTTTCTTGAATATCACCTTGTAAACCTTGTGTATCCCATGGGTTAGCTGTCGGTTCTTTAAAATGAAATTGGTAAACATAAATCATAAAAATCCCAATCAGGACAACATAGACGAGCAGTAATTTCTTCACCTTTGTAACCCCTTTCATAAGAATGAACTCCCTATTTCATTTCAAGAAACTTTTCCCCTTTCCTACTATATGTTTACAAATAATTTTCAGTCTATTATAACTGATTCGTTAAAAATGTTGCTATAAAATCAAGCTAAAGCGTCTTTCACTTTTATAAAAAACCCTTAGCTGATTAGTAATAGCTAAGAGTGTTTAGGGTATGAATGAATTCTATGAGTCATTGTAAGTTCTACACGTTTAAACTGTTTATTATATGTTACTCTACTAATTCGTGAATTTGCTTTAAATGGTGAGCATCATGTCTTACAAATATTTTGACAAAGCTTTCAATAGAAAATTGCCTTTTCCCCGCTCCGATCGTAAAACGTATGTCTTCTTCTAATGCATCTAACTCACGTACAAGCTTTTCTCTTGTTTCAATAAATAACTTTATAATACTTTCAATCGATTGGTCCCCTACCAATTCAAGACCTTCTTCATTATGCTTATTATGATCAGGGAAAGCAGTCAATTTCGCACCATCGACCATATTTGGAACCATTTGATGTAAGATAAAATAATCCCAATAATACATATGTGCAATGATTTCTTTTGTTGACCATTTTCCATTTGCAATCGGCTGATTTAAGAGATTACTTGATTGATCTTTTAATTTCTCTACCTCATTTACCGTTCCTAAAAACGATTTCAATTGTTTCATCATTTACCACTCCCCATCCTTATTAACTAAATCATAGCATAACCTGTAAGGATTTAACCTTTTATCAAAACTATTTTCTCATATCCTATTGACAAAATTATAAAAAAGAAGCAAAATGAACGCGTGTACATTACTAACAAAGGTGGTGATTCCGTTAGCAACAAGAAAAGATGTTGCGTTACGTGCCGGTGTTTCAGAAGCTACTGTATCAAGGGTTTTTAACAACGTCACGCCATTACGCGATGAAACAAAACAGAGAGTACTACAAGCAGCAAGAGAATTACAATACCATCCGAATACGATAGCACAAAGCTTTGCAAAAGGAAAAAGCGGAAATATAGGTGTCATCGTACCATATTTACCACGCGTTCGTATTTTATCAACATACTACTTTTCAGAAATTTTAAGTGGGATCGGAAAGCAATTAGCTGAGCAACAGTATGGTTTGCTTTTACTGTTTCAGTCACCAGATGAACAAAGGAACTATTCAGAGCTTTTCCATTCACAAAAGGTCGATGGCTGTATCATACTTGGTTCTAAGGATATTCCTTCTGAACGAGAACAGTTGAGCAAACTCCATGAAAATAAATACCCCTATTGTCTTGTTAATCAAACATTTCACGATGAGCCATTTCACTCCATTGATGCAGAGCATGTTAAAGGTAGTCAAGAAGCAGTTGAGCTTTTATTGAACAAAGGATATAAGAACATTGCTTTTCTTAACGGACCAGACATTTATTCTAATAGTCAAGAACGAGCCATTGGTTATGAACAAGCTTTGAAGAAGGCTGGCATTGCATTAAATAAAGATTTAAATTTTATAGGCAATTATAGTAGAACGAGCGGGTTAAACATAGCAAAAAAGCTAGCTCCGGTTCTAGCTGATATTGATGCCATTTTTGCAGCAAATGATCGAATGGCAATTGGTCTCATGCAAGGCTTACGTGAATTAGGCTATCAGGCTGGACGCGATTATGCGTTAATTGGCTATGATGACTCTGATCTAACAACAATGGTTCAACCTACGCTTAGTTCTGTCAAAGTCCCGTTTTTTGAAATGGGGAGAATAGCTGCTGAGCTTGTTTTAACAATGATTACTAGCAATCATTCAAACACCATTCATAAACGATTGCCAGTTAAAGTAATCGAACGTGTTTCAACTCAAATAAAAAACGTATAAGGAGAGAGAAGCATGAAATCTATCAATATCGGAATGGTAGGATACAAATTTATGGGGAAGGCACATAGCCATGCTTATCGTGACCTTCCGATGTTTTTCCCAAAACATATTCGGCCTGAAATGAAAGTCATTTGTGGTCGAAATCCCCAAAGCGTTTCAGATGCGGCCTCACAATTTGGCTGGGATGAGTATACGACCGATTGGCGCGATTTAATCAATCGTGACGATATTGACTTAATTGATATTAATGCACCGAGTGATGCTCATAAAGAAATTGCCATTGCAGCAGCAAAAGCAGGAAAGCATATTTTATGCGAAAAACCGTTAGCGCTTACATTGGAAGATGCACGTGACATGCTTCAAGCAGTAAAAGAAGCCGACGTAAAACATATGGTGAACTTTAACTACCGTTTTACTCCTGCTGTCATGCTAGCAAAAAAGTTGATAGACGAAGGCCGCTTAGGAAAAATCCATCATTTTCGTGCTTGGTTCCTGCAAGATTGGATTATTGATCCTAATTTCCCGCTCGTTTGGCGACTGCAAAAGGACATCGCTGGATCTGGTGCACATGGTGATTTAGGGGCACATTTAATCGATATGGCCCATTACTTAATCGGTGATATGACAGAAGTAATCGGGATGAGTGAAACGTTTATTAAAGAACGCCCTCTCCCCTCTGATATGACAGGTTTATCAGCGAGCGGAAAAGAAAATGGACCTAAAGGCTAGTAACCGTTGATGATGCAACATTATTTTTAGCTCGTTTTGCAAACGGGGCTCTCGGCAGCTTTGAATCTTCACGATTTGCTACTGGGCACCGTAGTACAAATTCGTTTGAAATTAACGGAAGTAAAGGAAGCGTCATCTTTGATTTTGAACGATTAAATGAGCTTCAAGTTTACTTTGCTGATGACCCGGATGATGTACAAGGTTTCCGCCGTGTTGTTGCAACGGATGAAGCACATGCTTATTCGGATGTATGGTGGCCTGCTGGACATACAATTGGTTATGAGCATACGTTTATTCACGCAATAACCGAATTAATGGAAGCGTTCGCAGATGATCGCCAGCCCGTTCCTAACTTTGAGGATGGGGTTAAATGCCAGCAAGTATTAGAAGCAGTTGACTATTCAATTGCGCAACGCCGCTGGGTTGAAGTAGCCGAACTTTAAAATAGGAGTGATACGATGAACAAGAAAGCATTAATTGTTTGGGGTGGCTGGGATGGACACGAGCCCGAGCAGGTCGCAGGAATTTTTAAAACAATTTTAGAAGAAGAGAATTTCGATGTAGAAGTAGCAAATACATTAGATGTCTATGCGGATCGTGAGAAACTAAAAATATTAGATTTAGTTGTGCCCCATTGGACGATGGGACAAATTGAAGGAACGTATGTATCGCATATTTCTGAAGCGGTTCAAAGTGGTGTCGGTTTAGCAGGCTGCCATGGAGGAATGTGTGATTCCTTTCGAACAAATGTTGATTGGCAATTCATGACAGGCGGCAATTGGGTTGCACATCCAGGAAATGATGGCGTCAACTATACTGTGAATATAAAAATACTTCGAGCCAATACTTGAAGGACTTTCAGACTTTGATGTATGCAGTGAACAATACTATTTGCATGTCGACCCTGCTGTTGAAGTGTTGGCAACGACTCGTTTTCCGGTCGTAGCAGGACCTCATTCTTATAACAAGTCCGTTGACATGCCTGTCGTATGGACGAAACGCTGGGGTGTTGGTCGAGTGTTTTATAGTTCATTAGGTCATGTTGCAAATATAGTTGAAATGCCTGAAGTATCACTGATTATGCGTAGAGGCTTTCTATGGGCCGCAGAAGGCAAAAAATTTATATAGCGGAAAAAATGAAGGAAAAAGTTCAGCGTACACTGGTATGGGAGATAGTCAATTATAATAGACAGTAGGTGAAATCATGCACACGATGAAAGTGGGAATTATCGGATGCGGTAATATTAGCTCCATTTATTTCAAAAATTTGCGAACCTTTAGCCAAATCGAGCTTGTCGCTTGTGCAGACATAAACGTTGAGAGAGCACAGGCACAAGCAAATAAATTTGCGATCAAAAATGCATATTCTGTTGATGAAATTTTAAATGATTCGTCGATTGAGCTAATTATCAATTTAACAATTCCACAAGCACATGCAGAGGTATGTTTAAAAGCACTTAACGCAGGTAAACACGTCTACACGGAAAAACCATTGGCAGTAACAATTGAGGAAGCAACTGCTATTATGCAAAAAGCGAAGGAAAAAGGTCTTCTCGTCGGCTCGGCACCTGATACTTTTTTAGGAGCAGGAATCCAAACAGCTGTCCAAGTGATTGAATCTGGTGAAATTGGCACACCAATTGGAGCCTCTGCCTTTATGATTGGTCGCGGACATGAACATTGGCATCCTGATCCTGATTTTTATTATCAAGTTGGCGGTGGACCAATGTTTGATATGGGGCCTTATTATTTAACGGCTCTCACAGCTCTTTTAGGGCCGATGAAAAAAATAGCAGGGTCTGCTCGGATTAGTTACCCAGAACGAACGATTTTGAGTGAACCAAAAGCGGGAACAAACATAACGGTTTCGACCCCTACTCATCTTTCTGGAGTGATTGATTTTGCAAACGGAGCTATTGCAACGTTAACAACAAGCTTTGATGCATTTGGCGGGTCCACTTTGCCCCCAATCGAAATATACGGAAGTGAGGGCACAATGCTCGTACCAGACCCTAATGAATTTGGCGGAGCGTAAAAGTAAGGAAGCGTGATCAAAAAGAATTTACAACAATTCCACATAGCCACTACTACGATGGAAATAGTCGTGGTGTAGGTGTAGTAGAAATGGTAAATGCGATACTAACAGGTAAAATACATCGAGCAAGTGGAGAATTAGGCTATCATGTATTAGAAGCTATGCATGGCTTCCACATTTCTTCTGAAAACGAAACACATTATCTAATGAAAAGTACGTGCGTAAAACCAGAATCATTACCTGCTGGCTTCCTGTTCAGTGCAGAAACTTCAAAATCATAGAATAATAGCTTAAAAAAGGAGTGCCTCATCTTGTCATGGGCACTCCCCCTTCATTATGCTAGCTATATATGAACATCCTCTAACCTACGTATCTCTTCCTCAGTTAACTGAATCTTTGAGCCCTCTAAGCATGAAATCAGTTCCGTTTCATTTTGAGCACCAATTAACGCTGCAGTTGGAAAAGGTTGATTTAAAACATAGGCTAACGCAATTTGTATCGCTGTGACCCCTTTTTCTTTCGCTAACGCTTCAGCTCGACGTAAACGCTCCCAATTAGCTTCACTATAAAATACACGAACAAGATCTTTATTGCTACGATCTTCTGGAGTAAAACGCCTGTAAAAAAGCCTCTTGCTTGCGAAGACCATGAAAGAAGTGGCAATTGATGCCTTTCATGCCATCTACAATCCTCTTTATCTGCTGAAACACACCCAGTCCAAAATGGTTCATTTGGCTTTGCTAAACTTAGATTAGGGCTACTAAACGTAAAGCCAACCAGCTTTTGATGCGGCATATTCATTCGCCTCTTGAATACGATCAGACGTCCAATTAGATCCGCCAATCGCTTTTATTCTGCCAGCTTTAATGTGCTCATTAAGGACATCAACGATTTCACTAACAGGAACAGTTGGGTCATCACGGTGTAATGCATATAAATCAATGTAGTCCGTTTTCAGTCGTTCTAAGCTTTTAAACAAATCATTTGTAATTGCCTCGCGATTTACACGGGGACCATACTGATCATGATGAGCCCCCTTCGTTAATATAATGATATCATTACGATTTCCTCGCTCCATCATCCATTGTCCAATCGCTATTTCACTTTCTCCGCCACAATAAACGTGGGCTGTATCAATCGTATTTCCACCGATCGAAACATATCGATCTAACACTTGACATACTAGATCGTAATTGCTTGGTCGAAAATAGTCTGAGCCCTGAATTAAAACGGAAACTAATTTTTCTAGCCCTTCAATACGAATCATCTGCATAGGAACACCTCACTATTGTATTTCAATGCGTTTACGTTCAGTTGCTGATTGTAAACATGCATCTAACACTTTCATATTTAAAACAGCATCTGTCGCTGGATATGGTAGTGGTTCACCGTCAAGAATCCTTCTTCCTATTGCATCTGCTTGTAATATATATTGGTTTAACTTAGGCACTTCAACTTCTAACTTTCCTTCATTTGTTATAACAAAAAGTGGTCCTCCTCCGTTTGATGAACGACAAACGCCGATGGAACTTCGATTCGCCCGTCTGTTCCAACTATTTCAAGTCTATTTCGAAATGCTGCCCACATTCCGCAATCAAACGTAAGGGCAACTCCTTGACCAAATTCCAACAATCCTGAAGCCATCATATCAACACCATCATGTTTTTCCGAAAAGAATGCATGAGTCGTTGCTGCTGTTGGTTCCTTCCCTAACACCATACGTGCCACACTAATCGGATAAACACCTACATCATAAAGCGAGCCTCCACCCCATTCTCTCTTATATCGAACATTGTTATAATCCTCTGAATTATTAAATGTAAATGTACAATGGATTCCTCTTACTTCACCGATTTTCCCCGAATCAATTACTTCACGTATCATCGCATAACGTGGATGATAACGATACATAAACGCCTCAGCAAAGACAACACGTGCTACTCTACAAGCTTCTTCCATTTCGAGAATTTCATTTGTGTTCAACGCTGCTGGCTTTTCACATAAAACATGCTTTCCCGAACTTGCCGCTCGAATCGTCCACTCTTTATGGAGATGATTCGGTAATGGGATGTAAACAGCATCAATACTAGAGTCACGTAATAATTGCTCATAGCTACCATACGCTACAGGAATTGATAATTCGTCTGCCATTGCCTCCGCTTTTTCTTTTGTACGACTAGCAATTGCGACAACTTCTCCAGTCTCAGATTGCTGAATACCTGGAATGACCGATTTCCTTGCAATATCTGCACATCCTAAAATACCCCAACGAACCTTTTCCATATGTTCCCTCCTCAAAATAATACTATATTGTCATTATATAGAATAATAGATAGAATAAAAATATAATCTTATTGACCTACCATATAACAATATTGTTTAAGAAAGACGCATTTCATTTATCTTATAAATACTGAGCGGATCCTTCACACGATGTTTGCTCTACATGCAAGCGAGGTTCTTTCATGAAGACGTAACAAGTGGGCCTTTTCTCTTCCTTCGTATAATCTTTTAGAATACCTTATAAATAGTATCGTTCTTATAAGCACTGTGCTTTAAGCCTGTGCTCTTCTTTCGATTTACCTTGTAACTACCACCAACCTTAGAAGAACAATCAGTCATTTGTGTAGCATCACTCAACCTGTAGTTACTCTCTTCATTACCTCTAGTTACTTGGTTTTAACTTATCACTATAGGAGGGCATCCAATGCAGCGACAAGCACTATTCCCCACGTTAACAAAATATGAATATCTCATTTTGACAGAATCAGTTGGACATTATTATGATGAGCCAGACCACGTTGTCAAAAGAGACGTAGCAACATTAAATAACTTTAGCATTCACTTTATTCTCTCTGGTTCCGGTTATGTTGAAATTGATAACGAGTGCTTCTTCGTAAAAAGAGGAGATGCTTTTTTATATTTTCCTATGCAACAGCAATGCTACTATAGTAGTGAAGATGACCCATGGGATATTCGATGGGTACATTTTTACGGAGACCATCTTCAGAGCTTTTTATCTGAAAAAGGATTTCAACGTCATGTACTATGGAAAGTCCAACAAATCGCCCATTTAGAAGCAATTCATGAAACATTACTTCAAACAGCTGAACGACACTGTCTCCTACAGCTATCACAAATCTCAACAGCAACGTATGCGTTTTTAATGGAGTTCATTACAAACGTACAACCCAGACAGCTAGGTAAAAAAGTAGAATTGGATATTCGTATCGATAGACTTTTACCACGAATGCAAGAAAAAGCTTGCGAACCATTTGACTTAGATTATTGGGCAAAACAAGCAAATGTTACTAACTATTATTTTTGTCGTCTCTTTAAACGGACGACGCAAATGACGCCTATGGCGTTCATCACATTATGCCGATTACAGCGAAGTAAACAATTATTGCTAGCTAATAAAAAGATGACCGTAAAAGAAATTGCAGAGCTCTCAGGTTATTCAAGTGTTAGTTATTTTAACAAACGTTTCATGGAGCACGAAGGAATAACCCCTACAAAATATCGGCAAATATATCAATAGGATCATGAATAATAAACCCGCATTTGCTCACACAATGAGTTATGATACAATATTCTCTAGACGCCGAGAGTATGGAAAAATGATACACAAAGAACTTATAAGATAGGGTGGATACTAAATGGAGAATACGAATTCCAATTTCATACGACAAATCATACAAAAAGATTTAGAAACAAAGAAGCGCGATCGTGTCGTAACGCGTTTCCCTCCAGAACCAAACGGCTATTTACATATTGGACATGCGAAATCAATCGTTATTAATTTTGGATTAGCAGATGATTTCAACGGGAGAACTCACCTTCGTTTTGATGATACAAACCCGCTCAAAGAGGATACAGAATATGTTAATGCGATTAAAGAAGATGTGAAGTGGCTCGGTTATGAATGGGATGATTTATTTTTCGCATCTGATTACTTTCAAGAAATGTATGAGCGTGCCGTACTTCTCATAAAAAAAGGAAAAGCTTACGTTGACGATCTATCGCAAGAAGAGATTCGTCAATACCGTGGGACATTAACAGAGCCAGGTAAAGATAGTCCCTATCGAAATCGTTCAATTGAGGAAAATCTTGACTTGTTTGAACGAATGCGTAATGGTGAATTTGCTAACGGCGAGAAAGTACTTCGTGCCAAAATTGACATGAGTTCACCGAACATTAACATGCGTGATCCGGTCATTTATCGTATCGCCCACGCATCACATCATAATACTGGCGATAAATGGTGTATTTACCCGATGTACGCATTCGCTCATCCATTAGAGGATGCGATTGAAGGGGTTACGCATTCTTTATGTACGACAGAGTTTGAGGATCAACGCCCACTATACAATTGGGTGGTCGCTGAATGTGAGATGGAACACGTCCCAGAGCAAACAGAATTCGGACGTTTGAATATTACGAATACCGTAATGAGTAAGCGAAAACTAAAGCGACTTGTTGATGAGAAAATCGTTGACGGCTGGGATGATCCACGAATGCCAACAATATCTGGTTTAAGACGGCGAGGCTATACACCTGAAGCGATTCGTGCATTTGTAAAAGAAACCGGCGTTTCAAAAGGCTCAGGTGAAGTGGATTCCCAAATGTTGGACTATTTCGTTCGTGAAGATTTAAAATTAAAAGCACCACGGACAATGGGCATTATTCGTCCACTGAAAATTGTCATTACGAACTACCCAGAGGGACAGGTAGAAATGCTTGATGCGGAAATTAATCCTGAAAACCCAGAAATGGGTATACGCCAAATTCCTTTTTCACGTGAAATTTATATTGAACAAGAGGATTTCATGGAAAATCCTCCGAAAAAGTATTTTCGTCTTTTTCCTGGAAATGAAGTTCGGCTTAAGCATGCTTATTTCATAAAATGTGAGGACGTTATTAAAGACGATGAAGGAAATGTTATTGAAATTCATTGTACGTACGACCCTGAAACGAAAAAGTGGTAGTGGGTTTACAGGCCGAAAAGTAAAAGGTACGCTTCATTGGGTGGAAGCTTCACAAGCAATCCCGGCAGAATTCCGCCTTTATGAGCCACTACTTGTAAAGGATCAATCAGATGATGATCATGGTGAGGATAAGGATTTCATTGAACAAATCAATCCGAACTCTATACAAGTACTTCAAGGCTTCGTTGAACCGAACATGAAAGAGGTTCAAGTACAAGAAAAGTTTCAATTTTTCAGACATGGCTACTTCAATGTTGATCCAAAGGATAGTACAAAAGAGAAGCCTGTGTTCAATCTCATCGTCTCGCTAAAAAGCTCATTTAAACTTTAATCTTTTTTCGGAATTACGTCATTCTAAAAACGAAATGAAGTGCCTCTCATTAGTAAAGAGGCACTTCTACTTATTTACCAACTGTTCAATTTTATCATTAGGATAAATGACTAAACCCGTATCTTCCTTTTGTGCGGCTTGATCCATCGCAAAAGCAACACTTTTCGCCTCAATTCCTTTCACCTTTCTAAGCGGACCAATGAAAAGAAACGATAATGCCCGAAACAAGACTTCAGCTGTCTTTTCACCTAAACGAAATTCTGACCGTTTCCCAAGCAATAAAGAAGGCCTGAAGATGGCAATATAATCATAATTGATTTTACTCACCTCATCTTCAAGCTCACCTTTTATTTTAGAATAGAAAATGGAAGAGTTAGCATTTGCACTCATTGCACTAACAAAGAGAAATCGCTTCGCACCTGCCTTACGTGACAGCTTAGCAATTTGTAAAGGATACGTTACATCAATTCGATACATTACCTCTTTTGATTGTGCCTTCTTAATCGTTGTTCCTAAGCAACTAAACACATCATCAACGTGAAAATCAATGACAGATTCATCAAGCTTGTCAAAATCAATAACGATTTCTGTCAGCTTCTCATCTGTTATTCCCAAAGTCCTACGAACAATTACGACAACCTTATCGTAGTAAGTCCTTTTTAATAACAACTTTAGCAGCTCCTGACCGACTAAACCCGTCGCCCCAACAAGTAAAGCTGTTTTAGCCATCATCCCTTCCCCCCATTCAAGCCTTTATGAATCACATATAAAATGATGATTGTTACTAATGTAAGTATAAGGACCATAAGGTGTACGTCTCTCATTCGATCTGCTTGAACCGCATCATAGATTGCTATTGATAACGTTTGTGTTTGTCCTGGAATGTTCCCTGCAACCATTAGTGTCGCACCAAATTCCCCCATTGCTCGGGCGAAGCTAATACAACTCCTGCTAATACACCCCGATACGATAGTGGCAATATTAGATACCAAAACAGCTGTAGCCGATTCGCACCATCCAATTGAGCAGCTCCACGCATATCCCGACTAACCCCTTCAAAAGAAGCTTGAATCGGTCTAATTAATAGTGGTAATGCTGAGATCGCCGCTGCAATGACAGCAGCCTTCCATGTAAAAACAATCGGTTGACCAAATAGCTGTTCAAACACTTGCCCAATTACACTATTTCTCCCTAAAATGACTAATAAATAATAACCTAGTACAGTCGGCGGAATCACTAGCGGGATCGTGATGACGATCGAAAGCAATTCAGTCCATTTATTTTTCCGATAAGCAAACCACCAGGATAAAAGAATTCCTAATAAAAAGGCAATAAACGTTGCGATCGTAGCGATTTTTAAAGACAACAATAACGGTGTGATCATCGTATTCATGACGGCTGTTCAAACCCATATTTGCTTAATAATTCTAAGCCACGATCACTGACTAAGAATTGGATAAACTGTTCACTTGCTTCATAGTTCTCTGTATCAGAAACGATTGCCAATGCTTGTATGATCGGTTCATAATCAGCTTGATCGATCAACTGATAGGACAAATCCGTATCGAGCGTATGTGCCAACGCTATAAAGCCGACATCAACATTTCCCGACTCAACATATTGAAACGCTTGCCTAATATTTTCAGCGTAAATAATTTTCTCCTTAACTTGATCCCAAAGCTCCCACGACTGTAATGTTTCTTGGGCAGCTTTGCCGTAAGGAGCATGCTCTGGATTTGCAATCACGATTGATTGAACTTCGTCACCAAGCAGAGCATATTCATCTAATCTATCTAAACCTGAACGCCCCATCAAAACAATTCGACCAACGGCATAATTTACTTTCGTATCAGCTAGAACATCGCCACTTTCAACTAAGCGATCAATAAATGATTCATGAGCAGCTGCAAAAAGATCAAAAGGAGCCCCTTGTTGAATCTGTTGGGTTAACAGTCCAGTCGCTCCAAACGTATATTCGACCTTCGTCCCCGTTTGCTCAGTAAATTCATCTCCAATCTCTGTAAAAGCATGATACAAATCCGCTGCTGCTGCAATGTATATTGTTTTCTCCTCCTCATTTGCATTGTTCATACACCCACTGAGGAAAAGCAAACCTACTAATACTATAAATCGTCTCACAATCCTTACCCTCTCTTCTCAAAATACATCGTTATTATACCATAGCCGTCACTCTATAAGAGCAAGTCAAATTAATTGTTGTAATGGTAAAACCAACTAAGCTGCTCCCTGTTTCACTCTCCTACTATAGGACATCTTAACTTCTATAAAATAAAAAAGTCTATCTCACTTCAAACTAAGAAGTAAGATAGACTACACACTTGCAAACTGTTAGACCTTCTATTCTTTCAACACACTTTGTTCAATTTCTTTAAGCTGATAAAAGTACCCCTTTTTTTTTAATCAGTTCTCCGTACGTACCAATCTCAACAACCTGTCCTTGATCCATCACGACAATTTGGTCCATTTTATCAAGCCCTGATAATCGATGACTAACTAGAATGAACGTATCTTGCTTCGCTTGTTCGAATAGCCAATCATATAGCTTTTGCTCGGTCTCAAGATCTAATGAGGAGGTCGGTTCATCAAGCAACCATAAACGGCCACCTTTAGCCTTTGCACGAGCAAGTGCTAGCCGTTGTTTTTCCCCACCTGATAAATTCCGCCCATTTTCCATAACATGATCATCCAAAGAAAAAGACGTTAAATGAACATCCTTTAAGAGCTGCTCCAACTGTTCATTCGACCAGTCATCACCTTGTAGAAGCAAATTTTCTTTTATTGTTCCATAAAAAAATTGACTGTTTTGAAACACAACATTTGCCTGTTTCCAAACGGTTTCCTGCTTAATCTCGTTTATCGGCAGACCATTAATGAATACATCCTCTGCCGTATATGATTTTAATAGTAAGTGCAGAAGCGTTGATTTCCCTGATCCACTAGGACCAACAATCGCCGTTTTTGACTGAGCTGGAAACTCAATTGTCACGTTCTTTAACGTTTTTCGAAATTCGCCAGCAAACCCGAAAGATACATCACGGAACATCAATGACGGAGCACCCCAATCACCTTCAGGTTCATCAGCTTGATCACTATGCTGTCCTTCTTGACTCACTGACACATCCTCTAATCTCTTGGCAGCTTGTTCACTTTCTTCATAATGAATCGGAAAGATCGCCATCGGTACTGATTGTTCAAAGACGATAAAGCTTACCATTACAAGCATTGCTAGTAAAACACCATCTAACTGTCCACCCGTTACTAACAATACACCAACGACAAGCACTAGCCATGAAATCAAATGAGAGATCGCAATGTTCCAAGCTTGATTATAGGCAGATTGTAAGCCCTCTTTCTTTTGTTCCGTTATATATTCATTAGCAAGTTTGCTTAATCTCCTTTTTTTCCCTTCAAGCTGTTGATGAATTTTCAACTCACGTAAGCCATAAAACCACTCTGTTACTTCAGTTGAGTATCGTGAGCGTTCCATTCGAACCTGACTGCTTATCTTACGTTGTCTCTTAGCAAACCAAGCAGGGATAACAAAGCCTGTTAACAACAATCCGCATAATAAGCAAATGGCAATATAAATAGAAGAAAAGGAAACAAAAAAGATCGTACTTAAAAAGACGAGCAGCATAATAATGGGAGGATAAAGTACTCGCAAAAAGAAATGTTGTAAGCTTTCCACATCACCTACAATTCTGGCTAATAAATCACCACTTCGGTAACGTTGAAATAATGACGCACCAACCTTTTCAACTTTGTCATAAAAATAGACCCGCAGCTCACTTAACATTGTAAATGTCGCCCGATGAGAATAGTACCGCTCGCCATAACGCTGATAGCCTGATGAAACTGCCGATCTTAACGATGGCTACCATTGCAATGAGCACATACATTGGCGGCTCCAAAGCTGCTTGTGAAATTAAATAACCATTCGCTGCAAATAGTCCAACTGCAGTAACTCCAGCTAGAAAACCGCATATAACAGATAATAGAACATCCCTTTTTTCCTTCAGCAATAGACGAATAATTGGTAGAAGCTCACTCATTCTCCTCACCTCCTATAGCAGCAAAGAACATTTGCTGATAACGTGGTGACTGTGTCATTAATTGTGCATGACTTCCCTCACCAATAAGTGCACCATCGTCAATAAAGTAAATTTGATCAGCTCGTTTAATTGTCTGTAAACGATGGGCGACTGTAATAACGAGGGCTTGCTTAGCAAGTTGCTCAATTGAAGCATGTAAGACTCGCTCTGTAGCTAAATCGAGCCCTGATGTCGGTTCATCAAACAATACAATCGCTGGTTGCTTTATAAAAGTTCGAGCGAGAGCAAGGCGTTGTTTTTCACCACCAGATAACCCGCGGCCACCTTCTCCGATCACCGTTTGAAACCTATTTGGCAACGATTGGATGAACTCAACAATTCCAGCCTTTTCAGCTGCCTTGTATAAACTTTCTGTTGTCGTCTCTTTTCCCATCGTTATATTTTCAGCTATCGTACCAGCAAAGAAATAAGGATGCTGCGTCACATAACTAATTCGACCAAACCACTCGTTCTCCTTATACGCTGGTAACGGCCGATTGTTTACAAACACCGCTCCTTCTGTTGGTTGAAGCAGCCCAGCGATAATATTAAGCAATGTCGTTTTACCTGAACCACTTTTTCCGACGATCGCGATCTGGCCTTCTTTTGGAAAAGTAACGTTTACCCCTTTGACTTCAAATCCTTCTGAGCAATATTTGAAGTGAATATTTCTTAGCGAAATGGAACAATTTGAATCAGCTAACGAGTAATCTCCCCATTCGGCTCGCTTTTCTTCCTTTTGAAATTCTTCTTCTATTTTTTCAGCTGCTCCTGTACTGCTTCGACCAGCATGAAAGGCACTACCTAACTCTTTCAATAAATTATAAAACTCTGGAACAAGCAGCAAAATAAAGAAGGCTGTAAAGAAATCTATTTGCTGAAACACAACTAAACGCAGACCTAATTCTAATGCAACAAGTCCAATACTTAGCATTGAAATAAATTCAAGCATTAACGATGACGTAAACGCAACCTTTAAGATCTCCATCGTCGTATCACGAAACCGCATGCTGCTTTGCCGTATCAATTCTTTATATTGCGTTGATTTACCATATACCTTCAACGTTTCAAGACCTTGTAACGTATCAAGAAATCGACCAGAAAAAGCCTTCATGCTCTCGAGCTTTTCTTCTGATTTCCGTTGTGTCATGTGACCAATAATCGCCATAAATATCGGGATGAATGGTGCCGTAATTAGGAGAATTAGCCCCGAATAGAGATGCTGACTAAAAATGGCAACGAGAATCATTACTGGTGCAATAGTCGTTACAATTCGTTGTGGTACATATTTACTAAAAAAGCTGTCCAATTCGTCCACCGTATCAAGCATAACACTCACTTTTGCACCTGATTGTCCTTGATTTGATGCTAGTAACGTTTCGTTTGCATAAGTCTTTAATAAACGGTTACGTATATCTCCTTTTACGTCTGCAGCAATACTAGAACCTAAGTAATTGCTCCAATAAGATAGCATTGCTCTAATGAGCAACACACCTAATAGCACGATTAATAACACAATGACGTGTTCAACATTTGCATTTCGCAAGAACACGTCATTGACAATTGAAACAATTAAGTAGCTCTGAGTAATAACAATTGCTCCAAACCCAATAGCTACTGCATATAACAAGTAATATTGCTTCTTTTTTGCAGCCGCTAATTTTTGCAAAGTTTTCATCGGCTAATCCTCATATTTGCTACTTTTATGTGCCGTAAAAAAGGAGATGATTATCGCAAATCCAGCAACAAGGAGTGGTGCATAAAACAACAAGAATTCGTGCATGTTCATGTTCCTCCTTATTTCCCTTTTTGAATGTAAGGTTTATTCATAATAAACAATTTAAATACTAAATAAAGCGATGGAATTAACAATAACAAGCCTAAAATAAAGACAGCAATTAACGTATAGGCCATCGTCTCATTTGTTATACCATCGTGAATCGTCAAATCCGGATATAGTAAATACGGGTACCGTGAAACTCCGTACGCGTAGAAAGCTAACGCAAACTGTAAGACAACGAAAATAAAGGATTTGCCATATGATCTTTTCTTTAATAGCCACAAACTAATCATAAAGCAGACGAACGATAGAGCAAACACCCACCATAGTGATAGTAATCCTTCATAATGAGACGGATTATGCCATCTCATTTCAATTATGATTCCTAATGCTGTTACGATCGTTGGGAAGCTCCATACCCACGTATATTTTCTAAATAATTGCAGTGCAGCATTATCCTGTGCGACCGATGAATAATAAGCTAGAAAGCTGGCTGAGATAAATAATACACTGACAAGACTTAGGATAATAATCGACCAAGCAAATGGACTCGTTAATAAGCCAATATAGTCAAGCTCAATCCCACCGCTTGCAGTCGTATGAATAAAACCACCTTGTGAGACAATCAATGCCGTCGCCAACGATGCGGGAATAAGAACTCCTGTTACACCGTACATGAGAGTATAGCCAACATGACCTTTCTTTGTTCCATACGTTCCAAATGCATAATAGCTCCCACGTAGCGCTAATAAAATAATTGAAACGCTAATCGGAATGAGCAGAACCGTCCCAAAATAATAAGCAGTGCTTGGAAAGAACCCGATCATACCGACAAAGAAAAACACTAGAAAAACATTCGTAATTTCCCAGACAGGTGATAAATAACGCTGAATAACCGTGTTTACGATATGATTCTTTTTAGTTAGAATCGTAAACGCATTGAAAAATCCTGCTCCAAAATCAATGGAGGCAATAATGACATAACCAAACAGGAACAGCCACAACACCGAAATCCCGATAAGTTCAACGGTCATTTCGCAACACTCCCTTTAGCAATACCCTGTTTTTCTAGCTCCTTTTCAACAGGATTGTTTTTGAACATTCTCCTCAATACAACACCAGTTCCGACGACTAAAATAAAGTACAGAATAGCAAAGGCGATAAATATCGCCCATACGTAAGGAGAATCTGTCGCTCCCTCAGCAGTTGTCATATATCCACGCATGATCCATGGTTGACGTCCCATTTCAGCAAACCACCAGCCCGCTTGAATAGCGATTATCGCAAGTGGTCCTGATGCAACTAGCAGGCAGCGGAACAGTCGTCCTTTAATTAATCGCCAATTTCGATATAGACCGAACATATAGAAAAGAGCTAGAGTTGGCAGGAAGATCCCAAGCGTGACCATTACATCAAAGAAATAATGAATAAAATATGGCGGATGATATTCCTCAGGGAATTGATCAAGTCCTATTACTTCCCCAGTGAAATTGCTATGAACTAAAAAACTTAATGCATTTGGAATTCGAATCGCATACTTCACTTCATTTGTTTCTGTCAGCACACCATAAAGCACGAGTGGGGCTTCTCCTTCTGTTTCAAAATGCCATTCAGCAGCAGCTAATTTTTCGGGCTGATATTCTGCGAGGAATTTACCAGATAAGTCCCCAACGACAGCAGTTGCAATTGCAAAAATTAATGCCACTTTCATCGTTAATGCAAGCCCTTTGCGATGATACTCATGGCGATTTCCCTTTAACAAATGGTAAGCAGCAATTGATGCGAGCACAAATGCTGTTGTCATATATGCAGATGTTAACACGTGTGCAACCTTTGTCGGCATTGCTGGGTTAAACATGGCCAAAAGTGGTTGAATATTCGTTAACTGACCATCCACTAAGGCAAACCCTTGCGGTGTATTCATAAATGCATTGACTGACGTAATAAATAACGCCGACATAGCACCCCCAATTAATACAGGAATTAAAAGGAGGAAATGTTTGAATGGGTTTTTGAATCGATCCCACGTATATAAATAAATCCCTAAGAAAATAGCTTCAAAGAAGAAAGCAAATGTTTCCATAAATAACGGTAAGGCCACAAGCTGACCAGCAAACTCCATAAAACGAGGCCATAATAGTGCTAACTGAAGGGCAATCGCTGTCCCTGTTACAACACCGACAGCAACGGTAATGACATAACCCCTAGCCCATCTTTTGGCCATAAGCAAATAATGCTCATCGTCTCTTTTTAAACCGAGCCAGTGAGCAATCAATATCATAATCGGAACACCGACACCAAGAGTCGCATAAATGACATGGACCGATAGTGTCAGCATCGTTAAATAGCGGCTAAATTCAACTGATTCCATCATCTCTCCTCCTTGCCCTCATTTTCTTATTTTCATAAGCAGAAGGTACATTCATTGTATAATAAAAATCTATGTGAAATACATCACAAATTAAACAATTTTGTTACAAAGGAGTGATGAATTTATGACAGACGTTGTACACAAAGTGGATATAAAGGAAGAGTGAATATATCTAAAGGGTATGGCTCCGGTTTACAAAAAGACTTTTATCTCCTTCACAATGGTCCAATTTTGCTCTTAGTTTTATTTCAATTCTCACCTAAAAAGACATGTTAACTCATTGCCCGTTAACATGCCTAGTTTTTGAACTAAATATCTTACAAGATTTTCACTATCATTACTTTTCCTTTCTCTCAATTCTGTTTAACATATTATAGCTTATCGCCATTTGTGCAATCGCAAATGGAGTAACACCCAATAAAACTAGTAATGCAGGTAAATAATTCACAATTCCCGCATAGATTGCTAGTATCATTAGTTGGACGAGAATGGAGGGAACAGACTCAACAGCAACCCTTAAGATGACTCGTATATAGTCTCTAACATTAAGTTGATAATGAACAATGACCGGAAATAAATACAACCAAGCTAATAGAATAAGTATGGCTAAAAAGATCACAATCGCATACATAACGACTCTTAACGCATCTGGATAATTAGGTATAAAGAGGAAATTGAAGAAAATGATCACCGAGACAACAGTAAACAACCATCCAAGTATATTGGCTATTCTAAAATTCTCCTTATACAAGCGCTTGTATAGTTTTTTATATCTTCAGGTTCAGCCTTTATTAGCCATTGGCGGATAACCCCATATACCGCTGCCGTTGCAGGAAATAATCCAATTACAATAAACCCACGTAACACATACAAGATCCAAAAAAAGTGTAGCTTTAACAGCTCATACAACCATTCTGTAAATACAATAATTCGATTCATGTCGATACTCCCTATTTCCTTTATGTCAACAGTAGCATGACCTTATATATTAATCTACTATCAGCATTTTGATTAAGAAGCAGTAATCGTTCCCTCTACTAGATTGACAGATGTCATCTCCATTTGCATTTGTAGCATTAACGTAAATGAGGAATATACTCCTGTATTGGACCACTTACTTTCTAGATTCAGATACTTTTATGAATAAGTGATTATGTTTACATGTCATTTTCCAACCATATATACCTATCTACTTTTAGCTCTTTTCCCCACCTGCTATTTCAAGTGGATTTCTTTACTATTAATTCTTTACAGCCCCCTCTGTAATCCCTGAAATAAATTGCTTATTAAAGATAAGAAATACAATTAGAATGGGGATTGTCGCCATGAATGTCCCTGCCAAAATCATAGAATAATCCGTATAATACACATCATTTAGCGTTCTTAAAGCAATTTGGATTGTATGCATACTGCGGTCTTTTAACACAACTAACGGCCATAAAAAGTCATTCCACGTTCCCATGAACGTGAAGATACCAAGAGTAGCTAACCCTGGCTTAACGGTCGGTAAAATAATACTCCAAAATGTTCTAAAGTTACTGCAGCCATCAATTCGAGCTGCTTCAACCAAATCAAACGGTACTGATGTTGAAATATATTGACGCATCCAAAATACACCAAACGCAGTCACCATTCCCGGTACAATAACGGCTTGTAACGTATCCACCCATCCTAGTGAACTAACGATCATAAAATTTGGAATGAGGGAAAGCTGTGGTGGTACCATCATTGTCGCTAAAAGTAAAACAAAAGCCGCATCTCTTCCTTTAAACTGCAATTTGGCAAAGGCAAATCCTGCAAGTGCACAGAAAAATAAAACGGATATTGTTACAGTCGTTGAAATTGTAAAGGAGTTAAATAAGGCACGGAAAAAGTCAATTCGATCAAACACTTGCATAGCATTCTCTTTAAAGTTAGCACCTGGCAGAACGGCAGGAGGAAACTTATTAACCGCATTCGTAGTATTTGATCCGATAACAAACATCCAATAAAACGGAAATATAGAAATCAATGTACTCATAACTAGAAACAAATAAAGCAAGATTTTCGATAGAATATTTCCACCTACTTCTTTTTTCAATGAGGCTTCCTCCTTTTAAGCAGAATTTATTTTTCTAGTCGCCATTAAGTTTATCAATGAGAAAATAATAATAAAGAAGAACAATAACCATGCGATTGCTGAAGCATAGCCAAATGAAAAGCGATTAAATGCTTCTTCATATAAATACAGAGTCATCGTTAAACCTTGATAATTTCCTCCGACTCCAAATAACATAGGCTCTGCAAAGATTTGCATTCCTCCAATCGTTGATTGGATTACAGTAAAAATGATGATCGGCCTTAATAGCGGGATCGTAATAAAAAACAGCTGTTGCATTTTATTCGCTCCATCAATTGTTGCCGCTTCATATATATCATTAGATATACTTTGTAAGCCCGCCAAGTAAATAATTGCATTATACCCAACCCATCGCCACATGACCATTGTAGCAATGGCAATATGAGTTCCAACATATGAGGCCTTCCAAGCGATCGGATCAATACCAATAAGCGATAAAACATAATTTACTATTCCATAGTTGGTACCGAATATCGCAGAAAATACAATTGCTACAGCAACAACTGACGTAACATTAGGCATAAAAATACCTAACCGAAATAATGCCTTTCCTTTTAGAAACGCTTGGTTCAGAAGAAAAGCGATGATAAGAGCTAGTATTAATTGCGGAAGTGTTGATAGGATCCAAATACTAAATGTATTGCCTACTGACTTCCAAAATAAGGGGTCATTTGTAAACAAAAGTAGGTAGTTTTCAAATCCAATAAATTCCCTTTCGCCAAGTACATCCCATCTGTGAAATGAAAGAAATGCGGTAAAAAAGAGCGGAAACACACCAAAGATACCGAATAAAATGAAGAATGGTGAAATAAATAAGTAACCTGATCTTCTATCAGCAACCTTTTGGCTAAACTTCCCTTTTCCCAGCTTCTCCTTTGTATAGTTGACTTCATGCATTTTATCACTGGACACCTAAAAACCCCCTAACTTATTAAATATATGTTCCTTCAAAAAAAAGAGGCTGAGGCAAACCTAGCATCCAAAACCTCTTTTTCAAAATTCAAATGTGTTAACGGCTTACTTGGCGTTCCGCCTCACTGTTTGCCGATTCCCATGCTTGTTCTGGTGTTGTATTACCATCTTCAACGTTTGTTAATGCATCTTGGAATAATTGACTTACCGGATCATGCATTACCCCTTTGTATCCAGCAACAATTAATTCAGCAGATTCAGCATACAAAGCACCTAAATCAGGACGAGTGAAGAAATCATCAGTAAGCTCTTGAATAGAAGGCTCATCATACACAACAGGAGTTGATGGGAATGGACCACTATTTTCAAAAATCCGTAATTGCTGTTCAGGAGCCATAACCCATGTGATAAAGTCATACGCTTCCTCAGGATGATCTCCTTGTTTAGGAAGTGCTAAGAATGACCCGCCAAAGTTACCTGACCCTTCTGGCATAAATGTAACATTCCATAGACCAGCTGTATCCGGTGCATCGTTTTTAATATTTTGCATCATCCAAGGTGGAAGTAACACTGTTGCAAAGTCACCCGCTGCCAAAGCTGCACTCCATTCTGTTTGACCTCGTTCGACATTTGCCGAAATGTCAGTTGCACTTGACGCCAGATTCCACGCTAAAATATTTTGTTCACTTACTTCTCCAATATAATTACCATCTGTATCAAAATATTGCTCTTGTCCTTGTTCAATAATGGCTAAATACAGATCTGCTATTCTATTAAACATGTTGACACCTGTTTGTTCTTTTAACTGTCTTCCTACTTCAAGGTAATCTTCCCACGTGTTAATTAATTCGGCCACTTCATCAGGATCTGTTGGCAAACCTGCTTCTTCAAATAGATCCATTCGATAAGCCATAACCATTGGACCTACATCGGTTGGAACACCAATCAAGAAATCATCTTCTGGATTAGTTGCTTGACCCCATTTCCATTCAAGATAGTCATCCCTAATTTCTTCCGCTCCAAAATCATAGAGATTATGAAAATGTTGTGCATTCTCATGCATTCTATCTATATAACCTTGATCAATACCTGTAATATCAGGAGCACCAGAACCAGCTGCAAGTGCTGTAATTAAATTCTGATGTACATCTCCATAATCTGCTTCTTGTATATTAATTGTTACCCCAGGATTATTATCTTCATACTCACTTGCTAATTCTTGTAAACCAAACCCTGGCCATAGCCACACAGTTAAATCAACATTTCCCCCATTTCTGAGCCTTCTTCATTCCCCCCACCACAAGCAGCTAAAACTACAATTAAAAGAGCACTCGTAATCGTTACACTTATTTGTTTAAGCTTCCCCATATTATTCATAACTTGCCTCCTAATCTTTGTTTTATTTATTTGTTTAAGATGATAACACCGACTTAGTTAAATGTAAACGCTTTTTTATTATTTTTAAACTAATAATAATTATAAAAATACGGTTATAATTAAGTAATGTAAACATTATTATTAAGTTATTATAACTTTGTTAATGATTGTATATATTGTTTAATCTTAATTTTTTTAAAGATATAATTGTTTAGTTCATCGTAGTTAAACGATAAACTTAAATCCTCTATTTCCATATTTTTTTCACCATTACTATGTTTTAGAGAAACGTATTTATTAAATGTTTCCCCCGATTTTTATACTAAAAAGCTCATAGTCGTTCGTACAGGATTAAAGTTAATGAATATTCCTTACACGAATATGTCATGAGCGAAAACTACTTACATTTCCGATTAAGTTTCTAAGAAAAGGATTAGAAAGCTTACAATACGTAACCTATCAATAATTCAATTAATTCATATGCGAAGGAAATGATCTATTTGTCCATAAATCATTTTTTTGATAAAATACTTCTTCTACTCAGAGATAAATTCAAATAGTAACGTATCCAAAAAAATAAGGCTACCTCACACCAATTGAATTTGGTAAGATGGCAGCCTAAGAAGATATTTTATTTTTGTCTTTAATTACGTTCCACAAAACGTTTGATATGGAATCTCTGATGGTGATTGTGGTTGACAATATTTTGGGGATTGAAATGTATAATCATATGGTTTTGCTAATACGTCAAGAAGCTGTTTCATCACATCATAATCGCCATTCTCAACAGCCGCTGATAAAGCTTCTTCTACAAGGTGATTTCTAGGAATAATCGCTGGATTTGACTTCATCATTCGCTCTTGGACATCTTCCCTTGAATGACCTTGTCTATCTAATCGTTCTTGCCATAGCTTATACCATGCCTGAAACGTTTTCGCTTCAAACAAAGCCTCCCCTTCTACCTGATTCAAAGTTAATGACCTAAACGTATTCGTATAATCAGCATCATGAGTGTCCATCATTTTCAAAAGGCTTTCAATGAGCTCTTTATCACGATCCTCTTCATCTGCTAACCCAAGCTTTAATCTCATCCCTGTTAGCCATTCCTCTTGGAACCTTTCTGAAAATGTAGCTATGGCGTCTTCAGCTATCTTAACGGCCTGCTCTTGTTCTTCATGAAGCAATGGTAACAACGCTTCTGCAAGCCTCGCTAAATCCCACGCTACAATATATGGTTGATTGCCGTACGCATAACGTCCTTGACGATCAATTGAACTAAATACAGTGGCAGGATCATACTGATCCATGAATGCACATGGCCCATAATCGATTGTCTCACCGCTTATTGTCATATTGTCGGTATTCATAACTCCGTGTATAAAGCCAACTAACTGCCATTTTGCGACTAAACTAGCTTGCCGTTTTATCACCTCTTCCAAAAAGTGCAAATAGCGTTGATCGTCAGCAATATAAGCATAGTGTCGATTAATTGTATAATCGGCTAAAGCTTGAAGCTCATTTCTCTCCCCGAATTCAGCTATATATTGAAATGTCCCTACACGAATATGACTCGCGGCAATTCTTGTTAAAATCGCTCCATCTAGTTCCGTTTCGCGGTATACCACTTCACCTGTCTTCACAACCGCTAAACTGCGACTTGTCGGAATCCCTAAAGCATACATCGCTTCACTTATAATATATTCACGCAACATCGGACCGAGAGCAGCACGCCCGTCCCCACCACGTGAATAGGGTGTCCGCCCCGCTCCTTTTAATTGAACATCTACTTTTTCACCGTTTGGGGGAATTTGTTCTCCTAATAAAACGGCTCGGCCATCTCCTAGCATTGTAAAATGTCCAAATTGATGCCCCGCATACGCCTGTGCAATGGGGTTAGACCCCGGCGGTAGCTGATTCCCTGCAAATATTTGTACAGCATCTTCCCCTCTTAATTCGCCAGCCTCTAATCCTAATGCTTCAGCTAGGCGTTCATTTACGATGACTAATTCAGGGGATTTGACTGGTGTTGGCTTTTGTTTTGAATAAAATGGACTTGGTAAGTTTGTATAGCTGTTATCTAGGTTCCATCCATGTTCGTTAGTCATAACGACTCCTTTCAACTTCATTTTATTTTGTCTGCAATAATAGATTGCCCGTCATTGAACATTCCCAGTTAAAATTATACGTCATCTTTCCAACTTTACTATGATATAATGCTTACAAATGATTATTAGCTTTAAGGGGGGGATGCGATGCAAATTCTCAAGTATGTTTCTAATAGCATTCCATACAATGATTTATATTTGAATCAATATGGCTCAGAGCTATGCTATCCTGATCATTTTCAAGGTCCTAACGTTAGAGAGGATTACTTAATCCACTATGTTTTTTCCGGGAAGGTATATTCATTGTTGATGGTAAAACGTATCACGTAGAACAAGGTAATGGTTTTCTAATTTGTCCGAAAGTTGTTTCATACTATAAAGCAGACAGTCATGACCCTTGGCATTATTATTGGGTCGGCTTCCACGGAGCACATGCAGAATTATTTCTCCGTCTTGCCAATTTAAGTGTGAGTAATCCAATCTTCACTTACGAAAAAGACCATCTGCTGCTTCAACAATTTATTGAACTAATTAGTGAAAATGAAAATAATGAGGCTACTGAGTTAAAACGAATTGGCCAACTCTATACATTATTATCTATCCTAATTCAAACGAATACACATACTCAGAAAAAAAATCACCATAAAAAAACGAGTAATCAAGCAGATTATGTTAGAAAAGTGGTTGATTTTATTGAACACAACTATATGAACAAAATTACGATATCAGAAATTGCTGATTTCATTGGACTTGATCGTAGCTATCTATGCTCCATCTTCAAGAAAAACATTCATTGTAGCATTCAAGAATATTTGATCCAGCTTCGTATCAATAAGTCATGCACTTTGTTAAAGCAAAGTGACCTTTCAATCGGTAATATTGCGAAAGCAGTCGGTTATCAAGACCCATTTTTATTTTCAAGAACTTTTAAAAAAATTAAAAAAAGTAGCACCAAAAGAGTATCGTTATAAATCTTTATTTTGATATTTTATGGTACCGCTTACAATAAGAGATGACAAGAGGTGTCCTTGTGAATATTGTAAACAGTAAATTTTACCACTTTCTTGAAAAAATCACGAATTTCTTTTTATTGAACCTAGTTTGGTTACTGTTTTCTTTTCCGATCATTACTTTATTCCCTGCTACTGCTGCAATGTATGGTGTACTAAGAGACTGGGTTCAAGGAAAAGACAGTGGAGTTATTCAACCATTTTTCCAACATTTCAAAATGAACTTTAAGCATAGTTTCATATATGGCGTATTGTGGCTAATTATTTTCGTGATCTTTTATATTGATCTAGCTATCATTGCTGAATTTGAGTCAACTACCAATTTGCTCATGACATCCTTATTGTTCGTTATCGGATTACTTGTTGCTTTTAATACTGCTTTTATCATTCCAGTGATGGTGCATTTCAAATTATCGTTTTGGGGACACATTAAACATGCCTTTTTGTTTTCTATTTATGTATTTTCCAACAACGTTGCTTTGCTTGTTTATCATTGTAGCGATGATTGTTTCAGTGCTATACTTACCAGCATTATTATTCGTTATCTTTAGTATTGGCAGTTATGTGATTTTTCGTCTTTGTTACCGAACCTTTGAAAAAGTCGGAAAGGTATAGATCTATTGTTGATCAGGTAAAAAAACGACACAAATCAATACTTGAAGAAACTTCAAAAAAAGTGGGCTCGGTTATCGAGTCCACTTTCAACCATATTCATTTTTCTACCTTTATCCTACTACCCCTGTCCGCTCAACACTTTCAACAAAATGCCGTTGAACGAAAATGTACAATATAATTAACGGCAGCATCGAAAGTAATACACCTGTATTAACAAGCATTGATAAATAAGATGGATCTACACTACCTGCTCCTGCTTCACCTGAAGATGTTAACCGGTGAGCGATATTGGAGCCAACAGATTGTAATTTAGCTGACATGACATTTGCGTTATCAAGGAACATCGTTGTGAAGAAAATGTCGTTCCATTGCCAAACAAACGCAAATAACATGACCGTAATAATTGCTGGTACAGCATTCGGCAACATAATTTTGTAAAACGTCCTTATAACTCCAGCCCCATCAACAAGGGCTGCTTCTTCAATTTCTTTAGGAAACCCTTTGAAAAACTGACGAAAAATAAAGATAAACAAGCCTGCTTTCAAACCCATCCCAGTAATAGAAGAAATAAAAAACGGCCAATAACTACCTAATAAATTGACCCCATTCCCATCGTTAAACAATGCAATGATTCCTAAAATATCAAAGTTTCGATATTGAAGATACGTTGGTACCATAATCGTTTGCGGTGGTACAAGAATCGTTAAAATGACAAGAGCAAACAAAACATTTCTGCCTCTAAATTTAAATCGAGCAAATCCATACCCTGCTAATGCACATGAAATGGTTGTTAACAACATTGTTCCACTAGATAACACAAATGAATTTAACATCGTTTGAAAATAATTCATCGTCTCGATGACATATTGGAAGTTCTCTAACGTAAAGTTTTTGGAATAAATACAACCGTAGGATCATATAAATCCGACTTATGTTTAAAAGCAATAGAAACTTTTATAATTATTGGATATAAAATAACAAACGATAAGCCAATGATAAGAATAGATCTAAATAAAATCATTGCCATATTCTTTAGCTTTTCAAAGCTTACATTCATCCGCTCTTTGCTGATTACAGTTACTTTACTTGTTGGAATAGGCAAATTTACCCCTCCTTGTTAACGCCATCATTGATAAAACACTTTCTTGGAAATAAAATACGTTACGATCGCTAACGTTACTGCAATTATTAGAAAGTAAATCCAAGACATTGCAGCACTTAAACCAAAATTGAATTGTTGAAAAGCTGTCTGCTGTATTAACGTCGTCATATCATTACCTGTAAATGAATCGATGACTGAATAGATCACATTTGTTAAAATGAGCGGACTAATCATCGGAAACGTTATTTTCCAAAAAGCTTCATAAGGTGTCGCTCCTTCAATATTTGATACCTCATATAAATGAGAAGGAATAGCCTGCAAACCAGCTAGAAAAATAATAATTTGTACGCCTGAAGCACTAATAATATCATAGATCCGATCAACAGCTCCCGTTAAGTAGCTAATAATAACCTCATTCATCCAGATCCTATCAGCATTCTTTCCAGCTGTGAGCTCCTCATACCACCCGTATCTTCAAGGTTACTTGGTCCTCCTTGCTGCATCATACTTTGCAGAAAATCCCCACTTTCAATGGATGCTATCACTCCAGAAGCTAATATAACGGGCAAAAAGAATATAGCTCTAGCTACCATTCTTCCTTTAAACTTCTGATTAAGTAAAGTTGCGACTAATAGACTAAAAATAACGATTAACGGAACATTCACCAGCATATCTAACAATGCCTCAATCAAGGTACGATTGTAGTCGACATGGTAAGTTAATGCTTGTTGATAGTTTGATACCCCAATAAAATCCAATGATATGCCTGAAGGTGTTAAGCTCAATTCACTCAAGCTATATCTGAGTGACTGAAATAAAGGAACAGCAAATAAGGTGATAAAGCCTATGAGCCAAGGGGCAATAAATAGCCAACCCCAGTTCCCCTTTTTCTGCTCAAGGGTCATCTTACTTTTCTGAAACATTTGCTATCCCCCTCGAATGACTGCGTAGCTTCCTGCTTCAATAACTTCACCATTTACTGAAACCGTATCGTCATTATAATTTACAAGAATGCTTATATCATTACTATAGGACGTTTGATAGACACCCTCAGCCACTTTTTCATGTGTGGTAATCACTTCTGTACGAACCTCATTTAATATTTGATTCACTTCCTGATACATTTCAACAGCATCATCAAACCAGACTTGATAATTCATCGAGAAAAGATCATCGAATTCCGTTTCTTTAACAATGGATGAATCTTGATAAAACCATTGGAAGTATACATTTGAACCTGTTTCAAGTGCTTTCAACATTTGATCATGAATCGCTTGGTTCGCACTTAAATTAACAGGCATCCCAGCGTAATCAATTGAACCATGGATAACCATTTGATAGAAAGGAACAGTTTCATCTGTAATATTAAATCCACTACTATATATAGGTGCGTGTACGATGTGATTGGCATGTTGGAGTGCAATAAAATTGCCTCCTTCTATTAGCAAATCGTTAAATTGATTATCCAATACACTTAATTGTTCCTGAACAATTCTTTTCGCTTGTTCACGATTAATGACGTTCCTATCACGGAAGTCTGAATTCAATTCGTCGCCCATATCTCGTAATGACAGACCTTCAATATTAAATTTAGCAAAGTCATTAGAAAAGCCTTCCACATAATCGGGCAGCCTTGCAGGTGATAGAACATAATAAGGTAATTTGTTCCGATCCCTTCTAAAACTAGCTGGATTAAATGGATATCTAATAGCTGGTTGACGATTAACATATCTTGCTGCTTCTCGAGAAGGATTGAATGTAAACGAATTACGCTCTACATGTAAGAACGTGACATCTGGATAAAGTTCAATTTGTTTGCCCTGCAAAAAGGAATGAAACTCCTCTAGCCCTTTTGTTCCACCTATTTGTGAATCAACCTTCACGCTTTTTGGTGCCTTATGCTTCAAGCCACCATTAAACCAGCCTGAATATCTTAGTTTAATATTATGAACTCCGGCATCATACAGCTCAGTTACTATTTCTTCTGCTTCTTTAAAAGTTGTGACACTTTCAACCGATTGGTAAGGCACACCAAGAAATGTTTTTCTTTTCACAATCGAACCAACTAGCTCTAAATAAAATGGGAGCTCCTCTGTTGGTTCTAGTGGAGTCAAATGAGCATTTTCTAGTAAATAATTTCGATAAAACTCAGCCATCCCCGAATAGCTTGCCTTTTCACCTTCTAAAAACTGATAACGTATACTCATATGATCTTGATAGCCATCTTGTTGAAACATTGTAATTGTGCTAGCTCTTTCGCCACCTGTTAGCGTGACTTGTGCACCTTCCCTCAAATTGAAGCGGCTGTTCACCGTATTGTAGGAATTTATTCTTCCAGCCACATCTGCTCCAATTGAAGCGACCGCATCTCCTTGTTCAATGATGGCGATAAATGCTTGATCATCTTGTTTCATACCAAATACCGGCAAACGAATCTTTTCACTAACTTCCATTTGTTGTCTGACTAATGTAGCATTATCATCTCCATATACTTTATCAAGGTAAGGCTGAAAATTAACTTTTTCATTATTTAAATGAATGAGTGAACCTGAACCATCAGGAACAAAGATATATCCTTCTCTAAATTCATTTGCAGCTCCAAAAAATTCTAGTACTTTTACTTCACTAATAGGAAAGGATTCATTTTGTTCAATTTCTTCACCTATCACTGTAACGATTAATTGTTCTCCCTCTAATGCGTATTGAATCGGAATAACAAAATTAGGTTTTCCATATCCCTCTTCTGTCAACTCATTTCCACCTGCATTATCAATCGCTACATCTTCTTCCGTATAACCAATTTCCTCAAATAGCTCAATCGTCCGATTTAAAACAATTTTTGAATCGAATGAAACCTCACGTCGTTCATAATAATCCTCTTCCTCAATGTATTGAAAACGACTTAGTAGATCGACTTTCGTATCTTCATCTTCAATTTTATTTAAAATTAATGTTTCAAATCGTTCTCTACTAATACGTTCAGGGATCATTTCGATTCCTTTAGAAGTGTCTCCCAATGTATAGATTACTTTGATACCGTTTTCGATTGTTTCGAATTCAAATTGCCCATTTCTAACACTTTCATTACTATGCATCCGACTCGTTTGCCCAGTTGGATGATAATACGTTAATGATAACTGTGAATGAAGAATGGTTTCGTTTTCACCAGATGCCACCGTATCTGTTTGACGATCAACTGGGTTAGAGAACCAAACCTGACTACTATTTTTAACTTTAACTGCTACTTCCGCCGTTGTACTGTGAAAATACAATTCTAAAGTGTCATTTTCTGATATCAATTGCATCTTTTCTAAGTGAGCTTCTATATCCTTTTCAGTGAAATCATCCCGTTCACTAAGCTCGACTTCCTCTACTTCCAATTCTGTCTCAACTGTCGATTCATCGATTTCCGGTAGATCTATTTCGGTATCTTCCTCTAAGAACTCAGCTGATTCTTCATTTTCCACAGCAACTACAATTTTTTGCTCCAAAACAAGTGGAAGGATGATCGCAATGATAAGTAAATAGTAGAAACCTCGTTTACAGCTGCTAATCATGTCAGTCCTCCTCTCCACCTTTAGGTTCGATATGCGAGCTCTTTAAAAATGGTCTCAACAAAAGCATAAATCTGTTGAAATAAACTAAAAGAAAGTAAACCTAGAAAAATCATAATTCCCATAACCATCACCGTTAAAAAGATCGTCATAATCGTTTTTGTTGCAGTGTATTGATGTACGGTCATAATTCCTACAAACAGCAAATAAATAAACCAAAGAGTTGCTACCCCATCTAAAAAGAAATAAAATACAGCTTCCTCTAACGTAATAAACTGGCTCATAATCGTTGTAAATAGATAGATAAGAATCATTGGTACTAGTGCATAAGCTGTAACAATGATAATTTCTTTAAATTTCCCCTCTCCATCCATTAGCGTCGATATCGACCAATTGGCTACACACCAAATGAAAAATGGTAATACGATGAACAGTAGCTCATCGAGACTATTTAATTGATTTGGGTTATTAAAGTTAACTATAAATCCTGCATACTGACGTTTCATAATAATGACAACAGTTAACATGAGAAGAATAGCTAAAGCGATGTTCAGTCGACCCTTACCTTCATACTTCACATCCCAATATCCCTTAAACGGATGAATGCAAAGGTAAAATGGATATCGAATCATTTCATTTCGCAGCAAAACGTTCTCCTCCTCTCCTATACCTCCGATATGCTCGGAATCCAATGAGCAATAAGGAAAGTACTAATACCCCAGTCATTACCGTTCCAAAATGCTCACGCAACACTTCTTGGCGATATCGTTTAAAAGCTTTGGAGTAGTATTGACGGCTATTTCCATTTTCAAAATAAGCCATCGCTTCTCTATTTTTCCCTTCCATTAACAACGCTTTTCCAATTCCGACATATGCGACTTCGTAATTGGTGTTTAACTTTAACACCTCGTGCCAATAGTTAGCTGATTCCTGATCGTTCCCGTTGTAATAATGCATAACAGCCTGATTGACTAGACTGCCAAATTCTGTAGGTTCAAAACGTGTTAATCGATTGAACCTTTATCGAGAATAAGAAAATCCTCTCCTATTCGTGCTAGTGCTACTGGATTACGAAACGTCCCTCGCTGCTCACCAAGTTGACCAAAAACATATAATAAATTCCCATCCTCATCATAAGTGAATACACGCCCTCTATTCAGATCTAAAGCACTATACACCCCATAATCATTCACATCAATGTCAATAAACGTTGAACTACCAGCATAATTACCAATATGTGCGATTTCCAAATCCCCAATGGGATCGTGATACCCTTGTTTTCTTAGCACGTCCTCTCCCGTTGGATTTAATCGTTGGATTGGAGTATTCGTATTACGTTCTGAATTGGTTGTATAAATAAAGCCTTCATCATCCAACGCAAGATTATTAAACTCAATTGGGATAAATAGTGACATTTGAGCACGTTGTTCACGCGTGGCAAACAATCTCCATACATATTCGATTGGGTTAAAGGTCACCCGATTTGCACCCGTGAAACCTGTAAAATGGCCATCTGAATCAAATTCGATTATTCCATCATAAACGCCACGTCCAATTACATAGATTCTCTGTGCTTGATCTACTGCAATTTTAACCGGATAGTATTCAAAACCTTCACGTATCACATCTGATTCAGGTTTGCCAATTTCTCTAATAAATTCTCCTTCGTTTGTCAGTTCAACGACACGTTGATTATTCGTATCTGCGACATAAATAAACCCTTCGTCGGTGACAAATATCCCTTGTGGATGATTGAACTGATCTAGTTCTGAGCCATTTTTAAACTCCTCAATCGATTGAAGGAATGTAAACTCTTCATCAAACACTAGAATTCGATTATTACCTGAGTCTAGCAAATATATTTCATGATCCTTCGTAACAAAAACATCCTCTGGTGAACGTAAACGTCCATACTCCTCACCTATCCCATCCAATATATCTCCTGGTAAATATGGAATGGCCGAAGGATTTGTATTTTCCCAGTAAGAGTAGTTATAGCCAGGATAAGGTGCTTTTGCAGCTGCTCCTTGTGGTGCTAGAATCGTAGACAAGATTAAGAGGAGCAACAGTAGCGAACCACATTTCACTTTGAATCGTTTCAATTGTCTCCCTCCTAATCCTTCATCCCTGAGGATGACATTGTCTGAATAATACTAGCCTGCGAAAATAGAAATACAACGATCGGAACAGACATCAGCATAAATGCCACAGCAGCAGCAGCCCCCGCACGTGCAATCCCACCTTGAATGATTTGTCCCATTGCATAGTTCATCGTTTTCAACTCTTCACTATAAATAAAATTACCTCCATCGGTGCCCCATAATTGCTGGAATAAAAGAATCATTAAAGTGAGCCATGCTGGCTTCACTAGAGGCATCACAATTTGCCAGAAGATTCTGTATTCACTTGCCCCATCAATCCTTGCAGCTTCTAAAAGGCTATCAGGAAGTTGTTCCATGAACTGTTTCATCAAATACAATCCAAGTGGAAACGCAAAGGACGGAACGATTATTGCCCAATAGCTATCCACCCACCCAAGTACTGACATCGTCATGTAGTTTGGAATGGCCGTAACGTGTGGAGAGAACATTAACGATAAAACAACAAGCGTGAACAAAATATTTATTCCTGGAAACTTATGCTTCGCTAATGGATAAGCAGCAGCAGCAGAAAAAATAATATGCCCAGCTGTTCCAACGATCGTGATAAAAAAAGTATTGAAGACATATCTCGAGAACGGCACCCAAGAGTCTGCCATTAAATGAACAAGATCAACAAAGTTATTAAAGGTTGGATTTCTCACAAAAAATCTTGGTGGGAATAGAAAGATCTCATCTAACGGTTTAAATGCATTGTTAATCGTATAAATAAGTGGCAATGCCATAAATGCACCAAAAAGCCCGATAAAAGCAAATAGTCCAAGCGTCCCCCACCATGATCGATTCAACTTTTTCTTTTTTTTGTATTTCAATCTTAAGGTCAACGCCATTGACTATTCCCCCACCTTTCTCAGGAGCTTTTGTGTAATCAAATTTGTCGTCATCATAATGATGAATAAAACAGTTGCGATAGCTGAAGCATATCCCATTTCAAAGCGAATAGTACCGTAATCAATTAAATGGGTAACAATCGTATGACCTGCATATTGAACACTTGGAAATCCAGCTAAAGCCATCGATACATCCGCAACCGCAAACGTCATTGTAATTTGAATAACAGCTCCAAACATTAATTGTGGCCGCATAGCTGGCAGTGTTAAAAACCATAGCTCTTGCCAGCGATTCCGTATCCCATCAATTGCACCTGCCTCATACATCGTGCGATCAACATTTTGCAAGCCAGCAATGAACGCTAGAAAACTAGTTCCAAGGCTGAGCCATAATTGAACGAGCATCACAATCGCAAGAATGTAAGTTGGGTCCTGTAACCATTGAATTGGTTCATAGATCATTCCTATTTTCATGAGAAAGCCGTTAGCATAACCATAGCTGTCCCCTGAGAAGATTATTAACCAAATAAAGAAGATGTTACCTGATATAGAAGGAGCAAAAAAGATTAAACGTAAGAAACGCCCTCAACTTTGAATTAAATTCATTAATTAACCATGCAAATACAAAGCAAGCTACATAACTAATTGGACCGGTAACAGCAGCAAAAAGCATTGTATTTTTTAATGCAATTAAAAAGACATCATCCTCTAAAAAGAGTCTTGCGTAATTTTGCCAACCGACCCAACGTGGAAATTCCAACATATTAAAATAGGTAAAGCTTACAACGATTGAAATCAGTACAGGTAAAATGGTAAATAGAAAGAATAAGAGAAAATAAGGTGCCATTAAGATGTAAGAATGCTTATGAACCTTTAGATTTCTTTTTAATCGATCCAACCTTTTTGGTTTTTCAATAACGAGTTGTCCTGACTTCTCAACCGCTAAATTCTCTGAATGTTTTTCACCCTTTAAAATATGTAACCCCTCCTATTCCAGCGGCAGGTCAAACTCTGTACGCTTTATTCTAATTTCATCGTTAATATAAATAATATAGTCACTTAAAGCTTCACGAGGATTCGTTCCATTGTTTACTACTTCCCTGAATGCATTATCTAAATGTCTTCCTGTAAAATAGCCGCCCGGAACTTCAGGCACACCTTGAACCCATTGCCACTGCTCCTCTAATCTTTCGTAATCTCTAACAGGCCATGGCAACTCTTGTAATGCTTCAATATTAGCTGTAGGGTAACGAGCTGCTGCACCCATCAATCCTTCCATTTCTCTACCGAAGCGAACTTGGATTTCTTTACTAGTCCACCATTTCAAAAATTCCCAACTTGCATCTTTATTTTCGGCCTTTTCCATGATGATCGCCGCTGTTCCAGTACTACCAACATCACGGCGAATGGAACCATCAGGTTGTTCCGTTCCAGGAATCGGGGCGAACTCCCATAACCCCCTAATTTCCGGTGCAGACACTGAGAGGTGATTATAAAATGTATAATCATCAATGCCGATTGGCATTTCCCCTGTCCTGAATCGGTTCGGAAAGTCGAACTTTAAAGGCAGTTTATAATTCGTATAGAGACTACTCCAGCGATTAAATACACTCATTGAAATATCAGAATCAAGAGCACTTCTCTTCGCACCGTCTTGATACAATTGCCCATCTTCCTGGTAGAGCATCATTGTAAACGTTTGATTTGGAATTAAGTTCTGCACATCACCAGGATTCTCAGGGTCTTGTAGTAAAGGCAGTGCTAAATCCATATGATTTTTCTGCAAAACTGGGATCATTTCTAAAACATCCTGCCATGTTTGTGGAATCTCAATCTCTAGTTCTTCCAAAATATCCTTTCGATAAAATAGCATGCTAAACATTTGTTGTTCAGGTAAGCCAAAGACACCATCATTAAATCGATAAGGTAAAACAGCACTTTCTCGAAATCTAGGCTCTACCTCCGCGAAATCTGAAAATTGGGTTAAATCAACTACTGCATTTCTCATCGCATAATTAACAGGAATCTCGTTACCAACCTGCATTGCGACATCAGGCCCTTGGTTAGCAAGCGTTGCTGGTAGTAAATTCGCCATCTGAACTAGCTGTAAATTGACATGAATCCCTGTTTCCGGAGTGAACGATTCATCAATCAATGCCTTTAAAACCTGTGCTTGGTCACGGCCCGTTCCAATCCAAACTGTAATCGCATCATCCTCATCATCCTCCGTCACATTCCCAATACTGTTGTAATCCTCAAAGAAAGAGTGAGTAAAAGCACCTATTTCATGTGCAATTTTCCTATAAAAAGGAGCATCTGCTTCAGGCATTTCCTGCTCAGGGGAAGCAATAATGAGATAGTCAATTTCCAGTGGTTGTTCACGAACAGTTAATATCCAAGTACCAAGACCACCAACATTTATTTTGTATGAATCAAGTCGTCGTTGAATCGTTTCTGGTCTTTGAACAAAATCATTAAGCTGATAAGCCATTGTATTTAAAATGGCTGTTTGATCACTCGTTTCTCCTGTTAATTCAGCTAATTCGTCGGCAATTTCCGTTAGAGTTTGACTTTGTCTTGCGAAAACCTCTGTCATCTCGGGAATATTCTTTTCTAGTTCATAGTCCCGATATGGATCTGGAACTGTACCTGTGATCATGATTATTTTTCGATATATTTCATTCAATTCAAGAACACTCGCCTCAACAGTTCGTAGCAATGGAGCCATACTTCCAAGTGTCACTTCCATTTTTAGTTCATGAGTTCCCTCAGTTAAATAAAACAAATACGGCTCCTCATCTCCAAGCACATCCATTTTCCAATTATTATCATAGTAAAAAGACACTTGTTCCATTTCTTGAAACGGAATATCGTCATTAATCATGATGGTTCTTGTTGAATAAATTCCCCGTAGCATGTTTTGTCGATTTTTCACACCTATTTTATATAAACCATCTTCTGGAACATCAATCTCCCACGTAATCCATTGACCCGGCCAACGCCAATTATACCCGCCTATTGTATTCATTCGTATTTTAGATACATCATAAGGCTCTGTTGCCGGACTACTCCGATCATTAATCGCATAAAGCGTTGGATCTGATTTTAAAGTTGCATGTTCACCTTGTACTTTAATCATTTGTCCGTTCGCCTCTACATATCCCATCTCATCATAATGTTGCTTAACTTCCTTATATTCAGGTATTTCTTCAATCTGATAAAGTTTAATTTGATCAATTAACATCGGCTCCCGAGACGAAATGAAGCTCAATGTATTGATACCTTTAGAAAAATAAAATAGGTAGGGTTCTGTATAGTAGCCTTCTGAATCTCTTAAATCAGCTTCTTGCCAGATTGGCTGCTCCACTTGTCTTGGCCTGAGATCATTTCCACGGTTATCTTGTTCAATTTCATCTAATTCGTTCGTCCATGTACGTGGAAAAGTTAATGTTGCAGCCCCTTGAAATGGAAGCTTTCCATTAATAAATAATTCACGTTCAATAGATGAACTTTTACCTTCAATAGGGAAATAGCGGATAGCGATGTTATATAATCCTTCTTCCGGAACATCTACTTCCCATTCAATCATGCCTACCTCATCTGTTTTCACTGCAGCACCTTGATCAATTTCTACAACCTCAATATCCATGCCATCTATCTTTGTATAATCTTCAGCATGTATAATAATCTCCTTGTTAGGACGAGGAAAACCTTGGTAGCGCTCAATATAATTGGAGTAGAGATCATCACGTATAGTTATATCGCTTCTCTCCAGCTCGACCACTGTTTCTTCGCCATTTAAGCCGGACTCTGCATATACGTTCTGATAGCCAAACAATGGTAGAACATTAAAAACGATCAAAAGAAGCGCTAAACTGATATAGATCGATAATTTCAATACATGTTGAAGCAACAAATCAAGCCCCCTCCTACTCGTTTCAAATCTTATTAAATAGTTGAACCCCCTGTATCAACCATTCGTATCAAGGGTTCATTGTTTTATATATTCTCTTGCAAAAGTGCTACAAATCTAAAGTTTATTTCATAAATTCCTCTACTAAAGATTGAGCTTCACCTTTTACCTTAGCAACAGCTTGTGAAGGAGATTCAATCCCCTCTGCAATATTCTCATTCATTTCATAAAATGCGTCCTCTAGTCCATATGCTGGCCAGTAATTCGGACGAACATTATCCTGCATGTCAATTAATGTGTTATACGTTTCTAGATTTGGAGAAATCAGTTCAAACCACTCATTACGTTCATCCTCTAAAATCTCCCAAACTTGTAAATCCTCCCAAATTTGATATACAATTTCAGGATCTTCAACACCTATTGGAATCGTTAAACCTTCATAACTATTAACTGGTACTGTATAATCGTCAGCTTGTGGACCTTTTGGAAAATAAACATAGCCCCAGTCAAAAGGAAGATCCGCACGCCCTTCCATTTCCCAACTATAACCTATTACCATTCCTGTAAGCCCTTCTGCAAAGTAACGCTTAGGATCTTCGTAATTGTCGCCTTCATTTGGCTTTATTACACGATGTTCGTTATAAAGAGCTGCCATAAATTCAAGTGCTTCCATCGATTTCTGCGAATCAATTTGCACCTCTAAATTCGGAATATCTAAAATATCTTCATCGTTTGATGCGATTAAAAATAAAGGTAATGCGTTATGATCTGCACTCATTCCATATTGTTCACCTGATGTTAATTCTTGTGCTGCTTCAAGCATTGCATCCCATGTCCATTCACCACTTTCCTGTAATTCTTGAGGATCAGGTAAGCCGGCTTGTTCGAACATCGTTTTGTTGTAGAATAAACCACCACTGATGTTTACAGTACTTCCAATCATATAAAATTGATCATCAATCGTTCCTAGCTCTTGAGGTATTTCAGGAACGGCAATATCATTTAAGTCAGCAAAATCGTTTACTGGGATTAAATAATCTTCCTTGACTAATGATGCAGCTTGAGCACTAGAAAGGCTAACTAAATCTGCAAACGGATCATTCGCCAATATAGAATTTGTTAACGTACTTACTTTCTCATCGTATGTTACTTCAACATATTCAATTTTAATATTGTACTTCTCTTCGACCTCAGCGTGCCGATCAACGATCATATCTCTTAACTCAGTTCCACCTGGTGGTGTCATATCCCAGTGATTGGCGATACGAATTACTCGACCATCAAGATCAACAGCTTCATTTTGTTCCACTGCTTCATCTTCGTTACCTTCTTCTTCACTATTTCCATCTTCTTCATTATCAACTTCTGTTTCATCAGGATCTGTTTCATCGGTTGTTGCCGGTGCACCATCACTACTGCAGGCAATTAATCCGACAAACATAATTAAAAGGACACATAAGAGCATTGATAATTTAAACTTTTTCATAAAACAACCCCCTCGTATTAGTGTTAAAATCATGTTTCCTGTTACATTCACTAAGATCAAAGATCCCCTTAAGTTATTCACCACCCCCTCGCTCATTTCATTATTTCGATCATTATAAAGATAGTGACAACTTTATGTAGATGAGACGTATTATATAAACTAATGGATAACTTGGTCTAATCTAATTTTTCATTTCCATCCTATAAGCCACTATAGGTCCTTTTCTTTGTACATGATAAATATTGTACACAGCGAAAATTGTCCAACCTCAGTGCTTTTTATATAAAAACACCAATTAAATTAAGAAAAAGAATACGCTTACATTACTTAATCATTATCTTATAATTAGTTTTCTTTTAAGTATATAGATTAATGCGTTATAAACATGGATTAATACTAGATTATTTCTTCATTCTAACATTCATCTTAGACACGACTACTGTCTCTATCAGTCTATTTTTATGAATAATAAAGAGGGACCTACCTCATGGCCCCTCTTTCAAACAGATGAACGATTCACACTTATATCTTTTTTACTGATTCCCGATGAATGATCGTGCCCTTAATTAGTTTTCTAACAGAACTTTTCCCATTTTTCATTAGCTTGTCGATAATAAGTTCAACAGCCGCATTAGACATGTCTTCAATATTGACTTTCGTCGTTGTCATTGGTGGTTTCGATATAGTTGAGTAGACATCATTATCAAATCCTACGACTGAGCAGTCTTCAGGTACTTTATAACCTATCATTGATAGTTTATTAATGAAATTAAAGCCAATTTGATCACAATTGCAAACGAAAGCAGTCGGTAACGGGTTGGGAACGTCAAGCTCTATATACTTGCCCTCTTCATCTCGATCAGGAATAATCAGTTTTCTATCCAAAGGAATGTTATGTTCTAATAATGATTTATAATAGCCTAAAAAACGGTCTTGAATACTACTAGTAGTATGGATATTTCCAATAAATGCGATTTTTTTGTGCCCATTCTGAATAAGAAAATTGGTCATCTCATACATTCCATAAAAGTTATCGGTTACAACTGTATCCACTTGCGACAGGTCTGTATAAAAATCAAGGAATACTTTCGGAATCCCTTCAGAATGTAATAGTTCAATATAACTTTTCTTTATTTGTCCCAAAATGATGAAACCGTCGACTTTATTCTCCACATATGTTCGTGGCAAGTTTAAGTATTGTTCATCTTCGTTACTCAAAATTTGGAGTATACTATAATAATTGTATTCTTCTAATTTCCTAGTAATATATTGATGAAATTTTAAGTAGAAAGGGGATTGATCATCGCCAATAAATCGTTCAGGAATGATCACACCGATGTTATATGATAAGCCTTCTTCCGTTGACTTACCAACAGTATTATTTTGATATCCTAAATCATTAGCTATTTTTTTTATTTTCTTTTTTAATTCCTCACTAACACCCCCTCTATTATTTATTGCTTTTGATACAGTCACACTGCTAACACCAATCTTTTCTGCAATATCTTTCAGCGTCACATTGTTTTTCAAATCAAAACCTCCAACACCTTTGTTACGTTTAACTTGTGATACAGCATTATAAAACGCTTACAAAATAGTATATACGTTTTACATTCCATTAAAATTTCTTCTTTGCTGCAATACTAGACTTATCGTTGACTTAACATTAGCTAAGCACCACACTTTTGTCAATTATTAATTATGAGCGAAATTGCTAGCCTTAGTACAAATTTAAAGAATTTAATTACTATCCTCCTATTCAATTTTATGTTAATATATACCTAATATGGAAAAAGGGGATAAAACCATGCCAGATCCTTATACTACTAATAGTCGGAAGACCGTGTTATTACTCGCACTAGATTTTATCTTAATTGGCCTCTCACTTCTTTGCCTACTTTATCTTTTATCCATTTATGATACTATTTCTCACCCTGTACTATTCCTAATTACGTTTTTAATTGTCACGTTAAATTCAACTTTTCGGATTATCTCCCTTTTGCGTTCTAACAAATAAAAAAGTACTGGCTGAAAACGACTAACCAGTACATCCAATCTATCAATTATTTACTTGATGTTTATGAAACACACGATAAATGAGCCAAATAAAACAAACAGAAAGAATCGTATACAAGATTATTTGTAGAACAGGATACAAAATCGGTTGACCAAACACGTTATAAGCATTAAATGTAGCAAACAACCTCTCTATTCGAATCGTCTCCATATAACTAAATGACGAAATATATTGTACCCACTGAATTTCCGAACCAAATTGATTTAACACGTAAGGAATTCCTAAAATCATCCCTGATAAAAAGAATGTAACAAAGGCATTTTTCGCTAATATCGAGACTAGCAGAACTAGGATTGCCAAAGCAATACTTCCGAAAAATTGAACACTTAACATCGCAGCATAAAATTGCCAAACCTCCCATGCAAACGGAGAACTTGAATAATTCGAATATAAGTTATTCAAGCTTTGCATCGGTGCATTCCACCCTTGTAACCCACCGTATTTCATAAGCTGTATAATCAAATTAAAAGCATGTAATGTCAGAAATATAGTAACAATATAAGTGATTGCTGCCATGAGCTTAGCCGTTACCAATTTTCGTTTCCCGTTTTTCGTTGCAAAAATGAGACCTGTTGTTTTTTGCGTAAATTCATCTGCAAAGATTGGCGACAAGCCAATCAGCAATAATAGAGATAATAATATAACCGTAAAGAACGGCTCAATAAAATGAAACAAACCATGCCACGCCTGCACAATATAAAAGCCATAGGAGCTCTCCACTTCTTCTAGCATCGCAAGTTCCTTTTTAGCTAACTTATAGTCATAGCTACCTATACTTAACTTATCCAATTGTTCATTCAATTCATTCTGACGTTCAAGATTTTCTTGCAAATTCATTCCTGCAAGTGAAACTAAGAAATGAACGTGACCAGCTATTCTGTCCTCTTCTGTATAAGCAACTGATTCCCCTGCATCTGATGCTCTCATTTGCTCACGAACGAACAACTCCTTCTCTTCAGTCACCGGTCCGCCAAGCTCTTCATATAAGTCCTCATATACGTCACCTGTCATGACAAATTCAATAGGCATTCTCTCTGCATAAACGATAAGAGCAAGTACAAGTATAAACACAATATAAATACTTTTACGTGTAAATATTTTAAAGCATTCATGCTTATACATCCTCTAATCCCTCCTCATAGAAATGATACAAATAAACATCTTCTAACGTAGGAGGGATCTCCTCTGCATATGGATACGGCTGTTGATCACTAATCACCCGAACTTCAATTTTATGCTCTTTTCGTTGAATATTTCCGACCTTATAGAGCCTTTGCACGTTGTCTAGTTCGTCTTGGTCTATGAGCACTTTCCATACCTTTCCTTCCATTCCGACTAATAAACGATCGAGATTACTTTTCTCCTTTAGCTTTCCTTTCTCCATAATAAATACTTCTTTTGCGATAGACTCAATATCAGAAACGATATGAGTTGATAATAGTACGATTCGTTCATCGGAAATGTCTGACAATAAATTTCGAAATCGAATACGCTCTTTCGGATCAAGCCCTGCCGTAGGCTCATCGACGACTAAAATTAGCGGATCATTTAGCATCGCTTGGGCAATCCCGAGACGTCGTTTCATCCCACCAGAAAACGTCTTTATCTTCTTTTTCCGACTATCCTCTAAATGAACGAGCTTTAATACTTCTGATACTTTCTCTTTTGTCTGCTGATTATCGAGTCCTTTTAAGCTAGCAAAATAGTTTAAGAATCTTTCTGCCGTAAAATGTGTATACAACCCAAATTCCTGCGGCAAATAGCCTAATACATCACGGTATTTTTCATCCAACAATGAAATATCCGTTCCATTTAATAAAATTCGGCCAGAGGTTGGCTTTAAAACATCTGCAATCATTCTCATAAGCGTTGTCTTTCCGGATCCATTGGGACCTAACAACGCATACACTCCTTCTGTTAGTTCTGCCGAAAAGGACTCCACGGCCCATGTATCCTTATACTTCTTCTCCACTTTATCAATAACTAATTCCACTTGTTCCTACCTCCTCAAAAGATGAAAACTTTCTTGCCATCCGCTTTAGCTGTAATAAGCAAAGAGCTAACCCTACCAATAGTAAGACAACATGAAGAGCGACGTTTAAATGAACCAAAGCCTCTGCCCATCTATGTTGAGAGAGTAAAAACGTGCTAAATAAGACCCACAAACCGGTAAATAAGGAGCTAAACACAACTCCACGGAAATGAATGCTAAGGAATAAAGCACTCGCTACAAACCATGTGAAAGGTGTCATCCAAATTAACGAAACCTCCCAAAGAGAATAATGGGAAAGATTCGGCATCAATAAAACTGTCAATACACCAATTAATACGATATTGTAAATAGAGATAATCAAAAGTTTTGAGAGTACCACTTCATAGACAGAATGCTTACAAGCCATCTCCATCTCAAGCATCCCTTTATCTCTACCACGAAACACTTCCAATAATCCAAGTGCAAAAGGCAACGGGGCAAATAGAACTAATATGAAGAGTGGATTTGCTACACTCACGTTCGCTATATAATAACCAGTCAAGAGTAATAAACAACTTACTATCCAAAATCCTTTATGAATAAAAGTAAAATCCTTGCTCACTCGTATTACTAATTCTCTCAGCCGCTCTTTTGTCGATATTATTTCTTTTTCCCGATTAGGAACATACTGTCTCAATGAATCAACAGTTGACTCTATCAGGTCATCATCTGGAAATTTAACGATATAACAATCTAATTCGTCTTCTATTGTCTCAAACTCATGTATAGTTTCGTTTTTCTTCATCTTCATCGCCTCCTTTGAGCCATTTCTTTAACTTCACTACTCCTTGCTTCACTCTCGATTTCACCGTATCTTCGTTACTATTCGTCACATCAGAAATTTCCTTTATCTTTAACTCGTGATAAAACCGTAAAATGATCGCCTCGCGTTGATAAGTAGGTAGTTGAGAAATAGCTTCCTTTACTCGTTCACTATCTGCTTTCTTACTAATCAGATCACTAACCGATTCATTCTCATCCGGTAACTGATTTGCAAGCTCTTCTTCTCCTACCTTTTTCTTATAAGCACTGCTACGGTAATAGTCACGACAATGGTTAACGGCAATTTTTAGTAACCAATGCTTGAACTCTCCACTTCCATGAAAGCGATTGATTGATTTCATCATTTTTATAAATACTTCTTGCGTCATATCATACGCGAGATGGTAGTCACCTATTTTTCGATAGATGTACGAAAAAATAAACTTATAATACCTTTTCACTAACACTTCCATCGCTGCTTGACTACCATTATGAATTTCATCAATTAATTCTAAATCTGTTGGCATTCTCTCACCACCTCTACTGATCATAACGAAACTGCTGATAAAAAGGGTTTAAAAAACACTAAAAAAATTAGAGTATATCAAAAAAACCTTTTGATATACTCTAATATTGGAAATTCAAGTGTTTCATTATGTTTTTTTCTTTACGTACTAAGAAAAGACGCTTTCTTTTTTTTTATTCCGCTTTTTCATAACAAAAATAATCAACATCTACAAATCCACCAACCTGCTCCGTTGGGTAATTAAAAATTCCTACACGATAACCCATAAAATGATCTAACGTATATTTCATTTTTAATGGTTCTCCGATTGACAACCACTCTTGACCGTCTTCTGAATAGAAGAATGTTGCTATGTCTCGGCTATCGGTAAAATCAAAAGCAATTTTTAAATAAACCGTATCCTTTTCATATGGTATTTTCCCTAGTAGCTTGTCACTTCCGTCACCTTGATTGACGCACATAACAACTTGATAGTCACCGCCTTCTAGTCGCTGTACTCCTACTGTACCAAAATGACTTTGCAAAGCGATCATCCCGCGTGATCTCCAGCTTTCATATTTCTTAGCTCAATTTTAGTTGAAGCTTCACAAGTAGGACCTCTGTTCGCTGGGTTAACGTATTTCGTGCTTGTAATATACGATCAGCAAGATGACAAGTTTCCAGCCTTAAATAGCCAGGGCGTTTCGTAACAGACCATTTTTCGTTGTCAGGATTATGATTCCATTGCCAATTTAGCGGAAGTTTATTTTGCACGTAATCAAAATCATCGCTTATAACTAGTGATTTTTTTGTAGAGACCGCTGGTAAATCAACCTCGAACTGTTCTGGTGCCTTTCCATTCACTCCAATCATCGGCCAGTCCTCTTCCCAATTCACTGGTAGAACATATGGAATGCGCCCAACTGCATCATGATCTTGGAACAGCATCGCATACCATTCATTATTCGGTGTATCAAAAATCGCTCCTTGAGCAATACCTTTATTAAAGTAGCCCATATCATCATCAAAAATAATGTGACGTTCATATTCTCCGAACAGTTCCTTTGAACGATAAGCAATTTGTCGTCTTCGTTGATTGCCTCCAGTTGGCCATTCAATAAACAGCAAATAATAATAGCCATTCAATTTATAGGCGTGGCACCCTTCACAACGTAAGCCGATCCCTTCCTTCTCTGTTTCTAATAATAACTGGTTTACTCCATCACTCTTAACAGCCGTAACATCGTCGGTAAGCTCAGTAATTCGGATATCACCACAGCCATAAATCACGTAAACATGGCCATCATCAAATAATAAAGCTGGATCATGATAAATCCCTTCGATCACTGAACGTTCCCATGGGCCATTTTCAATATCATTAGTCTGATAAATATAAAATTGCTTCATATCATTACTAGAGAAACAAACATAAAATGTTCCATTGTGATATCGCAAGCTCGCAGCCAAGAACCTTGGCCATAAATCCCTTTTCCATCTATTAATCGATGGGCATCATTATCCTCTAACGTATCAAATACATAACCAATAAGCTCCCAATCTGCTAAATTCGTTGATTTCATAATTGGACAACCAGGTACTGTGTGCATACTCGTACTAACCATATAATAACTTGAATCCACTCTTATCACATCAACGTCTGGAATATCCGCCCAATAAATAGGATTTTTCACTATCGTTTTATCCATCTTCTTTTACTCCTTTTAAACGCAATATGAAAACACTTTCACGTATTACTATAGCAAATCTGCCCTGAAATATAAATATAAAAATTAATTATTTTACAATTATATTACCCATTAAAAAACATAGAAAAAATTAAAAACTCCCACTATAGATCATGCAATTCCATAGTGAGAGATCAATTATGATAGCTTGTCTAATACATGCTTTAAAGATCGAACAACCTCTTGCTGTTCATCGACTAAATTTACTTGTTCTTCTTGATCGTTGTAAATATCATATAGCTCCAATCCATGTTGACCATAATCAATTAATTTAAATTGCTGATTACGAATCATTTTCATATCATCCCATTGCCCATATTGAAACGGTTTATGCTGCATTCCATCATTTCCTTTTAACAATGAGGTAATGGATTTTCCATCAAGATCCATATCGTCTGTCGGAATGCCTGCCATTTCAAGAATAGTCGGAAATAAATCAACAAGCTCGACTAATTGTTGATTAATCGTCCCTTTTGTTGAAGATGCTGTCGGATCAACAATAATGAGAGGGACGCGAATTGCACTTTCGTACATGACATTTTTTCTAAACAAACCATGATCTCCTAGCATTTCACCATGATCTGACGCAAAAATAATGATCGTATCTCGCTCTAATTCCTGCTCGTTTATACAATTGGTGATTTTTCCTACCCACTCATCCAACTGCGTAATCATTGCAGCATAATGTCGTTTCACTTCCTTCAGATCCATTGCAGTCATGTTAGAGCTATGTGCCTTTTGTCTATCCACTATCCAAGAAGGTTTCCCTTCTGCATTTTTTCTAATCGATGGGGGGAAATCATTATCTTGATAGGCGTCATAAAAGCGTTTTGAAGCATCCCACGGGTCGTGTGGACTTACAAAATTCACACTACAAAACCAAGGCTTCTCATTTGTAGCCTCCTGTATGAACGAGCACGCTTTTCTACCAATGAATGCATCAATCCGGTCTTCCTCTTCTAAAATTGAACATGCAACATTCCAAGGTGGCTGCTGTTCACGCTGCTGATAATGATTTACATACTTCTGTAACAAACCTTTCCCTTGCAAATAATGTTGATATGGTCCAGTTAATGGTTTTCCTGAATTATGATCGCTCGTACGGAATTTCGCCGAACTCATTTTCCCCTCTGTTTCAAACGGGTCTGTATAACCAAAATGATAGTTAATCGGAGCATTCCCTTTTTCCCCATAATCAAGCTCTGATTTATGGAGCTCAAGCTTACCGATTCCTGCAACCTGGTACCCCGCTTTACGTAACTCTTGCATATACGTGCGTTGCTCCAATGGATAGTGATGATCATTCGTTAAGACGTTACCCGATGTGGGTAAAGTCCACTCATCATGCTGCTCGACTCGGTACACATGATGGACTGTTGCAGACCGCCTCTGTAAAAGTAACGCCTTGTTTGGCTAACTGATTAATATTAGGGGTATGCACAGATGATTGTGCATACCAAGATAATCAGCCCGTAATTGATCAAATAAAATTAGTAAAATATTCGGTTGCCGCTTCATTAAACACTCAAACTTTTCTTTAAAGTCTTTTTTACTAATCTTGCAGCTTTCACCTTTTCCTTCAAACACGGTGAAATGGTTATATCGTAAGCATTTCTCATTAGAACCGCTCTTAACTCATCAATGGTAGCAGCTTTTTCTCTCAATTCATTATAGACACTTCCAAATTGAAGGTAATGATGCGTATCACTACCGGCAACAACCGGAAGCTGTAATTCATGAGCAAATATTGCTAACTGCATTCTCATTTTCAAGCCTTGGTGATATAAATCGGTTGCATTCAAGTCAAACGCATCTAATTGGGTTAGCACTTCTTTCTCCAAATGGGCTAACCCTTTAGCTTCTCTAAATGGATGTGCTCCAATTTTTAATAGGTTATATGGCCGTGTAAAGGATAATAAACGTTCAAAAGGAATAAATTCCTCCTTTGAACGGTATGGTACGAGGAAATCATTTACCTCTCGAATATCTTGTCGATTTCCAATGAGAAGTATATGGCCAACTTCTTTAATATCCACTTCCATTCCAGGAAATACTCTTACCCCGTCAACATTGTAATAATCATTCTCATAAGGAAAATGTCTATCTAATGTATCGTAAATTAATTCGAAATTGGTTGTATTGAAATGTTCTGTTAATGCAAGGCATCTAACCCATTTTCCTTAGCATTTTCAATATGCTCCTTAAACCCATCTAACGTAAATTCCGCTTTTTTACTTAACTTCGCATGTGTATGAAAATCTATTTTCATTGCTGTACACCTCTTTCCCCATTATTGCCTTATAGCTTGATAATCTTCATACAGTTCATTCATTTCATCAATGATGTCTTGTCCACCATTTTCTAGCCATTGATCAACAGCTAATTCAACATCTTCCAGCCCTCTTCTTCCGACAACAATTTCCGTTAACACTTGTTCAAATTCTGAGTCGAGCTGAGCACCTATTTCCACATTTTTATCAGATACCAATCCCGGATTGTCATCTACCCAAAATATGTTTCATTCTCTTCATATTGCGCTGCTAACTCTTGTTCAAACTCTTCTCCTAACCACCAATAAGCCCGGTGCATGGGATTCCATGCTCGTAATATGTCTGTTCCTATTGACGCTGGTTCATGTTCGTCCCAAGCATCAAGCTGTTCAACTGTTCCATCCTCATGAACCGTATAATGGATATCCTCTATTCCGTGACGCGTAATTTCATAACCTTCTGTAATATTCCATTCATAAATAGCTAAAATACGGTGTGCTTTTTCAGCACTAACATTAGCGTTAATAACCTTTTTAAAGTAGCTTGGTCTTGTAGGAGTTGTTCTTTCGCCATCCGGACCAGCAGGCGGTGCCATGAACGTCAACGTAGCGTTTGGATCATGCTCCTTAATATCTTCCGCTTCTTTACGATGAACACTGTTTGGATTCACATATTCAATTCCCGCAATCCCTTCACTCAAACGTTCATTTGCATCACGCCAATCACTATGTAACATAAAATCTTTATCTAACACATCTTCTTCATACGCTTTTCTCATAAAAGAAATATATTCTGTTAATTCTTCCAGTTGTGCTTGATATGGTATTAGCTGCCCATCTACTTCTTTCCATTCTCTAGCTAAACCAAACGCTCCGCCACGCCACGCCGTTCCATCCTCAGAGAACAAGCCGAGTGACGAAAAGCCAATAGTATCTTGGCGCCCCGTTCCATTTGGATCTTGGTGTGCGAAAGCATGGGCAACTTCATAAAATTCATCGATTGTATCAGGAACGTCTAATCCAAGATTATCTAACCAGTCTTGTCGTATCGCGAGTACATTTCTCGTTTGCAAGCGGTATTCAGGTACTCCATAATAGCTTTCTGGTGGGTTTAAGACCTCCCATGCCCAGGTTGGAATTCCTTCCTCAAGCTCAGGATGGTATTGAAGTAATGGCTTCACATCATAATAGGCACCACGCTCAGCCCAATCAATGTACATTCGTGGATCATTGTAGCCAAAACGCCAAATATCAGGTAAATCACCACTAGCTGCAAGTGTACTTAAATACGTATCAAAGTCATCTCGATCATAGTATTGAATATCAAACGTGACGTTAAACTTCTCTTCAATATATTCGAAAATTGGGTTATCTTCATATTGAATCGGGGAACCTGTCGTTAACATTGAAATCGTTAAATGTTCATCGAAATTAAACGGTTCAAAGTCATCACTCAATTCTGCTTCTAACAATTCATCATTTTCATCTGTTTGCTTCTCTCCCTCACTACTTTCAGAGCATCCTATTACAACAAACAGTAACAGCATTACAATCAGTAACAATCGATATTTTTCCATTATTATTTCTCCCTCCTTTTATAACCGAAGACAAACCATCACTATACTCAACTATCACTAGCAAACGCCCCATCAACCAACCCCTTTCAAATCGAACAGTAAATTTATTCCTTTACAGATCCTAATAAAAATCCTTTGTTAAAGTATTTTTGGAAAAAAGGAAAAACAATTATTAGAGGTGTAATCGTAATAACGATGGCTGCCATTGGAACTGCCGGACTAAACAAGATGTCTGCTGTCTCCGTTCCTAATAAGTCTTCATCTTGAATAATTAAACGTCTTAGCATGACTTGTAGTGGCATAAGGCTTTGATCGTGCAAATATAAAATCGCTTCAAAATAAGAATTCCAATGAGCTACCATGTAAAAGATCGTAAATGTCGCAATTGCAGGTTTGGCTAAAGGTAAAGCAACAGCTAAAAGCAAGCGCCATTCCCCACATCCATCTATTCTTGCAGCATCCTCTAACTCTCTTGGAATATTTCCGAACAAACCTCTCATAACAATTAGGTAAAATGGTGAAATTGCACCTGTTAACCAAATTGCCCAATACGAATCCAAAAGCCCTAAACTATTAACAATTAAATAGAGTGGAATCATTCCACCGCTAAATAACATCGTAAATAGCACCATAAAATTAATAGTCGTCCGACCAGGCAACCATTTTTTGATAGACCATAGGCCATTAACGTCGTTAATAATACATTGATAAACGTCCCAACTACCGTAATGATGACAGCATTTTTAAATGCATTTAGAAATTCTACATTATTCATTAAATATAAATAGGCATCAAAAGTAATCTCACGTGGAATGATAAAAAATCCTCTTGTCACAAACTCACTGCGATCAGCAATGGAACTTCCATAAACATATAGCAACGGTAAGAGCACAGTCAGGGTAATGAGTGAAACGATTGTATAAACAATGATTTCAAATAATTTATCCTCAGTTAATTTCAGCTTTCTCATTAGTAAACCCCTTCCTTACCAAGCTTCTTGGCAATCGTATTTGCTGCCATGACCATTATTAAAGCAACAACCGATTTAAATAAGCCCACAGCTGTCGTATAGCTAAACTGTCCACCAATGACACCTGCACGATACACATATGTATCAAATACATCTGAAACACTCATATTCAATGGGTTTTGCAAAAGGTAGATATGGGTAAAACTTAAATCCATAAATCCTCCAAAGCGTAAAATCAACATAATGATGACCAAATACATGATCGATGGCACTGTTATGTGCCAAATCATTTGCAATCTATTCGCTCCGTCAACTCTTGCTGCCTCGTACAATTGCGGATTAATCGCTGACATTGCTGCCAAATAAACAATCGCATCCCAACCAATCCCATTCCAAATATTTTGAATGACCCACAACGGTCGAAAATAGCTTGGGTCAGTCAATAATTCAACCCGATCAAATCCTAAGTCAACTAATAAATTGTTGATGCTCCCATTTTGAGTTGAAAACAGCATGACCGTAATCCCAACGATAACAACCCATGAAACAAAATGAGGTGTGTATAAAATCGTTTGGATTGTCGTCCGAAAAAAACGCAAGCGTATTTCATTCAGTAGTAAAGCTAGAATAATCGGTGCAGGAAAATAAAATAAAATATCATAAATACTCAAAACAAACGTATTCCATAATAAAGATAAGAAAAGTCTCTCCTGAAACAGCCGGATAAAGTGATCTAAGCCGACCCACTCGCTTTGAAAAAATCCTTTAAATGGATCATAGTCTATAAAAGCGACCGTTAACCCTATCATTGGCCCATATTTAAAGATGAGAAAGAAAAGCACACCTGGTAACATCATTAAATAGAGAGGAATCCCCCTTTTGACTAACCTTATTCTTTCTCCCCTCTTATTTACTCGTATCTGCCTATTGTTTTGTAATTCTGTGATCGTCTTTGCCATAAAGACCTCCTTTTGTATGATGTATAGACGTCTTTGTGAATTGATGTTACTAGAGTTTCATTAAGGAAATGTTTATAACATGTAAACTTTCTATTAATAATGTTTAACAAAGCTTTAACAAAACTCTATAAACGCTATACTATCAGCCATTCCCACTGTTGATTCAATTCTTTATAAATTTGGTATACTATGGAACAAATAAAAAAAGTGATATAATCAATTTATAATAGAAGTCTAGAGGTGCTTTAAAATGAATAAAAAAACTACAGAGAAACCTAGTTATTTAGTTATTAAAGAAAAAATAGAAGAAATGATTCATACAGGAAAATTAGCAGTTGGTCAACGGATGCCGTCTGAGATGCAAATGGCTAAATCATTTCAAGTGAGTAGGGAAACGTTTCGTTCTGCAATAAAATTATTAGAGCAGGAAGGAAAAGTAAATGTTAAGCATGGGGTTGGAACGTTTGTCACAAGTCCCTTACCTAAAATTGATAATAGCTTGGAGAAGTTAACTAAAATCGGAGAGCTTATTCAATCTGCTGGGTTAATAGAAGGCGAACGGAAGGAATACTCTGACGTTGTTCCGGCTACAAGTGAGTGGGCCGACTATTTAAAAGTAAATGGAGGAGACCCTGTTGTCCAGCACGAACGTATTCGGACCGCTAATGGGGAACCCGTTGTCTGTTCTTTAAATGTTATGCCGAAATCGATTGTTGGAAATGCATTTGAACAAAAGGAACTGAAAGGATCATTAACAGAATTTCTTGAAAATCATTGCAAAATTAAAATGATTCGAAGCGACGCTGAACTTGCCGTACCACTTCATATTGATCGTTATTGTCAAAAGCTGCTTATTCATCCTCAGACAACGGTTATGCAAATGATTCAACTACACTATGATGAGTTGAACAGGCCTGTCATGTTAAGCTATGACTATTTACGGAATGACATTTTTAAATTTCGAATTAGAAGGACACGATAGTTCAACTATTGAAGCGGGATAGTAGAAAAGATTGACGATATTTAGGTGTTATTTCAACTCTAATATGCTAATATTTAACTGTCTCATAATTTAAATACATAATTTGAGGGCAATTCAGTGTAGGAGGTAGGTATTATGAAAATGAAAGAATCTATCAACGTTAAAAACATTAAGGGGAATACGTCACATTAATTTAAGCGCCGTTTCCCCAAATTTGAGAGGGGAAAATTATTTGAAACAACTATTGTTAATCATTGATGCCCAGCAGGAATTAATTGAAGGGAATCAAGAAGAATGTGCTGTTTACAATAAAGAACAACTTATTACAAATATCAATTCAGTGATTGAAAAAGCGAATAATTCCAATGTTCCTATTGTCTTTGTAAGGGACTTGGAGGTTGCAGAAGGCATGGGAAAAGGATTTCAAGTTCATGAAAAAGTTAGTGTACCAAAGGATGCGAAATTCTTTGATAAAACGGCAACGAATTCGTTTCATGGAACAGGACTTCTAAATTACTTAAAATCTCAAGAGATTAGTCATATAGTTGTAATGGGATGTGCAACACAACATTGCATAGATAGTGCAGTCCGAACAGCAACTATTAATGGAATGGATGTCACCTTAGTTGGAGATGGACATTCAACAAAAGATGGCGATGTTTTAAGTGCGGAACAAATTATAAAGCATCATAACGAAACTCTTCACGGACACTACAATGTTGAAAACTTTTCAATTGTAAGAAGCACAGAGGAAGAGTTATTCTATCCAACACATAATTCATATAGGTAAATAGTAGCTAGATAAGCAATATTCCAATTTCTTTGTATGCTTCAAAGAAATTGGAATATTATTTGGGTATGACAAATTAATGAATATAATTTGGCTTGTAATTTTTTCAATAAAAAGATTTACAACCTCATGATCTACTAAATACAGAGCATACTCCATCAATCTTTACCTTCCTCAAAGTAATGTCCAATTACGTAAGTTTCCTATAGCTTCTGCATTAACAACATCTATGTGCATTTTCTTCTAATCCAATAATTTATTGTTAAAAACTGCTTTCCATACAACCACATTTTGTGCGTTGCTTTTAATTTCGCTGATGTAAAATCCTTAGTCCAAACCTCAAATCGCTCATTAAGAGGGAGACGGATAGTAAACCACTTTGTCACATAATAAATTCCCTCATCCCCCTTTTCTCCCTTCTTCGACTGACTCGTTAAAACAAGTCCGTCACTTTGTTCCTCCTCCATATTTTCCATACGTAAAATTCCTGTCATATGTCCAAAAGGTAATGGTAGTGCAATATTTAGATAAACATGCTCGTGATGTTTATGATACGAATAAATCGCTACAAAAACCGCCTTCTGTGATTGTGAGTCAATCCGCACCCATGCTCGAGGGTTTACCCTGCCATCTTGATTAGAGTCAATCGAAATGACCTGACTGTCGACCTTAAGTTCATCTTCTTCATGTAATGGCAGATTAATTTGTTCAATTTTTCTACTTACCTTCTTATAGAGCTTGGACAATAGACGAAATCCTTTATGCCAATACGTTGTAGATGTCAATTGAAAAGCGAGTGTATTTTCATAGAAGGATTTGATTTGATGATGCACTTTTTGAGAATGAAAGTCTTCTTGGTCAAAAAGACTAAAATGATCGATCAATCCTTTATAAGCTATTTCTTTACTTACATCCAACTGATTTTTGCAAAAAATGTGCACCAATTTTCCATTTGCCAACGATTTTACTAAATGGAATTCCATATACATCCGCATACGCTTTAGGAAATAGCAAAAGCCAGCCTAATACACCTACAAATACAAAACCAAATGCATTTCCAATCCCATGTAATGTCACCATATCTGGTATAAGAATAAAATCGACACGTAATAGACGACCAAGCCCGTATAAAAACGCAAGAAACATCGTAAAAATGAGAATAATAGCCGAGCCACTAATCAATAAAAATGCTGCTTTATTAGTTATTTTTCGAAGGTGTACTAGCACCAAATAAGTATAAACCCACAAACAAGCAACAAATATGACTACAAATACAAACTCAATAAAGCGTGAATACGTTATGCCAATAGCGACACCTATCGGGCTAACCATAACACCAATTGCTGCGAACTGATACATCTTTTGAGATTGACCATTCGTTCTTAACACCCTACCTAACAAACCGAGAAATATTGGCGTAATAAACGCTGAATAATGAAAGTGAATCGCTGTTAAGAGAATAATTAGTGCTCCGAAATTCATCACATCAATGCCAAATTGAGATAAACTAAACCAACCACCGCCAAGGAGTAAATACATTAATCCGACGTCAATACTCGTTTCCTCAAGGTAGGATAGTCCTCTTACCATTAATCGTGACAAACCATAAACAAACACCACAACTGTCCAAAGCAGCCAACCTAAGGACAAGATTCCAGCTACTATTCCTGGTGGAAAAAAGAATGAAGCAAATGCCATCAATGCTCCAACTGGGTAAAGTGAGATTGCGAGAACATACGACTTAAATCTTCTCCCTTGACGATCTTTTGTCTCTACTATCGTAAGAACGAGCGGAACGATGACAAGAATGGCAAATAACAATAATCGTTCAATCTGACCAATATTCAATAGACTATAAGAAACGAACCAAACGACAAATCCAGTAATTGCTTGTATTAGTGTTTTTCTTCTCATACTTTCTCCTTTCCAGAGAACGAAATCGCATGACATTATCTTGTCTTCTCGCTTAAATACAAAAAGCTTGTCAACCATTCCGTTATATTAGACTTTGTTGACAAGCTAGAGCAACGACTTAGCTAGTCGTTCCCTTTTGCAGTTTATTTTGTTTTCTTAGCTTTTTCAATTTTTCTTCTCTCTTTTAGAAAATGTCCTAGTCCTTTAAAAAATCGACCATTAATCATCATAATAATGCCATCAAGCATTGGCATATTTACGATCCCACCTGTCATTCTCGCAATCCCTCGCAATGGTAAATGGAAGATGGACATCATGATTAAATTAGCCTTGCTTCGTTTCCCAATTTTCTTTAAATACCAATAAGCAAAGACAACTGAATGGAATAATAACCTTCCAAATATCCCTTTCGCATACTGACATTGTTCTATCGTATCTGTATAACCGAGCGGTTTATTACGATCCCACTTTGATGGTGGAACTTTTCGTCCTAGTAAACTCTCGAATTCATTAACCTGAACGTTTTTAATATTGCCAGAATAATAAGATAGAAGCTCATTTTGCTCGTAAGGAAGCGGTGCATCTGTACCGTTAACATATAGCGTATCCTCTAAACGTATATCAGTGCTCGAGGCTCCAATCATAATCGTGTAGTTCGCTCCTTCAATTTCCCATTGATTTGTTTTACGATTATAATATCGGAATGTTTTATCGTCAAAAGGAATCGTGACTACTTTCGTTTCTCCTGCGTTAATAAAAACCTTTTTAAAGCCTTTTAGCTCTTTATTAGGTCGAAAGATCTCCTTTGATTGACAACTAACGTACAGCTGTGCCACTTCCATCCCCGCAACATTGCCGGTATTCGTTAATTCAAACGAAACTTGATTGTCTGTCACCTGTATATTGGAATAGACAAATGTCGTATAGCTCAAACCATAACCAAACGGAAAAAGCACATTAACATCAGCTGTATCATAATAACGATAGCCAATAAAAGGACCTTCCCGATATTCAACACTCGCTTCATCACCAGGGAAATAATGGTAAGAGGGAGTATCTTCATAACGTAATGGATATGTTTCTGCTAGCTTTCCAGAAGGATTAACATCTCCTGATAACACTCTTAGGATGGCTCTAGCCCCTGCTTGTCCTCCTAAATAACCATGCACGAGCCCTCTTACTTTATTGATCCATGGCATTTCAACTGCCGATCCACAAGAGAGAATAGCAATTATATTTGGATTTACTTCATAAAGTGCATCTAATAACTCAATTTGATTGTCAGGAATCTTCATGTTGTTTCGATCAAGACCTTCTGCTTCCGTTACCTCATCTAACCCAATATACAGCAAGGTAACATCAGCTTTTTTCGCAAGATCACAAGCTTTTTGAACCTTATCCTTATTTCTTTTTCCGTAACGTTCAAATCCTTGTTCAAAGCCAATGCTGTCAATTCCCGATTCTTCAAAACAATCCATCGTATGATCCAAAATCGTTGGATTAACAAGGGACGAACCTGCCCCTTGGTAACGTGCATCCTTAGCAAAATCGCCTATAACTGCAACCTTTTTTCCATATTTCAACGGTAAAATGTTACCTTCATTTTTCAACAGAACAATTGATTCTTCTGCAACCTTTTGCGAAACACGATGATGCCGCTCTACATGGAACTCCTCATGAGGCTTTTTATGGGCTGCTTCTGTAGTAAACACAAGCTCTAATAATCGATCAACACATTGATCTAATACTGTTTCTTCTAGCTTACCTTCACGAATTGCTTCGACAATTTCCCGGTCTGTTTCACCTGCTGTTGTCGGCATCTCTAATTCATTACCTGCTAACAACCCAGCAATACGGTCATTACTGCCACCCCAATCAGTAATCACTGTACCATTATAGCCCCATTCTCCACGGAGGATATCTAGCATTAAATGCTTATTTTCATTCGCGTATGTTCCGTTTAATTTATTGTAAGAAGACATTACCGCCTTTGTCTTCCCTTCTTTTACCGCTATTTCAAATGCTGTTAAATAAATCTCCCGCAACGTCCGCTCGTCGACGACCGCATCAATGGACATCCGCCTTCCCTCTTGGTTGTTTACAGCAAAGTGCTTCACACAAGCAGATATGCCATACGACTGAATCCCTCTAATGTAACTAGCAGCCATTTTTCCAGCGAGATAAGGATCTTCACTAAAATACTCAAAGTTCCTTCCACACAATGGATTACGCTTCATATTCACACCAGGACCAAGCAATACATTGACCCCTTGTGCAAGCGCTTCCTCTCCAAGGTATTCACCAACCTTCTCCCCTAACTCAGTATTCCAGCTATTTGCAACCGTTGCTGCTGTTGGGAAACAAGTAGCCGGATGACCAATATTTAAACCTAATTTATCTGCACCTGCAGCTTGCTTTCGGATACCGTGCGGCCCATCAGCAAAATAGATGCTATTAATTCCGAGATGCACAATATTTTGTGATTGCCAAAAATCTTTTCCAGACATTAAGGACGCCTTCTCCTCTAATGTCATTTTTGCAATTAATTCTTTATGTTTCATGATTATTCCTCTTTTTTATGTTAAGAGTTTTTCGCAATAATTTCTTTTACGTAGTATCCATTCTACTATATAATCTATAAATTTTTAACCATTCTATTAAGAAAATAAGATTGCATCTTTTTTACATATGGTATAGAGCTGTTTTAGGTCGAAAATCAAATCATTTTAAAACTTCTAACTTATGTACCATGAGAATACTTTCTTTATGAAAAACGTCATTATCCTGTGTAAGAATAGAAAAAGTGAAAACATCGCTAAGATGTTCTCACTTTTCACCTTTATCTAGTATATTAGTTAAATCCAATTAATTTTTGTGAAACCTTATAAACTCCAACCGATACCATTCTCCCTGGACGTCCAGGAAGGTTGACAATCGGCCCTAACAAACCGTACTTCAAATAACGATATAATTGAGCATCCTTTGCTTTAATATAACGCCAAAGCTCTTTTTTCTTTCGGATATTTTCTTTTGTACCCGAACGAATTAACAAAAATGTTGAAATAACCGTTACTATCTCCAAATGCTTCAACATATAATGACGGAGATTTTCATTTTCAATAGCATATATGTCGACAGATTCTAACAGTAACTTATTGACCTTAATATGCTGGTCAACGCGTTTTATCATTGTTTGCTCCTGTACTGATTGTCCTTCTCTTCCGATATAATAGCGATAGAAATCAACATTCAAATAATAAATTGATTTGACGTAAGGGAGAGGCGTATAAACATACAAGTTATCAACATAAAACGTATGCTTCGGTAATTTCAAACCACAATCGTGAAGCAATTGTGTTCGATAGATAATCGAATGCATTAGCATATATTTTCCTCTTGGAAACTTCTCCATCTCATCCCAACTAAAGATGCGACCCTCCGGGAAAATTTTATCATATTTGATAACCTTACGATAAGTTGCTCCTTCTTTTTCGTAGACAAAATTACTGACAACCATATCAACTAGGTTCTTCGTATCCACAAGCTCTTTTAACGTGTCTAGTAATTTCAAATAAGCTCTTACGTCTACCCAGTCATCGCTATCTACAACCTTAAAAAACAGTCCCGTTGCATGGGCAATGCCAGCGTTCACAGCTTCACCGTGACCTCCATTTTCTTGATGGATCGCTTTAACAATCGTAGGATATGCATTAGCATAGTCATCTGCAATGGCTGCAGTCCCATCCACAGAGCCGTCATTCACTATCAGTAACTCAACGTCCTCTCCCCCAGGCAACAGAGACTCAATACAATTTTTCATATAATCTGCGGAATTATAGCACGGTATAACTACTGATAATAATTTCATACTCAAACACTACCTTTACTTTTCTACTTTTTCAGGCTCTTGCTTAAAGATAATCTTAAATATTGGGAAGAACACCCAGAATGAAATTGCACTATTAATAATCATCGTAACGAAATCCGCTAAAGTTTCTCCAGTTGAGCCTAGCCCCCACGAATTCATTAGTAAATCATAAATCGGTGCTTTATAGAAGCCTTGAGCTGCAGCAGCACCAATAGTGATAATAATATAGGCAATAAAATACCAGAATGCTGCTTTCCAAACATTACTATTCGACTTAAACGTAATTTTACGTTGGGCAAAGAAATTAATTACCTGAGCAATAGCAATCGAAAGCTGTACTGATAGAAAATAGGCTAGTCCGCCTCCTCCACCAATAGCTATCGCTCCTGCTGCATAGTCAAATACATAGTAAGGTGTTCCATCGAAGTTATGTCCAAGCTGCCAAATTTGAAAACTAGTATTTACTAGCTCAGTTTTTGAGAAGATACTCCGAAATACTGGCATAATAACAATTTGAAGGACTGTTACACCATTACTCAGTATGAAAAACATTAGAAATTGAGCAATATTCGGGTGTTTTTCTTGATAGTTAGTCCAAAGGCCTATTAATCCAGTTTTCTTCTTAGGTTTATTATCTTCTATTTTCATTTTACATCTCCTTTGTCGCTTAAGCTAGCGAAAATTATTGGCTTTTTGCGACCTTGATCATTTTTCTACGTTCCTTGAAGAAATGTCTTAAGCCTTTGAAAAATTGTCCATTCACAATCATTAATATTCCATCTAACATCGGCATATTGACAACTCCACCCGTCATTCTAGCAACCCCTCTAAATGGCATGTGATAGACAGACATCATAATTAAATTTGCCTTTTCCCTTTGTCCAATCTTCGTTAAGACCGATGAGTAAAGGAAATAAGACGGAACGCCATCCGGGCTAATGCTCCTTTAGCATATTGACATTGAGCAATCGTATCATTGTATCCAAGTGGTTTTGTTTTATCGAAATGTGGAGTAGGAACTTTCCTCTCAATTAATTGCTCAAATTCTTCGACTGGGACGTGATTGACTTTCCTTGAATAATAGCTCGGTAACTGTTCTTTCTTATATGGTAACGGTGCATTCGTCCCTTCTACAAACATTGTCGCAGTTAAGCGAATATCTGCAACCGATGCTCCGACCATTATTGAATAGTCAGCCTCTTCAATTTCCCATTGATTTGTTTTCACATTAAAATAGCGGAATGTTTTATCATCAAACGAAATTGTAACCGTCTTTGTTTCTCCCGCTTTTAAGTGCACTTTCGTAAACCCTTTTAGCTCTTTGCTAGGTCTAAAAATAGATTCTGATTGACAACTAACATATAGTTGTGCAATTTCCTTACCAGCTACAGATCCAGTATTAGTCACTGAAAAGGTTACGCCATTCTTCGTTACTTGGATATTGTCGTATTCAAACGTTGTAAAGCTTAATCCAAATCCAAAAGGAAACAATACATCAACATCAGCCGTATCAAAATAACGATAACCAATAAATGGTCCTTCACGATATTCAACACTTACTTCCTTTCCTGGGAAGTGTCGATATGATGGCGTATCTTCATAACGTAATGGATACGTCTCTGCTAATTTACCAGATGGGTTGACTTCACCTGCAATAACTCTTAAGATTGCTTTCGCACCTGCTTGTCCACTTAAATAGCCATGCAACAATCCTTTCACTTTAGAAATCCAAGGCATTTCAACCGCTGATCCACATGAAAGAACTGCGACAATATTATGGTTCACTTCGTAAAGTGAATGCAATAAATCTAATTGATTTTGTGGAATTTTCATATTCTGACGATCTAAACCTTCCGCTTCTGTTGCTTCATCTAAACCAATATATAAAAGAACAACGTCTGCTTCTTTTGCTAGAGCACTTGCTTGATTAATTAATTTTTGACTTTTCTTACCGTAACGTTCGAACCCACGCTCATAGCCAATAACGTTAAATCCTAATTCATTCATACAGTCAAGCGTATTATCTAATTTTGTTGGATTAACAACTGATGAACCAGCGCCCTGATAACGAGCTTCCTTCGCAAAATCACCGATAACAGCTACTTTTTTATCTGTTTTCAATGGTAAAATCTGATCATCATTTTTTAATAATACAATTGACTCTTCTGCTACTCTTTGAGCCATCTCATGGTGCTTATTTTGATCAATCTCTTTTTTCTCCTTTTCAAAGGCTTGCTTCGTTGTAAAGTGAAGATCAAGTAAGCGATCAACACATACGTCTAACACTTCTTCGTCTATAATTCCCTCTTTAATTGAATGAATAATTTCTTTATTTGTTTCACCTGCAGTAGTTGGCATCTCCAATTCATTACCTGCAATTAGACCAGCTACACGATCATTGCTGCCTCCCCAATCGGTTACAACAACTCCATTAAAGCCCCATTCATCACGAAGAATTTCTTGCATAAGATGAATATTTTCATTCGTGTAGCTTCCGTTTACCATATTATAAGAAGACATGACTGTTTTCGTCTTTCCTTCTTTAATAGCAATTTCAAATGCAGTCAGATAGATTTCTCTTAACGTTCGTTCATCAACAATTGTATCAATAGACATTCGTCTTTCTTCCTGATTGTTAGCAGCAAAGTGCTTGACACAAGCAGAAATACCATGTGACTGAATTCCTTTAATATATCGTGCTGCAAGCTTTCCCGTATGATAAGGATCTTCGCTAAAATATTCGAAGTTACGTCCACATAACGGGTTTCTCTTCATATTAATACCAGGGCCAAGTAACACATGAACCCTTGTGCGACAGCTTCCTCTCCTAGATGTTCACCTATCTGTTCAGCAAGCTCCTCACTCCAACTATTGGCTACCGTCGCCGCTGTTGGAAAGCAAGTTGCAGGAATACTTTCATTTAACCCAAGGTGATCGGCCGCTTTTGCTTGTTTCCTAATACCGTGTGGTCCGTCAGCAAGAAACATACTTTCAATGCCAAGACGCTCCACCGCTTCAGTTTGCCAAAAATCTTTACCAGACATTAAAGACGCTTTTTCTTCTAATGTCATTTGTTCAATGATTTCTTTATGTTTCATGATGTACTCCTCTTTTGCTTATTAGCGGTTATCTAGCTCTATACCATACTGATTAAAGCCTAATGAGGAGCTACTTCTCCTCATTAGGCGCTTAGACCTTACTAGTCCCGCTTAACCTACTTAGCTTATTTATTTCTACTTTTATACACTTTCGTTACTTTCCTCTTTACGTCTTCTAGCATGAGCCGTTTTATAGAACCCAAGTGTTAATAGAGCAAGAAGAAGTGTATTAGCAAGTCCAGTCAGTAATACCAATAAGGGAATTGACGTGGATTTAATTCAAATACATTACTATTAGCGACAGTGTATAGAATATTATGTGAAGCATTTCTCATCGCTTGCTTCCCTGTATTTGTTGTCGTACTCGCCTCTGATGGTTCATCTCCAAGTGGAGTAAGGATCAAATCATTACCGGCACGAATCGCTTGATCTGTATTCATATGAGCGAATAAGTTGAAATCGGTAATTACTGTACCATTAAAGCCCCATTCGTCACGTAATACAGTCGTTAATAAGCCATAGTGGCCACCAGCCATGTCGTTCCAATACGGTTAAAGGAAGACATCATTGCAGTTGCTCCACCTTCTTTTACAGTTAACTCAAATGGCTTCAAGTAAATTTCGCGAATCGCTTGTTCATTTGTCCAAACAACGACACCATCACGATTTTTTTCTTGATCATTTAAAGCGTAGTGTTTCACAAACGTATAAACACCGTTAGATTCTGAACCTTGTACAAATGCTGCACCCATTTTCCCTGAAAGGAAGCCATCCTCGGAGTAATATTCAAAGTTTCTTCCAGAGAATGGTGTACGGTGAATATTAACACCTGGTGCATAAAGACCACTTACACCATGGATTGTTGCTTCAGCAGCAAATTGCTCACCCATTTGCTCTGCAAGATCAACATTCCAAGTTGATGCAATAACGACTTGACTGACAAATTGAACACCCTGTAAACCTGTAAAAATACTATTGATTCCAGCTGGACCGTCTAGTTCAATCGTAGCAGGCTTTCCAACTGATTCTACTTCCTGTGTTGCATACCCACCAAAACCAATTAGTCTTGCCATATCATTAATCGACAGTTGCTCTAATAAGTCAGACCATAACGGATCATCATAATCTAAGCCACGAACATCCTCTAACGTTAATCCGTGATCAGCAAAAACAATATCTTCATCTCCGTCGTTATCAATGACTAAGTGACTGTTTAAAATGTCAAGCATCTCCTCAGAAGCATCCATCTCTGGTGTTCGCTCCGTCGGAAGTGTACCTTCCCAATCGGCTCTCGAAACATATGTGATATCACCAAGTGCATCATCAAATACGTTTGTTGCTACCATTTCATCTGTACTGCGCTCATTGCCTTCATTAAAGACGATGGTTTCCGTTAATTCAAAATCACGAGAATCAATAACATCATGAGAGTTATTCATCAATTTAATTTCGTAAGTACCTTCATCAAGAACGTACGCTTGCTCATTTTGATAATCATATGAAGCCATTTCTTCAACAGGAATTTCAAGTGTAACTGTCTCAGAAGCACCTGGCTCTAGCATATCTGTCTTATCAAAAGCACCTAATACAACATGTGACTTTTCAATACCACCTTCATAATATGGAGATGTATAATAAACTTGTACAACTTCCTTACCAGCAACATCACCTGTATTCGTTACTTCAACTTCAACTGTAATCATCTCAGATGTTGCATTATAATTCGTTATTTCTTGAGTGAAATCAGAATAACTTAATCCATAACCAAATGGATATTGAACTACACTTTCGTAAGCATCTTCATCAATTTCACCTGTTTCATTGTCGACAAATCGTGTTTCATAAAAACGATAACCAACATAAATACCTTCTGCATAATTTAAAAATGCATGATATTTATCACTTGATTCTCCAAATTTATCTACCGTAACATGCTCTGAATTTAAAAATCTAAAATCACCAGCGTTATAAAATCCAGGTGCCGTTGAAAGATCATAGGCATACACATTAACTAGACGACCTGATGGATTTACATCTCCGGCAAGTACGCTACCAACTGCATTTAATCCTGTTGAACCTGGGCCACCGATCCATAAAGCTGCATCAATTGCGTCATCTTCTAAAAATCCTAACTCCATAGCATTACTTGAGTTTACTAATACAACAACTTTTTCGAAGTCCATTGATGTAACCATATCAATCATTTCTTCTTCAGCTTCTGTTAGCTGTAAATAGTGTCGATCTTCTGAGCCTCCATGTTCTTCTGTTTCAAACGGAAGGTCGTCCCCTTCGCCACCTTCTCTTGCAAGAACGATAAGTGCTACATCAGAGAACTCCTCAGCACCAGCTAATAATTCCTCAGAGAATTCACTTAATTCAGGCTCCATTAATGTAAAATCTCCACCATGAAGCTCAAAGTTATTCTGATCATCTTTTTCAGGAGCAAAAGACTCATAAAACTCCGTTAATTCGCCGTACACATTAAATCCAGCATTTTCAAGACCTTGCTTTAAATTGACGTTCCGACTCTCATCACCAGCACCTGAGCCACTTCCTCCATAAACAATCCCTACAGATCTTTGACCAAAAACACTAATATTCATTTCATTTTCAATTTCTGTATTCAATGGAAGTGTATTATTTTTATTTTCTAGTAACACAATTCCTTCTTCTTGGATTTTCTCCGTGAGATCCCTTGAATCGCTTTCAATCTCAGCAAGCTCATCCTGATCTACTTCAACTTTCGTTAAGTATTGATCAATGACTACTTGATAATGATAAATCGCAATATTAATTCCAATTAATGCAATGATTCCAAGGCTTAATAATGAAATCAATACTACACGTTTTCCTTTTTTCTCTGTCTTGTTTTTCTTAGACCATATTAGACCAAGAATGAAAATGAGTACCCCAACGATAATAACTCCAATCATGAACGATTGAACCAATTGCGGAACCGATAATAGCATCGAAGCGATTACAACCGTTACAATCATTAGGGCAAATAAAGCTACCATTAACCCAACTGTCGTTTTTTACTCTCTACTACCTTACTCACGTGTTACCCCCCTAAAATAAACTGCCTCATTCATTCAATCATGATTTCGTTTTCAAAAATACTCATGACTGTATGTATAAGACTAACGTACCACGTTTTTATAGGCTATCAACCAAAAGTTACAAGGGGGTAACTACAAGTTGATAAAGATAAAAAAAGCCGTCTGATGCGGGTCTCCACATCATAACGACTGGCTTTTTTCTCTTATATATCTTTGAAAAGACGTGACACTATTCGATTGTATCCCTCTTTTTCTTGTAATTAAATACACATTCTGTGGAATTTTCTCCACTAATTTCAATACTTTTATCTTGTCATTTTGGACAGCATTTTCAGTAAAATCAGTCGAAATGGCTACGACCCTTGGTGCTCACATAATCGATGTGCCGTCAAAACACTCCCAAACTCATGAGTTATATTCGGTGTAAACCCGTATTCAAGGCATTTCTCAACAAAACCATTTTCTTTGCCCTTTCCGGGAGCCTTAATTACTAATGATTCCTCTGCTAATTCCATCAAGGAAACCTCTTCCTTATCTGCTAAAGGATGCTCTTTCGATACAGCGACAACGACTTCACCTTGAGCGATGTGCTCATATTCGCAATCAACAATTTCTTCACCATCACCGACTATTAAGCGATATCCACCTCTTCCTCTAACATACTTTCAATAGGATATTCGTCAGGATACTCCCTAAGCTTTATCGTGATATCAGGATTTTCTTCAGAAAACCTGTAAACAACATCGACGGGAATAATGGTTGAAGCTGAATAGGTGACAACAATATTTAGAACACCTTTTCTGCCACTAATAATACTTATTTCCTTTTTATATCTTCCATTAAATAGCAAATGTGTTTCGCCCTTGCATGTAAAAGCTCTCCGCATTCAGTCGCTACCATTCCGCGTGGCCCACGTATGAACAGTTCCGCTTCTAAATCCAATTCCAATTGCTTAATGGTTTTACTTAATCCTTGTGGTGTAATGAACAAATCCTTCGCTGCAGAATTGACACTTTTCTTCTCGTATACTTTAATAAAATGCTGTAATACTTCTATATTCATATCGCATCATACACTTCCTATGCTAGTATAGCAAGTATAGCACTGTAGTTCTCCTATATCAATTAAGAAAAACTCTGGCTCGCTTCCACTTCTTAGCATTTTTCCCTAAAGGAAAAACTTTCTTAAAATGAAGGTAGACAAATTAGATGATCTACTAAAATCAACCCGAAACTTATAGATAATTTATCTAAGCGAAGGATGTAAATCTTTCATATTTAAAATAAATGGATTTTTGCTATAATGGAAAAGATATTTATGAAGGATGTAGTGATAACATAAAAGGGGAATGGAGTATGTATGATTACTTGATTGTTGGTGCAGGTTTATTTGGTTCAGTATTTGCTTATGAGGCAACAAAAAGAGGGAAAAAATGTCTCGTTATAGACAAACGAGATCATATCGGTGGTAACATATATACCGAGAAGATTGAGGATATTCATGTACACAAATATGGTGCACATATTTTCCATACGAACGACAAAAACATTTGGGAGTATGTAAATCAATTTGCCGAGTTTAACCGGTACACCAATTCCCCGATCGCAAATTATAAAGGAGAAATATACAACCTTCCTTTTAATATGAATACATTTCAAAAGCTATGGGGTGTCACAACACCTGCTGAGGCTAAGGAAAAAATAAAAATGCAGCGTGATGCTGCAAATATTACCGAACCGCGAAATCTAGAAGAACAAGCAATTTCACTAGTTGGGACCGATATTTACGAAAAGCTCATTAAAGGCTATACAGAAAAGCAATGGGGCCGCTCCGCTAAGGAATTACCTGCTTTTATCATTAAACGTCTTCCCGTTCGATTTACTTATGACAATAATTATTTCAACGACCGCTATCAAGGCATTCCCATAGGCGGTTATACGGCAATCATTGAAAAAATGTTAGACGGAATTGATGTCAAATTAAATGTAGACTTTTTTGAAAATAAAACCGAACTCGAACACTTAGCTGAAAAGGTCGTATTCACGGGGATGATTGACCAATATTACAACTATCAATTTGGTGTACTTGATTATCGAAGCTTACATTTTGAAACGAAGGTGCTTGATGATACAGTTAATTATCAAGGCAACGCTGTCGTTAATTATACTGACAAAGAAACACCTTATACACGGATCATTGAACATAAGCATTTTGAGTTTGGTACACAACCGAAAACGGTCATTACCGAAGAATATCCGAAAGAATGGAATCCAGGTGATAATCCATACTATCCAATTAACAATGATAAAAATAATGAAATTTACCGAAAGTATAAAGCATTAGCTAGCAAAGAACCAAATGTCATCTTTGGTGGTCGATTAGCGACCTATAAATATTATGATATGCATCAAGTTATTGGTGCTGCACTCACAACTGTTCAAAAGGAATTTGACAATCACGTATAAGCTTTCAACTTAACCATCCAAACTCATCGCAATTGTTACTAATGAGTTCGGATGGTTTTTAGTTTTTTTCACGTTGAAGCTTCCCTCTGCCCTCTACAATTTCCTGATAAGCTCAGTACCCTTAGAAAAGAAAGACAACCTCGTCCTTTGACGGTTGGTTGCCTCCCATGATGACGTTATGTTATCCCTTCACCAGTTCAACGATCTCCTTTAGTTATGGATTATATCCTTTGACTGCCCTATCTTCATAGACTGTTACGGGATACCCATAAATCCATACTTTTCAACTTCCTTTTGATTCTCTCTATTCTTTAACACGTCTCTTACTTCAAAAGAACAAATGAACAACAACATTAACAATCACTTAAGGTGAAGTTAATTTTACTTCATGTTAAAAATTATTGACATTAGGTGTATAATAATTTACATTATAAATGAGCAAATAAACGTTGGGGAGGACTTCTATATGGCTCATCGTTCAAAAATTGCATTACTGTCAATCATCGTCCAAATACTCACCTTTAGTTACTTATACATTAAGAACAATCAAACATTGCAAAACGCACAATCGCTTGAAACTGAAATCTTAGTCTGGTCAAGTTTTTTTCTAAAATTACTTGGTCTTTCTATTGCGATTATTATAATCATGACTATTGTCGTCAATATTTTTACAAAGATATTATCAAAGGAATCTGTTTTTACCGTTACAGATGAACGTGATCATTTGTTTGAAGCTAGGTCTGTTCGAAATTTCAGTTACGTTTTTTCATTAGGCTTTTTCTTAGCTATGATTCTTGTCTTCATTACCCGATCAGTCACACTTTTGTTTCATACTTTTGCTTTTTCTTATTTTGTATCTGGCATCATTCTTTACCTTTCATACATTTTTTATTATGAAAGGGGCTATTAGATTTGAGTAGCAAAACAAATGTCAAAAATAAAATTCGCTATTATCGATTTATGAATGGAGAAATGACCCAGCAAGAGTTAGCAGATAAACTAGGAGTGAGTCGGCAAACGGTTATCGCCATTGAAAATGAAAAATATTCACCGACTTTAGACCTCGCCTTTCAAATTGCAGAAATTTTTAATCAGCCTTTAGAAGAAATCTTCTATTATCAGCGACTAAAAAGTCGGAGAAGGAGTGAAAAAAATGAAAGCTGTAGTTTGTAAACAATATGGTGTACCAGAAGTGCTGACCGTTTCAAATGTCCCAGAACCAACGATAAAATCAAATGAATTGTTAATACGTATTAGAGCCACTGCTGCCAATAGTGGTGATGCACGAATCCGAGCACTCGATGTTCCCAGGATGATGAAGGGGATGATGCGTCTCATTTTGGGATGGAATAAACCTCGCAATCCCATTTTAGGAAACGTCTATGCTGGAACTGTCGAAAAGATTGGAGATGGGGTTTCAAAGTTCCAAGTAGGCGATCGTGTTTTTGGTTCAACTGGATTTAAAAGTGGCGGATACGCTGAAAAAATTGCCGTAAAAGCAACAAGCCCAATTGCCAAAATGCCTACTAACGCCACGTTTGCAGACGCAGCGACTCTCCCCTTTGGCGGACAGACCGCTCTTCATTTCATCGAAAAATTAAACATTTTACGAGATGGAACTGTGCTTGTTTATGGTGCATCAGGTGCAGTTGGAACGATGGCCCTTCAACTATTATCTATAAAGGGAGTTCAAGTCACTGCTGTATGTAGCGAACGAAACCATTCACTAGTTACATCTCTTGGTGCAGACCGAATTTTAGACTATCAAAAAGGGAATGGATAGAAGATTTAACGACATATGATTTCATTTTCGATTGCGTAGGAAAATTATCTAAAAAAGAAGCAAAACTTAGATTAAAAACAAATGGAACGTTTGTTACTGTTGGAGGAACGGAAGTTGCAAAGGAATCAGCACAATTCTTACAAGAGCTTGCAGCACTGCATGAAAACAATCAAATCAAAGCAGTTATTGATCGCACGTATCCATTAGAGCAAATCGTTGAAGCTCATGAATATTTAGACACAAAACGTAAGCGAGGAAATATCATTCTAACCATTGATTGATCCTTATAGAGCCTTAAAAGAGACAACGATCATCGTACTGATGACCGTTGTCTCTTCCATGTTAGTCCTTAACCATTTCAACAATCTCTTTTAATTCAGGATTAAATCCTTTTATCGCTCTATCTTCATAGACTGTCACAGGAATACCCATAAATCCATACTTTTCAACTTCCTTTTGATACTCTCTATTCTTTAACACGTCTCTTACTTCAAAAGAAATACCTTCATCTTTTAGCATTTGTTTTACATACGAACATTCCACACAGCCATCGGCTGAGTAGACAACTACTTGTTTACTCACTATAATGCCCCCTCACTTATATATAGTAAGTATTATACAAGATTAGATTAGCTTATGTTAATCCTAATGCTCAGTTTCTATTACTCTCTATTGATCAACTAGATTTACTTGCTCGCCACCTTTTATTTCATAGATCTTATTATCCACATTCAGCCATACTGAAGCTGAATTTGGATTATAAACAAATTGACTATTTGCTGAAAACTTAAGATTTCGGAACGCTTTTAAATAGTCTACTATTTCAATATTTGTCGCATACCAAATATCATCACGGCCTCCGACCAACTGACAAAATGATTCGATCACATCCCAATTTTGGTCTTGATCAAATTCATAGCTATGCCCCCAAACGTAGAGCATATACAAATACTGCTGCTTATGAAGCTGAATAAACTCTTTAGCTATCTTTTCTAGGTTGTGCTTATGATGACACGTTGGATTCCACTCCAAAAAGTCATCTGGCATCGCAAATGTACCTGTACTATGTACAGTACGAGCATATTCAATACCTAAATGAGGCAAAAGCCCTTTAATCATCTGATTATAGGAGCCGTTCGGATAAGACATCCCTCTAACAGGATAACCGACAGCATCTTCTAACGCTTTTCGGTCATCAATGATTTCCTCAATTAGCTGCTCCTTCGGCGATCTAGCTATAGTAGGGTGAGTAACTGTATGAGCAGATACTTCGTGGTTATCATAAAGCTTGGCAATTTCATCTAGGGGAATACGGTCGTCTATTCCACATTCACTTAATCCAGAGTTTAAATGAAACGTACCTTTTAGGCCGTACTCATTAAAGAGAGACACTAACCTTCGATCGGCTAATTTACCATCATCATAACTGAGCGTTACCACTTTATGCTTCCCCTCTGGAAACGTTACCATTACTTTTGGCAATTGAATCACCTCAAAAGTGAAATTTGAAGAATCTTAATTCTCCTTGCTTTCATTATACAACGCTTCCATCGATTTACCTATCTCGAGTATATATGCCTCTTCCTCAGAATTAAAAAAGGTCGGAAATTGAAAATTTAGTTCTTCTGAGTTTTGTATATCATCCACTTGTTCAAGCTGCTTCGCAAATTCCTCAGGATCATCTACATGTTTTAATGCCAAATCAGTTAGTTTAGCGAGTAAATCGAACGCTTGAGGTGATTGAGGCGGAACCCCTTCTTTCATTAATTTCTTTACCTTTTCCAGAATATCTAATATCTCAATATCAATCTGTTGACGTTGCTCTTTAGAAAGGGAATAAAATTGTTCGACTACTTCTTCTGAAAAGTACTCTTTCATCCACTCCTTTTGATCATCTTCATGCTCCATTTGATAAAGTAATGAAGACAGCACCGTCCACGTTAAAGGCTTTCCCTCTTTTATTAATAATTGAACACGTTTCACTGCATCTATAGCTCGATTCAATTCATCCCTTTTCTCCATTAACATTTTTAACTGTAATGGCAACGATTGTTCTAAATGTTCTACAGATTTGGATTCACTTTGTAGTAAACTCTTTATCTCTTGTAGCGAGTACCCTAGAAATTTCAATGATTGTATTTGCTGTAATTTTGCTAACTCCCCCAACCCATATATGCGATGACCTAAATGATTTTGTCGAGATGGCACAAGCAAACCTAACTCTTCATAAAATCGCAATGTCCTAACCGTAATTCTCGCCCGTCGGCCAAACTCACTAATCGTAAAAGTTTGTTCTTGATTTTCCATAACAAACATCCCTTTCCTCTGTTATACAATCACATTAACATATGACGTAACGGAGGGCACAAGGGTTAGATTTCATTATCTCACCATGTGAAGAAAGCTACTGTTTTACGTTTAGGATGATGCCATTGTCTTCTTTTTATCTAATAAATACTGAATGAGATACAATATATACGACTTATAATGTAAGTATAGGAAAAACTGGAAATTGCTCAATCGTTTCAATTTAGCAATTTTGAACTTACGTAAAATATTTATAAAGATGAACGCAAAAAGACCATTAGCGATTGCATTTATGAACACAAATTTTTTGAAATTACCGAACGAATATTTTAGAAACCACATGGATATTGGCATATATGGTCCAATAGTAAAAGGAAGTTCATCCCTTAGAAATGATTTTTCTTTCTCGTAAAACTCCCACCATTCTCTCTTGTGACCATACATATGGTTAATGATTTCAAAAATGACAATGCAAAAGCTCGCTAACGAGTGTTTTTTTAAGCTTCTCTTTCCGATAAATACTAATGATAACCACGGTATGATGATAAATAGTATGTTAAATACAAAGTGCCTTTTTGTTATCATAGGCCATCGCTCCTTTTAAATCTCTTCTTTAAATTATCCAACTAAACAAAAAAAAACCGCTATTTAGCGGGATTTTATATTAACAGTATTTTCATATTATATATCGTTATCTACCCGACGCTCCCAATGGCGATGTACTGCAATCGCATCAGCAAAGTCATCCACAAAAGCTCTCATATCGTCTGCTAAAACGACACCAATGCTTTGACCAATTTCCTCTGATTGTAACCACCTTTGCCCATCATGAGTTGCCCCAATCGGTTTATAATGTGAAAAAGCCTCATATATAAAGAAACCAGCCTTTTTATTAAAGTCTAAGGAGTCCCTACTTCCTCTCACGATATAAACCGCATCAAATAACACAGATTCAACCGTTAAAAACGTATGGTCCACTTCAAGCTCAGTCCCGTCTGATCCAATAACTTTCCCTAACGTTTCGCTAATTATTTCTGGTTGTATGCCCCTTTGCCCCAATTTCTCTAACACATACTTTACATCTCGACCTTGAAACCCATCAGTTAGAATAACAGCTACTTTTCGCATATTAGGACGAAACGTTGTGTTCAACTGACTAAGTGCCGGAGATGATTTTGTCGTACTGACTTCAACATGATCTTTTGGTGGCCTAACACCGATGTAGTTCGCAATTGATGTAGCTAGTTCCATATTAACATGAGCAAACATATCAACTACTTGCTGCTTTACTGATTCACTCTTAACTTTCCCAAGTTCAAAATTAAAAGCTTCTTTAATATGCTCTCTCTCAGGTTGACTCATACTATTCCAAAAAAGGGTCGCTTGCTTAAAGTGGTCTTTAAAGCTCTCACTTCTTGAGCGAATTTTCCGCCCCTCCACTTTTTCCTGATAATGAACATATCCGCCCTGTTCTTCGCTGGCTGGAGCTGGTGTATTGCCCGCCAATGAATTTTTATGATAGCTTACAGTTCCTACATTGATCGTTTGTCTGTGAAATCCATCGCGTTGATTATTATGAAAAGGACAAACCGGACGATTAATCGGGATCTCATGAAAATTTGGGCCACCAAGTCGGATAAGCTGTGTATCTGTATATGAAAATAAACGACCTTGCAAAAGTGGATCGTTTGTAAAGTCAATTCCAGGAACAACATGACCGGGATGAAAAGTTACCTGCTCTGTCTCTGCGAAGACGTTATCGACATTCCGATTCAAAGTCATTTTTCCGATTTTTCTAACCGGAACATCCTCCTCAGGCCAAATCTTCGTTGCATCTAATAGATCAAAATCAAAGCGAAATTCATCTTCTTCACGTATCAATTGAACACCTAATTCAAATTCAGGATAAATCCCTTTTTCAATACTCTCCCATAAATCACGACGATGGAAATCAGGATCGTTACCTGAAATCTTTTGTGCTTCATCCCATACAAGTGAATGAGTTCCTAGTGTTGGCTTCCAATGGAACTTGACGAAATGAGCCTTTCCTTCCTCATTGACAAAACGAAAAGTGTGCACACCAAACCCTTCCATCATTTGAAAGCTTCTTGGGATGGCACGGTCTGACATTAACCACATGACCATATGTGCCGTCTCCTGATTATTGGCAACAAAATCCCAGAAAGTATCGTGGGCAGAAGAAGCTTGAGGAATTTCATTATGAGGCTCAGGTTTAATTGCGTGTACGAGATCTGGAAATTTAATCGCATCTTGAATAAAAAAACGGGAATATTATTACCGACAAGATCATAGTTTCCTTCTTCCGTATAAAACTTTGTTGCAAATCCTCTGACATCACGGACCGTCTCAGCAGATCCTCGAGAGCCTACTACAGTTGAAAATCGGACAAAAACAGGTGTTTTTGCTGCTGGATCTTGAAGGAATTTCGCCTTCGTATAGGTTTTCAAGCTTTCATATACTTGGAATTCACCATGAGCAGCAAAGCCACGTGCATGAACAACCCTTTCCGGTATCCGCTCATGATCAAAGTGGGTCATTTTTTCTCTAAAATGGAAATCTTCCATTAACGTAGGACCACGCTCACCAGCTTTTAACGAAAACTCATCTTCTGCCATTTTAAGCCCTTGGTTTGTCGTGAGTTTTTTTCCTCTATCATCAACGCGAAACAGCCCTAGCTGCTCATCTTTACTCTTGCCATTATGATCAGTCTCTCTACTCAATGTGCATCGTCCCCTTTCGGTAAATCGTATGAATTGCCAGCTTAAATTATTCAAAATTAAAAAGGACGAATCTCTGTTTAAACCTCAATTTATTTCATCTATTCACTAACATCTTATTAATGAAATCTAGTAAATGAACTTAAATCAAAAACTAAAAATAATTAATTGATCAAAAATTGTTTCATTAAATATATAAAAGGGTATATACATATTGATTGTAAGGATTTATTTTTTTATTGAAAAAGGAACCACTCTATTATCAATTAAATCTCCTTAATCGAAAATCAAAATAATAAATTTTTCACTTTATAATAGAGAAAGTCAACAAACGTGAGCATTACCGATAGCTTTCATACACGTAAAACAATAAAAAAAATAATTTTTAAAAATATAAGCTATTATTCTTTCTTTTTTAGAATTTATTTATTATAATAATTACATAATAATAATTATTGTCATTTAACTCACATTTTAAATTAAGAGACATAATTATTAATTTTATTGATTTTCTTTAGGAGGGAAAATAATGGACGTTAAGAACACAACTGGTGGAAAGTGCCATTCAATCATGGGAGTATGACTAGCCACAAATCAAATGGTACGACTAATAGAGACTGGTGGCCAAATCAATTAAGCTTAAATATATTACATCAGCATGACAGAAAGTCTAACCCTATGGACGAAGACTTTAATTATGCAGAAGAATTTAAAAAGCTAGACTATGAAGCTCTGAAAAAGGATCTTCACGAATTAATGACAGACAGCCAAGACTGGTGGCCTGCTGACTACGGCCATTATGGTCCTTTCTTTATCCGTATGTCATGGCATGCAGCTGGTACATATCGTATCGGTGATGGTCGTGGTGGTGCTAACACAGGTAATCAACGTTTCGCTCCACTTAACAGCTGGGAAGATAACGGAAACCTTGATAAAGCACGCAGACTGCTTTGGCCAATTAAACAAAAGTACGGAAATAAAATTTCTTGGGCAGATTTACTCGTTCTAGCAGGTAATGTTGCTATTGAGTCAATGGGGCTTAAAACATTTGGTTTTGGAGCTGGGCGTGAAGACATCTGGCATCCAGAAGAAGATATTTATTGGGGTTCTGAAAAAGAAATGCTAGGCAATAATCGTTACTCAGGCGATCGTGAGCTTGAAAATCCACTTGCTGCGGTTCAAATGGGACTTATTTATGTAAATCCAGAAGGTCCAGACGGTAAGCCTGATCCAATAAAAAGTGCTCGAGATATTCGCGAAACATTTGGGCGTATGGGAATGAACGATGAAGAAACTGTTGCTCTAATTGCCGGTGGACATACATTTGGTAAAGCACACGGCGCAGGAGATAAATCTCATGTTGGACCAGATCCAGAAGCTGCCCCAATTGAAGCACAAGGCTTAGGTTGGCTAAGCACTAACGGTAGTGGTAAAGGTGGCGACACCATTACGAGTGGTCTTGAGGGTGCTTGGACTGCTAACCAACGCAATGGGATAATGGTTACTTCGATTTATTATTCGGATACGAATGGTGGTTAACTAAGAGTCCTGCAGGAGCGTATCAGTGGATGGCTGTAGACCCTGATGAAAAAGATCTTGCTCCTGATGCAGCAGATCCATCTAAGAAAGTTCCAACAGTTATGTTTACAACTGATTTAGCATTACGTCATGATCCAATTTACGAGAAGATCGCACGTCGATTCCATAAAAATCCTGATGAGTTTGCTGATGCCTTTGCACGTGCTTGGTTCAAATTACTTCACCGTGATATGGGGCCAAAAGCTAGATATCTAGGCCCAGAGGTTCCAGAAGAAGATTTAATTTGGCAAGATCCGGTACCTACTGTCGATTATGAATTAACAGATGCAGAGGTATCTGAGCTAAAAGAGAAGATCCTTAATTCTGGACTATCAGTTAGCGAGTTAGTTACAACTGCTTGGGCTTCTGCTAGCACGTTCCGTGGCTCAGACAACCGTGGCGGTGCCAATGGTGCCCGCATCCGTCTAGCTCCGCAAAAGGATTGGGAAGTGAACCAACCTGAACAGCTAGATAAAGTGTTGAATGTATACGAAGAAATCCAAAGCCAAGTTGATAAAAAAGTTAGCATCGCTGACTTAATTGTATTAGGTGGTAGTGCAGCAATTGAAAAAGCTGCTCAAGAAGCTGGCTTTGATGTGACTGTTCCATTTGTAGCAGGTCGCGGTGACGCAACTCAAGAGCAAACAGATGTAGAAAACTTTTCAGTACTTGAGCCAGTCGCTGATGGTTTCCGTAATTATCAAAAGAAAGAATACAGCGTGAGTTCTGAAGAACTTTTAGTAGATAAAGCACAATTACTTGGCCTAACGGCACCAGAAATGACTGTTCTTATCGGTGGTATGCGCGTTCTAGGAACAAACTACGGTGATACAAAACACGGTGTATTCACTGATAGCGTAGGTACACTTACGAACGACTTCTTTGTGAACTTACTTGACATGGGAGTTGAGTGGAAGCCGGTTGACGGCAGTGTATTCGAAGGTCGTGATCGTAAAACTGGCGAAGTTGTTCATACTGCAACTCGTGTTGACCTAGTGTTCGGATCGAATTCGATTCTACGTGCGATTGCTGAAGTTTATGCACAAGATGACCATAAAGGGAAGTTTGTCAAAGACTTTATCAATGCTTGGGTTAAAGTGATGAATGCTGACCGTTTTGATCTTAATCGCCAAGATTTGAAAAAAACTCAACTAGCAAAATAATGAAATAAACCGCCGTCTAATCAATGACGGCGGTTATTTTTGTTTATACGTTTTTTGAAGACGAAGTAACCTTGCTTAAATTCCCATCAAAACATGATTGACTAACTTACGTATTTCTATTTAACTTTTCTTATCTCTATTACTATCAATAATAACTTTGCTAAAGCCATTTAGATCCTTTTTATTATTTCTATTATTTACTAATGCTTGGAGCAACTTTGTTTCCAAACTCGTCATTTATCCATTCAAATTTATCCCCAGATTTCTTTTGAGATATCGATGATATACTTTAACTTCGCCCATTGCTCATCTTCTGTTAATATATTTCCATGATGTGTAGATGCAAAGCCACATTGAGGACTAATGCACAATTGCTCTAGTGGCACATATTGTGTCGCCTCTTTTACACGAGCTTTTATCGTTTCCTTATCCTCTAACTTCCCATGCTTTGATGTAAACAAGCCCAATACAACGTAAGCTCCTCCATTAGGGATATATCTCAACGGTTCAAAATCACCTGAACGGTCATCATCGTATTCTAGGAAAAATGCATCTACTTTTTCTTTCGCAAATAATGTTGGAGCAATTTTTGCATAGCTTCCTTCAAAAGCCCATTTCGAACGATAGTTACCGCGACAAAGATGAGTAGTGACAATTAAATCCTCTGGCTTGCCTTCCAACACACCATTTGCCACCCGTAATGCTAAATCAATTAATTCTTCTCTAGAAAAACCACTATCATTAAATGGAATACCCTCCGAATTAAGTCCAGCTATATATACGTCATCTAGTTGAATATAACGGCAGCCTGCATCATAAAATGCTCTCAGGGCATCACGGTACGTTTGAATAATATCATTTGCGTATTCTTCAATATCTGGATAAATGTCTATGTTGCGAATTCCAGCATTAAATAATTGATTCGGACTTGGAATCGTTTGTTTTGCAACTGCTCGGTCTCCAACCATTTCTTTAAATTGGATAAATTCTTTAATATGTGGATGATCGACGTTAAACGCTATCTTCCCGTTTACACGTATATTATATCTTTCAGTTTCCTCACCTTTGAACTGATAACCACGTTCAGGAACATAGCCTTCTACCCCGTTTAAATGCTCTAGAAAATCAGTATGCCAAAATCTTCGACGAAATTCTCCATCTGTAACAGCTTCAAGTCCAACCTCAATTTGCTTATCAATCACTTTTTTAATTTCTTCTGTTTCAATTGTGTGTAATTGCTGAGCCGTAATAGTTCCCTCTTGAAAATCCTTTCTAGCCTTATGAATCCTTTCCGGTCGTAGTAAACTTCCTACGTGATCTGCTCTAAATGTAACGTTGACTTTTGTTTGTGTCATAACAATTCTCCCTCTTCCTTTTGTTTTCTTTATATTTCTAACTTGAGGTAAGTGTAGCATGGAAAAATCGTTATACTGTAACACAGAAAATCTATCTCTCGTTATAGCTTTCACCTATAATTGATTCAGTTCTTCTTGATAGAGTCTTTTAAATACTGTATATAAATGTTTGCTAACGTACTATGTGTCACATTTCTATGAGTGATGTAGCCAACATTAATTCGTTCATCTACCTTCAAAGGAACAGAAATAATATCCTTGCTATTTAATTTATGACTGATGACGCCAGTTGAAATCGTATAACCATTTAAACCAATTAATAAGTTAAATAACGTGGCTCGATCCGTAACACGTATGTTTTTCGGTCTAGAAAGAGTGCTAAGAATCTCTTCCGAAAAATAAAAGGAATTATACTCCCCCTGCTCATACGAAAGATACGGATATGGTTCCATGTCCTCTAAAGTAACATAATCCTTTTTCGCAAGTGGGTTCGTAGAGCTAATAAAAACATGGGGATCGGCTGTAAATAGTTTATGAAACTGTAAATTTCCTTCTCTCAAAAACTTTTGAATAACCTTTTGATTAAATTCGTTCACATATAAAACACCAATTTCACTCCGCAAATGTTTCACATCATCAATGATTTCATAGGTCTTCGTTTCTCTTAAAGTAAAATCGAATTCGTCTCGATCGTATTCTTTTAACAATCGTACAAATGCACTCACTGCAAAAGCATAATGCTGAGTAGACACAGAGAAATGCTGCTGAGTAGATCGTTCTTTCATATAACGTTTTTCCAAAAGCTCCCCTTGTTCAACAACCTGTCTAGCATAACCTAAAAACTCAGATCCTTCTGGAGTAATCGTTATCCCTTTATTCGATCGGAAAAAAATCGTGATCCCAACTTCATCCTCTAGCTCTTTAAGTGCGTTTGAAAGACTAGGTTGGCTAATAAATAGCCTTTGTGCCGCTTTATTAATCGACCGGCTTTTTGCTACTTCGATCACATATTTTAGTTGTTGTAACGTCATGTTTAACCTCCATTGTTAATAAAACATTATGTGAAATGATTTATTTTATCGTTTGTAAATTAGATATGTTTAACTCCTTAATTATAACTCCACACTGTTTACTAACGCCATTAAAGCAGCACCGCTAATAACAGATGAACGTATCAGTCTAGGTCTTTCTATCATATAAGCACGTTCAAACACTCCCTATATATGCGACAGAAACCTGTGTCAGCGAAAAAAACAGGAGACTAAAAGGTTATTTCCAATTACTAATTTTCGATAGCTCGATCAAAAATCCTTCTCACAAGATCCCTTCCATCCAAAGCTGCTGCAGTCCCTAACGGCCCCATTTCCCCAAAATATTTATTACATTCTCTTCTATCATTAACAACCTTGCATGCCTGTTCGTCCTAAGCAAGGTGAGGACCCTGGTTTGCATGAGACTACTGATTGTATTGAAGATAGAGAACGGTTACCATCGACTGCAACAACGGTATACAACTCTCTCGTTGAAATAATAACCGTTTTTTTGTAAGAAGAAGGACAGAGTTGCCATAGAAAAAACACCTCCAAATGTCGACTATTACTTTATACGACTTTGGAGGTGTTAATACCTGCATCTTATTATTCAGTCACTCTAGTTTATGTCGTTCTGAACATGACATAGTTTGTCTATTTTGCCCCAACCTCTTGATCTCATTTTGAAACTAGAACGCAACTTATGCTCTTATTCTTGACGACCTTTTCCAAGCCATTGTAAATCCACCAGTGTGAACTGGTGGTTTACTCTGTGGCTTGCCTATTCATGTCTTTCACAGGGCATAGGTGGAATGAAATGAGTTTTTTTATACCACACCCCCGGCATAGCAAGGGGTTTTCTAAACCATAAAAAAATGGATTTGGTTTCAAAGATGATAACCAAATCTATTTTTTGTTCCGTTTAGGGCCTAATTTAATTCAGAATAACCATAACTGTTCCAACATTACATGTAAGAAACATCCATTGACTAAACTGATAACTAAATAGTTAGGAGTAATAAGTAAGGCTAGAGTGTGCGTACTACTTTCCTTCTGAAGAGAAGATATACCCAGTACCTACCCAATCATCGGTTGCTACTTCTTCTGTCAAAAAGTTCCCTCGTGTATACTTATCAATTACCTTCTTCCAAAAAGTAAAAGATACATGATTTTCAGGATGCACGAGTACTTCCCAATTCCCTTTAAATTGATCAAAGACTTTATGAGCGACTTTCTCTCCAACGCCTAGCTTTCTATATTTACGCATGATAAAAAATTCTGCTATAGAACGTGATGGTTTTTCTTTCAATACATAGCAATAGTCATTTATTAGCACAAAGCCTGCTAGTTTCCCGTCAACTGTAACAAAAAACGGCACTCTGCCATCTTCAGTCCAATAATGATCAAAATATCGGTAACCATAATAGCCGTGCATATCCACATCGTTACCATTAAACTCACTAAAATCATACTCATATAATTCTATTAACTGCCTAAGAACAGATTTTTCACTATCCTCGACTAACTTGATTTGAACATTTCCATCCATAATCATTCCCCATATCATCATTAAATTTTTTTATTAATTATTAAAAAACCATCCCTAGGATTTCATCCACCCACTCAGTTTTTTCTTCTAACCCAACTTTCTTACAAAGACTCCTATGCGTCTTTTTAAATTCTGGAATCATATTTTGTATGACCCGCATTAATTGAAAAGGATCTCTACTACTATACCAATCTGCTAAAAGTGCGAGCTGCCATTTCTCCAATTCACTTCGTTCACCTTCGTATTTCGCCCAATCCCCAAATGCATTAGGTTGTAATCCTTTATCCATATACCAGGCAGTTGCCATAGAAAACCGTAATTTATCCAAGCATTCTAGTGCATAATACATTTCCTTTCTTTTCACTCTACGATAAGCCTCGTGAACATAGGCAAAGAATTTTGTTCGCCATATTTCCACTTCTTGCACAGTGGGATGATAAACCAGTTTTTTTGATTTTTCCAATACAGCTTCCATGAACCCTTCTTTATCATAAAAAATACAAATGTCTTGCAGCCATACAGATGGTTGAATATCTTTCATTTTATAATAGAAAGTATCAACCTTTACGAACGTATCGAAATGAGCAATACTATAATTTGTCCATGGTAGGTCTTCATAATACAGTACCTTCCCCCAGTTTTCCGCTCTCGCTTTTTTATTCAATCGATATTCTTCAAACATCGCATCTATCACAACGATTCGAAGGTCAATATCGGAGTATAAATCCGTATTCTGTTTACCTAATGATCCTCCGTAAAACACTGCTATTACATTTTCGTCTATTTTTAGGTCCTGTTCGATCCAATTCATGAGCATTTTGCGATGCTTAGGTATTTTCCAATCGCGTTTGTTATGATTATTTATAAATCCCACACATTTCTTAACACTCTCCTTTTTCTATTTGTTGTTGATTTTCAACTAACGTACAGCAACATTTCAAAACGATTACTCATATATTCTCCTTTAACATTAACCCACCTGAGAATCATTCTTCCATATTTCAGTCATTCATATATTTAGTGCGGCCTTAACTTTTTTTTAAGGATGGTCTCAACCAATAACACATTCATTTTATGATAATTTAAGCCATTACATCATAGATTCAATTATCACCTAACCAATGAATTCTATAAAAGCAGGCAAAAACCTCCACATAAAAGACAACAATCGCAATTGAAAAGAATGATTTGTGCTCCTATACTGCTATACTCTAAGAAAATAGAAATGGAGGAGAATGATAATGGCTAATATTGAACAACTACAAACCGTACATGCACCTGCAGCAAAAGTATATAAAGCTTTAACGACTACTGAAGGGTTGTCTGAAATTTGGACCCGTGAGCTTACAGTGTATGAACACGTTGGAGCAGTCAATGAGTTTCATTTTGGGGATAACGATTTAACGAAGATGAAGATAGTCGAGTTAACGCCATTCAAACGAATCGAATGGCTCTGTACAGAATCAGACATAGAATGGACCGGTACGAAGATAACTTTTGATTTAAATGAAAAAGGCAGTATTACAAATATCATTTTGCGTCATATGAACTGGAAGGAAATCACAGACTTCTATCGTTTCTGCAACTACAATTGGGCGATGTTTTTATATAGTCTTAAAAGGTATTGTGAAGAAGGGACTGGACTTCCTTATCAAGATCGGAAATTCTAAACCTCACATATACTCTAATGTCCGAAAAATGTAGCCTTAACTTACTGTTAGGGGCTATTTAATGTTTAAATTACAAACTATTACCAATTCACCAGTAAAAATTTAGATTTCTCTATAAAATTACTTTTGTCCTAATTATGAGCATCACCTCCAAGACAAACGAACCTATTAAGTAATATAAAAAACCAATTTTTGTAAAAATAAACATTCATCTCATAAATAAATAATATATTTCACTCAATACTTTCTTCCCTATCCATTCATTTACTTTCATTAGCTCAATTCTCCCCATGGAACCTTTGGAAAATGACATACGTAGAAGAAAAAGCATAAACAAAATCTCTTCTTTCTTCCTATTTATAATGAGATTCTCACGAAAAGTAATTCGTTCATACTTGAATCTCATAAACAATGCATTTACGAAAGGAGGTGTATAGTAGGTTGCCGCTTATGAAAGGAAGTTCTATTTACATGGCAACAACATATAGGTTCCGAGGTTTGGTTATGCAAAGCTATTTTAGATTGGTCGATAAAGCAATCATTATTATTAGATTCCAATAATCATTAATTATAAGGAGGGATATGATCATGTCTTCAATTGACTTAATTAAAAAGACATTGCCATTTATCTACGTTCGTCTTGGGATTTATGGTGCAATTATAGTAGGTTCATTTCTTTATGTATTAATCGTATCACTGATTGGATGGCAAATATTTAAATTCATGGGGGAAGGGGCTATTCTTCCGGTTATTATCCTTACTCTCGTTTCTCTACTCGTAGGTTTTGGTATCATTAAATGGGTTGAACGATATTTCATCTACTTAGTAAAAGCCGGACATATTTATGTCATGACTGAATTATTAACGACTGGAAATATACCTGAAGGAAAAAGCCAATTAGGCTACGGTAAAGATAAGGTTGTTGAAACCTTCGGAAAAACGAGTGTGTTCTTTGTAATAAATACATTAGTTGATGGGGCTGTTAGACAGATTCAAAGGTGCTCATGCGAACTGCTGATTTCCTAAGTTTTATCCCACAAGCAAAATCTTTAATAGGTATCATCTCACGAATTATCGGAACATCCTTACAATATGTCGATGAAGCTGTTCTAAGCTACACGATGAGATTTGAGAAAAATGGCAGGAGCGTTTGGCGTAATTCTGGTGACGGGATTGTTTACTATGCTCAATCATGGAAAGGAATCTTAAAAACGGCGGTTATTATTGTAGCTTTAAAAGCAGCAATTTGGTGGGGAAGCTTTTTCGGAGGTATGTTCCTTATTTCTAGTATTGTTACTTTTGAAGGTAATTTAGCTGTATTAAATATCTTACCATTGATCTTCGGGTTCTTCTTGGCATCTGGCATGAGTAAAGCTTTTGTCGATCCTATAGCAACAGCATTAATGATTAAAGAGTTCCACAAAAATATCGAAAATAAAGAACTTTCTTTTGACTTAAGCCAAAAAATTTACGACAACTCTTCAAAGTTCCGTCAGTTAATTTCAAAAGAAAAAGAAGAAACAAAACAACAAAACATACAGTAAGACTAAAGAAAATAACCACTACTATAGCTTTTAAGAAAGTTCACCGTGGTATAACAGGAGGTCATTTAATTATGAAGCTTAAAAACACTATTTTAGGAATATCTATACCATTACTATTAGCGGGGTGCATCACAATTGGTGAAGAAACAGAACCAATGTCTAATGAGCCCGATGAGACTGAAGATCTAACGAATGATGAAGTAGAGCTTGAAACCCCCGAAGAAGAAACGAATGAGGAAGAATCAGCTCTAGATGAAAGTGCGGTAAGTGATGTGCCTGAAACAGATGAAGAACTTCCAGGCTTAAATTTAACAGTATTAGAATTAGATAAACTCCTCTACGATCTCGAGGAAATTGAAGGTTATGATCCAAGCAAACATATTGTGTTAGAGTATGATCAAACATTATTTTTCTCAAATGATATTTTGTCTGATGTTTTAAATTTAAATGTTAACTATGATGCTGATAATTTCTTCTCCGAAATTTTCGAAGGAGAAGGTACGTACACACATGAGATGGTCAATACTGATCGTTCATCTAGTATTCTAGAAGTGAATGAATATTGGAGATTTGATTATGATGATTATTGGACTTCGCCAGGAGACACTAACTATAACTATTTAGAATATGACGGACAACTGTTTATACCTGATAGAGTCGTAGAAATGATTGGAGATACACCCGTATATCGAGATCGACAAGCAAACATTATTGAACTAGGTGAGTCTTCTACTGAGGTTTATTTAAATACTTTAAATTATAATGATCGAAGCCATACAACTGCAACTCCAAGGGATAGTTTAACTTTCGAAGGAGAGAATTTAGGACCAGGATTTGATTTAGAGATTGGATATTTTCATATGATCTCTAGTGGTGGACAATTAATTATAGACACTGAGGGCAAAAAGAAAACAGCATATCTAACTCTTAGCATTAAGGAAATTCCATCAGGAAGTGACTCAACTGACATTTCGATTACAACTGGTCACGAAGGCAAAGAAAAGACCGAAGTGTTTACCGTATCTGAGGGAGATCAGAAAGAAATCGAAATTGATATTGGTGGCTCGAATTACATTAATATGGAGACAGATACAAAAATCATTATGTATCTAACTGGATATGTAAAATAAAGCATTGGTTACATACCGTCCGTGAAAAAAAGGAACCTATACGCTTCACTTCATATTTAGTCATCATGAGTAACCGCCGTCAAATCATGAACGGCGGTTATTTTTATCCTTTATACTTGTTTACAAATGTCATGGTAATGACCTTAACCTTTCTAAACAAGCTTTGCTCATAAGCCCTTTTCAAAAAATATATTAGATTACTGGGAACTCCATTTCATAATTAGGATACACATAATAAGGCGGCCTAGGTCCGATTTTTTGCATTGTCCAAGAGTGGTTCACGTAATGCATTGTTACCTTTTCATCCGAATGGTTCGTTAGTAGCAATGTAACTTTTGGATTAAATTCAAATTTCAAATAGATTCCCCCCTTCCCTATCATTTAAGAACTCGTTGCTTCTCCTCCATTGATATGCAAGACCTGTGCTGTAACAAAGCGAGAATCATCTGAAGCAAGGTAAACATACGTTGGTGCCAATTCAAATGGTTGAGCCATTCTATTCATCGGATTAGAATAACCAAAAGTAGCTACTTGGTCTGCCGTAAAGCTTGCTGGGATAAGAGGTGTCCATACCCTTCCAGGTGCGACTGCATTTACCCGAATCCCTTTATCAATGACATTTTTCGCTAATGCTCTCGTGAAACTCACAATCGCTCCTTTTGTAGCGGAGTAATCAATCATTTGTTCTTCCCCATTGTATGCTACAAGAGAGGACGTTCCAATGATCGAGCTTCCTTCTTTTAAATAAGGCAATGCCGCTCTTGTCGTATAAAAATGTGAATAAATATTAACTTTAAATGTATCGTCAAATTGCTCATCAGTAACATCAGTTAATTCTTTTTGTTGAAATTGAATGGCAACATTGTTACATAAAATATCTAACCGTTGAAACGTTTGTACTGTTTTCTCCACAATATCTATACAATGTTTTTTATTACGTACATCACCCGGCAGTAGCAAACAGCGTCGTCCTAGCTCTTCAATTCTGGTTTTTGTACGATTTGCATCATTATGTTCATCCAAATAGGAAATAGCAACATCTGCTCCTTCTTTCGCATAAGCAATTGCCACAGCAGCTCCAATTCCACTATCCCCACCTGTGATTAGTGCAACTTTATCCTTTAATTTTCCACTTCCTTTATAATGGGGATTTTCTACAATCGGAAGTGGAGCCATCAATCCCTCAATTCCAGGGTGTCTCAGCTGTCTTTGTTCTGGTGCACTAAGCGGGATTTCCTCATAACGAGTAATCTTACCGTAGTTAGGATAAAGTGGATATGGCTCTTTTTGCATTTCGTCGATAAACTTCTTTTGCACTTTCTTAATTTGTTCAACTCTGCGAGCACTATCTTCTTGGTTCATCGGACCCCTCCCATACCTTCATTCTTTAATGAATATATGCATAATCCGATAGATCATGATGATTTTCAACCTTCTTTAAATATTAACCACCTATCATTTTTTCATAATTATTAGTAAGACGAATAAACATATTCATCATTACTCGTTCACTTCTCATAAGATTCCCTCCAAACTTAAAGTTTCATTGTTATTTAAATATTTATTGCTTCAGTCATCACAGGCTTCACGTTCCTCCATTGAAGGTCCCAACGGAACCTGATAAAAACACCCTTTTCTACTATTAAAAATTATGATTAAAGAATTTTCTTATAAGTAGTGCATGTTGGTAAGACATAAGTAGCCCATGACGCATAGGTGCGTCGTGAATTCTTATTGCCCTTCTTGTAATTCCTCTAATAAAAACTTTTTTATGAGTTTATCGATTTGAATAGAATCCTGCTCGTTCTGACCAATCCCAAAGCAATGTCCCCACTTAGAATCAATTGGATGAAAAACGGCATTTGGCATATGCTCTATTTCATACGCATTGTCTTCAGGAGGGAAGAAGAGGTCTGTTGATCCTGGCATGACAAGAGCTCGAGCTGTGATACTCCTTAATGCTTGTTCGAAATTACCATTATATTTCGGGTTCATGCTAATATCTCCGTTTATTCCTGTACGTAACATAGCCACTAAGTCATTGGCATCAAACGTAAAAAACACTTGATCCCAATAATCTTCTAAATATTCCTTCAAAGTTGTAAATCCTTCTGATTGATATAATTGCTCTAAATAATAGGATTGTGAAAACCCCCAAGGAGCATAAGCACGTCCCATTGCCGATAATCCATTTTTAGGTTGTTCAGTATAAAATCCTCCATTCCATTTGGAATCTGCTTGCAATGCCGCAATGAGCCCTTCAAAAACAACTTGTGCATGAGGACGAGTTTTTGCTACACCTCCAAACGGTACAATGCGTTCTATGATCTCGGGATAACTGGCCCCCCATTGAAATGTTTGAATTGCACCGAGGGACCAACCTACAACGAGAGCTATTTTTGTAATACCAAACTTTTCAGTTACTAGCTGGTGTTGAAAGCGGACATTATCATAAATGGTTATTAAGGGGAAATTAGCTTTGTCATATGGAGGTGGAGTATTGCTTGGTGATGAAGACAATCCATTCCCAAGCATATTTGGAACAATTATAAAATAGTGTTCAGGGTCAAGTGCTTTTCCCCTTCCTATCAACCACTCATTATCAGTATGTTGACCAGCAAACCAGGTAGGATAAACAATGACATTACTTTTGTCAGCGTTTAAGGTCCCGTAAGTTTTATAAGCAAGAAATGCATCAGGAAGGCTCTCCCCTGATTGTAAGTTTACTTTTTTAAGTGAATATATTTCGTAATCTTTCATATTTGTTCTTACTCCCTTCGCAAAAATAATAATTGATTTCTTACATCCCGAGCACGATGTATACGCTTAAATAGCTCAGCTTTCTTTACTCAATGATTGGTCTAAATCTTTAGAGGCTCGCTCGGAAGCAAATAAAATCGTTGCAATTAGTAATGATAGAAGAACAATAGATAGCCCTATCCAACCTAGGTTCGAAACAGATGATATGTTAATCACATAGCCCCCTAAAGCTGAACCTAATGCAAATCCAAATTGAATGAAAGATGTATTTACACTTAAAGCAATATCTGGAGATCTTGGTGCTTGTGTGACTAAATAAAATTGTTGTGCTGGAGACGTCCCCCACGTTACTAACATCCAAATCATAATAACAACAATCAAGCCAAATAAACTTAAATGCCCGCCGAAAATTGCAAGCAAGAGTAACATAATAACTTGTAATAGAAGCCCGATAAAAATGGTAAACCTAGGTCCTTTTTTATCAACAGTCACCCCACCGAGTTTTGAGCCTATAAAACTACTAATGCCTGCTAGTAGCAGAACCCCACTAATTTGCGAGACGATCAAGTTTGATTTTGCTTGTAAAAAGGGTGTCAGATAAGTAAACAAGGTCGAATATCCACCAATATAAAGCAATGTGACGATTACAGGTATCACGATTTTTTTGTTTTTCAATATTGATAATTGCATCCTAATTGTGATAATTTCTTTTTCTTTTATGTTTGGTACATACTTATAGACGGCAATTAGAGGTACTACTGTTAATATTCCAACTATGATAAATAGTGCTCTCCACCCAATTACACTACTAAGAAAGGTTCCGATTGGAACGCCAAGTACAAGAGAGCTACTTAGTCCCATCAAAATGATTCCTATCGCATTGCCTCTTTTTCCTTTTTCAACGAGACGCGTAGCCACAGCCATGGCGACGACTGTCACAACACCCCCGCTGACCCCCTGCAGGATTCTTGTAAAGAGCATCAGTCATACCAAGGGCTAAGAAAGGATAATAAGGTACTAACAATAAAGACTGTAAGCATCGTTAGCAAAAGTTTTTTTCGGTCTATGTTAACAGTCAGGGCAATAATTATAGGTGCACCAATGGCAGCAGAGAGAGCAAAAGTAGTTACAAGCAATCCAACTGCAGAAGTCGATACATTGAAATCGTTTGATACCATTTGTATAACACCAGTGATAATATATTCAATCGTTCCTATTAAAAATACTGCGAAGGCAAGTAAATAAACATGTACTCTATTTTTCATTAATGCAACCCTCATCCTCAATCGGTATTTGAATTTCGATTAATTTGATGTTTTCATTCCCCGACATTGGCAAATGAACTTCCCTTCCAGGTTGATCTTTTTTAATCTTGTAACCGTTTTGTTGAATCCATAATGCTAAATCAACGCAAGCAGTACATGCAATATCTGAATCTGAACGAAAGAGAAGTGTTGCCATGGACGATTCAGCAGGTAAAGATCGTATATTCAGTTCTTCAGAAATTGTATTTCTGTCTCGTTTAATAGAGTAGCCGACTTCCAAATCAAATTCTCCATCTTTACCATTTGACTCTTTCCATAAAACGATTTTCGGTATTTTAATCATTGGAAGGTTGCGTTTTTCTATTAATTGATCTAAAGTATGGAACATATTTGGTATATCTTCCGTAGATCCAGTCGAATTAATCGAAACAATTTCTTGCGTTTCAATTGCTTTTATGATTACCTCCTGTTCCTTCTCAACACATCCTTCAGCTTCAATCAACTTCATACGTTCTTTAATACGGTTTAATTTTATTTGCTCCGTTTCAATCAACTGCTGTATCTCACCTACTTTAAGCTTGAGCATTCCTCGAATTTGTTCAGGGGAAATCTCTTCCTCTAGAAGTGGAGAAATTTGTTGTAAGGTAAAGCCTAATTCTTTATAAATAAGGATACGATTGACTTTCAAAAGCTGTTCTGCAGAATAATATCGATACCTAGTGTCTTGATCAACTTTATCTGGTTTTAGCACCCCAATTTGATCATAGTATCGTAGTGTTTTCAAAGGGATCTTGCTTAACATGGAAAACTCACTAATTTTAAACATTGTTACCTCCTTTTCCTATGTTTATTTGAGTATAAACCTTCCAGTATAGGGGAAAGTCAAACATTTAATTAGCTGTTTCCTACAACAAAAATCTACTGAGTAAAGGGACAATGCTAACGGAAATTATGTATTCGTACCGTTGTCATGGGTAGCTAAAATTTGCTTGATCAAATGGATAATTTTATATTTAACATTAATTATATGAAACAATTGTTATTGATCGTCTGTAAGCTGTGAATGTCTAGTGAAATGGACAATTTTTGCTATTCAATCGGAAACACTTTCTTTACCAAATTTGTATTTAAACAATCAACCATCTAATATATTCAACAGTAGCTAAAAAAACCTTGCATTCGTAATACGAAAACAAGGTTAGAAATATTAAATTAGAGAACCTATCAATGATACCTACTCGCCTTCCGGCTCCTCTTTATACCCCACTGTCATAACGACACTGTTAAACTGATCGTTCGAATTAGGATCAAAAAAGGCTTGAACGGAAAAACCTCCTCGATTCTCTATCTCATAAATATGCCAACTGTCTTCAAAAACCTTCGCTACATAATCACTTTCATAATAATATTCTAGCCCATGACCAGAAGGAAGTTCATAGGAATCAATCTCTTTTGCATCTAATGGAATAAAAGCTGCGATTTCCTCTAATGTTTCATCAATCGTTCGTTGTGGCTGATCCGTTTTCTCAAAGTCTAATGAAACACCTACAATTCGCCCCACATCATTAACCGTGTTCTCAAGTACATGCATATATTCGTTTAGAAATATATAAAATCCTCCTGCACCATCATCCGGTTCCCCGAAATAGTCAATAAATGCTCTGGTTTCATCACCAACCCCTACTAGCGGAGCTTGTGTTTCAAATGTCGTTTCTCCGTTTCCCCAAATTTCCTGTAGCTCCTCAACAGTAATAACCGCTGCACTATTTGGCTCGTCTGACGCCAATTCTTCTGACTCATTAACGCCCTCGTCCGAAGACTGCTCTTGCTTTTCTTCTTGACCTTCATCTACAGAAGAGTCCTCTGGTTGACTCTGACATCCTATTAGTAGGATCAAGAACATAATAGATAATAAACTAACTTTCCTCAATGACGTTTCCCCTTTCACAACTCTTTCCCATCTATCTTACATGACATTAGTATTCTTTGAAAGGTCCATTCATTACTGACCAATTTTAATGGATAAAGACCTAAATAGTATGTTATTATATCTACAATTTCCATTTGTTACTACGAACCACTGTTATAGTTCCAAATTTTAATTCATTTATTTAGGAGGAAATTATGATTGTATTATTCATTTTTCTTTTTACTTTTCCATTTATGCTAATAGGATGGTCATTTATTGATGTGAAGAATGGTAAACGAGATAAAATCAATTGGAAGCTCCCGCTCCTTATTGCGATAATGCTAATGGTGGGAAGTGTTATCGGGCAGTTTTATTTATTAAGCACCTATGATCTCCCTTTGTTCCTAAGTAGTAACGACAGCATGATAGCATTTCTTGTTATTGGAATTTTCCTTGGGATTATTGCCTTAGTTAATATCGTCGTAACTATTATCTGTCGGAAAAATAATGTGCCGAAAGAGTTACATAATAGCTCGACAGTTTGGAAATTTATTGGCGTATTAGGTGTGACTATCTTCGTATTTTTGCTCTGGTTTATGCCACTGGCAGAAAAGATTGACTATGTTTTAGCATTACATGATGCCATTGATACTGTATCTAGTGATGAGGAGGCAGAGTTTTCCATTGCACTAGTTCGTTCTGAACCGGATTGTCTACGTGCTAGAAATTGTACAAACATGCGATATGATAATCAATTTTTTATTAAAAACAATTTGGATGAAACAAAAGAAGTTCAGTTTATCATACGTGCTTTTAATGAAGAACAAAATGAGTTAAAAACGATAGAGTCGAATTTGATAACAATAAAACCTAGAGAGCTACTACTCTTGGAAACTGACGAAACCATTACCAATTCGAGTATATGGGATCGATATTCATTCAAAACTGATGAAGAGGTTTATTCCTTTCAGTACAAATTCCAGTATCGTGATTCGAAGTAATATCAAGTAATGAATATTGAAGGTTAGTGAAAATACTATTTATAGATTCATATACTCCAAGATCTAAATACGATAAACACTTAGTGCTTATAGACAATTTTATGTTTGACCATTTCTAGGATATAAAAGTTAATACAAGTAATGATAGGTATAAAAAAAGCAAATATAAGAATTCCTAAACTAGCAAATAACCCCTCTACTCCTTTGAAATGATCAACTTTATAAAAGATAACAGTCGCTATCGTTAACAGAACTGTATTTATACCAAAACCTATGATTACTCCTAGCCATTTACTAGCAGTCTTTTTATAGAACCAAATTGTACAGATAGTAGAAATGATCAGAGAACATAATAAAAAAAGGTAAACAGTAAGATCCATGAAGAACACCTCCGACGTTTCAATACTATTACTCGTGCTATCCTATTAAAACTGAGCTATCCGTTAATAATCATTCTTTGAGATTTGTCTTTTTAACATTCGTTCAATTATTAATCCTATCAATAGCCCAACGATAATTGGGATGAATGAAATTTCAGTATAGGAAAGCGTCATTTTAAATATAAGAAAATCTATATTAGCCATAAAGCCAATTACATAAAGTAATATCATTGATCCGAATGAAGCGAATAGTGGGATCCAAAAGGACTTATTCAAAAACGTCACCACCCATTTATTTAATACCTGATATTTAAACACACATCTTGTAATACCTAAGCTGTTTCGCGAGAGAAAATCCTCTAATGGAGAGAATTCTCTCGCGAGCATTACTTATTAGCTGTACCATGTAATTCTAACATCCGTTTCAACGAGTTTTCTCGCAATAGAATACTCTATTTTATTATAATGCTAAAATCTTCGTAAGATCAGTTAACTTACTAATTTCATAAGTCGGTTTAATCCCACTGTCATTTTCCTTTCCTTTAGAATTAAACCAACAAGTGCTAATTCCGAAATTATTCCCCCCCTGTATATCAGAGCTTAAAGAATCTCCAACAATCAAAACCTTAGATTTATCAGTAAGAAGTAGTTTCGAAAAAGCATATTCAAAAATTTCCTTTGTTGGCTTTTGAGCTCCTGCCTCCTCAGAAGTAATAATATGCTCAAATACGTTTGTGAAAGGTGAAAGCTCAATTCTTGATCTTTGTACCGTCGCAAATCCGTTTGTTATAATCGCTAGTCGAAAATTGCTTAAAGACTGACACAACTCTTCGGCTCCCTCTATCGGGTGGACTTCTTCCCCCAAATTTTTGAGATAGCTATTGCTAAACTTTTCTGGATTAATATTTATCCTATGCTTATTGAATAATCTATTAAACCTTTCCACCCCTAATTCTGGCAAGGTTTTATTCCCTTGCTCCAACTCTTGCCATAATACCTTACTGATTTGTTTATAACTAGCATGATAATCTGCCAAACCTCTAGGTAATTCAAACTCCATAAATGTTTTACTCAATGCCATTTCCTCTGAAATACCGAAGTCAAATAATGTATCATCAACATCGAATAGAATCGTATTGTATTTCATGTAGTAAACCTCCTTCATTTATGAAACATATATAACTCTTAACTGCCTCCAATCAAATCTAGTACAGTGCTCAATTGTCAAATAGCGTTCCTGCTGCTGTTGCAGAAACGCTACCCGCTCGTATAATAATCATTTTGTTTCCAATAAGTAATCTCCAGAAATTCACGGTCTTCTATTACTAAGTCATAAGGTTTTATATCCGTCCAATGAACGGATCTCTTTTTTGAAAGAACCAAGTCTTCTTTACCGTTCAAACAAGTAAAATACTCAATAAATCCACTATTTTGAATGGCTTTTTCAAGATAATTGTATAATATCGTTAAGCATTTTTCTTCTTCTGCAGTTCCTCTTAATTGATTGTGTAAGGGAATATGATTAGAGGATGTTGCCACTTGTTGTTTATATGAAAAATGCGGACTATATGAGAATCTCCGTTTTAATTGACTGTCATAATTACTTTCAAAATATAAATGTGTGAAATCCAATTCATTTCTAAAGACATGTGGTTGATCAGACGATACAGGATTTTCACCGAATGTACCTTCAGGCAATCTCATTGGGGAAGCTATGTAAACATATTGAGTCATAAATGTTCCTTCTTTCTAATAATTAAACCTATTGACCAATAGTAGTGGCTAATTAATACGTTCTAGTATTCCTATTCCATGCAAGGAATTCGTTGCAGTTTCATGAATGATCTTAATTAATTAAAATATTTAATCCCATATTCGTGGTCTATCAATATTTATCGTTCTCATATAATCTAACAATTGACCTGTGTGAACAGATTCATGATAAGCAATACGCAATAGCATATCGCCAAGTGTTCTAACATACCCGACATCCGATCGGTCTATTTTAATGTTTTCTAAATCACTAGGTTCGATTGTCTTTATGTAACTAATGAATTGTTCACGATACGGTTTGGAAAAGGCTAGATCATCTTCTACTGTTGTAAATTTTTTTTGATCATAAGGATTGGATACATCCGTTAATACTTTACTACTCTTTCCTATAAGAATTTGGTGGTAATAAAACTCACCTTCCAATATATGTCTAATCATCTCAGCACAAGTCATTGCCTCTTCATCTGGTTTCCAATCGAGCATCACACTTGGTATTGCTTTCCATACTATTATACTCCGACGTCTAATTTCTTCAAAATTTAAGATTATTAAGTCATTCTGCTTCACTTAGTATCTCCTCCACACCTTCTAAGAACACTCGTTCTTATTATACATCATTACCTCGAATTTGAAAAATTTCAATACAAAATGAAGTGCCATCTCCATAAATAAAACCACCCGTGACAACGGGTGGTTTGCTCTACGGCTGTAAGCCTTTTAAACTAAACTGCTCCACGATAGTAATAACGTTTATATTCATATTTTTTTTTATAGAAATAGTTTCATAAATTATGAATGTTCAGCCCAAGGTGATCATTCGTTCTCAATTGACTGGCTAAGAACTTTTTTTGCTCTTATAGTTAATTATGTTTGCTTCTTTAATATTTGAAATCGCCTTCTTTATTTTTTCTAGGCTTTGAACCAATGCTATTCTTACATATCCTTCACCATTTGGCCCAAAAGCATCACCTGGGGTAACAACGACATTTGCCTGATCAATTAATGCATATGTAAATTCATAAGATGTCCACCCTTTAGGTATTTCAGCCCAAATAAACATTCCTGCATCAGGCTTCATTACTTCCCAGCCTATTTCATTCAAGCCATTCACCAATAGATTTCGTCTTTCCTGATATATTTTTCGAGTTGTTTCACTAAACTCTTCACCTTTTTCCAATGCTTGAATTGCTGTATGCTGAATTGGTAAGAATACTCCATAATCTAAATTACTTTTCAATTGATACATGGCTTTTACAACTTTTTCGTTACCTGCCAAATATCCAATTCGACTACCAGCCATATTGTAATTTTTGGAAAAGGAAAACAATTCAACTCCAACCTCTTTGGCACCCTCAATCGATAAAAAGCTCACCGATTTATTTTCATCAAAATAAACTCCAGAGTAGACATAGTCATGAAGCACTATAATATTATATTTTTTTGCAAAGGCTACAACCTCTGCTAGATATTCCTTACTCGCTAATGAAGGAACAGGATTACCAGGAAAGTTTAGTATCATCACCTTCGCTTGACTAGCAATATCCTCTGGAATCACTGTAAGGTCAGGCAAAAAGTTATTTTCTTTTTTTAAGGGCATTAAATATGGCTCTGCTCCAGCTAGTGCAATTCCAGCAGCGTATCCTGTATATCCCGGATCTGGTACTAAAATGATATCACCAGGATTTGCAAACACCATTGGAAAATGTACAAGTCCATCATGAGACCCCATCACAAGTAAAACTTCTTTATCTGGATTTAATTCCACTTGATACTTTCTTTCATAATAAGTAGAAACAGCATGATTAAAATCATTTGTTCCTGTAATTGCATATCCATACTGATCAGATTTCAGAACCTCTTCAGCTAACGTTTCTGTGATAAAAGATGGAGGTGCTAAGTCAGGGCTCCCAATACTTAAATCAATGATTGGCGCCCCTTCAGCAAGCTTCTGCTGTTTATAAGTTGCCAATTCACTAAAAATTGATGGCTGGAAAAACCTCATTCTATTAGATACAGTTATATTCACACAAAAACCACCTAACATATTAGTTTATTGTTCATATCTGTTAATCGAATCAAGTAGAAATAATTTCAATGACAGAAAACCGTTTTTGCATATATCAAATCTTTAAATAGTAAATGTTACTGTTTTAATTAGATTCAAGTACTTTTATTAATGACTTTTTCAGTGTTTCTACAAAACTATTACGTTTATCTGGTGCTAACATAGATAGAGACAAATATGGATTGAGATCTTCATGTTCGACTAATAAAAGGTCTCCATTATTAGTTCGACAAGCATCCACTCGTTCAATTCCCCAGTCAAGATTGTTCCATTCAATAAAACTTTGGGCAAAAGATAGATCCTGTGCGGTGGTACATACTCTTTTAATTCCCATCTTTTATTCTTGTTTGGTGCATAAAGTGCATATTGAAATTCTTTGTCAATAAAGTAGAAAGAGACCTCATATTCAAAGTTGATAAATGGCTGTATTAAAGTGTTTTTTTTATTTGAATCCACTTTATCATTAAGCTTATTTCTAGAGACATACTCAAAACCTATTGAATCTGCTCCGTCTTTCGGTTTTATAATGTACGTTTCTACAGTAGGAAGATTATCTAAATCATCCAGATTGTCAGTAGTAGGAATTACAGGATAACCGGCTTCTGTTAACTCAATAAGATACTCTTTCCCATTCATATCCCCTTTCCCATTGAGAGAATTGTACGTTCTTAAATGATTAGAGCGTATTCTATTCCGAAATGCTTGATATTTATCCTTGTAATATATAACCGGACCTGCATTTCGAAATACAATTAAGTCAAAGTTTTTTTCAAACATTTCGGTGTCTTCTGGATGGCAAATGACCACTTGGAAATCCTTTCTAAGCTGAGAAGTAAGGTAGATGTCTTCTTCACAATAAACTCGTGAGCCTTTCGCTTCATAATATAAGTCTGTTACAAACAACATTTTTTCCATTGTTCCTTCACCTGCTCTGCATAATTTTATATTTGGTTGAAACAAGTATTACTGGAATTATTAACGAGATATGTTGACATTTTTATATTATCTTTAGAATCTCGCTTTCGAAAAAATAGTCAGACCCCGAATATTATTGTTGAAGAATCGCCGTATTACAGTTTAGCCTTTATGAGATTTGTGATCGATAAAAGACAAACTCAAAAACCAAATTAAACAATAGATTGGCGGCCATCCTAAATAAAACTGCCGGTTTTAATATTCTATTTCTTTGTTGACATCCAACAAGTTGATTCTTCTCTAGCTGAATTAATTAAGTAGGAACTCAGCCATTAGAATCTACCGTTATTTGTTCATTTCATCTTTTAAAGAGGTTTGTTTAGTTTGGGAATAGATCCTTGAATAACCAATTTTCCGAAAAACTTACTATTCGAAAAAACCCAAAAAACCTCCAATCTTAGAGGATAAGACGGAGGTTTCCGTCGTATTCGGTAACTGGCTGGCATCATGGAACTTATCCACCTTAGCCCCTGTAGCTTTGCGTCCCCACTTTTCAATGGGTTTGCCATTATCGTACGTTGTAAACAAGGAAAAATATGTAGTTAAATGTTATAATATGTAGTATCTAGAATATATCAATATAAAACACATTTGGAAATAGGACTTTTGAACTGAACTATCCTAGTAATCCTAGATGTTCTACCATTTGATATCGCTTTCAAATATTTGATTTAACAAATTCATATGTCATCTCAGCTACTTTAGCATTACCAGCTTCTGAAAAACCATGTCCCTCTCCCGGAAATACTTCAATTCTAGCATGAGGATACAGCTTTGCTGCTCTCTTTCCATATTCAAGTGATACAATTTCATCCTGATCACCATGAAAAATCAACACATTTTTATCGTATTTCCCAATATGTTCAAAAACATTATACCCGTGAATAGATTCAAAGAATATTCTCCCCAATGTTACTCCCCAAATCTCCCATGTGTCGGGGATACTATCAAGTGTTGGGAATTTTTCATTCCAGTTATCCGGGATACCGAATGCAGGAAATAATAATAGAATCCCTTTAATGTAATCAATATATTCTTCCGCAGCTAGGGCTGTTACCAAACCTCCTTGACTACCCCCAAAGAGAAAGATATTATCGCGATCAACATTCTCCCAATCTCTTACCGTATCAATAACAGCACATAGATCCTCTTTCTCTGTAAATATAGACATTTCAGTAGTCTTTAGATCACTTTTCGTATGAACAGACCCCCCGCAAAAGTCAAAGCAAAATGCCCCCACTCCATTGGATGCTAAATATTCACTATTCATAGCAAAGTCGGCATTCGTTCCGTTAAAACCATGGCTGAAGATAACGACAGGACTCTTTTTCCCATTATTCGGCATGTAGGAAACGCCATAGATTTCCCTTCCATGATGTTTAATCTTTAGAACATTTTTTATAAAATTACTCATTTTTAAACCTCCAACATTTATATTTTTCTACATCATTTTATGGACGTATCCATCTTGGTTTGTGCTATTTCTGGTACAGATCCTCAAATTATGTAGCTACCGACAGTTTAGGTATTTCATAATTGGAAGTTTTACCCGATCCACTTGACCCGTACAATGAATAAAGGCTGCCTCTTCTCCATTTTCGTATTCGCTTCATGTTGCATTTATAGTCCTCCAATTCATTAACAATTTTTAATTCAAGTGACAATTATCAACTTTTTTCTAAAATACCTGTCAATTACTTCAACAAGTAAAGCTAATACACCTGCTTTGACAGCAGATAAAATTTAACTTGGTCGTGTATATGATAAGAAAAGTGGACATACAAAAAAACTTAGAGAATGTTCCTCTCTAAGTTTATAATCATCATTATCTCATTAACGTACCGTTTGCTTACTATTATTTTTCTACCTAACAACATTTAGCATTCATACCGTTAAATCTACTGTTTTTTCTTTACAGGTATCCAAATTTCACAAAAAACCTCCGGCTGAAATTTATCAGAGTATAATTCAAAGTCCATATCATCGAGCATTTGATATTCGGAACCTGGAAGAAATTCTTTAAATATTCTATCCCACGTTTCAGCGATACAATCTGGAGTGTCGCCTACACATTTAAATACGGCCCATAAAGTAGGTTCGACTTTCCATTCTGTGAACCCATCAGGTATGGACCCGCCAGCATATGCCATCCCTATGCCATAATTAAAATACTTACTTCCCTTAGATATAGGAGCACATAATCCGTACATTTCGTTATTTACTGCATGTTGCCCTAAAATAGAAAACGTCCCATCGCTTTTCGACTCTTCCCAAAAATTCGGAATTTCATTAGCCTCATTCTCTGAAGCAGTCTCATTTCTAAACTTAAACTTTTTTACTTTAGCCAATAACGTAAATTCTTCTCTCGATTCAATTCTGTAGTCCAACACAGTACCACCCTCTACTTTGATTTTAATGAGAAGACGGTTAAAGGATTTTAATTTCGCCCCTGCACGTTTAGCCAGATTTGGAGTAATACCGTGGAACCTTGAAAATGCTTTAGTGAAGCTCTCTGGGGATTCATACCCATATTTTAAAGCAACATCGATTACCTTTATATTAGATACCGATAATTCCTGTCCAGCCATAGATAATCTTCGGTTTCGGATATACTCATTCACTGTCATTCCCGTCACAATACTAAATGTTCGATGAAAATGAAAGCTTGATAGATGAAGATGCTTTGCTACATCTTCATAAGTAATTGGCTCTAAAATATAATCCTCAATATACTCAACCGCTGTTTGCAGGTTTTGAATAAAATCCATTCCCCACCTCCCATAATGAAAATGATACTGCACGGCGTTTGTTATTTCCTGTGTTACCTTGCTCACTTATGTCTAAAATAACGACCGACAAACTTCACCGTTATTAGTAATGTTGAATGCAAAAAAAGCTAATCATGTTATCTTTTAAATCCACCTTCTGAGTGAATGATCTGTCCTGTTATCCAGTCTGCATCTTCACTCACTAAGAATTTAATTGTTTTTGCTACATCGTTCGGTTCTCCTATCCTACCAAAAGGAAATAATGGTCTTAACTGCGTTTTTATTTCATCTGTCATCCATCCAGTATCAGTAGGGCCTGGATTGATTGCATTGACTGTTATGCCTAAAGGGGCTACTTCAGCCGACAAAGTTATTGTTAGGGCATCAATGGCACCCTTTGTCGTTGCATACGCTAGTTCACCAGGCATTGGCCCTTGAAACTGACCTGAGGTAAGATTGACTATTCTTCCACCAGATTTCTTGTCAAACCCTCGTGCAAATAAACTACTTAATAATGTTGTAGCTCGTATATTGACCATGTAATGTTTATCTAATACTTCTGCAGTCACATTTGAATAATCATTGTTCGTTGAATATGCTGCGTTATTAATCAAAATATGAGGATAACCAAGTTGTTCTTTTACTCTATTAAATAGTTGTTCTGGTGCATCAAATTGGGTTAAATCTATTTCCATACATGAAACCTTGACCCCTTTTTCCATTAATTCCTCTTTAAGTTTCAATGGTTCATCTAAGTGAATGCTCCACGGCATCTGTTTATCATATTCCGTCCAATAAGTAAAAAAGATATGATACCCTGCTTCAGCTAACTCCTTACAAATAGCAGCACCAATCCCATTAAGACGACTAACACCTGTAACAACTGCTACTTTTTCTAATAATTGATTCATACATATTCCTCCAAATGAAGGACGCATTCATAACAACAATAGGAGATGTCATTTCCCACTACAAAAGTCAGACACATAACGAAAGTATCTGTTCATTAGAAAGGGATATTGAAGCCAATTAATGCCGTCCTTGAATGATTATAGATAGCAAATAACCCTCATCAACGAGGACAAAAAAATCTATCCAACTCCTAATCACTACAAGCTATTCCACATTATAATCTTTATCCCCTTCCAAAACGTCTCCACTCTGTTATTTTAGCAATAAAGGAAAGTAGTGTAAAAGCATTCTACTATATATGATGAATTGTGCAATTCTCCCAAGACGATCACTTCATCATAATAAACCTTTGCGTTTCTATTTATATAAAATCAACATACACTTCAACATAATTTGACCGTTAGTTCTAGTTTGAACAGTGAGTTAATTACATTTCCCAGTTTAATTGGCGACCTCCAATTATATGATAATGCATATGGTAAACTTCTTGTTGTCCATGTTTTCCCGTATTCGTAATTACTCTAAAACCATCACGACTTACACCCAATATTTTTGCAACTTCTTTTAATCCATGATGAATTTTATATAAAATTCTTACATCGTCCTCTTTTATGTCCATGATGTTTTCGATATGTTTTTTCGGAATAACTAACGCATGGACTGGGGCACTAAAATGCAACCCGTAAAAGGCAATAACATCTTTATCTTCATATATAATTTCTGCTGGAGCTTCTCTATTAACAATCTTACAGAAAATACAATTCATCTTTATGTTCCTCCTACTATTTATACTAAACAGCCTCTTTAGTTTAGCATTAATTTCCTTTTTATAGGATTAAAAAAGCATCCTTTATTGTAGAATGCTAACGGTTCGTTCAACATACCATTATTTTTGCAATGTATATCTTGCTCCAGATCTTCTAATTAACTTAGATACACCTTCAGGAAGATACGGTATTAATCGATCTACTTCCTCCAAATCTACCCATTCAACTTTAAGAATATTTTCTTCTGCTGGAATTACTTCAGGTGATTTCAAAATTTGACCTTGAAACGTAATAAAATACACATGATTACTGTTCATAAATGCTTCATTAACTGCAATAATATCGCTAACTGTAACATCATAACCTGTCTCTTCTTTAACTTCTCTAATAGCTGCTTCTTTCAGGGTTTCTTTTGCTTCAACTGCTCCTCCTGGCAAAGACCGTACTCTCAATGAAAAAGTACAGAAATCCCCTAACTATTATTGGTTAGCAGTTTATTCCTTATCCTGATTTATAAGAGTTTCATTTTCTCCGTCTCTATTAATTCGATACTGTTCATTATCTAATTTGCTTGTATAATAAATATATTGATTGTTATAAGTAAAACTCCACACAGGATTATTTGAAATTTTTTGGACTGTGGAATCATTTAAATCCATCGCATAAATCCGATGGCTGTCTTGACGATTCACATAAAGTAATTCGGTATCCGTCAAGAAAAAATGAGTTGTTATCACATCAGGAATAACGATCTCATTCTCCGTTTGTGTATCGTATTTTACAATTTGATAAGTATCACTAAGATAATAAATAAACTTGCCATCGTAAGCAACGTTACTGAATACAGAAGCAGATTGAATAATATCATCTTTTTTTCCTGTTAAACGATTGATTCGTCTTATTTGATTATCATCTATTACCAAATAGATATTTGTTTTATCCACAAAAAAGGATGTGATGCCTAAAAAGTCAATACTATCTGTCGTATGCAATCCTAAAAAACTATCTCTCACCATATTCGTATTTTCCTCATAAATAACCGTTTCCTCAAAAGTTCTTGTATCCACTTCGATTATAGAAAGACGATTTGTTTCCTTATAAAAGCCTGACTTATCATAATCCATTTTCATATAATAGACAAACGGGCCATTTCCATATATGTAGTGTTCCACATTGGTTAACGATGATAAAGGACTTATCATCAGGTTTTTTATTTCTCCTGTTTCTTTACTTTCAAATACAGGTCGAATATCATCCAAATCTGTTTCATCTATATAAAAAAAATAGGACTCATTTTCAAACGTTTGTCTAGAAATCGAGTTAAAAATATCATTGTTATTCGTAGCTTCATTGGATGTATCACATCCTACAAGACTAGCGACAACAATACACAGGAAAAACAATCTATAGGAAGATTCCAACTTATAACGGCGTTCCTTACTAGCCATGCATTCGTATGACAATTGAGAATCATTACCCAAGCACAAACGCCTACACAAAACGTAATAGCTAATAAGATAAACATAGTAGTCATCGTGACCTCTTTAAATAATATTAGATCCATCTGCTCAGTAAGTAGGTTATACTCATATTCACTTCCTCTAAAAAAACCAGTAGAAAGCATAAAACCCAATGGTCCTGGTAAAAAATATTTCGAAGATTCCAGCGTAAATATATAATAAGGAAGCAAAATGACGACAGTTGAAGAAAATAGCGTTAATGCATATTTCTTTGTCCATACGGAAAACAGCATAATCAACATGGCAAAACTCAGATTACCGAATATCTTTAAACCTGTTGACCAAAGAAATGTTGAAATTAATGAAAGATTTTTTGGAGATGTCCCAAAGTAAGATAAACTTTGAATAGGAAAGTCTCCATTCTCTAGGCCATACTTCATATTAAAGAATCCGTATTTCAACATTGCCGATAAGATTGAAATCACGATAACGGTGATGAATACTAACAATATTTTAGATACAGCATGAACTCTTGTACCCTTGCTTAATGTTAAATGAAGAGAGTTCATTTCACTAGAATATTCCATACAAAATACAGGTGTCACTAATACTAGTAACAACAGCAGTAAAGCAAAGTCTAGTTGATCTGTAGATAATAGACCGTCCCAGCCATTTGTAGATAAATAATATCGGTTCTCTGGATTTTCACGCACATACATATATTGATCAAAATAAGTTGGAAACCTCGTTCATTCTCTACAATCTTTTCTAATGAATGGGTCGTAACATGTAATTCTTCTTCCGAAATTTTCCCGTCATAATAATGATCATATACTTTTGTCAACGTTACCCGAGCTTCCGAAATATTCATTGCTTCATTTGCGAAGAGTTGTTCTGCTTCTTCTGTTTGCGGACCACGGACTAAATCCAAGTAATATTGATACGAAGAAGCGTTCATTTCCATAGCTAGATTTTTCGGTGTGTCAAAAAGGAGAAGAACTGCTAAACTAATAACAAAATAGATGCTAATCCATAACCATCCTTTTTGATAAAGAAACATTTTTTTCATCTCATAACCTAATATGGACAAGCTACTTCACTCCCATCCGGCACATAGTATTTTTTTCTGAAATGTGAGGATACCGAATAAAGAAATGATTCCCCATACGATTGCCATACATATTGCTGCTGTGTAACTAAGTATAGGAAAGCCTATTATGTTCACAAATTCTGTTTTACTAAATAATTCTCGATGAACAACTAAAGAAAAGGGATTCATAACCTTTAGCATAATTCGCTCTGAACCCATGTATGCCTCTTGAAAATAAATCAATCCAAATGTAAGAAATAAACTAACTACAAAAGGAAATAAGGCATTTTTAAAGAAAAGAGAAACGAATAAAAAGAAGATTGAAAGTACTAGAATTCCTAGCGTTTTTACCATCCATGATATAAATACATATCCCCATAAACTTATATTGATGGACGTATTCACAAAGTTTTCAATCGCATAAACTGGAGAAAAAAACAGCTTCTAATGAACCAAAAAAAACTAGCAAACGCGACAAAAATCAATTAGCCCAAACCAAAAAGAGATGAGACAGACAAAGAAGAAAGCAGAAAGTAATTTCGCGAAAGTCGTTTTCCATCCTCCTGCTTTTGTAGTCAACAAAAGCATATCCATTTCTGTTTCCTTTTCAGTTATAAATACACTCATTAAAGCATATAAACATATCAATAAAACAAGAAAAGCAGAAAAGTCATAGTGAATATAGTATTGGAACATTTCCGTATAGGAAACGTTTCGATCTTTCTTCCATCAAACCGATCCATGATAATCCTATTTTTTTATATTCATATTCATTTCCCACCGATTCAAAAAATACTAAGTTTTCTTCCGTATTCCTTACGACATTAGCTGCATAATGTTTATACATGTAGGCATATTCCATTGGATTAACAAAATTCCATTGGAAAAATAAATGATCGTTATATATATTTCCGGTATATGTGTTCGGGTTATTAGTTTCTGTACTGGCTGTCTTCTCTGCTGTTTGTTGTTCTAGTGGTTTATAGATAGACATCAGTTCTTCAACCTTTTCATCTGTCATCATACCGCTAAATTTCTCATACATTTCCCAATACAATTCACTCCACCCTGGGTTCGTTTTTGAGGATAGCAAGGAATTTTCATGATACTCAGTATATATTTTGATGATATTTATTAAACTAAAACAGATAATCACGATAACTAAAGACTTTTTCAAGAAATGTTTCTGCCATTCAAAATAAATTAATTTTACCATTTTTCGCCCTCACTAGAATGATACAAAAATACATCCTCTAAGTTCGGTCTCACATTGACCGCATGGATATCTGGCTTTTCATCTGCAATAACTCTTAAATGAATACCATCATCCTCTCTCATCATGCTGCTAATTTTTAGATCAAGTTTTTCTTCTAGTAATTCATCTGTCACTGTGATAGACCATACTTTGCCTTTTATCTCATCAGTAAGTGTCTGAGGAGTCCCTTGTTTGAGAAGTTCTCCTTTTTTTAGTAAAATAACTTGATTCGCTACATGCTCAATATCTGAAACAATATGGGTTGCTAACAATACAACCCGATTTTTTGAAAACTTCGTAATTAAATTACGGAAACGAATCCTTTCTTGAGGATCAAGTCCAGCCGTTGGTTCATCCAAAATTAAAATATCAGGGTCATTCAGCATAGCTTGAGCGATACCAACTCGTTGTCGCATTCCTCCAGATAATGCACCAATTTTCATATGAGTTGCTTCACTGAGATTAACCGTTTGCAGTAACTCTCTTGCCCTCTTTTCTCCTTGTTCTTTTGGAATCCCTTTTAATGACGACATATATCGCAAAAACTCGATTACTTTAAAATGCTTATAAAACTGTGGGTACTGTGGTAAATAGCCAATACGAGATAAAAAATCAATTCCGAGATTTTTTATATCAACATCGTCAATTAATATTTGGCCTTGGTCACTTTTTAAAATGCCAACAAAGATATTAATTAACGTTGTTTTTCCAGCTCCATTTTCTCCTAATAAACCATAGATACCGTTTTCCAAATCAGAAGTAAAGTTTTTCAAGGCGTTTTTGTTCTTATACTGTTTGGAAATCTCTTTAAACGATACCTTCATTAGCGAACTCTCCCTTCATGTAAAGTAACAAGTTTAAAAATGACTAATCAACATCTTCGTTTCAATATCCTCTCGTTTGGAACCTAGTAAAACGATGACAGTCTTCGTATCGTCTAAGACCTTTACAATCGGATCATGGGAGAGATAGAGACCATTCTCATCTGCAGTAACTTGTTGCTCACCTACTAATTGTCCATCTTCTGTTTGGTAAATACGAATCGTAAAATCATTGTTATTTATAATGGATGTGGCAAAATACGCTCCTTTATCTGATCCTGATATCGTGCCGCTTTCTTCTTTCTCTATTAAGGTATGTATCGTTGTCTCTTCAGTCTCATTCATCATTACCAGTAATCTACCTGAGGCAACCACAGGGTCTTCTGCTAATAACAGCAATTCATCATAAGCTGTCAATCGCTTGCAAGTATATTCATCGAATGTCCGATTAAACAAATTAGAACCATCTATATCGACTATTCCACAAGTGTCAAAAGAAGGTTGATCAAGTTGTGTTGGCAAGGTTTGTGCTTTAAAAGCGATCTGTGTTTCATCACGAATAAAACCGATTTGTTCAAATGCTGCTATATAAGAACGTGCCTCCATATCCTCCAATGTCAAATCAACTACTTTCGTCTTCTGCTTTGTCGCAAAGTCATAAAGATATAACCCTAAGTGTGTCGCATAACTCATCTTTGTCCCATCTTTACTGAAAGAAATTTCCTGTAAGGACAAAAACAAATCCTCTTCATCTATCAACTGTTGCAAGTCAAACTCCGAAACAACTTCGAGCTCATCATTATAAAATATGACCTGATATTGAGCTGTTCCTCCTAGCATTTCTGTACTGTCATTAAGAGTTTCTCTGATCGCAACATATCCATTTTCAACAATCCAAATTTTTTCAGTTTCAGCTTCTTCCTGTGAAACTTCTGCTATTATATTCTCTGCCGTTACATCGAATAAATATAAACTCTCAGCTGATATTAAAATATGTCCATTTTCCGCATAATGCACATTCCGTATATCTCCTTTTACTTGATTTAAATCTTTAAAAGTCTCAACAGGAGGGGGAGAAGCAAGAGCTGAATCTACTTTTTCTGCCGATTGATTAGAAGTATCTTCTATATTCTCTTGCTCTTCTTCCTTCTCTTGATTAGTACATCCTACGATGAAAAATAGAAGTAAGATGGTTACAGAGATAATAAATTTAGCGTTCATCACTTATTCTCCATTCATTTATATAATAGTAAGGATGGTGTTTTCAGAGATGAAACCCCGTCATCATAAAAGTCTTCAGAGTTCACAGGTGTTGAAACAACATAAAATGTACTGAAATCATCCAATTTCCCCACATCAAGCTCCACATCAATGACAGAAACATCCCCTTTAGTTAGCTCTGTTTGAAATGAGGTCTCTCCTTCTTGATTAGAGAGTGCTTGATGATTTAGGTAAAATGTATTCTGATAGATTACCCCTGGATGGCCAACTATCTTAAACGTCACATGTAGTTTTTCTTGATCATTTATTTGGAAGGTCGTCTCTACGTCTGGTTTCGTTTCTATATCTACCATACTAAACACATCTACCTCTAGCATTTCTGAATCAATCGCTATCACTCCTCCACCTAGTTTATCCATTAAATCTTCTGTCACTGGTTCAATCGATAGACGAACATCGTTTAATACCTCACTCGTCAGACTAGCTGAATCTATAGGGTCCGGATTTTCTTGAAAGACTAATGGACGTGTTACTTCTAATCGATCATGGTAACCACCATAGGATGTTGTTTCTTTCATGTCGGGAATAAATGCTGGGTTATATATGCTAGTAGTGGTTACGTTAACAGTCTCTCCCTTCTTACCAGTGATAGGTGTAAATATAAACTGAAGTGGTGTATCTTTGTTTTCTTCTTCTAAATCAAGAATGTGCATATATTGATAATCAGAATTTGCCGTATTTAGCTTGTAAGGTTGTGCAATCCCATCCACATACACTAGAAAACCAACATTGGTAGCTTTTCCTTCTGCCTGGACATAGTAATCTAATACTAATTCATCTCCATCATAGGATAAAGGAAGTACCTCTTCATTATCATCAAACTCTAAGTTACGATATCCATGAAAAATTGAGCCCAAAATAACTGTTTCTTCCTCATCCAATTCAAATGGATTATTATTCAAATCAGTATTTGTAACTTGTCCCTCTTCCTCTGAGTTCTCTTTGAAGCAGCCTGTGATGATAAGAAGACAAATCATTAGTAAAAATCCACACTTAAAAAGTAATCGTATATTCACGCTAAATTTCTCCTTTATCTCGTTCTTATTTTAAATGTCAATGTAGATACTATTCCTTACATCATATGGAACAACTCTCCTTTCCTATCGATAAAAGTGCAAAGGTTCATTGATTAATACTACTAACTTGTAGTATAATATGAACTATAGCACTGTAGTGATTGGATTGTAAATATAAAATTTTACAGGAGATGAATATTTTGTCTAAATTTCAAAGTTTATCTGAAACAGAAATGAAATTAATGCAAGTGATTTGGAAGATGAATCACCCAGTTAAATCAAGTGAATTATTAGACTTTTTTTCAGAAAAGGAAGGTAAAGAATGGAAGGGTCAAACGATTGCCACCTTTTTATCCAGACTTGTTGATAAAGGCTTGTTATCTGTAAAACGGGAAGGCCGATCAAATACGTACACCCCTTGCCTATCGTTAAAAGAATACAAGAAAAAAGAAGCACAAAGTCTATTAGATACAATGTATCAAGGATCAGTTAAGAATTTTTTAGCAACCCTTTACGATGACAAGGTTACTTCTAACGAATTAGATGAACTAAAAAAATGGTTTTCAGATAAGTAGGTGTGATAATGAATGAGTGGGTAAGTATATTCATTGCTTTATCCGTTGCCGGAAGTGGTATTCTATTATTTTCTTGCTTGAGTACCTATCTTTCAAAGGGCATGTTCAGTGCCAAGTGGCACTATTGGAATAGAATGCTATCTCTTTTTTTATTCCTTGTCCCGATTTTTTTACTGTTTAAATTATTCCCTTCAGTTAAACAAGAAGAGACGCTGTTCTATTCTTTAAGTCATTATTCTATTAATGAAACTAGTCTATCGTTACCGTTATTAGTCATTCAAATATTATTTGCTATCTGGTTGGTAGGCACGGTTATAGCGAGTTTGCGAGTTTACTATGTACATCAAACATTTATTAAAAAGTTAAAAGCAAACTATGTATCCATACCAAACGATCATTTCGCACAATCTCTTCTGAGCAAAAATATAAAAGAAATGAACCTTCAAACCAATATAAAATTGACGTTCTGTCAAGTAAATATAAGTCCTATTTTAGTTGGTGTTGTTAAACCAACAATCGTATTACCGATGTATGATATTCCAGATGATGAATTAGACATGATTATTAAACATGAATTAACGCACTTTAAGAAAAAAGACTTATGGGTAAAACAAGCTATGTTACTTGCAATGATTCTACATTGGTATAATCCTTTAATTTATGTCTTACAAAAGGAATTGACGAAATGGAGTGAACTTTCTTGTGATGAGGATGTTGTCATAAGAATGTCTCACGCGGAGAGAAAAAAGTATGGAGAAACGATATTAAATATCATGCATAGGGCAAATCAGGATTCAGAATTTGATTTTCTAGGGGTAACTTTTGCAGCTGGGCAAAGAAATTTAAAAAGTAGATTGACGAACATTTTAAAAGTGAAAGCGGGAAGTAAACCTATCACTATTCTTTCTACTGCTATTTTCATTTCTATTGCTTTTATTGGGATGGCAAGTTCTGTTTTGGCTCATGAGAACACACCGAGAGTATCAAACAATTATAGTCAACAAGACGTCAATTTAGTACCATTAGAAAGTTTAGGAAAAGAATCTCAAGAACATTTAGAACAGAGCACTCCACTAGATTCTGTGGAACGATCAAATGAATCTCAATCCTTTAAAGAAGAGCAAGAAAGTATTATTAATCAAGAGGAAATAACCCTTAAGCAATCAGAAGAAAATAACTTAATTTTCATAGAAGAGGAAGTCACTCTAAACGGTGAAATTATTTTAGTAGAAGATTAAGAAATAGGAAAAGACAGTAATTGATCTGAACGGCCCCCTGTTAAATAGACAGTGGATATTCAGAAAATGATTTAAGCGGCTTTAGCTCTATATTCAATAGGCTAAGGCCGTTTAATCGTTGTTGATATCTTTCATAATTGTAAAAGGAAATGTATGCATCAATTGCTTTTGAGGGGCATGTCAAGAAAGTGTGTAAGTTATTCTGCATACTATAACACCCGTTGGGTCATGAATTAATAGTTGTTCATCACCATCGCCCATTGTTTGTTTTAACTAGACATAGTAGAAGGAAGAGTTTTTAGAAACAAGAACTAACTTATGACATTATTATTTTTATCCCGGCTTATTTAAGTTATGTTTAAATATTGATTCTGCTATATCCTCGTTTACCACTCTACTAAGATTTAATAGAATTTGAATCAACCTTATGTTTTTTAATTGAATAGTTGAAGAAACTACAATACCGATTTGTTTTTCTTTGATAAAACCACAATACGTATGAAAGCCAGTCGTTTTACCATCATGATATATAACTGGATAGTCACTCCATTTTTTCTCTGCAATTAACCAACCTAATCCCATATTATAATTTTTCCATGGTGTTTTTGCTTGAAATTCATGGGTACATTCAATTTCTTCTTTTAAAGGACTATCTAGGATGCCCATTTGATGTTCTAAGTATTGAAGCATATCATTCATTGTACTTTTTAATCCACCTGTACTACTAATGGCGGGGAGTAAAAATGGCGGGATTCTTTCACCTTTTTTGTTATATGCTGATATATATCGTGAATGTTGTTCTTCATTTCCTGTTACAAATGTATTCTTCATACCGAGCGGGTGCAAAATATGTGACGTAATAGCTTCTTCATAGGTTAATCCTACTATTTCGGCTAATACATTTCCCAGTAAACCAATTGCGACGTTTGAGTATTTCCATTTTTTATCGATTTCTTTTCTTAAATCAAAATCTATAAAAATTAATGCAAATCTTGATCTGTATAATATTTATAAGGATTGTCTTTCTCGTCCTTATGTTCACTTATTCGTTTGCGTAATATTTTTATATCTTCTCTAGGGAGGCCAGAGCGATGTGTAGACAAATGTCGAAATGTCACTTCTTTTCCGTTATATGATAGTGCGTTTTTATATTCTGGTTTGTATGTTGATATTGGCTCGTCTAAAGCTATTTGGCTATTTAAGACTAACTTAGATAATAGTAAATTCGTAAAAGTTTTTGTAGTTGAGCCTATTTGAATATATTTACAAAACCATTATCCTCTCCATCCTCCTACATAACGAGCGAAAAACAATTCTTTTTTCATTCATTCAACATTTCAAACCGCATGAAGATCCATTTAAGTCAAGGAAATACGCTATAATGAGATTTAATCAATAAGATCGAACCAAGGGGTCTGATAATTGTGAATGAAGATAAAAGAATTTTAATCATAGAAGATGATCAAGAAATTAGTCGACTATTAAGTGTGATTTTGACAAATGTAGGGATAGATTCCGTTGTGGCTTATTCTGGTACAGAAGGTCTGTTGCAGCTTCAGAATGATACATATGACTTAATTTTATTAGATTTAATGTTACCAGGAAAAAGTGGGGAAGAATTAATCAAAGAGATTAGAGAAGATAGCAACATCCCAATTATAGTTATCTCCGCCAAGGTTGACATTGAAAGTAAAGTTCAAGTATTGAAAATGGGGCCGATGATTATATAACCAAGCCCTTTCATCAAAAAGAGGTTATTGCAAGAGTTGAAGTTCAATTACGAAAATCAAGTAGTCATTTATCACAAGCTCCAGTGAAAGTATGGCGTGGACTGAAAATTAATCCAGAAAAGCGATCTGTCTCCTTAGAAGGAAACGAGCTACAATTAACGAATGCAGAATTTGATATCCTGTCCTTATTCATTAGTTATCCTGAGCGTGCCTTTTCCAAAAGTGAGATTTACGAAAGAACGTGGAAACGGACCTACTTGGGCGATGACAATACGATTAGTGTTCATGTTTCAAATCTTCGTAAGAAAATAGCAGAAATCACTTCTGATGAGTATATAAGAACAATTTGGGGTGTAGGCTTCATGCTCATTTGAATTCTTTATGATTTCTTTATGTTTTGCTTAAGGGATATTAAAGACACCTAAGCTAGACTAAGTATAATAAGAATTTTAGCGAAGGAGTCTACAAGATGGATACCATTATTCAAACATTTCATTTGACGAAAGCCTTTAAAGAAGATGAAATTATCAAACCGCTTAATTTCTCATTACAGCAAGGGGAAATTTGTGCACTAATCGGAAAGAATGGTGCGGGCAAATCGACGTTTTTTAAAATGCTTTCAGGCCAATTCATTCCTACTTCAGGAGACATTCACTTATTTGGGAAATCAGGCAAAGAAATGACCACAGCACAAAAGAGAATGGGTTTTATGATCGAGACACCTGAGTTTTTCCTGATTTTACAGCCACTCAAAATCTTGAGTATTTTCGAATTCAACGAGGGGTCGTTGAGAAAAAGAGGATTTATGAAGTCTTACAAATTGTTGGTTTAGCCAATGAAAAGAAGAAACGGTTTAAAGATTATTCAATGGGGATGAAGCAGCGACTTGGTATAGCCCTTTGTCTTCTAAGTAGTCCAGATTGTTTAGTTCTAGATGAGCCTATTAATGGTTTAGATGCTGAGGGCATTATGGAGATTCGTCAGTTATTATTGAAGCTAAATGAAGAAAAACAAATAACCATTTTAATTTCCAGCCATATTTTAAGTGAATTACAATTATTAGCTACGCGTTTTGTCTTTATTAAGAATGGTGTTATTGTCGATGATTTACGTAAAGAGGATTTAGATGAAAAAAGTAAAAAGCAAATTCGGCTTAAGGTCAATAATACCGCCAAAACAGCCCAATTGTTAGAGCAAGCCTATCCAGATATTCAATATAAAGTACTTCCTAATCATAGTATTACCATTCAAAACCATATAGAAGAAGGTGGAGAGATTAATCGTCTCTTAACTACCAATGGTGTGTTAGTGATGGAGTTTCGTTTCGAAGCACTGAATTTAGAAGAGTATTTCTTAGGATTAGTGGAGGACAAAGAAAAATGATAAATTACATGAAGAGCGAACATTATCGTTTACTACACAAAAAAGGACCTTATATTACAGGGGTTATTGGGTTATTCTTAATTGTTGCAGCTGCGGCTGTTTTATACCTTCTTCCAAATTCAGATCCAGATTTTCCATACGCAACTAGTATGTTTTTTTATTCAAACGTCATTAGTGGTGGACTCCTAATTATGATCATAGGATTCATCTTTAATTCGGCACTTACTGGTAAAGATACGGCTATCATTAAACAATCTGTATCCTTCGGTAGTTCTCGGAACACCGTCTTTTGGTCGAAGCTCATTCTAACATCCATGTATTTTCTGTTACTATGTGTGATTGGTCTAGCCTTAACAATTGTATTGGGTGAGAGCCTGTTGGCCAGTGAGGAAGAAGCAGTCAGGAATTTCCTAATAGCTTGTTTCAATATGGTACCGATTGTGGTTAGTGGATTTATTGTCATCCATGTGCTTAAGATGGTAAAGGTCGGCGATGTCTATATCTTCATCTTGTTGCTATTCCTCTTCCTATTTTCAGGTGACCTATTTCGGATACTACTCCGATCGATTTCAGGAATAAATGAACTATATCTATATGCACCAAGTACACTATTAGACGATAATTTAATGAATTTCATAACACAAACGGTTCAGGTTCAATTCGAGTATCGTCCTTGGGTTACTGGTATTGTGATTTCGGTGATTTTTTTACTAATAGGGGCAAATAAATTCGCTAAACAAAATATTGATTGATGGAGGAAGGGATGAAAGAAAGTGAACAGCTGGTTGATTATCATTATTTTAATTTTTCTACTAATCATTAGTATCGGAATGCTTCTGCTTCTCCTTTACGATATAAAAAGAATGACGAAGCAATTAGAAGATATCATCGGGAATTTTGGTACAAATGAATTGGTTCGCACAAATACACATAGTAAAATTCTGATTCAATTCATTGCGAAAATCAACCAGCTCATTTACTTATTCAAGCAGGATCAGCAGAATATGTTTAAGAGAGAGAAAGAACTAAGACAAGAAGTGACAAACATCTCTCATGATTTGAGGACACCTTTAACATCCATTAAAGGCTTTTCCGAACTGCTTGCTGACCCTTCTTTATCTGATGCAGACAAGAAAGAGTTTTTAAGTATCATTCAAAAGAAAATTGACCATCTCACAATGATGCTGATTTATTCTATGAGCTATCACAAATTGACTCCTCCGATAAGCCATTAATCCTGGAGCAACAGTTTTTTGATAAAATCGTCGTAGAAGCGATGCTCTTGTTCTACAATGATTTTGAGAAGAATCAATTAAAGGTACATATGGATGAAGTGACAGTATCTCCTATTTTAGCTGATAAAAAGGCAACAAATCGAATTGTAACTAATATTATTCAAAATGCACTACGTTATGCCAAAAGCTATGTAACAATTAACTTGATTGAAGAAGAAAAGTATTTTCGGTTACGAGTAGTAAATGATATTGAGCAGATTGATCGTACTGAGCTTAATCGAATTTTTGACCGATCCTTTACATTGGATACTAGTCGAAGTGGGGGACAACTTGGATTAGGCCTCCATATTGTTCAACAACTTATAAACAAGCAAGACGGAAAAGTAGTTGCCAACGTTCATGACAATGAATTTATGATTGACGTAAGGCTTAAGAAATGGGATGAATGATACGAGTTATAGGTTATATAATTTCGTAAAAAGAAGAGGATTCATCCCACTTTTCCAACTGTTATAAGAAAAAATAATAAGGATAATCATGTTCCAGCTAGTAAATTTACAAATGCTAATATAACTGACAGACATGACTCAATTAATAATACCTCACTCTGAACTTTCATTAATAAGTAGTAATTTAAAAATATGCTAGACTTAGTTAAAACGGGAATATAAACTCTCTACCACTAAAACCTGCCCACACTACCAAGCCCATCATTAGGATTGTTTGACTAATAATTGATCTTTTTTTGATACTGTAAGCCACTTTCCATTCGTTACCCACCCTCAGCATATTTCAGCCTAAATTCACCACTAAATCTTACTATTTGAAACATTAATTTATCGGGAAGTTTTTTAAATCGATTTAATTCAAATTAAATAATTAGTATAGATGATATAGTCGTTACAATTATATTCAGGACCACCAACTATAACGCAGCAACCACCAAGTTTAATTTATACATATCAGTTGACAGGTCAAATGATTTTATGATATTATTAAAAATTTGATAAAAAACTATACATATGTTAAGATAAAGAATATAACCATATATGGAGGTGGATTATTTGTTTCAAATTGGCGATAACATTGTTTATCCAATGCACGGAGCAGGTATAATTAAAGCCATAGAAGAAAAGGAAATCTCAGGGGACAAACAACAGTATTATGTCATAAAAATGTTAATTGGTAATATGCAAGTCATGATCCTACGGGTAAAATATTGAGTTCATGTATACGCCCTGTTACTGACATAATTGCATTAAAACACATCATACACATTTTTCAGCATGGAGAATCAGATCGATTACTGCCGTGGAAACAAAGGTATAAAGTAAACACGGACAAAATAAAAACGGGCCAAATACAAGATTGTGCTGAAGTTGTACGTGATTTAATGCGTATGAAGAAAGAAAAAGCACTTAATACAAGTGAAAAAATAATGTTAGATAATGCACATCAATTTTTGAATAGTGAACTGGGCCTAATTAAAGGAATTACTGAAAACCAATTAAAAAGTTTCTATTAAGTTTATTTAAGAAAATGTATTACACCTCCCAAAAATATCCTGATTTTTCGGGGAATATGTTGGTTGCTTTCAAAGACAATAAACTTCTTCAACTCACCTTTAGAGCATTAACCTCTTTCGTTATTTCTTACAATCTAATCCATCTTTATTATTTACATTCTTTTACGAACTATTATTTTCAATGAAATGGAAAACACACATAATATGTTAAAAAAAGACAGTCATTTTATTCTATTAGTTAAAGCTCTTACGTTTCATCTCAACGCTGTAAACTTACCAGAAGAGTAAACACTTGGATCTACACCAGCGAATGCTTTTATCCTTTTGGCGTGACTAAAACGATCAATTTCTCGAATTTCTGAAATATTCGTTGAAACGATTTTTTCTCCGCATTTAGAGAGGGGCATCTATTTCTCCTGCTATTTTGATTCTCTTTAAATTGAAGATCAATAGTAATATCATCTCAAAATTACTATTAAGTAGCAAAAAAAACAGGCTCTTTATAAAGAACCTGTTTTTTATGCGATTTAAGATTAAGCTGTTTTTTGAACGTTAGCAGCTTGAGCTCCACGAGCACCTTGCTCAACGTCAAACGTTACTTTTTGACCTTCGTCTAATGATTTGAAGCCTTCACTTTGGATAGCAGAGAAATGTACGAATACATCGTCTTCATTTTCACGTTCGATAAAGCCGAAACCTTTTTCTGCATTAAACCATTTTACTGTACCTGTTTCCATTTTTGTTGCCTCCTAGTGCGTTACCACACATTTTATTACTATCCTTGCCCAAGTATCATCAAGACGAAAAGTCAATATTCATACTATCCTTTACACCGAACAAAAATAATTCTTCTTTATTATAGCAGTAAACGGAAAAAATTGCAAATCATTGGAATCCATCTGAAATAGGTTGAGTAATTAAATCAACCTTCAACAAATGCATAATAAAGAAGTTACTCAAAAAAGTAACTCCTTTATTATTTCATTCTACTTATAAATTAATGACTGCTTTTTTTGTGGCTAGCCCCGTTTTCTAAACCATAACTTTCAATTGCTTAAAAAGGCCCTTAACTCACTGTTACATAACTTTTTTCCCATTATAAATTAGTAGTGAACAGCACTCCACATGTGTCGAATGCGGAAACATATCCACTGGCTGCACTTCCACCGTTTTATATCCGCCAGACTCGAGCACCTTCAAATCACGTGCTAGCGTCGCCGGGTTACAGGAGACGTAAACGACCCGTTGTGGTTTCATCGAAAGAATCGTGTCAAGCAATGCTTGATCACAGCCTTTTCGTGGCGGGTCAACGACGATCACCTCGGGGCGGATACCTTGGCCGTACCACCATGGCATGACTTTTTCGGCTTCTCCAACGGCAAAATCAACGTTTGAGATTTCGTTTAACTTAGCGTTTCGTTTTGCATCGGTAATGGCATCTGAAACGATTTCAACACCATAGACGTGCTTCGCTTTTTGGGCTAGGAACAGGGAGATTGTTCCGATACCGCAATAAGCATCAATTACGGTTTCGCTTCCTGTAAGGTTCGCGTACTGAAGTGCTTTTTCGTATAGAACTTTAGTTTGTTCTGGGTTCACTTGGAAAAAGGAGCGTGCAGATATCGCAAATTTGATATCTCCAATGTAATCATATATATATTCTTCTCCCCATAATACACTCGTTTTATCGCCAAAGATAACATTGGTTCGTTTGGAATTAATATTTTGTACAATCGATTTTACGTTTGGTACTTGTTCACAGATGGCATCGATCAGCTTCTGTTTCTGTGGTAGGTCCTTACCTCTTGTAACAAGAATGACCATTAACTCGTCTGTGACATAACCTTTTCTTGTGACAACATGACGCAGTATGCCACTATGCTTTTCTTCATTATAAGCACGAATGCCGTATTGATTAGCCATACGCTTCACTAATTGTACGACTTGGTCACTTTCTTCTGTTTGAATAATACATTGGTCAGTATCAATGATACGATGGCTTCGCTCCTGATAAAACCCACCGATGACAAGACCAGCTTCTTCTCCTATCGGAACTTGTGCTTTATTTCGATAACGCCATGGCTCAGCCATACCAATTGTAGCGAGGACGGGAACTTCTTTAAGCCCCCCAATACGTTCAAGCACATCTTTTACTTGCTTTTGCTTAAACAAAAGCTGGCCTTCATAGCTCATATGCTGCATTTGGCAGCCACCACAATGTTGATAAATTGGACATAGTGGTTCTATTCGATGAGTACTCTCCTCATTAATATTCATTAATCGTGCAAAACCGTAGCCTTTGTTCGTCTTCGTTACTTTTATATCAACCTTCTCACCAGGTAATGCTTTCGGTACAAATAGCGTATAGCCCTCTACCTTTGCTACACCTGCTCCTTCATGCGTTAAATCCTCTATCGTTACTTGCAGCTGATCGTTTTTCTTTACAGGTGGTGGTGCTTGTTTTTTCATTCATATCCGTCCTTTATTTTATCCCTATTTAGCTATTGTAGCATTAAAATCTGCCCAATATGTATCATCATACATAGGATCTTGTTTTGCACATTACGTGTATAGATGTTCTAACCTACACTACCTACAAATCGTAGGCTATTATGAATGATAACACAAATTACTTCTTTTTAGACAAAATCGGAAGGTACCTATTTGCGGACAAAGAGAACGAGAAAATGAATGGTACTATTTGTTAGTAACTTTTAGGTGTACGACTAAATCGATGTGAATTATCAGAAAATTTTAAAAATAATAATGTTATATTTTTTAACCATGTTACATTCAAAACGTAACAAACTATCATTCCAGAAAGGAAGAAAGAACTTATGAAATTCAAAGTCGAAACAATTCCGAGCTATCGTATTGCTTATATGCGACGTGTTGGTCCTTATGGTCCAGCAAATCATACAGTCATGGAGAATTTAAAAAAATGGCAATAGAGAAAAATCTTCTAACATCAGCAATCATATTTGCTATTCCACAAGACAACCCCAAAACAACAATTCCTAATAATTGTAGATTTGATGCTTGTATTGTGATATCAAGTGATGTTCTAATCGATGAATCAGTTTACCAAGGTGCAATTCCGGGAGGAACATACCTTATATACAAAGTTAAACATACTGCAGATGCTATTAAGAAAGCATATTCTGATATATTTACTTCCCTACAAAGCAATGGCTATGGATTAGATCACAAACCCATTATGGAAAAATACATGGGAGATATGATTAGTAACCCCTATTGCGAGATATGCGTCCCAATAAAAGCTTGAGTATCTAACGTAAAAACAGGAAGCTATCTGTATTGATAGCTTCCTATTCTAACTATAAACATCGACTATATTTTAATCTCTCAAGAAAAGTCCTCTACCCATAAACAACAATCAATAAAATCTATCTAGTGTCTCCAAAATGTCCGCGATAAACACTCTTATTAAGATCACTATGATAATAATATTTAACAATAGTGATAATAAGCTAAGATAATATGATTGTTTCACATCATCACGTACTAAATGATAGAAACAATGGATGAGTGGATTGATAAAGATAACAACTAATAATGGTAGAAGTATGAAAGCAAACACCCAGAAATTAAATTCAAAATCATAAAGATTAATCTTAACAATCCCAATCAGTGCTAATAAAGCTAATAAGATAAATAATCCGAATATTGGAACTTGAAGCCCTATATAACGATTGAATAGTGTTTTGAATGGAGAAGTAATTTTGCTTATTTTTAATGTAATCCAATTCGCTATTAAACCAGAAATGAACAAACTTAACATCACAAATAGAACTCGAATGATAATAGGGAAAAATGGTAGTTTCTCATCTGTAAATATACCGAATGTATCCTTCCAAATATTATCTATAATTCCAAAAAAGAATAGTGCTACTGCTAAAGGAAATAAGATCGCTGTTAAAAGTGCATGATTGAACGTCGTTTCATTATCTTGTAATGATTTACTAGGATTCTTAAGTCGTGTTAAAACATAATTCCAGTATTGTTCTGATCCTTTCTTTACTTTATCCATAGTTGGATGAGATGCTGTTTTCTGATGAATCGTTTGTTCGTCCGCTATAGCTTGAGAATGTTGTTCAAGTAGCTTCGTGCCACATGATTCGCAAAAATTCCCTTCTGTTTGCTCGTTTCCACAATTTTGACAAGTAACCAAAAATATCGCTCCTTTTTATTAACTTCTTCAATAACACAAAGCTAAATAGAACTTCACTTAATCCTTCCCTTGCTATCAATATTATAATGTAATACATTATAATAAGTAAATATTCCTAATTCATTTTTACTATTTTTATGATACCAATTAACTTTAAACGGAGGATTAGTAATGAAATATTGCAAGCATTGCGGTAAAGAAATCACAGAAGAAATGAAGTTTTGTAAAGATTGTGGTGCAAATACTACTACTTCTCTACAGCCGACACAAAATGAGGAGGAACATCCGAAGTTTTCTAAAAAGAAAAAAATGATTATATCAATAGCGGGCAGTGCAGTATTGCTATTGGTAGTTGTTTTCTCGATTCTAAATTACTTATCGTCACCCGATAGATTAATGAAAACATTATATACAGCCATAGAAGAACACGATTATGAAAAAATAAATGATTTGATTTATTTTAGCAATAGCGATGATAAAATCGGCGTTGACAATGCGACGTCACTGGCAACGGAGATTGAAAGAACAGGTAGCTTAGAATATACACTACGCCAATTAAGAGAACAAGTTGGTCGAACAAGTACAGAAAATTATGATTTACATTTAACACCAAGGAAATGTTTCCTATTAATAGATTGCTATCGGATTGTAACTGATCCTCATTATGTGAAAGTAACGACTAATTTAAACAATGTTGAGATTCATCGCGGTAATACTACAACAACCATTGAAAATCGAGATGATGAAGTCCTAATTGGCCCGCTCACATATGCAGAAGTGACATTACAGGGCTCTACGAGAACGAATTTGTTACATTGGAAGTTGAAGAAGTGTTGGAACCTCTATATACAGAATCAGTGCATCTATACTTTAATTATGATTCGATTTGGATTGAGGATATAGGTTTGTCCAAAGATTGGAACGTATTATTAAATGACACTGAAATTGATGAATCTATGTATCTTACATCAGATTCTATTGGTCCAATCGATGCTAATACAGATTATACCATCGAAGTAATTGGTGATTTTCCCTGGGGTAGCTTAACAACTGGTAAACAACCACTTTCCAATTTCCATGATGTATACTTCCAGTTACCTGATGATGTTTTAGCAGATATTATAGAAACAATCAGCGATTTTTACAAACAATACTTAGAAGTATTCCGAACGAACGACCCAAAGCAAGCTGACTCATTATGGTCTTCAAAAGAAGAAGTAACAGAACTAGTAGAATGGGTCGCAAGCCTTTATGATAATGTTGAGAATAATGAAATCACTTATTATCTAGATTTTAAAGAATTTGCTGTTGGAAATAATCATGTAAAAGTATTGGAGGATAATAAGCTTCGTATTTCTACAATGATTAATAAAGCATTCGATTATCATTGGTACGCAGAAGAAATAGAAAATCCAATATATGAAACGGATTATGAATTTTTCGATTTGAGCTATGATGATGGTAAATGGTCGGTAGATTATTATGATTCTTATTACCATGATTTTGATTGGGATTTTGGTTCTGAGCTTTACTCAATAGAAAGTGACCCCGTAATTATTAAGGATTCAAAAACAAATAAAAAATCTAGTTCAAGTGATGAACCGAGTGAGAGATTGAAGAAACAGTGCTATCATATATTGACTCTCTAGTTGATGCTATCAATTATAATAACTATTCTGAAGTTGCTCCTTATATTCTAGATAATAGTCCTCTTGAAGATATGCAAATCGGCTTAATCAATCGATTAACTGAAAATGGTACGACAGAAGAAGTAATCGATCGGGAAGTAGTAAGTATTGAAGAGTCGGGTAACAATTGGCTTGTAAAAACAAATGAAACGATTAAAATCATTTATAAGAGCGGTAAGGAAGAGGTCAGTGACTACACATGGACATATACCGTTGAAAAGGTAGAAGGCAACTATTATGTAAGCAACATAGAATAAAAAAAACAGTTAACTACTTTTAACTACTTTGTAAAAAGAGTCTAGTAGGGTGAACCTTCCCTCTAGACTCTCTTATTTTGCTTATTTATATTCAGGAAGCCACTGTCCATGAGCTTCAATCAAGTCATCACACATCGCAATAATATCATCCATTGATAATTCAGAGCTTGTATGCGGGTCAAGCATAGCCGCCTGATAAATATGTTCTTTCTTTAAAGTCATCGCCGCTTCAATCGTTAAAAGCTGCGTATTAATGTTTGTACGGTTAAGTGCTGCTAGCTGTTCTGGCAAATCCCCAACATAACATGGCATAATTCCACTTCTATCTGCTACACAAGGTACTTCAACACAAGCATTTGTCGGTAAATTTGAAATTAAACCGCCTGTATTTAATACATTCCCACCAAATTTAAAAGGCTTGTTCGTTTCCATTGCTTCAATAATATAAGAGCTATATTCATGGGTGCGTTCGTGTGAAAGCTGTGTATTATTAACCATCTCTTCACGCATGTTTTCCCATCCCTTAATTTGATTAACACAACGACGCGGGTATTCATCTAACGGAATGTTAAATTGTTCGATTAACTCAGGATATCGACTTTTTATGAAATAAGGATGATATTCGGCATTATGTTCAGAGGATTCCGTTACATAATAACCAAACTTATCCATTAGCTCGAACCGAACCATATCATCGTGCTTTTCTTTTTGCTTCTCCCTGGCTCTCTTTTTTATTTCTGGATATAAATCCTTTCCATCCTTCTTTACTTCGAGCAACCAAGCCATATGGTTAATGCCGGCAATTTTTTCCTCAATGCCAGTATGATCCATCTCTAAAGCCTTAAATAGGTGTTCTGTACAAATTTGTACACTGTGGCATAATCCGATCGTTTTTATATTTGTATAGCGGAGCATCGTTCCCGTTAGTGCAGCCATCGGATTCGTATAATTTAAAAACCAGGCATCTGGGCATACCTCTTCCATATCTTTTGCAAAATCTAATAAGACAGGAATTGTACGTAATGACCGAAATATCCCACCGATCCCAACTGTATCAGCTATCGTTTGACGTAGACCATATTTTTTCGGGATTTCAAAGTCAATAACTGTACTTGGCTCATATCCCCCTACTTGAATGGCATTTATGACGTATTTCGCACCTCTAAGTGCTTCTTTCCGATCCGAATACGCTTTCACTTTAATCGTTTCGTTATAGTTATTCGCTAAATTTAGAAGCATTGTTTCAGAATCCTTGAGTCTTGTTTCGTCAATATCATGTAATGCGAACTCAAAACCATTTAATGCTTCAACAAACATACAATCACCTAGCACATTTTTTGCGAAAACGGTACTTCCTGCTCCAATAAACGTTATTTTCGCCATCGGTAATACCTCCTTTATATTTTAGTAAAATTAAATACTTATTTACTAAAATATAACTCATTATTTATCAACTGACAATACGTTTACAAAAAAAGGTTCATGATTATTTCTACTATAATCATGAACCTTTTTTAACGGTTTATCTTATTTGTATCGTTTGGCACTTTCTCTTATGACTAAGTTTGTAGGAAGAACTACTTTAATCGGGATACTTCTCCCACCAAGCTGATCTAAAACAAGCTTAACGGCCGCTCTTCCCATTTCCTCTGTGTATACTTTAACGGTCGTTAATGAAGGTTGGGTAAAAGCAGCCATTTCAACATCGTTAAAACTAACAATGCTAATATCGTCAGGTACTCGTAATTGGGCTTCATGTGCTGCACGAATCGCTCCAATTGCCATTGCATCACTAGCAACAAAGAGAGCTGTTGGCCGATCTTCTACTTCAAGCAAATCCTTCATACACTCATAACCATTACCTACTAGAAACTGTGAGGATACGTATATGTAATCCTCGCGAAAAAGTGCTTTTTCTTTCAAAATGGACTCAAATGCCTTCTGTCGGGAATCTTTGACTATTACATCATCAGCTACTTGATGTAACCCTCCGATAAATCCAATTTTCGTGTGACCAAGAGAAATTAAATGTTCTATTGCCTGTTCTGTCGCTTTTTGATAATCAAAGACAACACTGTCATACTTCGGATTTCTGACGAAGCTAATACTACAGGACCAATTGCCTCAACTTTGGATTCGTCTCGTAACTGACCAATGACAATTAATGCGTTCAAATCCTCATATGTCTCGCGATTCTCCGCCAGTCTGCCTTTAATTTCCGAAGCGAAATACCTCTTTCAGCACATTCTTTTTCTATTCCTTTTCGAATCGATAGAAAATATGTATCTTCCCACTCATATTCCGGCGAATACCACGTTTCTAAACCAATAGTATAGCTCGAAGTGACGAATCCCTGATGTCTTTCTGTTTGCCGCTTACGTATCGGTACATAATTCAATTCATTTGCAATAGTAATAATGCGCTCACGCGTTTCGGTTGTAACGGAAAGGCTTTTATCCTGATTTAAAACCCTTGATACCGTAGCAGTTGATACATTTGCTTTCTCCGCAATATCTTTTATTGTAGCCAAGTTCATCCCCTCACTATAATTCCAGAGGCACAATCTACCTCTCATTCCTATATGAATTGTAGCATGAACCGAGTTATTTAGAAAATCACACTGTACATAAACAGCAGCTGAATGTTTCCTATACTAAAATGTGTACGTAACAAGTGTGACTCAAGAAGAAAACTGTCCTAAAGATTGTAAACAATCATTAAGACAGTTTATTATGCTACGAACGTGTTTCTGGCATGAGCATTTTAAAATGGTGATACATATTTACAAATTCAGCTGGAAGAGCTCCGCCATGCTCTCCATCAAGGTTTAACTGCATGTCCCCTTCTACTTCCACTTTGATCCGGTTTGCGTGTACATACATGACCTTCGGATGGTTAATATGTTCTCCACGCAAAGCTAGAGTTACTAAATGTAGAAACTCAGAAAATGATAACTTTTTTACAATGATAAAGTCAAACATTCCATCCTGTAAAGAGGCATCTGGAGCTAGCCTTTCAAATCCGCCAACAGAATTTGTATTTGAGACAAGAAACAGCATAATCTCTTCTTCAAATAACTTACCATCGTATTCAATTCGAACATGCTGCGGTGCTATTTGCGGTAGCTTTTCTATTCCTTTTAAATAGTATGCTAGTTGGCCAACAGCCGTCTTTAATTTACTAGGAACTTCATAAGTTAGCTCCGTCAATGTTCCCCCAGCGGCGATGTTAATAAAAAAACGATCATTTACTTTACCTATATCAATTGGTTCAATATAACCGTCACACAAAATATCGCAAGCTCTTTCAACATCTCGTGGAATACGAAGTGCTCGTGCAAAATCATTCGTTGTTCCTGCTGGTATTAAACCGAGTGTCGGTCTCTTCTCCAGGTTGGCTAAACCATTGACGACTTCAAAAATCGTCCCATCCCCACCTGCGGCGATCACGAGGTCATATTCATTTTCACCTGCTATACGTGCAGCCCTTGTAGCACAACCTTCACCAGTAGTTGCATGAGCAGATGTTTCATAGCCTGAGGTCTCTAGCCGTTCTAAAATATACGCTAAGTTCTTTCTGATTTGTTCGCGACCTGAAGTTGGGTTATAAATCAAACGCGCTTTTTTCATCATGATCCCTACTTTATCTGTTAATAATCGCCAAATTTTGTCATATACTTAGTATTGTACCTTACATCTAATCTATAAGCAATGAGCATAGGTCATACTGATTTTTAATGAACGTATCACATCTTTTAGTCAATACGTGTATGCGAGCGTACGTTAACCGAATGCTGTTATTCATTCTTTCTTAATCCAACGATTCGTTTTTAATGAGTTTTATATTTAGATAAGGCGATTGATAGCTTGGGGCTAATTTCTTTAATAAATCATTCAACTAACACCCTTTTGATGCATTTCCTCGCCATTTCTGCACCTACTGCGTTTGGGACATCTTGCATCTATCAGCACTGCACGTAAGGCTATTTCACTCCTTAACCTAAAATAAAAAAGATCCTCACCTGCTCCATAATTAAGCAAGCAAATGAGAATCCCCCCAATTATTAACGCTTTTTCATTTCTTCAATCAATAGCTTGTTGACCATCGGTGGGTTTGCTTTTCCTTTCGATGCTTTCATTACTTGTCCGACAAGGAAGCCAACCGCTTTTTCTTTGCCATTTTTATAATCGTCAATGATTTTTGGATTGTTATCAAGAACCTCTGTGACCATCTGAAGAATCGCACCTTCATCAGAGATTTGAACAAGTCCTTTGTCTTTTACAATTTGCTCTGCGTCGCCACCATTTTCAATTAATTCTTTGAACACTGTCTTCGCAATTTTAGAAGAGATCGTTCCTTTTTCAATTAATTGAATCATTCCTGCTAAGCCTTCAGGTGTTAATGCAACGTCTTTTAACTCTTTTTGTTCAGCATTTAAATACGCCGACACTTCACCCATTAACCAGTTTGATGCTTGTTTTGCACTTGCACCATGCTCTACCGTACTTTCAAAGAAGTCAGACATCTCTTTCGTTAATGTTAATACCCCTGCGTCATATGCTGGTAATCCTAACTCCTCCACGTAACGCTGCTTACGAGCATCCGGTAATTCCGGAATAGTAGCTAGAACACGTGCTTTCCACTCGTCATCAATATAAAGTGCCACTAAGTCAGGCTCCGGGAAATAACGATAATCATCTGAGCCTTCCTTTACTCGCATCAAGAGTGTTTTGTTGGCAGCCTCATCATAACGACGTGTTTCTTGTTCAATAACTCCACCTGAGAGAAGTACTTGCTCTTGACGCTTCTCTTCATACTCTAATCCTTTGCGAACGAAGTTAAATGAGTTTAAGTTTTTCAGCTCTGTTTTCGTACCGAACTTCTCTTGACCAACAGGACGAAGAGAAATGTTCGCATCACACCGTAGAGAACCTTCCTCCATTTTACAATCGGAAACACCCGTATATTGAATGATTGCCTTCAGCTTCTCTAAATAAGCATATGCTTCATTCGGTGTACGAATATCTGGTTCAGATACGATCTCAATCAATGGCGTCCCTTGACGGTTATAGTCGACTAATGAATAGCCATTAGATGAGTGTGTTAACTTTCCCGCATCCTCTTCTAGGTGAAGACGAGTAATTCCAATCCGTTTCTTATAGCCATCCACTTCAATTTCAATCCATCCATTCTCGCCAATCGGTTGATCAAATTGCGAAATCTGATAAGCTTTCGGGTTATCCGGATAAAATAGTTCTTACGATCAAATTTCGTATCGGTTGCAACCTCACAATTTAATGCCATTGCTGCTTTCATCGCGAACTCAACAGCCGAACGATTTAAAACAGGCAAAACCCCAGGATAACCTAGATCAATCACACTCGTGTTTGCATTCGGCTCAGACCCGAAGTGATTGGGACTTGCTGAGAAAATTTTTGATTCTGTTTCTAGCTCTACATGGACTTCAAGTCCGATAATCGTTTCAAATTGACTCATTACTTCATCCCTCCCTTACAACGTCGGCTTCTTCGTATGATAGTCTGTTGCTTGTTCAAATGTATGTGCGACACGATAGACGGTGCTCTCGTCAAAGTGTTTCCCGATAATTTGCAATCCTAGTGGTAATCCATCCTTAAAGCCACATGGAATTGAAATACCCGGAACGCCAGCCAAGTTGACTGGAATCGTCAAAATATCGTTTGCATACATCGTTAATGGATCCTTTGTATTCTCACCAATCTTAAATGAAGGAGTTGGTGAGGTTGGGCCAATAATAACATCATATTGTTCAAAAATCTTTTCAAAATCTTGTTTAATTAATGTACGAACTTGTTGTGCCTTTTTATAATAAGCATCATAATAGCCTGAGCTTAACGCAAACGTTCCAAGCATAATACGGCGCTTCACTTCATCACCAAATCCTTCTGCTCTCGTTTGCTTGTACATTTCAAGTAAATTGTCAGCATTATCTGTACGATAGCCGTAGCGTACACCGTCAAAGCGCGATAAATTCGCTGAAGCCTCAGATGAGGAAAGTAAGTAGTACGTTGCTAATGCATATTTTGAGTGTGGTAACGAAACCTCTTCCCACGTTGCACCTTGAGCTTCAAGTACTTTTAATGCATCAAGAACCGATTGTTTAACCTCTTCTTGTACGCCTTCTCCTAAATATTCCTTAGGAACGGCGATTTTTAAGCCTTTCACGTTTCCTGTTAAAGCAGATAGAAAGTCTGGTACTTCGACATTGGCAGATGTTGAATCCATCGGGTCTACGCCGACAATCGACTGCAATAAATAAGCATTATCTTCAACTGTTGTAGTAATTGGTCCAATTTGATCTAATGACGATGCAAATGCGACTAGACCGTAACGCGATACCCGGCCATATGTCGGCTTAAGCCCCACTACGCCACAATACGCAGCAGGCTGACGGATCGATCCACCGGTATCAGATCCTAACGAAAATGGAACTTGTCCTGCTGCAACAGCTGCAGCCGAACCACCGCTTGAACCACCAGGAACATGATCTAGATTCCAAGGATTCTTTGTTTCTTGGAAAGCAGAATTCTCCGTTGATGACCCCATCGCAAACTCATCCATATTAAGCTTCCCGATCGTAATCGCTTGAGCTTCAGCTAATTTTTGAACAACAGTGGCATCATAAATTGGATCAAAGTTTTCAAGAATTCGACTCGAGCAAGTTGTCCGTAGGCCTTTAGTGACGATGTTATCCTTCACGCCAATAGGCATACCAAATAAAAGCCCGCGCTCTCTGTCTGAACTTAGTGCTTCGTCTAATTCAGCAGCGTAGGCACGTGCTTTCTCTTCGTTTAACGTAACAAATGCTTTTACTTTATCATCAGTTTCTGCAATTCTTTTATAGGATTGATCGACTAAATCGGCCACTTTAATTTCTTTCTTATGTAACATGTCGTGAAGCTCGGACATTTTATAATCAAATAATGACATCCCTGCTAACCTCCTTACTATTCTATGATTGATGGCACTTTAATTTGTCCATCCTCATGATCAGGTGCATTCTTAAGTACCTCTTCGACTGGTAATCCCTTTCCAGCCTTATCTTCACGTAGGACATTTTTCATATCTAATACATGAGTGGTCGGTTCTACACCTGTTGTATCTAATTCGTTTAATTGCTCAGCAAAAGTAATAATCGCATCCAATTGCTCCGTAAACATTTTCGCTTCATCCTCAGTAATCGCAAGCCTTGCAAGATTCGCAACATGCTTCACTTGCTCCTCAGAAATTCGAGACATTCTTCCTTCACCTCCATTAAAAATACACGCATTAACAGTACCATTAATGATACCAAATTCCTTTAGTGTAGGCAATAAAGGGAACAACCCATAGCCCATTAAATTAACTCGGTCCCATCCTAAAAAGCCATTTAGTATTTTTTCCCCAAGAACTAGCTCTGCTTAACTCGTCCATTTCAATGAGCTCGGGGCATTTTCAGCGTGGTTTCCATATATGTATTTATGTTTTACCAGTTAGATCCCGCATAACAATATACCATTCTCTATGTAAAACCTAAAAAAAATCCTGTCCTCAGCACACATAATAATTAATCTTTGGGAGGACAGGAACCATTATAAGATCATATATAGTCTCAAAAATCATTCTTTTAATAAAAAGTTGTCGGGTAACAAGGAACTACCACAGAACGTCAAAAACATTGCTGTCAAAGTGATTTGTATCAATGTTGCATGTCTGCGCATCAATACCGTATTGCCAGCCAGCGATTAACGCTCCTTCAGGTGCTTCGGGATCGTATTCCGGTGCATTTTCTTCAGTTGTAATACCAATATTTGGTGAAGATGTCCACACATAATTGTTTTCTAGTAAGCTAGGATTTTCCTCTGCAGCTGTTTCATAGGCAGTATAAAGTTCACGATCAGGGTGGAAAATTCCATAAACGCCGGATTCATATTCGGATTCTTCCATCGCGTCGTACCAGCCGAGAAGGAAATCAGCATCAATGGGATAGATCGGTTCCACATTGGCAAATATTGCTACGCCTTCTGGAACTCCAAACTCCCTCGCCATTTCAATGGCAGCTGTTGCTTCGCTTTGTCCTTTTTCATAACCAGTCGCATCCGTGAAGTGATTCCAAATGACCATAATATCAATATCATTTTCGTGAAGGCGTTCCACTTCTTCCTCAGTCAATCCGTGGGAAACCCCTTCCTTATCTCCTAAATACCTTGCCCATACTTGCGGGTCACCAAAATTCTCACGAACACATGATAGCATGTCTTCTGTTGTTAAGCTTGCAGAATCAACGCCCCAAACGGTAGCGGGCGTTTTACCATTTCCTTTACTATCCTCTGTCCCATTGTCTGCTTCGTCCCCGTTACCGTTCTCTTCTTCATTGGCTGCCTCGTCTCCATTACCATTTTCGTCGGTAACGTTCTCTTCACTGTCACCTTTTCCTTCTACGTTATTGACAATGTTATTAGTAACATTGACATCAATACTCACTTCAATATTGTTTGAGACGCTATTATCAATCCTGTTGTTTGAACTATTCGTTAAATTATTTTCTATTTGATTATCGATTGTTGCTTCGTCTCCGTTAATGTGATTTTCGATATTGTTGCCTATATCCCCGTTTTCACTGTTTATTGTATTATTAATGGTATTATCAATTTCTCCGTTGTTCCCATTAATTTCGTTAACAATGGAATTGTCAACATTTCCTCCATCAGCGTTTATCTCATTATTGATTGTATTGCTAATGTCACTGTCTCCACCATTCGATTCCTGCTGGGCTTCTGTTTCATTGTCATCCGACGAAGCTGTTGCTGGATTTGTCTTATCGGCACTACCGTACATATAGAAGGTGAACGCAGTGAGTACAATAGCGAAAAAGGAAATGACATACGGCAACCATCTATGCTTATCTATCACACACTCTCCCCTCCTTTTACGTTCGTTATCATCGTACGTAATACAAGTAAGCTTAGTGAATGACAAATAAGCATTTGGGCATTTGTCTAGAAAAGGTTCATTTCCTTTGTCTTCAATATTGTATTCTTGGCATACTAATTAAGATTCAATTATCGTTTTTCAATCAAATAGTAACTGCAAGTAATACTCTTATAAACTCTCCAAGAGAATTAGCAATTTTAATGTCATAGTAGAAAATCTGTTCATTCAATTCTATTGACATTAAAGGGCTTACAAGGTTTATCTCTTTTCTGTATATAATAAGCGGTACAACCGGCACTAGGTAGCCCCTCAAAAAGAAAGCTTGAAAGGCACTTTGCCAATCAAGGTTTCAAATAAATTACATTATATCTTAGGTATATCAATCTCTTTGCCTGGAGACTTACTAATTATAACGTCAGGAAGGTTTGGGTTATTCTTTTTTAACTTATACTTTTGAATTTTTGTTAATTCAGGATCAAAGGAAATAACTTGTGATTTAAAGTCTAAATTTAGTAGTTTATTATAATTCTTCCTCAAAAAAACTTTCCATTCCTCTAATGAAGAACTTAATATTTCATCTGAACTCTCTAACAAACGATAGCCATCTGCATAATGATACATTAGTAAACCTGTCCCTAAATCACAGGCCTCATTTTCTAAGATGACTGTTGGTAATTCAAAACCACTATTCCAATTATAATTGGCAGCAAAGTAATGGAGTATTAGTGGATTATCTACTTTTTTTAACTGGCTGATTAAAATATTATTATCTGTATTATAAAGCAACCCAACAAGATAAGTTATCTCTGAGTTATCCATCCGCTAAATCAATCCTCCATACCTTTAAGAGTACTTATAATTTGTAGCAGCAATAAAATCAAAAGCACCGGTTGAACTAATTTCATTGTTATATTCAAAATTATATATTAAAATTACTGCATTATATAATTTCTTTAGGTTTATACTTTTCTGGATTTTTGGGATGACAATTTCTTCATACGAACACCCATCTAATAATGCTGAAATATCACTACTACTATTCTTATAAACCGCTTTTTCTATAATATCCTCATCTGTTTCATCCATATCAATATTAAAATCGATAAAGAATTGGGATGGGACAGACTCGCCATCTTCATCATACGTTAAATCAACATACTCTCCTATTGAGTCCTCATCGTTAATATTCCCTAACCAAATTGAAACCCATCCTTGTTTTTCCATTATAGAATCCTCCTACTTCAATCTTAGACCTTGTGGTAAAGACGAAACTCCACTCTCTAATCTATAATTAGCCCAATTAATAAGTCGTCTTACAAATGCATTATAGTCACTAGAAATAGCTATTAGCTTGTTTTCTTCTCTCCTAGTTTACTCATAAACGTCAATAAGAATTGATTGATTGATAAATCGTAAAGTGTTTATGGCATGAGAAAAGCACCTCTTAAAAGTCTGATACTAGTATTGTACCAAGAGGTGCTGTTAGTATATATATATTGTTTGAATACAGGCTTATGAACGAGCTTTTGATTGTTTTTCGAATGTCATGATATAGTCTCTAGTAAAGATAGGGTGTATTTATCAAAATTAGAAACAGATTGCAATGTGTTTTATTTACGCTAAGTATTCAGCCTCCCATTTATCCTGTTTCTCGTCTGGACTAATTTCTGATATGTCATCATACCCGTAATTAAGTTTCATTCTACCCATGTTATCCAAAATATATGTTAAACTTGTCCATAGTTCCTGGTCCTGAACCTTAAATTCATTCCAAAGTTCTTCAAAACAGTCATACAGTTCTTGTTTTAATTTTCTATGCATAGGTTTATCAATGTTAAACATATCTACAATATCCAAGCTATATACTGGTTGTTCCTGATTTACTGGATAGTAATAAAAAAATACTTGAGAAAACCCCTCTCTTACTTCAGCATATAATAAAATCTTTTCCCATTCTTCTGGTATCATCTCAACTAAAATATTAGCTACCTTTTGGTAGATGGCTTCCATCTGTTTTGTTTCCAAATTTAACTACCTCCATTATAATTGCTTAAATTAACTTCATACCTTGCCATTCGTCTTTAAATGAACTCTGGGTTTGATCGTGACTTTATTATACAATTTAAAATCTTTTATATTTGCTAGTCAAATAACGAGTCACACCTAGTATTTTAAATTCTTTAACCATAGAAAAAACTGCACCTCATTGTTAGATAGTATCTAACAATTGAGGTACAGTTTACTTTACTCTTCACTGTAAAATAACACATTAAATAGGTTATACGTTTTATTAGTGATGTACATACTAAAGAATTTGTTAATACATCATAGATGGTTTATATGTATTATCTCTTTCTTGTAGGTAAAAAGCGGTTTATTCGGCACTAGGTAGACCCTCAAAAAAGAAACCTTAAAGGTTGTCCCTCTAAGGTTCTTGAATGATTATAAGATTGTTTTTATTTCTAGAAAGGCACAACCACTAATATTATTTTCTTCCACTGATTGCTTTAAAGTTTCTGACGCAAATAATGGAATTTCATCTCCTTTTAATTTGAATATATTTTTATTATTTATTGTGCTATTTGATACTGCATATTTTCTAACGGTATATATTTTTTCACCGTCTAAATCAATAACACTGTACTCCGAGTTCTCAAGGTTTAATGCATCAACTACATCCAATACATTTGCAACAAAATAATCAGCCTTATCAATACTAGATTTACTTTCAATATCTACAACATTAACAGGTAAATATTGTACATTTCCCCAAGTGTATTAATCAATTCTTTCAATCTTTCTGATACAATAAACCACCCTAAATTATTTGCTAAATTATCAGTAAATCTATTTCCATCCATCGGATTAAAATAGAAAGTAATATCCTCGTTCCAATTGTCAATAAATTTACCTTCTTTTAAATGATACTGTTCAAAACCATGTGTATTTTCACAATGAAAAACAACATCATTATCATTGCTATCATCTAGTATTAATTTATAATACTTCATTATTTTGACCTCCAATAATCTTTATACAGCATTCCTGGATTATCCCTTACTTCCTTCTTTAAACCTTCAAACAGCTTCAGGAACTTTTCTTTATCTCCTTTGGCTATTTTATCATAAGTACTAAGTTTATCTAGAACAAAATCATGATATGCATATGGGTGTCTCCCCTGATGTGGTAGTAATTCCTTATTCCATGCTCCATCTAAATCTAACCTATACTTATTAGTTATATTTTCCATTTGAGGGGTATATTTCTTACTTTTATTTGTTGCGTAATGATGATTTTGTAAAGGTTTATCTATACCCTATGTTGTAATCTTAAAAGCTAAAAATAAATAAGTCTGCCATTTTACCATTCTTTTAAACTACTTCTTTTTCTTGCACTATCGGCAAGTTATAGGCTGTTTTGTGCTTCATCATTCCATAAACAATGTTCACAAGCCTTCTCATTATGCACACCAATGCTTGCCCCTTTGTTTTTCCTTCTTTTAGTTTTCGTTGGTAGTAAGCATGGAACACTGGGTTTCTCGGCAGTTTACTTCCTTTAGCCACTTGTACTTGTTGCACTGCCAAGTTGTAAAATAAAGCATGTAACGCCCGATTTCCCTGTTTGCTTTTTTGTTCCTTGCCTTTCCCACCAGAGCCAAAGTAAACAGGCGCAATCCCCGCAAATCGTGCTAATTTGTTGGCATTAGGAAAACGTCTTACATCACCTATCTCCGCAATTAAAGCAGAAGCTGTTACGAGGTCAATTCCTGGCATGGAGTTTAGTTGAAAGTCTAGTAAACTCATTAACTGTTTTAATTCGCCTTCCACATAGTTCATTTCCTTCTTTTTAAACGCAATGTCTCGAACGATGCTTCTTACTAGAAAGTCTCGTGTTTCTTGATGTTCTTTCGTTGTGTGTCCATCC
>NZ_BAXR01000006.1 GCF_001310635.1 Bacillus sp. JCM 19034
AACAAAAGCAGATGATGCCACAAGACCCGATGCAGCAAATGCAGATGCAACAAAATCCAATGCAGCCAATGTCACCGATGCCACAAGCACCACCTTATCCACCACAAACGGCAATGTCTTTTAACGACAATCAAGATATGACTGAGCAGCTTGCACAATTGAACCCTTATCAAGAAACTGATGATTATGATGATTAAATATACGCTAAAATGACCGGTACTTTAAAGTATCGGTTTTTTTTGCATTAATACCCCAATTAACCCGACTTTTGTTAACTACTTTAAAATTGTTCTATCCAAGACTTAACAGAGTAAAAGTAATGTTTCTAAGCCATTCTATATGGTGAAAGGGGGAATTTCACTTGAAGAAAATTGCTATGTCAGTCGCAACAGCAACCATTCTTTTAGGAGGTTTAGCTGGATGTGGCGGTGCAGATAATCAAGATGTAGGAATGAATGCCCAAAATAATCGAACAGGTATTCATTCTCAAGATATGGGAGCTACAGGTACAACTGGTCGCCATCACGGGGAAGGACCTATTACTGATATGATGACTCCAGATGAAGGACATCGTGGAGGATTTGGAACATCTGAGCATAACCGCACGATTGGTGCTCAAGGAGAACGTGGAACGTATGGAACAAACCGTGCGGGTGGTAACACGAACCAACAAGGTACATTAAATAATGGTCAACGCGGTGGCTATGGGCTAAATGCTGGAGAAGGTCAAGGACGTACCCATTTAAACAATTACAATACAGCTGGTGATCAACGTGGGTATTTTGGTACACAGGAAGGCCGTACTCCAGGTATGGGGAGAACAGGAATGCAAGGTCGTATGGGTGCTCAAGGAAACGGTGGCGGCGGCTTTGGTACACAAGGTATAACAGGTAATGATCGTCCAGGAATGGTTGATGAAGATGGAGTACTTCGGGAACGAGCTCGTAATGGTGCTGGTATGCAAAACAATGGTCAAAACCAACGTCAAGGCATGGGAGCACTTAACTTAAACCCACGTCATGCCCAAGAACGTTCTAGAGTACAAATGAATGATAATGCGACACAAGGAAATCGTTCTGGTTTAGGAAATAATACAGCTGGAAACCGTCAACAACAGATGACTCGTGCAAATCAGAATAATCGTAATGAAGCAGCAAATTATCACCGTAATTATGATAGTGAGACAGTAGAGAAAATTAGTAGAGAAATTAGAGACATTGATGGAGTGCAAGACGCACGTGTCATTGTTCATGATGATGATGTTGTCGTAGGAATCCAAGCGGATAAAAACATTAATGACGTTCGTGATAAAGTTGAAGATCGTGTTAATGACGTCGTTGATGACAAAGATGTTCGTGTTGTAACGGATTCTGATGCATATGGTCGTATTCGTACAATGGATGACGATCTTCGTGGCGGTGCAGCATTTGAAGAAATAGGTGCAACATTTGATGACATGTTAGGTGATTTAGGGAACGCAGTAACTCGTCCGTTTGAACGTTCTCGTTAAATCATTAAAGACTACTGGAATATGTTCAGTAGTCTTTTTTTATATATTAATCGCATAAAACGAAATTTGTTTGGGAACGCTGATGGTGTATACAGATTATGAATGGATATGGTGGTGAATAGCTGATGAGGAACAAGTCATTTCATCTCATACTATTAGTTGCTGCACTCATTAGTGTTCTCTTTTATTTAAGGGAGGATAAAGTTGATGTAAGTCCGACTAAAGAAGAGTTTGAAGCACTTGAAGTTCTTGCCCCGCAAACTGTTAATGTTGTATTAGAGAGGGTATATTTAGACGGTGAAAAAAGTGAGGAACATATTGAAGAAACGATATTATCAATGGAGGATTTTTGGGCATTTTATGAAGATTGGGACTTAATTGAACAAAACGGTGAGGAAATTGTTTTTAGAAAAGAAATGCATGATATATCTCCTTTACTTAAAATAAATGGTTATTTCGGTATAACGGAGGATGGTATATTAACGATTTTTGAAGGAGAACCAAATAGAGAAAAGGTCATTCAATCTTTTTTTTACATTGATACATCAAAGTTAAAGAGCCAACATTATATCGAATTAGAAAAAGGAATCCCAGTTAAAGATTTACGTAATTATGAAGATGTCCTACAAGTATTTAGTGACTATAAGGCAGAAGAAATATGAGAAACCAAAGAGAGAAAGGAAACTCTCTTTGGTTTTTTGGTTGCTATGTAATGTTTACCGCAAACGTGAGCTAATGGGTTATGCAGTAGCTCCTTGAAAGAATGTATGTCGAAAAAAATGATTCATTTATTCATCATCATAGTGTCAATTCGCTAGTTATGGTAAAATAAAAAGTACTGTGTTGAGAGGGGAAATAGAAAGTGATTGATTATATACGTGGGACGTTGGTGGAAGTTGAACTTTCTTATATAGTTGTAGACCATCAAGGATTAGGGTATCAAGTTTATTGTCCGAATCCGTTTCGGTTTCAGCAATTCGAAGGGGAAACGATACAAGTATTTACCTATCAATATGTTCGTGAAGATGTACTACGCTTATACGGGTTTGCCAAAAAGGAAGAACGTGTTTTATTTGAAAAACTATTAAATGTGTCAGGGATAGGTCCTAAAGGCGCTTTAGCTATTTTAGCTTCAGGTGAACCTGAAAATGTCATTTCAGCTATTGAACAAGAGGATGAAGCTTTTCTTGTACGTTTTCCTGGTGTCGGAAAAAAACAGCACGGCAAATGATTCTTGATTTGAAAGGGAAACTTGATGAGATAACCCCGAATCTCCTAGTACAAGCCGATGCGGTTATGCTAAACAAGCCTTCTCGGTCGGAGCTAGAAGAAGCGTTAGAAGCATTGCGTGCGTTAGGTTATGTGGAGAAAGAGCTGAAAAAGGTACGACCTCACTTGGAGGATGAAAGCTTGACAACTGATGGTTACATTAAAAAAGCACTCCAATATATGTTGCAAAACTAGTGAGAGGGGGAAATGTTGATGGAGGAACGAGTCGTTTCAGCAGAGGAACAGAATTTTGAAGATTCACTTGATCAGCAAGTTCGCCCACAACAAATTGATCAATACATAGGACAGGAAAAGGTTAAACAAAATTTGAAGATATTCATGGAAGCAGCAAAAATGCGTGAGGAATGTTTAGATCATGTGTTATTGTATGGTCCTCCGGGGTTAGGGAAAACAACGTTGTCGTCAATTATTGCAAGTGAGATGGAGGTCAATATGCGAACAACATCTGGACCAGCGATTGAGCGCCCTGGCGATCTTGCTGCGATTTTATCTGGTTTAGAGCCAGGTGATGTTTTATTTATTGATGAAATTCATCGCTTAAATCGTATGGTCGAAGAAGTGCTTTATCCTGCGATGGAGGATTTCTGCCTTGATATAGTAATTGGGAAAGGTCCGTCAGCTCGCTCTGTTCGCCTTGATTTACCGCCATTCACGTTAGTTGGGGCAACAACACGAGCAGGAATGCTATCAGCACCGTTACGTGACCGATTTGGGGTTATGGCTAGGTTAGAATATTATACAGAGAGTGAGCTTACACAAATTGTTCAAAGAACGGCTGATATTTTTCAAGCGAAAATTGATTATGAAGCTTCAGTAGAAATTGCCCGTCGATCACGTGGAACACCGCGAATTGCCAATCGCTTATTAAGAAGAGTTCGTGATTTCGCACAAGTCCAAGGAGATGGCACCATTACGTTGGCAATTGCCGACCATTCTTTAGAACAGCTACAGGTTGACGAACGAGGTCTTGATCATATCGACCATAAGCTATTACTCGGAATGATTGAAAAGTTCAGAGGGGGACCTGTTGGCTTAGAAACAATTGCAGCAACGATTGGTGAGGAAGCAGATACAATTGAAGATGTGTATGAACCGTATTTATTACAAATTGGATTTTTGCAACGTACGCCACGAGGTCGGATTGTTAGTCCGGCTTGCTATCAACATTTTCAAATGGAGGAACCATCAAAATGAATTTCGCGAAAGTCTTAATTGGCTTAGGAGTACTATTCATTATTATTGGTTTGTTATGGTTAGTAATTGATCGTTTTATTCCATTAGGAAAGCTGCCTGGTGATATTATGATTAGGCGTGAAAATATGACGTTTTATTTCCCAATTATGACAAGCATTATCGTTAGTATAATTTTATCGCTTATATTCCTTCTTTTTCGGAGATAGTTGAAAATTGCTCTTTTTTAAAGGTTTCGGTATGATAGCTAAGAGGTAAAAACGAACTATTAGGAAGATAACAATAAAGGTGAGATACTCATGAATGTGGAAGATTTTGATTTTGACCTACCAGAGGAATTAATTGCACAAACGCCACTGCAAGATCGAACAGCGTCTCGTTTGCTTGTGTTAGATCGAAAAAAGAACGAACGAGCTGATCGAACTTTTAAGGAGATTATTAATGAATTAAAAGCGGGTGATTGTTTAGTTTTAAATGATAGTCGCGTGCTACCTGCAAGGCTCTATGGAACAAAGGAGGAAACTGGTGCACAAATCGAAGTTCTTCTTTTAAAACAGGAGCAAGGACATGTTTGGGAAACGTTAGTGAAGCCAGCAAAACGTGTCAAAAAAGGGACAGTTATTCGTTTCGGTGATGGTAGGCTACAAGCAACATGCATCGGTGAGACTGATCATGGGGGGCGGATGCTTGAAATGGAGTTTAAGGGCATTTTCCACGAAGTTCTAGAAGAGCTTGGAGAAATGCCATTACCTCCATATATTAAAGAAACGTTATCTGATCAAGAACGTTATCAAACCGTTTATTCCAAGCATAGTGGATCAGCAGCGGCACCAACGGCTGGTCTTCATTTTACAACTGAGCTGTTAAACATGCTAAAAGATAAAGGAGTTCAAATTGCCTTTGTGACCTTGCATGTTGGACTAGGGACATTTCGTCCTGTTAGTGTCGATAAAATTGAGGAGCATAAAATGCATGCTGAATTTTATCAAATGAGTGAACAAACGGCAGATTTACTAAACGAGGTTCGCAAACAAAATGGACGTATTATTGCCGTAGGTACTACGTCAGCAAGAACACTCGAAACAATAATGAGTCAACATGGAACGTATAAAGAATGCTCTGGCTGGACATCTATTTTTATTTATCCTGGCTATGAATTTAAAGGGATTGATGGATTATTGACAAATTTTCATTTGCCAAAATCCACGCTTATGATGCTAGTTAGTGCGTTTGCAGGAAAAAAATTTATGATGGATGCATATGCTCACGCGATTAAAGAACGATACCGTTTCTTTAGTTTCGGTGATGCGATGCTAATTGTTTAAGGAGGAACGTTGATGGCGGCCATTACTTATGAACATATAAAAACGTGTAAACAATCAGGAGCTCGCCTCGGTCGTGTTCATACGCCACATGGCTCATTTGAAACACCAATCTTTATGCCAGTTGGAACATTGGCAACGGTAAAGACAATGAGCCTGAAGAATTAAAAGAAATCAATGCTCAAATTATTTTAAGTAACACTTATCACCTTTGGCTTCGTCCTGGGCACGATATTATCAAAGAAGCGGGTGGATTACACAAATTTATGAACTGGGATCGGCCCATTTTAACCGATTCAGGTGGATTTCAAGTATTTAGCTTAAGTGATTTACGTAAAATTGAAGAAGAGGGCGTTCATTTCCGTAACCACTTAAATGGTGATAAGCTCTTTTTAAGTCCTGAAGGAGCAATGGAAATACAAAATGCACTAGGATCTGATATTATGATGGCATTTGATGAATGTCCACCATACCCAGCTGAATATGATTATATGAAACAATCGGTAGAGCGAACAAGCCGATGGGCTGAACGCTGTATCAAAGGTCATAAACGTCCGCAAGACCAAGGTTTATTTGGGATTGTTCAAGGCGGTGAATATGAGGAGTTGCGGAAACTAAGTGCTCGTGATCTCGTTTCGTTAGATTTCCCTGGCTATGCTATCGGTGGGCTTTCAGTTGGTGAGCCGAAGGATGTAATGAATCGAGTATTAGAGTTCACGACACCGCTTTTACCGTTTGATAAGCCTCGCTATTTAATGGGGGTTGGATCTGCTGATTCGCTAATTGATGGAGCCATTAGAGGAATTGATATGTTTGACTGTGTCTTACCAACAAGAATTGCTCGAAACGGGACATTAATGACAAGTGAAGGAAGACTAGTCGTTCGAAATGCTAAATATGCACGAGATTATCGACCACTTGATGAAAATTGTGATTGTCATGTTTGTCGAAATTACACTAGAGCGTATATTCGACATTTAATTAAATGTGAAGAAACGTTCGGATTTAGACTTACCTCTTATCATAATCTCTATTTCCTGTTAAACTTAATGGAGCAAGTAAGACAGGCGATTCGTGATGATCGTTTGCTTGACTTTAGAGAGGAGTTTTTTGAGAGATACGGTTTCAATAAACCAGATGCAAAAAATTTCTAAAATGTAAACCGTTTACTAAAGAAAGGAGGGGACAAAATGGAGATATTTACTACAATGATATTACCACTTATTTTAATGTTTGTAATTTTTTATTTTCTATTGATTCGTCCGCAACAAAAGAAGCAAAATGCAATCAATGAAATGCATAATGCATTAAAGCGTGGCGACAAAATTATTACTATCGGTGGATTACATGGTACGATTGATTCAATTGATGAGGATCGTATTGTGATCCTAGTAAATGATAATCGTAAGCTGACATTTGATCGTACAGCTGTCCGTGAAGTCGTAAACCCTGACTGATACATAGCGGATGCTGTAGAAATGTACAAAGGATTCCCAATCAAATTTGATTGGGAATCCTTTTCACATTACCAACACTATACCCGCCATTCGTCCCTTGTTGAGCAAATATATAAAGATTTGCGACTATTATTTTGCCGTTTGCCCACCGTCAATTGCAATTTCCGCCCCCGTAATAAAACGTGATTCATCAGAAGCAAGAAATAAAACGAGATATGCTACATCTATTGGTTCTCCTATATAACCAATCGGAATATCCTTTAACGCGTTTTCAATCATTTCTTTATCTTCAGTCACTACAGATACCATTGGTGTATTAATAAACCCAGGATGAACTGAATTCACACGAATTTTTTCAGGTCCAAGTTCAACTGCTGCTCCTTTTGTTAACAGACGAGTAGCCCCTTTTGATGCAGTATAATGAACTCCTGCAGCACCACCAACCAGTCCTGCCATTGAAGATATATTTACAATTGAACCTTGTCCTGCTTTTCTCATTTCTGGAACAACTGACTTAATACCTAAGAAATTTCCAGTAGCATTTATATTCATAAATTTATTCCAACTGTTTAAATCAACAGTGTCAATTTCTCCGAAACCTTCAGCTCCGCCAATACCTGCATTATTTACTAAAATATCAATTTTTCCATATGTCTTTACAGCTTCTTCTACAACCTTTGTCCAATGTTCTTCGTTTGTAACATTATGTTCGATAGCAATAGCATCGCCGCCATTATCAACTATTTTTTTTACAACTTTATTTAATAATTCAACTTGAATATCAGTAGCTACAACCTTTGCCCCTTCTTGTGCAAACAAAATTGCTTCTTCAGCCCCTTGTCCACTAGCTGCTCCAGTAATAATTGCTACTTTATTAGACAATCTACTCATAGATGAATCCTCCTTCAATTTTATGATCTAATCTATACGTCTTTATTTACATAAAATGTAATCGATCTAATAGTAGTTTTAGCACCTGTTCTTTAATTATCCTTAAAGAATAAATTGACGTTTGAATTTAATTACGAAAAAGGTTGCATCCACATGGATCCAACCTTTTTACATAAATTAGAATGTACTTTTCAAAAAAACTCTCTTCAAAAAGAGATTTTTAACATTAATCTCCAGAAAGATTAACCCCAACAACGCCACCAATAGCTCCTGTTAGAATATAAAGCCCGTGAAATAAATATTGTTCATTTGTAAAGCTTACATCATATCCTAAAAATTGAATGAGTAATGTAAGTAATGAGAACGTTAGAGCTGTTACAGCCCCAACCAATAGTCCTTTCTCTTTTGCTCGACCACCTGCCATTAAACCACCTGTAAACATTGCTAAAAACGCAATCGCGATAATAAACCAATGAACAGATTGTTCCGATAAGGAACTAAAAGTAAGAATGAGTGAAATGATAAAGCTTGCTGTTAGGATTAGGATAAGAATTGTCATGAAGCCAAACAAAATGGCTGAAAAAATGAACGATTATTCATAGAAAGTTAACACACCTTTCCGAGGTATTGAACATATTGTTTCTCCAATTCAAAGCCCTTTTTTACTAATGCTTATTCATGGTTGTACAAAATAGACTTGTTTTATTAAAAAGGTGAAAAGAAAAGGGAGACATGTTTAAGTAAGACAAGTCATACGATGGTAGAAATGAGTGGAAGGGAGTTCATTTCATGGCAGTCACCTTAGCCTTAGTTATTTTCTTAGCAAGCTACTTTTTTATTATTATTGAAAAATTTAATCGAGCCGTGATTGCATGTTTCGGCGGAGTACTCATGCTCGTTTTTGGTGTATATGATATTAATATCGCATTTTTACATCATATTGACTGGCATACGATCACGCTTTTGCTAGCAATGATGATTTTAGTTTCGATTACAAGCCAAAGTGGTTTTTTGAGTACATTGCCGTCACCTTAGCAAAAAAAGTGGGAGGGCGGCCACTGCCGTTATTATTTGTTGTCGCTAGCCTTACAGCTGTAGGATCCGCTTTTTTAAATAATGTGACAACGGTATTATTACTTGTCCCGATCATATTTACATTAACTTCATTATTAAAATTGCCTCCTGTCCCATTTTTATTAACAGTTGTCATGGCCTCAAATATTGGAGGAACGGCAACTTTGATTGGAGATCCACCCAATTTGATGATTGGTCAGGCTGTTTCGCATTTGACATTTAATGATTTTCTTATTCATTTAAGCCCCGTAGTGATCGTCATTTTTATTGTTGTTATGATAGGTCTGCTCTTTGCATATCGTAAGCAATTGATTGTAACTAATGAAAGCAGAAATCAATTAATGGCTATTAATCCAGCTGATTATATTAAAAACAAAACTCTTTTAGTAAAGTCAGTCGCCATTTTAACTGCAACGACAGCAGGCTTTGTCGTTCAACCATTTATTCATATCGACTTAACGAGTATCGCGATGATTGGTGCATTGCTCTTAATGCTAGTGACACATGATGAACAAGATATGGAGGATGTTTTTCGTTCGGTTGAGTGGGTAACGTTGTTTTTCTTTATAGGTCTTTTTCTACTCGTTGGAGGATTGCAGGAAGTAGGAATTATTGATGAATTAGCCAAAGCTATCCTTTATTATACAGAAGGAGATTTACCGAAAACAGCGATTTTCATTTTATGGGGTTCGGGTATTTTATCAGGATTTGTTGATAACATTCCATTTGTGGCGGCAATGATTCCAGTTATATTAGAATTCCAAGAATTCGGAATGAATGAGCTTGATCCTTTGTGGTGGGCATTAGCTTTAGGAGCATGTTTAGGTGGGAATGCGACAATCATTGGTGCGACCGCAAATGTAATCGTCGCTGGAATGGCATTAAGAGCGAAATGTCCTTTTAGCTATCTAGAGTTTCTAAAGGTCGGAGCACCAATTGCACTAGCCTCATTTCTCATATCGACTGTCTATTTATATTTTCGCTATTTAGTTGAGTTCCTATAACTACCAGTTTATTCATCTAATGTCAGATGGAATTCAGGTCATACTAAAAAATATAAGGAGAAAAGGGGAGCATAATTATGGAATACGTCACAATCATTGTACGAGCCGTATTCATTTATTTCATCGTTCTATTTGCGATACGATTATGTAAAAAGCGTGAATGGCTAAATATCGTTGTCGTCTTTATGATTGCCCAGCTCGGTGTCGTTTTTTTAATTTATGTAGAAAAACCACTTTTACTCTTTTTATTGCCAACGCTAACGTTACTCTTAATTCATATCCTATATATATGGTTGATCAAAAAGGAAGAAGAAATGATTGAACGGATTCAAAAAAGTCATTCGCAGCAGGAGGTGTTTCAAAAGATTATTGAAAAAGAGCGTACATCCTCTTCGGAGAGAGCGACTCTTCCGGCTGTATTAATTATCGATGGAAAGATTCAATTCCAAACGCTGCAAGTTTTGAAAAAAACAGAGTTTTGGTTAAGGAAACAATTAAAGCAACTTGGTTATCGAAACATTAAAGCCATCTCCTATTGCTCGTTTAAAGATGGAGGAACGTTCTATATTGAAGAAACCTCACAAGATTATTCGTAACCACTACATGTTGTAATTGTAGTGGATTTTTTTTGACAGTGTCTTCATAAAATGAGGGAAAGGTGTTTTCCAGATGTAATCCATTAGGTCCTATTAACAGAAAGTGTTCCCATTGAGGTATTTATACGTTCCTTATAAAACTTTTATAAAGAACGTATACAATTTTTAAAAGGATTATAGTTCTTTATGTAAGTCTTCAGCCACTAATTTTGCAATTGAAAACGCTCCGAGCTCGGAAAAATGGGTATCATCTATGATTCTGTCGGGATGATTGCCAAATTCTGAAGGCTCTAACCACATAAAGAGGTTTTTCGATAGATGTGGGCCAAGCTTTTCAAAGAGAAATTTGCTTTTTTCGGAAAGATCAATAAATGGAACTTGATTCTTTCTTGCGATTTGTTTCATAGCTACAATGTAGTCGCCGTGCGTATTAATGATGTATCCGTTCTGATCAAATTTGCGTCGATGCACAGGAGAGACAAGAATAGGAATGGCATGATGTTTCCGTGCACTTTGTATAAACAGTTCTAAATTATCACTAAATGTTGTATATGGTTCCGTCCCACCTTCATTGTCCTTTTCATCATTATGTCCGAATTGAATTACGAGTAGATCGTTCGCTTTAAGACTTTTTTCAATGAATGCTAGACGCTGTTCTTCGATAAAGCTTTTCGTACTTCTTCCAGAGCGGGCGTGATTTGAAATCGCATATTTAGCCGATATGAAGCAAGGGAGGAATTGACCCCATCCTGTAAAAGGAAACTGGCTAGAAGCTTGATCAACAACAGTTGAATCACCTGCTAGAAAGATTGTCCGAATCCGGTCGTTACGAGTGATTTTAATAGTACGAATGGCAGCATTCATACCGACAAAAGCAAGACGAAGTTCTTTATTTTCAATAGCAATTGCAGTGGTCATTGTACGTAGTTGTCCTTTTGGTACATAAATGTGATGAAATAGTCGTTGCCCAGCACTTGCTATTACCGTCGTATTGGAATCAAATTGATCAGAGCCAAATGTAATTTCTAAATCATAATGGCCATTTTCGACATCGATGATGAAGCTTGGGGTAAAGGGGAGAGTGTAGTTACCTGGATAAGAATCTTTTTTGTCTTCATCATTTGAAATGGGGGTATGAAATAAGAAGCCATAACCTTTTAAAGGAGAAAAAGAAGCATCAGGAGATAGAAAAACAACGTTATTATTTTCACGTATAAGTTTAAAACCTTCTAATAATGTCATGAAAACGCCTCCAATCGTTTATTACGTACAGTATAACAGAGTTCATGTTTATATACATAAAAAACTTTACATGAAGGAAAGCGCTCATGTTAATATTTAATTATATTGTTTTGCAAGGTAGTGTTCTTACGTTTTTTTAGGGGTTAAGAGTGCATATTTTTTTAATTATTGTTTTACAAGGTAGTTTAGGGAGGAGTAGGATCGATTGTCAACAAGCCAAATGATAAAAGGAAAGGGTGAAAAAGATATTGATGACTAAAGAGAAATTTTAGAAGATCTAAGTGTTTATTTGACCATCATAATCTAATGGAAAAAATATGATAGTATGGAAAAGTAGTATTGAATGTTAATTCATCCTTTGCACTCAGATAGGAGCATGATTATGTCAAAGAATAACGTTTGGTTAAAAACGGCAGCCTTCACGGCATGTATGACAGCAATAGTCTATGCACTTCCACACTTTTGGTGGGGATTAGGCATATCACTGGCCTTTCCTGGAGATTTCAATTCGGTGCCAAATGATCCAGTGGGTAATTTTATTGCCTATTGGGTAATGGGAATAATTAGTTTGGCTGCAGCTGTTTTCGCATTCGCTTTTGTATTACCCTGGGGCAAGCGAATCCCTAGGCTGCTATTGCTAATCCCCGCATGGTTAGGAGCTATCGGACTTACGGTATGGGGGTTCGGATTTATTTATTTGCGATTCTTCCTCTTCATTGGCCGTGTCGAATCGGCACCCGCATTTGCCTTACAGGATTCGGATCCAACAGCTGTCGGTTGGGCGACTTTCTGGTATGGATTATTTATTATATGGGGGATCGCCCTCGGTACAGCAGCCTTTCAATTTAAAAAAACACATTCAACTCTCTGATTATCCAAGCACTTAATAATAGGATTGAACCTAAACCTAGTTGATGGTAATAATAGAAGAATCAAACTGGGTTGCTTTGGTAAAATATAATTATACTGTAACCTATTTAAAAAGAATAAAAGTAGTCCATACGACATTATTTGTATCCAATTTAGGCGAAAATAATCCTCCTATGGGCTTTTTTTGTGTTTACAGTAAAAACAATAAGAGGTCAAAAAAATGGAAGTATCAGAAGTTTACAGTAATTGTGAACAACCAGAATGGGGATGTATGGTGACCTAGTTGTGAGGATTGGGGAAGCAAGTCAATATTTATTTTTAAAAATATTCACGGAAAAAAGTAGCTTAAATTTACAGGAGTGAAATGTATGTGAATGTGAATAAAGGAGAATGATGAGTACTTTTAACCTTGGTTCTAGCTTAGAGGCAATCCATATTTTTGGTTCGTTTATGTTATTATATGGCACTTATGTTGGCTTGATTTTAAGCGTTTATCGGAGGAAGGATCTTGTACAAGTAGCACGGTAAGTTATTAGCTCACGGTATCTACAGGGAGGATTTCTAGGTCATTGTTACGAAATAGTGAATGAAGGAGAGTGGTAAGTCATGCACGTGTCGTTAATTGTAGCAATGGATCGAAATAGAGTAATTGGCAAAGACAATCGCCTACCTTGGCGGATACCGTATGATTGGGATTATGTGTTAAGGAAAACCAAGGGGATTCCAATTATTTTAGGGAGAAAAAATATTGAAGCCAATGGGAGAGCATTACCTGGAAGAAGAAATATTGTCGTAACGAGAAACAAAGATTATACGTTTCCTGGCTGTGAGATTGCACATTCGGTAGAAGGTGTTTTCAAGTTATGTATACAGGAAGAGGAAATCTTTATTTTGGTGGAGAACAAATATATGAATTATTTATGCCGTATGTCAAAACAATGTATATAACGAAGATTGATGAAGAGTTTGAAGGTGATACGTTTTTTCCTGAAGTAGATTTGACGGATTGGAAGGAAGTATCAGTTGAAAAAGGGCCTAAAAATGAAGAGAACCCATATGATTATTACTTTCATGTATATGAGCGAATTTAGAGTATGAAAAATGCCCCCCTTTTGTTAAAAGTTACGTTTTTTATCGAGGGAAGCTGCTACGCTCCCTCGAACCAGAAGCCATTATTCCTACACTAATTATCATTTATTTAGTTTGAAACAGCTACAAACAATACTGAGACAACAAACAAACTTATAAAAAGAATGCTTAGTTTGACATATCCTACCTTTGTTATTGAATTGTCATCACTTTTATTTCTTTTTACAATTAGTAAGGATAAAACGAAACCAATTATAATCACGATCGGTAAAAATGTCTCCATGTTCATTACCTCCATTAATAAATTTTCGAGTAAATGACAAATGACAGAAAAACGGTTAACGTAACTAGAGCACTTAGAAGTTGTATAAGCAAAATAGCACTTATAGCAATAATTTCAAACTGTAAAAGGATAAAAAAGATCAGCAAATATACCATGGTGGCAAAAAATGACGCAAACACCCCTTTTTCTCGGATCAGTTTCATCCGTTCATCCTGTTGTTTGAATTGTGGATAAAGGTAACCGAGGCAAAAGGACATAATCATTTTTGCTAAAAACATATACGTTATCTTAAGCGTGGGTTCAGTTGCGATGAATAAAAGAACTGCCATAAAGCCGAAGAACAATCCGAATAAATAAAATAGTTTTCTTCCGTAATCCATTTTATGTCCTCCTCTAATGTTATTTTTCTTCTTTCCCTTCATAGATAAATAGTTCCTCAATTGACGTCTCGAAAAGCCTAGCTAGCTCGAAAGCTAACGGTAGGGAAGGAGAATACTTTTCCTTTTCAATTGAAATAATCGTTTGTCTTGACACACCTAACTGTTTCGCTAAATGCTCTTGTGATAATCCACGCTTTTTTCTGAATGCAACAAGATTATTCTTCAAAGATATTCACCTCTATTTCAGGATACATGTAAAGTACACTTTACGTCAAGTTCACTTTACATTCTCTGAATTTATTAAGGGAAAAAGTTCAGACCGTGATTTTGCTGGATTATTTCTCAATGAAAAGTTGCTTCAAAGATCTTGTAAGACCTTTAAAGGCAACCCGAAAAAATGAAATTTATAAACATTTTTCTAAGATATTTTTACGGCCGTTCCGTAAGCAATAATTTCTGCTGCTTGTTGCATAACCGTTGATGTCTGCATGCGAAAGCCAATAATTGCGTTTGCCCCTTTACTTTCAGCATCTTCAACCATACGGCCGATTGCAATTTTACGTGCTTCCTCCATCATTTCGTTATAACCTCGAATTTCTCCACCGACAATACCTTTTAGTGAAGCGGTAATATCACGGCCTACATGCTTTGTACGAACCGTACTTCCTTTTACATAACCAATTACTTCTAGAATTTCATGATTAGCCACGTCATTAGTAGTCACGATCATCATAATTGTCTTCCTCCTTTTTTTCTCTTACTCTTTCAATAATAAATAATACAAGAATCATAATAATAATGATAACTAGTAAAGTAAATATAATTATTGCTCCTATAAATGAAAATGAAAATACTATAATTCCTGTAATATAAAGCAGGGCCGCCAAAGCGATGAGGAATAATTTACTTTTAACAAATTTTTCTTTCACTATCATCCCTACCATTCTTTAATATTGAACTTGCATAATTTAATTTACGGATGATTACTAAAATGGTTTCACATCTTTATAATATTTTTCATTTATATTAAATTAATTTTAGAGCAATAAAGTTAGCACAATGGTTAAAGGATTAACATTGATTTTTCTCTAAATGAAGTATAATAATAAATATAGTATGGATAGAAGGGAAACGTGATGGTTGAATGGTAATAAAAAAGAGAGAAGAGAATACGCATACGTCTTTACGGGCACAAATTAGGAATTTAGTGGAGCATCGTTATTTTCAGCCGATAATCATAGGAATTATTCTGTTAAATGGCTTAATTATCGTCGCTGAAACGTATTTGACGGGAAATCAACTTTTGATTACTTTTGATAAGATCATCGTTTGGATCTTTGTTATTGAGTTAATTTTAAAATTAACTGGATTGGGTTTTTAAAGGCTACTTTTCTGAACGATGGAATCTATTTGACTTTAGTATAGTGATAGCTAGCTTTGTATTTTATTCGACACCGTTTGTCAGTGTGTTAAGACTTATTCGTGTACTGCGGTTAATTAGAATGATACCTGCCATTCCAGCGTTAAGGAAAATTATCGATTCCTTATTAAAATCTGTACCTGCCTTGACAGGAATTTTAGGTTTGACAATTTTAATTTTTTCAATATACGCAATTATTGGAACGACTTTCTTTAGTGAGGTACTTCCGTATGAATTTTTTGGAAGCTTTCACACTTCATTATTTACGTTGTTGCAAGTCGTTACATTTGAATCTTGGGCTAGCCAAGTGGCAAGACCGATTGTTAATGAAATTCCATGGTCTTGGGCTTATTTTGTTTCTTTTATCATTATCGGTGCACTTGTTATTTTAAATTTGGTAGTAGCTGTCATTTTAAGCTATCTAGGTCAAGAGGATGATGAACAACTTAATGAGCAAATGAATCGTTTATATAATGAAAATCAGGAGCTAAAGAAAGATATAGCTGAAATTAAAGCACTATTAGTTGCAGGACAGAAGAATAAAAGGATTTAATCCAATTTAGGACATTGAAAGAGATTTTTTCAATGTCCTATTTATATAGGAAGGCTGTGTAATCCCATTATCCTCGCTTTCTTTAAATTTACTATTTCCAAGAAACTCGATTTTTCCTATTTCAAAAGTCTGCTTGTTTCTATAGTGCCTTTTTTAAATAAAAGGTGGTAAGATAATTATAATGAAACGAACAACTAGTCAACATCGTAAATTCTAAGTAATGTTAAATATTTCATCAAATTAGGAGGAAGCAAATGAACATTTTTCATAAATCGGCTATATTTATGTTTATTTTATGTCTAATTTTCATTCCAATGAACGTTCAGGCTGCTGTTTCGATCATAGATGATGGGGACTTTTTCAGCGAAAGTGAAGTTCAATCGTTAGAAAATCAATTTGCCAATTCTGAGCATGACTATTATATTGAGACTTTGATGAGTTTAGAAGGACAGTCAATTAGTCAGTTAGCTTATGATACGATGCAGGAGGTTCGATCTGAAGGATACTCATCTGTCGTTCTAATATCAAATGAAGAAGGCGAAATTTATTTGGAAGTTGCAGAAGAAACAGTGATGGATCAGGCAATAGGCTCCGCGTCAATTGAGTCTATTTTAGATGATACGTTTATTCCGAAGGCGATAGAAGGGCAGTTTGCTGAAGGAGTCGAGGAGTTGCTTACATATATTGAGTCATTAGAAATTCCTGTAGAAGCTGTAGAGTCGACCGATCAATCTGAAGAAAAGCAAGATGCTGCTCCGGCAGAATCAGCAACGTCATCTTCAGAACGTGATTCTTCTACAAGTTCATCTACTGATAGCGAGGGGGACTTATTTTCGGTACTTCTATTAGGTCTTCTTATTTATGCTATATATTTATTTTTTAAGCAAAGAAAAGCAAAAAAACACAAAACTCAGGTGCTTGGACTACAAAAAGGGCTTGTTGCTAGTCTAGCAGGTCCATATAATAAGACAAATGAAAAAGCTAGTATTAGTAAAGGGAAAACACAAACGGTATTTGAACAATTAAATCAAGAGATTGAGCAATTGTTGAATAAAGTGAAGGAGAGAGAAAAAGAATTAGAGGATCTACGTATTCCTTTCTCGCGCTTTCCGAAATTTCATAATCAATTAAAGGTTATAGAAGAGGAGAGCTTGAGGGAAAAAGAGGAGGTAGAGACGTTAATAGCTCATGTTGATGAACAAGCAAATAAAGAATTAGAAACTTCTCGCCAGCTCGATCAACTATCGAAAAGTCTAGACCAAGTTGATAATAGTCTTAAGCAATTAAGTGAGGAAACGGACCATTCATTCGAAAGATTATTTGAACGTCAAAGAGAATTGTCAAACGAATTAGCTCGAGTAAAAAAAATAGAGGATGAATTTGATTTTCTTACTGCATCTAATCAGCTAAAAGGGATTGATGTCTCAGTTGAATATTTTTTAAAGGAAACTGATTTACTAAAAGAACTATTAGAGAAAAATAAATTAATTAGTCTTCACATTGAAGACAGAGAAAAAGAGCTTACTTCTTATGTAGAACGTGAACGGTTAATTTTAGCTGATGATGATCCATATGCTTTGATTGCGGAAGCGAAGGAATTTGCTAGTCGATGTTCAGCTTTACTTGATCAGGGAAATGCGTACGAAGCCAATAAAGAACTCGATACGGTTGAGAACCGATTAAATGAAGCAATGAAACGTGTAGAAATGCTTGTATCGTATCGTGATGAAACACTTGAAAAAAGGAGACAATTAGATAATGATTTAAAGCAATATGAGAATATTGATGAAGCTTTTTCTCATGAAATACATCGACTTTCAGCTAAGTATGTCAGTGAACATTGGTCAGTTTTAGAAGAAGAGTATGGAAGATTAAAACAATTGGTTGAAGAAATTCATACGGCTTTTCTGAAAATTGACCAATGGATGCAACTTGATGTCCAACAATATAAAAAGAGCTTTGAAGAAATAACTAGGTCCCTACAGCAATTCGAGGAAATCGAAACTCTTTATCAAGTTTGTTTCGATAAGTACGATCAATTAGAGAATCATTATCAATCTATGGTGAACAAGCAGAATGATTTAACAACTCATATGGAAAACTCCGAAGCAATAGCGAGGCAAAATCGTTTACCTATTCGTTTTGCTATTGATGATGTGAAACGAGGCTTTCTCATCATTAAGGGACTGATTGAAGAACGTCCACTTAATCTTCATCTATTAGAACAAGAGTTAGTAGAGCAAACAAACTTTGTTGAAGATTATTGTCATGAAGTTGATTATATATTGAATGAAAAACAGAAAGCTGAACGTGAATATGAAGACCTAAAAGCAGCGTTTCGTACAGCTGATAGACGTTATTCAACTGGCTTTTTCTCGTCGGGAAATTATCGTAAACGATTTAAGTCATGTGATTCGCAAATTAAATCTTACTTAAATCAAGGGAAATTTAATGATGTAATGAATGAAATTAAGATTGGTAGAAGAATTATTCAAGATATGAAGGATGAACATGATCGAATTGAAGCCAAGCGTTTACGAAGAACGGCCCAGATTGGTAATGTGACACGTAGTGGCGGCAACTTTGGCGGTGGATTCAGTAGTGGAGGGCGCTCGAATAGCTCACGAGGTGGAAGTACTAGCTTTGGTGGTGGCTCTGGCTCTCGTGGAGGTAGCTCTAGTTTTAGAAGTGGTGGTTCCAGCGGAGGTAGCTCAAGCTTTCGCGGAGGCGGCTCTCGTGGAGGCGGCTCAGGTTTTCGTGGAGGAGGTTCTCGCGGGGGTGGACGTAAATTTTAACTATTAAAGAACACAGACCATGGAAATTTCCCCATTTCCATGGTCTGTGTTGGTTTTATTAGTCTCAATTTAGTTAAGAATCCTTTTGTTGGAGCTTTGCTTTTAGAGCAGCTAGCTCACTATCAACCGAACTTGTAGCATCAAGTGCTTTTAAGTCATCATCAAGTGTTTTATTCGCACTACGCATTTCATCTGAGGCATCAGCTTCCGCTTCTTGGTGAATAACCTTTTCTTCCATTCGGCTAAATCCGCTTTTAGCTCCGTCACCGATTCCAGACATCGTTTTGTTTACTGTAGCACGAGCCTTCGCACTTTCAGCACGTGCTTTTAAGGAATCTTTTTTCATCTTCATTTCATTATACTCATTTTTCATTTCAAGAAGCTTTTCTTTTAATTCAGATGATAGTTTATGAGCTTCTTCATAAGAGTGTTTTAAAGAATCCGCATTTCCCTGGTGCTTGTTCTTATCTTCTAAAACTCGTCTAGCTAATTCTTCATCTCCAGATTCAAGTGCTTTGATAGCTTGTTCTTCTCTTCTTTGGACGTATTCTGCTGCTTCTTCATATTTGTTTTTTAGAATTTTTTCGTTTGCAATCTGCTTTGCAACAGCTGCCTCAACTTCCGATAGATCCTTTTCCATATCAACGAGATATTGATCCAACATTTTAGCTGGATCTTCAGCTTTGCTTAATAAAGCGTTTAATTCTGATGATACAATTGTACGAACACGATTAAAGAAACGAAACATAATAATCCCTCCATATATTAGATATGTTTATTTTATCACAATGTTACAAACCAGGTAGCGACTACCTTAAAAAATATACGTATGAAATGATGTTTCCGTTTCATATTTTTGCTTTAACTTTCTAGTTATGGTGAAATAGTTAATAAGGAGTGATGAGTTTGGTTTTAACACAAATTATTGAAACCGTATATCAAGTTAGAAAACAGAACCCGTTAGTACATAATATTACGAACGTTGTTGTCACAAACTTTACAGCTAATGGCTTATATGCATTAGGAGCTTCTCCAGTTATGGCATATGCGAAAGAGGAAGTTGCTGATATGGCTAAAATAGCTGGAGCTCTCGTATTGAATATAGGTACATTGAATAGTGAAGAGGTTGAAGCAATGCTCATAGCTGGAAAATCAGCGAATGATCACGGTGTACCGATCGTGTTTGATCCGGTAGGAGCAGGGGCAACCCCCTATCGATCAGAAACATCACAAAGTTTGGTAGAGCAATTAAATGTAACGGTTATTCGTGGTAATGCTGCGGAAATCGCAAGTATGATTGGTGAACAAATAACGATGAAGGGTGTTGATGCTGGAGATAGCTCTTTTAATACGGTTGAATTAGCTAAAAAAGCAGCAAGCCAACTTCAATCCGTTGTTGTCGTTACTGGAGAAGAGGACATAATAACAGATGGAAAAACGACGTACGTTGGACAAAATGGCCATTCAATATTAACGAAGGTAACAGGGACCGGTTGTTTGTTAACGTCTGTTATTGGTGCCTTTTTAGCAGTTGAAAAGGATGTGCTTGTAGCTTGTGCCTCGGCCATTTCATTTTATGGAGTTGCAGCCGAACTTGCACAAGAAAAGACAGGTGAAGAAGGTCCCGGAAGTTTTCAAATAGAATTTTTGAATCAATTATCAAAAGTAGATGGGAAACAGCTTGAAAAGTTTGTTTCCATTCAAAAGCATGAATAAGGAAATACCCTTAAAAGTCTATAGCTTTTAAGGGTTTTATTTTATCTAATTTCATTTTAGTTCAACATACTAGTTAGAAAATCTCATTTTCATGTTGAATATAACTACCGATTAATGTAATATATATATTGCATGGAATATATATCTTACATGAGGGAGGTAAAATGAAAAATAATGTGAGGAAGGTTAGATTGGAACAATCTATGACGCAGGAACAATTAGCTCGTAAAGTGAGTGTAACTAGACAGACGATCGGTTTAATTGAAAAAGGGGAATACAATCCAAGTTTACAGCTTTGTGTATCAATAGCCAAAACGCTAAATCAAACGTTAGATCAACTTTTTTGGGAGGTCGAGCAATGAAGTCATGGATTTCTTTTTTAATGCCTGATGATGAGTATAAAAGAATTAAACTCTTATATTATTATGCTGAGGGAGCGGTTTTACTAGTTGTTTGCTTATTTGTTTTAATTTTTGTACATGAGATCTTTCTATTAGAGCTAACAACAACCCATGTTTTATTATTATCAATTGGTGTGTTCATTTTTTATACTGCGTTAAGATATACATGGTCTGGAATGGAATATGATGATGTTATGACTAAACGTCGCTTTAACAAAGAAAGGAATGTTATTTTCATAAGAGGTACGGCTTTTCCTTTAATTTTTCTAACTGTTTATTTACTAATTATTGAAAAACCAACAGACAGAGATGAGTGGATTAACTTAGTTGGATTAATCGTAGGTATGACCGTTATATGGAATCTTTCGAGCTATATTTCTTTGAAACGTTCTTATAAAAAGAATAAAGAACTAGTATAGTATTTCTATCACTAAATAATTAGAGCTTGGATGAAGAAATATCCTCATCCAAGCACAGCAGCGTGAAAGTAATAATATCCGTCAATTCTCACCGTACAAAAGATTGCAACCAATTCCCAATCAAAGGAATTCTATTTAATTCTTCCCCCTTAACTAACCCCAAAGCAAGTGTTAGTGCACAGTAAAATATGAGGGTGATGGAAATAGTTAAAAACGTATGAATAAGTAAAGAGGACTGTGTAAAAGCATATTCAGACAATAAATAGCCAACCCATCCCGATACGATAATGAGGAAAATCGATTTTATGAACATTTTCGTTTCAATTGTAAAACTAATTGATTTAGCGATGGAGGCAAAGTGAAGCATTGTTACAAGAATAAAGCCAATAACAATAGCTAGTGCGGCCCCCATTATACCTAGTTCCGGACGTGTTGCCAGAGCAAAGATCGCTACAATCTTCACAATGGCTCCAAAAAGGCTGTTCATCATCGCTGCCTTTGCTAAGTCTAATGCCTGGAGTGTAGCTTGAAGTGGTGCTTGAAAATAGAGAAATAATGTAAATGGTGCCATGAGCTTTACATATGTAGCTGCGTAAGGTGCATCATACATGAGTGTCATGATCGGTTCAGCAAATATATAAAGGACTACAACGGATATACCACCCGAAAGCATAGCCAGTCTAAGTGCTTGATTTAACCGGAAGTGAACGGTTTGATAATGATTACGAGCAACTGCTTCACTAATAGCTGGTACTAATGATACGGACAGCGAGTACGTAATAAAGGTAGGAAGCAAGATAAGCGGAATGACAAACCCTGTTAATTCACCATATTGTTTTGTCGCAATAACCGTTGTGACTCCAGCGATTGCTAGGCTGTGGGCCACGACAATCGGTTCGAAAAAAAGCCCGATTGAGCCAATAAGTTTACTCCCAGTCGTCGGCAAGGCGATTGTCATTAACTCACGAAACGTTTTTTGACCGCCTTTCACAAATTGAAAAAATTGATGACGAACTCTAAAAACGTTTATTCGTTTTAAACATGAAAATCATAAATAGCAATGAGGCTAGCTCACCAAAGACGACAGAAATCATCGCACCAGCTGCTGCGTATTCGATTCCTAGCGGTAAGAAAGCAGTTGTTGTGACTGCAACGAGTGTAATCCGCACAATTTGCTCGATCACTTGTGAAATAGCTGTTGGCTTCATATTTTGTTTGCCTTGAAAATAACCACGCATAACTGACGATAGTGCCACTATTGGTACAATAGGGGAAATGGCAATTAATGGGTAATAAGCACGTTCATCAGTTAAAAGTGTTTGTGCTACGAAAGGTGCAAATAAAATCATCACAGTTGTAAAGATTAGGCTGAGAACAGCAGTAATTGAAAGAGAGACGACAAGGATTTTTTTGATTTTTCCTCGGTCATTATTTGCTTCTGCTTCAGCAACCAGTTTTGAAATCGCTACAGGAAGTCCGAGTTGTGTCAAATTAATGACGAGAATAAGAGTAGGAACGGCCATCATATATAAACCTACACCTTCAGCACCCATTATCCGGGCAATGACAATTCTATTAACAAACCCTAGAAATCGAGTAATTAGACCGGCAATAATCAGGATAAACGCTCCCTTTAGAAACGTTTGCTTTGTCATGAATACACCTACTTTCTAAAAAAAATGATGGATATTTGCCGTAATTATTTATATGCTTATTAGTGGGGCAAGCATGACAAGTTGTTTACAAGAAAGGGAGAGGAATGTGAAAGAAAGATTACAAGAGTTTATGTTAGAAAACTTCAGTTTTTTACCACCTGAGCTTTTCATTGTTTTCATATCGGCGTTACCGATTTTAGAGTTACGTGGCGGAATACCGCTTGGTCCTTTGTTAGGTTTGTCATATGGAGAAGCACTTTTTTATGGGATTCTCGGAAACCTTCTTCCAATTATTCCAATCCTCGTTTTATTTCGACCAATTAGTAAATGGATGTTGCGATTTAAATTATATAAACGGTTCTATGATTGGCTATACAATCGAACGATGAAAAAGAGTGACAAGGTAGAGAAGTTTGGAGCACTCGGTTTAATTTTATTTACCGCGGTTCCTTTACCTACGACTGGAGCATATAGTGCTTGTTTAGCTTCAATATTATTTTTTATTCCTTTCCGATATGCATTAATAGCCATCTCGACGGGCGTTGTCATTGCAGGACTTCTAATTTCTACAATTGTTTACTCGATCTTTTAAAGGGGTGAAAATAGATATGGGAGAGAAGCAACAATTTGATGTTTGGAAGGAAGAGGTAGAACCCGCTTTACGCAGCAAAGTGGATGAGTTTCATCTATTAGGTTATGATCGTGCGACTAAGGAAGAAGTATGGAAATGCGTACTATATCAATTACGGAAGAAAAAAGAATTTATTCATAAGCATGCGTTTGTCAATCATATTTTAACATTAAAATCACAGACGTATATGACATGGTTAACGATACACGCTTATAACGATCCAACAGATTGGTTTGCTGATTTTGAAGGAAAGCAAGTATAAAAAGCTTAGCTTGCTGTCTTTTTCTAAGAAAGTTATAATGGAAATTATTGCAGTTACGGGATTAGAGAAGGGGGCAAAAGAGATTTATGGTTAAAAAAGGGCGAATTGTCGCTTTTTTCTTATAGTTGCAGTAATAGCTGGTGTTATTTGGGCAACTGTGATGGATGTGACAAAGGAGATTAAACTAGGGCTTGACCTTCAAGGTGGATTTGAAGTGCTCTATGAAGTAAAACCTGCTCATGAAGGTGACATAATAGACGCAAATGCACTTGAAGCGACAGCCAGTGCGCTAAATCAGCGAGTTAACGTACTCGGTGTATCTGAGCCATTTATCGGGATTGAAGGCGAAGATCGGATCCGTGTTCAACTAGCTGGTGTAGAAGATCAGAATTATGCACGAGAATTAATTTCTGGTGAAGCGGAGCTAACGATTCGTAATATCTACGATGAAGTATTAGCTGATGGAAGTGATTTGCGTCAAGGTGGGGCAAATGCAAACTTTCAACCAGAGACAAATGAACCGATCGTAAATGTAACATTTCAGGATTCTAGTTTAATGCAACAAATTACCGCGGAATTGTACAATGGTCCTCCTGAGGAAAATATGCTCGTCATTTGGCTTGATTTTGAAGAAGGGGTGGATTCTTACTTAGAAGAGCGGATGAAACCTGACCCGAAATATATATCCGCTGCTGTTGTTCGAAGTGTGATAAATAGTCCTACAGCTACGATTAGTGGTGATTTCACAATAGAAGAAACACGCCATATCGCAGATGTTCTGAATGCAGGAGCACTACCAACAAAGCTTGAGGAACTTTCCTCTAATTCAGTAGGTGCCTCACTCGGTGAACGGGCCATGCAGCAAACGATTTATGCTGGTTTTATTGGGATCGCCTTAATTTTTATTTACATGCTCATTTATTATCGCTTTATGGGTATGATTGCAGTTGTAACATTAAGTGCCTATATTTATTTAGTATTACTCGTTTTTAATTTAATGAATGTAGTATTAACATTACCGGGGATTGCAGCTTTAATTTTAGGTGTCGGGATGGCCGTTGATGCAAACATTATTACATATGAACGGATTAAGGATGAGATTCGTTCCGGTAAGTCGATTTTATCGGCATTTAAAGCAGGTTCTAAGCGGTCGCTTTCAACGATTTTAGATGCGAACATTACGACGATTTTAGCTGCTGTTGTACTGTTAGCGTTTGGGACAAGCTCTGTTCAAGGGTTTGCGGTCATGTTAATTGTCAGTATTTTAACGAGTTTTGTGACAGCGATATTCGGAACAAGATTGTTACTTGGCTTTTGGGTGAAAAGTCGTGCACTAGATAAGAAATATCGCTTATTCGGGGTAAAGGAGGATCAGATTAGTGAGCTTTAATTTTCAAAACAAAGATATTGACTTTGTGAAGCATCGAAAGAAATTCTTCCTGTTCTCTGGCGCCTTTACTATCATTGGGATTATCGTTTTGCTCACGTTCGGTTTAAATTTAGGGATTGATTTTGATAGTGGCTCTCGAGTAGATATAATGTCTAATGAGCCGATAACAGAACAAGAGCTTATCGATGACTTTGAACAACTAGGGCATAATATTACCGTTAATGATATTACGCTTGCTGGTGATAACTTTGAAATGGCGAGTGTACGATTTGTCGGTGTATTAGATGCCAATGAAGTAGCTGAAATTCAATCATTCTATCAGCAAAAGTTTGGTTCAGAACCGAATATAAGTACCGTTGATCCTCAAATTGGGCGGGAGCTTGCCCGGAATGCTTTGATCGCCGTTGCGATCGCGTCAGTTGGAATCATCATTTATGTTTCTATTCGCTTTGAGTATTTGTATGGGATTGCTGCAATCGTCGCATTACTACATGATGCTTTCTTTATTATTGCCGTCTTTAGCTTATTGCAAATTGAGGTAAATGTACCGTTTATTGCCGCTGTCTTGACGATTATCGGTTATTCAATTAATGATACTATTGTAACCTTTGATCGAATAAGAGAAAATATGAGGCTGGCAAAAAAAGTTAAAGGGTTCGATGATTTAGCAGCAATAGTAAATAAAAGTCTTGTGCAAACATTAGCACGTTCGATTAATACGGTATTAACCGTTGTCTTTGCAGCAGGTGCAATCTTCTTATTTGGCGGCGAAGCATTCGCACATTTGCTTTTGCACTTGTAATAGGACTTGTAGCTGGAACGTATTCTTCGATGTTTCTTGCTTCACAGCTATGGTTAGTATGGAAATCAAAACAGCTAGCGAAGAAACGGTTTGATGCTGAAAAGCGTAATCCAGAAGGGGATCCGACTGTATAAAGTGAAGGGTACTTAAGCAGTATATTAGCTTAAGTACCTTTTATTGCCAAGTTTTAGAGTTATGTCGTTAAGGATAGGGTATACTAAAAATGAGTATAGTAGTATGAATGAAAAGTAGGTGTTAGCTTTGAGGAGTGGAGAGGAAGATCTACGCTATAAGAAGGTACGTTTTGCAGCATGGGTCGGAATTGTTGGTAACATTATTTTGGCAATTGTAAAGGCAATTATAGGGCTGATGTCAAATAGTAAAGCACTAATTGCTGATGCTGCTCATTCTGCTTCCGATGTAATCGGATCAGTTGTTGTGTTAATTGGAGTGCGTGCGGCTAAAATGCCACCAGACCGCGATCATCCGTACGGTCATGGTAAAGCAGAATCCGTTGCCGCAATCATTGTTTCCGTTCTACTTTTTATTGTTGGATTTGAAATTGCGGTAAGGGCGATTCAATCTTTTTTCGAACCAGTCGTTGTACCAAAAATGATGGCGATCTATGCTGTTCTGTTATCAATTATTGTTAAGGAAGCGATGTTTAGATACAAGCATTATTTGGGTAAGAAATACAAGAGTGAGGCGTTAATAACTGATGCATGGCATCATCGTTCTGATGTCTTTTCCTCATTGGCAGCATTAGTAGGGATCGGAGCAGCACTGTTAGGAGGCTATTTGAATATTACATGGCTTGTCTATGGCGATGCAGTTGCCAGTGCATTTGTTGCTATATTGATTGCGAAAATGGCTTGGTCTCTTGGACAGCAATCGATTCATAATGCGTTAGATCATGTGTTACACGATGAGGATACAGTTGAGATGAAACGGGCAGCACAGGAAGTAGACGGTGTGATGAATATCGATGAGTTTTATGCTCGTGAGCATGGGCATTATGTTATTATTGATATTAAAATAGCGGTTCATCCTTATATTACCGTCGAAGAAGGGCATGCGATTGGAAAGAAAGTGAAGGAACGATTATTGGAAGATAAACAAGTTCAAGATGTACTTGTTCATATTAACCCATATGACCTTGAAAAATAAGAGATTAATTTTTAATCTTAATTATAGTACATAGGGAGTGACAAGGATGAAGGGGCAATGGGGGCTAATAATTAGCTTGATTGTGGCTATCATTATTTCTGTCTTTGCGATTATTAATGTGGAGTCCGTACCGGTTAATTACTTATTTGGAGTTGCAGAATGGCCACTTATATTAGTTATTTTAGGCTCCGTTTTAATGGGTGCATTAATTGCTGGGGCAATTGGTATGTTTCGAATTTATCAACTGCAAATAGAACTGAAACGAATAAAACAAATAGTGGTAGTCACTTCATCTGGTGAAAATGGCGATCACATACAGGAAAATAATAAGCATGAAGAAAACATTAATAAAAACTAGTCATACAGAACGTTGTCACCCTTTGATCACTCCTGTATAATGGGAAGGTCAAGGGGTGTTTGTATGTTAAAATCGAAAGCACGATGGAAGGTTGAATCGCAGCCAGAAGAGCGTATTGAAGAGTTGGTTGCACATCTTCAAGTGGCACCATTAGTTGCCAAGCTCCTTTTAAATCGAGGAATTGATACAGTTCAGGCGGCGAAGAGATTTTTATATAAAGAAGAAATGCACTACCACGATCCGTTTTTACTAGATGATATGGATCGTCTTGTTTCGCGTGTTAAGGAAGCGATTGATAAGAAGGAACGTATTTTAATATTCGGTGATTATGATGCAGATGGTGTTAGTAGTACAGCTCTAATGTATCTGACATTAACATCACTTGGGGCGAGTGTCGACTATTACATACCAAATCGATTCACAGAAGGGTATGGTCCTAATGAACCGGCTATACGCCAGGCGAAAGAGGACGGTTTTGATTTAGTTATTACTGTTGATACAGGAATTGCAGCTTTGAGTGTTGCACAAGTGGCAAAAGAGATTGGGCTAGATTTTATTGTTACAGATCACCATGAAGCTCCACCCGAATTACCTGAAGCATTAGCGATCATAAATCCGAAGAAACCTGGCTGCCAATATCCATTTAAAGGATTAGCTGGGGTTGGAGTCGTACTGAAGGTAGCACAAGCTTTGCTTGGTCGTGTGCCAACAGAATGGCTTGATATTGCTGTAATTGGAACAGTAGCAGATCTTGTCCCACTCATTGATGAAAATCGTTTACTAGTTATGGAAGGACTACAAGCTTTACAGGAAACAGCAAGGCCAGGTTTAATCGCATTAAAAAAGAAATGTGGTCTAGACGGTCAAGTTATTCAAGCCGATCATGTTGGTTTCGGTATTGGACCGCGGATTAATGCGGCTGGACGATTAGATTCTGCTGACCCAGCAGTAGAACTATTACTGACAAATGATGAGGATGAAGCAGATCAATTAGCACTAGATATTGATCAACTAAATAAAGAGCGGCAATCAGTCGTATCGACGATAACCGAAGCAGCTGTTGAAATAGTTGATTCGCAGTTTCCACCCGAAGAAAATGACGTACTTGTCATTGCAGGAGATGATTGGAATCCGGGAGTAATTGGAATTGTTGCTTCACGTTTAGTTGAACGCTATTATCGTCCGACAATTGTCCTCAGTATTGATCGAGAAAAGGGTATAGCGAAGGGGTCAGCTCGTAGTATCGAAGGTTTTGATATGTTTGCAGAATTGTCACAAAGTCGTGATATTCTTCCTCACTTTGGTGGCCATCCAATGGCGGCAGGGCTAACAATGAGCGTGGCGGATGTTGAAGAATTGAGAAGGCGTTTATTGCTGCAGGCAAAAGAAATATTAACACCAGAAGATTTAAGCCAGTAACAAAGATAGATTTGATTGCGACGGTTGATGAGGTTTCGGTTTCAGTAATTCAGCAGATGGAGCAGCTCGCTCCTTTTGGGGTGAACAATCCGACACCTAAGGTTATGATAGAGAATGTTTCGCTCACGCAAATGAGAAGAATTGGCAGTGAAGCAAATCATTTAAAAGTACAGTTTACGCAAAATGGTGCTAGCTTAGATGGTATCGGCTTTCATTTAGGATATTTATTTGAAGAGATGACAAATCAAGCTAAGATTTCGGCTGTCGGTACATTATCAATTAATGAATGGAATGGTCACGTCAAGCCACAGTTAATGCTAGAGGATTTAGCTGTTTGTCATTGGCAATTGTTTGATTGGCGGAGTGTCCAAATTTCAAAGCTTAAAGAACGGTTACTAATGATTCCGGAGGAAGAACGGGTTGTGATTGCTTTTCACTCTGAAACAAGTGATACTTTAGGGATAAGTGAGCTAAATGTAACGCCAGTACAGCAGCTTACATCCATTGAAAACCGTTATCTCATTTTGCTTGATGCACCAAGTCAGTTAGTACAACTGCAATCGTTATTGAAAGAAAAAGGCATACCTAGTCGAATATATATGATCTTTCACCAACAAGAGGATCACTTCTTTTCCACTCAACCGAGTCGTGAACAATTTAAATGGTTTTATGCTTTTCTATTAAAACAGTCGACGTTTCCACTCCAGCGTAGTGACGAGTTAGCGAAACATAAAGGGTGGTCAAAGGGTACAATTGAGTTTATGACAAATGTGTTTTGTGAATTAGGTTTTGCTCAACTTAAAGAAGGAACATTAACGGTTGTCCCGAATCCTGAAAAGAAAAGTCTAGAAGATTCAGCAACATTTCAACGAAGAATAGAACAGACGAAAGTGGAACACGAATTAATTTATTCATCATATGAACAAGTAAAACAATGGTTTGAAGAAGTATTAGAACAAAACGATATGAAAATCAAGGAGACGGTATGAGATGGATTATAAACAATTTATTACAATTGTAGAAGATTATCCGAAAGAAGGAATTCGTTTCAAAGACATTACAACCTTAATGCAAAATGGTGAAGTTTATAAAAAAGCGATTGATGAAATGGTTCAGTTTGCCAAAAGTAAAGAGGCGGATTTAATTGTAGGTCCAGAGGCAAGAGGGTTTGTGGTAGGTTGTCCAATGGCTTATGCACTTCAAGTTGGATTTGTTCCTGTACGAAAGCCAGGTAAATTGCCTCGAGAAGTTATTTCACAAGACTATGGCCTTGAATATGGTAAAGATCAGCTAACTCTTCATCGTGACTCAATTCAAAAGGGACAACGTATTGTGATAGCTGATGATCTACTTGCTACAGGAGGTACGATTGAAGCGACGATTAAATTAGTTGAGAAATTAGGTGGAGAAGTAGTTGGTATTGCTTTTATGATTGAATTAGGCTATTTAAGTGGAAGAGATCGCCTACAAGGGTATGACATTTTCTCATTAATGACTTATGAATAAAAACTGAGACATACAAGGCACTGGAAAGGAAGCGACCTTTTCAGTGTTTTTTGTAATAAACTCTTTCTCTGTTTATTCAGGATAGCGATTACTCAATGCTAAAAGGCCAGATGAATAATATTGATTCAGTAATACGAGCAAAATATAAACAATATTGGAAGAAAAGAATAGCACAATAAATGGTGATTTCGGATTTTTCTCTTTACATAAGCGACAAACTTCACCATAATATAAAGAAATATCGAATCGTAAAAAATAAGGTGATTCCATGACGCTAGATCAAGTATTAGAACAGGCGAGTCTCTATTTAGATAAAAAAGATGTCGCTTTTATACGAAAGGCCTATGAATTTGCTGAAAAAGCACATGAAGGACAATACCGTAAATCAGGAGAGCCTTATATTTTGCATCCTATTCAAGTTGCGGGGATTGTTGTTGATCTTCAGCTAGACCTAATTCAGTAGCAGCAGCTTTTCTCCATGATGTCGTTGAAGATACCGACATTACGATTGAACAAATCGAAGAGGAATTTAATGATCAAGTTGCAATGCTAGTTGACGGGGTAACGAAGCTGAAAAAATTTAAGTTTAAGTCAAAAGAAGAGCAACAAGCGGAGAACCATCGCAAAATGTTAATTGCTATGGCAAAGGATATACGGGTGATTATGATTAAGCTTGCTGATCGCCTTCACAATATGAGAACTCTGAAATTTATGCCGCCTCATAAACAGCAGGTGACATCAAATGAAACGTTAGAAATCTTTGCACCGCTAGCTCATCGATTAGGGATTTCAAAAATTAAGTGGGAGCTAGAAGATACAGCTCTTCGTTATTTAGATCCACAACAGTATTACCGAATAGTTAACTTAATGAAGCGGAAGCGTGCGGAACGAGAGCAGTATCTCTCTGAAGTCATGGAAACCATTGGTGAAAATTTAGAGGATGTAGATGTTGAAGCCGAAATATCCGGTCGTCCGAAGCATATATACAGCATATATCGAAAGATGAATTTGCAAAATAAGCAATTTAACGAGATTTATGATTTATTAGCTGTCCGTATTATCGTCGATAGTATTAAAGACTGCTACGCTGTACTAGGTGTCATTCATACATCATGGAAGCCGATGCCTGGGCGTTTTAAGGATTATATTGCAATGCCAAAAGCTAATATGTATCAGTCTATTCATACGACTGTTGTCGGTCCATACGGTGACCCGCTAGAAGTGCAAATTCGTACACACGATATGCACCGAATTGCGGAATTTGGGGTAGCTGCTCATTGGGCATATAAAGAAGGAAAAACAATTAATCCGAATAGAAACACGTTTGAAGATCGTCTAACATGGTTTAGAGATGTCATTGAATCACAAACAGATACAAACGATGCACAGGAATTTATGGAATCGTTAAAGATGGATTTGTTTTCCGATATGGTATTTGTATTTACGCCTAACGGTGATGTGATGGAACTACCGAAAGGCTCAATCCCGATTGATTTTGCTTATCGAATTCATAGTGAAATAGGCAATCGTTGTATCGGGGCTAAAGTGAATGGGAAGATGGTTCCGTTGGATCATGAGTTAAATACGGGTGATATTATTGAGGTCATGACTTCAAAGCATTCATATGGTCCTAGTCAGGACTGGTTAAAGATTGCTAAATCCTCACATGCCAAAAATAAAATTAAGCAATGGTTTAAGAAGGAACGACGAGAAGAGAACATTGAAAAGGGCCGCGAATTAATCGAAAAGGAAATTCGTGAACGAGATTTCGATGTAAAGGAAGTATTAACAGATGAGAATATTGCCGATACAGCTGAAAAATTTAGTTTTGTCGGTGAAGAGGATATGTTTGCCGCTACAGGCTATGGTGGAGTTAGCGTCAAGCAAATTGTGAATCGTCTAACAGAGAAGCTGCAAAAACAAATCGACCAGGAGCAAGAAGAACAAACGTTAGCTGATGCTATTTCAGATGTGCAAACTAAGAGCACGAAAAAGAGAGGCACGTCAGGAGTACGTGTAAAGGGTGTTGACAATTTATTAACACGTCTATCTCGCTGCTGTACACCCGTACCTGGTGATGACATTATTGGGTACATTACAAAAGGTCGTGGTGTTTCAGTACACCGGTCCGATTGTCCGAACATTCGCCATGAATCAGATGATCGTTTGTTAGAGGTTGAATGGGAGGGTGATCAACGTCAAGGTAAGGCGTACAATGTCGATATCGAAATTACTGGATATGATCGTAACGGGCTATTGAACGAAATTTTATATGCTGTAACAGAATCACGGACACCAATAAATAAAGTATCTGGTCAATCAGATCATCGTCAAAAGCTTGCAACCGTCCACTTAACGATTTCAATTACAAATATTGATCATTTACACAAAATCGTAGAGAAGATTAAACAGTTGCGTGATATTTACTCAGTGAGACGTGTAACGCATTAGAAAATTGTTAGATAAGTAAGGAGCAGAAACAAATGAAAGTCGTTTTGCAACGGACAAAGAAAGCAGCGGTCCATATTGATGGCGAGTGTGTCGGCCAAATTCAGAATGGAGTTGTACTTTTAGTCGGGATCACTCATGAAGATACAATAGAAGATGCCGAATATTTAGTGGAGAAAATTACCCATTTACGAATTTTTGAAGATGAGAATGGGAAGATGAATATGTCTTTGAAGGATTCAAAAGGACAAGTGCTTTCAGTTTCACAATTTACTTTGTATGGTGATACTCGTAAGGGCAGAAGACCGAACTTTACGGACGCTGCGAAGCCTGAGCAAGCATTAGAATTGTACAAGACCTTTAATCAATTATTACGGGAAAAAGGGTTACATGTTGAAACGGGAAGGTTTGGAGCAATGATGGACGTTTCATTAGTGAACGATGGTCCAGTTACATTTATATTAGAAAGTAAAAAAGTTTAACAGGACGATTCGTTTTTGACTTTTTAGGGCAAGCTAGTTAAAAAAGAGCGGAGGCTTTGTTCATGCGTTCTAGTAAAAAACAGCTTGACCAACAAGAAAAAGGTCCACTATTTCAGGTGCAATCTCATTATGAAAAGCAAGAAGGGAACATTGAACTGTCACAAGAGTTCGGACTTTCTTCACGCGACATTCAAATTGTAAAAAACAGCTTTCTCGTAATTAAGCATTGACAGGTGATATGACAATTCGTATGATGGTTACATCAAATCTTGAATCCGTAGAAGAGGATAAGTAATTAAGAGTAGCAAATAGTGCAGAGAGGAATGGTCGTGGCTGAGAACCTTCCCTATTTCCCTTAATGAAGAACACCTCTGAGGAGTTTTTCCGAACGGTAGTACTTAGTAGGAAAAACGTAAGCAGGCGTTAACTGTTTAAAGTGGAAGCATAGCTTCAAGTAAGGGTGGCACCACGGGTATAACTCTCGTCCCTGATGTTTTATGGCATCAGTGGCGAGAGTTTTTTATTTTCATTTAGAATTTAGTGAAGGAGTGAGAAAATGAATATTAATTATCCAAGGGGAACACAGGATATCCTACCTGGTGATGTTGAGTTATGGCAGTACATAGAAGCTAAGGCAAAAGAGGTATGCCGTACGTATCATTATAAAGAAATTCGTACACCAATCTTTGAACATACTGAATTGTTTCAGCGCGGTGTTGGAGATACGACGGATATCGTTCAAAAGGAAATGTATACTTTCACGGATCGTGGCGATCGTAGTCTAACACTTCGTCCAGAAGGAACAGCTGGTGTGGCTCGTTCGTTTGTTCAACATAAAATGTTCGGCCAACCGAATCAGCCTATTAAACTTTATTACCAAGGGCCAATGTTCCGTTATGAACGTCCACAGTCTGGACGGATGCGCCAATTCGTACAGTTTGGCGTTGAAGCGATTGGTAGTGCGGATCCGGCCATTGATGCGGAAGTATTGGCACTTGCGATGAGTATTTATGAAGAGCTCGGTTTGACAGATGTGAAGCTCATCTTGAATAGTTTAGGAGATCAAACAAGCCGTCAAGCACATCGTCAAGCATTAATCGATCACTTTAAACCACATATTGCTGAATTTTGTGAGGATTGCCAATCAAGACTTGAGAAAAATCCGTTACGCATACTCGATTGTAAAAAGGACCGTGATCATCCATTAATGCAAACAGCACCTTCAATTATTGAGCATTTAAACGAAGAGTCACGAACGTATTTTGAAAAGGTACGCTCCCTATTAGATCAATTAGGGATCCGTTATGAAGTAGACCCAACTCTTGTTAGAGGACTAGATTATTATTATCATACTGCTTTTGAGATTATGGCTGATGGTGAAGGCTTTGGTGCAATTACAACATTATGTGGCGGCGGCCGGTACACAGGTCTTGTTGAAGATCTAGGTGGGCCATCTACTCCTGGTATAGGCTTTGCTTTTAGTATTGAGCGTTTGATTATGGCTTTACAAGCAAAAGGGTTAGATAAACCTGAAGCGGAACAACTTGATTGTTTTATCGTTGCACTAGGTGAAAAAGCGAAGGATCAAGCGACATCGCTATTGTACGAACTTCGAAAAGCTGGGATTAGCTGTGATAAAGACTATCTTGACCGTAAGTTAAAAGCTCAATTTAAAGCTGCTGATCGCTATCAAGCTCGTTATACGGCGATTTTAGGAGAAAACGAGCTAGATCAAGGGATCATTAACGTAAAAGAAATGGAAACCGGAGAACAAAAGGCAGTTTCGTTAGCCGATTTTGTTGAATATATGAAGGACCGACAATAAGGAGGAAGAAAAATGAGTCAAAGAACACATCATTGTGGAAAAATTCACGAGGAACAGGTTGGAGAAGTCGTATCGTTAAAAGGATGGGTACAGCGTCGTCGGGATCTTGGTCAAGTAATCTTTCTAGATTTACGTGATCGTTCGGGAATTGTACAAGTTGTATTTAGTCCTGAAGTTAATAAAGAAGCATTGGCCATTGCAGATCGTGTTCGTAATGAGTACGTTCTAGAGCTTGAAGGAAAGGTAGTAAAGCGTGATCCTAGTACGGTGAATGAGAAGCTAGATACGGGAACAATTGAAATTCATGCAACATCGCTTACAATTTTAAATGCTTCAAAATCATTGCCATTTCAGATTGAAGCGAATACTGATGCGTCTGAGGATATCCGTTTGAAGTATCGATATTTAGACTTACGCCGTCCAGATATGCAGGAGACGATCATCTTACGTCATAAAACATCAAAGCTTATTCGTGATTTCTTAGATGAGAAATCATTCTTAGAAATTGAAACACCAATGTTGACGAAAAGTACACCAGAAGGAGCACGTGATTATTTAGTACCGAGCCGGGTGCATCACGGTGAATTTTATGCGTTACCGCAATCACCACAGCTTTTTAAACAAATGCTCATGGTTTCAGGATTTGAACGTTATTTCCAAATTGTTCGTTGCTTCCGTGATGAAGATTTACGAGCAGATCGCCAGCCTGAATTTACTCAAGTCGATATTGAAACATCGTTTATGGATAAAGAAGAGTTGCTAGCTATGGCAGAAGAAATGATGGTTAAAGTGTTAAAAGAGTTAAAGGGAGTAGAAGTGACCTCTCCATTCCCACGTCTAACCTATGATGAAGCAATGAATCGTTTTGGTTCAGATAAGCCTGACCTTCGTTTTGGTATGGAACTTGTTGAATTATCAGATATCGTGAAGGACGCTAACTTTAAAGTGTTCCAAGGTGCAATTGCTAGTGGAGGGATTGTAAAAGGCTTAAACTTAAAAGGTGGAGCTGATAAGCTTTCACGTAAAGAGATTGATGGCTTAACTGATTTTGTTAAGCAATATGGAGCGAAAGGACTAGCATGGCTTAAAGTAGAAGCTGACGGTTTAAAGGGACCAATCGCCAAGTTCTTTGAAGAAGATGTTCAAGAAGCGATGAAACAGGCCTTGCAAGCTGAGGTAGGCGACTTATTGTTCTTCGGTGCTGATAAGCATCAAGTCGTATACGATAGTTTAGGTGCTCTGCGTCTACGTTTTGGTAAGGAGTTCGACTTAATCGATGAAAGTCAGTTTAATTTCCTTTGGGTTGTTGATTTCCCATTAGTAGAGTATGATGAAGCTGCCAAGCGTTACGTTGCACTTCATCACCCTTTTACAAGCCCACGTAAAGAAGACTTAGGCTTACTTGAAACAGACCCAGCAAGTGTACGTGCTGATGCCTACGATCTAGTTCTTAACGGATATGAACTTGGTGGGGGATCTCAACGTATTTATCAACGTAATGTTCAGGAGCAAATGCTTAAGGCACTTGGATTTACCGAAGAACAGGCCAAAGAAGAGTTTGGTTTCTTATTAGAAGCATTTGAATACGGTACTCCTCCACATGGCGGAATTGCGTTTGGATTGGACCGTCTCGTTATGTTACTTGCAGGCCGTTCAAATTTACGTGATACGATTGCATTTCCGAAAACAGCAAGTGCAAGTGACTTATTAACAGATGCACCTAGTGAAGTGAGTGTAGAGCAGTTAATTGACTTAAACTTATCAATCATTGGTAAAAAGGTAGAACGTATAGACGGATAAAGAAATAAGAGAAGTTGTCTCTCTCATGTGTTTAGTGATAAGGGACAACTTCTTTCACAAGTATAGAGAAAAACGTTTTAAGGTGTAGCTATATAGTGGAGGTTTGGTTACGAATGATACGAGTGGGGTTAATTGGCTATGGAACAGTTGGAAGTGGCGTGTATGAAAGACTGCATAGAGCTAAGGAATTAGAAAATATTTTAGGTGATCACATTGAAGTAAAAGCTATTCTAGTAAAAGATCGTCAAAAGCAGCGGGCAACACAAACGGAAGTTAATGTGACGACTGATTGGGAGCAGTTTTGCTTAACGGCAGATTATGACGTGATTTTTGAGATGATTGGTGGAGTTGAACCAGCATACTCCTATACGACATATTGGCTTAAAAAGGGAGTTCCGGTTTTTACAGCGAATAAAAAGCTTGTTGCAGAAAAAGGGAAAGAGCTCGAAAACATAGCAAGTCAAGCTAATACATATTATGGATATGAGGCGTCTGTCGCTGGTGGAATTCCGATTGTAAATATATTAAAAGCAACATTGAGCACAACGACCATTTCACGGGTTTTTGGGATATTAAACGGTACGACTAATTATATACTAACTGAAATGACGAAGCATAATCGATCGTTAACGGAAGCATTAACGGATGCCGAGCAGAAGGGGTATGCAGAGAGCGACCCTTCGGATGATTTAGATGGTTACGATTCGTGGTACAAAATTCGGATATTAAGTCGACTTTGTTTTGGTGATTGGTCTACTAGCTTACAATTTTCACGTAAAGGTATTTCAGACATTGAGGACTGGCACGTTGAAATTGGAAACAAATTTGGCTTTTCAATAAAACTAATAGCTGAAGCGTACCGTCACGTTAATACGACCGTTGGGGGAGTATACCCGGCTTTTTTATGTCAATCAGAACAACTTAATTATGTGAACGGAGTCACAAATGGTGTATTTATTGAGGGGGAGCATGTCGGACAGCTATTGTTTATTGGTCCAGGTGCGGGAAAAGAAGCTACCGCAAATAGTATGGTGGAAGATTTCCAATTTCATCATCGTATCGTAAAATGGGAACGCTCTTTTTCTTCAACCGTTTTGCATGAACATCCATATAAACATCTATTAGTTTGTTTAACTCATGAAGAAAGAGAACACGCATTAGACTGGGTTAAAGAAACAGGTTGTGAAGTGTTAGACACCTTTACCCATCATGAAGGTGAGGGATGGATTATTCCACTACGTAATCAGATGGAGGTGCCGTTCCCATTTTACCCAATCTATGGCGATGTTTCCCTGAGGAAACGTGTGAAAGAATTGTACTCAGCGCAGTTCGGGTCGATTTAACTTTAATTGCTTATAAGCGTCAATAAGCGAACTCGGCTCTTCTTTAATGTAATAGGTCCGGACCCCATTTGCGGTGTGTAAATAAAGAAAGCCCATATCTTTCGAGTGAGGCTTTTTCCGGTATGAAATATCAAAAATGGATGATAAAGGAAATTGTTCGTGCTTAACAGTTATACAACTATCATATAGCTTCATTTCAAATTCCTTTTCAACCGTTACTTTTTCCGTCCATCTAATTTGTTGTTCGATTTCAACGCAGGACTGTATAGCTAGTAAATCCATGAAAGACACCTCACTGAATGATTAATTTGTTATTAGTGTATCATATATAAAAAACGTTTGCTTGTAAGCAATAGAGAAATGAACTTATAGAGATAATAGAGAAGGGAGTTAAAGGATGTTACATCAATTTTCGCGAAACGAATTAGCGATCGGTCATGATGGTTTAAATCGTTTAAAAGGGAGTACCGTCGCAGTTTTAGGAATAGGGGAGTGGCTCATTTTCTGCAGAAGCATTAGCACGCTCCGGTGTAGGTAAGCTTGTATTAGTTGATAAGGATGATGTCGATATAACGAATGTTAATAGACAAATTCATGCTTTGTTATCAACAGTAGGGCAGCAAAAGGTAGAACTAATGAAAGATCGCATTCATGATATTAATCCTGAATGTGAAGTAATTGCATTAAAAATGTTTTATACAGAAGAAACGTATGAGCAATTTTTCAGCTATGATTTAGATTACGTTATAGATGCAAGTGATACAATTATATATAAGATTCATTTAATGAAGCAATGCTTGCAGCGCAAGATCCCAATTATTTCGAGTATGGGAGCTGCAAATAAAATGGATCCAACTCGCTTAAGAATTGCCGACATTTCCAAAACAACTCATGATCCAATTGCAAAAGTTATTCGAACAAGATTGCGTAAAGAAGGAATTCGAAAAGGGATTGAAGTTGTGTATTCTGACGAGCAGCCTATTCGAATTCGTGAGGATATTCGTAAGGAAATTGTGTCAGAGGAAGCAGAAGCCGGCTCAATCCGTAAGGCAAAAATGCCGCCGTCATCAAATGCTTTTGTACCATCAGTAGCAGGCTTAATTATGGCTGGTCATGTAATTACAAATTTACTTGAAGGTATCGAAATAAATCGTGGCTAATAAAAAGAATCACTCCCAATTGTCATGGGAGTGATATTTTTTATTAGAAAGTTTCAAGAGTTCTTTTTAATGTTCCAAATCTCATTAGCATATTCTTGAATTGTCCGATCGCTTGAGAATTTTCCAGAGTACGCTATATTCGTGACACTCATATTAAGCCATGTTGAGCGTTCACGATAAGCTTGCTCGATGAGTTCATGTGTTTCAATATAAGGATCAAAATCTTTTAAAACAAAATACGGGTCATTATGATAGAGAATATTATAATATAAATCTTTAAATTCCATATCTTGCGGGCCGAACCCACCGCTATTTAACTGATCTAAAATTCGGCTAATGCGATCATCTGTATTGTAAATGTCTCTGGCCGAGTATCCACCATGTTCATAATAATGGAGTACTTCATCGGAAGTTAGACCGAACATGAAAATGTGCTGATCCCCAACTAAATTGCGAATCTCAATATTAGCACCGTCCATTGTACCTACTGTTATGGCACCATTCATCATCATTTTCATATTTCCAGTTCCTGAAGCTTCCTTACTAGCAGTTGAGATTTGCTCGCTAATATCGGCTGCAGGTATGATTTTTTCAGCTAAACTGACATTATAATTTTCTAAAAAGATAACCTTCAGTTTATCTCGAATGTCAGGATCATGATTAACGAACGATGCCACTGTATGGATAAGTTTGATCACTTCTTTTGCAAGGTGGTAACTTGGTGCGGCTTTTGCCGCAAAAATAAAGGTACGAGGTGTAATGTCTAAATTCGGGTTATCTTTTAGTTCGTTATATAAATAAATAACGTGGAAAATATTTAAAAGCTGACGTTTATATTCGTGGAGTCGTTTTATTTGTACATCGAAAATCGAATGTTCATTAATCTTTATTCCCATTCGTCTATAAATATAGTCAGCCAGTGCCCGTTTATTTTCCAATTTGACCTGTTCCATTTTCTCAAGAAATGAGGGGTCCTTGGAATAGCGAAGTAAGCTAATTAACTGGGTTGGACGTTTAATCCAGGCAGGTCCAATGACATCTGTAATTAATGTCGATAAACGTGGATTTACTTGGAGAAGCCATCTTCTGTGAGTAATCCCGTTCGTTTTATTATTAAACCGTTCTGGAAAAAGGCTGTAAAAAAGCTTCATCTCTTTCTTTTTTAATATTTCTGTATGCAATCTTGCAACGCCATTAACACTAAAGCTTCCAACGATTGCTAAACGTGCCATATGAATTTGTTCATCAGCGATAATAGCTAACTCGGGGATTTGATGTCGCATGTCGGGATAGTCAAACCAAAGCCCTTGACAGAAACGTTCGTTTATCTCGTCAATGATCATATAAATTCTTGGCAAAAGTGTTTCGACCATCGTCTTAGGCCATTTTTCTAATGCCTCACTTAACGTCGTATGATTCGTATAAGCAATAGTCTTTTGCGTGATTTTCCAAGCTGCATCCCAGCCTAAGCCATACTCATCCATTAACAATCGCATTAATTCTGGAATTGCTAAGCTAGGGTGGGTATCATTAATTTGAATGACAATGTAATTTGGTAATTCTGATAATGAACGATTTTGTTCCTTTAAGTAATGACGTACAATATTTTGAATGCTTGCAGAAACAAGGAAGTATTGTTGCTTCAAGCGCAGCTCCTTACCTTCATAGCTTGAGTCATCGGGATATAAGAAACCAGATATTTGATCAATGGTGTGAGTGTGATCAAGTGTATGGTAGTACTCTTCTCCATGCGAAGTAGCCCCGTTTTTGTCAATACATTCTGCACTCCATAGGCGTAAGGTATTGACCGTTTGATTGTGGTAGCCACTAATAGGGATATCATAAGGAACGGCGATAATTTCATCAGTGTTCTCATAACGAAATTCTAATGAGCCATCACTACGACGGTTCATATGGACTTGACCGCCAAAATGGACATGAACACTTTCATTTGCTTGTCGAATTTCCCAGGGATATTCATCTTTTAGCCAATAATCAGGAAGTTCAATTTGGTTCCCATGGATGATACGTTGTTCAAAAAGGCCGTAACGATAACGAATGCCATAGCCATGACCAGGATACTGTAAGGAAGCTAAGGAATCGAGAAAGCAGGCTGCTAACCTCCCTAACCCTCCATTCCCCAGTCCAGCGTCATGCTCATGAGCATACACTGCTTCACAATCTATCCCTAATTTAGTTAGCGCTTGATTAGACATCTCCAGTAATCCGCAGTTAAGTAAGTTACTTTTAAGCAGACGACCAATTAAAAACTCCATTGATAAATAATAAACTTGTTTGATGTTATCACGTTTATAATGTTCGTTAGTATTTTCCCATTGTGGATGTATTTCATCGTTAACGAGTGCCGAAAGGGCATAATAAATCTCTTTTGAAGAAGAATCGTTTACCTCTTTGTTAAAAAGGACACGGAGCTTAGTAGTTAATTGGTTGATGAACTCATCCACGTGTTGATAAGTCAATTTTGGCTCACTCCTTGTTCAGGCGAAGTTGATAAGTACAAACGATTGTAATCGGCAGCAGAATGTTTCCAATCAACCTTACATTTGTTCACGTTTTTAATTAACTGTTTCCAATTTATTTCATCTTGATAAACTCGTAATGAATAGTGAAGAACAGTTAGAAGGTCATGAGCGTTGTAGTTAGTGAAACTAAAGCCATTTCCTTCTCCAGTCAACTCATTGTAAGGAAAAACCGTATCTTTTAGTCCTCCAGTTTTTCTAACAATCGGCACGGTTTTATATTGAAGTGCAATTAGTTGTGATAAGCCACACGGTTCGAATTGGGACGGCATAAGGAAAAAATCACCTGCAGCATAAAGCTTGCGAGAGAGAGCTTCATCGAAAGTGATCATCGCCGCTACCTTCGACTCGTATTTATTCGCTATAGAAGTAAAATAATTTTCAAATTCTGCATCACCTGTACCTAAAATAGCAAACTGAATATTCTCTTGTAAAAATTCCTCAAGTATATGTTGAATTAAATGTAATCCTTTTTGCTCAACTAATCTTGTCACCATGATATATAATGGTGTATCTTCGCTTACTAGCAGGCCTAATTCATTTTGAAGGGCAAGTTTATTTAACTTTTTCTTCGCTCTTGAATAACTATACGGCACTTCAATATATGGATCTTTCATGGATTATATTCTTCAGAATCAATCCCATTTAAAATACCAGTAAAATCAGCTTCACGTTCTTGTAAAAGCGGATGTAACCCGTCACCGAAATATGGATTTTTTAATTCTTCTGCATAAGTAGGGCTAACGGTCGTAATCTTATCAGCGTGAAAAATTCCAGCCTTTAAACAGTTCAGCATCCCATTCCATTCCAAGCCACCAATATGCTCACGAGGTAAGCAGAAAAAATCATCGTACATTTCAACAGGTATTAGGCCTTGATATTTCATATTATGAATGGTGAAGACAGTTTTCAAATTTTCAATTGGTTGATAGATTTTAGCAAATGCTACAGTCATTCCGGCTTGCCAATCATGGGCGTGGAGAATATCTGGGACAAAGTCGAGATAATGAAGTGAGGAGATAACAGCTTTACTGAAAAATAAAAACCGCTCACCATCATCAAAATAACCATATATACCTTTTCTCGTGTAATAAAACGTATTCGCAAGGAAATAATAGTGAACACCTTCATAGTAAAGGGAATATAGCTCGGCTGTTTGATTTCTCCATCCAAGCTCAACCGGATTATCGCTTTAAAGACCATCTGATCTTTCCATTCCTGAGCAATTTCATCGTATAATGGCAAAATGACTGAAACATGCATATTTTCATAGGTTTGTAATGCTTGTGGAAGAGATCCAGTGACATCAGCTAATCCTCCGGTTTTAATAAATGGGCTACATTCAGAAGCGACAAATAGTATATGTTTCATCCGATCTCTTCTCCTTTCAATTTGGTTTAGTAAGAATCACATAACTTTTCTTTTAGGAACAACGTAAGGTTGCTCAGCACATCCGACCAAAGCCTTTCTTTCTGAAATGTGTACATCCTTATCAAGTATGACATGTTCTAAATATGCGTCTGCTTCAATAGTGCAGCTTTGCATAATAATAGAATTCTTAATAACAGCCCCTTTTTGGACTTTAACGCCTCGAAACAATATGCTATTTTCAATAATTCCTTGGATATCACAGCCATTGGCAAGTATAGAAGATTTGACTACCGCTTCTTTGCGATATTTCGTTGGAGGTTCATTGCTAATTTTCGTTAAAATAAAAGGATCTTGATAAAAGAGATTTTTGTAAAGATCAGCCGATAATAGATCCATATTGTGGCGGTAGTAGCTTTCAATTGATTGGATAATGGCATTGTAGCCTTGATGTTCATAAGTTTGCACGTTTAAAGTATTTAAGTTGTCAATAATACCATTCACAAAAAATTGGTCTTTATGATAAGCGATGCATTTGTCAATAAGCTCCATAAGCTTGGTTTTCGTGATAATGTATACACCTGTGAAAAGAAGAGGATTGTTTGCATCGTTGGTGATATTTTTAACTAAGTGGTTTTCATTTAGTTCAACTCGCTTATACGAATGATGTTCAGGATATTTGTCTTTTATTAATGTTGTAATGAGAGTGACATCAGCGTTTGTTTTTAGATGATGCAAAAAGGCCTCTTTATAGTCACATGTAGAAATAAATTGGCTCCCACTTATTAAAATGTAATCAGAGTTACTGCGTTCAAAAAAATCGCGATTGTTATGAAAATGTCGAAGGTCTCCTTTGGAAATATCAGTCGGATCATTCCAATCTGGAGGAAGAATAAAAAGTCCACCATACCTTCTATCAAGGTTCCAGTCAGCTCCTGTACCAAGATGATCCATAAGAGAACGGTATTTTGTCCTAGTGAAGATGGCAACCTCAGTAATGCCGGACTTGACCATGTTAGATAGAGTAAAATCAATCAGGCGATAACGCCCTGCAAATGGTACAGCGGCCCCGCAACGGAAGTAGGTTAGTTCGTTTAAATAATCGAGCTCATTTTCTAAGTTAATGACACCCATCATAGTCTGCATGTTGATTAGCCTCCTCTTCTACAAATTTGATAACATTAAATTGACGTGAGCTTGATCAATGACTAGCGGTTCATTATGTGAAGCAGAAAAGAGGTGTAATCCTGCTGGAATGTCGGTATTCTCCATTACGATCACTCGTTCAAGTGATGCATTTTTTTGCACTGTTACATTAGGGTGTAAGATAGAGTCTTCACAATGCTCCCAGCATCAACGGAAACATTTTTCGATAGAATAGAATGTTCAACGGTTCCGCAAATCCAGCAACCTGAATTAACGAAAGAGTGCTGTACCGTTGCATTTTCACTTAAAAATTGAGGAGGAAAGTTGTAGTCTTGCGTATATGTTTGCCAGTTTTTGTGATGTAACGAGAAAGCCAAATCTTCATCTAAAAGATCCATATTCGCTTCCCAATAGCTTTGTATCGTTCCGACATCTTTCCAATAGCCTTTAAATGGAAAAGCATAAAGCGATTGCCCATTATGAAGCATGGCAGGAATGACATCTTTACCGAAATCATGAGAGGAATGAGGTGATAACTGATCGTCTAATAAGTATTCTTTTAATATTTTCCAATTAAATATGTAAATACCCATTGATGCTAGATTGTTTTTCGGAGAGGTGGGCTTTTCTTCAAACTCATAAATTTGTAAATTATCAAAAGTATTTAAGATACCAAATCTCGGTGCTTCCTCCCAAGCAACTTCCATTACAGAAATCGTTGCATCAGCACCTGTTTCTTTATGCTGCATAAGCATCTCTTGATAATTCATTTGATAAATTTGGTCACCTGATATGACAAGTACGTAATCTGGGTCGTATTGTTCAATATAATGAATGTTCTTGTAAATGGCATCTGCTGTACCAGAATACCAACTTCCACCCCCTTTGGCTGTGTAGGGTGAAAGGATCGAAACACCATCATGTTGCCGATCTAAGTCCCATGGTTTCCCAACCCCGATATGCTTGTTTAATTCTAATGGAGAATATTGGGTTAAGACACCTACCGTATAAATACCTGAATTGGCACAATTGCTTAAAGTGAAGTCGATAATTCGGTATTTCCCTCCAAAGTGAACAGCTGGTTTTGCAACGTCTTTCGTCAATAGTCCTAATCGTTTTCCTTCTCCCCCCGCAAGCAGCATTCCAATACATTCTTTCCTCATCCATTATCCTCCTCAAGTAATGACTTCCTTAGTTGGTGTTGAAAAATAGAAATAGCCAATGGTGGGATTTTCACTTTAATATGCTGGTTATATCCATGCCATCGTGCCGGAAAACTGAAGGATTTCCCATCATTTAATTGATTAGATCCTCCAAATTTTGTCGCATCTGAATTGAAAACCTCTTGATATGTCCCCGGGTGGGGCACGCCTACTTTATAATCGTAATAAACATTCGGAGTGAAGTTGCAAATAATAATTAATTCTTGATTTTTAATTTTTCCCCGCCTCAAAAATACTATGATACTTTGATCGATATTATGAGGATCAATCCATTCAAAGCCTTTTGGCTCATGATCACATTCATAAAGTGCGGGCTGTTGCTTATAGAAATGGTTTACTTCTTTCACATAGTCGTACATCGCTTTATGTAGTGGATAATCAAGTAAGTGCCAATCAAGCTGTTCTTGATCCTTCCATTCTGAATATAGAGCAAGCTCTCCCCCCATAAATAATAGCTTTTTACCTGGATGTGTCATCATATAACCGTACAATAAGCGGAGGTTGGCAAATTTCTGCCATTGGTCACCAGGCATTTTATCTAACAGTGACTTTTTTCCGTGTACGACTTCATCGTGTGATAGAGGGAGTAGGAAATTTTCAGTATAAGTATACATAATTGGAAAAGTTAAGCTTTGATGGTGCCATTTTCGATAAATAGGGTCACGTTCCATATAGTCAAGTGTGTCATTCATCCAGCCCATATTCCATTTGAAATTAAAGCCGAGACCTCCCATATAGGTAGGGCTTGTTATGAGTGGGATATCAGTACTATCCTCAGCCATCATTAATGTGTTCGGGTAATAATGGAATACAGCTTCGTTTAGCTTTTTTAAAAACGCGATTGCCTCTAAATTTTCTTCGCCACCATACCCGTTATAAAGCTTTTCTTGATCATTTCGATCAAAATTTAAATAAAGCATACTAGCGACTGCATCTACGCGAAGTCCGTCGATATGGAATTCTTTAAGCCAGTAAAGAGCATTTGAGATGAGAAAGCTTTGAACCTCAGGGCGGCCAAAATCGAAGGTGAGCGTTCCCCAGTTTTGTTTCTCTGCTTTTTTCGGATCAGAATACTCAAAGATCGGGGTTCCATCAAATTGGCGTAACCCATGATCGTCTTTACAAAAATGGCCGGGAACCCAATCTAATATGACGCCAATCTCCTCAACGTGACATTGATTAATAAAATACTTAAAATCATCTGGGCTTCCGTAACGAGATGTGGCAGAAAAATACCCAGTTTGCTGGTAACCCCATGATAAATCAAATGGATGTTCACCTAATGGAAGCAGTTCGATGTGGGTAAACCCTAATGATTTTACATACGGTATTAATTCATCAGCTAATTCGACATAGCTATAGAGAGTTCCATCGTCATGAGTTTTCCAAGAGCCTGCATGAACTTCATAAATGTTAATTGGTTGATTGAAAACGGGTTTTTTGCTCGCTCATTTAGCCATTGCTCATCTTCCCATTCAAATGCCGATGAACCGACAGTAATGGATGCAGTTGCAGGTCTTAGCTCAGAGTAAAAAGCATAAGGGTCAGCTTTTAAGAACGTGTGTCCAGCTGATGAGTGAATTAGATACTTGTATGAAGCACCAGAAGGAATAGAAGGGAAAAATTTGTGCCAAAGACCCTGTTCTGATATTCTCTCAAGCTTGTAGTTTGACCCATTCCAATCGTTAAAGTCACCAACAACGCTAACTTCTTTTGCATTAGGTGCCCAAACGGTAAAAGCAAATCCTTCATTTAAGCCTATTATTTGCGGGTGGGCCCCGAGAAATTGATAGCTAAAAAAATGTGTACCTTGGTGGAATAAATAAATGTCGTTTTCTGAGACCATCTCAGGCATATAGTTAAAATCTCCTTTCAAAGATTAGCATTTTCCAAATGATGTTATATTAGAACGGTTAGCATTGAAAGAAATTATGAGATAGCTGTTTTATGTAGGTTAAAATAAAATAGGATAGGGGTGAGTGTGAGTAACGTGACATTAATGATTTGTACAAATATAATTATAATGAAATATAGAGTAATTGTAAGAAAAAACGTTAGACAATTTCACATATGAATTTAGTAGGTTGTGTCAAATTATGACGAACACATTATTTAGGAATAACATTAATTGGAAAATTAGAAATGGAGGGTACGATCAAATTACATTAAATATTAGATATAAGAGAATGTATAACATTCGTAATGATAGGTGAATAACGTAATATAAGATAAACATTGTAGAAATGAGGAGTGTCCAGTGTCTTCAACAATTGCTTGGTTAGACGATGTTCACGAATTAACGGTAACGTCAGATTGTTTGCATGAGTTATCAATGAATGAATCCCTTGTTGTAACGGGATCAAGGAAGGATTACTCAGTTCATTTTGAGCGTTTTGAAGGGGAACATATAGCGAAGTTTTTTGTGGAAGAACCACTCCCTTTAGGGGAAGAGCTATTTTTGATTGTCAATAATAAACGATTTTCAGTCTATCCGGGAGCGATTGTTAGAACAGATTGGTTTGAAGAGAACTATACAAATGAGACGGAAGTTTTAGGAGCTATTTGTACAAGAAATGAAACGACGTTTACGTTATGGGCACCCACAGCGACTTTCGTTACGTTATATTTGAAAAATAAAAAATTGTCATTAAATAAATGTGAAAAAGGGATATGGAAACGAGTTGTTCCAGGAGATTGGCACGGCGAAACGTATGAATATGAGCTTGTTGTTAATGGGGAAGCGGTCCGTGCAATTGACCCGTATGTTAAGGCGTTACAAGCAAATAGTAAAACAGGCGTGGTAGTTGACTTGCAACGAATTGAATTGGAAACTCTAGATCAGGAACGTTCGTTACCATCAATACATGACGCAATAATTTATGAAATTCATGTTAGAGATGCGACGATTTGTGAATGGAGCGGTGTGAAAAAGAAAGGGGCATTTTCTGGGTTAACGGAAACGAACACGACGACTCCTTCAGGTTTTTCAACCGGGATTTCTTATATAAAAAGCTTGGGTGTCACACATGTTCAACTACTACCAATTAATGATTTTGCACGTGTCGATGAATGTAACCCCCACTCCTCTTATAATTGGGGTTATGACCCACTATTTTTTCAAGTACCCGAGGGTAGTTACGCATCTAATGTTACAGATCCACTTGTACGTATTCAAGAGTGCAAAGAAATGATATTAGCATTTCATAAAGAAAATCTTGGCGTAATTGTAGACGTTGTCTATAATCATGTCTATATTATGGAAGAATCTCCATTTGAAAAGATCGTACCAGGTTATTATTTCCGTTATGATCAACATCAAAATATTAGTAATGGTACTGGTGTAGGGAATGATTTTGCGAGTGAGCGAACCATGGCTCAAAAATTTATACTTGATACGGTCGATTATTGGCTAACAGAGTTTCAAGTAGATGGATTTCGCTTTGATTTAATGGGTTCAATTGATCTAAATACAATGAAGAAAATAGAACAACGATGTGTAAAAGAAGGAAGGCCGATTGTATTACTTGGTGAAGGATGGGATTTGCCAACAGCACTACCGTACTCAATGAAAACTACTGCGGATAAAGCTGAGGATATTCCGAATATTTCCTTTTTCAATGATTTTTTTCGCGACTCGCTTAAAGGCGAATTATTCAACGAAGGTGCTCAAGGATATGTAAATGGTGGCGGGAAGTATATAGAACGTCTTCCTTTCCTTATAACGGGCTCTGTATTAGAGGAATACGGTACTCCGTTTGTTTCGCTGCCTTCACAGTCGATTAATTATGTAGAGTGTCATGATAATCATACACTTTGGGATCGATTGTTAAAAACGAATCCGTCTCAATCAGAAGAAACCCGAAAAAAAATCCATCAATTGGCGACAGGCTTAACTATATTAAGTCAAGGAGTGCCTTTTATACACGCCGGTCAGGAATGGTTTCGCACGAAAAAAGGAGATGGGAATAGCTATATTTCTGGAGATGAAGTGAATCAATTAAGCTGGAAGAGCAGAGAGCTTGAAGATCGGAATATAAATTTTATTCGTACACTTATTGAGGTTCGAAAAAAGTATCCAGTTTTTCGATTGCATTCTAAAGAGCAGATTAGAAATCATATTCACATACTTAAAAGTGCTGCCCAATTTTTAGTTTTACCCTTTTAGATAGCACGACCGATTTAGCTGTTTATATAAATCCAGGTGAGAAGCAGTACCGAATACATTTGCCGTCATCTGGAACGTGGGAAATCATTGCATCAAATCAACAGCAAGGAACAATAAAAGGAGAGCATGGAACGATTCAACCGTACGAGTTGCTCGTTTTTAAAAAAACACGTTTATAATAGACATAGACAAAAAATTAATAAGGAAATGTAGCAACTCGTCAATAAGTACCGTGCAAACTTTTAATTATAAAGTTGCACGCTTTTTCTTTACCTAAGTTTGATTAAGTTTCACTTCCTATTGCTAACATATACCGTATACATTTTATGTTAAAATTTGTGTACAATGTTGTCAAAAGGTACTGGAGGCTAATATGAAGATTTCATTAGTGAGACATGGAAAGTCATTACATGCTGTGAACGATAAAATGAATAGTGTTCAATTTGCAAAATGGGTAGATGATTACAATAAAAAGAGTGTAAAAGAAGAAAAATCATATCCTCACAACACGGTATATGAAATGAGCAGGGCTCATTTTGTTGTCACAAGTGATTTGATCCGTTCGATAGAATCTGCTAATCTGTTACAAAGTGGAAAAAAAGTATATACCTCTTTATTGTATCGTGAGGTTGAAATGCCGTTATTTCCGTGGAAATTAAAAGGATTTAAATTAAAGCCAACTACTTGGTCAGTACTGCTCCGTATTAGTTGGTTGCTAGGATATTCACGAGAATGTGAATCATATAAACAAGCACGTAAACGGGCTGTGCAAGCTGTTGATGAATTAGAGAGATTTGCAAATAAATATGAAAGCGTTATATTCATAGGTCATGGCTTCTTTAATCGTTTTATTGCAAAAGAGCTACAAAAAAGAGGTTGGACGGGTTCTAAAAGTCCGAGTCGTGTGCATTGGGGCTGTAGTACATATTTGAAAGATCATAGTCATTAATAACTTTACTAGTTTAATAGAAGGAGGAGAAGCAAATGAACAGGTACAGATATGATTCATGTGATTCAGATTTTGGACTAGGAGGACAGAGCACGTCATTTATTAAAAAGTCAGTAAATGAATTAAAAATTGTAAATGTAACAGATAGTTCTGTCACGTTAAGCTGGGTAGCTTATGAAGGGGCAGATGAATATGCTGTTTACTGGGCGAATAAAAATACGGATCAAATGCAGTACATACAAATAGGCAAAACTTCAAATACGACGTTCACTTTTGAACGGTCGACACATGTGCCACATTTCTTTAAAGTGTCAGCGGTTGTCGCTGGAGATGAAGTAGCTAGCTCGGATATCGTACGCTCTCATAAAAAAAAGAAATTCAATGTACAATTGGAAGAGTTAGACCGTGGGTTAGTAGCTGCATTAACGTCAGAAGGTATATTTTTAAGCTGGCGCTTGTTGGCAAATGAAGTGACAGGCTATTCGAGCATTGGATTAAGAGGAACGAGTTTTAATGTGTATCGCGATGGTAAAAAATTGCCACTGTTAAAACAAGTACGAATTATCTCGATCATGAAGGGGATCGATCTTCTCGTTATTTTGTAAGCGCTGTAATAGGTGGAGAAGAAATCGGTGATATTAGCAAAACAGTTACACCATGGGAAAATCCTTATTACGATATTCCACTACAGAAGCCTGCAGATGGCATTACACCAGCGGGGGAAGTCTATACGTATTCCGCTAATGATATGAGTGTTGGAGATGTAAATGGTGATGGGCAATACGAGTTTATTGTAAAATGGGACCCATCAAATTCAAAGGACGTTTCGCACGTTGGGTATACGGGTAATACATATATTGATACGTATACATTGGAAGGGATGCTTTTATATCGAATTGATTTAGGGGTTAATATTCGTTCAGGTGCACATTATACTCAGTTTTTAGTATATGACTTTGATGGGGATGGAAAAGCTGAATTGATGTTTAAGACCGCACCTGGTACGAAGGTTATTCACTATGATCATAACGGTAATATAAAGTCTGAACAATATATTACATTACCGCAGAAAGATATTGAAGCAGGGTATAGCCATAAAGATGACTACCGTTACAGTGCTAACGATTATTATGAACATATTGTTAATACGTTCTTACACTGGCATGAGCATGAAGAAGTTGTCGCAGGAAATTGGCCAGCAACGCTAGAAGAATGTTTTAGTATGGATGTCCAATTTAATTATCCGTTATCACGTGCGGATGCAGAAACATTAACTGATTATTTTATGGATATTTACGCTCCAAGTCGAAGCGAACGGAATAATTTACGCCATTTTGAGGGGTTTGTATTATCAGGTCCAGAATATTTAACTGTTTTTAATGGTGAGACAGGTGAAGAGTTAGAAACGATTCATTATGAACCTGGGCGCGGTGATGATGGGTTACTATGGGGAGATTATGCTTATCCCCGAATTGAACCAGGAAACCGTGTTGATCGTTTCAATGCTGCGGTTGCATATTTAGATGGGGAACGGCCTTCAGCGATTTTTAACCGCGGATATTATTCAAGAGCGGCACTTGCAGCATATAATTGGAATGGTGAGAACTTAGAATTAGTGTGGCTTGCTGATAGTGGTCATGTTGGAATGAACAATCCATTTAAAAGTAATCCGCATGGTGCACCTGGGAAAAACAAAGCGTTAGCACAATTAGCCGGACAAGGAAACCATTCCATTAGTGTTGCCGATGTAGATGGAGATGGAAAGCATGAAATTATCCATGGGGGAGCAACGTTAGATCATGATGGAACGTTATTATATAGCTCAATGGATTATTTGCCAAAAGAGAGTGATTATCCTGGTGAGTACGTGATTTTAGGTCATGGGGATGCACTTCATGTTGCAGACATCAATCCAGATCGACCAGGACTAGAAATTTATTCGGTATTTGAGGATGAACGAGCACCGTATGGTTACGCTCTAAGGAAAGCTGAAGATGGTAAGGTCATTTATGGAGAATATGCGGGTATTGATTTAGGTCGAGCAATGATTGGTGATGTTGTACGAGGAGAAAGAGGTCTTCAAACATGGACAACTGAACTTCGTAGTGCTGACGGACGCGTTCTAGGGAAACGCTGCCCCGGTACAAATATGAATATTAAGTGGGCTGGTGATATGTCAACGCAAATTATCAATGGTTCTGGTAATCTTCCACCAACAATTGATGATTGGGAACGCGGTTGTATGTTGACGGCTGAAGGAACCTTAACAAACAATGGGACGAAAGGCAATCCCTCACTAGTTGCGGATATTTTCGGCGATTGGCGTGAGGAATTGCTCGTTCGATTAACTGATAGTTCGGCAATCCGAATATATATGAATACAGAAGTGACCGATCGAAAGCTTTTTACACTCATGCATGACATTCAATATCGTACAGGCATTGCTTGGCAAAATTCTAGCTATAACCAACCTGCCTATCCAAGCTTTTATTTTGCATCAGATATCGATTGGGAATATGTCCCGGTCCCTAATTGTGACGATGATTTAGAGTATTTTGAAGAAGAAGATGAATAATTAGTGAGATGGCAAACAATGCGCTAAAAAGGATTTTAATAGCTAGAGTTCATTTCAAACGAGAGGAACTAGTATTTTACGTAGAGTGTGGCAAACAGATGAATTTGTTCAGTAGTGGGTAAATTAGCGTCCAATTTAAAGTCATAGTTTAATAATTAAGACTAAAGGTTTATACTAGTGATGAGGCAGTTACTATTGACATAGGGAATGAAGTCGTATGATTGAGAAGGTCTTAATAGTGGAAGGGTCAAATGATCGTAAACGAGTGAAAAAAGTATTAGACGAAACAGTCACGATTGTTTGTACTCATGGTACATTAAGTAGTGAGAAGCTTGAGGAGTTCATTTTACCAATTGAAAATGAAGATGTGTATATTTTAGTTGATGCAGATGCGTCAGGGGAAAAGATACGTAAACAATTAAAGCACGAACTACCAAATGCTATTCACCTTTATACGATGCGAGAATACGGTCAAGTTGAATCAACACCTCTTTCTTATTTAGCTCAAGTGTTAAGAGCCTATTTTCAAGTGAAGGAACCAATAAAATAAAAAGGTTATTACTAACTCGTTACTTTGGTTGAAAGTGTCATTTTTTCAACCAAAGTAACGTTTTTATTTTTACTTATAGGGGTCGATTGTTTGTATTGTGCCATCTTCGTTATAATGGAGCTCAGTGAACTTAACGGAACGTTTATGGTTGACTCCATTTGATAATGAACAATCATGGTAGAATAAATACCACTTATCTTTAAATTGAACGATAGAATGATGAGTCGTCCAACCGATGACCGGTTTTAAGATGGTTCCTTTGAAGACAAAAGGCCCTAGTGGATTTTTACTGATCGCATATACAATTTTATGAGTAGTCCCAGTTGAGTAGGATAAATAATAGTAATCAAGATATTTATGAACCCAAGGGCCTTCAAAATAACGACGGTCTTCATCACCTGTCAAAATAGGGTTCCCTTCGTCATCAATTATGGAAATTTCTTTAGGTTCTTCTTTAAATGAGAGCATATCATCACTCAATTCGGCTACACGTGGTCCAAGAGCGGGTGCATCAAGAGCTGGCCCTTCTGCATCAGGAAGATATGTCCCTGTTTGCCATTTTTCAAGCTGGCCTCCCCATAAACCACCAAAATAGCAGTATGCCCTTTCATCTCCATCAACAAATACAGCAGGATCTATGCTGAAGCTTCCTGCAATATATTGATCCTCTGGTTTAAAAGGACCTGCTGGTGATTTGCTCGTTGCAACACCAATACGAAAGATTCCATCATGGTCCCTTGCAGGAAAGAAGAAGTAATACGTCCCATTTTTATAGGCAGCATCAGGTGCCCACATTTGCTGAGAAGCCCAAGGTACGTCCCGAACATGCAGCACTTTTCCATGGTCTACGACAGGACCTTCAATACTGTCCATTGAAAATACATGATAGTCCTCCATTTGATATTGATCACCATTGTCATTATCAGGACCATCGTGTTCAAGGTCATGAGACGGATAAATATACAATGTACCATCGAATACGTGGGCGGAAGGATCTGCAGTGTATAAATGCGTTACAATTGGTTCGTTTTGCTTCACTTTTTTTGTCATTGAACGTCTCTCCTATCGTTTAAGAAATCTATACAGTGCCTAAATTATAGGGAGAGGATAACTTTATGTAAACGGTTAAACTAAAGAATTTATCTAAAAAAGAATAGATTCTCTTCACATTAAGCTTAGTCGAGTAACGGATAAGAACACCCATTTCTTAATCTAGTCAAGAAGGAATTAGGGAGTTATACCATGTTATCCTCATCGTGAACACAGATTACTAGAATGTCCATTTGTTATTTATGACTAACCATTGAATGTTAGAATAAAAAAGGGAGCTGCGAATGTACAAACTACAGAAGGGTTGCTGATACCTTTGAATAAAGCACTAAAGGGAATGTTTCTATTATTAATTACAAGTTTGCTAATTAATATTTACACAATAATAAATACGAGCGATATAAAAAATGAAATAGAGCTCTTAAGAGAGCGACTTTCTAATTATGAACAAATGATAGATAATCGTTTTTTTTCTATTGAACGTGAATTGCTTGAATTACATGAGCAAAATCAATGGGTTACAAATATGACGTTTCATCCAAATGTAGCAGAATCTAAACCAGAAGAGCATCTACTATGACTTCATCCTCTTCTATGTACGTTGATACAGAGATGGGTGATGGTAACATTGAAGTAATGAATAATTGGTATATACAATTGACAGAAGTAGGTCTCGTTTCGGTAGACATTGAGGTGACCTACGCTGATGGCTTTACGTATGTTGAAACAGAGGTTCCGGTTACGTATTAAAAAATGAAAAAAGGCGATTATCCGTCTAGGGTAACTGCCTTTTTCAATGAAAATACTTATTATTTTGATAATACAATATAGTCAACTTCCTGAAAACGATCCACTTCCACTTTCCATCTTTCCTCGACAAACGCTACATGGCTTGGATGTCTATTGTACGTATCGTAATCTTCTTGTGAGAAAAATTCCATAGAAAATCCAAAATCATAGTTCATTTTTGGACTCGTTTGTTTTAATACTTCAAAATTTTGAACAACTGGGATTGCACTAAGAATATCCTTTCCTTCTTTTAAAAAGGTTTCAGTTGCCTCGTCATTGATATGGTGCTTAAGGGTAAAAAAAGCAATATGTTTAATGGTTCCTTGTTCCATTATTTCTCCTCCTTCCTTTTTTACTATTATGTCATAAATTTGAAGGGGACGTTAGGGAATGTTAGAAATAATTGTGGCCTTGATTTTCAAACGTTTTGAAGGTGCTCAAAATTGTGGGAACTTGTAAGTCCATTTAGTTGATAAATTATTTGTTTTAGTCGAAAATAAGGTAGGAACAATATTGAGCGTTTTTGGTTAAATATTAAAAGGTTAACTATCAAAGCAATAGGAGGGGCATGAATGGAGATAGGAATTAGCACATTTGTTGAGACAACACCGACATTAGAAAATGGGAAGGCACCAACACATGCAAAAAGAATTCGTGAAGTTGTTGAAGAGATTGTTTTAGCTGATCAAGTTGGATTAGATGTATTCGGAGTAGGGGAGCATCATCGACAAGATTTTGCTGCGTCATCCCCAGCCGTTGTATTAGCAGCTGCAGCAGCACAGACGAAAAATATTCGTTTGACGAGTGCGGTAACAGTACTTTCTTCTGCAGATCCTGTTCGTGTTTTTCAAGATTTCGCAACAGTAGATGCTATTTCGAATGGTCGTGCTGAAATTATGGCAGGAAGGGGTTCATTTATTGAGTCGTTTCCGCTGTTTGGATATGATTTAAATGATTACAATGAACTGTTTGAAGAAAAGCTAGAGCTTTTGTTAAAAATTCGTGAATCGGAAAAAGTGACGTGGAGCGGCAAGCATAGGCCAGCTATTAATGATTTAGGAGTTTATCCACGTCCTGTGCAAGAACCCCTTCCAGTTTGGATTGGTAGTGGTGGGAATTCTGAATCAGTTGTACGAGCAGGTCTACTAGGGTTGCCACTTGTTTTAGCAATTATTGGTGGAAGTCCCCTACAATTTGAACCACTTGTTCGTTTATATAAACGAGCAGCTGAACATGCAGGTCATGATGTGACGAAGCTTCCTGTCGCTTCACATTCACACGGTTTTGTTGCAAAGACTACAGAAGCCGCAGCAGATGCTTTTTATCCATCGACTAAGTACGTCATGAGTCAGTTAGGACGCGAACGTGGCTGGCCACCTTATACACGTGATTCCTTTGATGCTGCACGAAGCTTTGAAGGTGCACTATATGTTGGTGATGTCCAAACGGTTGCGGATAAGATTATCCATTTACGAAAAGAAGTCGGCATTACACGCTTTATGCTACACGTTCCTGTTGGTTCAATGCAGCATGAACTAGTAATGAGTGCGATCGAGCTATTAGGTAAGGAGGTAGCACCGATCGTCAGAGAAGAAATTAGCAAATGGGAAGAGAATGAAACTAAATGAAGCGTTACATCATTTTAATAGGCAGCACGAAAGACGTTAAATCTTTCGTGCTGCCTAAACATTTACTTATGCGAGGATGATGCTTGTTTCCAATGCTCAGGCATCCTCAACCTATGAGGTAACTTAGTATGACTATCACCATTTGCGGACTGAACCTGTGCTTGAGTTAGGAAAAGGCAATCTGACATATTTGCACCTCTTAGATTTGCGTCCCTTAAGTCGGCTCCGATCATATCAGACATTCGTAGGTCGGCATCACGTAGGTCAGCGGCAATCAATAACGCCCCTCTGAAATTAGCGCCCCGTAAGTTGGCCTTTCGCAAGTTGGCTCCAATAAAATCATTTCCCTTATTTCTAGAATGACGTGTCCTGCTTTTTTCTCTGGCACGAATCCTTTTACTAGCTTCTAATAGAAGCACATTTACTTGTGCTCTATGGCTTGGTATGTCTAGTATCAGGATGTCCTTTGGAGAAAGGTTCGTTAATTGTTCTGTTTCATCAATTGTTTGCCTTATCTCGCTATGTAACGGTTTGATGCACTCATAGTTCAATAACTCATGTAAATAAAGCAGCATTTCATGTAACTGTTGTAGTCTTGGAAAGACTTGAAACATTTCATTAGCTTTGTCTGGATGGTTACGCCAGTCTTTCCCTTCGTATGTATACTGGGATACTTTTTGACCGGCACCAAAACATTCGTACACAGAACAGCCACGAAATCCTTTTTCTCGTAAATGATTATGAATTGCACAGCTATAATTAGCACGTAGATGACGGCAAGGACTACCGCCGTCTTTATGATAAGGAAAATCGGCTGATTTTGCATAAGGTAAAGCAACGCAGCATAAGCCAAAACAATTTGTACAGTTAGAGCGTAAATGGTTTGGAATAGAATAATTTGTGGCAGGATTCAATATATACACTCCTTAGTTATCCTAGATAATATAGCAGTTCATCATTACCGATTTTTTGAGCAGGATAGCCCGATTAACTCTCAAATACAGTGTAACATATGAGCTGTAAACGATGAATGAAAGATTAAACTGCACATAAATAGGGTCTCACATTCAAAGACCAATTTTGCCTTTATTTAATGGACTGCGATTGATCTAGCTCTTTTTCTGCACCAGCTAGCAAAAACAAGTTTTTTCTCAAGATGTTCTAAAATTCTCCATTCATTTATTCCGGTTGCAAATTAAATGAATGAAGTCCTACGCCATTACAGCTAGACGTATCTGGTAGAAGGAAACTAGATGTGAAAGGTTACATAATTAATAAATAATGGGAAATTATAAAATAAATGAAATAAATAAGGTAGGTGGTGGTTAATAGATGGCGAATGTCTTTAGAATAGTTAACGCAATTATTTTGTGGCTAACGGTCATTATTTTTTTACCTAGAGAATCATTTAAGAAGTATTTGGCAGTAACACTATTTTGCTCGAACCTTTTGTTAATACAAGTGCTGTTAAATTTTCTTTTCAAATGGTGGACGGTTAAAGGAGGGCCGAAATTCGTAGTCTTTGATTCTTTAGCCTTTATCTTTGGTCCGTTCATGACTATTAATTTATGGGTATTTCATTTTACTTATAAAAAATTTTGGTTATATGCACTCGCAAATTTAGTCATGGATCTCATTTTTGCTTACCCTTTAAATGCTCTTTTCCAACGAATCGGTCATTATAAATTAAATAAGTTTACCTCATTAACCATTTTTCTAATCTTCTATTCATTAGCAATGGTAAATTACGGATTTCAGAAAATTATTGACAAATTACGTACGCAAGAGGTATCGAATACGACATTCAATACGTAAATGTATATGAGGCAAATAGCTAAAACAAATAAACGTAACATGAATTTGGTAATTCAACCACTTATGAATAAATAAACCAATTATATTTCAAACTATTGGTAATGATAGGAGGTGAAAGAATGAAAAAGGACCGTATGGTTCTCATTTTAGCAGTGATGTTTTTATTTAGTTTCCATTTATCTACTGTTGTGTTAGCAAATGTCGATGATAGTGACGTCGACCAGCAGTTTTGGTGGAAGAAGGATCGTGAAAAAGAAGATTTTCCAGAGTTACGAGGCGGGCCCGAAAAACAAGAACGAAAGCGACAAATGCCAGTTGATATGAACTTATTACAACAGCAATATCCAGAGACGTTTATTTTGCAAGGTCCCACAGATCAAACTCGAGTAGCACTAACTTTTGATGATGGACCTGATCCACGTTACACTGAAGATGTATTAAATGTATTAAGTGAGTATAATGTACCAGCGACATTTTTTGTATTAGGTTCACGTGCTGCTGCATATCCTGAATTAGTTGTGCGAATGATTAATGAAGCCATATCGTTGCCAATCATACATATTTCCATCCGAATCTAGTGGAGGAAGGGGATATTCCGACGTTAGAGCGAGAAGTGAATAGAACAGAAGATGTTATAAATGACATTCTTGGCTACCGACCAAGCTTATTCCGTCCTCCGTATGGATTTTTGTATGAAGAATTAGTAGAAAAGCTAGCGGATTTACAGTATCAAGTGATAGGCTGGTCTGTAGATTCACTCGATTGGCAAGAGGATCCTCCTGAGGTTATTGCTGAAAATGTTCTGAGTAATGTTCAACCAGGGGCGATTATTTTACTGCATGATGGGGCAGATTGGGATGGAGATCGAACGAATACGATTGCTGCTCTAAAGCAAATTATACCAGCATTGCAGGAGCAAGGATACGAATTTGTAACTGTACCTGATTTGGTGAATATTCCTTTTTCAAAATAAGTATATATGATAGCTTAGAGGGGACTCTAGGCTTTTTTGATATATAAAAGACGCACAGGTTAATGAAACTATTAAATCCTTTCATTTTTACCAAAAAGATGTTAATATGGAATTGAATTAACATGAAATGAGGGGTTGTTATGAATCCGGTTGTCGTGATTTTTACAATTCTAGTAACTTTGTTTTTATACTGGATAGTTCATAAATTCATTCTGGATAATAAGTATTTGAAATATGGAGCACTATTATTTGTGTCAAGTCCGATGATAGCGATTTTGTTTCTTTTTGCAGGAATAGAAATAGGGTATATGTTTTTGGTATTGCTTAGTTTTTTAATCCCAATAGTGGCTGCCCTTACTTCTATAGCATTAATGTTAGTTGGATATTATAAGACAGTTACACATAGATAGAAATTGATAAATGCAATAAACGACGTATTAACGAAAATAACTGCTCATTTAGGAGCGTTGTTTTCGTTTTTTTTTTCTTTATGTAGAATGTACAAAAATAGATTACTTCTAAATAATGGTTGATCGGTGTTGACAATAAATCAAATTATCGCATATACTTATATACATAACTATATAACCATAAAGGTGGTGGCAAATTGAGTCAATTCCATGATAATAAGCCGATCTTTATACAAATTAAAGAAAAAATTGAAGACCAAATTTTTAAAGGACAATTAAAGGAGCACGAACAAATTCCGTCAACGAATCAAATGGTGCAATTTTATAAAGTCAATCACATTACGGTGTCCAAAGGGATTAATCTTCTCGTGGAGGAAGGAATTATTTATAAGAAAAGAGGTGTTGGAATGTTTGTTGCTGAAGGAGCTAAAGAGCAGCTTATTCAAAAGCGTAAAGGGGAGTTTGCTAGTAACTATGTTCTACCAATGCTTCAAGAAGCAGAAAAATTAGGTTTAACAGAAGGAGAAGTCAATCAGATTATAAGTAAACTAAAGGGGCGTGATTTCGATGTTTAATATAAAAATGGGCGATGTAACAGTAAAATATAAAGAGTTTGAAGCGTTAAAAAACATCTCCTGCACACTAGAACAGGGAAAAGTATACGGTTTAATTGGGCGAAATGGAGCAGGAAAAACAACTTTGCTTTCAGTTTTATCTGGATTTATGGAGCCAACTACTGGGTCAGTTGAAATAAAAGGAAAGAGCCTTTTTGAAAATCGTGAACTCATGCCGCAAATTAGCTTTGTTTATGAAACGGATTATAGTGAGGAATATGAACCAACCCTTCGCTATTTTGAATTTGCAAAGCGATATCGTCCAAAATTTAATCTTGAATATGCTAAAGAATTAGCAGCACGTTTTAAATTGCCTTTAGATAAACCAATCAAGGAGCTATCGAGCGGAATGCAATCTGCTTTTAATGTGACGCTCGGATTAGCTAGCCGTTCAAACGTAACCATTTTGATGAAGCGTATCGCGGTATGGATGCTCCAACAAGAGAATTGTTTTACAAAGAAGTATTAGAGGAACAAGAAAGGCACCCTAGAGTGATGATATTATCAACACATTTAGTATCTGAAATGGATTATTTGTTTGATCATGTTCTTATCTTGCATCGTGGCAACATGTTAGTGAATAAACGATATGACGAGATTATTAGTCAAGGTGCTGCGATTACGGGGGATGTAAATGAAGTTGACCTATTTGTAAAAGGAAAAAAACAATTAAGTACGCAGCAGCTCGGAAAGACAAAGTCGGTAATGGTTTATGGAGAATTAAGTAGTAGTGAACAGCGTATAGCAGAGGAGCGTGGCCTGGAGATAGGTCCTGTTTCTCTACAAGATTTATTTATACATTTAACAGAGGGGGGAGAATGACTATGGAAATAAACAGAAACTCTATACGATCAAAAGTAACAATGGATTTACTTTCCATTCAATTTAAATGGTCATGCTGGTTTATTCCGATTGTCTTTTTGATCTATCTATGCTCAGTATGGTTTGTCCCTGAAGTTAGAGAACGAGATATTAGCTTTATCGCATTTTCTTATGAAGCATCAAAAATCTATATGCTTGTTATAGGGATTATGGTGTTTTTGGCGATGTTTAGTCATTTTATGAAGTTTGGTGTGACACGTAAAGATTATTTTGTTGGTTCGGCACTTGCAGCGGTTGCTTTAAGTCTTTTCCATATAATTACATCAGCTATTATCACAACTGTTGTTGGCTTATCTGAAGCGTTTTCAAAAGATTATCATCTATCATTCATTGAACCGAATACACATTTGGTTGTGCTCATTGTTACATTGAGCTTGACCTTAATAAGCTACTATGTTGCAGGGTGGATTATTGCAATTGGGTTTTATCGATACGGAGGTTTGGGAGGTTTGGGATTTATTGTGATTGCCTTGGTCTATATCGCTCTAATTGATATATTCTGGGGAAGAGAATTACTGGATACTCTTTCGACCAATTTACCTATTACGATTTCGCAAATGCCGATCTATGTTTCCCTCTTTAGCACAGTCATTTTAACCGGAGTTGGATTACTACTCATTCGTAATGTAACGAAGCGAGTTAGGATAAAATTAGAATAGTACTGATAAGATTTTTTAAGGAAAATTTAAAAATATTCATAATTTACAGCAGAATTGGGAAAATGAGTATGTAAGTCAAGAAACTTAGAAGGAGACAAGGATAATGACAGACATTAAATTAGCTGTAATTTATTATAGCTCAACTGGTACTAATTATCAGCTAGCCAAATGGGCTGAAGAAGGCGGTAAAGAAGCTGGTGCAGAGGTAAAAGTACGAAAGGTTCCTGAGCTTGCCCCACAGGAAGCCATTAATTCAAATGAGGCTTGGAAAGCTCACTATGAGCAAACGAAGGATGTACCTGAAGTCACATTAGATGATTTAGAATGGGCAGATGCACTTATTTTTAGCGTACCGACGCGCTTTGGTAACGTTCCAGCACAAATGAAGCAATTTCTTGACACAACAGGAGGCCTTTGGGCAAACGGAAAATTAGTAAATAAGGTTGTCAGTGCGATGGCTTCTGCTTCAAATCCACATGGTGGTCACGAGGCAACAATATTATCGTTATATACGACGATGTACCATTGGGGAGCAATTATTGCATCACCTGGTTATACTGATCCTATTCAGTTTACATCAGGTGGTAATCCTTACGGTGTAAGTGTAACGGTAACACAGGACGGTAAAATGGTTGAAGATGTAGAAGCTGCTGTGAAGCATCAAGCAAAGCGTACCGTTACAGTTGCCGGTTGGGTGAAACAAGGAAAATAAGAGTAGGTCGTTAGAAAAGAAGCGTGTGCATCTTTTCTAGCGGCTTTTTTATTTGTCAATTTAAAGGAAGTTTGTCATTTAATCAAGAATTTAACATAGAGAAAAAAGTTAGGAGATGAAATGATTATGGCGTTATTTAGCCGAATTGGGTATACGTATTTACCTACTTCGAACATTGATGAAGCAATCGAGTGGTATGTTAATCAATTGGGCTTTACACTTAAAAGCCCTAAATTTAATGATGGAGTAGGTGTTGTTGCAGTTCTGTCGTTACCGGATGGCTATTCAGTAGTACTATTAGTTGAGACGAATAATGAAACAAACGCTGCTTTTTCACGAAATGGGAAGCCATTCCAAACGTTAGCTCTCAATTGTCCCGATTTGCCCTATACTCACGAAATGTTAAAAAATAATGGCGTCGATGTCAGTGAGATTATCGTAAGAAGTGAGGAGGCAAAATATTTTATTATTAAAGATCCAGACGGTAACTTAATTGAAGCAGCATGGTCGGTGTGGGATTAGATTAAGAAGGAGCGTGTATATGAAAGAGGCGAAGGCTATAGACGGTTTATTTTTATCCATACAAGTCTAACGGTTCATGATGATAAAAAAATTATGTTAGGGGGATACAGAAAATGAAAGCAATGAAAGAATATTTTATGAAATCAAGTAAATGGATGAAACGATATGCACGACCGCTTGAGTGTGCGAGGTGGGAATATGAATTTGAAGATGGAACTCGCGAGAATGTCATACATTATTTACGTGCATTTCAAAATGAAGATGGTGGGTTTGGTCATGGAATTGAACCTGATTTTTGGCAGCCTAATTCTTCACCAATGGCCACATGGGCAGCAGGACAAATGATGATGGAAATAGGCCTTGAACGTGAGCATGACTTGGTTCGATCAATGATCACGTATTTGCAGCAATCTTTTGATAAACAAAAGGGATTGTGGATGTCCGTTTTACCGGAAACCAATCAGCATCCTCATGCTCCATGGTGGCATTGGTCTGAAGGTGTGCAAGAGAACTGGATGTACAACCCATCTGCTGAGCTTGCGGGTTTTCTAATTCATTGGTCCAATGAGGGAAGTGAAGCAGCACAGCTAGGCTGGAACGTAGCAAAGGATGCTATTGATTATTTGTTCACTGAAGATGAGATTGAGCACCATTTAGTCGCTAATTTTTACGCATTATTAACTATTTTACAACGGCATGAGGAGGAGGCAGGGAAGCATTCGTTGTCTCTGGCAGATATTTTAGGGAAAATAGCCGAACATATAGTGAAATGCGTTGATCGTGATCCCGCTAATTGGGCAACAGGATATAAACCGCTTCCGCTTGATTTTATCCAATCACCAGCTGATCCGTTATGTACTCTTTTTGGGGATTTAGTCGAACAAAACCTTCAGTTTTATGTTGAGCAATTGTCAGAGGAAGGGACGTGGATTCCATCATGGGAATGGGGCAGTTATCCCGAGGCTTTCCCAGTTGCAAGACGGTATTGGCAAGGGATATTACTAATTAATCGGTATAAAGTGTTGAAGTCATTTGGGAGGTTAGAGTAAAGGAGTATTTTATTGGAAATAGAATAAATATAACAGAAGATCAGCTTCGCGTGACAGGATCGTTTGGAAGCGAGTGGGGTTTTGATGAGATAGAAGCAGTTCGTCTACAAGAAGAGTTACCGGAAATAAGAGGCAGATATTTTGGAAGAAGTAACTACAAGTAATAGCAAGGTTGAATTAACGTATTACAAATTGTATTGAAGTATTTATATAATTTGTATAGTGATTTATGTGTTAATATGGAAAAAGTAAACGGAATTGTAAATAGAGGAGATAAAAAGATGGAAATGACATTCCAAAAGGACCTATGCAAGTCTTTCTTAAAACTCGTTTTATTCATAATGACTATCATATCTACTTGTTTTGTTATTTGGGCGGGATTTACTGAGAAAGAAGAGTTATTACCATTTTTATTAAGTTTAACGTTGTTTTTATCAATTAGTAGTTTACGATTAGAAAACAAACATCGAGAAAGAAGGAAGTTTTTTAGAATCATTTTTACTTTATCTTTATTTTCTGTATTATTAGGAGCTGCACATTTATTGCTTTTTTGATAATAAATTGAAAGAACAGATACATAAACTGCTACATCTTTTATTAAAAGATCAGTTTCTTTTAATAAAAAATAATATTATTGTAGCTTGTTACTAATGGAGGAATTAATGCAGAGTAACATACATACAGTTGAACTTGATCATGTTACATTCACTTTAAAAGAGGATCATTCGTTTTCATGGTTACAAGAATTAGGTGAGGTGTTTGCTGTATTTCCTGAGCAGGATTCAGGAAATATTAGCTTTGGTATTGTAAAGAATGGGAAGAAGACTTTTGTGAAGTATGCAGGTGCAAAAACAGTTCATTATGCTGGACGACCTGAGGAAGCAATTAAACGGCTCAAAACCTCTCTATCAATATACGAGCATTTAAGCCATGAACACCTCATTCATTTTCTTGAAGCTATTGAAGTCGAAAAAGGGTATGCTTTGCTATTTGAATGGTTTGCCGGAGAATGTCTACACTCTCATTGGGACTATCCTCCTCCACTAAAACAATCACATCCAGATTCACCGTATTATCGCTTTCGCCAGCTATCGATTAAGAAGCGGGTAAAGGCTCTTAGTGATCTATTTTCATTTCATGTTCATGTTGAAGAAAAAGGTTATGTCGCAATAGATTTCTATGATGGAAGCATATTGTATGACTTTAACAATGACAGCGTAAAGATTTGCGACATTGATTTATATCGGCAAAAGCATATGTAAATAAAATGGGCAGATTATGGGGTTCGAAAAGATTTATGTCTCCAGAAGAGTTTCAGCTAGGTGCGAATATCGATGAAAAAACGAATGTATTTAACATGGGAGCAATTGCTTTTGGTTTAGTGGGAGGAGAGCTTGATCGCTCCTATGCAAAGTGGGACGCGAATCTAGCGTTGTATGAAGTGGCCCTGAGGGCTGTTCAAGAAAATAGAGAAGAGCGTTATCAGTCGGTTAAGGAATTCACTGATGCTTGGAAGGAAGCTGAAATGAACTCATAAAGAGTGAAACCGTGAAGGCTCTGCTAGAAAATGCAGGGAAAGGAAAAGAGTATATGCGAGCAATATTGCAAATTAGTCAGATAGATTCCTATATAGATGAAGATGTTGAGATTACAGTGTCAGGGTGTTTAAAGAATGAGAAGGTAACGATCCATGCAACGATGTACGATGAACAAGAAAAGAAATTTTCTTCCTTTGCGACCTTTATAGCTAATGATGATGGAGTCATTAATGTAGCTACTCAAAAGCCAATCGAAGGAACGTATCACACAGTTGATTGCTCTGGATTATTCTGGTCTATGGAATGTGTTAATTCTAAGCATGGTGATTACTTTGAAAAAACGAACGCTAATAAAGTAGATATTGAACTGTCCATAACCATTAATGATCAGAAGCAGGATGCAGTTACGATTCATCGTTACTTTTATAAGAATGATGTCAAAAAAGTAACAGTTCAAGAAGAAACAATTAGGGGTGTGTTATTTCATCCTGAACAAAAAGGTCAGTACCTGCTGTGATTATTTTAAGTGGTTCAGATGGCGGAACTCAGGAGCATGCGGCAGCACTATTAGCGTCAAAAGGGTATACGGCATTTGCCTTATCTTATTTTGCTGGTGAAGGAGTACCGAAAGACCTTGAAAACATTTCATTGGAATACTTTCAAGAAGCAACGACGTGGCTTAAAAGTCACCCTTATTCAAATGACGAAATAGGCTTAATTGGGTATTCAAGAGGTGGGGAGCTTGCCTTACTTTTAGCATCGACATTTCATGACTATAAGGCTGTTATCGCTGGGGCTCCTAGTGCTTATATTACAGCAGGTATGAAAAATGGTATTTTTGCACCGGTACCGTCGTGGAAGTTGGCCAATAATGAGCTGCCGTATATTAAGTTTAAGTACCGATTCAAAACGATGTTTACGATCTTAAAAAATGGAATAATAAAAAAACCAATATCGTATTTAGCGATTTGGGACAATACATTGAACGATAAAGAAGCTGTAAAGGACGCGCGAATTGCTGTTGAGAACATCGAAAGTCCGGTTATGTTTATTGCGGGGGGCGATGATCAATTATGGCCCTCAGCCAGATACGTTCAACTAATGGAAGAGCGATTAAAGAACACAAATCGGACTAAGGAAGATCACTATTTATACTATGAAAAGGCAGGACACTTTCTAGCCTTCCCGTATAGCTTTGTTAATTTGCCGGCAAATGTTTATATGCATGTAGGTGGGGGAATGACAATGGACTTTGGTGGTACAAAACCCGCAAACGCGCAAGCTGCTAAGGAATCGTGGATTGAAATAGTCAAATTTCTTGAGGAGAATATGAGCCAATAAATGTAGGAGATGCTTTTGGATTCGGTTAAAACGTTCCTAATTAAGCTTTTTATTGATTGTTAGTTGGTTCATATTTGCGATTAGTTTGTATTTTCTTTTTTGAGTTTTTTACTTGCTATTGTACCTTTTCTAATTTCGTTTTATTTTTCGAGGAAGCTTGATCCACATTCAACTTAACGTTTTTGGGCCTTCCTTTTTACAAAACTAATATGAATGAGGGGTGTCCTTTTAATTTAATTGGACACCCTCTGTTATGTTTCATTTGCTAGTACGTGGATTCGTTGACACTTGGGAGAAGATAAAGTGTGTGACTGTTTGTGCACAGGGACTAACTTCTTCAATGAATTGCTCTGCTTTTGAAAGGGTTTCAAAGTTCATTTTAAGCATATAACATGCTTGACCGGCTATACGATAGCAGAACTGCACGTTCGAATGCTTTTGAATAATCTCTTTAAACGATTGATAATCTCCATTTTTAATTGTTGCTTCCATGATGCATTGGATAGGTAATCCTAATTTTTCATAGTCGATTTCTAATGTATAGCCTTTAATAATGCCAAATGACTCCATTTGTTTTACCCGTTCCGCTACAGAAGGGGATGACAAATGCACTCTTCTTCCAAGCTCACTCATAGACAAGCGACTATTATGATGTAATTCATCTATAATTTTTCTATCAATTTCGTCTATTTTCATTTTTAAAAGAAATTCTCCTTTATCTATTTAAAATTAAAAGTAAACAGCTGTGTAACGATATGAATTTAATGTAATTCCGACTTTGAGTTTACTATAATTAAAATATAGCAAAGGAGGATTAAAAATGGCAAGAATTAAGGAGTCGCAATTTGGAGAAACACCCTTTCAGCGTTTGTTAGGGCATAATCGTGAAGTTATGCAAGCGTGGTCTAATCTAGGTGATCTTTTAGAAAAAGAAGGGAGACTTTCTTCTGAATTAAAAGAACAGGTGAGAAGAACGTTAGCTCAAGGTAATGGTTGTGAGTACTGCAAAGCAAAGGGGAAGCCAGAACAAGAGAAGTTTGATGAAAAGACATCGATTGCAGCTGCGTTTGCTGAAGTATTTCTAAAACAGAAAGGGAACTTATCTGATTCAACTTTTCGCATTTTACAGGAAGCTTTAACTGAAGAAGAAATCAGTGAATTGTGTGCGTTTATTTCATTTACGACGGCATCACAATACTTTGGTGCAATGATGAAATTAGAATCTATTGAGAAACCATAGTCAAGAGAGAAGCTTAGGATTTTTAAAAAGTGTATATTAATGGGCAATAAAGGTAGGTGATTTAATGAAAGTGTCAAAGAATGATCTTATTACATCTTACAATAATAAAGCATTTGAAAGAGATTCTTTAATCATACCTGAATGGAAGCTTAAAGAACGAGAAACCTTTTTAACATATATGAAAAAAGAAGATTATAATCGCTTACTTGAAATAGGTTCTGGTCCAGGACATGATAGCCTTTACTTCAGGCAACAAGGTCTAGTTAGGGATTCTTACAGTCCTAAACGTTTTTTTTCCTTTTATGAGGATGAGACGATTAAACAGTTGCTTACTCAGTTTTTTCAAATTGAATACTTTTATATTGTTCCTAAGGAGAAGGTTGGTGGAAAATTTCACTTTCAATCTATTATTTTGAGGAAGAATTAGAACAGGCGTTAATCTAATTTCTTCAAGGAATGGGTGCTTTAAAGGGGGCGTAAATTATGACGGGATCTATTGTGACACGTGAATATCGTTATGATTGGGAGAATCAATATACATATGAAAAAAAGAGGATTCTGCAGATGATTGGTGACAAAATTGTTAGGATCAAACATATTGGGGGGAATTGAGTATGAAGAAGTTCAATTATCAAGAATTTTATGAAAGGGTGGGAAAGGAAAACGGCTGGGATTTTAGTCAAGTACGTGTGTCGTCCGAGGGCGTTGCTTGGAATTTTTATGATGAGGTCAAGAAACAAGGTCAAAGCGATTCAGTGTTGTTAGATATTGGAACTGGTGGTGGAGAGAATATCATCAATATTGCGTCTTCCTTTTTGTTTGTTGTAGGGATTGATCTAGCGAGAGGAATGATTGAGACGGCACGATCTAATATACAACAATCGAACGTACCTAATATAAGTTGTTTTGAAATGAATGCAGATCAGCTTCAATTCCCAAATGAATTTTTTGATGTTGTTTCGTGCTGTCACGCTCCTTTTTCAGCGAAGGAGATCAGTCGTGTTGTGAATAAAGGAGGGTTATTTCTAACTCAGCAAGTGGTGAAGAAGATGGACAATTAAAAGAAGGGTACATAAAGAAGCTAGAGGACGCTGGTTTCACTACGATTCAATCATTTGACTATAATGCTGTGGAATATTATGAGGGAGTAGAAGATTTGATCTTTTTATTGAAGTATACCCCGATCATTCCGAATTTTGGTCGAGTGCGGGGAGACTTCGATCAATTAACTCAATTTATAGACAATAATCAAACGGAAAAAGGCATTAGAACCACTGCCAAGCGGTTTATGATTATAGCTAAAAAATAAGACTATTTATTTCTTTCTAGCAATCTTAAACCCGTTATCAATGTGTTCGAAGCCAATCTTCGGATAATAGTCCATTGCCGAAGGGGCGGATAAAAGGATTAATGCAACTTCTTCACTTAGTTGCTGTTTTAACTGTTCAATTAGTTCTTTGCCAATCCCATTGTTTTGGTATTCTTTGTCTACTGCTAAATCAGATAAATAGCAGCAATAACTATAATCTGTAAGTGCTCTAGCAATTCCAACAAGCTTTTTTTGATCCCAGGCCGTAATAAGCAAATTTGCGTTGTCGATCATCATTTGAAGTCTTGGTAGATCATGCACAGGTCGTTTAATCCCTGAAGAAGCAAATAATGTTGAAAGCTGCTCAGCAGTAATGGCTACATCTTTCTTATAGGTAATCATCTTCGGATCGCCTCCAGCTTTTATTTTGTATTACGATATCATATGAAGAGTTGTTTGAAAATAGATTTTCTATTAAATTTGAGGTGATCTATGAATAATCGGAGTAAGGATTTGTGTAATATAGCATTAAATTATTTGAATAAATGCTCTATTCAATGCGATTGTGTTACTGTAGGAGGGTCAGTTGGAAGAGGAGAAGCAGACAGTTATAGTGATATTGATTTAACCGTTTATACGGATCATCTACTTAATGAGCAGAAATATGATGAGTTTTATCAGGGAGAAATTGTACAGGTTGACTTTCTTCCTACTAGTCAAAAGGCTGTTCGTAAAATGATTGTACAGTTCCCGTGGGAACATCGTTTTTTGTTTGAGCAAATTGTAATTAAGGACCATTTACATAATGATGAGCAGTTGTTGAAATGGGCGAAAGCTTATCTTCAGTCAAGAGAGGCCAAACGTAGAATGTGTCGGTCAGTTGAGAATGTAGTTAGAGAAAGACAAACGTATGGAGTTGAAGCATTTGCTCGTGGTAGCAGCTATTCGGCGAATGTTGCATTAATGGGAGCTTGGTCGGAGGCTGGCTTTTTGTCTTTATTTGTAAAGGAAAATGAGCTTGCAACTGGTAAATTATTATCTCATGTTAAACACCATTCTAATTATTCGTTACTACTCGAAAATAGCCCATTTTCTAATGAAATACCTGTGGGCGATTTGTTACTAATCGTCAATCATTTCCGACATTATTTAAAGGAAGAAGGCCACCTTTATCATGAATTGGATCGTATTCATGATTACATATGTGAGAGGAAGGTCAACCGATTAATGGAGTTGGACGAAACAGATCAAATACGGTGGATTTTATACGGTGAGGCTGTTAGCTTATACTTTGGAACTGCAAAAGGTAAGTCGTTGGATGAGTATGTTCTTAGTTTACCTAATGGATTGCGTCAGGATTTACGCCATGTAGGCTTTTCTCCTTTGAATGAAAAGCAAGTAAAAGGTTTGTTGGAGATGAGTGAGGTATTGCTAAGTAATGCTTTTATTGATTGAAGAATAGAATAATATAGTTATTGCAAACGTTTTTTGCTTCACGTAAACTTATAGAGAACTGGAAAATTGTAGCTAGGGTTCCGCTAGTAGACATAGGTCTGTGACCGAGGGCTACATCTTTTACAATAAGTAAAAGGCACCTATTGACATAAAAGGTCCGAGGGGAAAGGTTCAGTGTATTTACTATGCACTGATTTCTTTCTTACCGGATCTTTTTTTGTTGAATTAAAAAAGGAGGATCATGTTATGAAGGCTATTGATGACGTACGACCTGGTGTTGCGGTTGTTATATTGGATGAGAAGAAGAGAGTTTTATTACAGAAGCGTGCAGATGTTGGATTGTGGGGGCTTCCTTCTGGCCATGTTGAAAAAGGAGAGACGGTGGCTGAAGCAGCGATCCGTGAGATGAAGGAAGAAGCAAATCTTGAGATTCGCATTGTAAAGCTGATTGGTGTCTATTCAGAACCGGAGTCACAAGTGTTCGCTTATCCTAATGGAAAGGTCGTTCATTTTATTACGATATGTTTTTTGGCTGAAGTTGTGGGGGAGAGCTTTGTTGTCATTCTGATGAATCACTGGATATCACTTATTTTGAACAAGGAGACTTACCAGAGAACTTGCTTAAGATGCACCCTAGGTGGTTAAAGGATGCATTGACTGATAGAGATTTAGCATTTATCCGTTGAATTGGTGGTAACAGCTCAGTATCTGAAATGACCATTTCAAGGCTTTGGATTGTCATACTGGCGATTGTAACATTGACATGGTTTAGGGGTGTCATGTAGACACCCCTATGTAGACGTATTGATTATGTAAGGATAATATGGAGAATTCTTTGGGATCGATTCAATAAGTAAATTACGATAAGAGTCAATGGAATGAAGCACCTGTGTTCCGATCCACCTTCCTGGTAGGAATTCAGGAGGAAGCATAGGGTCTAATTCAATGAGTTCGTCTCTCATTTCAGTTAGCTGTAAATAAAGAGTGAAAAATGTTAAATGCTCATTTTTCGAAGATTGAAGCATATCCCATTTTGGTTGAAACTCTTCATCTACCCATTTTTGTTTTTCTTTATATACTTGTTCTATATGGTCAAGGCTCCAAATTTTGTCTGCTTGATTAGTACCAGAGCCCCCTTCTGTGCTAATCGGATTAAAATGAAACGTATCGCTTGATAGGATTGTGACATAGGTTTCGATTTCGAGCGAATCAATAATCGTTAGTACACGAGCTGTAAGATCCCACGGATAAATATAAACCCCTTTATAGAGCTGGCCAAATCCAAGCTGTGTTATTTTTTTCGAAATATATCCCGTTTTTTTCGAATTGCTTCTGGTATTTCAATAAAAACTAAATACCATCTTTGATTCCACTGCTTTTCGTAGAAATTTTCTTTACTTGCAAGGAATTCGTATGCTTCAATTCCATGTTCAGTTAAAGAATAATATCCCCTTTTTGGTGTAGTTACAAATGCTTGCTTCTTTAATTTAGAAAAGGTATTTCGTATTGATTGTGGGGTGTATTTCATTGCTTCTAATATTAAAATCATTTCTTTTGATGACACTTCTTTCTTCTTAGAAAGTAAACGTATTACTTGTTTTTCAACGGACACACTTTTCACCTCTTATCTCAAATAATAACGAAATTTGCCTATTAATCAAGTGCGTATAATTGACAACTGCTCATTTAGTTTATAATATATATTTAAACGAACGTAATATTATTGATTATAAGAGGTGTTAAGAGTATGGAAAGTATGAAAAAAATGAACGATTTAAAAATGTTTCAGTTAATGGATGAAGATGGTAATCTAGTAAATATTGATAGATTACCGAGCTTAAAAGAGAGAGAGCTTCAATTGTTAATGGAAAGAATGGTATATATTCGGACCATAGATCAACGCTGCATATCATTAAATAGACAGGGCGTTTAGGGTTCTATGCACCCGTTTCTGGGCAGGAAGCAACGATGGTCGGTACGCATTATGCATTGGAAAACAAGGATTGGATTTTACCTGGTTATCGTGATTTACCACAGCTATTGTTTCATGGAGTGCCTCTTTCACAACTTTTTCTTTGGTCAAAAGGTCATTTTAAAGGCGGTCAAATACCAGATGGAGTTCATGTGACAACGCCACAAATTATTATTGGAGCACAAATTATTCAGGCTGCCGGTGTTGCTCTCGGCCTTAAAAAGAAAGGGAGAAAGCAAGTAGCAATTACGTATACAGGTGATGGTGGTACATCCCAAGGTGACTTTTATGAAGGACTCAACTTTGCTGGAGTGTTTCAAGCACCTGTCATTTTTGTTGTTCAGAATAATCAATTTGCGATTTCCACCCCTGTTGAAAAGCAATCAGCGGCTCAATCCATTGCTCAGAAGTCGGTTGCTGCGGGAATTGAAGGGGTTCAGGTTGACGGGATGGATATTTTAGCTACTTACATAGTAACAAAAGAGGCACGAGAGAGGGCGCTCACTGGGAAAGGGCCGACTTTAATTGAGGCGATTAACTATCGATATGGTCCACACTCGACATCAGGAGATGACCCAACAAAATATCGCACTGAACAATTAGATCAAAAGTGGATGAGAAAAGATCCGCTGAAAAGGTTTCGTTTGTTTTTAGAAAGACAAGGGCTGTGGACGAATACGAAAGAGCTAGAAGTGGTCGATAAGGCAAAGGAAGATGTACAGGCTGCGATAAAAAAAGCCGAAGCAGAGAAAAAACAAACGGTTGAAGATTTAATGGAACATATGTTTGAAAAAAGACCAACTCATTTAAATGAACAATTAAAAGGTAAATTTTATAGTTAAGATTGTTTATAGCTGTAAAAATAGTAAACTAGTAACATGGCGACTATAAGGAGGGATGTAATGATTTTTTTGATATTGATGGAACGCTATTAGATCATGACCGAGCGGAGAAATTGGCTGCACTTGACTTTTACGACCAATATATACAGGATATAAAATTAACTGAAGATCAATTTATCTTACGTTGGCAAAAACTCTCAGAGTATTTCTATAATCAATATCTCACAAAGAAACTATCCTTCCAAGAACAACGACAAATGAGAGTAAAAGCAGTAGTAGGAAAGCCATTAAGTGATCAAAAGGCGGATGAGATATTTGCCGTATATACTCAAGGTTACAAGCAGAATTGGCGTGCGTTTGATGATGTTAATGATTGCTTGCAACAATTACGAGCAAGAGGTTATGCTCTCGGTGTGATTAGCAATGGTGATTTAACACAGCAAAAAGAGAAGCTAAGCCGAATTGGATTGGAGTGCTACTTTGACTATGTTGTAACCTCTAGCGATGTAGGTGCCGCGAAACCAGAAAAGGACATTTTTTTAAAAGCGTGCCAAAGGGCTGACGTATCGGTCAAAAACAGTTATTACGTCGGAGATCGGCTAGACGTTGATGCTATTGCTAGTCAAAGGGTTGGAATGAACGGCATATGGTTGAATCGTAAAGGGATGATGCAAGAAGCCAATGTTCCGGTGATACGAACGTTAGAAGAGCTAATTCCGATTGTATGTTAATGAATTGGTACATTGCAAATAATTATATGATTCTCGATTTCCTTCAAAATTATTTCACAAAAGCGTGTTAGGCTATGGACATAAACGGTAATCTTTAGGAGGATAAGATGAAGTGTTTCGTAATCATTTTCTCTTTATGTGTTTTCCTTTTATTAGGTTGTCACGTAGAGCGGATAGAAGTGCCAGAAAGTAACTCTTCTTATTTATTAGTCGCTCATGTGAAGGAAGAGATGCTATCTTTTATTGATATACATACAAATGAGCTGTATATAGAGGGAACTAGTCCTGTTTCGATTACAGATTTAGCCTATGTTGGAAATGGGAAGGTGCTATTGACAAGTGAGAGTGAGGCATCTGTCATGGAATTGGATTTACAGGAAGGGACCTTGTCTCCTTTTATTGAGCTTAATCAAGGGTTAACGGCTCTACTTTATGATAAGCAGGATTGGTTTTATGTAGCCGATACAATTAATCATACTATTCATCGTGTATCAATTTCAGATCAAAAAGTTATAGGAGATATTGACATCGGAGCTTATCCAGTTGATTTAGAACATGGAGTGAATGAGCTGTTTGTACTAAGCGGTGATGAGCATAAAGTTACGGTAGTTGATAAGGAATTACAACAATCATTAATGACATTTTCAGTTGTTGAACGACCAGCAGGAATGTATTTTGATGGCGAGCGTCTTTGGGTTGGAGGTCATGGACCTTACGGTGATTTGAATCAAATGATTTATGCCTACGATCCAGAGAGCGGTGAGTTACTGGAAACGTTGGAGGTGGGTTTAATGCCGATTGCTTTCTATGCGGATGAAACATCTCCAAACCTATATGTGCTCTGTCATGGGGAACATGCTATTTATCAAATTGATCAAATAGCAAATGAAGTTGTCGATGTCCTGCCGGTTGGCCAAAACCCAAATCAAGTAATTGGTAATAAGGAGCACTTATACGTGTCAAATCTGGATGGGGATTCGATCACTGTTATTGAGCGGGATTCTTTTGAAGTGGTTGCTGAGTTACCAGTTGCAGCGGGTCCGTATGCAATGGTGTTGGGGGAGTAAATAATGAATGAGCTTTCGTATGTGTTAGTTGTTGATGATGAAGTAGAGTTGCTACATCTCGTAAAAATGTATTTGCACAAGGAGTCGTATCGAGTGTTAACAGCAACGAGTGGACGTGAGGCGATAGAGCTCATGCACCAATACGCGATTGAATTTGTCATATTAGATATCATGATGGAGGATATGGACGGTTTTACTGCTTGTGAGCAGATTCGATCATTTTCAAAAGTGCCAATTTTAATGCTAACGGCTAGGAGCAGTGAAGAAGATAAGGTGAAAGGATTGAAAATAGGTGCTGATGATTATATGGTCAAACCGTTCAGTCCACGTGAACTAATCGCAAGAATGGAAGCCGTAATGCGCAGAACACAGCCAGAAAAAGCAGAGGGAAATAAAATCCATGTAGGTGAGCTTGAAATAGATTTGAATGGTCGGCTGTTATTTATAGAGCATGAATTAATTCGCTTAACTAGAAAAGAATATGATTTGCTTATATTCTTAGTCAACCATCAAGGTCAAGTGTTTACAAGAGAGCACCTCCATGATCAGATTTGGGGGATGGATGCTAAAATGGGCACGTTGCGAACGGTTGATACGCATATTAAAACGTTACGTATTAAGTTGAAATCAGCAGGAAAGATGATTCAAACGGTTTGGGGCGTTGGCTATAAATTTGAGGAAAAGTCATGAGAATGCAATCAATAAAAAAGAAAGTATGGCTTGCTGTTATAAGTATTTTAGTAGTCGTCATTGCAGCTGCCATTTGGCTTATTTCCTTTTTATATGATGAGCTTTATATTGAGAAGCAAATTGAATTGCTTATGAATGAAGGCCAGTATTTGGCTCATTATTATAATCAGCACGGGGTACATGAGGCTTTTTTTGAACGACTAAAATGGTCGGAGGAAAATAGTGGATCGGATGTAACGTTTTCAGATGATCCGATGCAATTAGGGAGTGGATCGCCTTTTGAACCGTTTTCACAAGAGAATTTGATTACATTTGAGGAGAGGCAGCTATTGCTTGATGGGGAGACGGTTGTGATGATTCGTTCGCATCCTCATTTTGCTCAAGATATTCTAGGTGTAGCATTCCCGTTATTTGAGGATGAACATTTATCGGGCTCGATTTTACTATCTTTGCCATTGGCGGAAGTATACGAACCATTTGTTCATATACGAGCAATTTTAATCCTATCTGTCTTGAGTGTTGTCGTGGTTATAATAATTATTGCAAGAAAAATCATTCAGCATACCGTTGACCCAATAAGTGAAATGAAACGAATTTCAATGCGAATGGCTGAGGGAGATTTTTCTGAGCGGATTAAGGTGAAACGAAATGACGAGCTTGGTCAGTTAGCCGATTCGTTTAATCGTTTATCTATGGCTTTAGAAAAGGTTGAGGATAATCGAAGAGCTTTTCTTGCAAATGTCTCACATGAGCTTCGTACGCCGCTAAGCTATATGAAAGGATATGCAGAAGCGATGGAAGAAGGCGTGATTGAGAGTAAGAAAGGACTAAGCATGATTCGAAGCGAATCACAGCGATTAGAGCGTCTCGTCAATGATTTACTCGACCTTGCACAGCTTGAAGGTGAATCGTATCCATTGCAATGTGAACCGATTGCCTTTGCCCAACTGATTTATGATGTAACGGAATCACTTGATCTTCCAATCTCAAATAAGCAATTGAAGCTTGTGACAGAGCTCGATGAAAGCAGCATTATTGAGGCAGACCGTGATCGCATTGAACAGGTGATTCGCAACGTATTAGATAATGCTATTCGTTATACACCAAAAAAAAAGCAGATATTGTTAAAGCTAAAGGTTGAAGGAGAATGGAGTGTACTGACTATTACTGATGAAGGGATTGGTATACCAAAGGAGCATTTGCAGGCAGTGACGGAACGCTTTTATCGTGTTCATCAAGCACGCTCACGGATAAACGGAGGATCTGGACTAGGACTGGCCATTGTATCGGAAATTGTGAAGAAGCATGGTGGTAAATTCGAACTGCTTTCAGAAAAGGGGAAAGGGACTAGTGTTATGATAATGCTCAGAAATTTATAATGGTAGAAAAGAGGGGAGAACGATCAGCCTCCCCTTATGTTGTTTAGCTAGGCACGATCATTTTTTTTGATTTTGACTTTTGATTTCCCCTAAAAGACTAATGATCAAGTAATTTTGTTCAATAATTTTGTTGTTTTGTTCTTTTAATCTAGAGTAAGCCCAAATGAAAACGATTAATGATACGAACAAGAGAATAAAAAACATAGAGTCCTCCTACAATTGATGCTAAGTTTATTATATCATTTAATTTCATAGTATTATAGTAGGATCGTATTTCATTAAGAGCAAAAATAAGATCACAGCTCATTTACAAAGTCATTTCAATTCATTGTAAGTCTTAATCGATGGTGGTTCATATGTATAAAGTTTATCAATTAACGTTTTTGGATCTGATGCTAATATTGCAAGAGTCCTGTATTTTTCCTGAAGAAATTGTTGTTCTACCATGTGGTCAAGTAGGTTAATAAGAAGATTATAGTATCCGTTTATATTGAGAAGCCCACAAGGTTTATAGTGGATGCCAATTTGCGACCATGTTAAAATTTCAAAATATTCCTCTAACGTCCCTGTACCACCTGGTAAAGTGATGAAACCATCAGCTAATTCTGCCATTTTAGCTTTTCTTTCATGCATTGTACCTACTATATGTAATTCAGATAAATGTTGATGAGAAATTTCTCTTTCCTCAAGAAGTTTAGGGATAACACCTATTACTTCCCCTCCTTCTTTTAATACAGTATCAGCCAATGCCCCATGATCCCAACACTTGCCCCTCCGTAAACTAGCGTAATCTTTCGTTTGACTAATTCTTGCCCTAATTGAATTGCACCTTCTTTATAGACAGCTGATGCTCCAATACTTGACCCACAAAAAACAGCTATGCGTTTCAATTGAACCCCTCCAATCAATTGCTGTTAGTAACCATTATAACGTATTTTTATTAGAAAAAGACGAAGAGTTATTCTGTAATTCTGAAAGTCTAGACATGTATAATGAGAACACTTTGATTACAGATTAAATTAGTTTAAAGTTTGAAATACTGCAAAATATTTGTTAGAAAAGTATATAATTAAATTTAAATATATTTGATAAATTTCATCTATATTTCACAATCATTATTTACTCTATCAAAGAGAAGCAGTTAGAAATTCTCAAGAAGGAGCCTCTAAGAGGGAATGCTAGGAAAATTGACAAAAATTAAGCAACATAAATTGCTTGCTTTAATTCGAACAGATGGGTATGGGCATAATTCAAAAGGATCGTCTTGACTACAGGTCTATTTAATCATATTCTAGGTTAATCAATATGGTAGAAAAGTTAGCCTACTGGAATGTAAGGTGCTCCACCAAGCTAAATACTAGAGACAGGCAGAGCTTATCTTTTTATTAAGCTAGCTTTTGGTATAGTATTGCCATTGGTAGGTTTATCAATTATACGTATGTATGTTGTTGATCGATTTAATTTATACTTTACAAATTTTAAAGACTTGGTATTCGATATAGAGAGAAGAAGGATGTTAGTGAAATGAAAAAGGTTAGTTGGAGTGGGATAATGATACTAATTAGTTTATTAGTAGCTTGTGGAGGAGAAGAGCCAGAAGAGTTGCATAACGATGGGGTACCCGAAGTTGTCGAGGTTGAGATTCTATTACCAGAAATTGAGCCAGGTGAAGAGGTTGTTCTTGCAACAAAAGTTACCCAAGGTCAAGAGAATGTGGAAGATGCTCAGGAAGTTGAATTCGAAATTTGGGAGCATGACAATAAAGTTGAAAGTGAAATGATTTCTGGTGAACATCAAGGTGAAGGTATTTACGAGATATCATATACATTTGTGGAGGATGGTATCTATCATGTGACAAGTCATGTTACTGCAAGAGGGATGCATGTAATGCCTACTGAACAAGTGATTGTCGGTGATGTTTCTGAAGAGGAACTAGAGAAGTTAGAGGAAGAATCCGCACATGATGATTCAGAGGAACATGATCACCAGCATCATCAATAAAGGAGGAAGTGTATGCAAATTCGTGAAGAGTTGTATGGTGAGTTTGAACTAGAGAATGTTTTAGCAGAGTTAATCGATAGTAGGCCAGTACAAAGGTTAAAAGGAATCCACCAGGGCGGAGCGAGCTTTTTAGTTAATGAGAAATGGAATGTAACGCGCTATGAGCATTCTGTTGGGGTTATGCTCCTTATTAGAAGTCTTGGGGGCTCACTAGAGGAGCAAATTGCTGGTTTGTTGCATGATATTTCGCATACTGCATTTTCTCATGTTGTTGATTTTGTTTTTTCGCAATCAAAAGGAAGACTATCATGAGCAGATTTTCAAACGTGTTGTTATGAACTCTGAAATTCCAGTGATTCTTGAAAAGTATCAGTATAACCTTGAAGAGATATTGTTTGATGAAAGCAGATGGACGCTACTAGAGCAAGCGGCTCCTGCCTTATGTGCCGATCGCATTGATTACACATTACGAGATATGTATACATACGGTCAAGTGTCGTATAACGAAGTAGAGGAGTTTTTAAAACAATTAGTAGTGGTGGAAGGAAAGATTTGTGTTCGCACGGTGGAGCAAGCGGAATGGTTTGTAACAACGTACTATAAAGAAGTGATAGGCTTTTTTATGGATCCTTTAAATATGTATGGTTATGACCGTTTAGCGAAGATGTTATCATATGCCTCGATCAAGGCATTATTCATGTAGATGATTTCATGTTAGAGGATTGGCAGCTACTTGAAAAGCTGAGGAATTGTAAGGATCAGGTCATTACATCGTTTTTAGAAGAACTACGTATAGGAGTTACGGTCATTGAAGATGCACAAGATTATGAATTTCATCGGCAAACGAAGGTTCGATTGATCGATCCAGATGTACCTGTTGATGGTGAAATACATCGTGCCTCTATGCTTTCTAATACGATCCAACTGCTGAATGAAGAAGCTTTTCAAAAGGCATCAAAAGGTGTTTATGTGAAGGTGTTATAATAGTTGAAATCGTTACTTTTGCTGTAAAGGCAAGGGTGACGATTTTTTAGTTATTGGATGTATTGACATTGTTTGTTTAGGTGAAGTCTTGTCTAGCGTGTACGTTTACGATTGCTCGGGGAAGAGCACTGGCTATGCTCGTTATTTCCAAAAAATATAAATCGTGTAACTTAGCACAGTGCTTATTAAATGTTCAAAATGTTTTTCTTCATATTCGTTTAACTAGTATTGCTTCTCTCATTTTCTTCAATGCTTCTTGGCCTTCATCGCCCTTTTTTAGTAAAACATTTACATAGAGAACATCGACGAGTGAAAGCTGGGCAATTCGCGATGAAAAGGCTTCTGTTTTAAATTCAGTTTCTGTTGAACTTGTAAATAATGGGATATCAACTGAAGAACTTAATGTTGATTTAGCATAGTTCGTAATCGCAATTGTGTTCACTTTATTCGTTTTAAGAACGTTTAAAATATGCAAAATGTCCTTGGATGAGCCAGAATGAGAAATTAAAATCGCACAATCCTTTTCATTAAGTTGAGAAGCTGCCATTAACTGCAAATGCGTGTCGGTAACAGTTTGGACAGGTAACCCAGTCCTCACAAATTTATGATAAGCATCAAGTGCAACAGTACTAGAGCCCCCACTCCCAAAAAAATGGATCGATCGGGCTGCAGTAAGCTTCTCTACAGCTTCTAAAAGCAGATCTTCGTCAATAATTCGTAACGTTTGTTCAAGTGTTTCGATATTCGAGCGAATTACTTTGGCAGCGATCGTATCAACGGTGTCACCTTCATTAACCTGCTCATGAATATCTTTAACAGGCTCGACAATTTCCGATGCTAATGCAATTTTCATGGCTTGGTAGCCTTTATAACCGATTCGTTTGCAGAAACGAAAAACGGTGGAATCAGCCACGTTTAAGTCTTCGGCTAATTGATTAATTGATGAATGGATGATTTTATTTGGATTTTTTAGTATATAATCGGCAATTTTCCGTTCAGTCACACTAAATCTAGGGTAATTTTGTCTAACGCTTCCTAAGCATGTTTGTTGTTTTTTCTTCATCATTACAACTCTCCTGATCGGGCTTTCTTTATATTATACTCGAAATAAGTATTAGAAAAAATATTTTTTTGAAAACGGTTGTAAAAAGAAATTTTTTTCGTATAATGGATTTATTAAGAAAATTTTTTCGAAATGAAGGTGATCGTTTTGCAAATTGGATTAATAGGACTAGGTAAGATGGGATATCAGCTTGCACTAAATCTTTCAAGTCATAGCCATAAAGTTATAGCAACGGATGTTAATGTAGAAGTGATGAAAAAAATTTCGACAGAGGGGATCGCAACAGTCGAGTCGTTACAACAGCTAGTTGAAAAGTTAGATAAACCAAGAACGATATGGTTAATGCTTCCTGCTGGTGAAGTAACGGAAAAGGTCTTTTCGGAGCTTTTACCGCTATTAGATAAAGGAGATCGAATGATTGACGGTGGGAATGCTCATTATAAGGATACACTTAAAAGATATGAAACAGCCTTACAGGAAGGAGTTCATTTCTTTGATGTTGGTACAAGCGGTGGTGTAGATGGAGCACGAAACGGAGCTTGTATGATGATTGGTGGAAATGCAACCGTTTTTTCTGATATCGAGCCTCTTTTTCAGGATATTACAGTTGAAAATGGCTACTTATATGCAGGGGAAGTGGGAAGCGGTCACTTTTTGAAGATGGTTCATAACGGAATAGAGTATGGAATGATGCAGGCAATTGCCGAAGGCTTTGATTTATTAGAAAAGAGTTCGTTTTCATACGATTATGAAAAGGTTGCCAAGCTATGGAATCATGGTTCCGTCATTCGTTCATGGTTAATGGAGTTAACAGAAAATGCTTTTTCAAAGGATGAGAAGCTTGAACAGATAAAGGGTGTTATGCATTCATCTGGAGAAGGTAAATGGACGGTGGAAACAGCACTTGACTTGGAAATGGCTGCACCAGTTATAACGCTTGCCTTAATGATGAGATATCGTTCGCAAGAAGATGATACGTTTACGGGGAAAGTCGTTGCGGCGTTAAGAAATGAATTCGGTGGTCATGCCGTAGAGAAGTCGTAAAGACAATAGAACAAGGGGAAGTGAACATCATGTCAGATCAAATGTTAATTTTAATTGCTTTAGCGGGTATTTTTCTATTATTATTTCTTGTCATTCGTACAAAACTACATGCGTTTGTTGCGTTGTTACTCGTTAGTTTAATTGTTGGTGTATTGGCAGGTATGCCCCTAGACCAAGTAATACAAACGATGCAAAATGGCATGGGAGGTACATTAGGTTTTGTTGCGGTTGTCGTTGGACTTGGTGCCATGTTTGGTCAGATGCTTGAAGTATCAGGTGGTGCTGATCGCCTAGCACGAACATTGATCGAAAAATTTGGTGAAGATAAGGCACAATGGTCGCTCGGGGTCACAGGATTTCTAGTAGCAATACCCGTATTCTTTGATGTAGGTTTTATTATCTTAGTTCCAATCGTTTATGGATTAGCGAAAAAGACTGGGAAATCGCTTTTATATTATGGGATTCCGTTATTAGCTGGTTTAGCGGTCACTCATAGTTTTATCCCACCAACTCCTGGGCCGATTGCGGTAGCAGATTTAGTTGGAGCTGATTTAGGCTGGGTCATTTTGTTCGGAGCACTTGCGGGAATTCCTTCAATGATAATAGCCGGTCCTTTATTTGCACGGTATATTTCAAAGCGTCTTCATATTGTTGTGCCTGACTACATGAATATGGAAGAAGTTGAATATGACCGTGACCTTCCGAGCTTTAAGCTTATTTCGGCGATTATTTTAACCCCGTTAGTTTTAATTTTATGTAACACGGTTTCTGGGGTTTGGTTAGAAGATGGTCATATTGCAAAGCAAATCTTAACATTTTTAGGGCACCCATTTGTTGCATTGACGATTGCCACGCTGTTAACATTTGTGTTTCTTGGAACAAAACGTGGATATACACGTCAAGAGGTTCAAGATATTGCGAATAAAGGACTTGAGCCTGCAGGGATAATTATTTTAGTAACAGGTGCAGGAGGTGTCTTTAAAGAGGTATTAATCGATTCTGGTGTTGGAGATGTAATTGGGAATATGATGGCGGGCTCTAACTTACCGCCGATTTTATTAGCCTTTTTGATTGCCGCTGCCGTACGTGTGGCACAAGGTTCTGCTACAGTTTCAATGGTGACAGCTGCAGGACTTGTTTCACCACTAATTGCAATCCTTGGATTAGAAGGTCCTGTCCTCGGTTTAATTGTCATTGCAATTGCTTCTGGTGCAACGGTATTGTCACATGTAAATGATTCAGGTTTTTGGTTAGTAGGTCGTTACTTTGGATTAAGCGTTAAGGATACGCTTAAATCTTGGACAGTTATGGAAACATTAATTGGGTTAGTTGGGTTGACAGTTGCCTTATTACTTGGCATCTTTATTAAGTAAGGGTTGCATGTTAACTTATTGTTTTTTTAGGAGGTTTTATTGTGGGGATGGTAATGATCGGTGTCGATATTGGCACAACGAGTACGAAAGCAGTTTTGTTTAATAAAGAAGGAGAGGTTTTATATCGAGCTAATGTGGAATATCCGCTCTACACCCCTACGCCAGCTACGGCTGAACAAGATCCTGATGAAATATTTCAAGCAGTAGTAACTGTGATTAAGCAATGTTCAACTGAAGCAAAAAAAACTAAAAATGAAGTGGAGTTTGTTTCATTTAGTTCGGCCATGCATAGTCTTATCGTTGTTGATCAATTTGGAAAACCGGTGACAAATTCGATTACTTGGGCAGATAATCGCAGCTCTGCTTACGTAGAGAAAGTGAAACATGATTATAATGGACATATGATTTACTTACGGACAGGCACCCCCCTTCATCCAATGTCACCTTTCGTTAAATTGGTTTGGATGAGAGAAGAGCATCCAGAGTGGCTGAAAAAGGAAAATAAATTTATTTCAATAAAAGAGTATGTTTTCTATCGGTTGTTTGGTCAATTTGTGATAGATTATTCGATTGCTTCTGCAACGGGGATGTTTCATCTAGAAAATTTGGACTGGGACGAAGAAGTATTACAAATAATAGGGATTTCACGTGAGCAATTGTCAGTACCTGTTTCAACGACAACTAATTTGACTGGATTAATAGGTGAATTTGCCAATGAAATGGGTCTTCATTGTGATACACCATTTTTCGTTGGTGCAAGTGACGGTGTTTTGTCCAATTTAGGAGTGAATGCGATTGATCGGTGTTGTTGCCTTAACGATTGGCACTAGTGGGGCGATTAGAGCAGTGACAGATCGACCAGTGACAGATCCGAAAGGGAGAGTCTTTTGTTATGCTTTGACAGAAAAGCATTGGGTCATTGGTGGTCCTGTTAATAATGGGGGCATGATCTTTAGGTGGTTACGTGATGAATTGGCAAGTGCCGAGGTTGAAACGGCTAAGAGGCTAGGAAAGGATCCTTACGATGTGCTAACTGAAATCGCCTCTAGAGTTACTCCAGGATCGAACGGGTTATTGTTTCATCCTTATTTAACTGGAGAGCGTGCACCATTATGGAACGCTCATGCTCGTGGTTCTTTCTTTGGGTTAGGAATGCACCATAAGAAAGAGCACATGATTCGGGCCGTCCTTGAAGGAATTATGATGAATATGTATAGTGTGTTGCTGGCGTTAGAGGAGTTAATTGGCAGACCTACACGGATTCAAGCTACAGGTGGATTTAGCCGTTCTCCATTTTTGCGACAATTGCTTGCTGATGTTTTGGATCAGGAGGTTACGCTACCAGAAAGCTATGAAAGTTCATGTTTAGGGGCAGTAGTTTTAGGAATGTATGCAAGTGGAGAAATGGAATCATTGGGCGATGTGAAACATATGGTTGGAGCGATTCATTCCCATAAGCCTATTCAAGAAGCAACGGTTGTCTATCAAGAATTAATGCCGATTTTTATTAGATTGCCACGTTTGCTCGAACAAGAGTATGACGCGATATCAGCTTTTCAAAAAAAGAATAGTAACTAAGTTAAAGAGAGCATTGAAAATAGCAGTTCATACAGATTTTCATGCTCTCTTTTTTTAAAAATAGAGAAGATATTTTTTGCCAAGTGTTTAAAACAAAGAGGGAGGTTAAAAATGATCGTCACAACCATCTTTTATATGACCTTCATTATTTTCTTACTTTACGTGATTAGTCACATTTCTTACAAAATGATTAAAAATAAATCTCTTCCAGATAACAACTACACCCCATTTGATTATATTACATCACAATCGCCCGTTGAACTACATGAGGAAAAAGAAGTTCGCGAAGAAGACGAGGAGGAAGGTGAGGGAGAAAAAAGAAGATAATGGACACTGTCCTTATTCTAATTTCGGCCGTCTTTATCCTCCTCTTTAAACCCTCCTGAAATAAGATCATATTTTAATTTTTGTTTAAAAATGAGCTTTTTGTTCACATACACTTTACAGTTTAGGCTGAACCAACCTCCAAGTATTACTTTGACAGGTAGTACTTCGTTTGTGTGCTGGATTTCTCCTTTTAATGTTTGAAAAGGGGCAATCATGAATACCAATGAATTCTGTTCGATTCATCGACTAGTTTTTCGTTAATGAATAGTTGCTCTTTATTATATTTATTAACAATGTGAAGTTTGTGATTTTCATAGGTAATGCTCCAAGTCTTTTCAAAATCTTTTTTCACTTCTTCCATCATCGCATTCCAAGATTCAGGATCATCATTTTTGTTTTCATTCTGTGATTTCTCTGGTTGAAATCTTTTCTTTAATGCTGCAAAAATAGCTTCCGTAATAAAGATAAGGATAAATAGGGAAAGCAGCATGATGAAAAAGTTATCAAAAACCGTATCTTTTGTAATCGACCCATATGAATAACCAATAAAAAACAAAACGGCTAGATAAATGATTAGCTTTGTTACTTGTAGCATAGTTGTTAAATCTCCCTATATATTAATGTTTCCTGATTATTATATCATAGCATATAGTTTTGGCGAAGAGTCGAGTGAAACCTTGCCAATTCTTGTTTCGTAGCTACATATTGATGAACGTACATTTAACGTTCAAGGAACAAGTTATGAGGATTTATAAACTAAATATTAGCTAATGAAATTGTAGATGAATAGGAAGGGTTGAAGTATAGTGAAAAAATGGTGGTTATTAATTGTAATATTACATATGTCAGTCTTGTTCGTTGCATGTAGTGGAAATGATGAAGGGATTACAGAAGATGAAGAGAAGATTGCTTTAGCAGTAACGTTTATTGAACAATTGGCAGATGGAAATTTTGACTTGGCAACGGAATATTTAGATGAGGAAATGAGTGAAGTCATTTCAACAAACGAATTAGAGCAGCTTTGGGGCGATATTCTAATTGAATTTGGTGCATTTGTTGAACAAGAGTATGATTCGACAGAGGTGATGGATGATTTAACAGTTGTGTTTATTGATGGCTTATTTGAAGTAAACGATGTGATGTTTAGTGTTACTGTAAACGAAAGCAATGAAGTTTCAGGTTTTTTCATCCGATAGACTTCTAAATGTAGATAGTGTGACAATGAACGATCAAACCGTTATGATAAAAGGAATAAAGAAAAGGGGACATGTTTATGGAATATTTATCTAAAGAAGCAGGTATTATTTATGAATTTAATCGTCAGCATGAGCCGATTAAAAAAGTCCATTCTGGTACAACTTTACAAATAGAGACATATGACTGTTTTACAAATCAAATTCGATCGGAGGATACACCGGTAGCTCGTATTGATTGGAACCGAGTTAATCCTGCGACAGGTCCAATCTATGTTGAAGGAGCAATGCCTGGAGATGTGTTGAAGGTGAAAATTGAGCAGATTGAACTTGCAAATCAAGGTGTCATGGTCGTTGGTCCTCAGTTAGGAGTGATGGGACAGCATATTACAGAAATGCAATCGAAAATAATTTCTGTAGAAAACGGGCATGCACTATTTGACGATGTTCGAATTCCGCTTAACCCAATGATTGGAGTTATTGGTGTTGCACCTGAGGGAGATGGGATAAATTGCGGTACACCAGGCAGTCATGGTGGGAATATGGATAATAAAATGGTTGCCGAGGTGCAACATTGTATTTTCCAGTATTTGCAGAAGGTGCATTATTTGGATTAGGTGATTTTCATGCAGCAATGGGAGACGGTGAAGTAAGTGTATCAGGGATTGAAATCCCAGGAAAAGCAACAGTGACGTTAGAAGTAATAAAAGATACGACACTGCGTCATCCTATGCTTGAAAATGTGGATGCTTTCACACAGATTGCATCTGCAAAAACGTTAGATGAGGCTATTCGGATCGCAACAGAGGAAATGATTATCCGTATTGTTGATAAATCCAACCGTTCTATTGAAGATGTGACGATGTTAATGAGTGCGTGTGGACAGGCTGAAATATGTCAAATTGTTGATCCGCTTATGACCGCTCGCTTTGTTGTACCAAAATGGTTATTAAAACAGCTAAATGTAGAGTTACTATAGGTGAATGAAGAGTGTCTTAATGACGAGGCACTTTTTTTCTCATTTTTAAAAGGAAGGGCAGATAAAAAAGGTGCAAAAACTAGTACAGTTTAAAAAACCGAAACGGCTCCTCACTCCTACGAGTGGTTTTCTCTCAGGATATAGTCACTCATTAAACCCATATACCGGCTGTGCGTTTGCTTGTTCCTTTTGTTATGTTCGGCAAAGTCCTGTTGGAATGTTTCGCAAACAAGAGTGGGGTACTTGGATTGATGTGAAACAGGCAACAAAAGAACAACTGCAAAAAGAAGTACGTCATCTAAAAAAACAAGGCAAAACAGTGACTATTTTCATGTCATCAGCAACAGATCCTTACCAGCCGCTTGAATATAAAGAAAAGATAACTAGGACTTTACTAGAAGCATTAGTTGAAGAACCTCCTCATTTTTTATTCATACAAACGCGTAGTCCCCTTGTTACAAGGGATCGCGAGCTTATTGCACAGCTAAAAGAGCATGTTAGAGTGAGCATGACTGTTGAAACGGATCGTGAGGATATAAGGAAGGTATTTTCACCTGAAGCACCGCCAATTCAAGCACGTTTGAAAGCGATACGGCAATTAAATGAATTAGGAATCCAAACACAAGTCGCACTCGCACCAGTTCTACCTTTTTCAGAAGCATTTCCCAAAATATTAGCAAATACGACGGAAGGTGTTGTCATTGATGATTTTATTACAGGAGACGGAAGTAATGGTAAAAGGACGGAACGATTACGAATAAAAGAGATATATGAGCAACTTGGTATGGAATGGTGGTATGGTGAGGGAACCGCTCAAATGGCTTATGAAAGAATGAAAGAGTCTTTTACTGAAGAGCAATTATTACTTAGCAAAGCCGGTTTTTCTCCAAATTAAACTATAGGAAAATCCAAAGGTAGACTGACCTTTTGGATTTTCTTTTTGTTTAAGTAGAGAGAAGATGACCAAAATCCTTTTATTTTTGACAAAAATACTTGTCAAAAATAAAAGGATCCTTTACAATGGTTGTGAGGTGATAATAGATGAGAAGTCGTTTGAAGGAACTTCGTGCCCGGGATCGGTTGAACCAAACACAGCTTGCCAAGCTCGCAAAGATATCTAGGCAAACAATTAGTTTAATTGAACGTGAGGAATATATTCCTTCCTTGCTAATTGCCGTTCGTATTGCCCGCGTATTTAACGAGCCTGTGGAACAAGTATTTTTCTTTGAGGAGGATGAATTATTATGAAAACACTTGCTAGAACGTCAGTGCAATTTATTATCGGTGGTATTTTTGGTTTTTTAGCAGTATCAATGATGTTTTGGGGGTTTTCTTTCGATTTAGCTGAATATACGAATGTTATTGTTATCTCACTTTATGTCCTTATTGGCATATGCCTTTTACTGACAATGATTCTGTTTCAACAAATGAAAACATTGAATGCGAAAAACGTTGAAGGTGAAGAAGAGGATGAAATAGACATTATCAAATATCGTAAAGTAGCTGACCAAAGTCTATTAATTTATCTGAGTTTTACTTTGGCCATTTTATCGTCAGCCATCGTACTTATTATGTCTTTGCCCTTAGCTTACATTATTATCTCAATTATACTCATCATCATAAGCAGTAGCTTTATGACATATATGATTGATCTAGTAAGAAAAAGCTACCCTGAACGAAATATGCCAAAGCTATCCGATCCAGACTACGGAAAAAAGCTGTTAGAGGCTGCAGATGATGGAGAAAAGCATGTGATGTTGATGGGCTTTTATAAAGCATATAATCTTCTGCCAACTTTGTTAATTATTGCAATTACATTATCAGTCATTTACTCTATTTTAACTGGCCAAAACCAATTATTCTCGATTGTAGGAATGTCAGTCGTATTACTGATCGTGCAAGGAAGCTATGTTCTTACGATTCGGAAAAAGTAGTTATCATTTACAGATAGTAGATCTGATGTCGACTCTAAAAGATAGTATAGGTTATACGTAAAGCCTAATAGGAGTATGCTTCCTATTAGGCTTAGCGTTATTAATCTGCTGCTAACTTAGAATAAAGGGCCAAATCATGAAATACACCGTCGTATTTCTCAGCCTGTCTTAACGTCCCTTCATAAGTGAATGCTAATCGTTGCAACAGCTTAATAGAAGAGGCATTTTCAGGAGCTACTTTTGCTTCCATTCGATTTAAATCTAGCTCTTTAAAGCCATAATTTGTGAGACAATTGATCGCTTCTTGAGCGTAGCCATAGCCCCAATGTTCGTATGCTAGCTCATAACCAATCTCTGCCTTCTTGTTCGTAAAGTCAATTTGATTAAAGCCACAGGAGCCAATGATAACAGCACTTTGCCGTAAGTTGATTGAGTAACGGATCGCTTGCTTGTCGTCTGCTAACTTAGTTAAGTGACGAATCATTTCAGTTGCTTGATTAACCGTTTTAAACGAACTAATATTCATATGTTTTGTAACGATTGGATCAGACCAAATCGTAAATAAAGTTGCCGCATCTTCGTCTTTCATTTGTTGTAATTGTAATCTTTTTGTTTCTAAATTCTGTTTCAATTGTTTTCCTCCTTCATTTTTTTGTATATAAAAAAATGTAGGTTACCTGGCATATTTCACTCCCTTCACGTTAAAAAAGATTATTCCGTTTGACCAATTTGTAGTTCTTTTAATTCCTTTACGATATAGCCTGTGCCGATCCCAGTTAATGCATATACAAGGTTTTTCGCCGCTAACATCGCCATTTCATGCCTCGTTTCACTTGTAGCAGAGCCGATATGGGGTAAAGTGACGACATTTTCTAAGTTTAATAGTGGATTTGTCGGTTGTATAGGTTCTTGTTCATATACATCTAACCCTGCCGCTAAAATTTCACCTGATAATAGGGCATTTGTCATTGCTTTTTCATCAACTGTTTGTCCTCTTGAAGCATTAATAAAAATCGCTGTTTGTTTCATTAATGAAAATTCATGAGCACCGATAAAATGGTTTGTTTCCTTCGTTAATGGAACCATCAGAACAATGAAGTCAGATTCACATAATAAGCTCTCTAGAGGTTTATATGTAACTCCAAGTTGATGTTCAGTTTGTTCTTTTCGGGTGCGATTATAATAGGAAACGTCCATATCAAAACCGTACTTCGCCCGCTTCGCAACCTTTTCTCCAATTCTCCCCATTCCGATAATTCCTAGTTTTTTATGGTGAACATCTACGCCAAAAAGTTGCCTCGAATCCCCTTTTTTCCAGTTGCCGCTTTTTGTTAGAATGTCTAACTCAGGTATACGCCTCGCTGCTGCTAGAATCAGACCAAAAATAAGATCAGCTACGGTGTCATCGAGAACATAAGGTGTATGTGTACCAATGACTTGATGATTCTTCATGGCGTTAAGATCAAAGTGATCATATCCAACAGAAATTGTACTAACTGCCCGAAGTTCAGGAGCTGATTGTAGTAGCTCTTCATTAATGGAAGCCCCACTCGTGATGAAACCGTTAACACCTTGAAGTTTGTCATATAGCAATTCACGTTTAAGCTTATATCGTTCTTCCCACATTGTTAAAGTAACATGTTTTGCTAGGTAATCTTGAATGTCTTTTGCAAGTGGCTTATCAGAAAAGACAATTGGTAGACTCATAATTCGACCCTCCATTATGAAATCGTTATCGACTTAGTTTCTATTTTAAAGGCAAGTTTAGTAAAATGCGATGTTTTTCTTATAAGTGTCAGAAATAGAGGGGATTGTATAAATCTAAAAATAACAAACATGTTTCTTATATTAAAATATTGTAAATCGCCTTCTTTTTTTAAAACTGGTATGCTAGGATTTTTTTAATGTGTACTTTTTTGGAGGTGTGAGGGAATTGCTTGTTCAAAAGCGTCATGAACGGATTATGGAGTGGCTTGAGGAAACACACTCGGTAAAAGCACAAGTACTTGCTAAGGAATTTAATGTGTCACTTGAGACGATTCGGCGCGATTTGGAATATTTAGAATCGATGCAAATGTTAAAACGTGTACATGGTGGGGCTATTTTGGAAAAAGATAATTCAAAAGAGCAATCATTTGTAACGAGAGAGACATTACATATTGAAGAGAAACGGGAGATTGCTGAAATCGCAGCAAGTCTTGTTGAAGAAGAGCAAGTAATTGCAATGGATGTAAGCACAACGAACACTGAGATAGCAAAGGCATTAAAAAAGAGAGTTAGAAAATTAACGGTTATTACAAACTCATTACCAATAGCAATTGAACTATCTACCATGCCGCAATATACGATTATTATTACAGGTGGTACGTTACGTAATGCAGAGCTTTGTGTAGTTGGTGAATTAGCGGAAGATTTTTATCACAGTTTCATATTAACTTGTTTTTATGAGCATGAGTGGCATTTCATTACATGCCGGACTAACAGACTATGGGATTGGGGAATGGAATATTAAGAAAAAAATGTTAGTGCAAGCGAAGAAAGTATTTGTTGTTGCTGATTCAAGTAAATTTGATGCTGTTTCAATGTTGAAAGTGTGTGGTTTTGATAAAATAAATGGTATTATAACAGATCACCTTTTACCAGAAAAAGTGAAGGAACACTATGAGGAACACGGAGTTACAATAATAAGAGAAACAATTAATGAGATTGAAAACATCTTCTAATTTAGGAGATGTTTTTATTTTATTCTCTTATCAATAAAAGGTATGAATAGATTTGTGTGTTTTTATGGGTTTGATTGGATTTTAATGTTTTATTAAAGATCGCTTAACAGTTTCTCCATAATTGTTCGCTACACTAAAGTTGTCAGTGAAAGGAGTGGGAAATGCAAAACGACATCACTTTAGAAAAAAAGAAAAAAAAGGTTGAAATCAGAAAGAATTCTTCCGTAAAGCTCACTGAGAAATTGGTCCCGTGGTTGTTTATGATTCCGGCACTTGTTCCGTTAATTGTCTTTTATTTGTATCCAATTGGTCGCTCTCTTTGGATTAGCTTTACTGATTGGGATTACATTAGTCCAGAATTTAATTACGTTTGGCTAGATAATTATGTATCACTACTGACAAATCCGCAATTTTATACAGTGCTATGGAATACGCTATATTTTACGCTAGGGACGGTTATTCCAACCGTTATTGGTGGCTTGTTTTTAGCGATGCTCTTAACTAATCAAGGAAAAGGGATGTCCATCTATCGAACAATCATTTTCTCACCTTGGGTAACACCTACTGTAGCGATTTCAATCGTTTGGTCATGGATTTATGAGCCGAAAGTTGGTTTAGCAAATTGGTTGTTATCACTTGTTAATATTCCGGCATTAGGATGGACGAGCAGTACTGATTGGGCGATGCCAGCAATTATCATTGTCACTGTTTGGAAGGGACTTGGCTGGGCGATGATTTTTTATATGTATGCCCTAAAAAAAGTGCCAGAGTCATTGTATGAAGCGGCTGATTTAGATGGAGCAAGTAGGGTTCGGAAGTTTATTCATATAACCGTACCTCTTATATCACCTACAACGTTTTTTCTAGTTGTCATTACAATGATTGATTCTTTGCAAGCCTACGATCAAATTCAAGTTTTGACCCAAGGGGGACCAGCAGGGAGTACGCGAACGATTTTGTATATGTACTATCAGTCTGCTTTTGAGCAATTTAACATGGGGAGTGCGACCGCTGTTGCGACGATACTAGTAGTTCTTACTGCTATACTTGCATTTCTTCAATTCTATTTGTCGCGCAAATGGGTGCATTACCAATAAGAGGGTGAGTATGTTGAACCAAATGCAAGTAAGGTTATCTGCAACATTGAAGCATGCATTTTTAATCATAATGAGTTTCGTGATGTTTTTCCCGTTTTTGTGGATGGTCACGAATTCGATTAAGACACGTGATGAGATTTGGGCTTTTCCTCCTGTTTGGTGGCCAGAAAGTCCTCAATGGCATCATTTTATTGAAGCGTGGAACGCCGCACCGTTTGGACTTTATATTTTTAATAGTGCCTTTACCGCAACGGTGATTGTCCTCATTCAGTTAGTGAATTCTGCAATGATGGCTTACGCCTTTACGCAATTTCGTTTTAAAGGGAAAAATGTCCTCTTTGCGATCATTTTAGGCTCTTATATGGTTCCGGTAGCAGCTACATATGTACCAAGCTATGTCATTATTTCGCAATTAGGATTAATGGACACACACACGGCGGTCATTATATCGAATTCGATATCCGTCTTTGGAATCTTTTTATTTCGTCAAGCCTTTTTGCAAGTGCCATATGGGTTAGTAGAGGCGGCAAGAGTTGATGGGGCGAGTCATTGGCGAATATTATGGCAAATCATTTTTCCGTTAACGAAACCGACGTTTATTACATTAGCTCTCATTAGCTTTATTGCGATGTATAACAATTACCTTTGGCCATCGCTCATATTAAATAGTGAAGATAAACTTCTTATTACGAAAGGGTTAAGACAATTCTTCATTCAAGAGGGTGCTTATGGCATACAGTGGCCGCTTATTATGGCCGCAAGTACATTTGCAGTTGCACCATTGTTATTTATCTTTGCTATCGCTCAAAAGTGGTTTGTTGCTGCTATTGGTGATCGCGGGTTAAAAGAATAAAAGATAAAAATAGTAGGAGGAAAAATTATGTTTAAAAAACCACGTTTAGTAATGTTGACAATTGCACTTAGTTTTATGACGTTAGTCGGGTGTGCCACTGAATCGGGAAGTGAACAAGTTGAGACACAAACAGAAGGTGGATCGACGGACAATGGATCGGACGAGCCTGTTGAAATTGAATTTTGGTACGGATTAGGTGGTCAGCTTGGGGAAAATGTAGAAAGAATTATTAGTGAATTTAACGAAAGTCAAGATGATGTGATCGTAACAGGTGTTGCACAAGGAAATTATGATGAAACTGAACAAAAACTTCAAGCAGCTATCGCTGCACAAAATGTTCCTGCTGCTGTGTTATTAGGAAATGGAACAGTTAATGCATTTGGCAGTCGTGGCATTTTAGCATCAATAGATGAGTTTATCGCTGCTGATAGTGATTTGAATGTCGATGATTTCGTAGATTCCTTCTATGAGCAAGGAACGGTAGATGGTGTGCAATATGCACTACCGCTATATGGTACGACACAAGTAATGTATTATCGTCATGATATTTTTGAAGAATTAGGCTTAACGACGGAATCTCTGGAGACATTCGAAGCTTTGGCAGAAGCAGCTGATCGCATTAAAGAAGAAAAAGGGATTTACGGTTGGATGCCGATGTGGGGTGCTGATAATTTAATAGACTTCTCGATGAGCAACGGTGCTCAATTTCTAAGTGATGATGGGACTGAAGTGTTAATTGATTCTCCTGAATGGATTGAAGCTTGGGAATACATTAGAAAAGCGATACATGAGGATGAAACGATGGCGATCAATCATGGTGGAGAAGGCTGGGCATATTGGTACCAAACGATTGACGATGTACTTCAAGATCGTGCTGCAGGCTACACAGGATCATCAGGTGACCAAGGAGATCTCGATTTTTCGTTAGTATCCGCTCATCCGCAGCCCGGATGGGAAAATCACCATGCTGCACCACATGCATATGCACTATTAGCTGCTATTCCTGAGCTTGCATCAGATGAAGAGAAAGAAGCAGCTTATCAATTTATTACATTTTTTAATAGTCCTGAAAAAACAGCGGACTGGTCAATGAGTACAGGCTATATTGCTGTACGAGCGTCAGCGAGAGAAGTAGATGAATTCCAAGCCTTTGCAGAGGAAAATCCACAAATTCTAGTTCCGCTTGAACAAGCAGAAACAGCAACACTTCCGTTTATTGATCCGACAGGAGGACTCATTTAGATGCCCTTTCGATTGCAGCAGATAAAGTCGAAATTGAGGGATCTCAGCAGAGGAAGCATTGAGAGAAGCAAAAGAAGAAGCTCAACGAGAGCTTGATAAGGTGATTCAATGAGTCAGGTGAATACAATGATCGTTAAGGGAGCAATGACTGCTCCCTTGGCGGTTGAAACGTTAGAAATCTCTCAAATGTACATGCATATGAAGTTAAAGGTTACAATCGATCAATCAGCCTGGCTGATGGTCATTGTTACTAGTCCTGATCATGTCATACGTGCACAAGCATTAGTGATGAATGGGGAGAAGGAGCTCATTTTAAGTGATGATCCACAAACGTCTTCATTTTCAACGATCCCAGGCTGTATTCCATCAGGAGAATGGTCGATTCAGCTTATGAATGGTTCTGCTGAAAAAGAACTTTCCTATACGATCGAAGCTGAATGTGGTAATGAAATATTACCTGGATTATATACGAATCCAATCCAATCTTTTGCGACTTCTAAGCAAAAAGCTGATTTCACCCTTGATGAGTGGGACCCATCAAATGTTTTAAATAACGAAGAACGTTGGTATCGCGGCGATTTTCATACTCATACGTATCTGTCTGACGGGAAACTTTCTCCAGAAGAAGGGCTAGCATCTGCAAAAAAGATGGGTCTGGATTTTTTTGTTGCGACCGATCATAACATTATCCCGACGAAATGGATTAATGACGGAATACTCATTATTCCTGGTATTGAAGTGACATCATCTAAAGGACATTTTAATGCTCTAGGCTCAAGAGCTGGGTAGAGTGGCGTCCAACTGCAGAAGATGGTGGGATGGAATCAGAAGAAGGATGAATCGAATATTAGCTGAATGTAAGAAAAAGGGTGCTCTTCGATCCATTAACCATCCGATGTTAAAACCATGGGATTGGACGTTTGAAAATACAGATTTATTAGAGATTGATGTCATCGAGATATGGAATGATCCGACGTTTCCCGATAATGTGAAAGCAACAGAAGAGGCATTATTGTTATGGGATACGCTTTTAAATGATGGTTATCGCGTGACGGGGATCGGCGGGTCTGATGCTCATAATCGTCCTGATGAAAGTTACGTTGAGGGAGGTCCTCCTTCATTGATTGGCGATCCTGCAACGTTTGTTTGGGCTAAAGAACTGTCAGCGAACGAAATTTTACAATCTGTTTACGAAGGAAACGTATATGTAACGCGAGGTCCTATTCTTAACATAACAATTAATAGCGGAGAGAGTGTCATTTCACTAGGTAGAGAGGTAAAGATACAGTCGTTGTTGAAATACTTTATACGAAGTGTCAACTAGGAAGTAGTCTTGTGGAAGTAAGAAATGGGAAAAGAACTACGGTTGCTACATTAATAGAGGAAGGAGGGTATACCGGAACGATAAAGTGGAACGGGAATTTTGAGTGGGTACGTTATGAATTACGTGGTCCAAAAGGAGAGTTACTTGCCTTTTTAAATCCAATTTTCTTCGGAAAGAAAGAAACGAGTTTACAAACGTGGCATGACTTACGAAAGAAAGTGAGACTAGAGGATGGACAACATTAAAGGAATCCTTTTTGATAAGGATGGGACATTAATAGAGTTTTTTAGTTTGTGGGAGAAGATTGCTTTAGGACTAGTTGCTGATCTGGCAAATGGCGAAGATCCATTATTCCAGCAGGAGCTTTTAGCATCAATTGGATTAGTTAATGGACAAATTACCGCTAATAGCATATTGGCCGGAGGAACAACTAAAGATATTGCAGACGCTTTCTATCCGTTATTACTCAAGGAAAGTTGCCAAATTCCAGAACCGTTTCACCAATGGGTGGAAAAGCGTATCCTACAATTGACGAAAGATCATCTCCAAGTTATTCAACCAATAACAGATTTAAAAAAATTATTAAAGCAATTGAAGGATGATGGATTAAAATTAGGCGTTGCAACAGCTGATGATCAGGAAACAACGACATTAACGTTTCAGATGCTCGGTATTGATCATTATTTTGATTTCATAGGTACGTCTGATCACTATGAAAAAAACCGAACCCAAATATGATGGACGCCTTTTGTCAGCAAGTTGCTTTAACACCTAAAGAAGTTGTGATGGTCGGGGATACAGCCGTCGATATTGCCTTTGCCAAAAATGCAGAATGTGCGTTATCCATTGGTGTGAGCTCAGGTGCGAGTGAAATGATTGAATTAGCTGATGCGGATATTGTTATCCCATCTGTGAAATTTTTGTTAGACCAACAGGATCGGTATGTGTGGGAAGGTATGAAGAATAAATAAAAATATAGGTGATTCAATTCGAAAGAGCTAAAAAAGTTTTACTTTTTAGCTTTTTTCTTTTTGGCATAAGGTTTACGCCTGTATTAAAAAATATTTCTAATTCAGGCAAAATAGTGTTATTACCTGCCAAAATAATTTGATGTAAGCGTTTTAAATATAATTTAAGCTAAAGATAAGCGATTGAAAGAGTTTGATACGTTAGGAGTGAAAGAAGATGGAGCCAGTAACAGTCCCTAAAGATTCAACAAAAAAGCATATCAAAGAGAAGAGAAAATGGACGTTGAGTGTGCAAACAAAAGAGACATTGGCTGGATATTTATTTATTGGTCCGATGGTGATTGGAACAACAGTTTTAGTTGTACTACCAATATTCGCCGCTCTTTTCGTTAGTTTTACCGATTGGGTTTTTATTAGAGGGATAGATGATATGTCTTTTGTTGGTATTGACAATTATACTCGCCTCCTCAACGATGATTTATTTATACAGTCGGTTAAAAATAATATGTGGCTTATCTTCGCTGTTCCGCTAACAATGCTTTTATCACTTATTTTAGCGATCATTATTAACAAGTATGTTTATATGAAAGCTTTTTTCAAAATTACCTTCTTTATGCCGTATATTTCAAGTATCGTGGCAATTGCGATTGTGTTTCAGTTATTGTTTCACCCTTCTTATGGACCTATAAATGAGTTTCTTATGTCAGTTGGGGTTGAAAATCCACCTCGTTGGTTAGCTGATTCAAAGTGGGCGTTAGTATCGGTCATGATGATTAGTATCTGGTTTCAATTGGCTTTAATTTAATTATATATTTAGCAGCTTTGCAAAACATCCCTCTTGAGCTTTATGAAGCTGCAGATATCGACGGAGCTGGCATGTTGAAAAAATTTTGGCACATTATGCTACCGATGCTGTCGCCAACAACTTTTTTTCTGTTAATTACTGGTATTATTTATAGTTTTAAATCGTTTGAGTTAATTGTTGTATTAACGAGTGGGGGCCCGGATATTCTACTTCGGTTATCGTCTACTATTTATACGAGCAAGCATTTGAAAATTTACGTTCAGGTTATTCTTCAGCGATATCCATGGTTCTACTGTTGATATTATTAGTGATTACAGCCGTGCAATGGTTGGGTCAAAAAAAATGGGTCAACTATTAAGGGGAGGTGAGATGATATGAAACGTAATGACTTAAGGGAAAAGACGGTGAAACTGATGCTGACCATCTTTATGTTTCTGTTAGGGATCATCTTTCTCCTGCCATTTATATGGATGATTTCAGCATCATTAAAGCAGGAGCTTGAAGTATTCACGTATCCGATACAATGGATTCCAAGTGAATGGCGTTGGGATAATTATGCTGTTGTATGGGGTGGGGACTTCCCGCTTTATTATTGGAACTCGATTAAAGTAACGGTGTTGACGACATTAATCTCTACGATTGTATCGACGATGGCTGCGTATGGCTTTTCAAAAATAAAGTTTAAAGGTAGACACTTCATTTTTATTCTAGTCCTTGCGACATTTATGATTCCTGCTCAAGCCATTTTAGTACCACAATTTATGCTATTTATGTATTTAGATTTATTTGATACGCATTTAGGATTAATTCTATTAAATAGCTTTAGCGTTCTTGGGACGTTTATGTTAAGGCAGTTTTTTATGGGAATTCATGATGATTATATTGCTTCTGCCAAAATCGATGGTGCAGGTCATTGGACGATCTTTCGTAAGGTGGCTGTCCCGTTAGTATTGCCAGCAATTTCAACATATGCGATATTGCGTTTTATTTGGACGTGGAATGATTACCAAGGCCCACTTATCTTCTTACGTTCAGATCATTTATCAACTGTCCAGCTCGGAATATCGCGATTTACTTCGATGAGTGGTGAATTTTATAGCTTAATTATGGCCGGTACTGTTTCTGCTATCCTTCCACTATTAATCATTTTCTTCTTTGGTCAAAAGTATGTTATTGAGGGAATTGCGATTGGTGGAGTAAAAGGATAAATATATTTCATTAAAAAGGGGAGGTTTTCATGTTGGGGAAAGGAAAATGGATGCACTTATTATTTGCGGTTATGCTTCTATGGGGTTGATGGCTTGTTCAAGTGATGAAGGATCTTCAACTGATGACGGTGTCACGCAGTCAGATGAGGATGCACCTTCAGTAGAGGAAAATAGAGAGGACAATGATACTGTAACGATTAGGCTTCATCATTGGTACAATGAGGAACAAGATCGCTGGCATGAAGTCGTTGAGGCATTTGAAACAGAATATCCACATATAAAAGTAGAAACGGTCAGTCCTGAGAATAATGATGCGAATGAAACGATGCAGCAAATTGATTTAGCAGCTGCTTCAGGTGATCAGCTTGATGTGATCATTGTCAACGATGCAGCGAATTATTCTCAACGTGTAGCACAAGGAATGTTTGAACCTCTTGATGACTATCTTGATGCAGCAGGGATTGATTATGCAAATGAATACCGTGTTAATACAAATGTTGATGGCCATTATTATGCATTACCAGGGAAATATAATATGTTTTTTGTGATGCTGAATCAGGATGCATTGGATGAAGCGGGGTTAGACGTACCAACAGATTGGACGTGGGATGAATATATGGATTATGCAGCTGCATTAACAGAAGGGGAAGGTCCGAGTAAACGCCATGGAACATTTTTCCATACGTGGATGGACTATGTTAAGTTGGCGGCTTTTAACCAGCCTGAAAATAGTAACCTTATTAAGGATGATGGAATAACATCGAATGTTGATAGTGATTTAATTAGACAATCATTAGAAATTCGTCAAAGAGGACATGAGGAAGGTTCTGCTACTCCTTACGCTGATACGATTTCACTTGATTTAAATTATCGCCCACAATTTTTTGGTGAAAGTGCAGCAATGATTATGACTGGAAGTTGGATGATTAACGAACGAGGAGGTATTGACGGTGCTCCTGAATTCACGATCGCATATGCTCCATATCCAAAAGCAAATGCCGATGATCCGATTACTACACCCGCCGGAGCAGACTTCTTAACGATGTATTCAGGTTCGGAGCATAAGGAGGAAGCCTTCGAATTTATTCGTTGGTACACAACTAAAGGGATTGTATTACAAGGAAAATATTTACCAGACTACTTAGGGGCTGATCTTGAAGAGGTGATTGTGCACTTACATGAAAGAAGTCCTGAAGTCGATATTGATTTAGTTAATATGGAATCTCTTATTCATACATTGGAAATATCCGAGGCAGCACCTGTGTTTATTCCACCCGCGTTTATTGGCGAAGTGGAAACGGCTTACCGCAACGAGGTAGAAAGGTTTTTATTAGAAGAGCAAGATATTGATACGACGATTGAACAGGCACATGAAGCTGTTCAAAGTGTTATTGACGCTAATGTAACTGAATAAGCTAAATGATGTCCAAAAAGATTGACAGTCTTTTTGGACATCAGATCATTAAGCATTTGTTATAATAAATGAGCTAGTAACAATAATGTAGCTTATTCGTATAAGGGTGTGACGATGATGAAAATGGATAAAATCAAGTCTATTAAGCAACGAATCTCCTTTCGTCAAAAGTTACTGCTCATTATATTTGTCTTTATGGCCGTTCCAATCCTCTTGAGTATGGGAAACATTATTATAACAAGTTTAAATGTCGTGAAAGAACAGACTATTAAGAGTGAGCAATACAATCTGGAGCTCGCAAATGTATATTTTTCAAAGTTAGTTGATGATATAATTCAATCAATGAATTACGTTCATTTTGATGCGGAAATCAGAGGTACGTTAACACAAAGCTTGCATGAACCAATTCCGCCCCGTGCTTTTATAGATATTAACGCTAAATTAGATCATATTACGCGAAATAGCTATATTAAAATGGCTATTTTGCCCGTTGAGGGTGAATATTACTTCTCAAATACAGCGTTTCAAGGATCTATTGAAGTAGGACAATTAAATGAATGGTTTAATAAAATTGAGAAAACGTCTACTTACCAGGTGTTTAACTTTGACTCGCTAGACATAGTCGAGGCTCGTGCTCCTGGCAACTTACTTTATCAGAACGACCAAATTATTCTTCTTGGGAGAAAACTGACGAACTATAGAAGTCAAACAATTGCGTATATGTTTGCTGGAGTTGATAAAATTGCTTTTGATCGTCTAACGGCAAACCTTGCTGAAGACCGTACTTTCTTTTTGCTTGATCAAAATGGAAGCGTTTTATATGATGATTCAGGGACACTCATTGGCCATTCCTTTCCATACTATTACCATATGGACCAAGAGAAATCGTATTTTTATTTGGAATCAGGCCATGAAGAATTTCTCTATGTGTATCAGCTTTTCCTTTGGGGATTGGACAATTGTTAGTACGATGCCGTATCATGCAGCTATTGATGAATTGGGGAATGCATTTACAGTTAATATCTATATAGTCACAATTGCACTTATTTTATTAATATTTATCCTGCTCTTTGTAGTAAATCGTTATTTACAACCAATCCAGAACCTAGCTAATGTTGCAGAGGAAATTGATACAGGAAATTTAGATGTACGCTCGAAAATAAGGCGTAACGATGAAATAGGCAGATTAAGTGTTGCCTTTGACTCGATGCTCGATCGAATTCAAGATATGATTCAACAAGTTAAACTAGAGCAACGTATGAAACGGAAAGCCGATATGGCTGTTCTACAAGCGAAAATTAAGCCTCATTTCATCTTTAATGTATTGAATACGTTACGTATACAAGTGTTGAAAAGAAAAGATGAACAATCAGCAGCGTTAATCCTTTCGTTCGGAAAATTTTTGCGAAGTGTTTATAAAGGAGAAGAAACGATTACGCTTGAACAGGAGCTTAATCATATAATTGATTATATTCATGTTATCAATGCTATGCGAAAGAACCCAATTGAGTCATATATCGAACTAAGTGATGATACAAAGCATGTGAAAGTACCTCGATTTTTTATTCAACCAATTGTTGAAAATGCTTGCAAGCATGGCATTCAGCATTATACCGGATGTATTACGGTTTACTCTTATGTTGAGGGAGAGAACATTATCGTTGAAGTTTGTGATGACGGAATCGGAATGCAAAAAGAAGAGCTAGATAAATTACGAGCGAGTTTGTTATCTGACAAACAGCAAATCTTACAATCATATTTAAACGCACCTGAGCGAGAGTTTGGGATTGGTTTGAAAAATGTCTTTGAACGAATGACTTTAATTTATGGAGAGGCATTTTTGATGAAAATTGAATCGCAGTACAAGAGTGGATTTAAGGTTCGATTTCAATTTCCGTCTATCGACAGTACGGAGGTGGATGATGAAGGTTCTTCTCGTTGATGACAATTTTCAAATGCTTGAATTTATGGATGAAATGATTTCATGGGAAGAGTTAGGTCTGGAAGTGATTGGTAAGTGTGAAACCGGAATGGATGCACTAGAAATTGCCCGTAAGAATACACCTGATATTCTCATAACAGATATTGATATGCCGAAAATGAACGGGTTAGAGCTAATCCAACAAATGAAGTCTCTTAACGAACATGTCCAATCACTCATTATTTCATGTCATGATGATTTTCAATATGCACAAAAGGCTGTTCAGCTTTTAGTAAGTGATTATATTTTAAAAGAAACCCTCGTACCGGAAACATTTAGAGCTGCAATTGTAAAGCTCGTTGATGGAGTTAAGAAGAAAAAACAAGAAAAAGAGCAGGTTCAATCTTTGCAAACGATATTTGACCGAAATCGTGAAAGTATGAAAAAGCAATGGCTTAAAGATTTTCTAGACTGTGAAGATTTGAATGAACGTGATTGGAAAGAACTAAGCCGACTTTTCCATTTGGATTTTGAAAATTTCAACTATATCCAATTATATGTAGAATGAATCATGTTGAAAAGGATTAAGAAAATTCAGGTCTTCTGAGCTATTAACTATTTTTATTCAACTAATCGCTCAGGAATTGATAAGTCCTTCTAGAATATTAGAAGGTTTTCATTATGATTTTGATCAGATGGTATGGCTTGTTCAATATGAGTCAGAGAATTATTATAAGGCGTATGATGCCATTCATACACAATTAATTCAGTTTCAGCGTACAGTACAAACATACAGTAATGTAAAGCTAAGCTTCACTTATCAAGAGTTGGTGGGCACATTGGTTGAATTACAGCTTTCATTAAAAGAACTACTATTGCATCAACAAAAATGGTTCTATATTGAAGAAGATATCATAATACCATTTAAAGTAAGAAAGATTGAATTTTCAAAAGAAAACATCTTTCACCATTATACAAACGCATTGGATGAATGGAAAAAGGTGATTATCGAAGGTGATCTCCATAATGCACAAGAGCTTGTAAATCGTTGGGTAGACTTATTAAAGGAAAAGCATTATCATCCTGAGTCTGTCAAAAGCTGGCTGCATAACTTAATAGTGTCGGTTGAACTCCATTTTAATTATATTTTCCACAATGATAAACAGCATACAGATAACCTTCATAGTGAAATCCACTCTTTGATAAATGTATATCAATTAAAGCGGTATACGCTTGACTTTTTTCAACGTCTGATTGAGTTTGTACAATCATCTAGCAAGATGGAAAGGTTAGAGGTATGGGAAGCGAAGAGGTATGTTGAACAGCGTTTGAATGAGCGAATTTCGATGGAAGCTGTAGCGAAGCATCTTTATATGAATCCTAGTCATTTTAGTCGCATATTTAAAAAAGAGACAGGGGAAACATTTATTGAGTATGTTATACGTAAGAAAATGGAGAAAGCAGCTTCATATTTACGTGAAACAGATGAAACCATTGAAGAAATTGCTTATCAGCTCGGATACGAAAATACGAGTTATTTTATTAAGCTGTTTAAAAAGTTAAACCAAATCTCACCATTAGAGTATCGGAAGGCAAATTAAGGAGGGTTTTAGTCTTGTTTACAACCCTCCTTGTTTTATCATTGATAGCAAATAATTGTAACGATATACAACGATATTACTCCGTCACACTTACGCCACCATCTTCACTGATTTCAACTGTTGAATAGCTTCTAAAAGGCTTATCTGATAAAATGTCATACTCTATTGAATCTAAGCTTTGCATATAATCCTCGTAAGCTTCTCGATCCTTAATGATGTGATAGTAGTACACTTTTGTTCCATTAATTGTATCCATTTCTTTAAATTGAACATGATTAGGAAATTGCTTATGAAACCATAAGCTTGCTTCATGGTGATTATCAAAATCAGGCATTTCTTTGTATAACTCAACAAGGTTTATCTCCATTATGCCTCCACTCCTTTTAGTATTATTTTATGCATGGAAAACGGACAATGATGCATGTGAAAATTTTCTATATTATTCCTTTATTTTTACAATTAGCATTTATTAGTTTTCTATTCTATCGGTATAAATTCTAATTGCTTTCACAAGCTAAAAGAAATCGTTAATGCTAAAGTTGTGGTGATAAAATGGATTCAAACTGGCTGTCAATCGTACCATTTTTGTTTGTTATACCAATTGCAATTTATACGAAACAAGTATTGCCGGGTCTGTTTATCGGTTTATTAGTAGGTGCTTATTTAATTGACCCAACACCACTCGGGGGCATCCAGTCGATGTTTGTCTATATAGTACAAGCATTAATTGATGAGAATAATATTAAAATTGTTGTGTTTCTTTATGCTTTCTCAGGTTTAGTAGAGATGATTAAAGTGACGGGTGGGATACGAGGATTTGTTGAGAAGGCAGCGGAAAAGATTCAAACAAGGAAACAAGCACTTCTATTGACGTATGTCTCAACGATTGGGACGTTCAGTGCTCCAACGTTTCGCTTTGTTACAATAGCTCCAATTATGCGTGCATTATTAAAAAAGGTGAAAATGACAACAGCGGAATTAGGCTTTATTATCGAAACGACCGCTACACCAGTCATAGTTCTAATCCCAGTAGCTACAGCTTTTGTCGGTTATATGGTATCTATTATTCAAATTGCTACTGAAAATGAAGGGATTGAAGTTGAGCCATATTCACTATTTATCCAAAGTATTCCCTTTAATTTCTTTTCGATTGTTATGATTGCTTTAGGGGTTTATTTAAGTTTTTTTCATCATTCAAAGAAGCAATCATCGACACCGATGGCGATCAATGAAAATGAGGAAGAGGATGATTGGCATGAATGTCATCCTGTTGTTGCGAAGGAATTGCCGATTAAACCGTGGAATTTGTTGCTGCCGCTCGTTTTAGTGATTGGATTAACTTTATTTCTAACGTGGTGGGATGGATATGAACGTGGTGTCGGTTTGCTTCAAGCTTTTATTCGTGCAAATGTATTGGATGCAATGGTTGTAGCTTTACTCATTACGTTACTTATTTCTATTGTTTTTTATGTTATTCAGAAATTTAAGCTTGCGGATTTGATTGAAAGCTTTATATATGGCGGAAATGAATTGATGAGTGTCATTATTCTTCTTTCAGTTGTTTGGGGACTGTCTTCTGTAACAGATGATTTAGGTTTTTCGAGTTTTGTGACCACACATACTGGATGGATACCGCCAATGTTTATTGCACCGCTTATTTTTGTATTTGGGGCAGCTGTTTCATATTTTATTGGTTCTGCCTGGGGAACTTGGGGTATTCTTATGCCGCTTGGTATTGCACTTGCCGTTGCTGGAGATGTTTCGTTTCCACTCGTCGTTGGAGCCGTTTTCGCTAGTGGAGCGTTTGGAGCATTTGCCTCACCTTTAAGTGATGATACGAACACCATTGCGAAAATTCTAGGCTTAACGGTCATAGACTACGCAAAATATAAGCTTAAACCAGCTCTAATAGCTGCAGCGATCACAGCAATGCTATATACAGTTGTCACGTTTTTCGTTCAAATTGTTTGATGTTGTATGTGGATAAGCACTGCTACGCACTTAAGGCGTACAGTGCTTTTTTGCGGAATGAAAAGATACAGAAATCGTGTTTACTGACACATTAATGGGATTATATGCTAAGATTGGAATTATGTTAGGAGCGATTAAAAAACGTTATGATTTGTGGTGAGCTCTCGTTATTGATTGACATTTAAAAGGTGACCATGGTGATTGGTGTCAATTTGGCCATTGCTTTTATTACAGTGTCTAATTATTTTAAGAGAGAGGTTTGTGAAATGAAAAAGGTACTAGTTATAGGAGCAGCAGGTGTACTAGGTAGAATGGTCTGTCAGGAATTAATAAGAATTTGGCAGGATGATATTCATTTAACCGTTTCAGATTACCGGACTGAACGAGGAAGGCACTTGGCAGAAACGTTGAATGCCAATTATTGTAATGTAGATATGGAAAATAGAAGGAGTATCCAAAAGGCTGTTCAACGCGTTGACTGTGTGGTTGTCGTTTTAAACAACAAGAGGCAATAATCCAGGAGATCTGTATAGAATATGGAGTAGACTGTATTGATGTAACCCCTTTTTCGGGTTTATCAGTCGAGTTGAGGCATTACATGAATTAGCACGTGAAAAAGGAGTTTGCTCGATTGTGATGTCTGGTTTTTTCCCTGGATTATCAGGGTTAATGATCAAAAATGCAGTCAAGGATTTTGATGAAATTTCACAAGTGAATGTTGGTTTGTTACAAAATACAAATGCACAAGCAGGAACAACAGGTATTGTTGACATGTTACAGATTATTTCACAACGTGTATCAGGAAACGAACAAGGCTCATATCCGGGTTTTAGTAAAAAACGTAAACTGCATTTTGGCCGTTCCTTTATGAAAAGATCAGTGAGAGCTATTCATCATGACGAGAAAGGATACATCATAAGTCGATTAGGTATTCGAAATGTAAATTATTGGACCGCATGGAATCAGGCTATTTTTAATATCTTTGTTTCATTTACGATAAGAGTTGGGCTGATAAAACATATAATTAATATGAAAAAACCACATGTGTTATCTAAGTTCGTCAAGCACAACCGAATGAAAGAGGAAGTGGCGTATTTAAGTATTGAAGTAACCGGAGAATCGGAAGGAGAGACAAGAAAAAAAGTCTATACATTAACTACACCATCTGATTATCAAGTAACGGCAATGGTTACGGCGTCTCTTATTGCTGTCATAGATAGTGGCAATTCAGGGGTTGTTTTCCCATTTGAATTAACAGACGTTGATACAATACTAAAACTCATGCAGTCAGACAAGTTAACATTAAAAATACATACAAATGAAAAGATTCTGTAAACCCCCTTGACAGATAAAACGATTAAGAGATAAAATGAGTAAAATTCAAAATTTCAAAAAGTTCAAAAAACGCGAGGATTGGGAGTACTAAGGAATCACTGTTGTATAGAGAGCTGTCGGGAGGTGGAAGACAGTCAACAGAATCCCCAACTTACCCATGAGCGGTAAGGCTGATAAGGCCTTAACGGGTGACGTCCGTAATCAGTCAGCGAGTGGATTTGCAGTTGCAAATCAAGAAGAGTGGTACCACGTAGGTTCAGCCTGTCGTCTCTTAAGAGATGATGGGCTTTTTGTATTGGCTTAAATAGAAGGAGAGGATGTTTGAAATGGAAGGATATCAAAAGTATACTCGAACGTATTTCATGCCACCTGAGAAAAGTACAAAATGGATGGAAAAAGAATATGTAACAAAGGCACCGCAATGGTGTAGTGTAGATCTGCGCGATGGAAATCAGGCGTTAGTTGTACCGATGAACTTAGAGGAAAAACTAGAATATTTTCAAATCCTTGTCGAGTTAGGCTTTAAAGAAATCGAAGTCGGCTTTCCAGCAGCATCTGAAACGGAATTTACCTTTTTACGCACACTAATTGAACAGGATTTGATTCCTAAGGACGTTACAATTCAAGTGTTAACGCAAGCACGTGAACATATTATTCGTAAAACCTTCGAATCGTTAAAGGGAGCTCATAAAGCAGTTGTTCACTTGTATAACTCGACATCAGTTGCCCAGCGTGAGCAAGTGTTCCGTAAGTCGAAAGAGGAGATCATTGAAATCGCCGTTCGGGGTGCAGAGCTACTAAAACAATGTTCTTTGGAGACGGAAGGAGATTTTACTTTTCAATATTCGCCGGAGAGCTTCACAGGAACTGAAATTGAGTTTGCATTAGAAATATGTAACCGCGTTTTAGATGTTTGGCAACCGACAGCTGACAATAAAGTAATCATAAACTTGCCAGCGACGGTGTCTCTTTCAATGCCCCATGTCTATGCAAGTCAAATTGAGTATATGAGCAATCATTTAAAATACCGAGAAAATGTCATTGTCTCCATTCACCCACATAATGATCGTGGCACAGGGGTTGCCGATGCAGAGCTTGGTATGCTTGCTGGTGCGGATCGTGTTGAAGGAACGTTATTTGGCAATGGGGAGCGTACAGGTAACGTTGATATTGTTACACTTGCATTAAATCTATTTTCACATGGAGTTGATCCTGAGTTACATTTAGAAAATCTTCCACGTGTTATAGAAGTGTATGAACGTATGACGAAAATGAATGTACATGAACGTCATCCATACGGTGGTGAGCTTGTGTTTACGGCGTTTTCTGGCTCGCATCAAGATGCGATTGCAAAAGGAATGAAATGGCGCGAAACTCATGCAGAGGATCATTGGACTGTACCGTATTTGCTAATTGATCCAGCAGATATCGGGCGTGAGTATGAAGGTGATATTATTCGGATTAATAGTCAATCAGGTAAAGGCGGAATTGCCTATGTCTTGAAGCAAACGTACGGTTTAGATTTGCCCTTGCAAATGCGTGAAAGCTTTGGTTATCGTGTGAAAAACGTGTCTGACCATATGAACAAAGAGTTAAGTACTGAAGAAATTTACGGAATATTTAAAGAGGAATATATTAATATTACTAAGCCGATCGAGTTTATCCAATATACGTTTGGGGACGAGAGTTCTGCTAAGGTTAAAGTCAATATGAATATAGATGGCGAAGCGACAGAGTTGACTGGTGCAGGTAATGGGACGCTAGATGCGATTAGCCAAATGCTGCAAGATAAGCTGCAAATTCAATATTCCGATTTGACATACACTGAGCATGCATTAGAAGTAGGATCACAATCTCAAGCCGTTTCTTACGTTGGCATTTCTGCAAATAATGGTGAGGTATTTTGGGGCTGTGGCATTGATGCTGATATAATGACGTCATCAATTAAAGCATTAGTTAGTGCTGTCAATAAGCTCGTTATTTCGAATCGATAAACGTGTTAGAAGAGCGATACTTTTTTAAGTATTGCTTTTTTCACGACTGAATGGAAGCTTTTTACAAATACAAACGCTTACGGTACGAGAAGCAACAATGATCAAATCAATGTTCAGAAATTGTATTGGAGCAATAAAATTGGCAAACCATTTTGAAATGGTGGCTATAGGGTTTCCTGCATGATGAGGACGATGATTTAGTTAAATTAATCTTGCCGAGGTGGTATTATGGCTAGTAGAATAATGAAAATAGAGCAACCAAAAGGAATAAAGGGCAATTTAAGAGAAACGACAATAAAAGAATTAATAGAACATGAAGATTATGAACTATCTAGTGTACGGATAGAAGACGAAACCGTTGAGTTTCTAACAATTGAAAAACCTATTTTTTCTAAGGTCGTATTTAAAAATGTCACATTCCACCAAGCGACATTTCCAGCTATTGATATGACTGACGTTGTATTTGAAAATTGTAATTTAGCTAATGTTAAAATACATGAAGGTCTCATCCATCGAGTTGCCTTCAAAGGATGTAAATGTACGGGACTTGACTTATTAGGAGCACACCTTGGAATGTAACCTTTGAAAATAGTTTACTTGATTTCAGTCAATTTCCAGAAGCGACATTGAAACGAGTTCTATTTCAAGAATGCTCTTTAAAAAGTGCGAACTTTTATGGATGCCATTTTAAAAAGATAGCGTTTAATCAATGTGATTTAACTGAAGCTGATTTTATTGAAACAAGTTTAAACGGAGTTGATATAAGTACGTCGACTATTGATCAGCTACACGTAAGTTTAGAGGCATTGCGTGGCTGTCTCGTATCGTCTGAACAAGCAATTATATTTTCTAAGCTATTAGGTCTAGAAATAGTTGATCATTCTTTATGATTCGTTAAACGAAGCCGACTCCAACCAAACAGGAGTCGGCTTTATGATGAAGATCAAGATATGAATAAGCTAATTGTTAACAATAAAACAGAGAAGATACTTGGATTTTTCATGTCTTTCTTTTTCATCATTCATTCCCCCTGAATGTGTAAGATTATTTGATTACTTATATCATAGCAAGGAAATTGATGGTGGTAAGAGATTACGTGAGGTTATATGACATATTTATTTTGTGCACGCGAAATTAATCGGTATAATAAAAGTGATAGTAACAAAGACGATTAAGTTAGAAAGAGGGGAGACAATGGATATTAATTATGTGAATATTGACCGAGTATGGGCATTAGAAGAAGAAAAGCAAATCACAGATATTCATCAAAAAATCTTTCAAACTAAAGAGTGTTTGAGTGAGAAGATTAAGAAAAAGCCGTCACTGGTTACTAATCTAGCAATACATAATGATCGAATTGTTGGGTATAAAATTGGTTATGAGCTTGACTGTGAAACATTTTACAGCTGGTTAGGTGGGGTGGACCCGCATTTCCGTAAGCAAGGAATTGCGACGAAGCTCATGGAAGAACAGCATGCTTATGCCCGTAAGCTTGGTTACCGTAAAGTACAAACAAAAACGATGAATCGATGGAGAAGCATGCTATTACTAAATATTAAAAGTGGGTTTGATGTGATCCAAACTATTATTGATGAAAACGGAATACATAAGATTGTGTTGGAGAAGGAGTTGTAGTTAGCAAAAATGGGATCATTCTGTTTACAAAAACTTCCTCCTGGGTGAGGTGACTTCACCCAGGTAAAATATAGTAACTATAGAACCTTACGAAATTCCTCTGTCAAAAGCGGTACAACTTCAAATAAGTCACCGATTATTCTGTAATCTGCGATCTGAAAAATCGGTGCTTCTGGATCTTTATTAATAGCGATGATCATTCGAGATTGACTCATTCCGGCGACGTGTTGGATCGCACCACTAATCCCACAAGCAATGTAAATTTCCGGCGTTACTACTTTCCCTGTTTGCCCAATCTGTAAGGAGTAGTCGCAATAGTTAGCGTCACAAGCTCCTCGTGAAGCACCGACAGCTCCATTTAACACATCGGCTAGTTCTTCTAGAGGCTTAAAGCCGTCTGCGCTTTTGACACCACGTCCACCAGCAATGACTACTTTCGCTTCGGTTAAATCGACTTTACCTGCTGTTTTTTGGACTACGTTAACAATAGTAGCATGTAAAGAGTCAGGCTTCGTATATTCAAGTGTCTTTATGCTTGCTTGATTCACTTTTCTGTTAAAGGGAGGGATGTTATTGGGACGGATGGTAAGTATCCAAGGACTTTGAAGGAATGACTTTTGTTCAAACGCTTTACCAGCATAAATTGGGCGAGTAATTATTAGTTGATCATCTTTTTTTTCGATCGCAGTAACATCTGATATGAGACCAGCATCAAGTGTTGCAGCTAGCATAGGTGCCAGGTCACGCCCGGTGGCTGTATGTCCCAAGATGATTCCAGATGGATGGCATTCGTTGACAATGATGCTTAATGCATGATCATATGCTTCTGGATGGTAATGGGTAAGTGTTTCATGTTCAATCGTATAAATCGTATCAACGGCAAATGTAGATAACGTTTCCACCATGTCTTGAAGTTGGTCACCGATTAACGCGATATATATAGATGCAGGCTGCATCATGTTGGCTGCCTCAATCGCTTCAAAGGTAACTTGACGAAGCACTCCATTACGGTGCTCGGCAACGATTAAAATTGATTGATCCATTTTCCGATTCCCCCTTTACAATTGAGTTCGTTCTTGTAATTTCTGCACGAGTGAAGCAGCTTGCTCTTTTGGGCTACCTGTTAATCGTTCACCGGCTGTTTTTTTGGTGGTGAAAAGACGCTTACTCTCTTTGTTTTAGCCTTCACCATTTCTGCAGAAAGGCCAATATCTTCAAGCGTCAGCTGTTTTAAAGGCTTGCGCTTTGCTTTCATAATTCCTGGTAAGCTTGGATAGCGAGGTTCGTTTAATCCTTGCTGGGTCGTGAAAAGTGCTGGTAGCATAACGCGAATTGTTTCTAAATCTCCCTCAGCATCCCGCTCAACTTCGGCTAGACCGTTTTCAATGGAAAGCGAAGTAATCGAGCCAACATGCGGAAGCTGCAACTTTTTCGCTGTACGAAGGGCCACTTGGCCACCGCCGTTATCAATTGAGAAGTAACCTGCAAGTAGAAGATCAACTTTTTCATTTCTTAAGTAAGTGCTTAACACATTGGCAATGCAGCTTTCATCTTGAGGAATGTCATCATCCAATAAAAGAACAGCTTCATCAGCTCCCATTGCTAATGCAGTCCTCAATGCTTCTACCGTTCTCTTTGGGCCAACGGAGAGTACCGTTATGTTTCCACCATGCTCATCTCGTTGTCGAATGGCTTCCTCTATAGCATATTCATCATATGGATTAATAACAAATTGTACGTCTTCCTCGGAAATATCACCGTTCTCAACCATTATTTTCTCCTCTGTATCAAACGTTTGCTTCACTAATACATAAATATTCATCTTTTCTCTCTCCTTTCGTAAGTGCTTACAAAATCCTCGTGTTATACACTTATGATTAGTCAATTGGAAAACATGCTAAATTTCCATGATTATTTGGAAGAATATCTCACACATTTTGACAATATATGTTTATAGACAGAAAGTTTACAGGTGAAAGGAGGATTGAAATGGGCCAATGGCTACAATTGATAGCCTTCTTAACTGTATGCACTTGCAGTGTGTATCTATTTGTGAAGGTTGTCTATCATCGCTATCTCTATGTAAAGCTTGGAAAAAAGACAGAGATGGAAATGCAGCTATCGAAACGGTTATTGATTATTTTGCGTGAAGTATTTGGACAGACGAAGCTATTGAAGGACAAAAAAAGTGGTATGATGCATCTGTTCATTTTTTATGGGTTTATCATTCTTCAATTAGGGGCAATTGACATTATTGTAAAAGGATTTGGCGTAAATTCGCTACCGATTCCTGGTTACAATGTTTTTGTACTCGTACAAGAAATGACAGTTTTAGTTGTTTTGCTAGCAATTGGCTATGCGGCTTATCGTCGTTATGGTGAAAAAATTCCAAGGTTGAAAAGAGGTATAAAGCCAAGTATCGTTATTTATTTTATCGTCTGCCTCATGATTTCCGTTTACTTAACGTTAACATTTGAACGAGTGATGCATGATCTAGCTTTTTCGGTTTATGCACCAATAACTTCAACACTAGCTTGGCCGTTTGCAAGCTTACATCCAACTTTGGCCTCCGTCTTTTTTTACAGTAGTTGGTGGCTCCACTTACTTATATTATTAGTCTTTCTTATTTACGTACCTCAATCGAAGCATTTTCATTTACTTACAGCTCCAATTAATATATTCCTTAAACGAACAGAAGCAACTGGAAAACTAAGAAAATTAGATCTTGAGGATGAAGAAGCGGAATCGTTTGGTGTTGGTCGAGTAGAGGATTTTACTCAAAAGCAGTTACTTGATTTTTATGCATGTGTGGAATGTGGACGCTGTACAGACGTTTGTCCTGCTGCAAACACGGGTAAGCTCCTTTCTCCGATGCATCTTATAACGAAAATGCGTGACCATTTAACTGAAAAAGGGGCTGCTGTTACATCAAAGACGGCCTGGGTTCCTGAGGCATTGTTTCAAGATCAGTCTGCTCATTCCTTTCAACAAGTGAGTGGAGATGATTTCGTTGATTGGCAAGAAGCTGGAACGTCTATTGTGTCGACGATGAAAAAGCAGCAGCAAAGCTGGAAAACAACTAAACAAGACCCCCGTTCTGTTCAATTAATAGGTGAAGTGATCACAGAGGAAGAAGTATGGGCGTGTACAACATGTCGTAATTGCGAAGATCAATGTCCGGTTGATAATGAACATGTTGATAAAATTGTTGATTTACGCCGTCATTTATTACTTATGGAGGGAAGGGTTCCATACGAAGGTCAACGAGCGATGCAAAATATCGAACGACAAGGCAACCCTTGGGGCTTAAATCGTCGTGATCGTCAAAACTGGCTCGAAGATTTGGAAGGAATTCATGTTCCTACAGTTAAAGAGAATCCTCATTTTGATGTTTTATACTTTGTCGGTTCAATGGGTTCTTATGATACGAGAACAGTTGCTGTTTCAAAAGCATTTGTTCGTCTGCTAGATCATGCAAGAGTGAATTTCGCTATTTTAGGAAATGAAGAAAAAATTCTGGTGATACCCGCGTAGAATGGGGAATGAGCTGTTGTTTCAGGAGTTATGTCAGGAAAATATCGCTACATTTCAAACATATGATGTCAAAACTATAGTGACAACTTGTCCACATACGTATCACACTATTAAAAATGAATATCCTGATTTTGGATTAGAGGGAGTGGAAGTGCTCCATCATACAGAGCTACTAGATCGTCTCGTTAAAGAAGGAAGAATTACGCCGTTTTACGAGGTGAACGAGCGAATTACGTACCATGACTCTTGTTATTTAGGGAGATATAACAACGTCTATGAACAGCCAAGAGACATCCTTCGGTCGATTGCGGGAATCGAGCTCGTTGAAATGGAACGACATCATGAAAATGCCCTTTGCTGTGGTGCTGGTGGAGGAATGATGTGGATGGAAGAGACAGCTGGAAAACGTGTCAATATTGCGCGAACTGAGCAAGCTCTTGCTGTAAATCCAACTGTGATTAGCAGTGCTTGTCCCTATTGCTTAACGATGGTTGAGGATGGAACAAAGCATAAAGAGATCGAGGAGCAAGTGAAAGCCCGTGATATCGCAGAAATTCTTGAACTAGCCGTTTTTGGAGATAGGAGAGTGTAAAATGAGTAGAACGATTCAGAAGGTTGCGATAATTGGATCAGGTGTAATGGGAGCAAGCATTGCAGCTCATTTAGCTAATGTTGGGATTTCAAGTATATTGCTAGATGTGCCGACAACCGAATTAACGGAGCAGGAACGTGCGAGGGGATGGACTTTAGAAAGCAAACAAGTACGGAACCGTTTAGCGATAAAGGCGATCGATCGATTACAAAAAGCAAATCCAACACCATTCTATGAGAACCGTTTTGCGAATCGAATCACTCCAGGGAATGTAGCCGATGATTTGCCGAAGATTAAGGAAGTCGATTGGGTTATTGAAGCGATTATTGAAAACGCTGACATTAAGAAACAATTGTATAAGCAAATAGAGGAGGTTTGGGTAGAAGGGACTTTCGTTAGTTCTAATACATCAGGTGTATCAATTAATGAAATGGTTAAAGAAAGAAGTTTGGCATTTCAAGAGCACTTTTTTGGAACACATTTCTTTAATCCACCTCGTTATATGAAGCTGTTGGAGGTCATTCCAAATACGAATACGAAACCTGAAATCATTAAGCAAATGACTCAGTTTGCAGAAAATGTACTTGGAAAAGAAGTTGTCGTTGCAAAGGATACTCCGAATTTTATTGCGAATCGGATTGGAACATTCGGATTGCTTGTCACCCTTCGTGAAATGAAGAGGTTTGGATTATCTGTTGAAGAAGTTGATGCGGTTACTGGACCGGCATTAGGAAGGCCTAAAAGTGCCACATTCCGTACGTTAGACTTAGTTGGGTTGGATACGTTTATGCATGTTGCAAACAATGTTTATCAAAAAGTGGATGATGAAGCAGAGAAAAATGTATTTGCCCCAGTGCCACTATTAAAGGAGATGGTTGAGAGAGGTGGATTGGTGAAAAAGCTAAGAAAGGCTTTTATGAAAAGGTACGAACAGACAAAGGGACCGAAATTCGCTCTTTACAAATGGATTCATTCACGTACGAAAAACAAAAACGTGTGAACGGAGCGTCATTAGAGGCAGCAAAGCTAGCGAGTGGAACAAAAGGAAAGCTTCAAGCTCTGCTAGGTACTAAAGATCGTTATTCTGAATTTGCCTGGTGTATGCTCAAACGTGTTTTGCTTTATTCTGCAGAGAAGGTCGGTGAGATAGCCGATTCAATTTGTGAGATTGATGAAGCGATGAAATGGGGTTTTAACTGGAAGCTTGGCCCATTTGAAACGTGGGATGCTTTAGGCCTAGAGAAGACGGTATTAAGAATGGAGGAAGAAGGAGAGCAGATTCCACAATGGGTAAAGGATTGGCTTGCAGCTGGTCATCAAGCTTTTTATAAAAAAGAAAATAATCAATTGTTTTATGTAGAAGATGGCCAGTGGAATAAGAGAGAGACGTCAGAAAAGGCAATTTCCTTGCAGAGATTGAAGGAAAAACAGCTTATTTGTACGAATCAAGGTGCAAGTTTAATTGATATTGGTGATGGTGTAGCGTGCCTAGAGTTCCATTCACCAAATAATGCAATTGGCCCTGATATATTACAAATGATTACAAAGTCAGTTGATATCGTAGAAAGAGATTTTACTGGGTTACTGATTGCAAATGAAGGTCGTCATTTTTGCGTTGGTGCGAACCTTATGATGCTATTAATGGAGGCACAGGACGAAGAATGGGATGAAGTTGACCATATTATTCAGCTTTTTCAGCAGACAATGCTTCGTTTAAAACGTTGCACGAAGCCAGTTGTAGCCGCACCGCATCAAATGACGTTAGGTGGCGGTGTTGAGGTTTGCTTGCCTGCTGACAAAATTGTTGCACATGCTGAAACGTATTTCGGCCTTGTGGAAGTTGGCGTTGGTCTAATCCCGGCAGGTGGAGGCTGTAAGGAATATGTACTACGAATTAGTGAATCAATGCCTCATCAAGAGCTTTCGATGCAACCACTCGTAAATGATTTGTTTGAAACAATTGGGATGGCAAAGGTGTCTACGAGTGCTGATGATGCAAAGAGACTACGTTATTTACGTCAAGGAGACCATGTTGTCATTCCTGAAAATCAACGGATTTATGAAGCGAAGCGAGCCGTTTTAAAGCTTGCTGAAAGTGGGTATAAGCCCATGAAAGAAAAAAAGATTCGTGTTGTTGGAAGAGAAGGGGCAGCAATTATGAAGCTGGGGGCATATCAGATGAAGCTTGCAGGTGCCATTAGTGAACATGATCAATTAATTGCGACAAAGCTTGCTCATGTGTTAGCAGGTGGGGATGTAAAAGCTGGTTCAGTTGTTTCGGAACAATATATGCTCGATTTAGAGCGAGAAGCCTTTTTAAGCTTATGTGGGGAGCCGTTGACACAGGCAAGGATGGAGCACATGTTAACTAAGGGAAAGCCATTACGTAATTAAAAAAGAGGTGACTACGATGAGAGAGGCTGTGATCGTCTCCATTGCACGTACTCCGGTCGGAAAAGCGAAAAAAGGAATATTCGCTGATACGAGAATTGAAGATTTAGGTAAAGTCGTGTTACAAGAGGTCGTTGAACGTGCTCGTCTTGATATGAATGATGTTGATGATATTATCATTGGCTGTGCGATGCCCGAAGGGGAGCAAGGGTTAAATATGGCTCGTAACATTGCTTTATATGCTGGTTTTCCGGTGTCAACCCCTGCATTAACGATTAATCGGTTTTGTTCATCTGGTTTGCAATCGATTGCTTTTGCAGCTGATCGAATTAAATCTGGAGGGGCAGAGGTGATTATTGCCGGAGGGATGGAAAGCATGAGTCATGTACCAATGACTGGTTTTCATTTTTCTCCTCACCCGACGATCGTTGATGAAATGCCACAATTATATATGGGAATGGGCTATACCGCTGAGGAAGTGGCTGATCGTTTTGCTGTCAGTCGAGCAGATCAAGATCATTTTGCTTTTAGAAGCCACCAAAAAGCAGCAAGAGCAATAGTAGAAGAACGTTTTAATGAAGAAATAGTTCCTGTAACAGTCGTTCGAAATGAGGAGAAATTGATTGTCAGAAAAGATGAAGGAGTGCGAGCAGAGACAACGGTTGAAGCGTTGAGTCAATTGAAGCCTGTTTTTAAAAAAGGGGGGACAGTCACAGCAGGAAATACATCACAAATGAGTGATGGGGCAGCTGCATGTGTTGTGATGGAAAAAGAGAAGGCTTTCGCTTTTGGTTTAGAACCGTTGGCAACAATTCGCTCTTTTGCTTTAGCAGGCGTAGAACCGGAGATTATGGGTGTTGGACCGGTAAAAGCGATCCCAAAGGCATTGGAAATGGCAAATGTAAACATTGAAGATGTTGATTTATTTGAGATTAATGAAGCGTTCGCATCTCAATGTGTTCACGTTATTCGCGAATTAAAGCTTGATGAGGAAAAGGTCAATGTAAATGGTGGAGCGATAGCACTAGGCACCCACTCGGTTGTACAGGTACAAAGCTAACTGCATCGCTTATATATGAATTGAAACGACGAGGTAGAAAGACAGGTGTTGTGTCAATGTGTATCGGTGGAGGAATGGGAGCAGCTGCTGTGCTTGAAGTTTGAGAGGAGGAGTGAAAATGACAAAGCAAATTGCAGGTGGCAGTTTTATTTTAGGAGAGGTCAACTATAGCTCAGTCACAACACCAGAGGATTTTAATTCGGAGCAACGAATGATCGCCGAAACAACGAAAGACTTTATCGACGGTGAGATTATTCCTCGTGATGAAGAAATTGAGGCACTTAATTATGATCTAACAGTCGAGCTCTTGAAAAAGGCAGGAGAAATTGGCTTACTAGGGCTGAAGTGCCAGAAGAGTATGGAGGCTTAGATATTGATAAAATAAGTTCAACCTTAATTAGTGAACGGCTAGCAAAAGGGTCTTCGTTTGCTTTATCATTAGGGCTCATGTTGGCATTGGCTCACTCCCAATCGTATATTTTGGAACAGAGGCTCAAAAGGAGAAGTATCTTCCTGACCTAGTAACAGGTGAAAAAATTGCCGCCTATTGTTTAACAGAGCCTTCTTCTGGGTCTGATGCACTTGGTGCAAAGACGATAGCTACTTTATCGGAGGACGGGGACTATTATGTGTTAAATGGAAGTAAGCAATATATTACGAATGCGGCATTTGCTGATCTATTTATCGTTTATGCAAAAGTAGACGGGACAGAGTTTAGTACATTTATAGTGGAACGTTCAATGGAAGGGGTCAGTGTTGGACCTGAAGAGAAGAAAATGGGTATTAAAGGCTCATCAACATGTCCACTCATTTTAGAGGATGTTCGTGTTCCAGTTGAAAATGTATTGTGGGATGTTGGGAAAGGACATTTGATCGCATTTAACATTTTAAATATTGGACGTTTTAAGCTTGCAGCGGGCTGCCTTGGTGCAGCGAAGGAAGCGATTGAGCTTAGTGCTCAGTATGCAAATGAACGTAAACAATTTGGTAAAGCGATCTCATCCTTTCCTCTTATTCAACAAAAGCTAGCAGAAATGAATGTTAAAGCTTACGTTTTAGACAGTGTTGTTTATCGTACTGCCGGCTTAATGGAAGAGCGACTAAGCCAAATAGAATCACTTCAAGATTCCGGTGCTGCTTCAGCCAAGGCGATAGCAGAGTATGCAATTGAATGTTCAATTAATAAAGTGTTAGGGTCTGAAACGTTGGATCAAATAGCTGATGAAGCTGTCCAGATTCATGGCGGTTATGGCTTTGTGCAAGAATATAAGGTTGAACGGATTTACCGCGATTCTCGTATTAATAGAATTTTCGAAGGAACAAATGAAATTAATCGCTTGCTTATACCGGGGACATTACTAAAGCGGGCAATGAAAGGCGAGCTCCCGCTTATTCAGAAGGTACAGCAACTGCAAAAGGAATTGCTTACCTATGTGCCTGTTCGATCGTTTGAAGGTCTCCTAGCTGAGGAGAAGCATTTACTTGAGGTAGCGAAGAAAATCTTTTTAATGGTTGGTGGAGTTGCGGTACAAAAATATCAATTACAGCTTGAAGAGCAACAAGAATTGCTAAGTCATTTAGCTGATATGATGATTGTTATTTACGGAAGTGAAAGTGCATATGCAAGAACTATGAAAATAGTTGCAGAAAAAGGAGAGGAAAAAGCCAACCATTCAATCATTATGACGCAGGTTGCTGTTCATGAAGCATTTTCAACTGTTGAAGCACTGGCGAAGGAAATGCTTGTAGCTATGGAGGAAGGGGATGTTTTACGAACGCAACTATCTTTATTGAAGAAGCTTTCGCGTCGTTCGCCTATTAATACGCTACTATTAAAGCGTCAAATTGCAGAAAAGGTCGTATCTGCTGAGAGGTTTGTTGTTTGATGAAAATGATGAGGGGTGTTGGTAGGCAAAATGGCATCCCTCTACAACTAGATTAACAAATGAAGGGGTGTAAAGGATGACCGAAAAGGTATGGCTAAACTCATATCCGCAAGAAGTGTCTTTGTCCTATGAATACCCGAAGCAAAATCTCGCTCATTTTATGATCGACACAGCCATTAAATATCCGAAAAAGAAGGCACTATATTTTTTAGGAACGTCAATGACTTATGATGAATTATTAACAAAAACATATACGTTTGCAAACGCTTTAAAAAATATTGGTATTCATAAGGGTGATCGTGTAGCGATCATGTTACCGAATTGTCCTCAAGCGATCATTTCCTATTATGCGTCTTTAATGATCGGTGCAATTGTTGTACAAACAAATCCGACTTATGTTGAGCGAGAGCTTGAATACCAGCTCAATGATTCTGATACAAAACTAATAATAGCCCTCGATTTATTATACAACCGTATTCAACGGGTCGTTCCCAAAACAAATGTTGACTATCAAATTTTCACATCTATAAAAGATTACTTACCTTTCCCCAAAAATCTTCTTTATCCACTAAAAGTAAAAAAAGATGGATTATCTATGGATGTTTCATATAGTGATTCTATTTATTCATTTACTAAGCTACTAAAAACAACATCTAGTATGCCAAGCACAGTTGAACTTGACCCAACAACAGATTTGGCTTTGTTGCAATATACTGGTGGAACGACAGGTGTGTCAAAAGGGGTCATGCTTACTCATTACAACTTAGTTGCTAATACACTGCAAACGAAATATTGGTGTTATCGAGGAGAAGAAGGTAAGGAAAGGTTTTTGGCAGCACTTCCTTTTTTTCATGTATTTGGCATGACTGTATTAATGAATTTATCAATGTGTATGGCCGGGGAGCTTATCTTGCTACCTAAATTTGATATTGACCTAGCGTTAAAAATGATTCAAAAGAGAAAAGCAACAATTTTCCCGGGAGCACCAACAATGTATATTTCATTAATTAATCATCCTGACGTTCAGAAGTATGACTTATCATCTGTTAATATTTGTATAAGTGGAGCTGCCCCTCTACCAGGAGACGTACAGGAAACGTTTGAAAAACTGACAGGCGGCAAATTGATTGAAGGTTATGGTTTAACAGAAACGTCTCCTGTCACACATGCTAATAACATTTGGGAGAAACGAAAGCTTGGGTCGATTGGAATCCCTTTTCCTGACACTGAAGCAAAAGTAGTTGATTCCGAAACAGGAGAAGAGATGGAGAGTGGTCAAATTGGCGAACTCATTATAAAAGGGCCACAAGTCATGAAAGGGTATTGGAAACAGCAAGGTGAAACGACTAAAACGTTACGTGATGGTTGGTTTTATACAGGCGATATGGCTAAAATGGACCAAGAAGGATTCTTTTCTATTATAGACCGTAAAAAAGACTTAATTATTGCTAGTGGCTTCAACATTTATCCACGAGATATTGAAGAGGTTCTCTTTGGTCATCCAACCATTGTAGACGCAGTTGTTGTAGGTATTCCTGATGAATATCGTGGTGAGACGGTTAAAGCATTTATAGTCGTGAAAGAGGGAGCACAATTAAGTGAGGAGACAATTGATGCTTATTGTCGAGAACGGCTAGCCTCTTATAAAGTACCGAGAATTTACGAATTTAGAGATAGTTTACCAAAGACGTTAGTAGGAAAGACGTTGCGTAGAGTCTTAATAGAAGAGGAAAAGCAGAAAGGTTGAAGTGGCAAAAATGTCCCTAAAATAAACACGGTGTCTAGCAATCGCAGACACCGTGTTTTCGCGTTTTAAGTTTTAGAGGCAGACTTCTTATTTTCCAATTTAAAAAGAAACTTGCAATGGTCGTCGCCATCTGTTTTACAACAAATTCGGTTAATGTTGTCTGTACCGATCACCTTTTTAAACATAGCTGTTTCACAGCGACAAGCTGTTTTAAATTCTTTGGCAATTGAAATAATCGGACAGTTGTATTCGACTAACTCAAATGTATGGTCATCGATTTTATTAATATTCGCCATATAGCCTTTTTCATTTTGAATATTTGCGAGTTCATATAGCTTTTCATCTTGTGGTTTTTGTTGTACTCGTGCTTTATATTCCGTGGTGAGTCTTTGCTCTCTTTTTTTAAATAACTGTTCAATCGTCTCTTGACCATGAATCTCCTGAATGTCTCGCAGGAACTCAACACTCATTCCCTCGTAATTTTTTGGGAAAAGCCGTTCTCCTTTTGATGAGAGGGAGTAAACCTGAATAGGTCTTCCCATTGGTTGTTTTACTTCCTTCGATTGAATGAATTGATCTTTTTCGAGAGCACTCAAATGTTTTCTAACTGCCATGTGGGTTATATTTAATCGATCAGTTAAATCACTAACCGTTAAAGAAACATCTATCTTCAAAGCTTCAAGTATCTTCTCCTTAGTGGATTGTTTTGTTGTATTCATTGCACTTCCTCGATTCTACATCTTGGATTTTAATTAATAGTTAATTATACAAGAAAGTATAAAAAAATAAAAGGATAAAGAACGAGAACGGCTAGTATTGATTTTTTAGCCTAAAAGGGGTAGAATCTAATGATGGTTATTAAACAATTTAGTATAAAAAGTAATCATATAACGTGATATTAAATCATACAAGATAGGAAGGGTGATAAAGTGATGGGAATAATAGTTGTTGAAATATGTGATGGTAGTTTAATTAATGAAATAGATGTAGAGTCTATCCTCGAAGCTGAGTTCCCTGAAGTGTCTGTAATTGAAAATAGTTGCCTTTCTTTCTGTGGTATGTGTGCGAAAAGACCGTATGCGATCGTAAACGGTAAACGAATTTTTGCTAAGACAACAGAGGAATGTTTAGATAAAATTAGAAATCACATTGAATCAGAGCTGGTCATTTATTCATAACAAGCAATGCTAGATTGCAATTGTAATCATTTTATGGTTTAATAGGTAAGTATTTTTTATACTTTTTAGTGTAATAATTTCTATTGAGACGATAGCTAGGAGAATGGTTAATAGTTGTTGCTACAACTATTTTTTCGTATTTTCTCCTGTTGCTGTGTTTAACATTAATTTAAATTAGTAGGTGAGAAAAATGAACAATTCATATAGAGTATTACTATATTATATGTATGTCCCTATTACAGATCCAGAAGAGTTTACTGCTCGTCATTTAGAATTTTGTAAACAGTTAGGCTTAAAAGGGAGAATTATCGTTGCTGCAGAAGGAATTAATGGAACTGTTTCAGGAACAATTGAACAGACGGAAGAGTATATGAAAGCTATGAAGGCAGATTCACGTTTTGCAGATATCGTATTTAAAATAGATGAAGCCGATTCACATGCATTTAAAAAGATGCATGTACGACACCGTGATGAAATTGTTTCTCTGAGATTAGAGGATGATATTAACCCTTTAAAAAAGACAGGTAACTATTTAAGTCCATCGGAATTTTATGAAGCGATGCAACATCCTAATACGATCGTGATTGATGCAAGAAATGATTACGAATATGAAATAGGCCATTTCCGAGGAGCAATTAAACCAGATATCCGAAACTTCCGTGACCTTCCAGAATGGATCGAAGAAAACCGTGACCAATTTACAGGGAAAAAGGTTTTAACATACTGTACGGGTGGGATTAGATGTGAGAAATTTTCAGGATGGTTAGTAAAAGAAGGTTTTGAAGATGTTTCTCAATTACACGGAGGGATTGTCACTTATGGGAAAGATCCTGAAGTAAAAGGGAAGCTATGGGATGGACAATGTTATGTGTTTGATGAACGAATTAGTGTCCCAATTAACAAAACCGAACACGTTGTAGTTGGAAAAGATCACTTTACAGGGGAGCCATGTGAGCGTTATGTGAACTGTGGAAATCCCGAATGTAATAAACAAATATTATGCTCAGAAGAAAACGAGCACAAATATTTACGTGGTTGTACACACGAATGTAGAGTTCACGAACGTAACCGTTATGTGATAGAACATAAATTAACAAATAATGAAGTGAAGATGAGACTAGCTCAATTAGAAGAAGCAGAAGTTTTATAGTAGAAATACAAATTGAAACCTAACTAGATGATTGTTTCCTTCATCTTGTTAGGTTTTTTGTTTGGAGACTATGATATCAAGGACTTGAAAAAAGAATCGTCTTAAAATATGATTTCATAAGAAATTTCAAGAAAAACATCGTCGAAAAAAGAGGATTATTCATTCTTTTGGAGTAATAACTTAACGAAAATAAAAATATATGGAAATTAGGAGGTGGAAAAATTGAAGAGAATAGCAATGGACGCATTTTACTTTGCAGGATTTGGAACAACTACAAAGAATGAAAAAGAAATGACCGATGAAGCAATCATCCCACAATTATGGAGCCGTTTTTATAGTGAACAAATATCTGAGCAAATTACGAATAAAAAAGAGAACACAGTACTTGCTGTGTACACAGATTACAAAACAGATGTCAATGGACAATATTTATTCTTAATAGGTCATCAATTGGAATCAAATGTTAGTCAGGAAGAAAGAATAGTCGTAAAAAAAATTCCTGCATCTACGTATTTGGTTTTCACCTCACAAAGAGGGCCGATATCTGAAATTGTGCCAAAACTTTGGCAAGATATTTGGGCCTATTTTGAAACATCTACAGAAGTGCGAACATATACAGGCGATTTTGAACGTTACGATGAGAGAGCAGCTAATCCAAATGATGCAATTGTCGACATTTATGTGGCCATTCAGGATACTACTGCATAAGTAGTACGTTTTGAATAGTAGATTATTAAGTAGTTCAGAAGATATTTATCTTTTGAACTCTTTTTTTAGTAAAAATTGATTAAATTTGCCCTTTTTTTGTGCAAAATTAAGGTTAGGTTGCATTTTGATGAACAATCATATACCTTATTGGTATAGTACTTATTTCTTATGTCATATGGTTTAAATTTATAATACTTAAGCTAGCTCTTGTTAAAACAATAATTAGAGCTAGATTGGAAATAGGTGGTTGGAAAAATAAGGAGACCCATGATAACAATAAAGTAGGTATAAAAACGAATTCAATTCTTTTTATTCCTACGTTCTGTGGCTGAAATCATGGATGTTTCTTATCTATCAAAAAGGTTGTGAGATACATGCAAGCGGACTATAGGGAATTAGAAAAAAAGTTTGAAGCAGCAGGACAACCGATCATCTCAATATTAGAAGACATGCATGACGGTTTTTTGGTAATTGATCATAACAGCACAATCATTTATTTGAATAAAGCATTGACAAAAAGCTTACAGATTGAACGGTCAACAGTATTAGGTAGAAAGGTTTGGGATGTATTACCGAACGTTTTTGGCAGAAAACTTCATCATCAGCTGCAACAAGCAGTTATGAAGAAAATGTCCATTTGTTTCGAGAGTTTCTGTGAGCCAATACATAAATATTTTGAATGGACCATCCATCCTTCACATGAATTGATATCTATTTATTGCAAAGATATCTCAGAACGAAAACACAAGGAAGAAATGATTGATACTTTGATTTATTATGATATGTTAACAGGGTTACCGAATTTCAAGCTATTTCAGGATCGGTTAAATCAGGTCATTGTGTTTTCAAAGCATTATCATGAATCAGTTGCCGTTTTAATGATTCACTTGGATCGAATGAAACATTTTACTGACATTGAGGATTTTTTGTTGAAGGAAATAGCTAATAAGTTAATAGAACTGTTTGCAGAACGGGGTACCGTCTCTAGAATGAGCAATAATAAGTTTATTTGTTTTTACCAATATACCGAGCGGACTAAATTGTTAGACCTATTAGAAAAAGTGATTTCTTACTTGTCAAATCCAATACTAATTAACGGTGAAAACTGTTTACTAACTCCAAGTGTTGGAATTAGTATGTATCCTTTGATGGGAGGATTCTCAAACATTACTATCTCTTGCTGAAATCGCTATGGTTCAAGTACAGGAGAACGGTGGAAACCAATATTCTTTTTATAAAGAAGAAATGGAACGAGAAATTAACAAAAATTATATGTTAATGGCTGAGTTATCAAAAGCACTTATGAATGAAGAGTTTCAAATGTATTATCATCCTTTAATTGATTTAAATACAGGGAAAATTTCCAGTGTTGAAACTCTACTTCGATGGAAGCATCCAGTCTATGGTTTTATTTCACCACTAGATTTTATCCCGCTAGCGGAAGAAGTGGGAACGATTGTTGAAATTGGACATTGGGTGTTACGACAAACATGTCGGCAGATAGAAATTTGGCAAAAAGAAGGAATGAAAACGCTTCCTGTTTCGGTCAATTTATCAGCGGTACAGCTCCAGCAAGGGGATATTGCTTCAATTGTAAAAGAAGTCGTTTATGAATCAAACATTGAATCAAATTTATTAATTATTGAAGTGAACGAGTCAGTGATGATGCAAAATGTAGAAACAACCATTAATATTCTTCATGAGCTGAAAGCGTTTGGTGTTCAAATCGTGATCGATGACTTTGGAACGTATTATTCATCACTACAATATTTAAATAATTTCCCGCTTGATATGATTAAAATCGATCGCTGTTTCGTAAGAGATATGATCGATCATAAAAAAGATCGGGAGCTTGTTAAAATGATAATTGAACTGAGTCATCAATTAGGAATGAAAGTTATTGCAGAAGGAGTCGAGAATAAGACACAGCTTGAACTATTGCGAGAATTAGAGTGTGATGAAGTACAAGGTTACTTCTATAGTAAACCTATGGAGGTATCAGAAGTTGAGCGTTATGTGAAGAAATGGGGGGTAATTAGTAAGGAGTAGTTGTAAACACAGTTTTTATTCGCATTATTGTGTAAATATGGTATTGTCATAGTAAGTTATGATAATGATAATAAAGGATTGAGTGCAATGAAAAAGTGGTTATACATGTTGAAGATTGGCTGCATTTGGGGTGCATTGTTTTCATTAGTGAATTTTGTCTTGGATTTCTTTCAATTCGGTATGGATATTAATGCTTTTCCACTAATTGAAAGTATAGTAGCTATGATTTCGCGTTTTCTTATTTCTTTTCCATTTGGGTTTCTATTAGGCTGGATTCTTTGGAAGCGTAAGAGAAGTACGTATTCAATGGAATAGATATAAAGTTGTCCTAAAAGGATAAATGTAACCTTTTAGGACATATTCTTAAGAAAATTATTTAGCGAGTTTTTCTAAATTTCCATTTTTATCCATCTTGAATGAAGCATTTGACATGGACTCCTCATCTTCTAAAATGGCCATCCGCCTAGCACGATTCATGATTTGAATAAGAGATTGGTAATCCTCTTCAATGATACTATTATCTTGTTTGATTTTCTTTAGGTCTTTTTCTAGCTGTTGATTTCGTTGCTGAAGCTCTCTGTTTTCAGCTTCTAATCGCTCTTTATCTTTTTCTAGTACACTTGTTTGTTGGTGTGATTGCGCAAGCTTCTGTAAGAAGGTAATAACAGCTTCTAGTGATAATTCCCCTTCATTAAACGTTGTATCAGGTAGAGGAGTCCACAGCTGACGGACAGGAGGATAGTATGAAAAAGACGCTGCACGTTTCCGTTCTTTACGTTCCTTCTTTGCATCAGCAATTTGGTTAACATAATGGTTACGAACAACTGCATTCCAACGAAATCCACAAGCAGCAGATGTTCGATTTAATTGATCACCAACCTCATCAAATGCACGTAATTGTGTGCTCCCTTCTTTAATATGCTTGAGCACGGTTTCAGCTAGTAAAACATCATCCTCATGTGACCAAGCATCTTGTCTAACTTTCATATAAGTCATCTCCTTTAATTTCCTTATTTGCTACAAATTATCTCCGTTTATTTAGATTTTATACAAGGGTGATAGAATATTTTTTGAAATTTATAATTATAGACTGTTGATAATGTTAAGTTGAATGCAGGGAGGGAAGGGGATGCATCTAGTAAGAATCTTTGAAAAATAAAATTGGATGTTGCTGTTATGTGGATGAAGTTATCATCATAATAAGTCTTTGCACATTAAATAATCTAGTGATTACTTAAAGAGACAATAGGTAACGAAGTGTGTATACTATATTATTGTATGAATTTGTCCGTAAAGGAGAGTTTCGGATGTTATTTGATTCATTGATACCTTCACCACTTTCTTATCGAATGCGACCGAGAACGATTGACGAAGTTGTCGGGCAAAAGCACGTTGTTGGGAAAAATACTGCTTTATATAAAATGATTTTAAATGGGCATGTCCCATCTATATTACTTTATGGGCCACCTGGTACCGGAAAAACATCAATAGCAAATGCAATCGCTGGTACGGTTCAAAAGCCTTTTAAAACGATTAATGCGACAACTGCTGGGAAGAAATATATTGAAGAAGCGGTTGAACAAGCTCGAGAAGAAGGTAATTTAATTTTATTTATTGATGAAGTTCACCGGTTTAACAAAGCTCAGCAGGATTATCTTTTACCACATGTTGAAAGAGGATTGATCACATTAATAGGTGCTACGACTGAAAACCCGTTTCATGATGTAAATCCTGCGATTCGAAGTCGGTGTGGGCAAATTAAAGAAATAAAGACACTAACATATGATGATATTGAAGAACTTATACAGCTAGCATTACACGATAAAGAACGAGGGCTTGGAAGAGAGGAAGTCAAGATGTCTGCCGAAGCGGTTCAATTAATTGCTCGTTCTACTAATGGTGATGCTCGTTCAGCGTTAAATGTATTAGAAGAAGCGGTTGCAGCATCAAGAAATCGAGATGAAAAGGTTATTAAGGTGTCTGAAGAAGTTGTTATGGAATGTGTTGAAAATAAAGGTTTTTCTCACGATAAAGATGGAGATATTTACTATTCTTTATTATCCTGTCTACAAAAATCTATTCGCGGTAGTGATGTTCAAGCTGCTCTACATTATGTTGCCCGTTTAATTGAAGGTGGTGACTTAACTTCGATATGTCGAAGGCTGCTCGTTATTGCGTATGAAGATATTTCATTAGCAGCACCTGAGGTAGCAACACATACAGTAGCAGCGGTTGAAGCAGTTGAGCGATTAGGTTTACCTGAGGCACGTATTCCTCTTGCTAATGTCGTTGTACAGCAATGCTTGTCGCCAAAATCTAATAGTGCCTATAAAGCACTAGATTACGCAATCGAGGATGTTCGAAAAGGTCAAATTGGAGATATTCCTCCACATTTAAAAGATGCCCATTACGCTGGGGCAAAAACATTGGGACATGGGGAAGGCTATAAATATCCGCACAGTTATCCGAATTCATGGGTGAAACAGCAATATCTTCCTGATCTATTAAAGGATAAGCAATATTACATCCCGAATCAAAATGGATACGAAAAACAGTATTATAAAGTCTTTCATCGATTAGAAGAATTAAAACGACAATGATTATGTAAAGAAGATGTAAAGAATTTAGTAGGACATGGTATGAACGAGGTTAATCCGATAAGATAAAGAGTATGAGATTTAAGGGGGGAAGAAAGTATGAATGAAGCTAAGACAAAATGGCGTGTGTTGCTTGAAATCTTTCTAATTTCAACTAGACTTGGTTTCACTTCGTTCGGTGGACCTGTTGCTCATCTAGGTTACTTCCATGAAGAATATGTTCGTAGAAGAAAATGGATGGATGAGAAAAGCTATGCCGATTTAGTAGCTTTGAGTCAGTTTTTACCAGGACCTGCGAGCAGTCAAGTTGGAATGGGAATAGGATTGATGCGTGGGGGGTTATTGGAGGAATCATTTCTTTTATTGGTTTTACGTTCCCATCAGTAGTCGCCCTTATTTTATTTGCTTTAGTATTACTGCAATATGGCTCACTAGATGCAGGATGGATTCAAGGTCTGAAGATCGTTGCTGTTGTTGTAGTTGCACACGCTATTTTAGGAATGGCCAAAAATTTAACACCAGATACAAAAAGAAAAACAATTGCTTTATTCGCCATAATCGCTGTCTTGTTGTGGCAAGCAGTCTTTTCACAAGTTGTAGTCATATTAGCATCAGCCCTTATTGGATACATATTATACCGCAATGAAAAAAAAGAAGAATCAACTTCTAAACGTGCATTTCCAATCAGCCGTCGCTCGGGAGCAGTATGCTTAATTATATTTGTTAGTCTACTAATAGCTTTACCGATTTTTCGAGAATTAAGCTCATGGACGTGGGTGGCAATGGTTGATAGTTTTTACAGAGCAGGATCACTTGTCTTTGGTGGTGGACATGTTGTGTTGCCATTACTTGAACGAGAATTTGTTCCAACAGGCTTGTTAACAAAAGAGGAATTTCTTGCTGGTTATGGAGCGACTCAAGCAGTCCCAGGACCATTGTTTACATTTGCTAGTTACATAGGAGCAGTTATGAATGGCTGGCAAGGTGGACTTATAGCAACAGTCGCAATTTTCACGCCAGCGTTTCTGCTAATCTATGGAGCACTACCGTTTTGGGATCAGTTGCGTCGTAATGAGAAAGTAAGAGGGGCCTTAATGGGTGTAAATGCAGCGGTTGTTGGGATTTTACTTGCAGCATTATACGATCCAATTTTTACAAGTTCGGTAGTAACAGTTGTTGACTTTTCTTTTGCAGTACTTTTATTTGGTATGCTTGTTTTTTGGAAGCTACCACCATGGGTAGTTGTAGTAACAGGTGCCATAGGTGGAATGATTATCTCCATGGTTATATAAATTGGATGGAAAAATTGCATTAAGTAAAGCTAACCATCGACCTAACTAACATTTTTAAGGCTTGAAGGGAATCTTTCCCCTTCAAGCTTTTAAAGTTAAAGAATGTGAAAGGGGTAGAAATAATAGAAGCAACTGCTTGTAAGGATTACATACATATGTTGGTCAGTATTACAACTAGGGTATTTAAAGGGAAAAGTAGTCTAAGACTTTTGACTGAAATGCCAATTTGAACTATCGATATGGAGATCGAAAATTTTTGGTGAACGGATGGTTTTATTTAGGTTTATCCAACTTATCCATTTATGGTTATAGGTAGAAATGTGAAACGGAAATTAGATTGGTACGTAAATGTATAGAGTACTTTTGAGAGGGGTTAAAATAATGACTTTAAAGCTAGATGGGGTTAAAAAGCAGTTTGGTTCATTTACGGCTGTTAACAACCTATCATTGGAAATACCAGAAAAACAAATTTTCGGTTTTTTAGGAGCCAATGGTGCTGGTAAAACAACCACTTTTCGGATGATTTTAGGCTTGATTGATCAAACTGGTGGTAGTATTAGTTGGAATGGTGAAACAATTGATTACAGTAAGAGTAATGAAATTGGCTATTTACCAGAAGAAAGAGGGTTATATCCTAAGCTGAAAGTAAGGGATCAAATCGTTTATTTAGGTAGACTTCGAGGGATGAAGAAAAATGATATAATCAAAGAATTAGAAAGTTGGCTTGAACGCTTTAAAGTACCTGACTATATCGATAAAAAGGTAGAAGAGCTTTCAAAAGGGAATCAGCAAAAAATCCAATTCATCTCTGCTGTTATCCATAAACCAAAACTCTTAATTTTAGATGAACCATTTTCGGGACTTGATCCGGTCAATGTCGAACTTTTAAAAGAAGCGGTTGTTGACTTGAAAGAAAAAGGGACAACGATATTATTTTCTTCTCATCGCATGGAGCATGTTGAAGAGTTGTGTGAACATTTATGTATTTTGCAACATGGTAAAACGATTGTACACGGCGGCTTACGCGATATAAAACGTTCATTTGGTAAGAAAAATCTTACCGTACACGCAGATTTTCCGATTGATTTTCTTCAAGAGCTTGACGGGGTTGTTCGCTTAAAGAAGACGACAGAAGGCGGGATACTACAAATTTCAAACGAAGAAGTGTCACAGCAAGTATTATTAGCTTTACAAGGAAAGGGATTTGTCAGAAAGTTTGAGTTAGAAGAACCGTCCTTACATGATATTTTTATCGAGAAAGCTGGTGAAGCGTATGAATAAATTTTGGATTGTCCTTTCACATACATATTTAAGTAGGGTTAAATCTAAATCATTTATATTTACTACCGCTATTTTCCTTTTATTTATATTAGCATTTGTGAACATTGAATCGATTATTAATCTATTCACTGGCTCGGATGATGAAGAAGTAGTAGCTGTTTTAGACGAAAGTGACTACTTATATGAAGTGCTTGTTGAAGGCATTAGTCAAGTTGATGAGGATGCTACAATAGAGTTATTTGAAGGAAACTTAGAAGAGGCAGAAGAAGCAGTACTTGCCGGTGATTATGAAGGAATATTGCAACTTTTCTTAGATGAAAATGGATTACCTGTAGCCACTTATCATACAGAGCAATTATCGAATACAACACTACAATTTCAACTAGAAGGTCAATTACAGCAAATGAAAGTAGCCATTGCAACTAGTCAGGCTGGTATCGATCAAGATATTTTAGAGCAAATATACGCTCCTGTTCATTTTGACACGGTTTTAATTGAATCAGAAGGTAGTGATTCAACATTAAAATCAGAGGAAGAAATGGCTGGTGCAATTGGTTTAGTCACGGTTATCCTAGTTCTACTTTATATTGCTGTCATTACTTATGGAAGTATGATTGCTACGGATATCGCTAATGAAAAATCATCAAGAGTGATGGAAGTACTTATTTCAAGTTCTTCGCCAGTTAGTCAAATGTTTGCCAAAATCATCGGGATTGCCATGCTAGGGCTAACTCAATTTAGTGTCGTTATTTTATTTGGTTTTATATTAATTCAACAGAAGCAAAATGCTGCTAGTGGAAGTTTCTTTGATGGGCTTGGGTTAACAAACGTACCTACTTCTACTTATCTTTATGCCATTCTGTTTTTCTTATTAGGCTATTTACTTTATGCAACAATTGCTGCCATGCTAGGTTCAATTGTTAGCCGTAGTGAAGATGTTCAGCAGTTAATGGTGCCATTCATCATGTTAATTGCCATTGCTTATGTCATTGCAATGGTAGGAATGAACATGCCAGAATCAACATTAGTTACTGTATCTTCCTTTATTCCATTTTTTGCTCCGATGCTTATGTTCCTTCGAGTCGGCATGCTCGAAATCCCATTGTGGGAAGTAGGTTTGAGTATTGGAATTATGGTTGCAACGATTGCGATTCTTGCCATCATTGGTGCACGTGTATATAGAGGTGGTGTACTTATGTATGGACCATCATCTTCGTTAAAAGACTTTAAGAGAGCTCTACAATTATCGAAGAAAGAATAAAGAAAGTTACTTCAAATCATACAATAAATAGACTAAACGATATGTGAGGATATTATGTTCATTATATGAGCATAAATCCTCTTTTCTTATGCAAGTTCGAGGAATGACTAGAAGAGACAAGAAGGATGGACATATCATATTAGCCATATCAGAACTGATATGGCCTATGGAGGATAAGGCTATTAAGGGTGTTCTTTTTTTGAGGAAATTAAATATAAATTAGATGAGATTCAGGGTAGCGTGGATATGATCACGTCGGTTCTAAGATAGGTCGTTATGTCGATTATCTTTAGGTATCCATTTAAAAATTTCCTTTGACTCTATACTATCGACAAAGCGGTTGAGCCAGTCATAGTAACCAAGGGCGTATTCAAGCTTTTCTTTATCAATTGTTGCCGCCTTCGTAACTTCAATAGAAGTATTTGAATCGTTAAGTAATTCATTGATTTCATTTAACGATTGTGTAATTTGATCAATATTTGAATGGATTCCTTTACGCCATTTAACAGAAAAAAGATCTGCGAATGTTTGATACCAATCATCTGTGGATTCATATAGATCTTTACGTGAACCTTTCTTCCAAACTTTCTCAACCATTTTTAATTCTTGTAGCTGTCTGACAGATGTACTCATACTCGTTTTGCTCATGCCGAGTTCATCTTTCATGCAATCAAGTGTCATAGGCTCTTCGTTGAAATAAAGTAATCCATATAAGCGACCAACGGATTGGTTAACGCCATAAAGGTGTAAGTTTTTTGCAAGTGAGTCGATACACCGGGTTCTTGCTCGTTCTAGTTTCTCGACATCGTTCATTCGACCACTTCCCCTATCGTTTTCTCTATGAATAAGAGTAGCACATGGGTTTTGAAATGTAAAAATGGGATGTTAGCTAGGATTTGCTCGTATCTGGTAGCAATTCTATGTATACCGTATAGTTTGTTCGTACAGTTTAAACTGTACAAAGTTAATAAGAGTATTAAGACGATATTTCGGCTTTGTCATATTGTATCGTTTTTTTTTATAATTATTGAGTGTTGATGAAACGGAAAACCTTAGAGACGAAGGTGAAAGAATGACGAATAAAGAAGTGAAAATTAAGGTCGAAGCTGTTACGAAAATATTTGGGAAAAATATCAAGCAGGCCTTGCAAGAATTAAAGAAAGGGAAAACGAAACAAGAAATCCTTGAGAAGACAGGTTGTACAGTTGGGGTCAATCAAGCAAGCTTTGAGGTTAATAAAGGCGAAATTTTTGTCATTATGGGTCTTTCAGGTAGTGGAAAGTCGACTCTTGTTCGTTTGTTAAATCGATTAATTGATCCTACGGGTGGTCAAGTACTCATTAATGGCCAGGATGTTGTTAAAATGAGTAAGGAGCAGTTACGAACAGTAAGAAGAAAAGAAATTAGTATGGTTTTCCAAAAGTTTGCACTCCTTCCGCATTATACGGTTTTACAAAATACGGAGTACGGTCTAGAAATTCAAGGTATACCTAAAGAAAAGCGAAGAACACAGGCTTTCAAATCATTAGAATTAGTTGGGCTAAAAGGTTATGAAGAACAATATCCCAGTCAGCTGAGTGGTGGTATGCAGCAGCGAGTTGGATTAGCTCGGGCACTTGCAAATGATCCGGATGTGCTGTTAATGGATGAAGCGTTCAGTGCATTGGATCCCCTTATTCGTAAAGATATGCAAGATGAGTTGCTAGAATTGCAGTCAACGATGGAAAAACAATTGTTTTTATTACACATGACTTAGATGAGGCTTTACGCATTGGTGATCGTATTGCGTTGATGAAGGATGGGAATATCGTTCAAGTTGGTACTCCAGAAGAAATTTTAATGAATCCTTCAAATCAGTATGTCGAACGTTTCGTAGAAGATGTTGATCTCTCTAAAGTATTAACAGCGGAGCACGTGATGAAACGTGCTGAATCGATTCAGCTTGAAAAAGGACCACGAGTAGCATTGCAGTTGATGAAAGAGCGTGGTATTTCATCTGTCTACGTAGTGAACAAGCAAAACAAATTACTCGGTGCCTTAACGGCAGATGACGCAACGAAAGCGATAGAACAAAAAGTTGGTATTTCTGACATTATGACAACCGAGCTATTAACGGTTCGACCAGATATTGTTCTAACAGATTTATTTGAGAAAGTGTCTCAAGCCGGTGTTCCGGTAGCAGTTACTGATGAAAATGAACGATTAAAAGGGATTGTTGTTAAAGGAGCCGTTATTGGTGCTTTAGCTGGAAATGAAGAGCATATAAATGATCTCGCTAGTAAGAAAATTGGGGAGGTGAACTAATGGATTCATTACCGAAACTCCCAATTGCAGAATATGTAGATTCATTCATTAGTTGGTTAACGGCTAACTTAGGTGGACTATTCGATTTTATTAGTGCGATATTAGGTGGCATTGTTAACGGAATTGAAGCAGTATTACTTTTCTTACCACCGATTGTCTTTATTATTATTATTGCCCTTATTGCTTGGAAGACGAGTAAGTGGAGAATGGCGATTTTCTCAATAGCAGGATTACTTCTTATTTGGAATTTAGGTTATTGGGACGGGATGACAAAAACATTGTCACTTGTGTTAACAGCAGTTATTGTATCTATTATTGTTGGTATACCGATTGGAATATGGGCATCACAGAAAAATACTGTGAGACAAATTGTCACACCAATTCTAGATCTCATGCAGACAATGCCGGCATTTGTTTATTTAATACCAGCTATATTCTTCTTTAACATTGGTGTAATACCTGGTGTTGTGGCGTCAGTCATTTTTGCAATGCCACCTACTATTAGATTAACAATATTAGGAATTCAACAAGTTCCTAAAGATCTTATTGAAGCAACAGAAGCATTTGGTTCGACAACTGCTCAACGCCTTCTAAAAGTTCAATTGCCACTTGCTACACCAACGATTATGGCAGGAGTTAACCAAAGTATCATGTTAGCCTTATCGATGGTTGTTATTGCTGCAATGGTGGGGGCACCAGGTCTTGGAGCAGATGTATATCGTGCTGTTACACAAGTTCGAACAGGGACAGGTTTTGAAGCTGGTCTAGCGATTGTGATTATTGCAATTATTCTAGATCGGATTACTCAAAATATAGGAAACAAAAAACAAGGGGGAACACAGTAATGTTAAAAAAATTATTAGGTGTTACAACCGCAACCGTATTGGCTATGGGTCTTGCTGCTTGTGGAAGTGATGAGCAGCCAGATAGCGACTCACAAGTTGATGAGTCTGTAGAAGAAAATACGGATGAAGCAACAAGCTTTGATGGTTCATCCGTCGATTACCAAATCGTCGGTATTGATCCAGGTGCAGGTCTTATGAACATCACAATCAATGAAGTGTTGCCACAATATAATCTTGAGGATGACTGGACGGTAGTAGAAAGCTCAAGTGCTGCAATGGTTGCATCATTAACGAGTGCGTATGCAAATGAAGAGCCAATTATCGTAACTGGATGGAGCCCGCACTTTAAGTTCAATAACTTTGACCTCAAATATTTAGAAGATCCGTTAAATATTTATGGTGATGCCGAAGATATTCATACTGTTGTTCGTTTAGGATTACAGGAAGATCATCCACAAGCTTATAAATTTTTAGATCAATTCCAATGGGAGACTGACCATGTGGAACATGTTATGGCTTTGATTAATGATGGTGAACCTGAAGCAGCAGCTGCAGAACAATTTGTCCAAGAGAATGAAGATCTTGTCGCTACATGGACTGAAGGTGTAGAATCTGTTGATGGAGATGAAATTGAACTATTATATGTTGCTTGGGAAGAAACGATTGCAGCAACAAATGTAGTTGGACACGTGCTTGAAACGCTAGGCTATGATGTCACATTAACACAAATTGACGCGGGTCCAATGTGGGCAGGAATTGCTTCTGGAAGCGGAGATGCGATTGTTTGTGCTTGGTTACCGACAACTCACGCTGAATATTATGAAGAATATGAAGGTCAATTTGAGGATTTAGGTTCAAATCTCCATGGAACCCAGCTTGGTTTAGCTGTTCCAACTTATATGGAGGATGTAAATTCAATTGAAGATTTAGTGGTTGAATAGAGATGAAAAACGCGCAGCATAAGGATGCGCGTTTTTTCTCGGTTGCTGATATTTTTTCATGAATAAGGGAGTCAACATAGAAAAAGTGTAGATGGGTAGATTTCAATAGATTAGAATTATTAGACCTGTCCGCATCTGTAAGCAAGTTGGTCAAATACCGTGCTATCTATTAGTTGGCTTTGATCGGGAAAGATTTCCATAAAATCATTCGTAAGTACTGCAATCTCGTATTATCTATCAAAGACGTGACTGTACTTATGAGGTGAACGTAGGTTATCGATTTTACGAATAACTTCTATAATAAGTCGGTTTAGCAATGATTTTAACGTTATAGAAACGAATGAATGCTTCCAATTCCATCCTTTATCCCAATGAATAAAGGATGTATTTTGTACTGCCCACATTTCAAATAGCAAAATTGGAACTGTAAATAAGAACACTTTGCTAAAAATAAGTAATACTGAGTCATGTCGTGTCACTTGGTTGAAGAGAACCATAATTGTCGGATATACGATAGTATCAAATAAAAAATTACTATTTAACACTTTTGGGAAAAGTCTAACTGGATAGGAAAGCATTCTTTTTGAAACGATAAAAGCATCGATTAATATGTTTGAGAAAGCATTAAATAAATAAGCAAGTAACCAATCTTTAATAGGAGGTCTTCTTAATAAATAAACTAAGAATAGAATAGATACTATGAAGATTGAATATAACAGTTTTTTCTCGGATTTTGCATTCATGCAGCATAAACACCTCTTGTTAAGTTAACGGTGATAAATAAAAGGGTAAATTTTCGAATTTATAAAGAATAGTGGTCCTTTCAGTAAGTGTTTACCAAAAGGGATTCGAAAGCGAATGATATAAAATAGTACAGTAATAAAAGATAAAACGATAGTAAAAAAGGACGTTGTCGAAATAAATAACTAAAAATATACATTTTAAAGTAAATGAAGCTTGACCACATATTATTCCAGCCATTTTTATATACGATTAATTTGTTTTTTATAGCAACCCATTCACCAATTGATGAGACAATCGTCCACGATAACACATATATAATTTGCTTCGGTAATGTACGAGGAAATCGAGATAAAAAACCGAGAGCGAGTAATGGGGTTCCAATAAATAAGTGCAGGGCGCGCAGTTGGTTTACTTTAAGTAGCTTGTCTCTAAATTCCCATAAAAGCTTCCCCTTAAATAAGTAGTAATAACAAGAGTTAATAAAAATCACATATAATAAGCTTTTGTAATATTTAGGTAAGACTTGCCAAGATTTTAAGAAAACATTGACAATAATAATGACCAATACATAAATAAAATGTGGATGTTTCATCTGTGTTCACCTTTTCTTAGATCTTTCTATTATGATCATAGTATGTCATCAGCACACTTATGTCATTCACTAAAAACTTTATAGGTAGATGGGAATATTAGTAAAGGGGCAGTATGACAATTAAATAGAAGGTAATGAATTGCTTACTCTCTTATAGTATGAGGTGGATGTGCAATAAACGAAATCAGTGTAAATGCATAAATAGATGAAAACATGCTATAATGACTAAGAATTAAATTGAGCGATATTGAATCATAAAGCCATTTTAATATAGAAGTGAGGTAGGGTATTTTATGAAGATTTCGACTAAAGGTCGTTACGGATTAACGATTATGATTGCATTGGCGAAAAAGTACGGAGAAGGGCCTGTATCATTAAAATCAATTGCTAAGGAGCATGAATTATCGGAACATTATTTAGAGCAGCTGATTGCCCCGCTACGGAATGCAATGCTAGTAAAAAGCGTTCGCGGTGCCTATGGAGGATATATGTTGGCTAAAGAAGCAAAGGATATTACAGCAGGAGATATAATTCGCGTATTAGAAGGTCCAATTTCTCCAGTTGAGGTAATGGAGGATGAGGAACCAGCTAAACGAAATTTATGGATGAAAATTCGTGACGCAGTTAAAAATGTATTAGATGAGACGACATTAGAGGATTTAGCGACATATGAAGATGATGGAAAACAAGAATATTATATGTTCTATATTTAAAAGGAAGAAAGACGGTGAATCGAATTGGATTTAGTTTATGTTGATCATGCTGCAACATCTCCGCTACACCCTGACATACTTGAAGTAATGATGCCTTACTATACGACACATTTTGGGAATCCTTCAAGTATTCATCAGGCAGGTAGACGTGCGAGAGCTGCATTAGATCAAGCTCGTTCTGAGATCGCATCCCTACTTCAAGTGAAAGAAGAAACGTTAGTTTTTACAAGTGGGGGAACGGAAGCCGATAATATGGCTATTATCGGTTATGCATTTGAGAATCAAGAGCGAGGAAGACATATTATTACGTCGCAAATTGAGCATCATGCTGTACTACATGCTTGTCAAGAATTAGAAGCAAGAGGGTTTGAAGTGACCTATTTACCTGTTGATGAATCAGGTGAAATTAATCCACAAACCGTTAAGGATGCACTTCGTGATGATACGATATTAGTGACGATTATGTATGGTAACAATGAGGTAGGTACGATCCAACCAATTGCAGAGATTGGTGAAATGCTGCTTGATCATCAAGCTGCGTTTCATACTGATGCGGTACAAGCATGTGGAGTACTTGAGCTTAACTTAAACTCTTTACCAGTCGATATGGCATCGTTCTCTGCACATAAAATAAATGGACCAAAGGGAATCGGTTTGCTATATACGAAGGAAAGAGTGAAGCCACTTTTATATGGTGGTGAACAAGAGCGGAAAAGACGAGCGGGTACAGAAAATGTAGCGGCGATCGTTGGTTTTGCTCAAGCGTTAAAGTTAGCTACTTCAACACTTCAAGAACGGAAAAAGCAATACGAGGAGTTTTCACAAAGGATCATTGATGGCTTAGTGAGTGAGAAGGTTGAGTTTACAATTAACGGTAGTCAGTCTGAGCGTTTACCACATATTATTAATGTAAGCTTTCCAGGAATTCATATTGAACAGTTGCTTATGAACCTAGACTTGGTAAATATCGCTGCCTCTAGTGGTTCAGCATGTACAGCTGGTTCAGTCGAACCGTCTCATGTTCTTGTAGCTATGTTTGGTAAAGAGGATAAACGTTTGACATCAGCGGTTCGCTTTAGCTTCGGATACGGCAATACAAATGAACAAATTGATTATGTTGCTTCGCAAACAGCAGCAATTGTCAATAGACTTCGTGAGACGGAGCAATTCATATAATATAGAGGTGATAACAATGAACAAACGACCAGAGGAAACACGTGTCGTTGTGGGTATGTCGGGAGGTGTGGATTCATCTGTAACTGCTTTACTATTAAAGGAGCAAGGTTATGATGTAATTGGCATTTTTATGAAAAATTGGGATGATACAGATGAGAATGGTTTTTGTACAGCGACGGAGGATTATGATGACGTTATTCGTGTCTGTAATCAAATTGGAATTCCTTATTATGCAGTTAATTTTGAAAAACAATATTGGGATAAAGTGTTTTCGTATTTTCTTGAAGAGTATAAAGCTGGTAGAACACCGAATCCTGATGTTATGTGTAATAAAGAAATTAAGTTTAAAGCATTTTTAAATCACGCAATGACACTAGGTGCAGATTATGTTGCTACAGGACATTATGCCAGAGTTGAAATGAGAGAAGGTCGTGCTCACCTCCTTAGAGGTGTTGATGATAATAAAGACCAAACGTATTTTCTTAATGCCTTATCGGAGAAACAATTATCAAAGACGATGTTTCCTATTGGACATTTACCGAAAAAGGAAGTGCGAAAAATAGCAATTGAAGCAAACCTTGCAACAGCAACAAAGAAAGATAGTACAGGTATATGCTTTATCGGGGAACGTGATTTCAAAGAATTCTTATCGCAATATTTACCAGCTCAGCCTGGGGATATCCAAACTCTTGAAGGTGAAGTGAAAGGAACGCATGATGGCCTCATGTACTATACTTTAGGACAACGTCAAGGTCTAGGTATTGGTGGTGCAGGCGAGCCTTGGTTTGTGATAGGAAAGGATTTAGAACGTAATGTGCTCATTGTCGGTCAAGGCTTCCATCATGAAGGTCTGTATTCAGAGGCCCTCGATGCAATTGATGTGAATTGGATTAATGACGAACCAACAGAGCAATTTCGATGTACTGCTAAGTTTCGCTACCGCCAAAAGGATGAGCCTGTTACGGTAATGCCAAATGAAGATGGCACGGTGCGTGTTACCTTTGATGAACGCCAACGGGCGATTACACCAGGTCAAGCTGTTGTGTTTTATGATGGCGAGGTTTGCTTGGGTGGAGGAACGATTGATCATATCATTTCTTCAAATCCATATCATGCGAAGCTAGCGAAACAATCATAAGTAAACATCCGGGTTTGCTTCAAAGATAACGATTAGATCTTTGGGGACAAGCCCCTTTTATTGAACCTTTACAAGGAGAGAGTAAGATGACGTTAATTGAGCAAGGCATTCGACTTATGAATGAACAAAACTATGAGGAAGCTGCAAAATGTTTTACATCTGCAATTGAAAAAGATCCCAAAAACGCAACCGGTTTTATTAATTTTGGTAATTTGCTTGGGATTGTTGGTGAATTAGAGCGTGCACTTGTTTTTTTCGACAAGGCGATTGAATTAGATGAGCATGCTGCAACGGCATACTACGGTGCAGGAGCTATTTATTATAAACAAGATCAATTTGAAGAGGCAGTTAAATTATTTCGCCAAGCGATTAAATATAAATTGGATGAGCCTGATGTACACTTTATGCTTGGGATGAGCTATTATCAACTTGGTTCTTTACCACATGCACTTAGTTCATTGAAGCGAGCAGTCGAACTAAATGATGAAGACATTGATGCGAGATTTCAATATGGGCTTTGTTTGGCACAGCTGAATCAAGTTGATGAAGCTCTTGAAGAATTTAAACGTGTTGTCGAACAAAATGAAGAACATGCTGATGCACACTTTAATTTAGGGGTAGCGTACGCTTATAAAGATGAACCGGGGTTAGCTTTACAATCTTTCAATAAAGCGTTAGAGATACAGCCTAATCATATGCTTGCGGCTAATGGTAAGAAAACTGTAGAAAATGCCTTGAAGTAAGGGTGAAATGTATGAGTGAGGAAATTGAAACGGTTGAAAGAGGTTTTGTAAAAGGAACGATCCTTCATATATTGTTTCGAAATGAAGAAAACTACTATACAGTGGCTCTCATTAGAGTGGAAAAAACGAATGAAGATATAATAGAAAAAAAAAGTAACCGTTGTCGGATTACTACCACAAACGGAACCAGGTGAAACGTTTTTATTTTATGGTCTGTTTACCGAGCACCCAAAATTTGGTTTACAATATAAGGTTGAGCAATTTAGACGAGATTTACCACAAACAAAAAGTGGGATTATACAGTATTTAGCAAGTGATCGTTTTCCCGGAATAGGTAAGAAAACAGCAGAAGCGATTGTTGAACGTCTTGGTGAACGGGCAATTACTCGTATCGTTGAAGATCGTACTGTGTTGTATGATATTCCGAAGCTGACAAAGCAAAAGGCAGATCAGCTTTATTCCGAGCTCATTGAACAACAAGGTGTTGAACAAGTGCTGCTTGAGCTTTCAAAGCATGGCTTTGGTGTTGAGCTTTCGTTAAAAATATATCAAACTTATAAAATTCAAGCACTTGATATTATTCAAACGAATCCATATAAGCTAATTGAAGATGTTGAAGGGATTGGTTTTAGACGAGCTGATATTCTTGGAGCAGCAATTGGTATAACAGGCAATCACCCTGATCGAATTCGAGCAGGCTGTTTATTCTTTATCCAAGAATTTTGTTTACAAGAAGGTCATGTATTCCTTTATCGTGAACAATTTGTTCCTCAAGTCATTTCACTTCTCTCAACACCACAATCTCAAATACATGTTGAAGAAGTGGAAGAACAGTTGCTCATGATGGCTGAAGATGATCTGATTGTTGAGGAAGATGGCCGTGTCTATATGAAGACTTTATTTTTTGCAGAGAAAGGCATTGTCACGAACATAAGACGTATTATTTCACAAGAGGTTGAAGATGAATTTCCTGAAGCTGAATTTTTAAAAGAATTAGGTAAGCTTGAGGAAGAGCAAAAATTAACTTATGCAGCATCACAAAAGGAAGCCATTCAAACAGCTCTTTCATCACAAATGATGATATTAACAGGTGGACCCGGAACTGGCAAGACGACGGTTATTAAAGGAATAGTTGAACTGTATGCACGATTACATGGATTGTCGCTTGATCCAAAAGCTTACTCCGGGTCAAATCCATTTCCAATCTTACTTGTTGCTCCGACAGGCAGGGCTGCTAAGCGAATAAATGAATCAACGAATTTACCGGCAACAACAATTCATCGTCTGCTCGGTTGGAGCGGAAATGGCAGTGGTTTTGAAAAAGGTGATCATGAGCAAATTGAAGGTGAGCTTCTGATCGTAGATGAATGCTCAATGGTTGATATTTGGTTAATGAATCAATTATTAAAAGCTGTTCCGCAAAAAATGCAAGTGGTTCTTGTAGGTGATCAAGATCAGCTACCATCCGTAGGACCTGGGCAGGTTTTTAAAGATTTTCTTGATTCAAAAGTCATTCCAACCGTACATTTAACAGATATTTATCGGCAGAAGGAAGGTTCTTCCATTATTGATTTGGCTCATGCGATTAAAGACAATTCTTTACCGGAAACAATTGCAGAGCCTCAAGTTGATCGGCGTTTTTTTCCATGTAAACTAGAGCAGGTAAAAGATGTTGTTGCACAAATTTGCGAAAATGCTGTAAAAAAAGGGTATACAGCAAAAGAAATTCAAGTTCTTGCCCCGATGTATAAAGGGCAAGCGGGGATTACAGAGTTGAACTTGCTTTTGCAGGAGCTTTTTAATCCAAAAAAAGAAGGACGAAGAGAAATTAATTTCGGCGATGTCATTTATCGTACTGGCGATGTCGTTTTACAGCTAGTTAATAATCCAGAAGAACACGTATACAATGGAGATCGTGGTGAAATAATAGCTATTTTTTATGCAAAGGAAAATGTGGAAAAACAAGATCAAGTTGTCGTCTCATTTGATGGAAAGGAAGTTGTCTATCCTAAACGTGAATTAAATCAAATTACACATGCATACTGTTGTTCGATTCATAAATCTCAAGGAAGTGAATTTCCGATTGTTGTGATGCCAATCTTGCGAAGTTACACTAGAATGCTTCGCAGGAATTTAATTTATACAGGAATTACACGGGCAAAGCAATTTTTACTATTATGTGGTGAATTATCTGCACTGCGAACAGCGATTACTGAACAAAATGAACTTAATCGTCACTCGATGTTGAAGGAGAAGCTTGAATTGATGGCAAGTGGTAAAAGTCAACTAGCATAAACAGTTCCATCTTGTTAGATCATATAAATGTTCGGAAGGTGGCGATATCTTTGCGGACGTTTTCAACCATTGAAGGATTTCCAGTCCTCGTTAAATCTACAGGTCAAGAGTGTGGCCATATCACTGACTTAGTGTATAAAAACGGGAAAATAATTGGACTTCTCATTGACCCAAAAGGCTTGCTTGCAAGACAGCGCTTCCTAGCCGTTTCCGATGTGGATAGCTTTGGTCCTGATGCCATAATGATTGAGAGTGCAGAGCAACTAAAACCATTTGAGAAAACAGATTCTCTTTTACTAAAGCATGGAAAAGAACGTCTACAAGGAATCGCTTTGCTAACAAATGAGGGCGAAAAGCTTGGTTTAATGGAAGATGTATATTTTCATGAAGAAGTGGGGACAATCGTAGGGTATGAAGTGACAGATGGGTTAATCGCTGATCTAATGGAGGGAAGAAAGGTCGTTAAGAGTGATAAACAATTAACGATTACCAAAGGACGAGCGATTATGACCGAGTAAGAAAGGAGCTCGTATCATGCATTGTCCAAACTGCCAAAGTAAAGATATCGGAAAAATAGGAACAAACCAGTATTATTGCTGGAGCTGTTTTGTAGAAATGACATTATCCAATGGGAAGCTATCAATGCACCAAGTCGAAGAGGATGGCACACTCAGTTCATTAGACGACCTATTTGAGGACCATGATTTACAAATTGAAATGGAAGCCAACTAAAATAGGTGGTGACAGTGATGCGTAAAGCGGTAACAACCTCATTAATTGCTCTAGGAATTGGTGCAGCAGCATGGTCAATGAATGGTCGTAAAAAACAAAATCGATTCCAGCAAATGATGAAGCCAGTAAATAATATGTTTAAATAAGGCTATAAGACAAGTCCAAAATGGGCTTGTCTTTTTTGATATTGCTTTACTGAAACTCTTTTTAGATACCAAAATTTAATATAGTATACTAGGGAGGGTTGTCACGTTGGGGGAAATTTTTTTGAAACGATCTTTAAAAAGGAACTACTACATACTTGTAACTGTTGTGTTTATCGGATTTTTATTATTTGGGATTTCAGAAAATGTAAGAGGGCCAGCAATTCCAAAAATTCAAGATGACTTTAAAATAGGAGAAGCTCAGCTCGGCTTACTATTAGCTCTAAATTCCTTAGGTTTTTTATTGGCCTGTACGTATACGTCCGTTTTAGCAAATAAAATTGGCATAAAAGCGACAGCAACTTTAGCCTTTGTCGCAATGGCACTTTCAGGAGTTTGTTTATTTGCTTCTACTTCTTTTTCATATTTAGTGGCTTCTTTCTTTTTTCTATATATCGGAAATGGGATGTTAGAGATTGCCTTAGCCATTATAGCAGCACAAATATTTAAAAATCATACAGGAACGATGATGAACCTTTCACATTTTTTCTATGGTTTAGGCTCAACACTTGCACCTGTTATGGCTGCTTCGCTTATGGGATGGGAGGTAGCCGGTGGTGAACTAGGTTGGCGCTACATGTATATGCTTGTCCTATCGCTGTCAATTTTGCCAATTATTCCGACTTTACTCGCTCGTTTTTCAAAGGAGGATGAGGACGAAGGGGAAGAAAAGACCTCTTTTCAGAAGTTAGTAAAAGACCGCGTCGCATGGATGATCGTACTAATATTAACTTTTGGTTCGACAGCGGAGCTAGCAACTGCAAGCTGGTTAGTCAATTATTACGTTCATGTCTTTGATTGGTCCATTGAGGATGCATCGAAAGTTTTGTCACTATTCTTTTTCTTTTTTATGTTAGCTAGACTGTTTCTTGGTCCTGTTACTGATAAAATGGGTTATGCTCGTTCCATTTTACTATTTTCGCTAATCTCAGGTGTATGTGGTATCGTTGGGATTATACTCGGGAATCACGGTGCTTTTGCGATTGCTTTAGCTGGAGCAGGTATTGCTCCAATTTACCCTACAATAATGGCATTGTTAGCTAAACGTTATAAAAAAGGGACAGGAACGGCCATTGCGTTTTCGGTATCTATAATGGGAATTGGGAGTGTTATCTTTAATTTATTTATTGGATTTTTTATTGAAGGTTTGAATATGATTACGGATTATTTTGGAGTATTCTATGGGATGAATATTGGTATGCAAATTGGCTTTGCTCTTATTATAACGACTCCATTTGCTTGTGTTATTAGTTGTCTATTTTTAAGTAAATTATTGAATAAAGAAGAGGAAGTGTGAAATTTGACATTTAACTGAGCAAATACAATGATTGAAATAAAAAATCCAAACCGAATTCAACTACAATTGCGATTGAATTAGTTTGGATTTTCTTTTATAGCCATTATTTTGTTATCACGCTTGCTTAATCGTCCCATCCTCATGAAAGAATCGTTGAATCCGCTTTTCAACATCATGGTCTAGAACGAGCGGTGGTGCGTGATGTGGTTTTATCCGTGCATCAATAATCATTGTGTCACAACCCCAATGTTTGTATTGATAGAAGCTATTTACACCATAAATGTCATGTGATGGGTTACTGCGTGTAAAGGTTGCCCATAGAAAATTGGAAATGGTGTCACTTAAAAATGTACTATCATCGCAAACAATCAGTAAAGGACATGTTGTTAAATCAACTTTTGCAAGTGTCGTACAAAACTCCTCTATTTCAACTTCAGCTTGCTTATAGGTAGAAAAACTAGATCCTTCAATCGCCACAACACCAGGCATAATAAGTTTAGCTTTATTAAATACCGGATTCGTATGTAGTTCTTCAGGAACGTTTGTACAAAGTTGACGCTTCTGTTTACCATAGGCGGCTATGATTACCTTACTACCTGAATTAAGTCCTGTCCCTGAATAATCAAGTGTATCAATCGTTGTATTTGTTTGAAAATGAATGTCGCGACGAAAATCTACACGTTCTAGGATATAGGATAAGAACTGTTTTTCGTCATGAGTTGTAATCGGTTCTTGATCTTCAGCAGTTATAAATAAATATTTTGCTAAGCTCAGCTGTCCAGTACCTAAAATGTTGTTAGCGATTGTCATTAATTCGGCTGGACGTTTCACCTCTTCATAAGGGTATAACGTTCACTTCCTATTGCAAATAACAGTGGATGGACGCCTGCTGCATCAACTGCATGAACTTCCTTTACGCCAGGTATTTGCTGCTTTACGGCGTCGCCTGTTAATTGATGAATCAAATCTCCAAATGAAGTATCCTCCTGTGGAGGTCTGCCAACAACAGTGAACGGCCATATCGCATTTTTGCGAGCATATACTTTATGAACACGTAGTACAGGAAAAGGATGAACAAGACTATAATAACCTAGATGATCACCAAATGGCCCCTCAGGCTTTGTTTCATTTGGATGAATTTCACCGGTTATTACAAAATCAGCATCATGACTAATACAATATCCTTCAACATAGCAGTAATGAAAGCGCCGTCCAGCAAGTAAACCAGCAAATGTTAGTTCACTTAAACCTTCAGGAAGTGGCATGACAGCGGATAACGTATGAGCTGGTGGTCCACCTATGAAAATGCTCACCTTAAGAGGCTGACCTTTTTTAGTAGCCTTTGTTTGATGGACACCGATACCACGGTGAATTTGATAGTGCATCCCCACTTCTTTATTAGGTTCATACTCATTGCCACTTAATTGAACTCGGTACATTCCTAAATTAGCGTTCATAATTCCAGGCTTGTCCGGATCTTCACTGTATACTTGAGGCAATGTAATAAATGCACCTCCATCATCAGGCCAGTGGTGAATGTGCGGCAAATCAGTTATTGAAATTTCCTCCATATGAGCAGGTAAGCGATTTCCTGTATTTTTAGGTAATGCCTTTGAAGCAGCTAGTCCTGTTTTTACGTGTTTTATCGGTTGTTTTACCGCTTTTATTGGATCGTTTCTAAGCTGAATGACGCTTTCAGTTTGATTCCAAGTGTTTCGAAACATATATTTACTACGTTCAATTGTTCCAAAAAGATTGGATACTGCCGGGTATTTAGAGCCTTTCACATTTTCAAACAGAATGGCAGGCCCGCCTTTTTTATAGACGTTTAAATGTATGGCAGCCATTTCGAGATAAGGGTCGACCTCTTCTTTAATGCGAACAAGCTCGCCTTTTTTTCTAAATCAATAATACATTCTTCTAAAGATCTGTACATTTTAAAGCTCCTTATGAAGACAAATTTACTTTTAGTATACCGCCTTTCCTTATGTTCTGTCTCGCTAGAAACATCCAAAATATGTGACAGCACTCTAACAAATAGCCCAATTAAATATTTAGTCTAAAAAACGCTTTTTCATATCATTTGTTAAAAGTAAGCATTGATCCTTACGACCGAACCACCTGTAACGATTTTCTGCTATTAAACGGTAGTATACATCTCGTAATGGCTTTGGAATAATTATGGCCGTATATAAGAGCTTCCACGCTCCATTTAAATGCTTACATATACGTAAAACAGCTTCTGATTTCGTAAAATAGTGGTCGCCCTCGATAACGACAACACTGTCCGTTGATTTAGGAACACCGTATTCTGATAAAAGTTGTTGCCCAATATCACTTTGTAATGAAGCAAATTGGAAACGAGCATTCGGGTCACGTTTGATGATAAATTGAACACCTTTGTTACATACTGAGCAATCGCCATCGATTAATACAATACGTTTCATATGATACACTCTCCTTATGAAAGCAGTAATAGTCGGTTATAACGATTGTAACATTATTTATTAAGATGGGACCGTTTTAAAGCTATTTGATAAGTTGCTTATATATACAGTAAGATAGTATTAAAAAGTAATTTCTAAAAAGGTGGTGTCATTTATGGGGGAAGCAAATCAAGATATTTATATTGATCCTAAAAAGGTATTAATTATTTTAGGTGCGCTCATTTTCGGAGGATTGCTGTTAGTTTCCTTTATTCATGCAAATTTCTACGCAGAGAAATATTCATCTGCATTTTTATGGCAATTCCGAGGAACAATTGTTGGAGCGGGAATCATTTATTTTGCACTAACTTTTATTATGAACAGAAATTGACAAGATCATTAAAAATCGTTTTAACCAAAAATCCGAATGGTGAAGTTTGACAGCCTTCGGATTTTCTTTTTTTCAGTTATCAAGTTTATTTCTTTGCAAAAGGTTAAAGATTATGATGTAATGCTAGTGTATACTTTTTATACTAAAATGTATATAAAAGGGGTGGACGTTATGAAACAAAGACGTATAAAGGATAAATGGACAGTACAGTACGAAGAAATGAGTTTTCCATTTATCCAAAAGGGTTGGATATTGCCTAGTGGAAGGTATGCTGAATTTGATCCATTTATTATTATGGCAGAAGATTGGTTTAAAAGAGGTGCTTTCTCTGATCATCCTCATAGAGGATTTCAGACGATTACATATGTTGTTGATGGCCGATTAGAGCACATTGACAATAGCGGTAGTAGAGATATTCTTGAACCTGGTGATGTTCAATATATGAATGCGGGGACTGGGGCTAGGCATGCTGAGGAGGCTGTTTGTGAAGGGATTGCTCATACATTACAGCTTTGGTTGAATTTACCGAGCAAGTTAAAATATTCAAATCCTTATTATCAAAATGTTTATACGGAAGAAACACCAAGCTTCGAAGTAGAGGGTGGGAACATAAAAGTATTTGCTGGTACTTTTGGTGATGTTGAAGGACCGTTAAAAGCTATGGTTCCTATTACAATTGCAGAAATTAATTTGGAGCAAGGGGCGAGTTATGTGCACAAGCTACCAGCTTTACATAATGCATTTGTTTATATGTTATCAGGTGAGGCGGAAATTGGTAGTGAGAAGACTGTTTTGAAAAAGCATCAAGTTGGTTTATTGCAGACAAATGAAAGAATAGAGACTTTGGATGATGAGTGTCCCATTTATGCTCGCTCAAGACGGGTGAAAATACTTATCTATTCAGGTGAGCCGATTAATGAGACGATCGTTCCATATGGTCCTTTTGTCATGAACACAGAGGAAGAAATTAAAGAGTGCTATAAGGACTATCGTGAAGGTAAATTCGGACCACCTGCTAGGTGAATATAAGGAAATATGTAAAAAGCTATGAAGGGATTGGGAGAAGCATGAACAATGAAGAACTATTTGATGTAACGATTATTGGGGGAGGACCAACAGGGTTATTTGCGACCTTTTATGCAGGGATGCGTGGTTTAAAGGTGAAAATAATTGACAGCTTAGGGCAGCTTGGAGGTCAAATCGCTGAATTGTATCCGGATAAATATATTTATGATATAGGTGGTTTTCCAAAAGTACTTGGCAAGGATTTTGTGAAAAATTTAGAGGAGCAAGCAGCGTTTGCTAATCCGACCATTTGTTTGAATGAAACTGTTCTCGATGTAAAGAAGAGTGATGATGAAACTTTCACGTTAATATCAAATCTTGGCCAGCATTATTCAAAAACGATTTTGATTACAGGAGGAATAGGGGCCTTTGAACCGCGTAAGTTAAAGGTAGATGGGGAGCAACTATTTGAGGGCAAGAGCTTACATTATTCAGTAAAAGATTTGGAGATGTTTAAGAATCAGCGTGTACTTGTTTGTGGTGGTGGCGATTCTGCAGTCGATTGGTCTCTCATGCTTAAAGATGTCGCTTCACAAGTCACGCTTAGCCATCGTAGAAATGAATTTAAAGCACACGAAAGCAGTGTTAATGAATTAAAAGCTTCCACTGTTGAAATCAAAACACCATATTCTATAAAACAGTTAATTGGTAATGGGAATAAGCTAAAACAAGTTGTAATCGTTCAAAAAAATGGTGAAGAAGAGATAATAGATGTCGACCATATTATTGTGAACTATGGGAATATTTCTTCTTTAGGACCGATTAAAAGCTGGGGTCTTGAGATGGATCGTCAATCCATTCTTGTTAATACAAAAATGGAAACAAATATAAAAGGAATATTTGCAGCAGGTGACATTGTAAACTATGATGGGAAGGTAAAATTAATTGCGGTTGGTTTAGGAGAGGCCCCGATTGCGATAAATCATGCGAAATCGTATATTGATCCTGCTTCACGAGTACAACCGTTGCATAGTACAAGTGTATTTAAATAGGAGGCAAGAGATAATGAAAATAGTCGGTGTTTCTGGTTCAATAATCGGGTCGAAAACAGCAAAAGTAGTGAGCGAAGTACTTGAAGTAATAAAGCAGAAAAATCCAGAAGTTCATACGGAGTTAATCGATTTAAAGGAGTATGAGGTTGATTGGGTACGTGGCTTGCCATTAGAAAAGTATAACGCTGATACGAGAAAAGTAATTCAATCAATCGTTGAAGCAGATTCACTTATATTTGGAACACCGATATACCAAGCATCTATTTCGGGGTCTTAAAAAATTTATTCGATCATTTACCGATGGGAGTCTTTCAATCCAAAAAAACGGGAATAGTAGCCACAGGTGGAACAGAGCGTCATTTCTTAGTACCGGAATATCAGTTAAAACCGATATTACAATTTTTAAAAGGAACAGTTCCAACGACACAAGTGTTTGCAGTTAATGCACATTTTAATGAGAATAATGAGATTATTGATCAAGAAGTAGTAAATCGAATTGAATTATTAGCAGCAGCGATGATAAACGACTAAGAGAAGGGAATGCCACAGACTTCACTTATGGAGGACTGTGGTATTTTTTACTTGTTATAATTAAGATGAAACAAAGTCAATCAAATACATAAGAAAGGGAGTGTCGCAATGATTAAAGGTGTTCACCATATACAAATTACAATTCCTAAAGGTAAAGTGGAGGAAGGCCGAGCCTTTTATTGTACAGCTTTAGGTCTAGAAGAGATTCCTAAGCCTGAGGTGCTACAAGGAAGAGGAGGCTTCTGGGTGAATGTAGGTGATCGTCAAGTTCATGTTGGAACAGAAGACCAATTTGATCGAATGCAGACGAAGGCTCATATTGCTTATGAAGTAACAGCTATAGAATATTGGAAAAAGAAATTACCGACTTTAGGTATTGATGTTATCGAAGCAATTCCGATTCCGGGCTTTGAGCGATTTGAATGTCGCGACCCATTTGGAAACCGAATCGAATTTATTCAGAAGCTTTAAACTAGCTGGCCACATTGACGTAGAACATGCTTTTAAAATCAATATTTAAGGCTATACTCGCATTTGTTTAATTTTGCTTTTTTATATTATAAAAGGGATAAAACCATAAACGCTAATTAACTTCTTCTATATCATTAGTGTCCGTTTATATGAACGGCTATTTTTTTTTGTTCTTCTTATGATGATTACTCACTAATTGGTCATACTAACGACAGAGGTGAGTAAGATGGATAAATCGAGAATAGTAAGATGGTTATACTGGTCTAGCCTAATATTAATTATCGTTCTAATCTTATTAGTTTTCATCCACCTTACTCCATTGCTTACGCCTATTTATGCTGTTGCAAGTGCCCTAGTTCTACCGTTAGGAATTGCAATTGTCATCGCTTATTTACTTCATCCGATTGTCGAGAAGCTTCACGAAGTTGGGTTATCAAGAACAATTGCTACATTAATTCTCTTTCTTAGTTTGATTGGTTTACTCGTTTTAATTGGAATGCTTGGGTTTCCTGAATTGAAAAACAACTTGAACTTTTTGTTGAAGCTGTACCAGAGCAGGTTCATATGATTGAGGAAGCGACAGATGAAATGGATGATCAAATCGATACACTGCCCAAACCAATTAGGTTACAAGTTGAGAATTGGCAAAGTCAATTAGGTCGGTTAGGTCAACATATTTTGAATCAAGTACAATCAGTCGTTCTCTTTTTTATAAGATCATTTTTTTCATTAATTGTCATTCCGTTTTTAGTTTTTTATTTTTTAAAAGATTACGATCAAATTCGGAAACTATGTTGGTACGTCACACCTCGAAGGTGGCGTAAACCTTTACAGAGATTTATGAAAGATGTTGATGATGCAATAGGTGGGTTTATAAGAGGACAACTGCTCGTATCGTTGCTTGTTGGTCTCTTTTCAACGATTGGTTTATGGCTACTTGGTGTTCCGTATCCTATTCTTCTCGGTATGTTTATTGGGCTGCTTGATCTTATTCCGTTCTTTGGTCCGTACATCGGTGCAGCACCTGCTGTTATTGTTAGCTTTTTAGAATCGTGGCAGCTAGGGTTATTTACAATTTTACTATTATTTATTATTCAACAAATAGAAAGTAACCTCCTTTCTCCTGTTATTGTTGGTAAGAGTATTCACCTTCATCCTGTTTTAATTATTTTAGCGTTAATCGTTGGGATTGAAGTTGGAGGATTTCTAGGTATGCTATTAGCCGTTCCTTTATTAGCTATTTTAAAGGTGATGTTTTTGCATATACGTTCCTATCGCCTCACCCGTTGACATTTGCTTGTTACATTTCTATAATAAAGGAGCGAAAAGAACAGGTGAAATCGATGATGGAATGAGTACGAGGCAGTTCCACTTTTAGAGAGGTTTATCCTAGGCTGAAAGATGAACTAAGTGAAGGGCTTCCGAAAGCTACTCCAGAGTGTAGTTAAACACTACCGTTAGCCGCGTTAAGGTATGAAAGTGATAGACGATGTCTATAATTAGGGTGGTACCGCGTGATCAAGCTCTCGTCCCTTTGTTTAAGGGAGTGGGGGCTTTTTTCTATATACATAGTACGGTCATACACCAATTACATGTAAAAGGAGACGATAATGATGAAACAGTTAACATCCGCACAAGTAAGACAAATGTATTTGGACTTTTTTAAAGAAAAGGGTCATGATATTGAACCGAGTGCTTCGCTCGTCCCACATGATGACCCAACTTTATTATGGATTAATAGTGGTGTGGCAACATTGAAGAAATATTTTGATGGTCGTGTTATCCCTACAAACCCACGGATTACAAATGCACAGAAATCAATTCGAACTAATGATATCGAGAACGTTGGAAAGACTGCTAGACACCACACATTTTTTGAAATGTTAGGGAACTTTTCAATTGGCGATTATTTTAAGGAAGAAGCGATTGAGTGGGCGTGGGAGTTTTTAACAAGTGAGAAGTGGATTGGATTTGATCCTGAAAAATTATCAGTAACGGTGCATCCTGAAGATCATGAAGCATATGCTTATTGGCACGATAAGATTGGAGTACCAGCTGAACGTATCATTCGATTGGAAGGGAATTTCTGGGATATAGGGGAAGGTCCTAGTGGTCCTAATACAGAAATTTTCTATGATCGTGGTGAAGAGTATGGGAATGACCCTGAAAATCCTGAGCTTTATCCAGGTGGAGAAAATGACCGTTATCTAGAAGTTTGGAATTTAGTATTCTCACAATTTAATCATAATCCAGATGGTACATATACACCTCTGCCTAAGAAGAACATTGATACAGGTATGGGGCTAGAGCGAATGGTATCCGTTATTCAAGATGTCCCGACTAACTTTGAAACGGATTTGTTTATGCCAATTATAAAAGCAACTGAACCAATTTCTGGACAAACCTATGGTAAGAATGAAGATCTTGACGTTGCCTTTAAAGTGATTGCTGATCATGTTAGAACCGTTACATTTGCGGTCACAGATGGAGCATTGCCATCAAATGAAGGTAGAGGGTATGTATTGCGTCGTCTATTACGTCGTGCCGTACGTTATGCAAAATTAATCGGGATAGATCGTCCATTTATGTATGAGCTCGTTCCGGTCGTTGGCAACATTATGGTTGATTTCTATCCTGAAGTGAGAGAAAAGACAGAGTTTGTTCAAAAGGTTATTAAAAATGAAGAAGAACGATTCCATGAAACGTTACATGAAGGCTTAAGTATTTTAAGTAAGATTCTAGAAGAGGCGAAAGCGAAGAATAAGCAGGTCATATCTGGGCTGATGTATTCCGACTTTATGATACGTATGGTTTTCCAGTCGATTTAACTGAGGAGTATGTTGAAGAACAAGGCTTAACTATAGATCGTGAAGGTTTTGAACGGGAAATGGAAGGCCAGCGTTCACGAGCACGTTCGGCGAGACAAGAATCTGGTTCTATGCAAGTTCAAGATGAACTTCTTGGCCAAATTACAGTTAATAGTGATTTTGTTGGTTATGACACACTTGTTGTGGAGAATACAAAAATTGAAGTGATCATTGCGAACAAAGAAATAACTAAGAAAGCAAACGAACAAGACCAAGTTCAGATTATGTTAAGTAACACGCCTTTTTATGCTGTAAGTGGTGGACAGATTGCTGATATCGGTCAAATTCGCGGAGAAGGCTTTGTTGCTGAGGTTCAAGATGTAACAAAAGCTCCTAATGGACAGCATCTACATACAGTTGTTATTAAGGAAGGTGTGATAACCGAAGGAGCGACGGCTATAGCCGAAGTTGATCCAGCAAGTAGAAAGGCGATTATAAAAAACCACACAGCCACTCATTTATTACATCAGGCGTTAAAGGATGTTCTTGGAGAGCATGTGAATCAAGCTGGATCGCTTGTATCTGCTGAACGTCTACGTTTCGATTTTTCGCATTTCGGGCAGGTGACGAAGGAAGAGCTTGCTCAAATCGAAGAAAAGATTAATGAACAAATTTGGCAAGCTATCGATGTTGATATTTCATTAAAAAAGCTTGATGAAGCAAAGGCTATGGGGGCAATGGCACTTTTTGGTGAAAAATATGGAGAAACGGTGCGAGTTGTCAAAGTCGGCGATTATAGTTTGGAGCTTTGTGGTGGTTGTCATGTTCGAAATACGGCTGAAATTGGCTTATGTAAGCTTGTGAGTGAATCAGGAATTGGTGCAGGCGTAAGGCGTATTGAAGCAGTAACGGCACAGGGTGCTTATGAGTATATGGGTAGTCAACTAAACGTTCTTCAAGAAGCTGCTTCACTAGTAAAAGCAAAACGAGTAGAAGATGTTGTGCAACGGTTAGAGTCATTAAATCAACAATTGAAAGAACTTCAACGCGAGAATGAATCTTTATCGGCAAAATTGGGTAACATGGAAGCTGGAACCCTAATTGACGATGCTGTTGAAATTAACGGTGTTAAAGTGCTTGCGAAAAAAGTAAATGCTGCGGATATGGATGGTTTACGTGCAATAGTTGATAAGTTAAAGAAAGACTTATCATCAGGTATTATAGTTCTTGGGGCGGTATCAGGTGAAAAAGTTAATATTGTTGCGGGCGTAACGAAAGATTTAATTGATTCTGGCTACCATGCTGGAAAGCTAGTCAAGGAAGTGGCAACACGCTGTGGTGGAGGCGGTGGAGGCCGTCCAGATATGGCACAAGCGGGTGGGAAGCAGCCAGCTGACCTTGAGAGTGCTCTTGCTTTTGTTCATGAATATGTAAATACAATTTCCTAAATGAATTGATTTGGTGTACAATGGAAGCAAGAGACAAGCTAGCTTTTTTGGGTAAAAAAGAGACTAGCAATGAATGAAAGAGGTGTCTGTGATGAGCTCTATGGACAAAACGATGCAATTTGATTTTCATGATGATTCGGTTGATGTAGACGTCCAAGAGGTGCTCCTTTCTGTTTATGAATCACTAGAGGAGAAAGGTTACAACCCGATCAACCAAATTGTCGGATATTTACTGTCAGGCGATCCTGCGTATATTCCCCGTCATAAGGATGCACGTACACTCATTCGCAAGCTAGAGCGTGATGAATTAATCGAAGAACTAGTAAAATCATATCTCGCACAACACCAAAAGGAGATTGGATGAGAGCATTAGGCTTAGATGTAGGTACAAAAACAGTTGGCATTGCGTTAAGCGATGAACTAGGGTGGACGGCTCAAGGTCTTGAGACATTAAGACGTGACGAAGATGAACCACAAAAAGATATGCAAAAAATAGCAGATCTGATAAAAGAGTACGGTGTTGAGCAGGTTGTAGTCGGTTTGCCGAAAAACATGAACGGTACGATTGGTCCGAGTGGTGAACGTAGTCAAGAATTTGCTGAGCAGCTGAAAGAGCTTGTCGCTTGTGAAATTACGTTATGGGATGAACGTCTTACGACCGTCGCTGCTGAAAAATGCTCATTTCCGCTGATGTAAGTCGGAAAAAGCGGAAGAAAGTCATTGATAAAATGGCTGCGGTTATGATTTTACAAGGCTATTTAGATCATAAAAAAAGATAAGAGGTGTATTATGCAAAACGAAGAGAAAGAACGAATAGTGATTCCTGACGAGAATGGTGATGAGCATTTATTTGATGAGCTTTTCCGGTTTCATGTTGATGAATCAGATCAGTCATATATTTTACTTACGCCTGTTGGCTCAGAGCAAGATGATTCCGATGAAGAAGTGGAAGTGTTTGCGTTTCGTTTTGAAGATCGTGAAGGCGAGGAAAATGATATTGCCTTATTCCCACTAGAATCAGATCAAGAATGGGATATGGTTGAAGAAATGTTAAACACATTTACTGACGACCAAGAATAAAAGTTGGAATATTAATAGGTATTTCGAGTTGTGTATTTTCACACCGAAATGCCTTTTTTATACAAAAAAGCATTTTGAGATCGTTCTATTATCATTAAAACAAGAATTAGATGCTTGTTAAGTCCACCGTATAATCTTAGTTCAAGCTTTAAATTTGATTTTTATAATTTTTCTTACTGACTTATTTGAAAAATATAGTATAATGATACGGTGGAAGGAGGAGAATAATGTCTAATTCCAAAGATAAACCGAGAAATTCGTTGTATCACGAACGAGCGATACAAGCTCGCATTGTTAGGCGTATTGTCTTTTTTACGTTTCTTGGTTTGATTATAATCGGAGCGATCGCAGGTGTAAGTGCTTATGCTTACATAACGAATGCATTAAGTCCTGTAGATGAAAATTCGCCAAAAGAAATTGAGGTTACGATTCCAATTGGTTCGACATCAAATCATATTGGAACAATACTAGAAGAAGAAGGACTTGTTCGAAACGGTACGATTTTTCGCTATTATGTACGCTATAAAAATGAATCTGGATTTCAAGCGGGTGATTATCGTCTAAATACTGGAATGACGATGGATGAAATAATTGATTCCTTAAAAGATGGTACTGTTATGCAGGAGCCTGAACTCACCTTTACGATCCCAGAAGGATTATGGCTAGAGCATATGATTGAAATCATAGCAAATGAAACGGAGCATAAGGTAGAGGATATTGAAGAAGTTGTTCATGATAAGGAGTATGTGAGTACGCTAATTGAACAATATGACATGTTGACTGAAGTTGTTTTAGATAATGATATTCGCTATCCGTTAGAAGGCTACCTATTCCCGGCACGTTATGATTTTATGGTTGAAAATCCTTCCATCGAGGAGATTACCGAAGCGATGCTTGATCGTACTCAAGCTATTTTAGATAATCTTGGGGAAGAAATGGACGAGCTTGAATTGACGCCACATGAGGTATTGACGTTGGCCTCGATTATTGAAAGGGAAGCACAAGAATCCGAAGATCGATACATAATCTCTGGAGTACTTCATAACCGCCTTGAACGGGGGATGAAATTAGAGGTTGATCCAACTACAGCATATGCAATTGGAGAGCATTTGTATATGACATCGATTGAAGATACACGTTTTGAATCACCATATAACACGTATGTTGTTGAGGGGATACCAATTGGTCCAATAGCAAGCCCAGGTCAGGATTCAATTGAAGCGGCTGTACGACCTGAAATAACTGAAGCCCTTTATTTCTATGCACGCTACGGTGGTAAAGTTATTTACTCTGAAACGTATGAAGAGCATTTAAAAGCTAGAGATCAATATCGTCATGAGTGGATTGAAGCAATGAAACAAGAAGATGAAGAGTAATGTTAAGGGGGAAGTGTCATTGACACAACCCTCTTTTCCATGAATAAGAAGTGTATGGGGGGAGAAGATGGAACAGCTTGAAGCTTATGTGAAATCATTAATTCCTAATCGGGATCTGCTTGTAGAGGAAATAGAACGAAAGGCTGTTGTAGATCATGTGCCAATTATGGACTTAATCTCGATGGAAGCCCTCCTTCAACAACTTAAGCTCATTAAGCCTGAACGAATTTTAGAAATAGGGACAGCAATCGGTTATTCGGCGATTCGAATGAGTCAAGCTACAGGAGCACATGTCGTAACAATTGAACGTGATGAACAAAGGTATGAACAGGCTATTCAAAATATTAGACAAGCTGGACTAGCGGATAAAATAGAGGTGTATTTCGCTGATGCTCTTCAGTTTGTTGAAAAACTTGAATCATCTACCTATTTTGATGTATTATTTATTGATGCTGCTAAAGGACAATATCAACGTTTTTTTGAGTTGTTTGAACCATATGTGAAGACTGGTGGAGTGATCTTCTCGGATAATGTACTTTTTCGCGGATTAGTTGCTGAGGATGAGGTAGAATCAAAACGCCTTAGAAAGCTTGTTGAGAAGATAAAAGCCTATAATATATGGTTAATGGAACATCCTCGTTATGATACGAGAATTGTTCCAATGGGGGATGGATTGGCTATTAGTATAAAACGATAGAAGGGGAGTAGGATGGTGAAAAAGCCTGAATTACTTGTAACACCAAGGGATATCGATGCACTTGAACGTTTATTTAATGCTGGTGCTGATGCAGCTATTATCGGGGAAGAACGTTATGGCTTGCGACTTGCTGGAGAATTTCCACGAGATGATATTAAAAGAGCGGTTGAGATTGCTCATAACCAAAATAAAAAATTATATGTAGCAATGAATGCTCTTTTTCACAATGATAAAGTAGGCGAACTGGCTGATTATGTTTCTTTTTTGAATGAGGTCAATATTGATGCAATCGTCTTCGGTGATCCAGCAATTGTGATGACTGTCCGCGAAGTTGCTTCTTCAATGCCGCTGCATTGGAATACAGAAACAACTGCTACGAATTGGTTTACAGCAAATTATTGGGGTAGAAGGGGAGCAAAGCGTGCGGTATTAGCTCGTGAACTAAGCATGGATGCAATTATTGAGATGAAAGAGAATGCTGAGGTAGAAATAGAAGTTCAAGTTCATGGTATGACATGTATGTTCCAATCAAAACGCACTTTAATTGGAAACTACATGCAATTTCAAGGGAAGAATTTAGAAGTTGAACGTCGTGATAAAGATCGTCAATTATATTTGTTTGATCACGAAAGGGAAGCACGTTATCCCATTTTTGAGGATGAGAATGGGACTCATATTATGAGCCCGAATGACATTTGTATCATTGATGAGCTTGAAGAAATGGTTGATGCGAATATTGACAGCTTTAAAATTGATGGTATTTTAAAATCAACTGAATATATGGAGGAAGTCACAAAGCTTTATCGTGAGGCAATTGACTTATGTGTGTCTGATCGTGATCGTTATGAAGACAAGAAAGAAATGTATGTGGAACGATTAGAACAGTTACAACCAAGACATAGAAAATTGGATACAGGTTTCTTCTTCAAAGAGACAGTGTATTAAGAAGGGAGGAAATGCTGTGGCTACAGTAACTGAAGTAACAAAGAAGCCAAAACGAGTAATAACAAAAAAACCTGAACTATTAGCACCAGCAGGTGATTTAGAAAAATTAAAAGTTGCGATTCATTATGGAGCTGATGCAGTATTCATTGGTGGACAGGAATTTGGTCTTCGTTCGAACGCTGGTAACTTTACGATTGAAGAAATGCGTGAAGGAGTGGAGTTTGCTAATCGATATGGAGCCAAAATTTACGTGACGACTAATATTTTTGCTCATAATGAAAATATGGATGGTCTTGAAGAATATTTGAGAAGTCTTCAGGATGTCGGAATTACGGGCATAATCGTTGCCGATCCATTGATTATAGAAACATGCAAAAAAGTCGCTCCAAAAGTAGAAGTCCACTTAAGCACTCAGCAATCATTATCAAATTGGTTAGCAGTAAAATATTGGAAGGGTGAAGGGTTGCATCGAGTCGTATTAGCTCGTGAAGTTGGGCTTGAGGAAATGCTCGAAATAAAAAAGCATGTTGATATCGAAATCGAAGCCTTTGTTCATGGTGCCATGTGTATTGCATATTCAGGACGTTGTGTGTTAAGTAATCATATGACGGCTCGTGATTCAAATCGTGGTGGCTGCTGTCAATCATGTCGCTGGGAATATGATCTATTTGAGATGAACGATGATGGTGATAAGGCACTATTTACTGAGGATGATCCACAATATACAATGAGTCCAAAAGATTTAAATTTATTACAGTCAATTCCTAAGGTTATTGAAGCAGGAATCGACAGCTTAAAAGTCGAAGGTAGAATGAAGTCCATTCACTACGTAGCAACAGTAACAAGTGTTTACCGTAAAGTTATTGATGCTTACTGTGAAGACCCTGACCATTTTCAAATCGATAAAGCATGGTTAGATGAGCTTGATAAATGTGCAAATCGCGATTTTGCTCCTCAATTTTTTGAAGGAACTCCAACATTTGAAGAGCAAATGTATGGCAATCATCCGAAACGAACGAATTATGATTTCGTTGGCTTTGTGCTCGACTATGATTCAGAAAGCTCGATTGTGACATTACAACAACGTAACCATTTTCGACCTGGAGATGAGGTTGAGTTTTTCGGACCAGAGATAGACAATTTTGTGCAAAAGATAGAAACAATATGGGATGAAGACGGACAAGAATTAGATGCGGCTAGACATCCTTTACAGGTTGTTCGTTTTAAAGTGGATCAACCGGTCTACTCAATGAACATGATGCGTAAAGAGGTTCGAAAATGATTAATAAGCCGATTATTATCGGAGTTGCAGGAGGGACCGGCTCCGGAAAAACAACGGTTGCCAAAGAGATATATCGTCATTTTAATGAACAATCGATTGTCTTAATTGAACAAGATGCGTATTATAAAGATCAAAGTCATTTATTAATTGAAGAACGCCTTCAAACAAATTATGATCATCCATTAGCTTTTGATACAGAGCTATTGTTAGAGCATTTGCACCGTTTATTAGAAAGAAAGTCAGTTGCCAAACCTGTATACGATTATGTGAACCATACGCGTTCCCATGAATTTATACCGATTCCGGCAAAAGATGTCATAATATTAGAAGGGATTTTAATATTAGAAGATAAACGGTTGCGTGATTTAATGGATATTAAAATATTTGTTGATGCTGATGCTGATATTCGTTTTATTCGACGGCTCGTTCGAGATGTAGATGACCGTGGACGAACAATTGATTCTGTTATTGAGCAATATACGTCAGTTGTTCGTCCGATGCATTTGCAATTTATTGAACCTACGAAACGGTATGCTGATATTATCGTTCCAGAAGGTGGTCAAAATCAGGTTGCAATTGATTTAATTGCAACAAAAATTCAAGCTATTATTGAAGGAAAAACCATTTTGTAATAGGATAGAGTACATGTAAGGGATTTCATATATAAACCGTATACTGAGCAATCCTTTTACATATGAATGGTTTAATAGTAATTATGTTATTTTATTTATGAAGGATATTGAGGAGTGAACGACGTGGCAGAAGAAAAAAAGCACTATATGACAATGGATGGTAAAAGAAAATTAGAAGAAGAACTCGAGTTTTTGAAAACTGAACGACGAAAAGAAGTCGTTGAACGTATAAAGATTGCTCGTAGTTTCGGTGACCTTTCAGAGAACTCTGAATATGATTCCGCAAAAGAAGAGCAAGCATTTGTTGAAGGTAGAATTGCTCAGCTTGAAAAGATGATTCGAAATGCAGTAATGATCGAAGATGAACAAGGCGATGAAAATGTCGTCACACTCGGTAAGGTTGTTACAATTGTTGAGTTACCTGACGGTGACGAAGAAGAATATTCAATTGTAGGAAGTGCTGAATCTGATCCAGCAGAAGGGAAAATTTCAAACGATTCTCCGATGGCACAAAGTTTGCTAGGTAAGCACGTGAATGATCATGTTACTGTGAACACACCAGGTGGTGAAATGGAAGTTAAGATTGTCGATATTCGCTAAAACTCAGAGTTTCAATAGAGAGGATATTCTCTCTGTTTGAAACTCTTTTTTTAAAAAGGATTAGGCATGGTAAAATGTCCGCTTTTAAGAAAGTACCGTTTTCTATTTATGAGTGCTTCTAAAAAAAGCTAGTGCAGCATATGTTCATAAAATAGTAAGATCAGTGTATTTACAAAGCTCTAACTTGTTGTCATACTTATAGCGAACGTATTGCTGCATGTTGAAGGAGTGGTAGTATGAAGTCATATCGATACGAGAAAAGAAGAGAAAAGCGGAAAAGTCTACTATTAAATGTTGCGATTGTCATCGTAATGGTATTAATTGCTTTTTTTGCTTTGCAAATCTTTAATCAAGAAGGAACTGTGCTTGTCGATGAAGACGAACAAGATCCAATAGAGAGTGAAGAAAATGAAGAGGATATAGAATCAAAAGTTCCTATTATCGAGGATCCAATAACAACGGTACCAGATCATGAACTGCCTATAGACGAAGATCCTATAGAGGAAGATATAATAGAAGAAGGAATGGAAGATGAGGATGAAGATGAACCCTCTCGTCCTAATGAAGGTGAATGGGAACCTATAGGTACGACTCAGTCAGAATTAAGACTTGAATTTAGTGAAGGTTCGGTTAATCGTCAAGAAATGGATCGTGCTCTAAGCTATGCATCTGGTTTACGTTTAGAGGAAATGACGGTTTGGCGAATTGAAAATGCTGGTGATCAACGTAGCGTAAGAGGTGTTGTTAGTAACTATGAAAATAGCGAGACACCTTATGAAATTTATCTTGAATGGCAGGATGGTGAAGGTTGGTTACCGGTACAAATGAATCAACTGGACCGTAATCCTTATTTGCAAAATTAACGTTTATTTTAGAGAAGTTAGAAGTTGAGAGGATGCAAAGGTATGAGAATTGGAATAATTGGGGCTATGGATGAAGAGGTTGAGTTATTAAAGGAAAAGCTACTTAACCGTCAAGATGAAACGATTGCAGGATGTGAGTTTCATCGAGGATCAATAAGCGGCCAAGAAATTATTTTATTGAAGTCAGGAATTGGAAAAGTGAATGCAGCTATCGGTACATCATTATTGATTCAATTATTCAAACCGGATGTTGTTATAAATACTGGTTCAGCAGGTGGATTAGACGAAACGTTACAGGTTGGCGATATTGTTATATCGACGGAGGTTCGTTACAATGATGTTGATGCGACAGTGTTTGGTTATGAATTTGGGCAAGTTCCGGCGATGCCGGCATATTATTCACCAGATGAATCATTAGTTGCGATCGCAGAAAAAGCAGCAAAAAAGTCGGAATTCAATCAAAAAAGGGACTTGTTCTTTCGGGTGACTCCTTTATGAGTGATCATGAGCGTGTACAAGATTTGAAAATACGTTTTGATCAGCCATTATGTTCGGAGATGGAGGCAGGAGCGATTGCTCAAGTTTGTTATCAATTTGCTGTTCCTTTTGTGATTATCCGTTCTTTATCAGATATTGCAGGGTCAGATGCAAAAGTTTCTTATGAAGAATTTCTTGAGACAGCATCCGTTCATTCAGCTAAGCAAGTTTTATTAATGGTAGATGGCTTAAACTAAAAACCAATACGCAATGCTACTAATTGTAAATTCTATTAATTCGTGCTTTCCTGAAAAAAGGATAAACCTTCCTCCGTTAACGGACATTACATTCTCTATTCTAGTAAAAAGGATGTTAGAATGATAATGAGTGAGGAGGGATCGGATGACTGAAAAGCATATGAAAAATCAGTTAGCAAAAATAGCGGACTATAAACAATACAGTTTTATTTTACTTTCATTAAGTGCGTTTCTTTCTATAGGCTTACTGATTCCATCAGCTTTGGTAACGGATTGGCAATTTCCTGCAGTTATCACCCTTGGAATTTTGTTAATTGCGGCAATGACTTGTCACCGTTATGCAATGAAGGTAGAAAAACGTCTATATGAAGAAGAAAATCATAAATAATATTGAAAACAGCCAAGCTTTTAGCGGCTGTTTTTTTGCATTTATATTAATCGGAAGGCTTTAATTTTAGATGTTTTAAGGGAGTAGACTTTTTTGTTAAAATAGAAGGATCATACGTTAGAATGGAGATTACACATGAACGAAACGAAACGCCCCTTAGTGTTAGTAGCGGTAATGCTGGCGATGTTTATGGCTGCTGTAGAAGCGACGATTGTGGCGACTGCCATGCCAAGGATTGTTTCAGATCTAGGTGGCTTTGCTCTATTCAGTTGGGTATTTTCAGCATATTTACTTATGCAGGTGGTGACGATACCACTTTACGGTAAATTAGCCGATTTATATGGGCGAAAGCTGATTTTTTCGATTGGTATTATTTTATTCTTAATCGGTTCAATCCTATGTGGATTTGCGTGGACAATGGAAATCTTAATTTTATCAAGATTTATTCAAGGTATTGGTGCTGGTGCAGTTCAGCCAATTGCGACAACGATAGTTGGTGATATGTATACAAAAGAAGAACGAGCAAAAATCCAAGGATATTTATCAAGCATCTGGGGGATTTCAGCTATACTCGGGCCAGTCTTGGGAGCATTTTTTGTTGAATACGTTCACTGGTCTTGGGTCTTTTGGGTCAATATTCCTTTTGGAATTTTCTCTGTTTTGATTGTTTGTTTTATTTTTAAAAGAAAAAGTTGAACAAAAACGACAGAGATTGGATTACGGTGGTGCTTTTCTTTTATTTGTCACGATGACGACGATGATGTTCATTTTTTTACAATTAGATGGTGAATCGTTTCTTTCTAGTTATCAGCTTGTGTTGCTTATCGTTATATTGATATTTGGTCTCGTCTGGTTTATTCATCATGAACGGAAAACAGAGGCACCTCTAGTATCGTTTACACTGTGGAGACGTAAAGAAATCTTTTACGCCAATATTGCTTCATTCACAACTGGTTCAATGCTATTAACTGTTTCTAGTTTTTTACCTACATATGTACAAGCTATTTTAGAACAGAGTCCCCTTATAGCTGGATTAACATTAACGGCGATGTCGATTGGTTGGCCAATATCGGCCACTATTGCAGGGAAATTGGTGCTAAATATCGGTTTTCGCTATACAGCCCTCATAGGTGGTGTAGGCTTATTAATAGGCTCCCTAGCGTATTTGACGTTAGCGATTATTCCTTATTCCTTATGGGCAGCTATAGGATCTTTTTTCATCGGTGTTGGAATGGGGTTCTCTACAACTTCTTTTATCGTATCGATCCAATCAACAGTTGATTGGAAATCGAGGGGAGAAGCGACTGCATGAATATGTTTATGAGACAATTAGGTGGTGTCATTGGAGTTGCCTTACTTGGTGGATTATTAAATCGTTATTTACGCATTTCCTTTACCGATTTGGACGGGGAGCTATCCTTTGAACCGAACATCGAAGAAGTAAATCGAATATTAGATGGATCTGAGCGATCATTATTAACGAGCGGTGAACAACAATTATTACAAGAAGCTTTATCAGGAGGATTGGGCTATATTTTTATCGCATTACTATTCTTAGCTGCTATTACCTTCATTCTCATTTTACGCCTACCTAAGGATGGACAGTATAAAACTAGCCAAACATAAAGCAATGGCTAGTTTTATACTATAAATTAGGGATAAAGCTATATTAAAATCGTTACAAAATTTTATAATTTAATAACAAGTTAATGAAATGATTTAAAATTCGTGCAGTTAATCCCCATATCGTATAGTCTTCATAGTGGTAAAAATATTGATGAATTGTATGTCTTTTTTGACGGATTTGTTCGTATCTTTCAATTGATTCAGGTTCAATAATAAAATGCATTGGATGCTCCTCAGGTGGATGGTTAATGAAATGTTCTAACGGTACTGTAAAAAGATGATCAACCTCAAGCAAATTAGCTTTGATATCGTTAAAGTCACAAGTCAATTCGGCGACGTATGGATATATGATTCCTTTAAAAGGGGTAACGAGGATGTCTAAACCGGTGAGTAATTGAAAGTCGTTTGTTTCGATCTGTAATTCTTCTATAAATTCTCTAATCGCAGCATCTTTTGGGGTAGAGTCTTGTTCATCTATTTTTCCACCTGGAAAACATATATCACCAGGCTGTGAACGTAAATGAAAGGACCTTACTTCAAATAAGATAGAAAGCTTACCATTTACTTCAATTAAAGGTAAGATGACTGCTGCATGATTCATTTGATCCTGTCCGATAATACCTACTTGCCGGATAGACAGTTGTTTCTTTATGAGATTGATTGTTTGCATGCAGATCCCTCCTTTTGGTATTTACCATGATTAGAGATGTAAAACATAACAATATTAGAGGGAAAGTAGTTTTTTTTGTTAGATGATCTAACATAAATACTGTATTTTTCAATAACCTAGGTTACATTATATACATAAGGGTCATTGACCTAGCTTCAAAAATGTTCTCTCTACTCTTCCCTATTTTGGGCAGTTTCTAAACAGGAACTGCCTCTTTTTTTTTGCTCATTTTTTAAATAAAGGTGTAGACATTAACGCTACCCTTATACAAGAATATGTTGCAAAAATCGTTGTATTCACCGAAAATAAAAGAATGAATTGCATATAGTAATAGTAAGAATGTGTAGCGAGATAAGGGGAAGAAAACAATGAACGTTCAAAATATTCAAAATAAAGAGGAGGAAATGCTCCGTTTATTAGAAAAATTAGTGAACATTGATAGTGGTTCTTATGACAAGGAGGGTGTTGACCAGGTTGGTGAGGTGTTAATTCCTTATTTTAGGGAGTTGGAATATGAGATTGACGTGAAAGAAGAGGAACGTCTCGGAAACCATATTATTTGTCGACCTAAAGGAACTAAGCCGACTATACTCATTGCGTGTCATATGGATACTGTATTCGAAAAAGGAACTGCTGTTGAACGACCATTTTTCATAAAAGGTAAAAGAGCATACGGACCTGGTGTCATTGATATGAAAGCAAGCTTAGTATCAGTTATATACGCATTAAAGCTACTTAAAGAACATTGCTTAGATGTTTATCAGCATGTGCAAATTATGTTAACAAGTGATGAGGAAATTGGTTCACCGACTTCACGTGCGTTAATTGAAAAAGAAGCTAAGGGAAAGCACTATGCACTTGTCATGGAGCCAGCACGTAAGGATGGCTCTGTCGTGACAAGCAGACGAGGAAATGGTCGTTACGTTATAACGGTGCATGGTCGTGCGGCGCATTCAGGAATTGAACCTGAAAAGGGGAGAAGTGCGATTGAGGAATTAGCTCATAAAATTGTTAAATTGCACAATTTGAATAATCACAACAAAGGAATATCTGTAAATGTTGGAATGATTGCTGGCGGAAATGCTGTAAATACAATTTCGGATACTGCAATTGGACATATGGATGTTCGTGTCTCAACAGTCGAGCAAGCAAAGGAGTTAGAGTCAAAAATTGAACGAATCTGTGCGACATCTGATGTTCATGGAACGACTATAGAGTTAACAGGAGATATAAGTCGCCCGCCCATGGTGAAAAATTCTCAAATCGAAGAACTTTACAGAATTGTTCAGCAAGTGGGAGCAGAAATCGGCATGAAAATTAAAGATTCAAAAACAGGAGGAGGTTCTGATGCCTCTTTTACAGCGGCAATGGGGATTCCAACTATCGATGGTCTTGGGCCTATTGGAGGGTATGCCCATAGTGATAAGGAATATTTAGAGATTGCTTCATTTACAGAAAGAACGTTGTTATTAGCAAAAATCATAGAGAGACTAGTAAATTGCCAAAGGTATTCTAACAAGGTCGTGAGCCGCTTTTTCGTCTAATTGCCTAGTAAGTAGTCCAATAATAGACTAAGAGGTTATCAAAAGAATTTTTTAGTGGTTCATAGTGTAAAGTTTGTTAGTGAAACAGATATGTTTTTTGAGGACATTCTTTCTGCATTGGGATTAAGCAAAAAACAAACTAATGAAGTAAAAGAGAGATTACTAAAATTTGTGAAGACGTTAGATGGAGTTGCTGATGCTGCTGATCAGGTTTCTGTATCGTCAGATCAATTGAATGATTCGATATCTCATTTATAGTGTATAAAAAGAAAGCCCAATCAACTTTGGGTTTTCTTTCTGTTTTGTTTTTACCACATCCACCACCAAACTGTAGAACTTCATCCTCGAGCCATTCAACTAAAATCAGCTTATGCTACATCCATTACGATAATGTCATACTCTCCATTGAATCCGAAAGACATACGATATATTTGGAGGGACTCTTTTTAAATAATGTTGAAAATTGTAATGTTATAGCTATATGTTACACTCTGAATTTACATGAATACATGAGGATTCAGTAGAAAAATGAAACTATGTTGAGGGAATGTAAATGGCAAAAACGTTTCACGATGTACGTATATTAATAATGGTTCCAAGTTTTTTAATGAGTACAGACACGAATAAGCCCAACTTTTCATAAGGATAAGTAAAGAAAGGTTGGAGGTGGAATGATGTCAACAATTTTAGCAACGATTACCTTTTTTGTGAAAGAACTCATTTTTTTCGTATCATTCGTGAAAAATAATGCTTTTCCACAACCATTAAGTAAAGAAGATGAAAAAAAATACTTAAGTCTCATGCAGCAAGGCGATGCAGAGGCGAGAAATTTATTAATCGAACATAATCTTCGCTTAGTGGCACATATTGTGAAAAAATTTGAAAATACACGCGAAGATACGGAGGATTTAATTTCTATCGGGACGATTGGCCTTATTAAAGCAATTGAGAGCTATTCTGAAGAAAAAGGAACGAAATTGGCAACATATGCGGCGAGATGTATTGAAAATGAAATTCTCATGCATTTACGAGCTCTAAAAAAGGTAAAGAAGGATGTTTCCTTGCATGATCCGATTGGGACGGATAAAGAAGGGAATGAAATCACCCTAATTGATGTTCTTCAAGAGGAAGAGGAAGACATTGTAGATATCATCCAAACGAAAATGGAAAAGAGTCAAATTTATACGTTTATTCATGTATTAGATGAGAGAGAGAAAGAAGTTATCATTGGACGATTTGGATTAAATTTAGAGGAGGAAAGAACACAACGAGAAATAGCAAAGGAACTTGGCATATCAAGAAGTTATGTGTCCAGAATTGAAAAAAGAGCGTTAATGAAGCTGTTTCATGAGTTTTATAAAAGAAGTAAGGGGAAAGCGTAAAAGCGATAGGGGCTGCGACATAACTAGCTTTAAATAATGAAAAAGGTGAATTTGAGCACGCTCAAATTCACCTTTCTCTATTTTGCATGTTAATTTTTCTATTACCATAGCTGTTGGGCAGTGAACATTCTTAAATTCAGTTTTTCTAAGTTCATTAAAGCTTGTTTTTTTGCTTGGAAGTGGAATTATGCGTTAACAACAAGTTAAAGTATCCTATCATCAAAGGTTACAAAATCAATAAATAAATGTATACAAAGGTAGCGTTGACCTCGTAGATCTTGGGATGGCAGCATAATATTCACAATTGTACCATTGGTCACTGAATTATGGATGTTATAAGATGGTAGTGTGAAGAAGTAGTAGCGACCTTTTTAGGGTTCGGTGCTTCTTTTTTATATCAAATTTTGTTGAGGGTATTCCATTAATTTTTAAAAATAGTATAATAGTTCCTGTACTAAAAATAACAGGGGGCTATTCCTATGAAAAAATTACTAAGCTTAACCTTAATGGCTTTATTGATCGCTTTATGACAGCATGTGGTGAAGATGAAGAACAGGCGCAAGTCGAACCAGAGGAAACAGAAGATATTGAAGCTGATGCTGATGTTGATGAAGAACCAGAAGTTGAAGGGGTAGAAGAAGAGGACGAAGCGGAAGAAGCGGAAGAAGCGGAAGAAGCGGAAGAGGCTGAATCATCTGAAGAAGAATCGGATGACGTTCCGCGTGAATTTCAAAATGCTTTAAGAGCTGCCCAAAATTATATCGATCTAATGCCGTTTTCAGAAAAAGGACTTTTTGAGCAATTGACATCTGAGTATGGGGATCAATATCCAGATGAAGCTGCACAATACGCAATTGATAATCTGGAAGTGGATTATCGTGAGCAAGCCCTTAAAGCAGCTGAAGCGTATCAAGAGCTTATGCCGATGTCTGATAAAGAATTATTTGATCAACTTACGTCAGAATACGGTGATCAATATACAGAAGAACAAGCGCAATATGCTGTTGATAATTTACCAAATTAATTTTAAACAAGAAGACACTCTTAACTGGGTGTCTTTTTTATTTTATAAAAGGAGCGTACTTATGTGTCCAGAATTGAAAAAAGAGCGTTAATGAAGCTGTTTCATGAGTTTTATAAAAGAAGTAAGGGGAAAGCGTAAAAGCGAAACCTGCCAATAATTGTGTTGGCAGGTTTTGCTTATCGATTAAATGACTTCTCCACCATTTACATGTAGTACTTGACCTGTTACGTAAGTAGAATCCTCTGAAGCTAAATAAACATACGTAGGTGCAAGCTCGACAGGCTGTCCAGGACGTTTTAGTGGAGTATCAGTACCGAATGTCGCAACTTGATCTGCTGGAAACGATGCTGGGATGAGAGGGGTCCATATAGGCCCTGGAGCGACCGCGTTGACACGTATCCCCTTTGAAGCAAGGTTTTGTGACAAAGCTCTTGTTAAAGCAACAATCGCCCCTTTGGTAGCAGTATAATCCATGAGAACAGGATTTCCTTTAAATGCTACAATAGATGCCGTGTTTATAATAGAACTTCCTTTTTCTAAATAAGGCATCGCAGCTTTTATTAAATGAAAACAAGAGAAAATGTTAGTTTTAAAGGTGCGTTCTAGTTGAGCAGTAGAGATATCTTCAATCTGTTCTTGATAGTGCTGTTCTGCAGCATTATTGATTAGAACATGTATTTGTCCGTACTTATCAATGGTTTGTTTAATGACATTCTGACAGAAAGTCTCATCTCCAATATCTCCAGCTAGAAGGGTACAGGAGGTACCATACTTTTCAATTTCTTCTTTTGTTTGTTTCGCATCTTCATGTTCGTTTAAGTACGGAATAACAATGTTCGCTCCCTCTTTGGCGAATGCAATAGAAACTGCTCTTCCAATTCCACTATCGCCACCTGTTATAATTGCAACCTTTCCAGTTAATTTATCACTACCTTTATAGTTAGGGTTATCAAAGATCGGCAATGGGTTCATTTGGCTCTCTATACCAGGTTGCTGTGCTTGGGCTTGTTGAGGCTGTCCTTTTTGTTGCGTTTGATCTAGGTTCATGTTTAGCTCCTTTCTTCAACTTAGATAAAATGAATACTTTATATGTATCGTTCCACGAAGTTGTAAATCTAAACATGAGAAGAGCTATTTTTCGGATTGAGAGGCTTACCTTCTGCTCCTTATCTATATAAAAACAACCGACAAGTGGTTGTCCACTTTGCCGGTTGTTTTCGAAGCTTTATTCGTTTACAGCATCTTTTAGTTGTTTACCAGGTTTGAATGCTGGGTTTTTTGTTGCTGGAATTTCGATTTCTTCTCCAGTTTGTGGATTACGACCTTTACGAGCTGAACGCTCACGAACTTCGAAACTTCCAAAGCCAACAAGTTGAACTTTTCCACCCTCAACTAATGCATTGGTAATACTATCAAAAACAGCGTCAACTGCTTTTGAAGCATCTTTCTTTGATAGTTCAGCCTGTTCTGAAACGGCATTAATTAAATCAGTCTTATTCATTAATATAACTCCCTTTCCTTCCTTTAATTGAAAAACTAATTGTCTACTTATTTTTTTAGACAAGCAGTTCAAAAAAATGCTGCAACTAAAATTTCTCACGAAAGCCTTGTTGTGTCAAGACTTTCAACGGAAAAACAATGATTTTTACCCAAAAATACCTAAAAAAAATGCACTTTTTTGACAAACTGTGCAAAAAAAGTGCCATTTTAATTAAAAAGCATAATTTTATAAACTTGTCAAATATTATATAGTTTTGAAGATTTTTGGTCTATACTTTTCGTACCTTAAATGTTGAAATCATGAGTATAGATAAGATCAATATACTAAACATGAAGAAATATGGGGGGAAATAAGGTACAATTAATAGCTGTAAGGTTAATATACACCCAGCGGCTGTTATAGGTAATCCAACAAAATGATATGATGGAGTTGTTACATTGAAGCGTGCTAATCGAATCGCTCCACATAATATGAAAAAGATCGTAAGAATCATTCCCGGTACCCCATATAAGTATAAGCTTGCCTGATAAATCAGAAATGCAGGTGCAACACCAAAAGAAACAAGATCACTCAAAGAATCTAGTTGTTTACCAAAACTTGATACAGCATTAAATTTTCTAGCAGCAGCACCATCGAGTCTGTCGCAAAGAGCAGCTATCGTGATCAATAGTAACGCGATGCGTAGTTCATTTTGTATAACAAATATAATTGCAAAAGCTCCTAAACATAAATTAACAAGTGTTAGAGCATTAGCCAACTGGCTTTTAATTCTTTTTGCTGTTTGATCCAACTGGTGTAATAGGAACATATCATCAACTCCTTTGTTGTATGATACAAATAATACCCATTTCTACAATCATACCATATAGTTACTTTTTAAACTAGAACAAGACTTTAGGAGATTTAAAAATTATGAAAAAGTTTTTATTTCGTTTATGCGTAGAGTTGACGAATCATTATTATTTTTCAATCATCATAAAAAAGTTTACCACTTCATCATTGAGTAAACCACTAATACCACATTTCGTGCGTACGTTTAACGTAAACGAAAACGAAATGGACCGGCCATTACTTTCTTATAATAATTTACATGAATTATTTACAAGAAAATTAAAAGATGGCAGTAGAACTATAGATAAAAAAGAAGAAAGTGTCATAAGTCCTGTTGATGGAGTTGTTGCAAAAAATGGTAAAATAAGAGAAGGGGAGACCTTTTTTATAAAAGGGCAACATTATCGTTTAGAAGAGATGCTTGGCTCATTAGAAAAGGCGAGTAAATATAAATCAGGCTATTATATGATTATTTACTTAAGTCCGAGTCATTACCATCGTATTCATGCTCCTATTACGGCGACAGTGTTGAGTAAATGGGCTTTAGGGAAACGATCTTATCCTGTTAATGATATTGGTCTTAAATATGGAAAACGTCCATTATCACGCAATTATAGAGTAATTACAGAAGTAAAAACGAATATAGGGAAAGATATGGCTATCGTGAAAGTGGGTGCAATGAATATTAATTCAATAGAGTTGACACATCATGAAGAAACAATTCAAAAAGGGGAGGAGTTAGGATACTTTTCGTTCGGTTCAACTGTCGTTCTTTTAGCAGAGGAAGGCTTGCTTACGTCGGACGGTTTAAAAGAAGGACGAACCGTTTTCATGGGAGAAAGGATAGGCTATCTTAAAACATAGGAGGAGAAGGAATGGATCTATATTTTAGCTAATTCAACGACTTTCCAATCGAGTTCCTTTACCACTGCTATGTCCAGAGCAAGAATGGATAGTGGAGTAACAGAAGATGTTATGAATTTTTCACATGCTGACATAGTCAAAAATGAGCACAGTTCACCGATATCTTCGATGGCCGATCGTTCAGGATCGCTGTTATGGAAAGATCAATTACATTTATTACATTCTATTTCACAAGGGCTGTCTGATGAAATAGGGAGTTATTGGCAGGGTGTTATGCATTGTCGTGAAAAAAATTTTGATAACCACTTGGGGTGAAATGCCACCAAATAAGGAACTATATGAACGAGCATGTCAAATTCATCCTGAAGTAAAGCAATGGGGTAGATGGGAGTCTTCTTGATTTGTCGTAAAGTGGAACAAATCATCCGCACCTAAGGAGAAGATTCAAAAGAAGCTATGATGATAAGAGAGATTCAAGTGCATGAATTTACACTATTTCTTAACTATAGTTGAGAAGGATAGACGGCTAGGCTTTATAATAATAAGGCGATCTTAAAAAGGACTTTATTTAGAGCCTTTTTTAGATCGCCTTATTTATTGAATTAGCTTTATGATTCTTTTTGTACTTTTTTTAAGTCATCTTGAACGCTTTTTTCCCATAGAGGTACTTTTGTTTTATATGCTGATCGAGCAACCATGAGAGCTGCTACTGGTGCAGTTAAAAACACGAAAATAATCGCCAGTAGAAGCTTCATTATAAATTCCCCTTGTACGAGTAAGAAAAAGAGAAAGGTAGCAATAACTAGTGAGATAACGCCGAGAGTGGCACTTTTTGTTGCTGCATGTGTACGCCCGTACACATCAGGAAACCGAATAAGACCGATTGAACCAAGCAAGCTTAAAAAGCCCCCAATTAAAATAAAAATACTAATGACAATCTCAGTCGCGGTCAAATACAGCACCCCTCTCTAAAAATTTTGATAATGCTATCGTTCCTATAAACGACAAAATACTAATAACTAGAATGACTTCAGAATAAGCGATCGTCTCTTGTAAAATCATTAGCACAGCGATGAAACCAATTAAATTGATTCCAAATGCATCTAACGCAACAATGCGATCGGGCATTGTTGGTCCAATAACTGTGCGAACAAAACAAACGAGTAACGAGGTAGACATAACGACGAGTACGAACATTAGAATGTATTCAAACATTATTTCGTCACCTCCATAATAGCTCGTTCAAATGTATCATGAATTTGTTTAATCATCGCATCTTTATCAGGGACATGAATCGAATGAATATATATCGTTTGGCTGTCAGAAGAGAAGTCCATCGAAAGTGTCCCGGGAGTTAGTGAAATTAACGACGCTAAAAGAGTAATTTCAAATTCCGATTTTAACTTCGTTGGAACAGCAACTATACCTGGTTGTATGTTCATCTTCGGACTTAGTAAAATTTTTATTACATCGATATTCGCTAATATTAACTCTTTTGTAAATAAGAGTATTAGTTTAAAGATCGCCCAAACTCTGCGAAAGTAAAAATCAAAGCGGAGAAAACGACGTAACACGAAAAGGACTACGATCCCAATGACATATCCAACTAGAAAATCGACACCTGTGTAACTGTTCTGTAATAGCACCCATACGAGAGCGATGACAATATTAATTAAAATTTGAAAAGCCATGGCAACTACTCCTTTAGCACAGATTCGATATAGATTGATGGATCTAAGATTTGTTCAGCTACTTGCAATGAATATTGGAAAACAGGTTCAGCAGCAAAACCTAATATGATCGTTAAAGCTACCAGTGGAACAATCGGTAAAAGTAGCTTTCCTACTCGATACTGTGCCTGTTCCTTCGTATGCTTTTGTTCACCCCAAAAAGCATACATGAAAATTTTAATCATCGAGAAAAGCGTTAAAAGACCAACGGCTAAAGCTACGCCGGAAATAACATATCCACCTTCTTGAAAGCCAGCTAGTATAATAGGGAACTTACTAAAAAATCCACTTAATGGAGGTATTCCAGCTAGTGAGATGGCACATATAAAGAACATCCAACCTAAGTAAGGGTGTGTTTTTAAAAGTCCGCCCATTTTCTTTAAATCGGTTGTGCCTGTAACCTTCTGGGCCGCTCCAGCAAAAAGGAACAGGCTGATTTAACGATTATATGGTGAGCAATATAATAAATCGCCCCTGCAATCGCTAGCTGTGTGTAAATACCTAGTCCCATCACCATATATCCGACCTGACTAATAATGTGGTAAGACAAAATACGTTTAAAGTCAAATTGTGATACGGCACCTAAAACTCCAAATATCATCGTAAGACCTGCTAAGGTTACAATAATGTAATGTGTAAAGCTTGGGTCATGAGTGAAGATGAGCGTAAACATTCGAATGATTGCATAGATTCCTACTTTTGTTAATAAACCTCCGAACAATGCAGCAATCGCTGCTGGAGTCCATAATATGAACGTGGTAGCCAGAAATATAAAGGGAAAAGAGCACCCTTCATGCCAAAAACAAGTAAAAACAATATAGCTATAACATTCAATACACCTGTTTGTTCTAGGAGTGCAACACGTTCAGCAAGCTGAGCCATATTTAATGTTCCTGTTACAGCATAGAGATAGGCTATGCTAATAATAAATAAAACTGATGCAAAAACATTAATAATGACATATTTTAACGACTCACGAAGCTGGTATTTTGTTCCTCCATGAACAATAAGGATATAGGATGCAATCAGCATTACTTCAAAAAATACAAACAGATTAAATAAATCCCCTGTTAAAAAAGAACCATTAACCCCAGCGAGAAGGAAAAAGTAAAATGGGTAAAAATAAAACTTTTCCCGTTCTGGAGAAATCGTTTGAAAGGCAAAAAACAAACAGACAAAACCGACTATACTTGCAAGGACAACCATCATCGTTGCAAACATATCCGCAACAAAAACGATCCCAAACGGAGCTTTCCAGTTTCCAAATTCAAGTGTTGTTATGCCATTTTGAAACACATCTATTGCTAGGTAAATTGCTAAGGCTAACATCCCAGTCATTGTGATAGCACTTATGACTCGTTGGATTGTATGTTGTTTTGAAAATAAAATTAAAACAGTCCCAATAATAAACGGTATTAATACAGGTAATAAAATTAAATTACTCATCAGCAGATCCCCTCAATTGGTCTAAATCATCCGTCTTATGTTCCTTGTACGTACGATATGCCAGTACTAGTAAGAAGGACGTGACCCCAAAACTAATGACAATGGCTGTTAATATAAGTGCCTGTGGTAGCGGATCGGCGTAAGCTTCCGATCCAAGGCTTAAAAGTGGTGGTGTTCCACGTTGTAAACCAGCCATCGTTAATAACAGTAAGTGAGCGCCGTGTGAAAGAAGAATTAAACCAATTATGACACGTAACATACTTTTTGTTAGTATCATATACGTTCCCACTGTAAAGAGGACACCTACAGTGATGGACATTAATATTTCCATTACTTATCATCCTCCGCAATCGTTAAAATAATCGTTAATGCAACACCTACGACAACTAAATATACACCTAAATCAAACGGGAGAGCTGTTGTAAGCTCGGTTTCCCCTAAAATAGGGAGTTGATAGTATTCAAAAAATTGAGTGAGGAACGGGTAGCCAAAAAGCATACTAGAAACCCCTGTTCCTATTGCGATTAATAAGCCAATTGCAATCATTGATGCAAAGTTGATCGGCAGTGCTTTTTTGATCGTTTTCATATCGAATCCAAGGTACATTAACAGAAAAGCACTGGCAGTCATTAATCCTCCAATAAAGCCTCCGCCAGGGTTGTTATGACCGGCGAAGAATAAGTATACGGAGAAGGAAAGGATGATAAAAGTTACAAACCGTGTGATCGAATGGAGCATCACGTCATTTGTTTTTATTTGGTTTTGCTTCATACATCTTCCCTCCCTGTTAGACGAAGCTTAACAAGTGCAATAACCCCTAAAGCAGCAATACCTAGAACGAGAACTTCTAGTAATGTATCTAGACCACGGAAATCAACAAGAATAACATTTACCATGTTGTAACCACCGGCAAGCTCTTTTGAATTTTCAATAAAGTACTCAGAAATAGACGGTAAATTCGCTTCAGTCCCTAGAGCAAATGAACTGAATGCAATCGCTGTGACAAGTCCACCTACTCCTAACGCTATAATAAGGTTAACAATGTTAAAGCGTGGTGTGAATTTTTCTTTTCTAAGTTCAGGTAAGTGATAGAATGCAAGCATAAACAGAACGACCGTTACGGTTTCTACTAATAGCTGCGTTAACGCTAAATCTGGTGCACGGAATACGACAAACAATAGGGCCAATAAGAAACCGAGTACACCGACAACAATGACGATCGTCATACGATGATGAATAAAAGGTATCGTAATCGTTGCTACGATAAATAAAAACGCTAAGATCCACATGAACGGGTCAATACTTGAAAGATTCGTTGTTTCAATCGTAAAGGCATTATATTTAAACATCGTGTAACTACTTAATAGAACAATAAATACTGACATATAAGCGAAATAGTCACGAAGTAACCCCCGTCATTTGAATTCTCGTAATGAATTGAGAGCCACTGATTGCACCACTTACTCCATTATCATAAAACCAATTAAGTGGATCACGCTCACGCATATAAATGTTCAATTTAGACCACTTTTTCATGAGCAAGTAAATGACTGTCCCAAAAATAATGACTCCAAATGTCATTAATAACTCTGTATTAAAGCCATGCCAGTGGTAAATATCAACGTGAAACACTTCTCCGTCCGGTAATAAGGACGGCAATATAGCAGCTACTGCTGGTTGGATTAACGTATAAGCTAAAAATATTCGGGAAAAACCCAAAAATAACGACTAAAGAAGCTAACACAATTGGGCTAATAAGCATACCGATTGGAGCTTCATGCACATGTTTCACTTCTAACTTTTCAGGCTGAAACTTACCTGTAAATGTTTTAAATAACATAATCATACAGTAGACGAAGGTGAAAATGCTTGCCACCCAGGCCAAAATTGGGAAAAGTAGTCCCAATGTTTCCATATTAAAAATTGTTAATTCAGATGCACGTAGTACACCAGTGAAGAACATTTCCTTACTTAAGAAGCCATTAAATGGTGGTAATCCGGCCATTGATGCTACTCCAACTAATGAAATAGTAAAAGTAACTGGCATTATGGTCATTAACCCACCAAGTTTGCGAATATCACGTGTTCCAGTTTCATGATCAATAATTCCTACTGCCATAAATAAACTACCTTTAAATGTTGCATGATTAATGAGGTGGAATATAGCAGCTAAGATGGCCATAGTGAAATAATCTTCACCCATGCCAAAATACATCGATGCTGAACCGAGTCCTAGCAAGCACATGATTAAACCTAGTTGACTTATTGTAGAGAAAGCTAAAATGGCTTTCAGATCTTTTTGGCGAACGGCAGATAATGATCCCCAGAATAATGTGATTATCCCAAAGCCAGATAAAATCCAGAACCATTCAGGTACCCCGCCAAATACAGGTGTTAAACGTGCTACTAAATAAATACCTGCTTTAACCATCGTCGCTGAGTGCAAGTATGCACTAACTGGAGTAGGTGCCTCCATTGCATCAGGAAGCCAAATATGAAACGGAAATTGTGCTGATTTGGTGAATGCCCCTAATAATATTAGGATCATCGCAGGTATAAATAATGTGCTCCCTGTCAAAAGGTCAACATTTGCAATTAGTTCACGAATACTAAAAGTACCTGCCATCACATAAACGAGGCAAAATCCACCTAGCATGGAGAGTCCACCCATCACCGTAATGAGCATTGACTTTTGTGCACCGTACGTTGATTTTTCTCGGTGGAACCAATAGCTAATTAATAAAGCTGAAGCTAAACTTGTTATTTCCCAAAAAACGTATAGAACAATTAAATTATCGGATAAAACAACCCCAAGCATTGCTCCCATAAACAATAATAGGTAAACATAAAAGTTGTTAAGCTTCTCTGTCTTTTTCGAAAGGTAATAGATGGAGTAAAGCACAACTAAAGCACCTATACCGGTGATTAGTAATAGGAACAATAAACTTAAACCATCTACATAAACCGTAAAGTTGATTCCAAGTGAAGGAACCCACGGAACCACTTCTTGTACTACTCCACCATTTGAAGTGATCGGTAAGTAGTTAATAAAATAGATAAAAAGTGCAACTGGTAAGGCTAAGACGAACCAGCCTGTATGTATCGGTCTTAAATATTTATACAAAAACGGTATTAAAATGGCTAACAAAAAAGGGGAGATTGTAGCCCAATGTAAAAGCGTCAACAGATATACCTCCTTTTATATTATGTAGTGATAATTAAGCTACGTTAAGTTCTGCTCCTTTCTTTACCTCTTAAGACAGCTTTATTCTCAGACTAATTGAAATTATAACCTATTACGAAAACTGATGCATCTGATGTACATGTTAGGATGTGTGTTTTTTATGAAACTTATAAATATGTAGATAATAAGAAAAAATAAAATAAAAATTTTTTGGGAGAATTCTAAAGCGCTTACAATTAAACAGAACTTTTTTTAATTTGGAAAATGATGTATAGAAATCGTTATTCTAAGCAACTCTAATAGAAACTGATAAGAAACAAATCCAAACTGGAGTGTAACATTATGAGCAAAAGACAGAAATGTTTGGCTGCTGTTAGTATATTTTTAGTATTGTTTTCTGGGGGCTGGTACGCTCATGAATATAATGAACGTCAAATTCATTTAAAAGGTCTTGATAATTATCAAATCCAACAGTTAGATGACGGCGTTGATCGGATGGGGCCATTTAAACCTCGTGAATATATTCGCATCGGTCCGAGAGAGAGGCGCTAATATTAATTGAAACATGTAGTAATTATTGTGGAGTCTAACTTGCATAGAATATTACGTGGCTCAATCATATGTGAAGGTCGTGCCTAGTGTTAGGCAGGAGTCTTTTTAGACAAGGGATGGCAATCGTCATCCCTTTTTTCTAGTCAGAATACAAATATCTAATAATTGTATATTTAAAAATAAAAAAGGTTGTCCAAGATCAGAAGCTTGGACAACCTTTTTTAGGCAGAAATTTTGCAATTAGGATGTTAGTTTTATTTTATCATTAAGTGAACGACGATTTAACTCAAGACGAATTAATTCAATAAAGTCGCGGCTTAAGTTTAATTTAATAGCCTTATAGTACGTCTCAATTAATAGCTCATCTGAAAGGTTCTTCATGACTACTCCTGTCTAAGTTTAAGGTAGACAGGTTCACCTCCTTTTATAATATATTTATTTAGGAAATATTTAAGGAATATTTATTAATTATTGGGAATAAATTAGTATATTTATTAATTAATTCAATCCTAACATGTTCCTAAAATTAGAACAACCGTTCTGTTTATCCACAATAAAAGGTGTATAAGTTGTTAATATCCTGTTTATCGGTTGTTTAAACCTGTATGTTTAATGGTTTTATATGTGTATAAAGATATCCACAATGTAGGTTGATACGCACTTTTGTCGAAAACTTTTTTCATTTTTTTTGATTCATGAGGAATTTTGTCAATATTAGTTGAGTATTTACTCGTGAGAATGGACTAGTTATATTGAAATTAAGCAAAAAAACAGGTATAGTTAAAGTTTGGTAAAGACATTTGGAAATAAATTAAAGAGGTGTGGCGTTTTGTTTAAACAGCTGTTACCAAATCAATATGAAAAGAGTATATATAATATTGATTTTAACCAATTAAAGGCTAGAGGTATTAAAGGTGTTATTACCGACTTAGACAATACATTAGTAGAGTGGGATCGTCCGCTCGCAACTCCTGAAGTACAAAAGTGGTTTAAAGATTTAAAAGATATGGGCATGAAGGTAACAATCGTTTCGAATAATAATCTTAAGCGAGTTAAAGCATTTGCTGATCCTGAGGACGCGGTTTTTATTCATAGTGCACAAAAGCCGAGAAAACGCTCATTTTTCAAGCGTGTGAACAGATGGGCTTGAAAAAAAGTGAAGTAGTTGTGATAGGAGATCAAATGTTTACAGACGTATTAGGTGGAAATCGTGCTGGGCTTCATACGATACTTGTTGTTCCGGTTACAAATACGGATGGGATCGCAACTAAAATCAATCGAACAATGGAACGTATTGTTCTTAAATGGATGAAAAAACGTGGATTAATCCAATGGGAGGACTAAGGGATGGAAGAGAGAACGATCACGTGTGCCGGCTGCGGAATTGAAATACAAACAAGAGATAAGAATCGACTAGGCTATACCCCTCCTTCTGCCTTAGAAAAAGATATTATCACTTGCCAACGTTGCTTTCGATTAAAGCACTATAATGAAGTTCAAGATATCTCGTTAACAGATGATGACTTTTTGAAAATTCTACATGGGTTGGGAGAACGAGAGGCTTTAATAGTAAAGATTGTTGACATCTTTGATTTTACTGGAAGTTGGCTTCCAGGTCTACACCGATTTGTTGGAAAAAATGATGTGATGTTAGTCGGGAACAAAGTGGATTTATTGCCTAAATCGTTGAATCATAACCGCTTAGTAAATTGGATGAAGAAGTCTGCAAAAGAGCTAGGTTTACGACCTATTGATGTTCGTTTAATGAGTGCAGAGAAAAGCAAAGGAATCGAAGAAGTAGCAGAAGCAATTGATTCTTATCGGAATGGGCGAGATGTCTTTATCGTTGGCTGTACAAATGTAGGAAAATCGACCTTTATTAATCAATTAATTCAAGCATATGGTGGTGACACGGAACAACTAATTACAACATCGCATTTTCCAGGTACAACCCTTGATATGATCGATATCCCATTAGATGACGGGAAAACATTGTATGATACACCAGGGATTATTAATCATCATCAAATGGCTCATTATGTTGATAGTGAAGAATTAAAGGTAATAACGCCGAAAAAAGAAATAAAGCCTAAAGTGTTTCAATTAAACGAGGAACAGACATTGTTCTTTGGCGGTTTATGTAGGTTTGACTTTGTTGAAGGCGAACGTTCTTCGTTTACATGTTACTTATCAAATGAGCTAATGATTCATCGGACAAAAAGAGAAAAAGCCGAATCTTTGTACGAACAGCATATTGGGGACATGTTAGTGCCTCCTGGGCCAAAATCGAAAGAAACGTTACCTCCTCTAGTTAAATCGACATTTCTCATCCGTGAGGAGAAAATGGATATTGTCTTTTCAGGGCTCGGTTGGGTAACAGTTCATGGTCAAAATTTACGGATAGAAGCATATGCACCTAAAGGGGTCGGTGTATCAATCCGTGAATCGATCATTTAAAGGGGGAGTTGAAAGTGAAAGCTGTATTTGGATTGTTAGGTCATCCCGTTTCGCATTCGATGTCTCCACTCATTCATAATGATGCGTTTCAATCGTTAGAGATTGAAGCGGAATATCATGTGTTTGATGTTGCACCTCAAGTTGTGAAGCAAGCAATTGATGGGATACGTGCACTTGGGATTGCTGGATGTAACGTAACCGTTCCACATAAAGTGGCAGTGATGGATTATTTGGATGAAATTGATAATGAAGCCCGACTGATCGGAGCGGTTAATACGATAGTAAATGATAACGGTCGTTTGATTGGATATAATACGGATGGACGAGGCTATGTTGAATCATTGCTTGGTTGCCAACAAATGCTTCAAAATAAGCGTGTTCTTGTAATTGGTGCCGGAGGGGCTGCTCGTGGGATTGTAACTTCACTGTTAAATGAAGGAATTGCAGCTCTTGCCATAACGAACCGAACATTATCAAAAGCCGAGCCTTTTAAGCAGTTAGCTGACCTTTTTAAGACGGAAATTGTCTTATTGACAAAAGAGGAAGCAACTAGACGGTTAGTGGAATTTGATATTATTATTAACACAACCTCTGTTGGAATGAGTCCAAATATAGAAGAGTCTCCGCTTTTATTAGAAACTGTAAAAGAGCATGCTATTGTAAGTGATTTAATTTATAATCCAATTGAAACAACCTTTTTAAAAATAGCGAAAAATAAAGGGATACAAACGCTTAATGGAGTAGGAATGTTTGTTAATCAGGCGGCGTTATCTTTTGAATATTGGACAGGACAAAAGCCTAATCGTAAAAGAATGGAACAACTTGTTTTACAACAGCTAGGAGGAAAATAATGTTAACTGGAAAACAAAAACGGTTTTTAAGAGCCAAAGCACACCATCTTCAACCGATTTTTCAAGTTGGGAAAGGTGGCGTTAACGAAAATATGAGTAAACAAATTTCCGATGCTCTTGAGGCACGGGAGTTATTAAAGGTTAGTATTTTGCAAAATTGTGATGAGGATAAAAATGAAGTGGCTCGCTCATTAACAGAAGCTACTGGTGCTGAGCTTGTTCAAATTATTGGTCATACGATCGTTTTATATAAAGAATCTAAAGAAAATAAAGAAATTGTCCTACCGTAAAATGGAGGGGAAACTGTGAAGCGAGTAGCTTTATTTGGAGGATCGTTTAATCCTCCTCACCTTGGTCATATGTTGATGGCTCAAGAAGCAATGGTTGCGTTTGATCTTGACGAAATATGGTTTTTACCAGTTGGTCGACCTCCACATAAGTCAGATGACGAGCTGGCATCAAATCAGGTTCGATTGGAAATGCTGAGTGCGAGTATAGCTGGACAAGATTCATTTCATATTTCAACGGTTGAGTTTGAACGTGAGGGTCGGTCGTATACGATTGATACTGTTAAGATATTGAAGGAGAACTATCCGTCGTATCACTTTTATTTTTAATCGGAGGAGATATGATTGAGTATTTACCTCATTGGAATAGGATTGATGAGCTCATTGAATTAATAACATTTATTGGAGTAAAGCGTCCTGGCTCAACATCAACTTCTAGCTATGCACATCTTGTCAAGCAATTTGAGATCGCCCAAGTTGATATTTCCTCTTCGATGATTCGTAAACGAGTTCAGGAAGGTAAACCAATTATGTATATGGTTCAAAGGGAAGTCGCAACGATCATTAAGGAGAGGGGATTATATGGATCGCAAACAAGCATTGACGATCGTTAAAGAACATTTAACAGAGCATCGTTATGTTCACACATTAGGTGTAGTTGATTCCGCACTTGAATTAGCTAAGCGTTATGGGGGAAATGAAAAAAAGGTAGAACTGGCAGCAATTTTTCATGATTATGCTAAGTTTCGTAATAAGGATGAAATGCGAACATTGGTTAAAGAACAGCTTCAGGATCATTCGATATTAGAATATGGAACCGAATTACTTCATGCACCATGTGGAGCATTTTACGTAAAAGAGGAACAAGGAATTACAGATGAAGATGTGCTTAATGCCATTCGATATCATACGACTGGGCGTGTTGGGATGAGCACATTAGAAAAAGTTGTGTTCTTGGCTGATTATATTGAACCGAATCGACAATTTCCCGGTGTTGAAGAAGTGCGAGAGCTAGCAAAGAGGAATTTAGATGAAGCAATCATTAAATCTTTAGAGAATACGGTACAGTTTTTAATGAAGCGTCGACAACTGATTTTCCCAGAAACAATCGCAACATATAATGATTTAATTAATAAAAATAAAAAGGAGAAGTGATGCATACATGACATCAACAATTTTACATCTAGTTGTTCAAGCAATGGATGATAAGCGTGGCGAAAACATTGTTGCTTTAAATATGAAAGGTGTGTCAGTTATCGCTGATTATTTTGTTATTTGCCATGCAAATTCTGATAAACAAGTACAGGCGATTGCAGAAGAAGTAAAAAAATCAGCACAAAAAGAAGGAATTGAGATCAAACGCTTGGAAGGATTTGATCAAGCTAGATGGGTATTGATTGATTTAGGAGATGTCGTTACTCATGTATTTCATAAAGATGAAAGACATTACTATAATTTAGAGAAACTTTGGGGGGATGCACCTGAAGTCGCTCTCGAAGGAGTTATAGATTAATGACGTTAAAGCCAGGGATATCCGTTACATTAGAAGTAGTTCGTAAATCAGATTTTGGATTTTTTGTTAGTGACGGTCAAACAGATATACTGCTGCATCAACGTGACGTAAAAGGTAATGTTGAAGTTGGAGATAATCTTCATTTGTTTTTATACCATGACCATAAGCAACGTTTAGCAGCTACGATGGAGGAACCGCTATTAAAGGACGGAGAAGTAGCCTGGCTAGAAGCGGTGACCGTAAGAACAGGCCACGGAGTTTTCTTTTATAATGGCATTTCCCGCGACTTATTTGTATCAATGGATGAATTACCTTCTGATCGAAGTCTTTGGCCCAAGCCTGGAGACAAGCTTCCATTGTCTTATACTTGGGATAAAAAAGGAAGGTTAATGGCTAAAATTATGAGGGGGCAAGCTGTTGAAAAAGATGCAGTGTTTGCTGATCAATCAGTTAAAAACGAAGAAATCACAGCTCACGCCTATCATTTTCTAGATGATGGAACATTGCTTTTTTCAGAAGAAGGCTACATTGCTTTTTTACATCATGATGAAGTTATGGAAACGATCCGATATGGTCAAAAACTAACTGTTCGTGTAATCTTTGTTCGTAATGACGGCCGTGTTAACGTAACAATGATGCCAAAACGTTCTGAACAACAGCTAGAAGATGCCGAAATGATTCTTGCTTTTTTACAAAAGCGAAACGGGGCTATGCCATATTGGGATAAAACCCCACCGGAAGATATCGAAGCTCGTTTTAAAATCAGTAAGGCGAAGTTCAAACGAGCAATCGGAAAACTATTAAAGGAAAAGAAAATTGAGCAGCGAGATGGCTGGACTTACTTGCTAAAAAAATAAAAAGGAGTTTAAAAAATGAGTTATCAATCATTTGCAAGCTTTTATGATCATTTAATGGCTGGGGCTCCTTATGACCAATGGTTAACCTATACAAAACAAAAGCTTGAATCGAGAGGCAAATTGATTAGAAACTCGGCAATTTTAGATATTGGCTGTGGTACAGGAGAAATGCTTGTACGTTTTCATGCACAAGGTGCAAATCAATTAACTGGTATTGATCTCTCTATGGAAATGTTATCAATTGCCCGTGAAAAATGTGAACAAGCTTCCTTTTCACCTTTACTTCTACAACAATCAATGGCTGAGTTTGAAGCTGGTCAACAGTTTGATTTGATAACGATTTTTTGTGACTCGCTAAATTATTTAGAGATGGAAGAAGAAGTTCAGTCAACGTTCCATCTTCTTTCTCAGCATTTGAAGGAAGATGGTTTGCTTCTTTTTGATTGCCATTCTATTTCTAAAATTGAACAGTTTATTGGTGAAACTTATACAGATGTTGACGAGTCCGTTTCTTATATTTGGTACTCGTTTGCTGGAGAGTACGATTATAGTGTAGAACACGAATTAACCTTTTTTCGGCGTGGGGAAGATGGACGTTACGATCGTTTCGAGGAATTACATAAGCAGAGAACATACCCGATTAAAACATATGAAAAGTGGCTAGACGATGCTGGTTTAAAAATTGATGCGGTAGAAGAAGATTTTACAGCATATCAAGCGACGGATAAGAGTGAACGCTTGTTTTTTGTCTGTTTGAAAAAGGAGTAAACCTAAAAGGTCTAAATTAGGCCTTTTAGAAAACTCCGGAAAGTTTTGATTGCAATGAAATTCGAATTTTTTATACTAATATTAACCAATGGTCAAAAGGGGTCAATCATGTCACCACGTAAGCGAGCATCTGAAGAATTAACAATAGATACGATTTTACAAATAGCGAGAAAACAATTTGTGAAAAATGGCTATCAGCACGTTTCAATGAGAAGCATTGCTAACGAACTGAACTGTACACATGGAGCGTTGTATTATCATGTGAAAAACAAAGCTGAACTATTTTATATGATCGTCGAATCTGACTTTACCCGGTTAAATACAATTGTTGAAAACGTAATGGAAGAAGAAGGGGACAATCGTGATAAATTAATGAACCTATTTCTTTCTATCATTAAATTTGGGCTAGATCATCAAAGTGAGTTTGAAGTGATGTTTACTATTCGTCATAACGAGGTGGATAGCTTAACCCATCAGTCTGCTCATCTTTGTTATCAGACTTTTTCAAAAGCAGTTCACCAATTAATTGATGATCATACATTGCATTTGCAAGAAGTATACGCTACTTTTATTGCTTTGCAAGGTTTCATTATTCACCAACATCGTTATGTCAATAATTTTGCAGAAGCAGAAGATGCGGCTCTATCATATGTGAAATTCGTAGTAAGAGGGTTAATAGGAGTGGATTAAAGTATTCTGATTCTAATAATCAGAGTACTAAATCATATATTAAATTGACCAGTGGTTAATAAGGAGGACTAACATGAAAAAGCGTTAGTGGTTGGTGCATCTGGGAGTATTGGTTTTGCTATTGTTCATGAATTAGTGAATAGGGGATTAACAGTCGTCGCATTTGCACGTAATGAGGAAAAACTAAGAAGGTTATTTACCGATGTAGAGGAAGTGATGATTTATAAAGGGGATGCGGGCAATGAATATGACCTAGAACAAGCTGCAAAGGATGTCGATATCATAGTTCATTCTTTAAACGTTCCGTACCACAAGTGGGATCCATATTTAGTAAACTATTTAAATAATATAGTAAGCGTAGCTGAAAAATGTCAGGCAAAGCTTGCTTATGTTGATAATGTGTATGCATACGGGATTCCTGCTATATCTCCCATAACTGAAGAGACACCAAAAAACCGCATACGAAAAAAGGAAAAATGAGATTAAAGTTAGAGAAATTATTATTGAATAGCCATGTTGATACGTTACTCGTCCATATGCCTGATGTCTACGGTCCTAATGCAAATGGAACTCTTCTACACGAAACACTTAAAAACGTGGTAAGAGGGAAGTCAACGATTTTTATCGGTAATCTCAGGACGAAGCGTGAATTTCTCTATACGAAGGATGGAGCTAAAGCGATGGTAGAGCTTGCACTAAGAGAAGATACGTACAATCAAGTGTGGAACATTCCTTCAACAAATGCGATTACAGGTAAAGAAATGATTGAGTTATTTAGGGAAGTATATTCTTATCATAAGACAATTGTTCCGATTTCAAAATGGAATATCCAATTACTAGGGTGGTTCTCACCACTAATGCGTGAATTAGTCGAAATGATGTACATTACGAAAACACCGATCATATTAAGTGGAAAGAAATACGAACAAAACATAGGTGAGTTGCCGAGAACTCCTTATCATGTTGGGGTAGCTGAAACGTTGGAATGGTTAAAGCAACATGAACAGTAAATATAAAAAATAAAACTGCAATAAAAAATAAAATAAGAACTGGTGGTGGATTAAGATGGATTTACAAGTGAACGGAAAAGTAGCGATTGTAGCTGCTTCAAGTCAAGGGTTAGGGAAAGCTTGTGCAAAACAACTTGTTAAAGAAGGTGTACATGTGATGATAAGTGGACGTGATTCTAATAAGCTAGAAGCGGTAAAAGAAGAAATTCTATCGAATGGTACAGGTGAAGGGAAAATTGACTATGTACAGTGTGATTTAACGAATCCGCATGATATTAAACAACTAGTCGAAGTGACACAGCAGACGTTTGGAAAGATCGATATACTTGTGAATAATTCAGGTGGTCCACCAGCTGGTACGTTTGAACAGATTACAGACGAAGATTGGGAGCATTCATTTCAATTAAATTTAATGAGCTATGTACGGCTTATTCGAGCTGTCCTAGCAGATATGAAGAAATCTGGTGGTCGGATTGTTAATATTGCATCAGCGTCGATCAAGCAACCTATTCCAGGTTTATTATTATCTAACACGTTTCGAACAGGTGTTGTCGGCTTAGCGAAAACACTAGCAGAAGAGCTTGGTTCATATAACATATTAATTAATACAGTTGCTCCTGGGAAAATCGCGACGGATCGCGTTGAACAGTTAGATCAGTATACAGCTGATAAACTAAATAAGTCAAAAGAAGAAGTACAAAAGGCCTCGATTGCTACAATACCGCTTAATCGTTATGGGACACCCTCAGAATTTGCTCAAGTTGTTGCGTTTTTAGCTTCTGAAGCTAATACTTATATGACTGGAAGTACATTTTTAATTGACGGTGGGATGGTAAAATCAATATAGCTGAGACTATGGAGAAGAAAAGTTAGTTAAAGAAAAAACAAAAAATATGTAAAGTAGGCAGGAATAGGATATTTTATGGCGTATTATTCAATGTAAAGAGAAGAGGGGAATTTCCTTCCTAAAAAATATTCCCCTCTTCATGAAATCCATTTACCCTTTCTTTGTATGCTCATTTAAAGAGTTACTAATTAACTCCTGATCCTCATAATATTTAGCATGTGTTTGCTGGAAGAGGTGGTCAAACATAAAACCAACTTCGTGCTCAAGCACTTTTATACCCTCACCTGTAATCCCACCAGGTACACATACCCGTTCTTGAAGTGTCGGTAATGTGTAAAATTCCTTTTCGAGTAACTTTCCAAGACCGATAATCATATTTGTTGTTAGTGTTGTGGCGTCCTCCTTAGATATCTGTGTTTGTCTTGTGGCACCATCAATAAACTGCTGAAGTAAATAACTCATGAAAGCTGGACCGCAACTAACGATATCTGATGAAACTCGGGTAATAGACTCATCGATCACGAGCGGTTTGGAGATTTTTGACATAAGACTATGAATGAACTCTTGATCGTTTTCAGTCAAACGATTTCCATAGCTCAATAGAGAAGGCCCCGTCAAGGCACGATTTAATATGCTTGGAATGGCCCTTGCAACTTTACATGGGATCATATCTTCTAATTGATTTACAGTGATAGGACTTGTAATTGAAATGATGATCGTATCCGAGGTTACATGGTTTTTCAATTCACGTAATAAATCTGGAAATTGTAGTGGTTTGACACAAATGAAGATGAGGTCGCAATGTTGCACGAGTTCAGTGCTACTATTGACGACCTCAATCATTGGGAGTTGCTCCGATAACTCGTAGGCTTTTCCAATTGTGCGGTTTGTCATCTTTAAGTCGTGCTCAATATAGACACGAGCATCGACGAAGGATTCCAATAAAATTGTCCCCATACTTCCTGTTCCAATTACTCCGATTTCCATCGTGCATTCCTCCTGCAATTCGATATTCACGAACTCGTCATAATCAACTATATGATTCCAGGAAAGAAACTATGCGAAAGAAAAGAAGTTATTGTTTAGAAATGTAACCTTTTACCATTTTCACCGTAACATGCTTCCTCATTGGAAATTGAAATGATGATGCTATCGTATTCATCTCCGTTGTAATTCGGTTAATTTCGACAGTGTCAAATGGTTTTCCAGCTTTAGCCAGTGTAACCACCGTTTCAATTGCTCGTTCTCTTTTGGCATCAAGTGCTAAATAATCCTTTTGTGCTTGACGATGTTTTTTAACTTGCTCTGCAATTTGTAAGTGTACGGCCATTCGTATGCTCTCCTCTTAGTTAAAATTAAATATCTGTATGTTACAGAATAAAGGATGTGTAAGAAATGTTCAAGAACATTCAACGCCATCAACGTTACTTCGTAGGCATTATTGCAGTCATCTTAGTTATTGTTTTAATAATGGTTATAAATTCGACTGAAACCACTGTTACGATTGATTGGGACGAGACCACATTAGAGACTGGTATTGTTGAAGATGGTCCTGAGGAGTTTCAGACTACACCAGAACAAATAATGGTAGATATCAAAGGGGAAGTATTAAAACCTGATGTCTATTTATTGCCGGCAGGAAGTCGCATGTATGAAGTGATTGATATGGCGGGAGGCTTGACAGATCAAGCTGATGAACGGCAATTAAATCTCGCTCAATTGGTAGAAGATGAGATGGTCATATACGTTCCTACTTATGATGAACTGTGGGATGCTACGACAATTCATCAACAAACGAGTGAGAGTAATGGAAAAGTATTGATAAATAAAGCTGATGTAAAGGAGTTAGAAACACTACCAGGTATTGGACCGAAAAAAGCTGATGCGATTATTGCCTATCGAGAAGAACATGGGCCTTTTAGATCAATTGAAGAACTACAAAATGTTTCGGGGATAGGTGAAAAATCGATTGAGCGTTTAGAAGGAGAAATTGATTTTCGTTAAACAATTAACAATTGACGTTTTTTCGTAAATTTTCTACACTTACGTAAGGAATAGAGAAGGAGTGCATCATAATGGAGAGAATTTCATGGGATCAATATTTTATGGCACAAAGCCATTTACTAGCATTAAGAAGTACGTGCACAAGGCTAATGGTGGGAGCAACAATTGTACGCGAAAAACGGATTATCGCTGGGGGATACAATGGATCGGTATCTGGAGGAGCTCATTGTATTGATGAGGGATGCTATGTCGTCGATAACCATTGTATTCGAACGATTCATGCAGAAGTCAATGCACTATTACAATGTGCTAAATTTGGAGTTGGAACAGAGGGTGCGGAATTGTATGTGACTCACTTTCCGTGCGTGCATTGTTCAAAGGCGATTATACAAGCTGGGATTAAGAGAATTTTCTACGCGAATGATTATAAAAACCATCCTTACGCCAAAGAACTGTTTCAAGCAGCGGGGGTTGAAGTAAATCAGGTTGAGCTTGAAATGGTCAGTATCGACCAACATCATTTGGACAAGCTAAAGCTTACTGCTGAGCTTCTAGAACGACTTGAACAAGCAGGAGTTGAACAACAAGAATTACAACAATTACGTAATGAAGCGAATACACTTTTCATGCAAGCCCCTATTAAAGGATAACGAGTATGCTTGTGTATTTACCGCTTATTCCTTACATGGCTACGCTTGGTCTCTTCTTTTCACTACGTGGACCGAGCGTCCTCTTTTACCTACTTTTAATCCCCATCTTTATCCTACTTGTAAGGACACATTCTTTTCGAACGCTCATTCCCGTTTTAGTAGTTCCTTTTCTTTTTTATACTTGTGTTGGCTATTTTGCTAGCCAGCATGAGACGATATATGATAGTGGAGAACAATTATTAGTAGGAACAATCAACCAAATTCCGAACATAGATGGTGATCGTTTGGCTCTTCGATTAAAGACAGTAGAGCAGGAAAAAATTGAAGTGCGTCATTATTTTTTGAAAGAAGAAGAAAAGGAACAAGCTTTATCGTTCGGACCAGGTGATTATTGCCGTGTTTTTGGTACAGTAACAATTCCAAGTACACCTACAAACTTTGCTCAATTTGATTACCGCCGTTATTTACAGGAGCAGGAGATTTATTGGGTGATGCACGCAGAGCAAGTTTCTTGTGTCCCATCAGATTCGTATACATTGCCAGAAAAGCTGGAACGTTGGCGACAGCAACAAATGTTGAGAATCGAAGAGCAATTAAGTCATGAAGTTGCAAGTATTGTCCATGCCCTTGTTTTTGGAGATCGAACATTGATGGATGAAACGGTTTTAGAAGCATATCAACGGTTAGGTGTTATTCATTTACTAGCTGTTTCAGGGATGCACGTTGGTTTAATCGTTGCTACTAGTTTCTTATTACTTATTCGAATCGGGGTGACAAGAGAACGTGCAATGGAGTGTTTAATGCTCTTGTTACCGATATATATCGTTGTAGCTGGCGGTGCCCCTTCGGTAATTCGGGCGTCTTCAATGTCTATAGTAGTCCTCGCTTCCTTACGGTTTAAACAAAAATTGCCTCCTCTTGTAGGAATTACGATCGTATATTTACTGTACTTAATTATTTCACCCTATTCGTTATTTCAGTTGGGATTCCAACTTTCTTTTCTCGTATCTTTTAGCTTGATTTTATCAGCTAAAACAATCCGAACGTATCATTCGTACTGGAAGCAGCTTATGATCGTAACGAGCGTTTCTCAGTTCATAGCTCTCCCAATTTTATTAACTAACGTATATGAAATCCCATGGTTAAGTTTACCTGCCAATATACTCTTTATTCCTCTAATTACAATGATTTTGCTGCCTTTATGCTTTCTCGGTTTTATAAGCTCACTTTTTATCCCAATAAACTGGAATATCCCATTTCACCTGTTAGAATTAATAATCCCATTTAATAATCAAATATTAACGATTTTATCGACGCATAGCTTTACCACTTTAATAGTGGGTGAACCTTCACAGTTGCTGATTTTTCTAATGTATGTCGTAATTATATACGGGATGTATTGCTTTGAACGAAGGAAGATGCATTGGTGGATAAGGCCGGGTAGTTTGTTATTGTTGATATTTATCATTCAAATAGGAAAACCGTATTTAGATTCACATGCGAATGTAACGATGATAGATGTCGGCCAAGGCGATAGCTTTCTCATAGAACTTCCGTATCGCCGTGGCGTTTATTTGATTGACACTGGTGGATCGATATTTTTTGTAAATGAGAAATGGAGAGAACGAAAAACAACCTTTGACGTTGGTCAAGATATTTTGATCCCAACTTTAAAACAAAGAGGAATTAGCAACATTGATGGTTTAATACTAACGCACGGACATGCTGATCATATAGGTGGTGCAGAAGCAATTGCACGTATGATGGTAGTAAATGATGTTTATTACAGTGTCGGAGAGGTAGAAGGGGAACTGGAGCGGGAAGTACTATCTACGTTAGTTAATCAAGGAGCAACCATTCATTTTGTAAAAGATGGTATGGAATGGACGGATCATAATGTTACCTTTTCCATTTTAGCTCCAGTTGGTCGTGAGCAAGGGTTAAATGATCGTTCGATTGTAATATATGTAGAGCTTGAAGGAGTGACGTTTTTATTTACAGGCGATTTAGAAGAGAGTGGAGAACGTATGCTCCTGCAGCGCTATCCCAATTTACAAGTAGATGTTCTCAAAGCAGGACACCATGGTAGTAGAACATCTACGACAGAGTTTTTTTAGAAAAAATTGATCCACACGCTGTGTTAATTTCTGCTGGACGCTCAAATCGATATGATCATCCACATGATGAGGTCATTGATCGTCTAGAACAACGAGGTGTATTGATATGGAGAAGCGATCGTGACGGGGCAATTCAGTTATCAATTGAAAATGGAAAAGTAAAAGTAAAACGAGCGATGAAATGATGAGTGCTTACATGGTTGAGGGGCTGTCCTAAAAGGTCTAACCCTTAGAACAACCCCTCTTTTCATTGCCTGCTTTTGATTTTAAAAACCTGAGAAAATATCAACAATTGTTGCGATGATAAAAAGTGTGGCAAAAAAACCAAAAGATACAACAAAGGCAACACCAGAGTCAATTGCATCATTACGTTTACTTTGTACTTCTCTTTCAAATTGATTCATCTGGCACCCCTCCTTTTCCATCATAAGTATAAGTGAAGAGTTGAAAAAAAGCTAGACCGATTCAATGAAATCGAATGCATATTCATGAAATCTTACATTTTCAGTAGATTATTTTGCTAAATGTACGAATATAAGACGAGTAATCGCTTTAGAATGCGGAAATTAAACAGGTAATGAAGCCTTTTTGAGGAACTGTAAAGAGTTGTCACCTATAGTTTTAAATCGCATAGGATACTATAACTAGTGTAAAGGCGATTACTCGTTATGAGCATGAATACCCGGGGTCATGTTCATAGCGTTTATTATAAATGGGGACTTGGCTATTCCGGCATAAGTCCCCTTTGCCTAAACTAATACTTGTCATTTTCTTATTGATTGTCTAAGCTATAGACACAGGGATTTGATTCCATGCGTAGCTTTTCCAATGTTTGAAAAACTATGTATGAAAAATGGGGAATGTGCGGTGTCTTATTTAACAATCAAAAACGATATATTAAAAGGTAAAATTGCTCCTGTATATTTTATGTTTGGTCAACAATCTTTTCTGATGGAAGATATAATCCAAACGGTCATTCAGCAAAAGATAGGCTCTGTTGAAGACCCTAATATAATTACATACAATTGTCAGGATACGTTAATTGAAGTAGCGATTGAGGAAGCGGAAACGGTTCCGTTTTTCGGCGGTACTAAAGTTGTTATTGTGAAGGATTGTAGTTTTGTACTGGCTAAACCAGAAACAAAGCTTGATCATAATATAAATATTCTTGAACGCTACGTTGAAAATCCAGTAAAAGAAACAGTTTTATTCCTTTGTGCCCCTTATGAGAAGCTTGATGCAAGAAAAAAGTTAACTAAATTATTGAAGAAACAGACCGTAGTTGATTGCTCACCATTTGATCTTCGCTCAACGGAACGTTGGTTGGACGAGCAAGTAAACGAAAAAGGTGTAAGGTTTGTTGGTGTTGCGAAAGAAAGGTTAATTGAGCGAGTTGGGTTTCAACTTCTCCAGCTTTCATCAGAGGTAGAGAAATTAGCTTTATATGTCGGTGAGGATGGAGAAATTACGGAAGACGATGTTGATTTATTAGTGGCTCGTTCACTCGAGCAGGATATTTTTGCTTTAATTGAATATGCTGTGATAAAGAAAGTGGATAGAGCACTCATCATCTACCATGATTTGCTAAAGCTGAAAGAAGAACCTTTAAAGATACTCGCACTAATTGCAAGGCAAATTCGTATTTATTACCAGGTTAAGGAAATGGTGAAGCGTTCGTATTCACAAGGTGAAATAGCTTCACAACTAAAGCTCCATCCATACGTTGTGAAATTAGCAAGTGAGCAGATTAGAAGATTTTCGGAACCGTTTTTGTTAAAAATGCTGGAAGCGGCTGCCGATACGGATTATGCGATTAAATCAGGTAGAATGGATAAAATATTTGCAGTAGAGTTGCTTTTGATGAAGCTTGCTGATGAATAGCTATGTACCGTCTATTTTCTTCTTAGAAAGAAATTAAAAAAAACCGGCTAATGCCGGCTTTTTTTGTGCTTTTATGCAGTTAGTCCGTTAAGACGCTTTGATAAGCGAGACTTTTGACGAGATGCTGCATTCTTATGGATAAGACCTTTACTAGCAGCTTTATCAAGGCGCATTGCAGCATCTTTATAAGCTACTGTTGCAGCATCTTTGTCACCTGCTTCTACTTTTGCTTCAAATGTTTTAATTGAAGTACGAAGAGCTGACTTTACAGCGATGTTTTGAGCACGAGCTTTGTCGTTTGTTTTTACTCGCTTAATGGCAGATTTAATATTTGGCATTTCTTTCACCTCCTGAGTCATCACCTATCATGAACGGTCCAAAAACCTATTTTACAGGCGATTATACAACAAGAAGGATTTTACCAAAAACAGTGCATAAATGCAATAGAAGAATGAAAACTATATGGATGGTACACGCTAAGACCTAAGAAGAATTCTTCGTATTTAAAGGGAGTGATGGATGTGTCAGATGAGTTGAATTTAGAACAATTTCAAATACGAACAGATTTGGCGGTAGAAGCACATCAAATAGCAGTCGAAGAAGCAGAAAATAATAATAAAGAATCTCATATTTCAGGTGTGCAAATAAATGAAGAGACAATTGATGATGTAGTCATTACACGGGTAGTAATTGATCAAGATGGGGCTAAACGACTTGGGAAAAAACCAGGAAATTATTTAACATTTGAATCATTAGGAATCCGAAAAAAGGATACAGATCTTCAAGAGAGGATCGAAAGGGTATTTGCAAAACAATTTAGCGAATTTATGCAAGAGATTGGAATTAGCAAAAAGGATACGTGTCTAGTCGTTGGTCTTGGAAATTGGAATGTCACACCGGATGCTCTCGGACCTATTGCTGTTGAAAATTTGCTAGTGACAAGACATTTGTTTGAATTAGCTCCAGAACAAGTTGAGGATGGATTTAGACCAGTTAGTGCAATTTCACCAGGTGTCATGGGTTTAACAGGTATTGAGACGAGTGATGTTATTTTCGGGGTAATTGAAAAAACGAAACCAGATTTCGTCATTGCCATTGATGCACTAGCTTCCCGCTCGATTACTCGAGTGAATTCAACCATTCAAATTAGTGATACAGGTATTCACCCTGGAAGTGGGGTTGGCAATAAGAGAAAAGAAATTAGTAAAGAAGTATTAGGGATTCCTGTCATTGCCATAGGTATTCCAACAGTGGTTGATGCCGTATCAATTACAAGTGATACAATCGACTATGTTTTAAAGCACTTTGGTCGTGAAATACGCGAGTCCAATCAACCATCTAGATTGCTTGCTCCTGCTGGGATGACCTTTGGAGAAAAACGAACGTTAAAAGAGGAAGATTTACCTAGCGAAAAAAAACGAGAAACGATAATGGGGATGATTGGAACACTACCAGAACAAGAGAAGCGTCAGCTAATTCAAGAAGTGCTAGCTCCACTCGGTCATAATTTAATGGTAACACCAAAAGAAGTGGATGTATTTATCGATGATATGGCAAACGTGCTTGCTCAAGGTTTAAATGCAGCTTTGCATGAGCATATTAACCAGCAAAATGTTGGTGGTTATACACATTAACTTGCTTGAGAAAAAACATGAGGCCTATTGAAACGTCTCTCGACTAACATCTTTCAATATTATTCAAACTACGGAAAATAAGATTTCCGTAGTTTTTTTTGTTCTATTTTTTTGTGTTTTTCATAACGTGGAATAAGGTCGTTTCTTTCATATGCCGAATCGATGTCGTTTTCAATGTAGCTAGCTGATAGGAGATGAGACGATGAAACAAAGGAAACTATTAAAGTTTGGAGTGCCAGTCAATCGGACAAGCCTTCGAAAACTTTTTTCATTATTTATTATTGGGATGATGGGACTGTTTATTTTAACAGGGGTGTTAACATCCTTTGAACCTGGACACGGTTTAACTTCAAGTCAAATTCATGAATGGTCCTCAGATATTAAGGGTGAGCATTTTCTTTATTTAATCGGGATGGAGAACCAATATTTCAAATCTGTTTTACCAAATGATAGTGAGCCACCTAGAATTAGTTCATTGCTTTTTGAAATTGCAACTAGCATAAATCCGAATGACCCAAGAAGTTTGCTTGGTAGAGAACTACCAGGATTTGCTCTGTTTGATGGTAGTATTTTAATTGCAGGGGAAGGTACCGATTATACAAATCTACCAGTTGAGTCAGCACCACCAATGGATGTTATTTTGGCTGAACGTGAAGCGACTCAAGAAAGCTTAGAGCGGCTAGAGCAATTAGAAAATGAAAGAGAAGAGATAGAAGAAACAACCGATGGACGAAAGGTTGTACACATTATCCATTCACATAATACAGAATCTTTCTTGCCAGAATTAGAGACGGACGAGCCTAATGAGGCGTACCATAATAAAGTGAACATCACATTAGTTGGAGAGAAATTATCACAAGAATTAGAGAAGCGTGGGATTGGTTCAGAAGTAGAGGAACGTGATATCCAAGATACTTTACGAGAAAAGGGCTGGAACTATCCGCAATCGTACGATGCCTCTCGTAATTTCGTTATCGAAGCCATGGAGCAAAACAGTGATCTTCATTATTTCTTTGATATTCACCGTGATTCGCTACCAAGAGAACGTACAACAGTGACAATTAATAATGAAGAGTTTGCTCGAACGGTATTTGTAATTGGTGGTAATCATGAAAACTATGAAGATAACTATGAGCTTGCAAAAACGCTTCATAATAAGCTTGAAGAGAAGTACCCTGGACTCAGTCGTGGTGTTATTTTAAAAGATGGTCCATATACAAATGGTCGATTCAATCAAGATTTATCAAGAAATTCGGTTCTAATTGAATTTGGTGGAGTTGATAATACATTAGAAGAAACGTATCGTTCGGCTGAAGCTGTGGCAGAAATTTTTGCTGAGTTTTATTGGGATGCACATCCTGTTGATGAGTAAACTTAATGCTTTTAGTAGATAAGGTCAAAGTCTATCAGATTAGAGCTAGTCTCTACCTGATAGACTTAACGGACATCTCAGTTTCTTAAATTCAAATGGATGATAAGAGGAGGTATAAATATGAAACGGATAATCATCTCGATTTTTTCGGTCGGTTTTATTCTATTATTTGGCATGTTATTTGGTATTCAACTTGTCAGCGATGAACTGGGAATGTTTCAGCCTGTTCCGATGGAGATGAGTATATCGCAAACGGACAATCAGGAAAAGGATGATATACCATACAGTGAATTAGTGGATAAAGCAAATAAAGCCGGAAATGTCGGCCGCTTTAATTTTTTTTCTGACTTAGGAGAAAGCATTGCAAATGGTCTGAATCATGTAAGCAGAGCTTGTCTATCAAGGATGATTTCCTTTATCCATTATTTAAATGGTGGTACGCTTGGCTAAATGAATTTAGCCATTTTACTGCTAATGATCTTAAAAAAATAGTTATTTCGAAGAACGTAGGATCATGTGTACAAGCATTGCTGAGTAACGACAACGTGCCTCTAATTTATTGTTAGTTGATAGATAGGTGGGTGGAAGGTATAATACAGAGTAGTGTTTTGTACGATTTTGTAGGAGTGATCATGTGATGAATAATGAACAGCGGTTGGCGCGACAATCTAAGATACGGAACTTTTCAATCATCGCGCATATTGATCATGGGAAGTCGACACTTGCTGATCGAATTTTAGAAAAAACAGGTGCATTGACTGAACGTGAAATGAAGGATCAAACACTTGATGCAATGGATTTAGAACGGGAACGTGGAATTACGATTAAGTTAAATGCCGTTCAGTTAACGTATAAAGCCAAAGACGGGGAAGAGTATATTTTCCATCTTATTGATACGCCTGGACACGTCGATTTTACATATGAAGTGTCACGCAGTTTGGCAGCTTGTGAAGGAGCTTTGTTAATCGTTGATGCTGCTCAAGGGATTGAAGCACAAACATTGGCGAATGTTTACTTGGCACTAGATAATGATTTAGAAATTTTGCCGGTTATTAACAAGATTGACTTACCAAGTGCTGAGCCTGAACGAGTTAAGAAAGAGGTTGAGGATGTTATTGGCCTAGACGCTTCAGATGCTGTGTTAGCTTCTGCGAAAAATGGAATTGGAATCGAAGATATTTTAGAGCAAGTCGTTGAGCTTGTTCCTCCCCCTGAAGGAGATCCACAAGCACCTTTGCAGGCGTTAATATTCGATTCATTGTATGATTCCTATCGAGGTGTTATTGCTTACATCCGGGTTGTCGAGGGGACAGTTAAACCAGGGCAAAAAATTAAAATGATGGCTACTGGAAAAGAATTTGAAGTACAGGAAATCGGTGTATTTACGCCAAAGGCTGAGAAACGTGACGAATTAACAGTTGGAGATGTTGGTTTTTTAACGGCATCGATCAAAAATGTTAGTGATACACGTGTTGGTGATACAATTACCGATGCAGTGAAACCAGCTGACGAACCTTTACCTGGATATCGTAGAATGAACCGATGGTTTATTGCGGGCTGTACCCAGTTGATACGAACGATTATAACGATTTGCGCGAGGCTTTGGAACGTCTTGAGCTAAATGATGCATCGTTGCAATATGAACCGGAAACGTCGCAAGCACTAGGATTTGGCTTCCGTTGTGGCTTTTTAGGGCTACTTCATATGGAGATTATTCAAGAGCGAATTGAACGTGAATTTGGTATAACGTTAATTACGACTGCACCGAGTGTTGTGTACAAAGTGTTAACAACAAACGGTGAGGAGGTAACGATTGATAACCCATCGAATATGCCTGATGCACAAAAAATTGATCAAGTTGAAGAACCTTATGTAAAAGCAAAAATTATGGTACCTAATGAATATGTTGGTGCTATTATGGAGCTTTGTCAAGGCAAACGTGGTATTTTTATCGATATGCAATATCTAGATGATATTCGTGTTCAAATCGTCTATGAAATCCCATTATCAGAAATTGTTTATGATTTCTTTGATCAATTAAAATCAAGTACAAAAGGGTATGCGTCATTCGATTATGAACTTATTGGCTACAAAGCGTCCAAACTCGTGAAAATGGATATATTATTAAATGGTGAAAAGGTTGACGCTTTATCCGTTATTGTTCATCGTGACTTTGCCTTTGAACGTGGAAAAGTAATAGTTGAGAAACTAAAAGAATTAATACCGCGTCAACAATTTGAAGTTCCAGTCCAAGCAAGTATTGGTACAAAAATCATTGCCCGTTCAACGATTAAAGCGATGCGAAAAAACGTCTTAGCTAAATGTTATGGTGGCGATATTTCGCGTAAACGTAAACTTCTTGAAAAGCAAAAAGAAGGTAAAAAACGAATGAAAGCAGTTGGAAATGTTGAAGTACCTCAAGAAGCCTTTATGGCTGTCTTGCGTATGGATGATTAAGAGAATGTCTTTATGGCAATTTGGGATGTCTAAAAAGGAAACTCCTATTTGGACATCCTATTCATCATGATAGAAAGGGGGGATAGAAAATGGTAAAAGCAGTCTATATTCATATCCCTTTTTGCGAGCATATATGTTATTATTGTGATTTTAATAAAATGTATTTAAAAAACCAGCCAGTAGATCAATATATTGAATCGCTACTATTAGAAATGAAGTACTCAGATTCTTCTAATAACCAATTTGAAACCATTTTTATCGGTGGAGGAACACCAACCGCGTTATCAGCTCAGCAGCTAAAACGTTTGTTAGACGGAATGCATCGGGAGCTTTTGCTTGATCATGTAAAGGAATGGACAATTGAAGTAAATCCAGACAGTATTGATGATGAAAAACTAGCCGTACTAAAAGAGTATGGTGTTAATCGTCTTAGTATTGGTGTACAATCGTTTGATTCCGAGCTGCTGAAAGAGATAGGTAGAACGCATACGAGCTCAAGTGTTTATGATGCTGTTGAGCGTGCCAGAACGTATGGTTTCACGAATATCTCTCTTGATTTAATGTTCGGATTACCAAAACAAACGCCTGCTCATTTTCGGCAATCGTTAAAAGAGGCAATCGAGCTTGAAGTAGAACATATTTCAGCCTACTCCTTAAAAGTTGAAGAAAAGACGATCTTTTTTAACCGGCAGCGTCTAGGTAAGCTTACACTTCCGCCAGAAGAAGCGGAAGTGAGTATGTATAATGACCTTCGTGCATTAACTGAGAAGGCAGGATTGTCGCAATATGAGATTAGCAACTTTGCTAAAAATGGGTTTGAAAGCAAGCATAATTTAGTGTATTGGAATAATGAAGAATATGCCGGATATGGGGCTGGTGCACATGGATACTTAAATGGTGTTAGGTATCAAAATCATGGTCCACTCCCGAAGTATTTACGAGCTATTGATCAAAATGCTTTACCTATTTTGTTAGAACACAACGTTACCAAAGTTGAGCAAATTGAAGAACAGATGTTTTTAGGGTTAAGAAAACGTGAGGGTATTAGTATAGCGGAATTCCAAGAAAAATTTGGTATAGCTTTGCATGATTGCTTTTCCGAACAACTTCATACACTACAGGAGCAAGGTTTGTTAATAGAAGTTGGGGATAATGTTCAATTAACAGAAGCTGGGTTATTGTTAGGTAATGAAGTATTTGAACAATTTATTGCGGTTTTAGAAGAAGAATTAATTTATTAAGTACTGATCATTGACAAATGTGTGCCCATTTGGTACTTTATCATTAGATTTAGCACTCGAATAAAGGGAGTGCTAACAGAGGGTGGTGAGGGGATGTTAACAGAGAGACAATTGCTTATTCTACATGCAATCGTTGATGATTATATCCGTTCGGCTGAACCTGTTGGATCAAGAAGTATTTCAAAACGTGAAGATATTACGTTTAGTCCAGCAACGATTCGTAATGATATGGCAGACTTAGAGGAATTGGGCTTTTTAGAAAAGCCGCACAGCTCTGCGGGTCGTATCCCTTCTCAAAAAGGTTATCGTTTCTATGTGGATCATTTGTTGTTACCCCATCACTTAACAACTGCTGAACGAATGAATATTCGTTCAAGCTTTGACGAACGAATTCGAGAGCTTGAAGAAGTGATACAACATTCTGCACGTGTTCTATCTAGTATGACTAGCTATATTTCAGTCGTCTTAGGACCGGAAATGTTTGAAGCTACGCTTACAAGCATCCAAATCATTCCGATAAGTAAACGTTCGGCTACGGTTATTGTAGTCACAAATTCAGGGCATGTAGAAAGTCAAACTATTGCAGTACCAGAAGGAATTGAAGCATCTGACTTAGAACGTACCGTGAATATATTAAATGAACGATTGAAAGGTGTACCGTTATTTAAGCTAAGGAAGAAACTTCACTCTGAGGTTGCTGATGTATTACGTATGCATGTACGTGATTATAAGCACGTCATGAGCATTCTGCTAACTTCTTTCGAAATGGAAAAGCATGAGAAATTGTTTTACAGTGGTAAAACGAACTTGTTATCTCAACCAGAATTTAAAGATGTTGAAAAAATTCGATTGCTACTGAACATGCTTGAGGAAGATGATACGATGCTACAAATTTTAAAGACACCACATAAAGGTGTACAAGTAAAAATTGGTGAAGAAAACCAGCTTGAGGCTTTCGATCATTGTAGTTTAATTACGGCTACTTACACTATTGGTGGCAAACAAATGGGGACAATTGGGATATTAGGCCCGACTAGAATGGAATATCGTCGTGTTATTGGTGTAGTAGATACGTTAGCTAAAGACTTATCAAAAATTTTAACGAATTTGTATCGCTAATTGGAGAAATGGTAGCATAGAAGAAATGTCAAAAGGCATGCTTTATAACGTCTTTTGACACCTCACTATGTCTACTTTTCTACATACATATTGAACCGTATTTTATTTAGGAGGTGAACGAGATGGCTGAGAAAGAGACACAAACAGTTGAACAAGAGGAAACTGTTGATCAGGATCAAGTAAGTGAGCAAGAAGAGAATCAGCAAGAGGAAAGCAATGAAGAAGTAGAGACTGAAGTTGTAGTGTCCAAGGAAGAACAATATGAGTCACAAATAGCTGAATTGAATAATCGTCTTTTACGCACTCAAGCAGATTATGATAATTTCAGACGCCGTTCTCGTGAAGAGAAAGAGGCTGCGGCTAAATATAAATCACAATCAGTTATTGAAACGATATTACCTGTTTTGGATAACTTCGAGCGAGCTTTATTAGTAGAGCCTGAATCAGAGGAAGCTAAAACTATCTTACAGGGAATGGAAATGATCTATCGCCAATTACAAGATACATTAAGCAATGAAGGGGTTTCTGCTATAGAAACTGAAGGTCAATCATTTGACCCACTTTTACATCAAGCTGTGATGCAGGTTGAAGAAGATGGGTTTGAATCTGGACAAATTGTGGAAGAATTGCAAAAAGGCTATAAATTAAAGGATCGTGTTCTAAGACCAGCTATGGTTAAAGTGAATGCATAATTAATATTAGGAAGATTAATTTAGTTAATGAATGGAGGAACTAGGGCAATGAGTAAAATTATTGGTATCGATTTAGGTACAACAAACTCTTGTGTGGCAGTAATGGAAGGTGGGGAGGCTACAGTTATTCCTAACCCAGAAGGAAATCGTACAACTCCATCAGTTGTGGCATTTAAAGATGGTGAACGTCAAGTTGGGGAGGTAGCGAAGCGACAAGCGATTACAAACCCTAACACGATTATTTCAATTAAACGTCATATGGGTACAGATTATAAAGAGAATATTGAAGGAAAAGAATATTCTCCACAAGAAATTTCAGCTATTATTTTACAAAAATTAAAAGCTGATGCTGAGGCTTACTTAGGTGAAAAGGTAACAAAAGCGGTTATAACTGTACCTGCATATTTCAACGACTCTCAACGTCAAGCAACTAAGGATGCTGGTAAGATTGCAGGCTTAGAGGTTGACCGAATTGTCAATGAGCCTACTGCTGCTGCTCTTGCTTATGGATTTGACAAGGAAGATGATCAAACGATCCTTGTTTATGACCTTGGTGGTGGTACTTTTGACGTGTCAATTCTTGAACTAGGAGACGGTTTCTTCGAAGTTAAAGCTACTTCTGGTGATAACAAGCTTGGTGGAGATGATTTTGACCAAGTTATAATTGACTACCTTGTTGAACAATTTAAAAAAGATAATGGAATAGATCTATCTCAAGATAAAATGGCAATGCAACGTTTGAAGGATTCTGCGGAAAAAGCTAAGAAAGATTTATCTGGAGTTACTCAAACACAAATCTCATTACCGTTTATTACAGCTGACGCTACAGGACCTAAACACTTAGAATTAACGTTAACCCGTGCTAAGTTTGAAGAATTATCTGCAGATTTAGTAGAGCGCACACTTGAGCCAACTCGTCGTGCATTAGCAGATGCTGGTCTTTCAGCTAATGAGATTGATAAAGTTGTATTAGTCGGTGGTTCTACACGTATTCCAGCTGTACAAGAAGAAATTAAAAAACTAACTGGAAAAGAGCCTCATAAAGGTGTTAACCTGATGAAGTCGTAGCACTTGGTGCGGCAATTCAAGCAGGTGTATTAACTGGTGATGTAAAGGATGTTGTTTTACTTGACGTAACTCCACTTTCATTAGGTATTGAAACTATGGGTGGTGTATTTACAAAGTTAATCGAGCGTAATACGACGATCCCGACTTCGAAATCACAAGTGTTCTCAACTGCAGCAGATAATCAACCTTCAGTTGATATTCATGTTCTTCAAGGGGAGCGTGAAATGGCTGCAAATAATAAAACACTTGGACGTTTCCAATTAACAGATATTCCACCAGCACCACGCGGAGTACCGCAAATTGAAGTATCATTTGATATTGATGCAAATGGTATCGTAAATGTAAAAGCGAAAGATCTTGGTACAAATAAAGAGCAATCTATTACGATTACTTCTTCATCAGGTTTATCTGATGAGGAGATTGAACAAATGGTTAAGGATGCCGAAGCAAATGCTGAGAAGATAAGAAGCGTCGTGAAGAAGTAGAATTACGTAACGAAGCTGATCAGCTTGTTTTCCAAACAGAAAAGACGATCAAAGATTTAGGCGATAATATTGATCAAGGTGAGAAAGAGAAAGCTGAAGCTGCTAAAGATAAATTAAAATCAGCAATTGAAGCGAATAACATTGATGATATTCGTACAGCAAAGGATGAACTTCAAGAAGTATTAACGGCTCTAACGACGAAAATGTATGAGCAAGCAGCTGCCCAAGCACAGCAAGCTCAGGGAGCTGAAGGTCAAGCTGAACAAGCTGATGATAATGTAGTTGACGCAGACTATGAAGAAGTGAATGAAGACGAAAAGAAATAATAACCCTTTAGATACAAAGGGGCTGTCTTCTATCGATTAAAACTACTTCTAACGGGTCGGTGATGGCACACTCCACCTTAAGCTTGTTCTGAATGTGCTATTTAATCAAGCCGACGGTTTTACACATTACTTCGAGGGTGTCTCAAAAGGTCAAAACCGCCCTTTTGAGACACCCTTTTTTCTTAGTTACATGAGTGAGAGTTTAAAAAGGTATACACTCTTATATACGGCTATACAACACAGTTTAATGAGTTAAGTTATTTGCATTTTTTTTATTGCGGAATACGTTTGTGAAATGGTAAGATGAACGTTATGTAAAAGAATCGGGAGTGGATGACATGAGTAAACGAGATTACTATGAAGTCCTCGGTGTTGATAACAATGCATCAGTTGATGAAGTGAAAAAAGCGTACCGAAAGCTTGCACGCAAATATCATCCTGATGTTAATAAAGAACCTGATGCTGAGGAGAAATTTAAAGAGGTAAAGGATGCATATGATACGTTAAGTGATCCACAGAAAAAGGCTCATTATGATCAGTTTGGTCACACTGATCCAAACCAAGGTTTTGGCGGCGGCGGAGACTTTGGTGGAGGTTTTGGTGATATATTTGATATGTTCTTTGGTGGTGGAGGTGGGCGTCGAAACCCGAATGCACCTCGACAAGGTGCCGATTTACAGTATACGATGACATTAGAGTTCAAAGAAGCGGTATTTGGAAAAGAGACTGAAATTGAAATTCCAAGAGAAGAAACGTGTCAAACATGCTCAGGGTCAGGGGCAAAATCTGGTACAAAGCCTGAGACGTGTTCTCATTGTGGAGGCTCTGGTCAGTTAAATGTCGAGCAAAATACACCGTTTGGCCGTGTAGTAAATCGTCGTGTTTGTCACTATTGTAGCGGTACAGGAAAACAGATTAAACATAAGTGCTCTACTTGTGGCGGAACAGGAAAAGTGAAAAAACGTAAGAAAATTAGTGTGAAAGTACCTGCTGGTATTGATCATGGTCAGCAATTGCGCGTATCAGGTCAAGGGGAAGCGGGAACAAACGGTGGACCACCGGGAGATTTATTTGTCGTCTTTAACGTAAAATCACATGAATTTTTTGAACGAGATGGTGATGATATTTATTGTGAAATGCCGTTAACTTTCGCTCAAGTAGCTCTTGGTGATGAAATTGAAGTACCTACATTGACTGGAAAAGTAAAATTAAAGATTCCAGCAGGAACACAAACAGGAACAAATTTCCGTTTGCGTAATAAAGGTGTACCTAATGTTCACGGACGTGGTCAAGGTGATCAGCATGTAAAAATTCGTGTTGTGACTCCGAAAAACTTGACAGAAAAGGAAAAAGACTTATTACGTGAGTTTTCCCAAATGACAGGTGGGCAACCTGATGAGCAAAATGATAGTTTCTTTGCAAAGGTGAAGCGTGCATTTAAAGGTGAATAACTACATGTTAGTAGATTAGGGAGCTTTAATGAAGGAGTGAGTTTGGTGTTAAAATGGTCTGAGTTTAGCATTCATACGAGTGAAGAAGCGGTAGAGCCCATCTGTCATATTTTACATGAATCTGGGGCGAGTGGTGTTGTCATTGAAGACCCACGTGATTTAGTGAAAGATTGGGGCGATCGCTTTGGTGAAATCTATCAGCTATCTCCTGATGATTATCCTGAGGATGGGGTAATGATTAAAGCTTATTTCCCTGTGAATAGCTTTTTAATTGATACAATTGATGGTATTAAGGAGTCCATTAATGGACTCCTTAAGCATGATATTGATCTTGGGCGTAACAAAGTTCATCTCATTGAAGTTGATGAATCAGAGTGGGCAACAGCATGGAAAAAATACTATAAACCGATTCGAATATCAAATTCAATTACGATTAAACCAACTTGGGAAGAGTATGAACCGAGTGATGGGGAGCTAATTATAGAATTAGATCCAGGAATGGCATTTGGTACAGGAACTCACCCAACGACGGTCCTTTGTATTCAAGCCTTAGAAAAGTATATTAAGGGTTATGAAAATGTGATTGATGTTGGTACTGGATCTGGAGTATTAAGCATCGCTGCGGCAAAACTTGGTGCAGAAAAAGTGTTAGCGTTAGATTTAGATTATGTTGCAGTTCGAAGTGCCAAAGAAAATGTAACCGGAAATGATGTAGCTGATATTGTTCAAGTAGAGCAAAATGATCTATTAAAGGAAGTTTCAGGACAGTATGATTTAGTTGTAGCTAACATTTTAGCCGAAGTCATTATGACTTTCGTTCAAGATGCGGCAGCGGTTCTTAAAGAGAATGGGACATTTATCACTTCTGGAATCATAAATCGAAAAAAAGATGAAGTAAAGCAAGCATTAGAGCACGGTGGCTTTAAAATAGAGGAAGTTGTTGAAATGGAAGATTGGGTTGCGATCGTAGCGTTGAAACGATAACGAAACGAGGGAACATTATGCAGCGATATTTTGTATTACGAGAACAAATGACAGAAACTGACGTCAGAATTAACGGGGAAGACGTTAAACATATCGTAAAGGTTATGAGAATGTCAGTAGGGGATAACATCATATGCAGTAATAATTCATCACGAACCGTTCGTTGCCGTATTACAACGATTGCAGAAGATGAGGTAACGGCAAGTATTACAGAGGAGTTATATCCAGAAACAGAACTCCCGATTAAAATTACAATTGCTCAAGCTTTACCGAAGGGAGATAAGCTTGATTTAATTGTTCAAAAAGGGACCGAGCTCGGTGCTTATGCCATTCAACCATTTTTAGCATCACGTTCAATCGTCAAATGGGATCAAAAAAAAGCAAAGAAAAAGCGAGAAAGACTAGAGAAAATTGCCAAGGAAGCTGCAGAGCAATCGTATCGCGAGAATATTCCAATTATTGCTGATGTCATTTCGGTGGCAGAGCTCTTAAAAACAGTTGGAAACTATGATAAAATCATGATTGCCTATGAGGAAGAAGCAAAAAAAACAAGCATTCAGCCTTTAGTACGACACTAAAGTCATTATTAAATGGACAACGGTTACTGATTATCATCGGACCAGAAGGTGGATTTACAGAAGACGAGGTGCAGAAATTACAAGAGCTAGGTGCTGTAACATGTAGTTTCGGTCCTAGAATATTAAGAACAGAAACGGCAGCTCTATATGCTCTATCTGCAATTTCGTATCATTTTGAATTAATGGGGTGAAGTTCATGGCAACGGTTGCCTTTCATACACTAGGTTGTAAAGTAAATTATTATGAAACAGAAGCTATTTGGCAACTTTTTAAGGAAGCTGGGTATGAGAAAGTCGAATTTGAAGCAACATCAGATGTATATGTTATAAATACATGTACGGTAACAAACACAGGGGATAAGAAAAGTCGCCAAGTGATTAGACGAGCGATTCGGAAAAATCCGGATGCCGTTGTTTGTGTAACGGGCTGTTATGCTCAAACATCTCCAGCAGAAATTATGGCGATTCCAGGTGTTGATATTGTTGTCGGGACACAAGATCGTGTGAAAATGCTTGACTACATTGAAGAGTTCAAGCAGAAACGTGAACCAATTAATGGTGTTGGTAATATTATGAAGTCACGTGTATATGAGGAGTTGGATGTACCATCATTTACAGACCGCACGCGAGCTTCTTTAAAGATTCAAGAAGGGTGCAACAATTTCTGTACATTTTGTATTATCCCATGGCACGTGGTTTAATGCGTTCACGTGACCCAATGGATGTTATTAGGCAGGCAACTCAGCTTGTTGATGCCGGATATAAAGAAATCGTTTTAACTGGAATTCATACGGGTGGATATGGTGAAGATCTAAAGGATTATAGTTTAGCACGTTTGCTTGCGGATTTAGAAGAAGTAAAAGGGTTAAAGAGAATACGAATTTCATCCATTGAGGCTAGCCAGCTGACTGATGAAGTAATTGCAGCAATAGATCGGTCAGAAAAGGTTGTTCGTCATTTGCACATTCCACTACAATCGGGTTCGGATACGGTTTTGAAACGGATGCGTCGAAAATATACGATGTCTTTCTTTGCTGAACGGCTTGAGCGTTTAAAGGAAATAATGCCGGGAGTAGCCATCACATCAGATGTAATTGTTGGCTTCCCAGGTGAAACAGAAGCTGAGTTTGAAGAAACGTATCAATTTATCGCCGAACATAAATTCAGTGAGCTGCATGTTTTCCCGTATTCTAAGAGAACAGGAACACCAGCAGCACGGATGGAAGAACAAATTGACGAAGAAGTGAAAAATGAACGTGTTCACCGCTTAATTGAACTATCAAATCAATTAGCGAAGGAATATGCATCTCAATTTGAGGGTGCAGTACTTGAAATGATTCCTGAAGAGCGTGACAAGGATAACGAAGAAAGCAGCATGTACGTTGGTTATACTGATAACTACTTGAAAGTAAAAGTACCTGGAACTGATAATTTAATCGGAAAGCTTGTTAAAGTGAAACTAACAAAACCTGGTTATCCTTATAATGAGGGTGAGTTTGTTCGTGTTTTAGACGAAGAGTCAGTAGGATTACTTTCTTCATAAACAGTTAAGCACTTAGTAATGCCAATGCATTGCTAAGTGTTTATTAATGTAATAGTAAAAGTCATGATTGACAAACAAAGAAGTAAACGCTTACTATTAAAGTATGTAACAACGTTGTTAAATAAAGAATACATAAATAGCAATCATTAAGGAGGAGTTAGCATTGACGGTAGGAGCACTTGCTCATTTATTCGGAACGCATTCTTACAAAGAGATGGCTAGAACATTAGGGGATTATGAGGTTAATCATGTTCAATTGGCTATATGGAAAGCGTTTAATGATTATGACTTTACAAATCCAGGAATATTAAACCCTGGTTTAGTGAGGAATATTAAAAAAGAATTTGATCGAAACGGTGTTGATATATCGATTATTGCTTGCTATTTACATTTATTCGACGAGGATGAATTAAATCATCAAGTCTTTTTACAACGGTATAAAGAACTAATTCGCTATGCATCACAATTTGGTGCCCCGATGATCGCTACGGAGGTAGGTCGTCCTCGTCCGAACGGGGTGTTTGAAAAGGATTGGGATAAATTATATCATTCATTACTTGAGTTAATAGAAGAGGCGAAAGCGTGGGGTGTTATTGTAGGGTTAGAGGCTGCACATGGCCATTTAATCGGCTCCGCATCAACGTTAAAACAAATGCTTGATGAATTAAACAGCTCTCAAGTAGGTGTCGTTCTTGACCCTGGAAATTTATTAACTCAAGAAAATTATCTAGAACAAGATGAAGTTATAGAAGAAGCGTTTCAGCTATTAGGTGACCGAATTGTTGCTTGTCATGCCAAAGATCGATTTATAGATGATTCGGGTGTTCTGAAAGAAACAAGTCCTGGGTTAGGATTGTTAAATTATGATCTATTTTTAAAACGATTACATCAATATAAACCAGAATGCCCCATTATTATTGAGCATACAAAGCCAAGTGATATGAAACGAGTAATACAGTATATCGAACAAAAAAGATCAAAATATGTATGATTGAAGATTGAGTCTATTTCTAGTGTTACTAGAGATAGACTTTCCAGTCCTTATTTACATTAGAACGTTAATGATCGTATATGATTTAATCGCATGGTCATATGTTATAATAATCTACATAATATGTAAAAGATATTTTATTATTGTTTCATTTTGTAAACCCTTACATAATGGAGTGAAGGAGGTTTACTATGAAAAATCAAAGTCTATTAACGAAGCTGATAGTATTTGCGAGTATCGTCAGCATTATTCCAGTTATTGTTGTCGGTGTATTTTCATATATGCAATCATCTAAACATATTCAAGAAAAAGTCAATCACGAAAAGACTCAAGTAATACGGCAAATACAATCCAATATTGAACAAGTTTTAGTAACGGTTCACCATAGTGTTAGTAAAACAACCGACTCACCACTGATGGAATCTGTTATACGTAGTCCATTATTAGCAGAAGATTTCTCGATTTACCGAGAGTTACGTCAAGAGTTAAGTAATTTAAGGTCATACGATACGAAAGTAGATGAAGTAATTCTCTTAAACTTACAAGAAGATTGGATAGTTGATTATACCGGAATCTCAAGATTAGGCGATCATCCTGATAAAGAGCTGTTTTTATCTTACTTAGATTTGGAACATAATTCTACTTGGATTTTATTAAATAATGCCGACTTTGAAGAGCCGATCTTACTTGGACATTGTCCGTATACGATTAGTTTGGTTAAGAAGCTTCCTCCTAAACTAAGCGAAAAATATGGGCTTGCCTTTACAAACATACCCACGTGTAGTTTAGCAGAGATGATTAATGTTGATGAACTATCCGACGAAGTTATGATTACCGATGAGGACTATACAATTATTGTTCACCGTGATCCTAACCTAATTGGACAATCGTTAGTTGACACTCATTACATTGAGTCATTAGAGGGATTTTCAGAGCGATCAGGTCAATTTGACGTTTTGAACCATGAAGAATTTTATACAGTTACGTACCATAAGTCTGATTTTAATGATTGGAATTATATTTCTTTTAATTCAATTGATGTTTTAACGCAGGAAAGTAAAAATATTGGCTGGATTACCTTTTTAATGATTACGTTTATCGTCTTAACATGTATTTTATACATTTTTATCATTAGTAGAAAATTATATTCGCCAGTTAATAAGTTAGTAGCTTATATTGAAGAGCACCTACCAGAACAGACAGTAAAAAAGCGAAATGAAATAGAAATCATTGAAGATCATATTAGTGAGCTCTTCTCATCGAAGTCACATCTAGAGAAAGAGCTAAGAGAGCATTCGCAACAAATGAAAACAATTTTTATAAATCAGTTATTTACCGGAGATTACAAAAGGAGCGAAATTCAGGAGAAATTATTAGATTTTGAATTAAGTGACTTAGTGCAATCATGGGAACGAATGGTCGTTTGTACAATTCATATTGATAACTTAGATAAGTTGAATTATCAATCACATGATTTAGAAAGGATTTCATTTGCAGTTAAAAATATTGTTGAAGAAACAGTGCCAGTGGAAAAGCGTTTGCCAACTGTTTGGACAGACAAAGTGTTAATTTTATTATTAGGTTTTAGTGTTGAAGAAATACAGGCAGATCAGTTGTTTAATGTAACTGAAAAGGTTCAAACGAATATTCATGAAACATTAAATATATGTGTAAGTATTGGTGTAAGTCGAAAGTTTGCAGATATTAAAGCAGCAAATAAGGGCTATAAAGAAGGAATAGATGCATTGAAACACCGTATGACTTTAGGAACAGGAGTTATTGTTCATTTTTCAGCACTATATTCAGAAAAACAAGCTGCAGTATTTGACTATCCTAAAAGAACAGAAGAAGAGTTGCTGATTGCGATCAAATTAGGTGAAGAGGATAAAGCGAAACAACAATTGAAAATATGGATAGAAAAAGTATTTAAAAAGGCACAATCACCACAGGAATATCAAATATTTATGATGGAACTTCTAAATAATTTATTAATGTTAAAGCAAGAGAGTCAAATTAGCTTTGAACAATTAAATATTTACCACGTTTCATTATATGAAGAATTACTTCAATTGAACATGAGGATGGAAGTAGAGCAATGGTTTTTAACAAGACTGATTCAACCACTTATTCAAATTTTTCAAAAGCGGAAAGAGTCACAGTTCCATAATCTCTCTGAGAAAATTATCGATATGATTCATCAACGGTATGATGAGGAGATTACATTAGAAGAATGTGCAGCGGAGCTTCACTATAATGCTAACTACTTAAGCAGTGTATTTAAACAAGAAACAAATTATACATTTAGTGAATATTTGTCAATGTTTCGATTTAAAATGGCAAAAAAGTGGTTAGTGGAGACGTCGATGACAGTAAAAGAAATCGCTGATCAATTACAATACAAAAATTCACAGAACTTCATAAGATCTTTTAAAAAGCAGGAAGAAATGACACCTGGACAATATCGAAAGAAGTATCAAAAGATTTCTTAGCAGAGAGGATAAAGGTCCATTTAGAAAGGCGGATAACGCTTTCTATGTGGACCTTTTCATGTGAATTATAATTGAATGAAGCCATTCTGGAATTGCCATAATAACCCATACAATCATTAGATCAGATAGAATGAAAATGACACTGCGCAAGCGTTGTAAGGGCTTACATAATGAGATGGTGATTATATGAATCATGATTACTTTTGAATATGATCGTAAGTAACAACTAATCACTTATATCAAAAACTTACCAACGTTGTTAAATTGATTTAGGGGGTGACACTTAGTCTCACTAGTTTAGGAGTTGTTACGTTATTCTTAATTATCCTGAAGTGAAAACGTTAGCTGAGATGTGTGTTATGATCGAAAAGAAAATTAAAAATTGGGGGTTATAAAATGATGATTGCAAAAAAGTATGTTGTCGTTGTTTGCAGTTTTGCACTATTAATAATGATGTTAATTGCATGTAATAATGAAAACGCTTCAAATAGTGATGAAACACCTTCTGATTCAAATGATACGAATGGAGGAACAGTTAGTGAAGCAGACGAGTCAGATGAGCAGTATGAATTTTCAATAATGACGAATTTGCACACAGCGGAAACACCTGATCCAAAAATTCAAGAGTTAATTGAGGAGATGACGGGGTACAAACTTGATATACAATGGGTCCCAGATAGTAACTATGAAGAAAGATTAAATACAGCATTTGCTACAGGTTCATTACCAGATGTTGTGAGAATTGGGTTTAACCAAATGAATCAATTTAAAGATGCTATTCGGAATGATCAATTTTGGGAAATTGGTCCATATTTAGACGAGTTTGAAAATTTGAGTAATTTAAATGAAGATATTATGGCCAATACAATGGTTGACGGTAAGTTATATGGAATTTACCAAGCGCCCATTATCACGACAAGGAATTATTTATCGGAAGGATTGGGCAGATAATTTAGGATTAGAAGCACCAACAACAACTGATGAGTTTATGGAAATGGTTCGTGCGTTTACAGAAGATGACCCAAACGGATCGGGTAGTAATGATACGATTGGACTTGCCGATCGTAGTGATTTAATATATGGAGGGTTTAAGACGATTGCTTCTTGGTTTGGGACTCCAAATGAATGGGGAGAAAAAGACGGGGAGTTACTTCCTGAATTTATGTTTGATGAATATATGGATACATTAGACTTTTATAAAGAAATGCACTCAAACGGCTATATTAACCAAGATTTCCCTGTTACGAGTAAAGACGATCAAATTGCCCTTGTAACAAATGGAACTGCTGGTGTATACGTTGGTTCTTTACATGATGTGACATCGTTAAATAATGATGCTATCGCCCTTAACCCTGATTTAGAATTCGATGTTCAAAACCGTGTTGAAGGACCGCATGGAGAATTTGGTGTTTGGGCAATACCGGGATTTGGCGAGATAATTATATTTTCTAAAACATCTATTGAAACAGAAGAAGATTTAAAGAAAATTTTAGGATTTTATGATAAGTTAGCATCCCCTGAAGTGATCAATACTTTATACTGGGGTATTGAAGGAGAACATTATGAATTAAAAGACGGTCGTGCTGATAATTCGATCGCAGAACAACGCATTACTGATACAGAGGTTAGGCCATATTTAACATTAGAAATTGGTGAGCCAGAAACGACAGGACGTTATGAGGGATATACAGATTATGAGGTTCGCCAGAAAGCAGACGAATTAGTTATTGATAACAATAATTATCTAATTCATAATCCAGCTGTAACACTAGATTCGGAAACATTTATTCGTGATGGAGAGCGTTTAAATCAAATGATTGAAGATGTAACAGTTCGTTATATACTCGGTCAAACAGATAAAGAGGGATTTGAGAAGGCAATAGAAGACTGGCGTGCTCAAGGTGGAGACGCTATTATTGAAGAAATAAATGAATCGTATAAAGCATTAAATTGATAAGTAGAAGAGGATTGATTCATTTAGGGTCAATCCTCTGTTTTTTTAATAGTTATATAGACATTACAATATGATTAATGTAAAGCATTGTGCAAAATGAAACGGTTGGACTAATTATAATCTTATCTAGCATTAATGAATAATCTTTATCTTTGATTTAGTAAAAAACCTTGATTAATCAACGTTTTTTACACTGTTATGGTGAAATGATTATAGCTGTAATTTTGATTTCCTATTAAGATTGTTTTAGAAAGCGTTTACAAAAGAGTTTCTTGAAAGGGAGATGACAATGGAAAATCAAGTAGCTGTAGAAAAAACACCAGTTCCGGAACCGGAATTTAGTAGGCGTTCTGAACTCATGAAGAGGTTAAAAAAGAATAAATGGATATATTTAATGATCGCTCCTGGTATTCTTTATTTCTTCATTTATAAGTACATTCCAATGTATGGTTTGGTTATTGCTTTTCAAGATTACAAGCCTTTTCTTGGGATTATGGGGAGTGAGTGGGTTGGTTTTCAGCATTTCGAACGTTTATTTTCGAGTCCTGATTTTTGGATGATATTTCGAAATACACTAGTTTTATTTGCATTGCAGATTTTTGTGTATTTTCCAATTCCAATCATACTAGCTTTAATGTTAAATGAGGTTCGCAATCAATTTTTCAAAAGAAGTGTGCAAACATTGATTTATATCCCTCACTTCATGTCATGGGTTGTCATTGTTTCTATTAGCTTTGTTATGCTGACATTAGATGGTGGGATCATTAATTCGATTATTGAGGCAATGGGCTTTCAAAAAATAAACTTTTTAATGAATCCAGATACGTTTAGGCCGATGTATATTCTTCAAGTTATTTGGCGTGAAGCTGGGTGGGGGACGATTATTTTTTTAGCAGCAGTTGCGGCAGTTGATCCGGAACAGTATGAAGCTGCAAGAATTGATGGAGCAAATCGATTTAGACAAATGTGGCATATTACATTACCAGCAATTCGTAGCGTCATTGTTGTACTACTAATATTGAAAATTGGAGACGTATTAGAATTAGGTTTTGAACATGTTTATTTATTGCTAAATGCATCAAACCGCGAAGTTGGTGAAATTTTCGATACGTATGTGTATACAGCAGGTTTAAGGCAAGGTCAATTTAGTTATAGTACTGCTGTTGGCTTCTTTAAAGGGATTGTCGGCTTAATTTTAGTCATATTTGCTAACTGGTTAGCGAAAAAAGCTGGAGAAGAAGGAGTTTACTAAGAAAAGGGGTGTGGGATCATGGTAAAAGATCGATCAATTGGTAGTCGATTATTCGATGTAACCAATATTACGTTATTAGTTATTATTGCTTTATTATGTGTGTTACCGTTTTTACATGTTATAGCTGCTTCGTTCACAACGAGTGCAGAACTAGCTGATAAACGTTTTGTATTAATTCCAACTGTTTGGAGCTTAGACGCGTATCGTTATATCTTTTCAACTGATACGATCATGAAGGCAATGTTAGTATCGATTGGTGTCACCGTTGGAGGAACAATTTTCAGTATGTTGCTATCGACATTAACTGCTTATGGATTATCAAGGAAGGATTTAGTTGGTAGAAGGTTTATTATGTTTTTTATTGTATTTACATTGTTATTTAATGGAGGAATGATTCCAACATTTTTAGTAGTTCAGTACACAGGTTTATTAAATACATTGGCAGCTCTTGTGATACCAGTCGCAATTAATGCCTTTAACATGATCATTTTAAAAAGTTTCTTCCAAAACCTCCCATCTGGACTTGAAGAGTCTGCTAAAATTGATGGCTGTAGTGACTTTGGCATACTGTTTCGCATTGTTATTCCGTGTTCAATGCCTGCCATTGCGACCATTTCATTATTTTACGCTGTGACATATTGGAATACGTATATGCATGCGATTCTATATATTAGTGATTCCTCGAAATGGCCAGTGCAAGTTCTGTTAAGACAGGTTGTTGTATTAGCTAGTGGATTAAACTATGATGGTGCAGAATTTACGAATGTTCCACCTCCGGAAATTACCGTGAAGATGGCCGTTATCGTAGTGGCTACATTACCGGTTTTACTCGTGTATCCATTTATACAAAAACACTTTGCTAAAGGAGCTCTATTAGGCTCAATGAAAGGTTAAATTTGAAAGAAATTGGGTGGAAATATGAACGTTCAACATAATCAACTGCAACAATTAGATGAACAGTATCATGAATTATTTAAATGGTTAGCAGGTCAGTACGATTCGAAAACAGGGGGTTTTTATTATGCGAAAAGCTCAAGGGAGGATGATCGTTTTACACCTGATATAGAATCAACGGCTCAAGCAATGAATATCCTTATTCGAAATGAGGCACTAGATAACTCACCTAAGCAAATAAAAGAAAAACTCATTCGCTTCTTTCAAAATAAGCAAGTAAAAGAAACAGGATATTTTTAGATGACGATCCAGCGATGAAGAAGGATGAAGTAATGGTGCAAAGGCACTTGGCTATTCGATGAATGCATTAAAGCGATTAGGTAGTAAACCTTTGTATCCACTACCTTTAAAGGCTAAATCAGCACCAGCATTTACACAATCAGTAGAAGCATATATAGAAAAATGGAAAAGTATTGATTTAAGCAATAGCTGGCGTGGATGTGATTTGTTAGCTACTTCATGTGTTTATTTGAATGAAATGGATAGAGAACGTAGGCAGCCGTATATTGAGGCAGCAACAAAATATTTTGCTTCGATTCAAGATCAACAGACGGGGTTATGGGGAGAAGGAAGTATGTACGTTCGTATTTCTGGAACGTTTAAGCTTTACACATTTTACAATAGGTTCCAAATACCAATCCCGAATAAAGAAAACATATACAAAAGTATTTTGACTTGTTTGCGGACAGAAAAAGCGATTGATATGTGTTATATTCGTAACCCGATTGATCTCCTAGTTTATCTTGATATGGATATACCGGAAAAAGAGCTTTTTGAAATCATTGAAATAACGACAAACAATATTAGCAAATTAAAACGTGCTGATGGAGGATTTTCCCGAGAATTAAATCATTCACCAAAAGCACCTAATGTTGCTCAAGTAAAGGAAGGCGAATATTATCCCCATATGCCCGAACCGGTTATGCTAGGAAACGGTCTAGTAGAAGGGATATGAATGCCAGCACACAAGCTACACTTATTCGGAAACAATGCTATCATTTAGCCGGTATTACACCATCTCCACTAAAAGAAGCCGAATATTTTAGCGAGTATCTAGCAAATGTACAGTAGTTTTATATTATTTCAAGAATAAGAGAGAAGTGTTATGGAGGTATGACATTTTTTCGAATACCGAAAGAGAAAAGACTCTCAAAGCAAGCTGTAATAACATTATTGAATCATACTATTTTTCAGTTTGGTAACTCATTGTCACTTATTTTTATAAATTTATATTTATGGCGTTTAACTGAAAGTTTAATGATTAATGGTATGTTTAATGTAACCGCAATCATGGCTCAATGTCTCACAACGCTTCTAATTGGTAAATTAGCTAAGAGAAAAGGCCATCTAGTTATGTATCGATATGGAATCTTTTTGACAGCATTTTTTTACCTATGTGTTATTACGACAAGGGAAAGTATGGTTGATTATTTCGTTTTGTTTGCGATCATTCGTGGGATTGCCCAATCTACGTATTGGTTAAGCTATTTTACTTTAGCTCACGAAGTATCAAATAATCAGAATCGCCATCGATATCTAGGCTGGAATCAAGCATTAATGGGCGTTGCCAATTTGATCGGACCGGCAGTAGCGGGGTATGTCATTAGTGTTCAGGAGGGGTTGGCTGGTTATACGATTGTTTTTTCATTTGCGTTTGCCATGTTTATATTAGCGACTATTGGAAGCTTTAGAATGGAAAAGGAAGAGACACATCATACTCAATATTATATGAAACTATTACCGCTTATTATAAAGAGAGAAAGGCGTTTTGGTTATTCACTCTTTGGTTGGTTTTTATTAGGGTTTCCTCAAGGGATTATGATGTATGTTCCTCCTATTCTCTTATTTGTCATCTTTCCTGACGAGAGCTTTATCGGAATGACCAATGCGTTATTTCTAGCATTATCAATTATAGCTAGTTATGTTATTTCGCGTTTGGCAAACACTGTACATTCACGAAAATATTTATTTGTGTCAGCCATTGGTATGTTACTTTCAGCCAGCTTCTTATTTTGGGAATTAAGTATATGGACGGTAATGTTATTTATGTCGATAAACTCATTATTTAAACCATTACAAGCAAATACGTATGGGGTCTATTACTTTACATGGTTAGATCACATACCATTGAAAAAGCACTTTCGCGTAGAAACAGTTGTATTGCGAGAAGCCATTATAAATGGGGGCAGAGCGTTAGGGGTTGTCATTTTTATGATATTTGCTAATGAGATAAATCCAACAACAGTTCCTCTTGTTCTATTTTTTGTATTAGCAATTCAGTTATTGGTTCCATTTTTAATAAAAAATAAAAGGAGCGATTGATAGTGGCTATTGGAAAATGGGAAGAAGTAGATCAATTAGTTAAAAGAAAGATTCATCCACCTGGAGATCAGGTAATGATGATGGAAGTTCAATTTCAAAAAGGTGGTATTGGGCAAGAACACAGCCATCCGCATGAGCAGTTAACATATTGCCTTAAGGGTGTCTTCGAATTTAAAGTTGATTACAACACAATTGTTTTAAACGAAGGTGAAACACTTCACATTCCAAGTAATGCAGTTCACAGCGTGGTTGCATTAGAGGACGGCATTTTATTAGATACGTTCACACCATTGCGGAAAGATTTATTAAATTCAGAGCAAAGCAAGGGGGAAACGAAATGAATCAAGTGCTAATTCAAGGCAAAAGTGCATTAGAATGGGCAGAAAATGCTGCAAAAAGTTTGATGGATGAGTTTGAACCGATTATGCTACCACCCGCAAACCGCTGGCATTATCATCAAGGGGTATTTCTTTGTGGAGTGTATCAGCTTTATTTAGAAACGGCGAACGAGGCTTATTTTCATTATGTAAAAGAATACGTTGATAAGTTAGTTGATGAAAACGGCAACTTTTATTTTGAGCGCGATCAATTGGATGCGATTCAACCAGGTTTATTATTGCTACCGTTATATGAGCAAACAGGAGATGATCGCTATAAGGTTGCTGCTTCAAAATTACGTAATTTATTAAAGACAATAAATCAAACGTCTGAGGGTGGATTTTGGCATAAAGATAAATATCCGTATCAAATGTGGTTAGATGGGTTATATATGGCAGGTCCTTTTACATTACAGTACGGACAACAGTTTAATGAACCTAAACTCGTGGATCTCGTATTAAAGCAAGAGGCATTAATGAGAAAGAATACGTTTGATCCTGAAACTGGGCTTTATTTTCATGGATGGGATGAAAGTGGCATGACTCCCTGGAGTGTACCTAAAACAAATACCGCACCAGAAATTTGGGGACGCTCATTAGGATGGTATGGATTAGCGGTGGTGGACCTTATAACTTTATTACCTGAGGACCATGAAAAAAGGTCTGAATTAATTCGTGTATTACAAGATTTAATTAAAAACTTGGTTCGATATCAAGATGAAGAGTCAGGTTTATGGTACCAAATCATAAATAAAGGGAACTTACCGGATAATTGGCTCGAGAGCTCTTGTTCAAGCTTGTTTGTTTATACGATTGCTAAAGCTGCTAAATGTGGTTTTATCGATTCAACGTATGCTAAGTACGCTAAAAAAGGCTATGAAGGCATAATATCGCAATATGTTGAAGAAGACGAAGAAGGAAAGCTAGCATTAACAGGGATTTGTATTGGAACTTCTATAGGTGTTTATGACTATTACGTCAATCGCCAAACAAGTGTAAACGATTTACATGGAGTAGGGACATTTATAATGGCTAGCTTACAATTAAAGGATTTGTAGAGAAGGAGTGGGTGTGATATGGAAATGAGCGGTTTAATGGGCGGTTTCTATCGGGTAAGTGTCTTCGTCTCACGCCTTGCTTATATCAACATTTTATGGGTGTTATTTACATTGCTCGGTTTAGTCATATTCGGTTTTATGCCTGCAACGGTTGCGATGTTTGCTGTAACGAGGAAAGGGATTAGAGGTGCAAATGATATATCTGTTTTTAAGATGTTTTGGCAAACTTATAAAAAAGAGTTTGTTAAAGCGAATTTATTTGGTGTGTTCTTCGTATTTATCGGATATATCATTTACGCGAACTTTGTATTATTGGCTGAACAAATTGTATGGATGCAAATCGTTCGATATCTCTTGCTCGTTCTAACAGTCGTTTATTCTCTGACTCTACTAATGTTTTTTCCTGTATACGTTCACTATGACGTAAAACCTATCGAGAAGTTTAAAGTTGCGGTCTTGCTGACGCTCTCCTATCCGCAGTATATCATTTTCATGGCAGTAAGCGTCGTAGCTGTTCAGTATTTAGTAATGTATATTCCAGGTTTAATTCCATTCTTTACGTGTAGCTTGATTGCGTTCATATTGACTAAAATTGCAAATATCGTATTTAAAGTCGTTAGTGATCGGCATCTTCAAAATGTCACGAAGAATGAGGAGCATGTGCAAGTATATTAAAAATAGTGGAGAGAAACAATGTGGAGATTACAAATACAAAAAAAGTCTCAACTAAGAAAAATACAAAATCATGAATGATTCGGAGAATTATGTAAATACTACCTTTATCTTTGTGTTATGATGAAGGAAAGTCTTTACATAGAGGGGATGAATCAGATGGAAAAAGCAATTGCAAGGTATATTGATCATACAGCATTGAAAGCTGACACGACTGAGGAGGAAATTATCAAGCTTTGTGAAGAAGCGAAGGAATATTCCTTTGCATCTGTTTGTATAAATCCGACATGGGTAAAACGAGCATCACAATTATTAAATGGTGTTGATGATGTAAAGGTATGCACCGTAATTGGCTTTCCGTTAGGGGCAACTACATCTGAAGTTAAAGCGTTTGAAACGCGAAATGCGATTGAAAATGGTGCGAACGAAGTTGATATGGTCATTAATGTGGCTGCTTTAAAAAGAAAAGATAATGATTTTGTAGAAAAAGATATACGGTCAGTCGTAGAAGCTGCGAATGGAAAAGCTTTAGTTAAAGTTATCATCGAAACCTGCTTGTTAACAACCGAAGAAAAGCGTCGTGCTTGTGAATTAGTTGTTAGAGCTGGTGCTGACTATGTAAAAACATCAACAGGCTTTTCAACTGGTGGGGCTACGGTTAGTGATATTCAATTAATGCGTCAAACAGTTGGACCTAAAACAGGAGTAAAAGCTTCAGGCGGCGTACGAGACCTTGAAGGGGCGAAAGCAATGATTGAAGCTGGAGCGACAAGGATAGGGGCAAGTGCTGGTGTCGCAATTGTTAATGGCGAAAAAACGAATACGACATATTAGAAAAAGGCGAAATGACGCCTTTTTCGCTATAGTTGAAGGATAGTATCTTAGAATAGCGTTTGATTAGAAATGTTCTTTTGCGTATAATCCAACTTTTTTGAGTAATGTGATCGCTTGTTTCATCTCTTCCTCTGTTAACCCCGCAGTTGCCTCTGTAATAATTTGTTTGTGTTCTGGGAAAATTTCCTCGATAAAGGCGTACCCAGCTTCAGTTAATTCAGCATAAATTGTCCGTCTATCTGTTTGGCAACGCCTTCTAGTTATAAGTTCTTTTTTTTCCAATTTATCAATGACATAGGTTGTATTGGCGTTAGAGGTTAATATTTTCTCACCTATTTGTTGAAGTGGTTTCGTTCCTTTATGATAAAGAAGTTCTAAAACAGCGAACTCAGTTGTTGTAAGTCCATGATTGCTAATTTGACGATCAGAATGTTTGCTAAGCCAAATAGAAGCTCTCGACAGGACGATGAAGAGCTTTAAAGATAAATCATGTTTGTCTTTTGTATCGATATTAATAGAATTTCACTCCTTTCTACACCTTATACAGAGATAATATTCTAGTTGCGAAATAAGATCAAGACTTTTTCTAAAAAAAGGTAATTTATTAATTGCATAAAAATAATAGGAACCTGTTACTTGTTTATACTATTATAAGGTGAATTCTTATGAAGGGGTCTTATAATGATGGATCTATGGCTATTTTTCTCGTTGCAATTCTCGTAGCAGTTATCGGACTAGTTGTATTCTTACCGAAGAAACAACCAACACCAGTTAAAGTACCCGTTCAAACACAAATGAATCCACAGTTAGAAGGTGCATATGCCGTGAAACGTAATGATCAAATGGCAAAACAACAATTTGAAGATGTACAACAACAGGATGTCGAATTAGAAACAGCTGAGGAGCTAACACCAGAAATCGACGAACAAATACATTCATTCCAATCAACATTACAACAATTAAGGATGAAGTCGAATCACCAGCCATCAACTATTCAGTACTCAAAACATGACAATCGACAAATGCTGTTACAGCAAGTTCAGCAAATGAATCGAGAAGCAAAGGGCCAGCAGAAGCAATTGTACACACAATTACAGCGAACGATTCAGCAAGCCACGCAGTTACTCCATTCAATAGATGAGTCTGTTCAATCTATGGAAACGTTAACTACATTAACTGAACAATTAGAACAAACGGAACAGCAGTTACAGCAGTCTTCTAAATAATGAATTGGATTACGACTTATAAATGACTCTTCATTCAATACATGTTCAGCTAATTAGAACCAAATTTTTATTGAAGCTAAAATCCCATATGACGAGCAGTTATCCTCTTTTATGCATCCGTTGGATTAGTGAGGCGAATCGATTAGCTATTGGTAACAAAATGAGAGAGCAAATCGTGTTAAATATAACACTTGCATGGGCTAACTGCGTCATGGGGTCTGGAGTAAGAAAATCTGTAACCATGCTTAATAGATCAATAATTGGTAAAAAGAGAAGGACCCCGATAACATTTACCCAGATATTTGCAAAGGCTACTAATCGAGCACTTTTCCCTGAGCCTAAACTAGCGAGATAGGCCGTAATACACGTTCCGATGTTCGCTCCTAACATGATGGCAATACCTGCAGGTAAATGTAGAATGTGGTCATTCATAAATCCCATAGCAATAGCAGTTGTCGCTGTACTTGATTGAATTAGAGCTGTCATAATCGCACCTAAGCTAACACCCAAAAAAAGATGTTCATTTGTTAAATGAAAGAAAGAATGAATATTTGGTATGGAAGAGAGCGGAAAAGCTAAAGATTTCAATCCATCCATTGCAATAAAAATACAAGAAAGACCAAATGCGAAGCAGCCCAATGAGAAAGGAAGAGTTTTAGGAATTAGAAGAGCCACAAACCCTACGACAAGTAATGGAATGATCAATGATGAAACGTCAAGCGTTAATAATTCAGTCGTAAACGTTGTCCCAATATTCGCACCGAGAATAATGCCTATTGAATGTCTAAATTGTATTATTTTAGCTGCAACTAAGCCTACAATCATAACGATAATAACTGAACTACTTTGGAGGAGAGCAGTTGCTATGATACCTATAATAAATCCTTTCCATGGTGTATCAGTCATTTGCTGCATCCAACGTTGTAAGCTACGTCCACCTAGTTGAAAAAGTCCTGTACGTAACACAATCATCCCAAATAAAAAAAGCGTTATGTATACTGCTAGTAGCGATATTAATTCCTTGATCATGTGATCACCTCTATTAATACTGTATGGACAAGGGCGAATTAGCATGACAGGATTTTTTTAACTAGAATTCGGTTCGTGTTGAAGTAATGTCGACATTTGAGTACTATTCATAAGTAGAAAGTTTTAAGTTGACCAAAAGATGGGTATATATTATAATTCTATAAGACGTGCATTCTTTATAAGAGGTACGTGTTGATGTTGTTTGTTTCGGAGGGAGGATATATAATGGCAGAGACTCGTGTTCGCAAAAACGAATCGATTGATGCTGCACTTCGTCGCTTCAAGAGATCACTCTCTAAAGAAGGAACGTTGGCTGAGGTTAGAAAGCGTAAGCACTATGAAAAGCCTAGTGTGAAACGTAAAAAGAAATCTGAAGCAGCAAGAAAGCGTAAGTTCTAAGAGAGGTGTATTTATTTGAATCTTCTTGAACAGTTAAATCAAGATATGAAGACGGCGATGAAGAACAAAGAAAAAGATAAACTCTCTGTTATTCGTATGGTGAAATCATCGTTGCAAAATGAGCAAATCAAGCTTGGTCGTGACTTGACAGATGATGATAGCCTTACGGTGCTTAATCGCGAACTGAAACAACGCAAGGATTCCCTCCATGAGTTTGAAAAAGCAGATCGTGAAGATTTAGCTGTTAAGCTTCGTGCAGAGATTTCCGTACTTGAAGCGTATATGCCTGAACAATTATCAGAAGAAGAGCTAACAACTATTGTACAAGAAACAATAAAAGAAGTTTGTGCTACTTCAAAGGCGGATATGGGAAAAGTGATGGGAGCTATTATGCCTAAGGTTAAAGGAAAAGCTGATGGTGGCCTTGTGAATCGTCTTGTTCAACAACATTTATCTTAAGCTTGACGCAAAAGGCTGTCTTATAGAACGGTTGAGCTTTTGAAAAAAGCTCAGAAAAGGGTGTCACCAATGTACAGGTGACACCCTTTTCTTTATTTGATTTTTAAGTAACCAAGTTAACGGGGATAATTATTCTTCCTTTTTTCGATCATTTTATTTTTAAAAGTTTAATCATTGTAAAGGTACATAAAATGAATGTAAGAACTATCGAATTTCATCTTTTTATACATTATTGTGAAACCTATGGAAGTGCAGACTCGTATACGGTAATATGACATCTAAGAAGGGAGGGGTAATCTTTGAGGAAATATGTGTTACGTTTTTCGTTTGTTTGTTTTATTTTGGCTTTTTTCTTACTGCCGATTCAAGCACTTGTTCACAGTGATGAAGAGAAAACAGTACAAGTTGTTTTCTTTATTCCGGTTGAGCAAACTGTTGAACGCGGGCTTGAAGCTTTTATGAAACGGTCCTTTGAAGCGGCTTTTGAAGCAGGTGCGGATCATATTGTATTAGAAATGCATACGCCTGGGGGTGCCGTTGATGCAGCAGGGAACATAGCGAAGCTAATTCAGGATACAGATATACCTATTACGACATTTGTTAATTCAGATGCCATTTCTGCTGGAGCATATATCGCTTTAAACACCGATGAGATTGTCATGCACCCAAATGCAAGTATGGGATCAGCCGCTGTCATTGATGGTGAAGGAAATGCTGCTGAAGAAAAAACACAGTCATATTGGTTAAGTAGAATGGAAGCTGCAGCTCTTTTAAATGATCGTAACCCAATTTATGCCCTTGCTATGGCTGACAAAAGCGTTGATTTACCTGAATTAGGAGCACCTGAGGGAGAGTTATTAACTTTAAACGCCAATCAGGCTTTAGAAGTAGAGTATGCTGAAGCAATCGTGAAAGATCGTATAGAGCTACTTGAATATATTGGGTTGGAAAATGCGATTATAGAGGATATGGAAGTAAGCTTCGCAGAACAAATTGCTCGTTTTGTGACTAATCCAATTGTCATCCCCATTTTGCTATCGATTGGCAGTTTAGGACTGATATTGGAATTGTATTCACCTGGATTTGGAGTCCCTGGTATTATGGGGGGTTCAGCACTATTGCTATTCTTTTTCGGTCATATGATCGCTGGGTTTGCAGGCTGGGAATCCTTTATTCTCTTAGGGGTTGGATTTGCTTTAATAGTAATAGAGATTTTTATGCCTGGTTTTGGTATATTTGGCCTACTTGGTATAGGCTCTGTAATTGGTGGAATGCTATTAGCTTCATTTTCAGCAGCAAGTATGCTTTTGTATATCGCAATTGCTGCCGTTATCACAGCAATCGTAGTAACTTTCATTTTCCGTAAAATTGGTTTAAGAGGACCTATGAGAAAAATGATCTTGACTGATTCAACGAGCAATGAAAAAGGTTTTATAACAAATGAAACGCGGAAAGAATTAATTGGTCGCGTTGGAGAAACAATAACCCCTCTTCGTCCGTCTGGTTCTGCGGTTTTTGACCATGAACGACTTGACGTAGTAAGCGAGGGAGGATATATTGAACAAGGAAGGAAAATTGAGGTTGTTTATACGGCAGGCTCAAGAATTGTTGTAAGAGAAAGTAAATAAAATGTAGGAGGAATGGAAAATGCCATTAGATGCTGGGAATATTATGGTTCTCGTCGGTTTAGCGATTATTTTTATTTTGTTGGCAGTATTATTTACGTTTGTTCCAGTAATGCTCTGGATTTCAGCGTTAGCAGCTGGAGTGAAAATTGGAATTTTTGAGTTAGTGGGGATGCGCTTACGTCGTGTTATTCCTGCAAGAGTTGTTAATCCATTAATTAAAGCGGTGAAAGCAGGTCTTGACTTAAATACTTCACGTCTTGAGGGACATTACTTAGCAGGTGGTAATGTTGACCGTGTTGTTAATGCATTGATTGCTGCTCAAAGAGCGAACATTGAATTAAGCTTTGAACGTGCAGCAGCGATTGACCTAGCTGGTCGTGACGTTTTAGAAGCTGTCCAAATGAGCGTTAATCCGAAAGTTATTGAAACACCGTTTATTGCTGGTGTGGCAATGGATGGAATTGAAGTAAAGGCAAAAGCACGTATTACAGTAAGAGCAAACATCGATCGTTTAGTCGGTGGTGCTGGTGAAGATACAGTTATTGCCCGTGTTGGGGAAGGGATTGTATCGACAATCGGTTCTGCTGATAATCATAAGAAAGTTCTAGAAAACCCAGATATGATTTCTCAGACGGTATTAGGTAAAGGATTAGATGCTGGTACAGCCTTTGAAATTTTGTCAATCGATATTGCTGATATCGATATCGGTAAAAATATCGGTGCGGAATTACAAACAGACCAAGCGGAAGCAGATAAGAAGATTGCACAAGCGAAAGCAGAAGAGCGTCGTGCTATGGCCGTTGCTCATGAGCAAGAGATGAAGGCTCGCGTTGAAGAAATGCGTGCGAAGGTTGTTGAAGCAGAGGCAGAAGTCCCAATGGCACTTTCTGAGGCATTACGCCAAGGGCATATGGGTGTAATGGATTATATGAATTACCAAAATGTGATGGCTGATACAGATATGCGAGATTCTATCAGCAGAGCTTCAGGACAATCGAACGAAACGAATGAAAATTCTTAATAGAGCATCCTCCAAAATAGGAAAGGAGGAAAAGTATGGGTTTTGATAACTTATTGCCTTTTATCGTTATTATCGGTGCATTGATTAGTTTTTTTGGCCGAATAGCAAATGAAAAGAAAGAGCAAGAGAGAAAGCAGCAACAACGTCGGCAAACTCCTGCTCAGCAACAACAATCAGAACAACAAGTTGAGACTAACGAACAGCAAATTGATTGGCGCGATTTATTTAATACAGATGAATTTGAACAAAAGACATCTTGGCCAGGAGCTGAGTCGGCAGAACCATCAAAATCACAAATGCAGCAAGTTGAAAGTGAAGATAGACTAGAAAAAGAACAGAAAAAGCAAATTGAACGAAGAGAAAAATTAGAAAAAAGACTTAAAGAAATAAAGCAACAAACTGCCAAGACACGTCAACAGTCTGCGGCAACTGAATCAAGTGGGTTGAATTTACAATTTGATCAACTGTCGAATAAAGAGGCTATGCAAGGTGTTGTTTGGGCGGAGGTACTAGGTCGTCCTCGGGCGAAACAGCCTCATCAAACGTTTGGTAGAGGTAGAAGAACCCGATAATATACAAAAAATGCTAGAGCTTGTCAACATTCTCTTATGTTGACAAGCTCTTTTTTGTAAAAAGAAAACCCTAGGCTAGGCCTAGGGTTCCGGAA
>NZ_BAXR01000007.1 GCF_001310635.1 Bacillus sp. JCM 19034
TTGAATTGATTCTTCATCCCGTATACCACCTAGGAATTTTCTCACATCTTGATTCACAAATAGTTTTTTAACATCAGCATAATCCGTTTTTTTAAAAGAATTTATGAAACATCTTTCTGTTTCAAACAAATGAAATCATCCCCTTAGCCTGCATTTAATACATATATTTTATCTTTAAACCCATATTTCGTTAGTTTTAATTTATTAAATTAAACTGCCTCGTTAGTTAAAACTAAATCAATTGCTAATGACACCATTATTAGCAACAATCTATACGAAAACAGCCAAACAAAAAAATGATTCAAGTAATGGTCAGCTTCAGAGAAATAATTTATAAATATAAAAGACTGATTTTAACTTTGAAATAGTTAAAATCAGTCTTTTATATTTTACAAACACATTTTTAAAGTTAAGATTTTAAATACACTAACAGGATATAAAGCATATACTTACCTAAAGTTTTATAAAGCATATTGTTGCCACTTAGGCAAACTTGTGCTTCAAGTCACAAAATACGTTTTAGGTGTTCAAGTTAATTTTGGTGGAGACGGTGGGACATGTATTTCCACGCTTTCGCAAGTGGCACTGACTATATCTTGAACTTGAGATATTTCAAGTCCCTTGGCGTGTTATGAAGCATGTGTATTTGCTAAGTGCAGGATGCTTCATCCTAGTACTACCAACGAGGGTAGCCTATAAGTCGATACACGGCTGTTGGATCGCTCCACATACCGCTCGATGTTGTCATATCATCATAGTAGATGACTTAGAGTTCATCGATAAAGCCAAGTTATCACTTATGTGTTACCACATAAGGCGACCATTTCTAATCGAACCCACGTCCAGAAATAACGACACTTACGCTTCTACGAGCGTAGTCACTGTATTAGCATTTCGCCGACAATTCGGCCCAGCAACAGGCTTCCTTGTGGCTAGTCTGATTAATCTCTTCCTTCACCCTCAGACGGAGGGTAACCGGCGTAGCCCACTTAAAGTGAGTCCCGTATCCTACCACATGGGCGATGGAGGCGGAACCGCAGAGTGCTATTAGGCAGCTACTGCGAAGTTATTGTTTTCTTTGCCAGTTAATTGGCTTTGGCGTTTTAACGAGGCCGACCCCCTCGGCTCGCCACGTAAGCACGACCTATCCCTGTCGAATCCAAAACGTCCCCGTATTTTAAGAAATCCAGAACCTCATTTCGCTCTGGACTTCTAATTATAACATAGCTAGCTCACGTTTCAACTGGTAATTATTATCCATTGATCCGATCTTTTAGTGCACGCTCTACTTCGCGTTTGGCATCTTTGCGTTTAAGAGTTTCTCGTTTATCGTAATTCTTTTTCCCTTTTGCCAGCCCGATTAACACTTTCGCGAACCCGTTTTTTAAATAAACTTTTAACGGAACGAGTGAATAACCTTTTTGCTGCGTTTGACCGATGAGCTGGCTAATTTCTTTTTTATGCAGCAAGAGCTTCCGTGCTCTAACTGGGTCGTGGTTATAGCGGTTTCCTTGCTCATATTCACTAATATGGGCATTGTGCAAGTATGCTTCTCCGTTTGAAACTCGGGCGAAAGAATCTTTTAAATTCATACGCCCTGCACGAATTGATTTAATTTCCGTCCCCTTTAACACGATTCCAGCTTCAAATGTTTCTTCTATAAAATAATCATGTCTCGCCCGTTTATTTTGAGCAATCACATTTGCGTCCTTATCGTTCATTGCCATTTTCAAACACCCTTTTTTCATGCGACATGCTTATATGATAGCAAGCAGATGAAAAGGCGTCAATTTCCAAAACGTTTATTAAAGGCACAGAAAATGTAGCCCTCTCTTATTTCCGCCGTTTCTTTTTCTTCCGCTTAAAGCTTGGTGCATTTTCAAAAAACTTTTTCTTCTTATTCTTTTTAACTCCGTTTTCTTGCTTACTCTTTTCATTTAGCTTCAAACCGTTTTTGCTCTCACGTTTTCCACCGACGATCACTTTCGGTCGATCACGCCCTTCACGACGAGCTCGTGGCTTCATACCAACGATTTCGAAATCAATGGACGCTTCATCAACATTTACAGTTGCGACACGCACTTCAATTTCATCACCAATTCGGAACACTTGTCCAGTACGTTCACCGATCATCGCGTACTGCCGCTCATCAAAGCGGTAATAATCGTCGGTTAAATAGCTAACATGAACTAGTCCTTCAATTGTATTTTCCAATTCCACGAATAAGCCAAAATTCGTTACACTGCTAATAATTCCGGTGAACGTCTCACCGATTTTGTTACTCATAAACTGTGCTTTTTTCACATTATCTGTGTCACGTTCTGCTTCTACAGCACGACGTTCCATTTCTGAGGCGTGTCTCGTTAGATCTGGTAAGATTTCACGCATTTTTTCCTGTGTTTTATCATCGACATTGCCTTTTATTAAATACTCACGTATAAGTCGATGGACGAGCAAATCTGGATAACGGCGAATCGGTGAAGTAAAGTGCGTATAAAATTCTGTCGACAAGCCGAAATGTCCTATACTGTTTACATCATATTTTGCTTGCTTCATCGACCTTAGCATAACAGTACTTATAACCGTCTCTTCCGGTTCTCCTCTCACTTCTTCAAGAAGCATTTGTAAGGCACGAGGATGAACGGTATTTGCATTACCACGAACGACATAGCCAAAGTTCGTAATAAACTCAAGAAATTTTGTTAGCTTTTCCGCATCCGGGTCTTCATGAATTCTGTAGACGAACGGAAGCTTTAACCAGTGGAAATGTTCAGCAATTGATTCGTTTGCTGCTAGCATAAACTCCTCAATTAATTTTTCAGCGACCGAACGTGTTCGTATGACAACATCTGTCGGTTCACCTTCCTCATTTACAAGTACTTTTGACTCATTAAAATCAAAATCAATCGCACCACGATCAAAGCGTTTTTTTCGTAAAATGGCAGCAAGCTCTTCCATTAATTCGAAAAATGGCACAAGCTCCTTGTAGTGAGCTCTCGTTTCCTCATCTTTATCAACTAATATTTTATTTACATCTGCATATGTCATTCGCTCAGTTGTTTTGATCACACTTTGGAAAATATCATGCTTCACTACTTGACCTTGCGGAGTGATTTCCATTTCACAAGACAATGTTAAACGATCTACTTTCGGATTTAAACTACAAATCCCATTTGATAAACGATGAGGAATCATTGGAATGACACGATCAACAAGATAAACACTCGTTGCTCGTTCACTTGCTTCTACATCAATTGGTGAACCTTCCTTCACATAATGAGACACATCGGCAATATGAACACCAAGCAAATAATGGCCATTATCAAGCAATTTCACTTGTACGGCGTCATCTAAATCTTTCGCGTCTGCCCCATCAATAGTCACAATCGTCTCATTACGCAAATCGCGTCGACCATGTAAATCAGCTGGATCAATTTCATCTGGTACAGCATTTGCTTGCTCAAGCACTTCATCTGGAAATTCTGTAGGAATACCATATTTATAAATGATCGATAAAATATCCATCCCTGGGTCGTTTTTATGTCCTAGAACCTTTATAACACTACCTTCAGCACTCATTCGACCTTCAGGATATTTCGTAATTTCTACGACAACTTTATGGCCATCAATTGCCCCATTTTTCTCTTCTTTTGGAATAAAAATATCATTTGTAATCCGCTTATCATCAGCAACAACAAAACCATATGACTTTTGATCAACGAACGTTCCAACCGTCGTTGTCACTCCTCTTTCCAAAATTCGCACAACTTGTCCTTCTGGACGTGAACCTGATGATTGCTGATGAAGTCGAACGAGTACCGTATCACGGTTCATCGCACTTTTTAAATCAGCTTGCGATACGTATACATCATCTTCTCCTGGTTGTTCAGGGATAATAAAGGCAAAGCCTTAGCATGACTTTGGACTTTTCCTCGTATTAAATTCATCTTTTCGGGAACTCCATAGCGATTTGTTCTCGTTCGCACGAGCAAGCCACGTTCTTCCATTTCATTTAACACTTTCACCAATTCTTTAAACTCTTCACTACCATTAACGTTTAACGCTTCTTCAATTTCATTCATCAGTAACGGTTTTTCCGCCTCTTGGAAAAAAGCCGTCAGTTCCTGGATTTTTTCTTCATTCATGTTTTTCACCTCTTATTGAAATCAACCCCACTGTAATCGCTCTAAAAAATGATAAATATCTTCATGGAGTTGATCTTTTTCTTTTCCTAATGTAATGACATGGGTAGATTCTTCATACCATTTGATTTCTTTAATCTTCGAGCCAATCTGTTCAAAAATAACATTGGCACTATTTACATCAATCATTTCATCATGACGCGCTTGAATGACTAAAGCCGGGCTCGTTACCATCTCAAGCGAACGTTTCACACGATCCATTTCCAACCGTAAAGTGGAAATTAGATTTAATGAACCTTCGCGAAACCTCTCTAGTTCTCCTTTAATTTGGTCACCTGATTTATTTTCCCGCTCTTTATATTGCTTTGCATAATGTATCATTCCATCATAAATAGAACGCTCCGTTCTTTGTTTCATTGGAGCACACATCGGAATAACACCGACAACTGAATATGATTGAGCAAGCTTTAAACTTAAAAGTCCACCAAGCGATAAGCCTGCTACGGCTATTTTTTTATATCCTTGTTCTTGTAAATACGTATATCCTTGTTGGGCATTTTGCCACCAATCATTGGGTTCTACCTCTAGAAGGAATTCTGGAGCAACACCGTGTCCCTTATAAAGCGGGGCATGTGCTGTATAGCCTTTTTTCTGCAAAAAACGACCTAACATCCTTACATCAGCAGTTGTCCCAGTAAATCCATGTAAAAGCAATACAGCACGTTCGCCACCCTCAAACATAAATGATTTTGGCACTACAGTCCTCATCCTAACACCTTCATTCCATCGTTCCTCACTATAACTTTTCCCCATAATCACTCAATCTAACCGTATAAGAGAAAAGCGTTAGCATTTTTCCTTATACGCTTCATGCGTTTATTAGCAACGCTGTCTCCTATTTTGCTTACTTCACTCTTTATGTAAGAAAGATTTTTAATTAGCTATACTTAGAAAATATCGAACTTTTATACAGAAAAACGGCAGGTGTTTAATCACCTACCGCTTCATTCATTAAAGGAAAAATGCTACTGTTACCGTTAGAACAAAGAATAAAACTGAAAGCACAACTGTTGCCCGAATTAACACGGCATCTAGTCCGCGTGCTTTCTGCTTTCCAACTAACTGTTCCGCTCCACCAGAGATTGAACCTGACAGCCCAGCACTTCTTCCAGATTGTAGCAATACAACCCCAATTAATAAAATCGATACAATGATAAGTAGAACAATTGATAATAGTTGCACAATCTTACACCTCCACGACAAATACACACTATTTATAATGTAGCATAAAGCACGTCTATTCTACAACAGGAAAAATAATTATTTTCAGTCTTGAAGCATGACAGACGTGTGCGATGATTGAATTTTGTAACGATCAAGTTGTCGTATATTGGTCTTTCTTCATAGTGCCATTATCAGTTTTCTTTTTCCACCTTTTTTTAATCATTGTTATACATGCCATTAAGACAATTGGGATAACTGCTACAATTGTTATAAATAATGGCCAAATAATCCCCACATTCTCCACGAATTCTAACTCATGTCTATATAACGTAACGGACATAAAAAAGCATAAAATCGATAAAGGAAAGACAAATATTTTCGTCTCCTTTTCACCAACCATTCCGTTAAAAAGGACATAAATCATGTAAAGCACAATCGATGCCTTCATATAGGAGCCGATGATCCAGCTCATTGCCATAACCGCTTCGATCCGTGTAAGGATATCGTGAACATCAATTAAAGTTGAAATATAAAACAAGGAATATTTAATTTTAGCTCCAATAGGGCCTAATACCATGATCGAAATGATTACTGTTGTGAGTAGAAGCCCCGTCGTAACGATGTGAGCAATGATCATACCCCGTTTTAGCGTACCTGCTTCTTTTTGTCGAGAAAAAGGGAGCAAAATAGCAAACAAAAATCACCTCACTATAGGGAAACCCATATACGAAGTAAACACCCTGGAAAACAGCCCCCCAACCTTCGGGTATGAGAGGTAATACATATTCCGGCTCAATCGCTGGAATAATTGTGACAAGAAATAACCCTAACACTAACAATACAAACAGAAGCAGCATCGTAAACATACGTCCTATTACTTCAAAGCCACAAAATACCGTTAACGCTGCCACAAATAAGATAAAAACTTGGAAAATGTATAAAGGTGTTTCCCGCATAACTGTATTGTGTAAAAACATACCAACGTCTAAAATAATATTCGAGATCATAATAAGTAACAAAAAGAATAATAAAATATGAAAGATATGAGATAGCCATTTTCCATAAATCTCTCTTGAATACTCTACAAACGTCTTACCTTTATATACTTTATTTAAATAGAATATAACATATAACAAACCAAGGCTAATGACAGATGCGAGAATCAAAGAAATCCAAGCTGCATTCCCCGCATTTCCGATAAGAGGGGAAGGAATATTCACTAATGCAGAGCCAATCATATAGCAAAGAAATATAAACGACATCTGATGGTCACTAACTATTTCCTTTGAACGCTTCATCCTTCCCTCCTATTCAGCTTTCAACCAATTTACAATTTGATTTGCAGGCTGAAACATCACATCATGTAGTAAATCAACGACATTGTATAAATCTAAGATCATGATAAAATCAATACTTAAATAGAATGAGACTAGTATGATCATGGTATAGATCATTTTTTATTTTACGACTTTTTGTTTTTAGCTTCGGACCGTCATGCATTAATAAGATTAGAAATAATATAAACACTAAAATCAATTTAGTTGTCATGAATCATCACCTAATCTGCTTCCATAAATGGTTTAAAGTCTACGAGCCCTGAGCCAACTACTCGGACATTTATGTTAAAGGAAAATTGAGCATTTCCAAAATACTCATCCCAATCACCCTTAACCTCATCCCACTGATCAGGGTTGTTTTTATAAATTTCATTCCCTAAATTAAGAACATCAATTTTTTTCTCTTTCAGTTCTTTTATCGTTTTTTCCAAGTCTGTTTTAACTGTTTCTTCAATTTTTCTGGAATATGCATTGATTTCTTCATCTGTTTCTAAAACGGTTTCACACATAAGTTCACGTATCATTGCATCCAACTCAATGACCACGTCTACTAATAATTGCTCACCTTCAATTGTTGGTGAAACACGTGTATTTGTTTTAATTAGATCAATGTTATCGGATTCAATCATAGCTTCTTGTTCCTCATGTTTGCACGGTATTTTCCAAACTCCACGTTCAAATTGCTCACGAAGTACTAATACGTGCTGAGTTTGTGTTCCATTTAATTCATCGACCATCAATCCATTTTGTAGAACTGCCACCCCGATTAAGGAAGCAGTCTCGATTGTTTCTTCTACCTCTTTTTTTACTAATGGAACTAGTGCAACCTCTAGCTGACTTTGTAGTTGTAAACTTAATTCATGCAACGTTGTATCTAAAGTGTTACCAGCTTCGTCATGGGAAATTTTTTGTAACTCTCTAAGCTGTCTGCTAGAGGAAAAGTCAAACAACGGCTCAATTTCTAAATAATCACGACCTTTACCTTTTCCAATGACTAAATTCGTTGTTGCACGTGGTTCTTGCTCACGATAAAAGAAAGCAAGTATATCATTAAAATGGCGATCTCTTGCCGTTTCTTCTCCAATAACAATGATTTGCATATGGCTCCAATTTCCCCTACGACCGAAATAATTGACAAGATTTCTGGCCCCTTCTGATATTGATTTACTTTCAACTGTAAAAGTGGCAGGTTCTCTATCCGATTCACCACCTTCTGGGCCAACCTTTGTCGGTCGATAAAGTTGAACGGTTAGTTCAAGCTGTTCTTCAGTTTCATCAATCGCTGCACCTAAAATAAATGCTCTCTCCATTAACTCTCTTTGATCCCAACATCCTGCGAGTAGGAGAAGAACAATCATGATCATAATCCGTTTCATAACATACCCTCATTTCTCATCCGATGTATGTGGAAACTGGTGCTTTTTACGGTTACGAGGTGATTCCAACAGGTATCTTATTGGCACACGAATAAATGCATCTCTAAGCTTTTGTGGCCTTAAAGGAGCAAATGGTGCCAAATAAGGTACCCCTAATGATCTTAAAGAGCTTAAATGTAATAAAATTAAAAGCAAACCAACCATAATACCAAATCCCCCTAGCGTTGCAGCTAAGAACATAAGGGGAAACTGTAAAATACGGTAAGCGGTAGCTAAGTTATACTGAGGGATTGCAAATGAGGAAATCCCTGTTAAGGCAACAACTACGACCATAATTGGTGAAGCAATCCCCGCCTGGATAGCTGCCTCTCCAATGATCAAAGCCCCTACGATGCTCACTGCTTGTCCAACAGGCTTGGGCATACGAACTCCCGCTTCACGCATTAATTCAAAGAAGAAAAGCATAATTATCGCTTCAATTAGTGCGGGAAATGGAATTCCTTCTCGCGTATTAATAATCGCCAGAAGTAATATTGATGGGATCATTTCAGGGTGAAAAGTCGACAATGCTATGTATACACTTGGTAACGTTAACGCGATAATTACAGCAATAAACCTCATTAATCGAATAGCTGTTGATACAAACGAACGCTGGTAATAATCTTCTACAGATTGGAACAACTCTAAGTAAAGAGCTGGACATATTAACATCGCACCTGTCCCATGAACGAGCACAATGATTTTTCCATCTAATAGTGCAGCTGTTGCCGTATCGGGACGTTCTGTATATCGATATTGAGGAAAAGGAGAAAATGTAGAGTCTTCTATTAACTCCTCTAAAATGAAGTCTCTAATATATCTAAATCCTTCACCTTTTCTATCCGTCTTTGAAACTCTTCTAAAACCTCTCGATCCACTGCCCCTTCTACATACATATATGCTATTTCTGTTCTAGTCACTTCGCCGACGTGTAAAGTCTTTAGCTTTAAATGTTTGGATTGCATTCTTGAGCGAATAAGCCCAATATTTACTTTTAAATCTTCGACCGTTCCTGTATGCGGACCTCTAACAACTGATTCTGATGAAGGTTCACCAACAGATCTACCTTCAATCGATAACGCTTCAAATGCTAAGGCTTGATCCCAGCCATTTATAAAGAGAACAAAATAACCAGCCAAAACCTTTGTTGTAGCTTCTTCATAGTCATTAATAAGTTCAGGCGTTTCATTCGTAACCCCATTATTTTTAATGAAGTGTTTAAGTTGTTCCAGAGTAATTTGATTCGCTGGACCAACTTCATGTTTGACAACATCTTGTAATATTGACTTAACATAATTCACCGTTTCTTGTTGGACAAGTGTCTGACAATGTACAATGAACGCCTTAATTTTTAATTGTGGCCCAAATTGGTAATCATTAAAATTTATATCTGCACTATCTTTAAACGTTTTATCCAGCCTGGCTCGACTTTCCGTTAAATCACTGTCGATCCTTTTTAACTGTTTTACAGAATCATCAATAAGCTGTTCTTTTTTCGTTACACCTTTTTTTTGCTTAATTCGCCAACCGTTTCGACGTGGACTCATGCCGTCTACTCCTCGTTTGTACTTCTTTTCTTAATGTTAGCATGAGCATCTTATGTAAAATTCATGCAAAACATACCTAATAAAAATGCGAAGCACCTTTATTAGGTATGATTTAATAAATCTTTAATAATGGTATCTCCTGTACGCAAACTCAAAGATATCGTTGTTAAAGTTGGGTTCGCACCTAGACTAGGTAATACACTATTATCTGCTATCCATAGCCCTTTAACTCCGTGAACAGCACATGTTGAATCGACAACCGAATGAGCTGGATCGATTCCCATTCGACACGTTCCAGATTCATGATAATCACTACCAGGAACCGTTAAACAAAGAGGTTCATCCTTCTCGACGTCTACCCCAATTTCCGCTCCAATTGTTTGAATCATTTTTTCTGTGTCAGTTAATGCTTTCTTAAGAATTTGCTTATCTAGCGGGCTACTTTGATAAAAGGTTACTATTTTATTATTTTTTATTGTCACTCTATTTCTAAAACGTGAGAGTACCTTTGAAAATCCGTAAAACCCTACTTGTCTATCAGCTTCAGGAAAAACTTGAACGAAATACGGAGCCTCAGGCCGCTGACGTATAAAGCACGGTGTCATTTCAGAGAATAGATCTCCAACTTCTTCTGAGGTGAAAGCTTTCATTTTGAAAAATGTATGTTTCGTTAAATAATGACCGACGGGTACATGGGTAAGCGATGATTGTAGCAATATACGAGGAGTTTGAAAGGTATTTGCAGCTAATACTACTCTTTTTGATCTAATTTGATGGCTACGTTTATAACGATCGACTACCTCAACACCTTGAACTTGATCACCATTCATTAACACCTTTTGAACAGGAGAGTGGATAGCAATATCAAACTCTCTTTCACCTAAAGCAGCTCCAATTAGCGTTAAAGAACTAGAAAACACATCCGGAAGAGCTCTTCCTCCTGCCATTCTAGTCTTGCCGCAAAAGGCATAATATGAGCTGGATAGTTCGCTTGCCATAATTGCTGTAGAAACAAATTTGTTTCCGCAGTTGTTGATGGTTCTTGTACATATAAAAGCTGTTCAGCAAGTTCGTAATATGGTTCAATATCGTCATATGATATTGGCCAAAATGTAAACTCAAACGGTTGAAAGCGGACAGAGACACCACCCCAAATGATAGCTTTACCACCAAAACCGATTAACTCTTTCGTTGCTGGTAAATCTGGTTCACCAATTGGACGACTTATATCATCATTAAAACGATATGCATCCTGTCTTCCTTCTAGCGTTGGAATATTATTAACATGTGTGGGGATATATAGTCCCCCCGCTTCAACGATCGCTACTTTTTTATCTGCTAACCCTTCTTCTTGGGCAATTTTCCATGTTACCGCACTCCCACCAGCACCCGTTCCAACAATGATTAGATCATATTCCTGTTCGGCCATTTCTTCAATCGGAGTTAAGGATACCCACGTATGTAATGGCTCATCAGGTCGATCTTGCGGACATGTTGGAATGTTGTTTATTTGCCATTCTTCAAACTGAGAAAAAGAGTTTTGATTCATTTGTAACGATTCCTCCCCCTCCACTTTTTAATAAAGTCACTATTTTGCTTAGCACTCTCTAATGGCGGACGGCTGAAATGCTCCTGTTCTACAAAATAATAATCAACTCCGAAGCGTTCAAGTTGCTTCAATACAAATCGATAGTCAATGACACCATGATTTAACTCAGTTGTTTCTCCTTCTTCATTCATTTCTTTTATATGGACGAGCGGAACTTGACCTTTGTATTTTTCTAATATTTCTAACAGGGAGAAACCTGCTTTATACGTCCAATACAAATCAATTTCTAACTTCATGTTATTGCCTACCTCATCAAGAAGACGATCAATAATAAGTTCACCTGTTGGCAAGCGTTCAAATTCTTCTAGATGATTGTGATAAGCCAATTGTAAACCAGCATCTATGATGTTTTTAGCTATTTCCTTTAACGATTTGCTCAATTGATGGAGCCTTGCTTCATTTTGGAGATGACTAGGATCCATCCAGGGGATAACGATATATTGTAATCCGATCACTTTTGCATAATTAATTTGACCGTGTAAATCGTTGATTAAATCCTCATAGGGAATATGTGCGGAAGGAGCTTTCAAAACTGCATCTTGCAAGTATCTATTCATTATTTCAGCAGGTATATTATAAAATCCAGCAAACTCCACTGTTTTATACCCCATTGAAGATAGTTCTCTTAACGTTTGTAGTGGCTGTGATTCAAATTCTTTTCGAACAGAGTAAAGTTGAATACCTGGTGGGGCTGGTTCAGTCTCAGATAAGCGATTTCCATTATAACGAAAACGCATCGTTTGTCACCTCTTCTGAAATGGCTCATTATTTATTTGTATCAATGAATAGATGCATTTAGAACTACAATAATGAAGTTTCCTTCTCTCTCATTAATGCAGGGTTCCTCTTGATTTCTTACCGAATTCGCACCTGATACCTCACCATTCAAAAAAGCCTTAAGAGAGATCATTCATCCCTCTTAAGGCTTTAGCAACATCTAATTATTTATTTTTTAAGTTATAGAATGACGTCAGACCGCCATATGTTGCCACACTTGCAAGCTCGTCTTCAATGCGAAGAAGTTGGTTATACTTCGCTACACGGTCAGTTCGTGAAGGAGCACCAGTCTTGATTTGACCAGCGTTAGTAGCAACAGCGATATCAGCGATTGTTGCATCTTCTGTTTCACCAGAACGGTGAGAGATAACAGCAGTGTAACCTGCACGCTTCGCCATTTCAATTGCTTCAAATGTTTCTGTTAATGTACCGATTTGGTTTACTTTAATTAAAATGGAGTTACCAATTCCTTTTTCGATACCTTCAGCAAGCTTCTTCGTGTTTGTAACGAATAAGTCATCACCAACAAGCTGAACTTTGTCACCTAGACGTTCAGTTAGAAGCTTAAAGCCCTCCCAATCGTTTTCGTCAAGACCATCTTCGATTGAGATAATTGGATATTTTGAAACAAGCTCTTCGTAGAAGTTTACCATTTCTTCTGCAGTCAAGCTCTTACCTTCTCCTGCTAAATGGTATTTCCCATCTTCTTTGTTGTAAATTTCAGAAGCAGCAACGTCCATAGCAAGCTTTACTTCTTCGCCAGGCTTAAAGCCTGCTTTTTCAATCGCTTCGATGATTGTTGAAAGAGCCTCTTCATTTGAAGATAAGTTTGGTGCGAAACCACCTTCGTCACCTACTGCTGTGTTATAGCCTTTTCCTTTAAGTACAGCTTTAAGGTTATGGAAAATTTCCGCTCCCATACGAAGAGCTTCGCGGAAGTTTTCAGCACCTACAGGCATAACCATAAATTCTTGAATGTCAACGTTATTATCTGCATGCTCTCCACCATTGATGATGTTCATCATTGGTACTGGAAGCTGCTTAGAGTTGAATCCGCCAAGGTATACGTATAAAGGAACACCTAAAGCGTCAGCAGCTGCATGAGCAACAGCCATTGATACACCTAAAATAGCGTTCGCACCTAATTTTCCTTTGTTCTCTGTTCCATCAAGCTCAATCATTAATTGGTCGATACCAACTTGGTCAAGAGCATCAATACCGATTAATTCTGGAGCAATGATTTCATTTACATTTTCAACTGCTTTTAGAACACCTTTCCCCATGTAGCGCTCTCCACCATCACGTAACTCAACTGCTTCATATTCACCAGTTGACGCACCACTTGGTACAAGAGCACGACCCATTGCACCTGACTCAAGATATACTTCTACTTCTACTGTAGGATTACCACGAGAATCTAATACTTCACGAGCATAAACATCTGTAATCATTGTCATCATTCATTCACTCCTTAAATTTGTTTATTATATTATTTTTATTTAATTAACGTTTTTCCTGTCATTTCTTGCGGCTGAGTTCCACCTAATAGCGATAAAACAGTTGGTGCTAAATCGGCAAGGATACCATCTTCACGTAATGTTACTCCCTCTTCAGTTACAATAACTGGAACACGATTCGTTGTATGAGCTGTCATTGGTTTCCCATCTAAGCTAACAACTTCATCTGCATTACCATGATCAGCGGTAATAACAGCAGCTCCACCTTTAGCCAAAATTGCATCAACAACTCGTCCTAAACACTCGTCGACAGTCTCTACTGCTTTAATTGTCGGTTCTAGCATGCCTGAGTGACCAACCATATCTGGATTAGCAAAATTTAAAATGATCGCGTCATGCTTTTCAGCTTCGATCTCTTTTACTAACGCATCCGTTACTTCATATGCACTCATTTCAGGTTTTAGGTCATACGTCGCTACTTTTGGCGAATTAATTAAAACCCGCTCTTCATTTGGAAACGGCTCTTCACGTCCGCCACTAAAGAAAAACGTAACGTGAGGGTATTTTTCAGTTTCTGCAATGCGGAGCTGTTTATAATTTTGCTGTGCTAAAACTTCACCAAGCGTATTATCTAGGTTAGTTGGTTTAAAGGCAACATAACCATCAACTGATTCACTAAAATGAGTTAAGCAAACATAATGAAGGTTTCTAGGATGTGCATCACCACGATCAAAGCCACGGAAATCTTCATTTGTGAACACTTGCGACATTTGAATCGCACGATCAGGACGGAAATTAAAGAAAATGACCGCATCATCGTCTTGAATCGTTCCGACAGGTGAGCCATCTTCTGCTGTAATAACAGAAGGGATCACAAACTCATCAAAGATTTCATTTTTATAGTTATCTTGAATCACTTCGTTTGGATCTGTGTAAGTCGGACCCTCGCCATACACCATGGCACGATATGACTTTTCAACACGATCCCAACGCTTATCACGGTCCATTGCATAATAACGACCATGAAGAGACGCTATCTCACCTAGACCAAGCTCTTTAAGCTTTTCTTGCAAGTTGCTCACATACGTTTGTGCAGAAGTTTGACCAACGTCACGTCCATCTAAAAAGCCGTGAACATACACTTTCTCCACTTGCTCTCTTTTAGCAAGTTCAAGTAAAGCAAACAAATGGTTAATGTGACTATGAATTCCACCATCTGAAAGAAGACCGTAAATGTGCAAAGCACTCCCTTTCTTCTTCACATGATCCATTGCATTAAGGAATGTCTCATTTTCAAAGAAGTCACCTTCACGAATCGATAAATTGACTCGAGTTAAACTTTGATAAACGATACGTCCTGCACCAATGTTTAAGTGCCCTACTTCAGAGTTCCCCATTTGCCCTTCTGGTAAACCTACTGCCTCACCTTGTGCTTCGAGAGTTGCATGGGGGTATTGATTCCAATAACGATCGAAGTTTGGCTTGTTCGCTTGTGATACAGCATTCCCTTTATCTTCCTCTCTCATCGCAAATCCATCAAGAATGATGAGAGCTACTGGTTTCTTACTCATTTTCCTTCCTCCAATAAAGCTAAGAATGAAGCAGGCTCGAGACTCGCTCCACCAACTAGTGCACCATCAATATCTGATTGAGCCATATATTCCTTAATGTTAGCTGGTTTTACACTACCACCATATTGGATGCGGACTGCTTCTGCGACTGTAGATGAGAAGCTTTCAGCTACCACCTGGCGAATGTATGAGCAAACTTCATTTGCATCTGAAGCTGAAGACGATTTTCCTGTACCAATCGCCCAAATTGGCTCATAAGCAATAACCACATTTTTCACTTGCTCTTCACTCAACCCAGCAAGACCAGCTTCAACCTGAACTTTTACAACATCATTCGTCTTACCTGCATCTCGCTCTTCATCTGTTTCTCCACAGCACATAATCGGTACAAGATTATGCTTGAATGCAGCATGTACCTTTTTGTTTACTGTTTCATCTGTTTCAGCAAACATTTCACGACGCTCCGAGTGACCGATGATGACATAGTCAACGTTCATGTCAGAAAGTGCAACTGGACTAATTTCACCAGTGAATGCACCGTTCTCTTCGAAGTGTACGTTTTGTGCACCAACTTTTAAATCAGTGCCTTTCGTTTCATTGACTAAACTTTCTAAAAATAACGCTGGTGAACAAACAACAGCATCCACTTCGCTGTTTGCTGGAACGTTATTTTTCACTTCTTGAACAAACTGCTTAGCTTCGCCTAGCGTTTTGTTCATCTTCCAGTTACCCGCAATAATTGGTTTACGCATTTCTTCACCTCGTTTTAATATGATCAATTTACTTGTCAGATAAAGCTACGACACCAGGGAGCACTTTTCCTTCCATAAATTCTAATGACGCACCGCCGCCAGTAGAAATATGGCTCATTTGTACTGCTAAGTCAAACTTTTCAACTGCTGCAGCTGAGTCTCCACCACCGATAACCGTATAAGCATCGCTATCTGCTAAAGCTTGTCCAACAGCTCTTGTACCTTTTGAGAATGCCTCTAGCTCAAACACTCCCATAGGCCCATTCCAAATGACTAGCTTTGAATCTTTAATGACTTTTTCATATGTAGCACGTGTTTTTGGTCCGATATCTAATGCTTCCCAATCTGAAGGAATTGAATCGATATCAACTGTCTTAATATTAGCATCATTTGAAAAGTCATCGGCAACCGTGACATCTTCTGGTAAGTAGAAATTTACACCGTTTCGCTTCGCCTTTTCCATAAATGATTTCGCTAACTCAATTTTGTCTTCCTCAAGCAATGAAAGCCCAATTTCATGTCCTAAAGATTTTACAAATGTATAAGCGAGACCGCCACCAATGATTAAGTTATCAACCTTATCTAATAAGTTTTCGATAACACCAATTTTATCCTTAACTTTAGCTCCACCAATGATTGCAGTGAATGGACGTTCAGGATTAGAAAGTGCTTTCCCTAGTACTTCTAATTCCTTTTGCATAAGCAAGCCTGCTGCCGATGGTAAATGATGTGCAATTCCTTCAGTAGAAGCATGTGCACGGTGTGCGGCACCGAAAGCATCATTTACGTACACATCTGCTAAAGCGGCAAATGCCTTTGCAAGCTCAGGATCATTTTTCTCTTCTCCCGGATAAAAACGTACGTTTTCTAATAAAAGCACATCACCGTCAGCTAGCTGATTCGCTGCTGATTCTGCCACAGGTCCGTGTGCCTCATCTACCTTCTTAACATCTTTACCAAGCAAGTCACTTAAACGCTTTGCAACAGCTGTTAAACGTAGTTCTTCAACAACCTCACCTTTTGGACGTCCTAAATGAGATGCTAAAATCACACGAGCACCTTGCTCAATTAAATGTTGAATAGTTGGTAAGGCAGCACGGATACGTGTTTCATCAGTTACTTCGCCTTCATTCATTGGAACGTTGAAGTCAACACGGCAAAATACTTTCTTTCCTTTAAGGTCAAGATCAAGTATAGACTTTTTATTCATAGTGATTACCCCCTTCAATATGCTTACGTTAGAAAACAACGGAAAGAGGAGGAGAAATATCCTTCCACCTCCTCTACCTACTACTTCTATCTATTATAGTCCCTTGCTTGCAATGTATTCAACAAGGTCTACAACACGGTTTGAATAACCAGACTCGTTATCATACCAAGAGATAACTTTAACCATGTTACCTTCCATAACCATTGTTGATAGAGCGTCGATTGAAGAAGAGTGTGGGTTACCGTTGTAGTCAGTTGAAACAAGTGGCTCTTCGCTGTAGTTAAGGATTCCTTTTAGTGGGCCTTCTGCAGCAGCTTTAAACGCACCATTTACTTCTTCAACTGTTACTTCCTTATCAAGCTCAGCAACTAAGTCAACAAGAGAAACGTTTGGTGTTGGTACACGCATAGCACCACCATTTAATTTACCTTTAAGCTCAGGAAGAACTAGAGCAACAGCCTTCGCAGCACCAGTTGTTGTTGGGATGATGTTCTCAGCAGCTGCACGAGCACGACGGTAATCTTTGTGTGGTAAGTCAAGAATTTGTTGGTCATTTGTATATGAGTGTACAGTTGTCATCATACCACGCTTTAGACCGAATGTATCATTAAGAACTTTCGCAAATGGAGCTAGACAGTTTGTTGTACAAGAAGCGTTAGAAATAACGCTATGATTTGCAGCATCATACTTATCTTCGTTAACACCCATTACAATTGTAATATCTTCATCAGATGCAGGAGCAGAAATGATAACCTTCTTAGCACCAGCTTCTAAGTGCTTAGCAGCATCTGCACGCTTTGTGAAGAAACCAGTTGATTCAACAACAACTTCTACGCCACGCTTATCCCACTCAAGCTTAGCTGGGTCACGCTCAGCAGAAATATTGATTTCTTTACCATTAACAACTAAAGCATCACCGTTTACAGAAACTTCAGCATCTAATTTACCATGTACAGTATCGTACTTTAAAAGATGTGCAAGCATATTCGCATCTGTTAAATCGTTAATTGCAACAACCTCTACGTTAGAATTGTTTAGTGCTGCACGGAAAACGTTACGTCCGATACGACCAAAACCATTAATACCAATTTTTGTTGCCATGTTCAATCTCCTCCTATGAATTACTATTAAATTTATTAAGAAAAACGACAACGTCGTTTTTTCTTCCTATTCATGTGGTAAAGCCAAAAGAGAAACAGCTGCAGCTTCGTCGGTAATTAATACATCACTAGGACGATAATTCATAAAGGCAGATATTGCTTCAGCCTTTGAATGTCCACCAGCAATGGAAATGACATACTTTTCATCATTTTCTAAATCATCAAGCTGCAATCCGATCGTTCTTTGTTTATGAATCGGCTTCCCGAAACGATCAAAATAAAAACCAAACGCTTCTCCGACAGCATTCTCATCCACAAGCTTATCAACAAATGAATGTTGTGATTGGCGGCGAAGGGCCATTGTCTTTGCATCTCCAATTCCGTGAATAACGGTTGAAGCTGATTTAATCAGATTTAGGATATCCTGTAAAGAAGGTTCTAATACAAGAGAGGCATAGGCTTCTTCACTAATTTGTTCAGGGACGTGTAGTAAACGGTACTTAGCACCTGCACGACTTGCTAGTTTAGCACTAATCGTATTCGCTTGATTTTCAACTTGTTCACCTAGTCCACCTCGTGCCGGGATAAACGTCACATTTTCCATTTTCGGATCTGGTGTCATCATATCAGCGACAGCAGCTAGTGTTGTCCCACCATGACTGCTACAACATCATTGGGATTTAAACGTAACTTTAGCAAATGGATACAAGCACGTCCAAGTTCTTTTTTTACCCACTCATCCTCATCACTATTACCTGCCACGATGAACACTCGTTTTACTCCATAACGTCTTTCCAAGCTTTTTTCAAGATCCCGCAATCCAAGAAGTTCCTTCATTACTTCTTCTAGCGTTAAAAAAAGCTGTTCTCCTTCCGAAGTAATACTCATCCCAGCAGATGCAAAATGAACAAGACCTTGATCTTTTAAGAACGTTACTTCTTTCCTTAAAACTCGTTCAGAAAGCTGTAGGTTTTGTGCTAAACTTCTTCGCCCAATCGGTTGCATCAATTTTATGTATCGAATAATTCTATAGCGCTTGATCAACACATCAAGCAAATCGGGCATTAATTTCCGTTGAATGTCTAGTATTCGTTTGATCACGAGTCAAGCATCCTTTCATATATGGACTAAAATTGTCCCGCATAGACGTTTGATGTCCCGATTACTGTATAAAAAGAGAACCTAAAGCCCATCCTTATAGTAACAAGGATGAAGCTATTACACAAGTTAAATTTCGCTAATTTTCGATTGTAATCGCTTTAATATTCTATTTTCTGAAATTTGTCCAAAATCAACCTCTTCACCGTCGATTTCAACAACAGGTATCATTAATTGATATTTTTCCAGCAACTCCTCATCATGATAAATATCAATTAGCTTTATATTGAAATCATATTGCTCCTTTAAACGTTCTATTTGAGCAATCGCTTTATCGCATAACGGGCAATGTTGTTTGGAATAGATAATAATTTCTAGCATATCGTACCCACCTTATTTCATAAAAGGATGTCTCGTACAACATGATGAGACATCCTTTTTTTCTATTTTACTTCTATTTTTTCACGAGTCAACTTACTCTTCATCAACCATCATATGAAAATTGGAATCCGCACTTATCTCTGTATTTAGAGGTACTTCAATAACGATTGCATTTTGATAATTATACGAAGTACCGAATCCCCACTCATTAAATTTCGAGGGTGTTCAGAAAATTGACTTATAATCAACTCTTGTTCTTCTCCAGCAATCGTAAATTCAATTTCTGCTGATCTTATAATCACTAATTCATTTTCAATTAATTCAATGGAAGGAGTAAACCGATCATCATCAATTATATTACCATTTAAATTAAAATCAGTTGAATAGAACGTGACATCAATCACACCATCTTCCTTCTCTTTTTCATAAATATAAATGTTATCAACCATATTTTCATTGTCTGACCTTATGATAAATTCATGACCGGAATGATAGTCAAACGACCACTGCTCCTGTATATATGGTTCTAATTTATCTAACTGCCGTTTGAAAAGAGCTTCATATACCGACATATTCTCTATAGGTACATCTCCTCCACCCGTTCAAAATCTGCTGTCGTATCCGGAATCAAACTATACGTTACAACTGAACCGAGCAATATGACTACGTATACCGCAATGAGCCATTTCATCACCTTACCACCAACATAGGTAGGGATTTTCGTAAAACCAATAAGCAAGACAAGAATCATAATTATCGGAAGTAAACTGAGGAACACCATTATTGTCTAACCTCCAATCGTTTTGAAATCAACGATGTTAGTAAAAACAAGGCGAGAATAATAGTGACTGACTTAATGAAAAATTGGTTGAACGATGATTCTTGAAAGTAAAATTTAATCAACGTTTTAAAAATCGGCGATTGTGGATGCTCAGTTAAATAAAATAATCCCCCAACAAAAAGCACCGGAATAAAAATCGCAAATAGCCGATTCCATTGGACGAATAAACCAATCGTATACCCAATCATTGCAACAACAAACATATATAAAAAGCTTGCTCCAAAACCAATTGCATATTCCGTTAAGCTAACCGTAGCACGATAATAGATCTCGGCTTCACTTGTAAAATAGGTAATTGATTTTATGAATATGCCAGCTAACATGGTTGTCATACTAGCAAATAAACTGACCGTAATCAGATAATATATATTCGCAAGATGACTACTCATGCGAGTAGCAATAAAGGTATAATCATCATAGCGATACGCTTTCGTTGTCATCAAAATCGCCGTAATAAACGACCATAAAATCGTAAAAATAACAACGATATCACTACTATATATTTGTGCTTTAATAGAAATCCCTATAGAATCCATAGAATGATAATAATTTGTCGTACTGACAGCTAACAAGATTGCAAATATTTGCAATATGATCAAAGTCAGAATTGACCCCATATAAGAGCGTATTTTAAAGGCATATTGTTTTTTGACAACATCAAGAAAATGAACGTTCACTAAAGACATCATCAATACCTCCTTCCGACGTTTTCGTGATATAAACACACATTTCGTTTGCCGGTACTGCCGATATGTCGAGCCCTTCATTCTTCATTTGCCCAAGTTCTTCTTTCGTAAAGCTATTTTCAATCGTTACCGACGTCCAGCCACGACCGACTGTATTTTCACTGTAGACGTTTTTTCCTATTAGCCACTTTTTAAGTGTGTCTTTTTGACCAGAAATTTGAATTGCCATTTCTCTCAGCTCATCGATCGGAACGTGTAATAACTTCTTTCCTTCATGAATTAGTAAGACATCTTCAAGTATATCTTCAATTTCTTCAAGATGATGGCTAGACAATAGAATCGTTCTTGGGTGTGCTAAGTATTCTTTCATTAATGCACGGTAAAAATCTGTCCGTACAGATGCATCCATTCCTGTAGTTGGTTCATCAAAGATCGTTAACGGACAACGAGCACATAAGCCAATAATCGCATTAAATGTACTACGTTTCCCTTTCGATAGTTTGTGATGACTTTGACTTGGTTGAAATTGAAAATAATCAAATAAACGCTCTGCCAGCTCACGATCCCAATTCGGATAGAATTTTGCTGCAAACACTAGAATTTCTTTAATCGTTAACAAATTAGGAAACTCATTTGATCATCAACAAATATCGAATTCGCCGAAACAAATAAGTTATCATAAGCTCTTTTTGAGAAAACGTTAATCTGACACTTGTCGGCCTTGTTAGTCCAACTAATAGCTTTAACAAAGTCGTTTTTCCCGCACCATTTAAGCCAATCACTCCTGTAATCGTATGTTCTTTAATAGAGAAAGAGAGCCCCTGTAACGCTTGTGTTTTACGAAATGTTTTTGTCACAGCTTCACAAGAAATAACATCCATTCCATTCACCCCTTTAGCTTTTGATCCGCCTCTTTAATCATTTCAATAAGTTCTTCTAATTCAACATGAACATGCTTTGCTTCAATTACTAAGTCATCTATTAATTGCTGCAAGCGTAATGACTTTCTTCGATTAAGAATGATCTCCTCTGCCTTTACTGAAACAAACATTCCTAGCCCCCGCTTTTTGTATAAAATTTCTTCATCCGCTAATCGATTTAACCCTTTTGCCGCAGTTGCTGGGTTAATCGTAAACATGTCAGCTAACTGATACTGTGAATAAACTTTGTCATGCGTAACTAGATTCCCATTTAAAATTTCCGTTTCAAGCCATTCTGAAATTTGGATGTACAACGGTTTCCCGTTTCATGGTCAAGGATCATCTACCCCACCTCTCTTCACCACTATTATAGTGCATTACTGTTGTAATGTAGTATATAATAATTCATTAGAAAAGACAATACAATTACAATGATTTAAGCTAAATTCGAATCATGTGAGTTGCTTTTTTTTTAGAATAGCTTGTAACGTGCGATACCGATGCTTCCTCAAGCCTGATCACGTCTGTTTAAGAATTTTGCCATCTTAAGATTAAAGTAGAGCGTTTTTCTGTTTACATTAAGCAAAATTCGGTTATCATGAAAGCAGGGTTTAAATATATAAATAGGGAATATATATTATAGAAGGCTTATCATTTGACCTTCTTTGACCTTTTGGGTATGATTAGTACATAAGGATAAAGTGACGAACTCATTTGTTGCTTTATAAAGAAGAAATAAAGAAATTCAAGGAGGAATGGAACGATGAATTTAATCCCTACAGTTATTGAACAAACAAACCGTGGTGAACGTGCATATGACATTTACTCACGCTTATTAAAAGATCGAATTATTATGTTAGGTAGTGCGATTGATGACAATGTCGCGAACTCAATTGTTGCTCAACTTTTATTTTTACAAGCAGAAGATCCAGAAAAAGATATTTCCATTTACATTAACAGTCCTGGTGGTTCTATCACAGCAGGAATGGCTATTTATGACACAATGCAATTCATTAAGCCAAAGGTATCTACCATTTGTATCGGTATGGCAGCATCTATGGGTGCATTTCTACTTGCTGCTGGTGAAAAAGGCAAACGTCATGCCCTTCCTAACAGTGAAGTGATGATTCACCAACCACTTGGTGGAACTCAAGGTCAAGCATCTGATATTCAAATTCACGCAAAACGAATTCTTGAAATGCGTGAAAACTTAAACAAAATTTTAGCTGAACGTACAGGTCAACCGTTAGAAGTGATTGAACGTGATACAGATCGTGATAACTTCATGACTGCTGAAAAGCCAAAGATTACGGTCTAATTGACAGTGTGATTCCTGCAAAATAAATGAAATTCTCCAGATCAGAAGTGCGTTAAACATGCGGTACTGATCTATAGCCAGTAATGAATAAAGACGGCTTCTTGATGAAGTCGTCTTTTTCTCTACTTTATTTATTCAGTTTCAATAAATTTCACTAACGCTTCTAACGCCTCTTCCTCATCTTGACCATCAACATGAAGAGTGAGCTCTGTTTCCGGGCTAATCGCTAAGCTCATAAGACCCATAATACTTTTCGCACTCACCTTTTTTGTATCTTTAATGATGAACACATCTGAAGAAAAGCGGTTCGCTTCCTGAACAAATAAAGCTGCTGGTCTAGCTTGTAACCCTGTTTTGCGGTTAACAACGACTTTTTTTTCAATCATTATGTTCTCCTCCCTTCAATAACCTACTAGTTTACGTTGACACATCAAACGCTTCCCCATTACGTAACTTATTGGCAATTTCGTCAATTTTCCTTAGACGATGATTAACCCCTGACTTACTTACTTTACCACTTTCAACCATTTCACCGAGCTCTTTTAATGTGACATCTTGATGACGAATACGCAGTTCGGCAATTTCACGGAGTTTAGGTGGTAATTCAGCTAAGCCGATTTCGCGGTCAACATAACGAATATTTTCGACTTGTCTTAAGGCTGCACCAACTGTTTTATTGAGGTTAGCTGTTTCGCAATTCACTAAGCGATTGACAGAGTTTCGCATATCCTTCATGATACGGACGTCTTCAAAATAAAGGAGAGCTTGATGTGCACCCACAATATTTAAAAACTCTGTTATTTTCTCACTATCCTTAATATACGTAATGAACCCCTTTTTACGTTCCAACATTTTTGCATTTAATTCATATTCGTTCATTAATTCACATAACGACTGATTCTGTTCCTCATATATCGAGTAAATTTCTAAATGATAAGAGGACGTTTCAGGGTGATTGATAGATCCGCCTGCTAAAAAAGCTCCCCGTAAATAGGCACGTTTACAGCAAGGCTTATTTATTAATGATTTAGAAATTGTACGAATAAAATGAAACCCTTCTGCTAATATTCCTAAATCTTCAAGTAATTCCTTAGCCCCATGCTTCATTCGTACAAGATAAACATTATTTTTCTTTAATCGCATCTTCTTTTGAACAAGTAGTTCGACAAACATTGAAGGAAATACACGTTTAATTAATGTATACATCCTTCTAGCAATAGCGGCATTTTCCGTTGTGACATCTAAGCTTATTTTCATGCGGTTAAATGACAACGTACCGTTTATTCGGACAAGTGCCGCAAGCTCCGCCTTTGCACAACAATCCTCTTGCTCTAATTGCGTTAATTCCTTCTTAGTTTTAGCTGCAAAGGACAAATGCCATCCCCTCCTTTATAGCTTATAAATGACCATTAGTAGAACGTAATAACGCTTTTGACACTTTTACAGCATCATGGCGTAAAACGCCATTTGCTTCTAACACGATTTCATCGTGAATCACCTTTATCCCCATTGCCTCTAGCCGATCTTGATCAACCTCTACTGGGATGGCTCCTTCCTTTGCATAACGCTTACGTAAGGAACCTGATATAGGTGCACGGTGAGCAAGTATTTCTTTAACAAGGTCAGAGCCACCATGATCTATAATCGCTTGAACATGATCAGCGGCCGTAAAGCCGTCCGTCTCCCCGCTTTGGGTCATCACGTTACAAATATAAACTTTTCTAGCATTTGATCGTTTAATAGCCTCTTGAATACCAGGAACAAGGACATTAGGCAGAACACTTGTGTAAAGACTTCCCGGCCCTAATAAAATGATATCAGCTTCATCAATCGCTTGAACCGACTCTACTAAAGGTTCAACTTTAGAAGGCGTTAGAAACACTCGTTTGATTTGCTTTTTTGCCAAAGGAATTAGCGATTCTCCTGTGACAATTGTACCATCCATCATTTCTGCATGGAGTACAATACTACGATTCGCGGCAGGATATACATTCCCACGAACGTTTAAAACTTTACTAAGCTCTGAAATGCCACGAGCGAAATCACCTGTAACTGATGTCATACCTGCTAGCAATAAGTTTCCCAATGAATGGCCTGATAAACCATTTCCGTTTCTAAAACGATGCTGAAACAATTCTTCAACTAACGGCTCAACTTCCGCAAGTGCAATTAACACATTGCGAACATCACCAGGTGGAGGAATATCAAGCTCTTTACGAAGTCTTCCTGAGCTGCCCCCATCATCAGCGACTGTGACAATTGCCGTAATATCAATTGGAAACGTTTTTAGGCCCCTTAATAAAACTGATAACCCGGTGCCTCCCCCGATAACAACCACTTGATCTCTCTTTTTCACCTATTTCGTTTCCTTCCCTTTTTCAATATCTCGATGGCGAATACGAACCTTGTATTCTTCCTCAAATTCCTTACCGAAATATTCTGCTAAAGTCACAGAACGATGCTTCCCACCTGTACAACCAATACCAATTACAACTTGGCTTTTTCCTTCACGCTTATACTGCGGCAGCATAAATTGTAACAAATCGGTTAATTTCTCGATAAATTGTTGAGTCTCGGTCCATTTCAAAACATAAGAAGAAACCTCTTCTTCAAGCCCTGTTTTTGGACGCATATGGTCAATATAATGAGGGTTCGGCAAAAAACGAACGTCAAAGACGAGGTCAGCATCAATAGGCATTCCATATTTAAAACCAAATGACATGACATTGACAGTGAAAGGGTGGCGTTCATTTAATGCAAACTGTTGCGTGATTCGCTCACGTAATTGGATTGGTTTTAAATCCGTCGTATCAATAATTTGCTGTGCTCTTCCTTTCATTTCTTCAAGCATTTGCCGTTCAAGCTTTATTCCCTCTAAAGGTAACCCATCAGGTGCTAGTGGATGAGAGCGACGCGTCTCTTTATAGCGTTGTACGAGCTTTGCATCTTTAGAGTCCAAAAATAATATTTGAAATTTGAAATGTAAGTGTGGTGCTAGACTAATTGAATCAATAGCCTCAAACAAATGGTCAAAAAACTTTCGTCCACGTAAGTCCATCACAAGTGCAACCTTGGACATCTTTCCATTTGATCCTTCAATTAGCTCAATAAATTTCGGAATTAAGGCAGGTGGTAAATTATCGACACAAAAATAGCCTAGATCCTCAAAGCTTTGGACAGCGACCGTTTTCCCTGCCCCGGACATTCCCGTAATAATAACAATTTCAATTTCTTCACGGCTGCTGTTCATTTCGTTTCCCCTCTTTCCACACACTTTTATGATTGAGCTGGATTTAACCGATATGAGATCAGCTCAAAATCTTCCGTATAATAAAAGGTACCATATAATAACCCTTTATATTGTAAAACATGCTCAAACATATATTTATCACCTTCAGCCATCATCAAATGATGAATTTCTTCCTGCTGCTTCCATGCGAGTTTTCCTTCTGGTGACTCACTTAATAGCTGACCAGTATAATCGGTCGCATGAAAAGTAAACATCATCCATTCACGAACGACTTGATTTTCGTTCATCATCACCATTGTAAAAACTGCCTTTAGCTGCGGATCAATAATATGTAAGCCTGTTTCTTCTCGATACTCTCGAATTGCAGACTCAATAATTGATTCCCCTAGCTCCATTTTCCCACCAGGAGCTACCCACCAATGACGACGAGGCTTTTGTAGAAGTAAGACTTTTCCATCTTTTTGTAAAACTGTATTTGTAACACGCTGCAACATTTCCACCTCACTATGACTATATTATACCCTCAACTGAAACATCCTACAATCTATGATAGACATGAAGTAGTGAATCATGAGTGGAGATGAAACAAGTATTACATGCAATTTACACATTATTCCATTATGGTGATAAAAAAAGGGCACGAACCGTAGTCCGTGCAATAAAGTATATAAAAAAGGGGGTCAATTACTTATCTCTATAGTATCCTTTTTATATTTCACCACTGTTACAGTGCGATTAAAAACGAATGACGTTTGATTGCGAATTGATGTCAAACCTTTGCTTTATCCTCTAAGCTTTCAATGTAATGTTGCACGTTTTGGGCTGCAACGCTACCGTCCCCTGTTGCTGTAACGATTTGACGTAATGACTTCTCACGGATATCACCTGCAGCAAAAATACCAGGAACCTTTGTTTCCATTTCTTCATTTGTAACAATGTAGCCTTCTTCGTTTGTAATTCCTAAATTCTTGACACTGTCATTTAACGGTAACATTCCGATGTAAATGAAAACACCGTCTGTCTTGAAGTCACGTTGTTCGCTAGTTTTCGTATCTTCAATCGTTATTCGGTTAACTTTACCTTCTTCACCGTGAATTTCTTTCACGACATGGTTCCAAATAAACTCAACCTTCTCATTATCAAATGCACGTTGCTGTAAAATTTTTTGAGCACGTAATTCATCACGACGGTGAATAACAGTAACTTTCGAAGCGAACCGAGTTAAGTAAACCGCCTCTTCAACTGCTGAATCGCCTCCACCAACAACGACAAGCTCTTTCCCTTTAAAGAAAGCTCCATCACATACTGCACAATAAGAGACACCACGTCCGCTAAATTCTTTTTCACCTGGAATCCCCATTTTTTTATACTCTGCACCAGTTGCTACGATCACAGCACGTGCTTTATATTCTTTGGACCCGGCCTTAACAATTTTGAAATCACCTTCATCGATAATTTCCTTTACATCACCATAGCCATACTCTGCACCAAATTTTTTTGCATGCTCAAACATTTTCGTCGATAAATCAGGTCCAAGAATATGATCAAAACCCGGATAGTTTTCAACGTCCTCCGTATTTGCCATTTGTCCACCAGGCATACCGCGTTCAAGCATAATTGTTGATAAATTAGCACGCGATGTATATACAGCAGCAGTCATTCCAGCAGGACCTGCACCAGCAATAACCACATCGTAAACATTTTCTTCTGACATGTCCCAACACTCCTTTTTTCTCTAGTACTTTAATCGTAATCAAAAGAAAGCACCATGTCTAATGAATTGCTTAAAAAATACGTAACAAGTGGATTCTACATCTATTCCAGATCGAGTTTATGTCTCCATTTATCTCTTATCTGTTAGAGTTCTAGCTATTCCCAGTCAAACTTGCACCTATTTTCTTTTCTTGATACAAGTTTCACCTCGATTTCCGTTAATATTATTTTATTTTCCATCCCAAAATGTATCTAAATTATTAGCATTTCTAAAACGAACCTTTCCAGCTCCGAGCATCTTGAATTGCTAATTCGCCATTTACAATTTGTTCTGCTTGCTCATCACCTAATTTAGCAGCTCTTTTAAAAATACGATTCGTATTCGGATCACTCATATAATAGGCAGCAATACCTAAACAACACAAAGCAGACGGCTTCGTTTCTAGTACGCTTCTTTTGATTCCTTTTAAGCGTTGGTATGCTTGCTCATAATCCCCAACTTGGCAAAGAGCCTCAGCTACTTTTACTGTTTGCTCAACCTCTATTGGATATAGTTGACGAAGTGCATTTACGTATGGACTCGCCTCTTTAGTATACCCATCTAACCAGTAAAACATCGCTAGTTGGCAAAGAGCAAGATATTCCCAGTTTCATTATCTAAAACCGACTGGCATAAATCATATGCAGTTTGCTTATCTCCTTGATGAAAATACGCTTCTGCCGCTTGTATATAAGCAATCCAATATGTTGGATGTTCCACAATAATTTCTTCAAGAAGAGGAATTGATTCTTCAATTCGACCTGAACGCAATAAACGCAGTGCACGATCATGCTGCATCAGCAACTCGTACTCTTCTTCAACAACGACATCATTTTCCCAATCTGAATCCTCTTCTTCAAAATGGAGGAGCTCTAATAAATTTCGTGCATCCTCAGCAAATCGCTGATCTTCGCTCAGCTCTAAATATTTCTTAGTAGCTTGCTCCGCTTCATGAAAAAAGCCTAGATAGGCATAATTATTTGCCATGAAAAAGTAACATTCAGCAACGTTACCTTCATGTTCTCTTAATACATTTAATAATATATCATTCGAACGCTCATAATCCCCAACTTCAGAAAGGATGGCAGCTAACTGAACATGAAATACGGGCTCTTGCGACGTTAATTGAATGGCTCTCTCTAATAATTTGATCGCTTTTTGATGTTTTTTCTTCTTAAACGCTTCAATTCCACGATGAAAGAAATAGTCACCAGTCTGATAAAAAGGGACTATATTTTGCTTTCCTTGATCATGCTCGGTTTCTCTCATGCAGCCTATTCCTCCACAGTTCTTATCTCTATTTCCTATCTCCTCAGTATACACAAAATTTATAGGTTCGCACAGTCCCTCCGAATATTAAGAATGATCTTTTTCTTTTAATTGGAAGTTTTAACTCCATTGGAGATATGAATTACTGTCAGTGACATACTTTCATTTAAGTTGTTCAAGAAAATAATTACCACCATTATTTGTGGGAAAAACGAAATTAGCTACTTTGAATACGGAGTAGTATGTATATAAAGATAAACAATATGGTTTTGGGGGGTTTTATAAATGAACGTAATGGTAAAAAACTCAAAACTGTCACATTTACAACACATAGAACCGAAGATGACAATGGAAACGGTAAAAGGCTCATAACAACAGAGTGCTAGACGTAAGAGTGGTATAAAAACTAAAGGTTAGAGTTTGGGAGGTAAAAAGAGACTATTAATATGAAATGCAAGATTCTAAGATTATACTATTACACAGCCCTTCCAAACTGTATTAAAGCTAAAACGAAAATTCAGTATAAAAACTGCACCTCCAATTGTTAGATGCACAATCGGGGTGCAGACCAATTCCTAACGAAGCTATTTCTTATGACGTTCCTCTAATACTCGTAACACTTCATCAAATGGTAGTTTTTGTTCACGCAATAAGACTAGTGTATGATATAGTAAGTCAGCAACTTCCCATTTTAATTCTTCATGGTCACGATTTTTTGCTGCAATAATGACTTCGCCTGCTTCCTCACCAATCTTTTTCAAAATTTTATCGACACCTTTTTCAAATAAATATGTCGTATAGGCTCCCTCTGGACGTTCTGCTTCCCGCTTGGCAATCACACGCTCAAGCTCGTCTAATATCTCATAACGTGAAGGATTTACATGAACCTCTTCCTTTATTAATGAATCAGCAAAGCACGTATAATTTCCTTTATGACAAGCCGGTCCCGCAGGATTTACTAATACAACTAGTGCATCAGCATCACAGTCATAACGGATATCAACGATCGTTTGTATATTCCCTGATGTTTCACCTTTATGCCATAATTCCTGGCGTGAGCGAGAGTAGAACCACGTTTCTTTCGTTTCTAACGATTTTTGCAACGATTCTTCATTCATATAAGCAAGCGTTAATACTTCTTTACTAGCCGCGTCTTGGACGATCGCAGGAACAAACCCTTTTTCATCAAATTTAATCGCTTCGATACTCATCTTACGGCCACCCCCTCTTTCTTTAAATACTCTTTCACTTCGGCAACAGACGTTTCCTTGTAATGAAAAATGGACGCTGCTAAAGCTGCATCTGCGTTTGCTTCGTTAAATACTTCTTTGAAATCTTCTTTCCCGCCTGCTCCACCTGAAGCAATTACTGGAACCGATACAGCTTCACTTACTCTTTTTGTTAATTGAACATCAAAGCCTGTTTTCGCTCCATCCTGATCCATACTCGTTAATAAAATCTCACCAGCACCTAAACGAACCGCTTCCTTAGCCCATTTTGTCACTTCCCAATCAGTTGGCTTACGGCACCATGAGTATAAATACGCCATGAGTTAAGTTCCTTATCATATTTCGCATCAATTGCAACAACAATACATTGCGAACCGAAGAAGTCAGCTCCCTCTTTAATTAATTCGGGACGTAATACAGCAGCTGTGTTTAATGATACTTTATCAGCACCTGCACGTAAAATTCGCTTCATATCCTCAAGCTTATTAATACCTCCGCCAACTGTAAAAGGAATAGCGAGGGTACCTGCTACTTGTTCAACTACGTCAACCATCGTTGCTCGACCTTCATGAGATGCTGATATATCAAGAAAAACAAGCTCATCTGCCCTTGCTCATCATAAAAAGCTGCTAGCTCTACTGGTCTCCTGCATCTTTTAAATCAACGAATTGAACTCCTTTGACGACACGACCTTCCTTTACATCTAAGCACGGATTATACGTTTCGTAAGCATTTAGCTGCCTCCTTTAAGAGCTTCTTGCAGCGTAAATTGGTTCGTATACAACGCTTTTCCGACAATCGCACCACCAACTCCTCGATCTGCCTCTGCTCTTAACTCTTGCAGATCAGCAAGTGAGCTAACACCACCAGAAGCAATCACTTCTTTTCCTGTTGCTTCAGCAAGTGCTGTAATCGCTGCAGTATTCGGGCCTGATAGCATTCCATCTCGTGAAATATCAGTAAAAATAAAGATTTCAGCACCGTGACGTGCAAGCTCTTGAGCTAATGTTTCTGCTTTTACTGAAGATGTTTCAAGCCAGCCTTCTGTCGCAACATAACCATCTCGAGCGTCAAGTCCGATCACAATTCGTTGACCGCCGTACAATTGAAGCATTTCTTTCGTGAATTCTGGATTATTAACAGCAACACTGCCTAATATAATTCGATCTACCCCTTGATCTAAATAAAAAGCGATATCCTCTGCTGTACGAATTCCACCACCAACCTGCACTTTCACATCAAGCTCTTTTGCTACACGAATAACATACTCATGATTCACTCGTTTTTTTGCCTTCGCCCCGTCAAGATCGACCATATGAATCCAATTCGCTCCATCACGAACAAATTGCTCAGCCATGTCGAAAGGAGAATCACCATAAACCGTTTCTTGATCATAATCCCCTTGTACTAAACGAACGCATTTACCGTCACGCATATCGATCGCCGGATAAATATTAAACGTGCTCACGTGCTTCTCCCCCTTGCTTAACTAACTTGCCGAAATTTCGTAAAATTGCCATCCCAACATCACTGCTTTTTTCAGGGTGAAATTGTGTTCCAAGCACATTGTTTCTCCCTACAACAGCCGGAACAACTCCACCATATTCACTTGAGGCAATGAGAACGTCGTCTTCATCATGCTTAACGACATAGGAATGAACAAAATAAACATGTCCTTCTTCTACGTTTTGCAATAGAGCGTGATCTTTTTGCTGAAAGCGGAGCTGATTCCAACCCATATGCGGTACTTTATATAACTCTCCACTTTCATCGATACCAGTAAATCGCTCAATACGACCAGGTAATAATTGTAAGCCTTCTGTACTGCCATGCTCACTACTTTCATTAAATAATAGCTGCATCCCTAAACAAATTCCTAGTAGTGGCTTACCAGCTTCTGCCCACTGCCGAATGAATTCAGTCATTTTCATTGCATTTAATGTTTTCATTGCATCTGGAAATGCACCAACACCTGGTAAAAGCAAGCCATCAACCTTGTTTAATTCATCAATTTGATCACTAATGATATAGTTTAATCCAAGACGTTCTAATGCTTTGCTGACACTATGCAAATTCCCCATCCCATAATCAATAATGCCGATCATTTACAACATTCCTTTCGTCGATGGAACTCCTTTAACTCGTTCATCGATACTAGTTGCCTCATCTAATGCTCTCGCTAAAGCTTTGAAAATCGCTTCAATGATATGATGCGTATTTTGACCATAGTGAACGATAATATGCAAGTTCATTCTCGCTTCAAGGGCTAGCTTCCACATAAATTCATGAACGAGCTCTGTATCAAATGTACCAACCTTTTGACTCGGAAACTCTGCACGAAATTCCAAATGTGGACGATTGCTCAAATCAACAACGACTTGGGCAAGAGTTTCATCCATCGGAACAAACGCATTACCGTATCGGCGTATCCCTTTTTTATCTCCTAGAGCATCTTTAATGGCAAGTCCGAGACAAATACCAATATCCTCTGTCGTATGGTGATCATCCACCTCGGTATCGCCATTTGCAGAAACCTCTAAATTAAAATGACCGTGCTTCGTAAATAAATCAAGCATATGATCCAAGAAAGGAACTCCTGAATCTTGCTTTGATACACCTTCTCCATCAATTCCATATGCTAGCTTTATTTGTGTTTCACCTGTTTGACGATCAATCGTTGCTTCTCTCATTTATTTCCCCTCCAAACGAATATCAATTGCTCTCGCATGAGCTTCTAACCCTTCAAGACGGGCAAGCTTAGCAATATGAGCACCATTTTGTTGTAGCGCCTTGGCACTGTAAACAATGATGCTTGACTTTTTCATGAAATCATCGACATTAAGTGGACTTGAAAAACGTGCTGTTCCATTAGTGGGTAAAACGTGATTCGGTCCAGCAAAATAATCACCAACAGGCTCAGTGCTATATGGTCCAACAAAAATCGCTCCAGCATGACGAATTTGTCCAATTAATGACATTGGATCGTCTGTTAGTAGCTCTAAGTGCTCAGGTGCTAACTCGTTGACAATAGCAACTGCTTCATCTATATGAGATGTGAGATAAATCGCTCCAAAATCACGAATTGAGCTTGCAGCTATCGCTTTTTTTGGTAACGATTCAAGCTGCTTTTCCACTTCATTGGCTACTTTTTCGGCCAATGACTGTGAAGGAGTTACGAGCACAGCGGACGCACGTTCATCATGCTCCGCTTGTGATAAAAGATCTGCAGCAATATAGCGTGGATTTGCTTTTTCATCAGCCAGTACAACGATTTCACTCGGACCTGCTATCATATCAATATCAACAGAACCAAATACGGCACGCTTCGCTAAAGCGACATAGATATTGCCAGGCCCGGTAATTTTATCAACCCGTTCAATCGTTTCTGTTCCATAAGCAAGTGCCGCAATCGCTTGGGCTCCACCTACTTTGTATAGTTCTTCAACACCAAGCTCATAGGATGTAGCCAATACACTTGCAGGTAGTGTGCCGTCGGCTTGTGCTGGTGAAACCATTACGATTCTTTTCACACCGGCTACTTGAGCTGGCACGACATTCATGATTATAGACGACGGATAGGCGGCTTTTCCTCCTGGTACATAAACACCGACAGAATCAAGTGCCGTTACTTTTTGGCCTAGGATCGTCCCATCCTCTTTCGTTGTCATCCATGATTGTCGTTTTTGCCGTTCATGAAAATCCTGGACGTTAGCAATCGCTGCTCGAAGTGCTTCAAGCACTTCGTCATCCATCTGTTCATATGCTAATCGCATTTCTTCTTTTTGTACACGAAGCTCCGTTATGTCAGCTCGATCGAATTGTTTTGTTAATGCGAATAAAGCTTGATCTCCTTCTTTTTTCACCTGATTAATTATTCCCTCTACCGCTTTGAGTTGTTCTTCAGTCCCTGCATCAATGTCACGCTTTATACTAACCTCGCCATCAACTCGAATGATTTTCATTCGTTTTCCTCCTCAATAACCACTGATAGGCGTTCAACCATTTGGTCAATTCGTTCATCCTTCATCCTATAACTGACCGGATTGACAATTAAACGTGATGTGATATTGACCATTGTTTCTAATTCGACAAGTCCGTTTTCTTTTAACGTCTGTCCAGTTGATACGATATCAACAATTCGATCAGCTAAACCGATCAGTGGTGCAAGTTCGATCGAACCATTCAGCTTAATGATTTCAACCTGTTCTCCTTGCCCTTTAAAATATTGAGTGGCCAAATTCGGGTATTTAGAGGCAACCTTTGGATTAATCTCTGATTTCTCATAATTAGGAAGACCCGCGACAGCTAAATAGCACGCACTAATTTTTAAATCAAGCACTTCGTACACAACACGCTCCTCTTCAATCATGACATCTTTTCCAGCAACCCCAACATCAGCAACGCCATGCTCAACATATGTCGGTACGTCCATAGGTTTCGCTAAAATAAATCGCATTTTCTCTTCGGGAACATCGATAATTAGTTTTCGAGAGTCATCAAATTCAGATGGAAGCTGATAACCTGCCTTTCGTAAGAGCTCTACTGCTTCTTCAAAGATTCGTCCTTTTGGCATTGCTACCGTTAACCAATCCTCCATTTTACACCTCTCCTTTCTTTGCACCAATAAAGTACAACACCTCTTCATATTGGCCAGACATCGCGTCTACATCACCGACCCCAGCAATATCTTGCAGTACAACTGCTTTTCCTTCTTTTCTTAATGAAGCAGCATTAGTAAACGCTTCTGCTCTCCGTTCTTTGCTAAATAAAATACATGTTTGGTTTAGCTTCGTTGTCTCACCAATTGCCTCAATTAACAAGTCAAGGCGAATTCCAAAACCTGTCGCAGGCCCCGGTCGATCAAACTTAGCCAACAACTCATCATAACGACCACCACTGCAAAGCGGTACACCAAGGTTATTACCATAACCTTCAAACACAACACCTGTATAATAGCTCATATGCAAGACAAGATTAAAATCGAATTTCACATAATCAGCATAACCATAGCCTTCTAAAACAGTTAACAATTCTTCAAGTTGTTCAACTGCCTTAAACCCTCCATTACTTGAGACAAGCTCTTTTGCTTGTGTTAAGGTTGTTTCATTGCCTCGTAACTTTAATAAACTTAGCAAACGACGTTCGTCAATCGATGAAAGTGATAAGCCTTTTACATGTTCACGATAACCGACATAATTTTTTCATATAAATAACGCCGCAACGTATCGGCACGCTGCTCATTTCCAACAACCTCAATTAAAAAGGCATTAACAAAGCCAACATGTCCTACGGCAACTTTAAAACGAGTAAGTCCAGCTCTCTTTAATGCGGCAATCATTAATGAAATCACTTCACCATCGGCACTTACCGTTCCATCGCCAACTAATTCAATACCTACTTGATCAAATTCAGCAGGCTTCCCCCCTTCATACTGCTGTGCACGAAAGACAGTTGATTCATATGCTAAACGCTGCGGGTAGGGCTCCCCTTTTAAACTAGAAGCAACAAGACGTGCGATTGGAGCGGTCATATCAGGACGAAGCACGAGTGTATTTCCTTGTTGATCTAATAATTTAAATAATTGTTGATCAAGTATTGCTGATTCAATACCGACTGTTTCATAATATTCTAACGTCGGCGTTTCAATCATTTGATAGCCCCAGCTCGTCATCTCCTGCTCTAGCTGCTCACGCACGTTTTTTTTCGTAGCGTACATGTGTGGTAGCGTATCTCGCATTCCAATCGGCTTTTCAAACATAAATAGTTTAGACATGATTTTCCTACACACTCCCTACAAATTTTAATTTATTTTCACAAAATCCTTTAGTTCACTAATGTGCTAACAAGTTAAAGATATTAGTTAGTTTACACTCTCTATTCAATAGCGTCAACATGAAACAATGAAAAACATTCTGAATTTTCTTTTTGATGCCAAAAAACCGCCAAAACATAGTTAAACTTGTTTTCGCGGCTTTAAGTAATTTTCTATTAACTTTTTTCATCCTTTTTTATTTCTTGAATCATTTGCATCGGATTCCCACCAACAAATGTATTTGCCGGAACATCTTTATGAACAAGCGTCCCTGCTGAAACGATTGCACCGTCACCAATTGTAACACCAGGAAGAATCGTTGTATTTGCACCAATCATCACACGATCACCGATGATCACATCACCCAAACGATATTCTTCAATTAAATATTCATGAGCAAGAATCGTCGTATTATATCCGATAATGGAATTGCTCCCGATTTTTATTCGTTCAGGAAACATCACATCCATCATGACCATTAGTGCTACTGACGTCTCATCTCCGATTTTCATCCTCAGCAAATGACGATACATCCAATTTTTCAATGTCAATATTGGCGTATAGCGTGCAATTTGGATTACGATAAAATTTTTAACCACTTTCAAAAACGGAACCGTTTTATACACATGCCAAAGTGAATTTGCCGATTTTACTGGATAACGTTCTGTTTTGCGACTCACCCACGCTCAGCTCCAACAATTGATAATAGCTCAGACATGTCATCGATTATATAATCTGCCTGAAAGCTTTTTACTTTCTCAATCCCTTTTATGGACCAAGCAACAGCAGCTGTAGGGATACCGAGATTTTTGCCTGCAAGAATGTCAGAGTGACTATCGCCAACCATAAGTGCTGATTCCTTTTTAGAACGTAATTGCTCAAGTGCTATTTCTAGTGGTTCAGGATCTGGCTTTGCTCTTTTGACATCATCTAGTCCGATAACAGGTTCAAAAAATGCATCAAGCCCTGTCAGCTTTAATCCCATCATCGCTGTTTTACGAATTTTTGTTGTAACGATCGCAAGCTTGTAGCCTTGCTCATGCAACGTTTGAATCGTCTCAAAAACGCCTTCATACTCCGTAACAAGCTGATCATGCATTTCATGGTTAAACGTACGATAATGAGTAACCATTTCTTCAACCAGATCTGAATCAACTGAGCGAAAACTATCTACTAACGGAGGACCGATAAATTCAATTACCTTTTCACGATTAAATTGTCCAGGTCGAAAGTGTTCTAGTGTGTGCAAGAAAGATTCAATGATTAATTCATTTGTATTTATTAATGTTCCATCTAAATCAAACAATATCGTATCAATCGTTTTCATGATATATTCCTTTCATCAGGTGAATCCATTATTTTTTCTTCTTTTTCTTTCTTTTCTTTTCAGGCTCTGGCAACGCAGGATCATGATAACGGGGCGTATTAGGCGTTATCCGACGATAAATCAACATCGCAATTGCCCCAATAACAAGAATGACCGATATAATTTGTGCTGTTTTTAGTCCTCCTACTAGAAGGTAATCAAGACGAATCCCTTCAATGAAGAAACGGCCAACTGAGTACCAGATAACGTATGTAAAGAAGATTTCCCCTTGCCTTAAATTGAAACGCCTTAATGAAAGTAGAAGAATTACCCCTATAAGATTCCAGATCGATTCATATAGAAATGCTGGATGATAGTATGTTCCACCAATGTACATTTGATTAATAATAAATTCAGGTAGAAAAAGTCCTTCTAAAAATTCCCTAGTTACTTCGGCACCGTATACTTCTTGATTCATAAAGTTTCCCCAGCGACCGATTGCTTGGCCTAATAGAATACTTGGAGCAGCGACGTCCGTTAATTGCCAAAAAGAAAGATTATGTCGCTTCGCAAACCAATACCCAGTCAAAACCGCCCCGATTAACGCTCCATGAATCGCAATGCCACCTTCCCAAATTTTGAAGACATCAACAGGATTGTCTGCAAATTGTTCCCAGCGAAAAATAACATAGTAAGCTCGTGCCGATATGATCGCAATCGGAATAGCAAACAAGAGCAAATCCGCAAACGTATCTTTTGGCATTCCACGTCTTACCGCTTCCCTAGAAGCTATAATATAGCCAAATAAGACGCCAAGCCCAATAATCACACCATACCAGTAGATTGTAAATGGCCCTAATTCCAAAAAGACACGGTTTAACGGTTCAATCTGTTCCTCCACCTAACTCACTCCCCTTTAATTGAAATCGTCATATTCTCCATCTTCAATGACATTTGATAATCGTTGTGTAAATTCCTTCGCTGCATCATACCCTAAACGCTTTAATCTGAAGTTCATTGCAGCTACTTCAATAATAACCGCTAAGTTTCGTCCAGGTCTAACCGGAATCGTTAATTTTGTAATTTCTGTATCAATTATTTTCATTTTTTCTTCATCTAATCCTAGTCGGTCATAGGCTTTCTTTTGATCCCAAAGTTCTAGATTAACACAAAGAACAATTCGTTTATGCGGTCTGACAGCTCCTGCACCAAATAGTGTCATGACATTAATAATCCCTAGCCCACGGATTTCCAACAAATGTTGAATTAAATCTGGAGAGCTTCCAATCAATGTACCTTCCGTATTTTGACGGATTTCCACAGAATCATCTGCTACTAAACGATGGCCTCGACGGACAAGGTCTAATGCAGCTTCACTTTTACCTACGCCACTGTTACCAGTAATTAATACACCAACACCATAAATATCGACCAATACACCGTGAATAGCCGTAGTTGGAGCTAAGCAGCTTTCAAGATATGTAGTCAATGTACTACTTAATCGTGTCGTCGATAGTGCCGAACGAAGAAGGGGCATACCAACCTTTTCTGCTTCATCAATTAACTCTTGAGGTGGTTCCAATCCACGCGAGATGATAATACCAGGTGTATCATATGTACAAAGCTTGTCCATCCGCTCTTTCTTGACTGTAGAATCCATATGTTCAAGAAACGTTAGCTCAGTACGTCCGAGTAACTGTAACCGTTTAACAGGGTAAAAATTAAAATAACCAGCAATTTCAATTCCTGGGCGTGATAGGTCACTTGTTGTAATTTTTCGATGAATCCCTTCTTCACCGGCCAATATCTCTAAATTAAATTCTTCAACAATATCTTTAATTGTTACCTTATCCATTACGCAATCCCACCTTTATGTTTCTAGTCAAGTTGTCAGCAAATGCCTCGATTTTGCTTCAAGCTTATAGACTTACTAACATTTATGCCATCGTTTTATTCCATCTACTCTTTTTACATTCTAGCATGTTCAATCTCTTATCGCTATGGCTGATACTTCTGATCATCGTTTCAATTTATGTAAGTGATAATAGTTTAGAGGGTACTGAAAAAGAAATGAACCTTTTCCAGTACCCTCTTTAACATTATATTATTTTCTTTTTTTCTTTATTGGCTTCACAATAACGGTTTGAGCTAGTGCGATCAGGATCGCTGCAAGAACAGCTGTGAAAAATCCATCAATGATAAAAGCGTCTCCCATTAACGAAGCTGTAAGCATAAGTGTTAAGGCACTTATAATAAATAGAAATAGACCTAAAGAGAGGATCGTTATCGGTAGTGTTAAAACAATTAAAATGGGACGTACTATCATATTAACAATTGATAATAGTAAGCTTGCTAATACAGCTGCTCCGAAGCTCGCTATTTCGAAACCTGAAAATAGATAAGCAATTCCCATTAAAACTAGGGCATTTAGTATTAACCCAACTATCCACCGTATCACTTTTTATGACACATCCTCTTCATTAGGAATAATAAAGGTTCCGATAATGTACGCTAACAATAAAGGAAAACCAGTAGAAATAAAAAACAATACAACCATAATAATACGTACAATCGTTGCATCTACATTAAAATAATCAGCGAGACCTCCGCAAATACCTGCTAGCTTACGATCATACTGTGAACGATATAATTTTTTTGTTTTTGTCATTTTTAACACCTCTGCTTACTTATCTTTTACGATAATAGAACCAGTATTTGTTAGAGCATTTATTTTAATACGAGGGGATGATTGTTGATTCCCAACAAACGTTAACTGTTTTTGAGCAAATTCTTTCTTTTCCTCCAACTTATCATGATCATACATACTAACAGAAAAACCCCCAACGTTTGTTTTGAGTTTCCCTTCGATACGCAGGCTTTTCGGAACTGCAATATGAATGCTTCCTGTAGCTGCTTTTAAATCAGCATAGCTAGATTCACTTAGTTCCTGAACATCATACGTGATAGAACCATTTACCGATTCTGCATCTAAATCTTGTACGTTCCCATCAACTGTAATCGCACCATTTAATGTCTTAACATCAATAAGCTCTGCATTTGCTTGAACTAATTCAATTGCACCGTTAACCGTTTCAGCAATGACTTTTTTCGCTTTTACTTCTGTCAGCTTTAACGATCCATTCATTGCATTCACATCAAACGTATCGACGTTTATCTTTTCCCCATTAATTTGACCGTTAAACGTATAAAGCTTAACATGTGAGAAAGATTGTTTTGGCACATAAATCGTCGCATGTACTTTCATTGATTTTGTTTTCGTATGGAATAGCATACGTTGGTCAGATAGGCGGAACGAGCATTCATCTAAGAAGATTCGACGCGCCTCTTCTAAATCCTTGGCACGATATACTTTTGCAGTACATTCAACACGAATATCTTGTTCATCCCATGGTTTAAACGTTATCGAGCCATTTTCTAATGAAACATCAATCGCTGTTGGAGAGTGATCGCGATGCTGAAAAATATGATCGACATCAAACGAAGAACCGAAGTTGAAATCAAGGTCAACATCTTTAATTTTTTGAATCGCACTATCGATAAATGTTGTAAATAAATTCGTAGTTGACGTTCTTGTATGTCGAGCCCGTTCTCTATACGAGTCGCCTTCATCCCAGTTCACCTTCGTTGAGATTTCATGATGCTTTTCTTTATGGTCTGTCTCCTGATGATGCTCGTTTTTCTCGATTACCTCTAGTAGCCTCACACCTTCTTCAGCAGTAATCTTTCCATCCTCAATCATCTTCAAGATCATTTTACGCTCTTCCATTACCTATCCCTCCTAAAACTAGTTAGTAAGAAATACATGCATCTAGCAAAACGTCCCGAATCGTTTCGTTTCCAAAAGACTTTATGTTCGGGTTTTACCTTTTACACATTCTCCATAATTCTCTCTTCCATTCTTTTACGATCTCGTTCTAGGATAGGTTTCAAATATTTCCCCGTATAAGACTCTTTTACTTCAGCTACCTCTTCTGGTGTTCCTTCTGCTACAATTTGGCCACCTTTATCCCCACCTTCAGGACCGAGGTCTATAATATGATCTACCGTCTTAATAACATCTAAATTATGTTCAATTACTAGGACTGTGTCACCATTTCCCACAAGTCGTTGCAAGACATTTAATAAGCGGTCGATATCATCAACATGTAAACCAGTTGTCGGTTCATCAAGAATATAGAGTGTTTTACCTGTAGCACGTTTATGCAGTTGAGAAGCTAGCTTCACTCGTTGTGCTTCCCCACCCGATAATGTTGTGGCAGCCTGTCCTAGCTTAATATACCCTAATCCAACATCAAGCAGCGTTTGAATTTTTCGATTGATTTTAGGTATATTCTCAAAAAAGACTAAGCTTTCTTCTACTGTCATATCAAGGACATCGGCAATTGTCTTCCCTTTATACGTTATTTCTAGTGTTTCACGATTATACCTTTTTCCCTCACAGACTTCACAAGGAACATACACATCCGGTAAGAAATGCATTTCGATTTTAATAATTCCATCTCCACGACAAGCTTCACAACGCCCACCTTTCACGTTAAAGCTAAATCGACCTTTTTTATAGCCTCTAACTTTCGCTTCATTTGTCATTGCGTACACATCACGAATATCATCAAAAACACCAGTATATGTCGCAGGATTTGATCGTGGAGTTCTGCCAATTGGCGATTGGTCGATATCTATTACTTTATCAATTTCCTCTAAGCCTGTTATTTCCTTATGTGCACCAGGCTTTTCTTTCGCCCGGTGAAGTTTCTGTGCTAATGCCTTATGAACAATACCATTGATAAGCGTACTTTTACCAGACCCAGAAACTCCCGTAACAGCTGTAAACACACCAAGTGGAAAAGTCACAGTTACGTTTTTTAAATTATTTTCACTCGCTTTTTTCACGGTGAAGGAACGCCCTTCACTTTTTCGGCGTTCATGAGGAACTGCAATAAACTTCTTGCCTGACAAATATTGTCCTGTTAGCGACTGTTCGTTCGCCATAATTTCTTTCGGAGTACCTTGAGCGGTAATATGGCCGCCATGTATCCCCGCACCAGGACCAATATCAATTAAGTAATCAGCAGCAAGCATCGTGTCTTCATCATGCTCAACAACAATTAATGTATTTCCTAAATTCCGCATATGCTCAAGCGTTTGAATTAAGCGGTCATTATCTCGCTGATGCAAACCAATGGAAGGCTCATCTAATATATAGAGGACACCCATTAACGATGAACCAATTTGCGTTGCCAGCCGTATACGCTGTGCTTCTCCGCCGGATAACGTACCTGCAGCACGATCTAAGGAAAGATAATCTAAGCCTACATTTATCAAAAAGCCTAAACGATCATTGATTTCCTTTAAAATTAAACGAGCAATCGCATAATCCTTTTCACTTAACTGCAAATCCTCAAAGAATACTTTCGCATCCTTAACCGATAATGCTGCTATTTCTCCGAGATGGGATCCACCTACAAAAACAGCACGTGCTTCTTTTTTAAGCCTGTAGCCTTTACATGTAGGGCATTTCTTCTGTGCCATATACGCTTCCATTTGTTCACGAACATAATCTGAGCTTGTTTCATGATAGCGTCGACTAATGTTATGAATAACACCTTCAAAGAAAATCTCATTTTCCCGAACTTGTCCAAACTCATTTTCATAACGAAAATAGATACGTTCGGAACCACTTCCGTATAATATTTTATCGAGTTGAGCTTGTGGAAGCTGATCAATAGGTGTATCCATATCAACTTGATAATGTGTACAAACCGCTTCTAAAAGCTTCGGATAATATTGCGAACTCGTCGGTTCCCAAGCAACAATGGCCCCTTCTCGTAATGATTTCGAACGATCAGGTATAACGAGATCCATATCAACCTCTAATTTAGAACCCAAACCATCACAAGTTGGACAAGCACCATATGGACTATTGAACGAAAACATTCGAGGCTCTAGCTCCGGTATCGAAAAACCACACTCAGGACAAGCGTGATGTTGGCTGAATAATAATTCTTCCTCACCAATAACATCAACAAGTACCCGGCCATCCGCTAATGAAAGGGCTGTTTCAATAGAATCAGCTAACCTTGTTTCAATTCCTTCCTTCATGACTACCCGATCAATTACGACTTCAATGTTATGTTTTTTATTCTTTTCGAGCTTCACATCTTCTGAGACTTCATACATCTCACCATTAATCCGCATCCGTACAAAGCCTTGCTTTTTAATATCTTCAAACACTTTAGCATGGGATCCTTTTCGACCTGAAACTAGTGGGGAAAGTATTTGCATTTTCGTACGTTCTGGGTATTCTTTTAAACGATCAACCATTTGTTGAATAGTTTGTGATGTAATTTCAATCCCATGCTTTGGACATACTGGCTTACCAATCCGAGCATAAAGCAAACGCAAATAGTCAAAAATTTCAGTAACCGTTCCAACTGTTGAACGTGGGTTACGGCTTGTTGTCTTTTGATCAATTGATATCGCAGGAGACAATCCTTCAATTGCGTCAACATCAGGCTTATCCATTTGTCCTAAAAATTGCCGAGCATAAGCCGATAGCGATTCGACATACCGTCTTTGTCCTTCAGCATAAATTGTATCAAATGCTAATGATGACTTACCTGAACCAGATAACCCGGTTAAGACAACAAGTTTATCGCGTGGAATTGTAACGTCTATATTTTTCAAATTGTGTGAACGTGCACCTTTAACAACGATTTCCTCTAAAGCCACTACACATCACCCTTCTGCCTTTAATTCTAATATTAGATCACGAAGCTCCGCTGCACGTTCAAAGTTTAGCTCACGTGCGGCATGTTTCATTTCTTGTTCCATACGTTCAAGCATCGCTGCTTTTTCCTTCTTATTAAGTTTCGTTTTCGGTGCACTATAATTTTCATCAGTTGATTCTGCAACATTCGTAGCTTGAATTACTTCAGGGATTTTCTTCTGGATTGTTTTCGGTGTAATTCCATATTGTTTATTATGTTCCTCTTGCATTGTACGACGACGTTTCGTTTCATCAAGGGCCAATTTCATCGAGTGTGTAATCTTATCGGCATACATGATAACGTGACCGTTAGCGTTTCTAGCCGCACGTCCAATTGTTTGAATAAGTGATCGTTCTGACCGTAAGAACCCTTCCTTATCTGCATCAAGAATCGCTACTAAAGAAACTTCAGGAATATCAAGTCCTTCACGCAATAAGTTAATTCCAACTAATACATCGAACGTTCCCTTCCGTAGCTGTCGAATGATCTCAATTCGTTCAAGTGTTTTTATTTCTGAATGTAAGTACCGAACTCGAATGCCGATTTCCTTTAAATAGTCAGTTAAATCCTCTGACATTTTCTTCGTCAATGTCGTGATGAGTACTCGTTCGTTGCTATTGACGCGTTCATGGATTTCACCAATCAAATCATCAATCTGACCTTCAATTGGTCGTACATCAATCGTTGGATCAAGCAAACCTGTAGGACGAATAATTTGCTCGACCATTTCAGGTGTATGCTCTATTTCATAAGGGCCTGGAGTTGCCGACACATAGACGGCTTGATGTACTTTCTTTTCAAATTCCTCAAATTTCAGCGGGCGGTTATCAAGTGCAGACGGAAGGCGGAAGCATGGTTCACTAACACCTCTTTACGTGCTCGGTCACCATTGTACATTCCGCGAACTTGTGGCAATGTCACATGTGATTCATCAATAATTAACAAGAAATCATCAGGAAAGAAATCTAACAACGTATACGGGGTTGCTCCAGCTTCACGTAACGTTAAATGACGGGAATAGTTTTCAATTCCAGAACAAAACCCCATCTCACTCATCATCTCAATATCGTAACGAGTGCGTTGTTCTAGGCGCTGTGCTTCTAAAAGCTTCCCTTCTTTCTGTAATAAATCAAGCTGCTCTTTTAATTCAATTTCAATATTAGCTATTGCTTTCTTCATCTTCTCTTCACGCGTAACAAAGTGAGAAGCTGGGAAAATGGCTACATGAGTTCTCTCCCCTTTTATTTCGCCTGTTAAACCGTCCACTTCTGTAATTCGATCGATTTCATCACCGAAGAATTCAATACGTATACATTGTTCATCTCTAGATGCTGGAAAAATTTCTACAACATCTCCTCTAACGCGAAATGTTCCGCGAATAAAATTGATATCATTGCGATCATATTGAATATCCACAAGCTGACGTAGCAATTCATTTCGCTCAATTTCCATACCAACGCGAAGTGAAACAACTAAATCACGATATTCTTCCGGTGAACCTAAACCATAAATACAAGATACACTGGCAATAATAATGACATCATTACGCTCAAATAAGGCACTAGTTGCAGAGTGTCTTAGCTTATCAATTTCATCATTTATACTCGCATCCTTTTCGATATACGTATCTGAGCTTGGAACATATGCTTCAGGTTGATAATAATCATAATAACTTACAAAATACTCGACTGCATTGTTCGGGAAAAACTCTTTAAACTCACTATAAAGCTGACCAGCTAACGTTTTATTATGTGCCATCACCAACGTTGGTTTATTTACTTGTTGAATAACATTAGACATCGTAAACGTCTTTCCTGTTCCCGTTGCCCCTAATAATGTTTGATGCTTTTCATTACGTTTAATTCCAGCGACAATTTTCTCAATTGCCTGAGGCTGATCACCTTCAGCTGATAAGGTGAAACTAATTCAAATGATTGACTCATATCGAACTTCCTCCTTCCGAGCATCACAATCATCTTTTCCATTTTATCTTTATTGAACCGATTTTTAAGTTACTATACCTCACCATTATAGAACAGGCGTTCTTCATATGCAAAAGAAAATGAATTACTTTTATCTGACAAAAAAGAGTATCCTACATACTATGTGGATACTCTTTACATCCCTTGCTTTTTGCTTTAACTTTTTTTTGGCAACAAGAAAACCAGCATAAAACGAACTAACAGTAAGCAATATAATCCAAACTGGTTGCTCATGAGTTCCCATTACAAATAATAGCATAGCAGTTACAATTGATGCCCCAATTAAACTAAAGGTTACACGTGTCACAATAACCATTACAACTAATGGGACAACTAATGCTAGAAAAACGTCCAAAGTGTTTACTCCTCTTTCTCTCTTTAACTTCTTTCACCTTTATTATTATAGAGCTTTCTTCATTAAACCTCTAGGGAAAAGGATTCCTTCATTTAAAATATGACATCAATCTCGGATTATCTGTAATAATACCAGTAGCTCCTGCGTTCATCCATCTTTCAATCTCTTGCTTTTCATTGAGCGTATATATATGTACCATAAGCCCTCTTTTTCTTGCTTGTTTCACAAAAGAGTTTGTTGTATATCGCCCGTTTAAACAAACACCATCAGCATACTCGAGAATTTGGTCAAGTTGCTTTTTGCTGCCTACTCCGTTTTTTGGTCTACTAATAATTTGAATGAGTGGGTATTGAACACGTTGATTATGAAAAAGACGAAGAATATTTTCATCAAATGATTGAATCATTACATAATCGGATAATTGATAATCCTTTATCATTTGATGTAAATTTGTTACTGTATCTAATGAATGGGCATCCCCTTTAATCTCAATACAATAATGAACTTGACTGCCAAACAATTCAAAGATTTCTTTAAGTGCAGGTATCTTCTCGTTAGCATAACGTTCATTGAACCATGAACCTGCATCTAGTTCCTTTAATTCTGCAAGAGTATAGTCGTTTACATTACCAACTCCATTTGTCGTCCGATCAACTGTTTCATCATGAATCACTACGAGCTGCTCGTCTTTCGTTAATTGAACATCTAATTCAATATAGTCAGTGCCGTGCTCAAGGGCCTGTTGAAATGCTTCTATTGTATTTTCTGGTGCAAACGTAGAAGCACCGCGATGAGCAAAAAACGATACGTGTGAAGCAGCTTGACTCTGTTCAAATGAAAGTACTATTAATAATGCGACGATTGTACACTTAATAGAACGTACCATGAAATTCCCCCTTCTATATCAATGTTTACTAGATGAGTACATTTCATACAGCACAGTCTCTATTCACTTGATTCAGCAATTGAAAAAAACCATTGTGGAGGAAATTCCTTCTCCACAATGGTTTAGATCTTTACAATTAAATGGTATCTTGCCACACATGCTCTTCTTTTACGAACAAAATACCTATTTGGTGATGTTGCCCATCGTATAGTGGCGTTTGTGCAAAGCGGACTTCACCATCAAAATCAAGCACTTCTAATTTACAAAAAGCACTATTTAATTGCAGTCGTTCATAAAATTCATGTTCATTTGATACATGCATTCCATTTACTTTTTGAATCGTTTCTCCAACAGTAAGCTTCATCTTTTCTGCTGGACTCCCCGGCAATACTCCTACAATTACGCAGCCTTTTGGACTGGAAGAAAAATAAGGAGATTGAACTTCATCGCGTTTTTTATGCATAAATGTTAGGACTTCACGTGCGATAACAGTGCCAATTGCTAAAATAATTGCAAGCCATGGAACATAATAAATAGCAATGACTAAAAGAATAGCAGCTAAACCTACCAGCAAAATAGATTGACCATATCGACGTATTGCATTTGTTGGATGGCTCCCCCGTACTTGGAGCTGGAAGCCGATTAATAATGGAAATAAAACTGGCTGCAAGGAAATTTCATTTACAGAAAAGACAGGCCAGTATTCAAAAGTTGGAATAATTCCAGCAGGAACAAAAGCTATTACAGGCAAAATCCATAATCGATTTGCTTCATGATACCCAACCCATTTCCCCCGTTTACTCTTTTCTAATCGTGGAGACGTATAAACAGGACCATTTAAACGAATTAAACAGCCTTCTACAATTAAAGATAATGCGAGTAACAGCGAAACCGCTCTAATATCCATTTGTTGAAGAACTACATCCACTAGGCTAAACCATTCATATTCTCTTAAAATTGGGGCGATAAAATAAAGCAGTACGACTAGACCTAGCACGTAAGTTGGTGATACAAATCGCGTCCGTAGAGTTAACACAAAAAGGAAATATAGAGCACTGACGAGTAAAAACCAATTATTTGAAAATGTAATTCCAAGTAAAATAGTTATAATTGATATGTACAGACCCATCAATAGTGCAGGAAAAAACTGAATTAACAAATCAGCGTTTTCCATATACACGGGTATGAAACGATTGTCGTTCAGCTTTCACACGAAAGAACGATATAAAAAGGATCATTAATAGACCAATATATAATAGCGGATTGGCAAAGAAATAAGCTAGAAATATTCCAATTGTTTGTATGATGTCAATAATCATTTGCACTTACTCCTTCAATAATAAGTTAAATAAGAAAAAACGTTACATCACTTTCTGAAAAGCGTCGTGCGGAGACGTTATGATCGTTTGATAGTACATCACGACCCTACCCCGAAGCAGCTTACGTATGTAATACTTACTCCCTAAATCACTAAAGGAAGATGATATTCTATTTAAGGTTTTGTGGAGATAGATCATTTCCCTCCAACATTAAGCATAAAAAGAGGTAGTAAACAGGGCATCCCCCATCCACTACCTTCTACATTCGACAACGGTAAGCCCTATTCCTTTTTCTTTCAGCAACTAACGAGTTTACTTACCTCTATTCATTAATTTGTTCAATTAATACTTCAATCGCTTTATTAAGCTGATGATCGTTTTCTCGCTCTCGAACTGATTCTACTATCTCTTCGTGAAGCATTGACGCTGTTTCTTGATCAATTTCACCTGTAACGTCTAAATCATAATCTGCCTGAAATGACCGTACTGCTTCAACTGTCTCTGCACTATAATACCCATCTTCACGGCCCGGTTCATATCCAAGGCCTTCTAACATCAATTGAGCACTACGAATTTGCTCACTTAACATATCTTCAGCTAATGGTTCCTCTTCAACCGAAACTGGTATTGTATAGAAATAATCAGGCTGCATGACCTCAATGGTCGGTTCTACTCCTTTTCCATTAATGTCGTTTCCAGCAGACGTAAGCCATTTAAATACTGACAGCTTTAATTGACTTCCATCTCCTAATGGAATCGTTTGTTGAACCGTCCCTTTACCAAACGTCGTTTCCCCAACAACATCATATTCTCCAGCTTCAATTAAAGCGGCTGCCAAGATTTCTGAAGCTGAAGCTGAGGCACGATCTGTGATTCCGACAATTGGATATGGCTTTGGTTCATCTAATGACGATAAAAAGCGCATCCGTTCACCTGAACGACTTTCTGTCTGTACGATTGGCTTCTGATGAGGAATAATTAGTTTCCCTATCTCCTCAACTTGGTCTAAATAACCTCCTGGATTTCCACGAACATCAATAATTAATCCATCGATTGAATCGGCTTCCAAATCATTAAGTGCTTCTTCAAAGCGTTCTGCTGTATCAATTGAAAATGAGATAATTTCAATTAACCCGAGTGATTGACCATCTCTTTCAATTACTTCATGACGAACATTTTCAATTGGAATTTCATCACGAACAACTGGTATTTTTATTTGATCATTTGCTGTTTCTCGTTCAATTGTTAATTCAACAGTTGTTCCTTTTTCTCCACGAATTTGCATAACTGCTTCTTGCAATGATAAGCCCTCAACCGACTCCCCATCTATTTCTAAAATTTTGTCGTTAGGCAATAAACCAGCTCGCTCCGCTGGAGAGTCTCTCATCGGTGTTACAATCGTGACATGGCCATCTGACATCATCACTTCTGCTCCAATCCCTTCAAAGTGAGATCCTAGCGATTCTGAAAATTGACTCGCTTCCTCTTCGTCCATATAAACAGAGTACGGATCATCTAAAGCTTCTAGCATACCAGCAATAGCACCTTGCATGAGCTCATCTTCGTCGATTTCGTCAACATAATGTTCTTCAATTATTAAGCGAGCGGCTTCGAACTTTTCTAAAAACTCTTGATTTCCAGAAGCAATCTCTTCTACTTGTTCTTCTAGATCAGGTGTACTTACAGAAGTTTGATTAGGCTGAAGGAAAACGATGTAAACCCCTAATCCGATAACTACAGCCAAAATCAAGATTATTTGCCTTTTATTCATTCATGAACCACTCCTAAGATATTGTAAAAAAACTAGAGAGAATTTACTTTTCATTTATTTACTATACGGACATTCCGCTTTGTTATATGAACATAATTTATGCCCTATGTAGACAAGATATGATTCCACACCTTACTAAATGTCATTGTAGACAAACAAAGAGTCAAAGTCAAAAGGTAGTTCCTAAGACAAAATAGTGATAAAGACCACTGAAAAAGGGAATTTCCCCTTCCAGTGGCCCTCAATGTTTTAAGAAAACCTTTAATTCGGTATATATTTCATTGGATCAACAGAATTTGACTTCGACCCGTTCCAACCGCCTTTGTGAACTTCAAAGTGTAAATGTGCACCAAACGAACGACCTGTATTACCCATTAAGCCGATTTGCTGACCTTTTGAAACTCGATCTCCCTTACTTACCTCACGATTTTCAAGGTGAGCATATAAAGTTGTAATCAAATCACCATTTACATAGTGAGCAATTAAAATGACATTACCATAGCTCGAAGAATAATATGAATCAACAACAGTTCCCTCTTCTACTGCTACGATTGGTACATCACCCGATCGCCCGTTTTTACCGATATCAATACCATGGTGGAAACTACCTCCGTTAAAGCTTCGATACCCATATCCTGACGTAATTCTTCCAGTTGCAGGACGCATAAAGCCTGAATCGACAACTTCTGGCGTGGAATGTGTTTGACCACTTCTAGATGGTTGTGATGAAGATGAATTTGAAGATCCTGATGAGCTTGATGAACCTGATGAACTTGAGTTTGAACTCGCTGCAGCAGCTTCTTCTTGACGCTTACGTTCCTCTTCTTGACGCTTACGCTCTTCTTCTTCTTGACGTTTACGTTCTTCATAAGCTGCTAGTTCTTGCTTCAATGCTTCTTCCTGTGCCTTTAAAATCTCATCGGCGTTTTCTAATTCTCCAAGGTCTGTATGTAGCTCCTCTTCTTTTTGTTGAAGTTGATTCATTAATGCATCTTTCTCTTCACGCTGTTCCTCTAATTGAGCCATTAACGTTTCTAATTCATCTAAATGAGCTTCTAGCTTCATAAGTTGTTCTTCTACTTCAGCCTTGGCCTCTTCTAGCTGTTCGTGATCAGCAATATGTGCGTCGAGAATATTGCGGTCTTGTTGAGCAATTAATGTTACTGCATTGACTCGGCTTAGAAAATCACTAAACGATTGTGAGCCGAGAATAACTTCTAAGTAATTCACGCTTCCACCAGATTGGTACATCGTTTTTGCACGCTCGCGCAGTAACTCGTCTCTTTCTGCAATCCGTTCTTCTAATATTTCAATTTCTTCTTGAAGACGTTCAATTTCTTCTTGGACGTCTTCAATTTCTGCACGTTTTTCACGAATTTTTTGATTCGTTTCAGCCGTTTCATGATCAATACGTTCAATCTCACTATTTAATTCTTGCATTTCTTCTTCTATTTTGTTCAATTTCTTCTTTAGTCTTTTTAGCTTCTTTTTGAGTTTCCTGACGTTCCTTTTCTACTTCAGAAATTTGATCACGCAATTCACTATTAGCAAATGCTTTTTCAGATATAAAACCAAAACTATTTGAACTTGCTGCAATTAAAATCGCTAAACCAATAAAACCTAATTTTCTCCTCATCCCAATTGCTCCTCCTAATTAAACTTTTAAGAATTTTCGAACTGACATCATACTACCCCAAATTCCTATAAACACTCCGATCAACAGGAGTAACAACCCAATTTGCCAAACAATCGGAAAAACTGGCAAAAGAGAAAATAACAATTCAACTTGTCCACCAAATTGCTCAACTAAGTAGTAATAACCCACTCCAATTAATGCAATTGGAATGATTGCTCCAATAACTCCTAGTAAGACCCCTTCCACAAAGAAAGGCCAGCGAATAAATCCATTTGTTGCTCCTACTAGCTTCATAATTTGGATTTCTCGTTTACGGGCAACAATCGTAATTTTAATCGTATTAGCTATTAAAAACATAGCCGTAAACATCATTCCGAGTACAAGCACAATACCAACGGTACGTACTAAATTTGTAATCGCAAATAACCGATCGACCGTTTCCTTACCAAAATCAACATTCTCGACGTACGTAAGCTCATCAATTTGATTTGCAACATGTTCCGTTAAATGTGGTTCAACAGCACGTACAATAAATACATCATTTAATGGATTCTCATCGCCTCGCATCGATTCAAAAATTTTCCCTGCTTCATCAAGGCTATCAATAAACTGCTCGAGGCCTTCCTCACGGTCAACGTACACGACGCTTTCAATATCACGAATTTCTTCAATGTCTGCCAACAATTCTTCTTGCTGCTCTTCAGATGCGGTAAGTTCAATAAATACTCTAATTTCAACATCATCTTCAACACCTGACGCGATATGATTAACGTTCATAATAAGCAAAAGGAACACACCGACGATAAAAAGCATGATTGCAACAGCACTAATTGAAGCAAATGTCATCCAGCCATTGCGAATGAGACTTTTTGAGCCTTCACGTAAGTGGCGTCCAACGGTTCTAGCCTTCATAACCGTAGTTCCCCCTCACTTCATCACGAACAACTCGTCCATTTTCAATAGCGATTACTCGTTTTTTAATCGTATTGACGATCTCTTTATTATGTGTAGCCATAATAACGGTTGTTCCACTATGATTGATTTCATCTAAGGTGTCCATGATGCCCCAGGAAGTATCTGGGTCCAGGTTCCCTGTAGGCTCGTCCGCAATAAGAACTTCTGGATCGTTTACAATCGCTCGTGCTATCGCTACACGTTGCTGTTCTCCTCCAGAAAGCTCGCCTGGAAGAAACCTAGCATTGTTTTTTAATTTAACAACATCTAGCACATCCATTACACGCCTTTTTATTACCGAGGGGCTTTCCTCTATCACTTCTAGTGCAAATGCAACATTTTCAAAAACAGTTAATGATGGTAACAATTTAAAATCTTGAAAGACGACACCTATCTTTCGTCTTAGATGTGGGATTTGCTTATGTTTAAGTTTACTTATGTTAACACCATCTATAAGAATTTCACCTTTAGATGGTGATTCCTCACGATAAATCATCTTAATAAACGTTGACTTACCAGCACCACTTGGGCCAACTACATAAACAAATTCACCTTTTTTAATATGTAAATTAATCCCATTAATAGCCCTGACATTATTCGGGTAAGACTTCCAGACGTCTTTCATTTCGATCACTTTATCACTTCCTTGTTTCTGAATAGCTTTCTCTTGTTGTTATGTCTGGCTTGTCTATTTGAAAGGCGCTTTGCGTCTTTCTTAGTAGCACAGTATGTTTAAGTTCTTTTCCATATCGCGACAATTGAAGTCTCTCACATTTAGCGTAACGAGTTTAGACTGTGCTCTTCTCGAACCAGCTAACATCTCTCTATGAAAATACTAAACCCGTAGAAAAACACCTGTTTTAACGTTAAAAGGTGTTGAATGATTATAGACCAACACAGATTATGTCGGATACTGAAATAATTATACCATCAATCAGCAAAAATAGTGTCTAAATTTATGTTACATTTTTATTTCAGATTTTTTATTTTCCATCATTAACCAGTCCCTCCCCTTTAAATTGACGTTCTTTTGACACCCTACATGAGCACCATTTTCTTTTATATCGACAAAAAATGAGTACTTTTGACATAAATGTTCAAAAATACTCATTCTTCTATACATTATTGTTCAAGAATCCATCTAGCTAAATTTTCTGCCTCGTCTTGCTCTAAGCCTTGAGGTGGCATCGTATTTTGCCCATGCTCCAAAACATGGACAATCTCGTCTACAGAAAGATCGATATCGATTAAATTCGGTCCCCCTCCTCCTTGCAGGTTCTGCCCATGACAGCCAATGCAACTACGATTATAAATTTCTTCCGCTGCTGCAGCATCAATATCCCCTGAGGCTGTTTCCTCTGCTGGTGCTTCTTCTATTGGCTCATCTTCAATAGGTGCTTCATCGCCACCAGCTCCGCACGCTGCTAACGTTGCTACGAGCATAAAGCCGATTGCTGTTAAGAACTTTTTCATTTTATCACTCCTTCCTTCAGTATGTAGTATAGCCTAAACGTTTCCCTTTTCATTACACGTCACAATTTTTTCATAAGAAAGTCATTAATTGTTTTGATTTATACGGAAAGATCTATCACGTAATAAGGTAAACCTCCTAGTTATTGCTTAAATCCCTCGCCAAGCACTTCTGTTGCATTTGACACAATGACGAAAGCTTTTGGATCAACTTGTTGTACGACATGTTTCAGCTTCGTGACTTCATTTTGATGAACAACACACATTAACACATCTCGCTCTTGTGCCGTGTAGCCACCGTAACCTTGTAACCTTGTAACACCGCGATCAACTTCTGTTAAGATACTTTGACGTACTGCTTCGTGTTGATCGGAAATAATATAAGCTACCTTAGCATAGCCAACTCCCATTTGAACGACGTCAATTGTTTTACCTGTTATATATAAACTAATAAGAGCGTAAAGTGCTAACTCAATATCAAAAACAATTGCAGATGTTAAAACAATAAAGCCATCCATTATAAACACCGCAACACCTAATGACAGCCCGGAATATTTATGGATGATTTGGGCAACTAAATCAGTCCCCCCTGTACTTGCAAACGCACGAAATACTAGTCCTAACCCAATTCCAACACCGATTCCGCCAAATAAAGCTCCAAGTAGGGCATCCTCAATCCCTACTGACCAATCTCTCGTTAAAAAAACAACCAGCGGTAGAAACGCTGTACCAACAAATGTTTTTATCCCATATTTTAATCCACCTAATAACACAATCCCTAAAATAAATAACGGAATATTAAACGCCCATTGTGTAAAAGCTGGTTCGAATCCAAATGAATAAGCAAAAATCGTACTAAGTCCACTCACCCCGCCAGAGGCAATTCTATTTGGTAATAAAAACAAGTTAAAAGCAATCGCCACAATTGCTGCTCCAAATAAAATATATGTATAATTAATGATCGTTTGATGTAGTTGGTTACGGGGGCCTCTATTTCTTCCTATCTTCATTGCACTCTTCTCCTCATATAAAGAAAATTCTAGCGTAGTATAGCACCGTAGTTTTTTTTGTAAATGTAGATACGGTGCAACGTTAAAGCGAGAAGTTCACTGACATCCCAAAAAAACACTTTAAAGGAGCATTCCCCTTTAAAGTGCTTCAATCACACATTTTCATTCATTTCGTGACCTAATGCTTGACGTAAATAGCATCGATAAATCCGTCAATTTCACCATCCATAACACCGTTTGTATTTCCGATTTCATAATTTGTACGATGATCCTTAACCATACTGTATGGATGGAACACATATGATCGTATTTGACTTCCCCAACCAATTTCCTTCTGCTCACCACGTATTTCCGCTAATTCACGTTGCTGTTCCTCAATTTTCAACTGGTAGAGCTTTGCCTTCATCATTTTCATCGCTTGTTCACGGTTTTTGATTTGTGAACGCTCGCTCTGACAAGTCACAACCGTATTTGTCGGTAGATGGGTAATTCGAACAGCTGAATCAGTTGTATTGATGTGCTGACCTCCTGCACCGCTCGCTCGGTACGTGTCAATTTTTAAGTCTTCTGTTGAAAGCTCGATATCCACACTATCATCAAGCTCAGGCATTACTTCGCACGAGACAAACGACGTATGTCTACGACCAGAAGAATCAAACGGAGAAATACGTACAAGACGGTGAACACCTTTTTCAGCTTTTAAATAACCGTAAGCATTATGGCCTTTTATTAAGAGCGTTACACTTTTCACTCCTGCTTCATCACCTGGTAAATAGTCCATTGTCTCAACTTTAAACCCTTTTTTCTCTGCCCACCGTGTATACATACGAAGAAGCATAGAGGCCCAATCTTGTGATTCTGTTCCACCAGCTCCCGGATGAAGCTCGAGAATAGCGTTATTTTTATCATACTCTTCACTTAGAAGCAACTGCAATTCATAGTCACTCACAGCTTGTGATAGCGACTCAACCCCTTGCTCAAGCTCCTTTTGTAATTCAGCATCCGCTTCTTCCTTAACTAGTTCATAAGAAACCTCTAAATCTTCATATTGACTTTCAAGGTCCAAAAACGTATTAACCTGTTCTTTCAAGCCATTGCTTTCATTAATGACACCTTGTGCGGTATCTTGATTATCCCAAAAACTAGGATCAGCCATTTTATCCTCGAGCTCTGCAATTCGCTCTTGTTTTTGTTCGAGGTCAAAGAGACCCCCTAAATTCAGTTAGTCGTTTTGCAATCAACGTTAATTCTTGTTTCACTTCTACTAATTCCATATAGTCACCTGTAATAGTCCAGCACGATCATTTTCGTACTGGACTACCCTTCCTCTTCTCATTTTTCAAAGGTAAATCACGATCCGCAACATTGCTTATATTTCTTTCCACTGCCACACGGACACGGGTCATTACGTTTGACCGTAATCCCTTTCCTAATTGGCGTCTTCTTCTTTGGTGCTTGCTTATCACTTTGTTGAACAGCCTTCCCTTCAGCAACCTTCTGACGTTCAAGATTTTGCTGAACTTGGGCTTTCATAATATACATCGATACTTCCTCTTCAATTGAAGCGACCATTGCTTCAAACATTTCAAATCCTTCAAAGCGATATTCACGTAGAGGATCATTTTGTCCATATGCACGTAAATGGATTCCTTGACGTAATTGATCCATTTGATCAATATGGTTCATCCATTTACGGTCCACCGTACGTAGCATGATCACTTTTTCAAATTCACGCATATGCTCAGTTGTAAAGGATTCTTCCTTCCTATTATAATCTGCTGTGATTTTCTCAATGATTAGTTCAATCATTTCCTCTGGATCTTTTCCTTTTAATTCAGCATCAGTTAAATCCTCTTCAACGAGCAAATTCCCTTTCATATAATTAACAATCGCCGTAAGATCCCAATCCTCAGGTACTTCTGTCTCAGGAGTATGCAAATGAACGGTACGCTCGACAACTGATTTAATCATGTTTTCAACGATGCTACGTAAGTTATCAGACTCTAATACTTCCATCCGCTGCTTATAAATGATTTCACGTTGCTCACGCATGACATCATCATATTGTAAAATTTGCTTACGTGCATCAAAGTTATTCCCTTCAACACGTTTCTGAGCCGTTTCAACTGCCCGCGAAACAAGCTTGCTTTCTATCGGCTGATCCTCTTCCATTCCAAGACGTTCCATCATCGTACGCATATTATCAGAACCGAAGCGGCGCATGAGCTCATCTTCCATCGATAAATAAAACTGCGTTGAACCTGGATCACCTTGACGCCAGAACGTCCACGTAGCTGGTTATCAATTCGTCTACTTTCATGACGCTCTGTCCCTAAAACATGTAAACCACCGAGCTCTTTAACCCCGTCTCCTAACTTAATATCTGTACCACGACCAGCCATATTTGTTGCAATTGTAACGGCACCTTTTTGACCAGCATTTTCAATGATCTCTGCCTCACGCTCATGGTTTTTTGCGTTTAACACGTGGTGAGGAATTCTTCGTTTCTTTAACATAGTAGACACAAGCTCAGATGTTTCTACGTTAACCGTACCTACGAGTACAGGCTGTCCTTTTTTATGAAGCTCTTCAATTTCTTTGACAACCGCTCTAAATTTTGCCTCCATCGTTTTAAAAATTAAATCAGGACGATCATCACGAGCAATTGGTTTGTTCGTTGGAATGGCCATAACATCCATTCCGTAAATATTACGGAATTCCTCTTCCTCCGTTTTAGCAGTACCTGTCATCCCGGCAAGCTTTTGATAACGACGGAAGTAGTTTTGGAAGGTAATGGAGGCTAACGTCATACTCTCCTTCTGAATTTGCAAGCCTTCCTTTGCTTCGATCGCTTGATGGAGACCATCACTGTAACGACGTCCTTTCATTAAACGACCGGTAAACTGGTCAACAATCACGACTTCGCCTTCTTCAACAACATAGTCAGCATCACGTTGCATCACAACATGTGCTTTTAACGACTGAGTTAAATGGTGATTTAATTGAACGTGCTTTTGATCAAATAAATTTTCTATCCCAAAAGCCCGTTCAGCTTTATTAACGCCCTCTTCCGTTAACTGAACGTTTTTCGTCTTTTCATCGTACGTATAGTCTTCTTCGTTTTTCAAAATACGTATAAATTGGTTGGCCTGCTGATAAAGCTGGGTTGAGCGTTCAACAGAACCAGAAATGATTAGCGGTGTTCTCGCCTCATCGACTAATATTGAATCCACTTCATCGACTAGAGCAAAATGTAGAGGTCGTTGTACCATTTGTTCTTTATATAGCACCATGTTATCACGCAAATAATCAAATCCTAGTTCATTATTTGTGCTATATGTAACGTCTGCTGCATAGGCCTTTTTGTTTATCCTCTTTTGATAATCCTGACTGGTTTAATCCAACGGTTAAACCTAAAAACTCGAACAACTCACCCATCATTTCACAGTCTCGACGTGCTAAATATTCGTTTACTGTAACAACATGTACACCTTTTCCTGTAATCGCATTTAAGTAAACAGGTAATGTTCCAACCAACGTTTTCCCTTCCCCTGTTTTCATTTCTGCTATATTACCTTGATGCAAAGCAATTGCACCAAGTAGTTGTACTGGATATGGGGTCATCTTCAATACTCGAGTGGATGCTTCACGAATAACTGCAAATGCCTCAACTAACATACTATCTAGCTTTCACCGCGCTCATAACGTTCTTTAAATTCCTCAGTTTTTTGTTTAAGCTCGGAATCAGATTTCAGTTTCATTTCTGGAGCAAGTGCTTCTATTTCTTCAACCAACTTTTCATTTTTCTTAAGCTGACGTTGGCTTGGATCACCAATCACTTTTTTTAATAGTCCTAGCATCGTATTCGTCCTCTCTCTTTTCGTTTACTTAACGTGTAAACTTGAAGCTATACTTATTCATCATTTTATCAATAATCGTATACTCTTACAAGATAATGAGCATTAACGTTTAGCAATCTATGTATGAACCTTTACTGTTTTATGCTGCTACACTTTTTCGTTTGTGTAAAAACTTAACTATCTAACATTTAATATACAATATCAACATTATGTACATTCGCATAAGTTAACTAAAAAGGAGGGAACGTTGTAATGATCGTAAACTGGGGAGTGGATTCTGCTAGTGCTGTAACAGAGGAATTGTTAGAGTGTGTTCGAACACAATTTGGCCAGCCTGATTTTTGGGGGCGGTATTTACACACGATTGAAAATGTCAGTGATGGTCTAACTAGCGATGAGATACGATTAATACAGAATAATGGAATAAAATTAATGCCGATTTATAACAACTTTACTGACGCAATTGGCTCACGTGCTGGCACAGTTGCTGCCCGAAATGCAATATTTAGGGCAAGACAATTAGGAATTACGGAAGGCACGTTTATTTTTGCTAACATAGAAAATTTCTTTAATGTTGATGCCGATTGGATAATTGCTTGGGTAGAAGCCTTTCAGACAGGCCCGTATCGTCCTGCGATGTATGCCGATCCCGATGAAGGACCTTTTAATGAAGCTTACTGCGAGTCAACAGAAAGGAGTAGCCTAGTCTTAGAACAATCCGTCATATGGAGTGCGGAACCAGAGCTTGAACCAACGAGTAAACAAGGGGCTCCAAGGAATTTTCAACCTAGTCGCCCAAACTGTGAAGCAAATGTATGGGCATGGCAATATGGTCGAGATGCAGCAACTTGTCCAATCGATACTGTGTTAATGGAATCAAGGCTTTTTCAAGCATTGACATAAAGAAATGCACTGATCGACTTTTTTTGATGCTAATAAACCTCCACTTACATAGCGGAGGTTTATGTTATTATTTTATTTTTACGCTTCCGGCTCGATCAAACCATATTTTCCATCTTTACGTTTATAAACGACATTTGTTGAGCCATTCACTGCATCTGAAAACACAAAGAAATTGTGACCAAGCATGTCCATTTGCAAAATCGCTTCCTCTGCATCCATTGGCTTCAAATTAAAACGCTTCTTGCGGACAATTTCTAACTCATCTTCGTCTTTAAGTGAATCGGCGTTTCCTTCAATCGGCTCTAAATTATTTTTAAACATATATTTCAAGCTGCCTTCTTGACGAAATTTACGATTTACTTTCGTCTTGTGTTTCCGGATTTGACGTTCAAGCTTCTCTACAACGATATCTATAGCAGCATACATATCCGTTTGCTTCTCTTCCCCGCGTAATAATAATTGTGGCATAGGGATTGTCACTTCAATCATATGTTGGTTATTAAGAACCTGCATTCTTACATTTACATCAGCTACAGGCGTCGTATCAAAATAACGCTCAAGCTTCCCTACCTTTTTCTCCACATAATCGCGTAACGCTGGAGTTACTTCTAAGTTTTCACCACGAATATTGTATTTCATCTTGAACTCCTCCTTTTCTAATCTATATATTCTATATACCCCTTTTAAAGTCCTTCTTAAACATATTATTTTTTTAGAAAATTTTGAATTAAGTGAATAGTTTAGCATTTTGTTCATTATTATTCGGTGGAACTTTGAAGAAGAGAAATTAAAAGAAACAATCGATGATGGCTAAGTATTACTAGGCAATTGGCAAAATTCATAATGCCATTTCAAAAGAGATAGTTACTGTCAAATTCGAATCGTTTTCAACACCATTCCTCTATCAAACGAATCGGCGACTTGAACCGCCACAAACAAAGCCTGCAGCAATCTCACTCCAATAGCTATCACACGTACCGGTCACACACGAAAAAGCCTATCCTGGTAACCAGAATAGGCCTATTGTTTGTTTAGCTCATTCATTTCCAATCAGGAATGTGAATTAAAGCTTAACTACGTTCGCAGCTTGAGGTCCACGAGCACCTTCAACAATTTCAAATTCAACGTCTTGACCTTCGTCTAAAGATTTGAATCCTTCAGAGTTGATAGCTGAGAAGTGTACGAATACATCATCTCCATCTTCGCGCTCGATAAATCCAAAACCTTTTTCTGCATTAAACCATTTTACTTTTCCTTGCATGCTTTCACATTCCCTTCGTAACTAAAATACTGTGGTATATCCACACCTTTACTATAACAGCGGTTTAAAGCAATGTCAAACGGTTTCAAGACCTAAAAAATCGCGATATTCTGCGTATTTCGGCAAAGTTATACAATATATATGGTAACGCTTTCTTATTCCTTCTTATTCCTAACTTTCTTATAAGATAACAACTCTTTTTCTCTTCATTTATTTTACAAAATTACATAATTTGTATTGATTTATATCATTTTAACCAGTATAATCGACTTATAATCATACATAATTCAAATTATTATAATAAACTTTTACCCAATATGCTTTCCATACTCTTGTCACTGTAGGTTTCACAGCCTACATCTCGAGTATTTTATGCATAAGATCCTCAGTTGAGCCTAACCCCGTACATACTCTTATGCATTTAACAACCGCTCCTAAACTAAGCAGCGGTTGTTTTTACATTCTTACTACTTCCTTACCCCTTTTAATTCATACATAACCGTATACGTCCTGTCTGCATAAAGCGTGAATTCTGGATGTGTTATTGCTCCCCAGCTATCATCTCCACCGACACCCATCTGCTTATCATTTATCCGAATACAAACGTGATCGCTTTTTGGCAGCTTATAAGCATGATCATGCTCTTCTAATTGCTTAGGCGTATATGACAATGCACTAAATTCAACTACAGGCAAACCTTTCATCATAAGGCCAATTCCTTTCTTATTATAAAGCATTGCCCAACGCACATCGGTTTTATTCCCACATTCTTGTGGCTTTAAATATGGAACGAACTGCTCTTCGACCGTACCTTCATGTATTGCTAGCTTTGCACTTAGTTTTTTATCGCTATAACTCTCATGAGGGCCCTTTCCATACCAAGATAAATGTTGATATGACTGATCAAGGGTAAACATCATACCTACTGCCGGGATTTCCGGTAGCTCCTTTCCAGGAACTAGCTGTTGCTTTATTTGGACAGTTCCATTTGCATTGACAGTATATGTTAAATGGCATATGGATTTGTTGGTTGTTGGCAGTGTAAACGTCGCTTGACAACAACTGCACCTTTTTCTTCTACATACGTAAAGGATTCAAGCTCTCTTTTCTCACTCGCCTGTTGCCATGTTTGGCTACGTTCATTTAACTTGTTTCCTCGGTCATTATCAGTCATTGCTCTCCAAAAATACGGTTGAGGAGCTGATTTCAACAGTTCTTCTCCTGCAAACCAATAAGATGTCATTTCACCAGTTTCCTTTAAAAAACGAATCACCGCTTGATCAGTACCTATTACTAAAATATCTGATAGGTTATTCACAGAAATGATCGAATCCTTCTTTGGCTCTCTCTCACTTGAAACTTCTGCTGCTGGGATAACAAATTGTTCGAATGCTATTTCATGCTCCGCTTTAGCCCATATCGTGTTACGCTTTAACAGAAGAGAAACCGTTACGACATACTCGGCATCATTTGTACCTACTTGAAGCCCCTCAAGCTGAATATCCTTTGATAGTCCCGGAGCAAGTTCAATAGTTTGTTCGCCTGTTTCAATCTCTATTCCGTCCTTTAACAATTGCCATTTCAAAATAAAGTCCGATAGGTTAGTAAATACATGAAGATTTTTTACATGTATTTGACCGTTTTTCGCATCAACATTGTCGAAACGAACATTTTGATAACACTTTTTCACCTCAACGAGCTTCGGACTTACTTGACCATCGGCAAAAATCAAGCCATTTCCCGAGAAATTGCCATCATGTGGTGATTCACCAAAGTCACCTCCATACGCTAAATACTCAGTACCATCTTCTGTTGTTGTTTTTAACGCTTGATCCTTCCAATCCCAAATAAAGCCACCTTGCAAAATTGGATATTTATCAAATAACTCCGTATATTTAAATAAATTTCCGCATGAATTCCCCATAGCATGACTATATTCACATAAAATATACGGCTTTGCTTCATTTTCGCCTTTTTCAGCTTGCTTGGCGTAATCTTCGACAGCGTGCGGGCGGATGTACATCGTACTTTCAACATCAGATGCTGCATCTGACTGACGATAATGAAACGTTCCTTCATAATGAATGATGCGTGTCGGGTCTTGTTCTTTTAAATGCTGGCTCATTTCCAAGAAATTATCACCGCCAAACGATTCATTTCCTAAAGACCACATCACAATAGACGGGTGATTTTTGTCACGCTGCATCATGGAGTTACAACGGTCAATCACATTCTCTGTCCACTCAGGGCGACTACCTGGAACCGTCTCCTCAAGACCCTTTTGCCCATATTTCCATGTTCCATGTGTTTCTAAATTCGTTTCATCAATGACATATAAGCCATATTCATCACACAAATCATACCAAAGCGGATGGTTAGGGTAATGTGACGTACGAACTGCATTAATATTATAAGCCTTCATTAACTGAATATCACAAACCATATCCTCATATGTGACGGCACGTCCTCTATCAGCAGCAAACTCATGACGGTTTACTCCTTTAAAGACGACACGCCTGCCGTTTACTTTTATTAAACCATCTTTAATCTCAACGGTTCTAAAGCCGACTTTACAGCTTTGTGCTTCAATAATCTGTCCCTTCTCATCCTCAAGCGTTATGACGAGCGTATACAAATTTGGATATTCAGCACTCCATTTCTCAGGATTTTCAACAAACGTTCGAATCGATTGCTTTTGGTTAGCGGCTTCGACCTGATCCGTTAAAACTTGCTTATGCTCTTGATCATATAAGGTCACCTTGAACGTAACCCCTTTTAATGTCTCACTATCATAATGTGTTACATTTGCATCTACTTGTAAAAAAGCATCGCGATACTCCTCATCTAGCTCCGTTCGCACAAAAAAATCTTGTACGTGAACGATCGGTGTAGAATATAAGTAAACATCACGGAATATTCCACTTAACCGCCAGAAATCTTGATCCTCCAACCAGCTTGCATCACACCAGCGATACACTTCAACCGCTAGTTTATTTTCGCCTTCTTGTAAATAAGGAGTTAAATCAAATTCAGCTGGGGTAAACGTATCCTCACTATATCCAACAAGCTCGCCATTTACCCAAACATAAAAGGCTGATTCTACTCCTTGAAAGCTAATATATACAGGCTGATCCCTCCATTGTTTGGGGACTGTGAAGGTACGAATATATTGTCCAACCGGATTATATTCTGTCGGAGCAAACGGAGGTTTAATGTCCTCTTTCCCCTCCCACGGATAACGGACATTCGTATAATGTGGATAATCATAGCCTTGGAGCTGCCAATGGCCAGGAACATTTATATCATCCAAAGAGCACAATCGAAATCCTCTTTATAAAATGAGACATTCCGATCTGCTGGTCTCTCCACATGACGAAACTTCCACGTTCCATTCAATGAACTGTAGTAAGATGAATCTTCACGTTTCCCTATTAACGCTTCTTCTACCGTTTCATACGAAATGGCAGTTGCATGTGCTGGTAGTCGGTTTAATTGGAAAACTTCCGGATTGTTGTTCCATTCCGGATAACCATTTTCCGGTGGTATGTACTGAAATTTAGTCGCTCGTTTTAGCATAAAAATCCCTCTTTTCTTCTGAAATTCTGATCCTTTAAAGCCAAAATAAGTCCTTATATCCTCGCAACCTGGCAATCCCTTCAACAAAATAATAATCGCCATAAATAAGCGGTTTATCGACATTGCTTTGCTCTGGGAAATGCCCAGTTCCGTGTAAAAGTAGCCCATCGTCATTGTCCCAATCCGTATAGTTCTCATGCAGTGAGCGTAAAATCTTCACTCCTGTATTTTGATAAGAAGATGAATCCGTTTTTGCCACTTGATCCGCTAATAGTAGTAACCCACACGCAGCAATCGACCCCGCAGAAGAATCACGATAATGTGGCACATCTTCTGGTAGACGAAAATCCCAATAAGGCACATGATCATCAGGCAAATGGGCAATAAAGAAGTGAGCTACTTTCTTGGCTGCCTGTAAATACTTCTCGTCATTCGTATGAACATATGCGAGTGTAAAACCATATAATGCCCATGCAGTTCCTCTTGACCATGCCGAATGCGGTCCATACCCTTGCCCGCCAATAAATTCAACTCTTTCACCCGTTTCTGGATCGAAGTTAACAATATGGTGGACTGAGCCGTCCTCTTCAATAAAATGTTCAAGCACCGTATTTGCATGACGAATGGCGACTGCTTTATACCTAGGGTCTTCTGTTTCCTTTGAAGCCCAAAATAATAACGGCAGATTCATCATACAATCAATAATCGCAAAGCCTGTATTTTGATCGCCTTCAAACCACGGATTCCAGGCCCGGATGTAATTCCCATTGGCATTGAATCGCCCCATCAACAAATTAGCGACTAATAACGCTCGACGTCTCGAATCCTTCTCCGCTAGCAACTTATAACGTGCCACACTCGTTAACGTCCACATGAAGCCCATATCATGGTCAAGTCGATCAAATCCAACGATAACGTCATCGAGCTTTCGTTCACATTCCTCCGCAATCGCCTTCAATGATTCATCCTTTGTTTCTCTATAAACTAACCATAGCTGACCCGGCCAAAAGCCAGCCGTCCACCAATGTGGCTCAGCACATTCATACGTTCCATTGACACTAACATGGGGAAATCGTGAACCAATCTTTTGCGATGTTCTAGCTAGCTTCTTTGTTATTCTTGACCATGCATCCTCAACCCACTGTTCTGTCATTCTACTCACCCTTTCTCCTCAAAAAGACATGTAAATTTAATATTTCCTCGTTCCGTTGGATTGTTCAAATGGAAATCCAAGGCTAGAACTTGTTCTTCCTTTGCAAAATGATTTGAATACGTCAACACTTTCTCCTTAACTGTAAGCTGGTGCTCATCATAAACAATTCTCAGCTGCTGCTTTTTTCCTTTTAATACAACATTCCCTGGTTCCTTTTGCGTCGTTTGCAGCGGTGTAATGAACCGATCAATAAACGAAATTTTCCTCTCTGCAAAAAAAGCATCCTCGACTAGTAAGATCGGCAGTCCCTCCTTCATCCATGTAAAGGAACGAGTGAGCTCACGTAACCCATCTACTTCATAAGCACCAGCGTAAAAGAGTTCGATTTGATCACGCCGTTCATTTTTTTTAACACGAAAGGACGAAGCACGGTACAATGCTCCAGCACATTGATATTGACCATCGATGATTGGAACTGAATGCCCTTGCGATCCAGTACATAAATTCAAATAGCGATCATCACTAAAATAACGTTTCGTATATTCGCCACTCCCTATATCAGATAGAAAAACGTCATCGTCTGATGCAACGATCCACTGACCAATATCATTATGATTATGGGGCTCGTCATTATGACCACCTTTTGTTGCAAACGCATACATTTCCCCTTCCATTTGATAGCGTGACACAAACCATTGTGCTTGCTCTAACAAATAGCTTTTTGCTGTCCATGACATTCCTTCGAAGTCTTCCCGCAGCCAAAGAATTTCCCTAATAGCAGGAGCCCAGCGACTACAATGATCGTCCATATAACTAGCCCGCCATTCTTCCTTTGGTAAATCAATATCAGGAAACGATTGACGTAAATAATGAGTGAGCCCGATCCAAACTTTACCGCTTGCAAGCGAATCTGAAAAATTAACAATCCGATTACTAGTCAAAAAGATTTTCTGCTGAAACAAGGCAATTTGATGGACTTTTTCTGATTGCATCAAATCTATTTTCCCGTTCGTCTTCTTTTTGAGCAAATCAGCAAAATAAACGAAAAAACCAAATCCATATTGCCAGTACCCATACCCTTCTAAACAAGCACCGTCATCATGGAAACCAGATAAATAGGCATCCATCGCATATAACACACGTTCTAATATGACTGATAATTCTTCATGATCATCTACCATATAGATTGCTGCTGACCCAATTGATCCGGCACAAACAGCTGCCCAGTTATGATCAGCCTTTTCCCAATGATAGGTATGATGATAGAAAGGTTGTAAAACTCGTTTTCTCACTTCCTCTTCAATTCGCATTCTAATCTTTGGTTCAAGCTCTGATCTAAGTAGAACAGCAATTTCCGCTAAAGCAAATGCTGTTTCCGCGGCAAATAAATCAATCGGTTCCTTATCAACACGTATTTGCAGTGACTCACTTTTTTCACTCACTTCCGGAAAATGTGCCGGTAAACACCACGTATGCTCATTGCAAATCGACCAGATAACTTCTTGCAAGCTTACTAGATGTTCCTTCTTATCAGGTTCGAGTAGTGTCATGATCGCAAACGTATTTAAGCATCTTCTTTTTTGGAAATAGGGTGTCTCGTATTCCTTTCGTGAACCCGTTTCCGAAAAAAGCTGAAAAAGCGAGAATGGCAACTCCATAACAGGTAATCTTTCCAACCGCTGTGCTTCTTCTTTGATTTCTTGGACGTAAGCTCTATGACTTTTATGTTCTCGAATACTTTGAAAAAAAAGATGTTTGTCTTCATCAGAAGGAAACCAGTAATGAATAGGTGCGACAGGCTTTATGATTTGTGTTAATTCGGTTCGATTCATAGCTCACCTCAATTCATATGAAATCGGTTTCAAAAAACAGCTTATGAAACCCATTTCATTTATCGTAACATAACAGAATCGTAAGTTGTCAATCTTTTTTTACGAAAAATGGCAAGACTCGCGAATCACTAGTGACGTAGGTATGATCGTTTCCTTTGGAACATCCTTCCCATCCATTAAATCCACTAAAAGCTTAATCGCTTTTTCCCCTAATTGATCATAATTTTGTGATATCGTCGTCAAACCTGGTGGAAAATACTTCGCTAAATAAATATCATCAAATCCAGAAACAGCGACATCATTCGGCACGGTCAAACCATACTTTTTAAACGTATTAATCGCTCCAATCGCAACAAAATCATTGACGCAAATGACAGCTGTTGGCTTCGTTTCTAGCTTCATTAATTGCTGAGCTGCTTCCTCTCCGGATTCAATCGTAAAATTTGATGGAATGATCCACTCTTCCACGACATCTAGCCCATGTTTTTGTAGTTCCTCTTTATACGTTTCCATTTTTAGCTCGGTTGACGTAATTCCCCGTACACCGCCTAAAAAGCCAATGTGACAATGCCCAAGATTCGTGTACATGTCAACAAGCTTGGCAATCCCGTCTCCCTCATCCGTTCGAATCATATGTGCGTCTATTCCTTCCATCTCCCCATTAACAAACAACACGGGAATACGCTCCATCACTTGTGCCATTTCCGTTACATACGAAGGATTTACTTCAACCTCATTTATTCTTCCACCCAAAATAGGATCCCATCAACCTGCTTTTCAAGGAGGGCGTGTAAATACTTCGATTCCATTTCGCTATCATTTAACGTATTGCAAACAAACGACGTATAACCAGCGCTCAATGCATGCGCCTCTGCTTTTAACACAAAGGTCGAAAAGAACGGATGATTAATATCAGGCAATATAAATCCAATCATCTTCGTCTTCTTATGCAATAAGCTGCGGGCTAAGCCATTGGGCTGAAAGTGATGTTTTTCAATGACCGCTGTAATTCTTTTCATCGTTTCGGGTCTGACCCTCGCATTTCCCGTCAACACACGTGATACCGTCGCTGGCGACACTTGTGCCTCCTTCGCGATATCGTAAATCGTCACACCTTTTTTCATGACAATCTCTCCCTTGCTTTGTTCATATCAGTATAGCATACAAGGTTGTAAGCACACTTCATCTTACATCGAATACTCCTGAGGAATCGCTATACGTAAAAAAGCTTAATCCAGCGATATACACACTGGAATTAAGCTTTACATCTACACACCACGCTTATCGAAAAAGATTCCTTCTGAAGTTGGACCATCGTATGGGTTTTCGTATTTGCGGCCTGTTTTTTTCTTTTCCTCTAAACTAGCAAGATCTCTTTTGATCTCCATCTGGATTTGTTCGAGGTGTTCATTTAACTGTTTATTAAGCTTAATGATCTCATCGCCTAGCTTTCGTTCAGCCGATGACAATGAGGCACCATCAACTTTCTTTAACAGGCTTTCGCGTTTTTGCAATCTATCGTCGAGCTCTGCTAAAAAGCATCTCTTTCATCATGGTCGTTAGGTAATGCTTGTTTTACAAAAGTCACAAGCTCTTCTGTTTCCACATATAAATCTTTCATTATACTGTTCCGCCTGCTCCTGAACCATGACGCTGCTTTCGGTCAAGTTGGATCGCTTCTTTCCACGTATCGCGCATACTTGTTACCATTTCTTCTGCTTCTAATAGCATTTGTACGTCATTTTTAATATTAGCCTCTACAAGACGATTCAAAATAAAGTCATACATCGTCAACATATTCTGTCCAACTTCGGAATCGACTTTTAATGTAACCATTAATTCACGAATGATATTTTGTGCTTTCATATTTGCTGTATTACGCTGCTCGATTTCTCCTGCTTCAATTGCTTGTTTCGTTTGTTTAATGAATTTCAAGCAACCGTTATACAGCATGAGTGTCAATTCACCTGGAGATGCAGTCTTCAATGAGTTCTGTTTGTATGCATTCTGTAAGTTTGTAGCCATGCTCTCCCTCTCCCCTTTTTTTAACCTTGTGGATACATTTGTGCAAAGAACATTTCAGCTTGGCTGTTAGCTCTTTGAATAGCTGTTTCCATTGCCGTAAATTGACGCCAGTAACGTTGTTCAATCTGTTGAAGGCGACGTTCAAAATTCGAAATTTGGTCATTTAAATTGTTAATATTGCGTCCGAGTGTAAATTGATGATTTAGATTTTTTCCTCTTAATCCTCCAGCACGTTCTGCAATTGACTCAATCCCTTGATCGAGTGTTTGACGTAGTCTTCTAGCAATTCCTTTTTCTTCATTGCTTTCACCATCTGCTGCAAATAGTTGATAAATCGCTTCTGGATCGTCTTCAATAGCTTGTCGAAGTTTATCTTCATTCACAACAAGTTTTCCACGATCAAGATAATCAGTTGATGTTGTAATACCAATGGCGGACAGGTGGTTAAAAGCTGAATCTATCCCTAAGTTCACACTACCATACATATCTAATCGCATACGATCCAGTGGTGAACGTAAAATTGCGTCGTTACGTAGTAATCCCGAACGTGCTTGTTCTTCCCACTTTTCAATTTCCCGTTCAGACATTGCATCCTTTTGTTCATCTGTTAGTGGCAAATACGAACGGTTACGATCTTCTGTTAACTTACCATTCACAAAATCAAGTATTTCGTTATATTCATTTACAAATTCCATAATCGTATCAAATACTTTATCAGTATCTGTTGATGCACTTAAATTCACTTCATTTTCAAACGTACTATTTAAGGTGATTGTCATTCCACCAGCAGTAAACGTATTACTCTGTCTTTCTGTCGACATTCCGTTGATTGAAAAGACAGCGTTAGACGCACCGCTATCTACTGAACCATCCAGTTTTAACGAATTACTGAAAAACCCTGAAAACGTTAATTCATCACCATCTGGATTAAACACCCCTGTTTGCGTTCTCGTCATAATAACTTTATCTTCATGAGAATCGTAAAAAGCACTTACACCAACGGATGACCGATTTAGTTCAGTAAAGACATTAGTTAATGTTTGATTAGCGGTAAAAATAAATTTATCGCTTACTTCGCCTTGTTCATTATAACCGTTTATACCAGCAGTCATATATCGTTGTGCATACTCAACTGAAATGTCTGATTGTGCAGATCCAAAAATGATTTGTCCTGTATTCACATTAAGAAAGGCATTATTTCCATTTAACTGGCTACGGTCAGTTACTAGATTATTATTTTCTAAACTATATTCAACACCACCTGCTTGAATAGTAACAGATGATTCATCAATTCCACGTTTACTTAGCTGGAATGTCGTTTTTGCTTCCTTAACACTAAAGTCCTGTGTTGTCGTTTCAGTTAAATATGTAACTGATACAGTTGTACCATTAGTGATCGATTCTTCTGAGTTAAACTGCAACGCACCATCAGCAGTTACTAAAACTTGTCCTATCTCAGGAGTACCTTCTGTAACGACTTCAAATGCTTTCCCGTTCGCTTTGATAACCATATCATTAAGGTTAACAGGCTGATGCTCTAATTGCATCGGTGCTGTTGCAGAATTAATCGTAAAGGATTGAGTATTAACGACCCCACTTCTCCATTCAATATCATCAGCAAACGCTTGTGTTCCTAATGCAGCTGACGGGTTGACTTTTTCGCCTTGAGTCGCTGAAAGTCTCCCTGTACTATGGAAGGAAGCTGATCTAGCTAATGATTCAACATAATCAATACGTACGTTCATGTTACCGGCAGAGGAGTTGGCTGTTGCTGTTACAAGTCCTGAATTAGAACTTGAGACCGACTTAGCTAGCATATTAGACTGTAGCATAACCGTATCAAAGATATTGGTACGAAATGTATTAAACATCCGATTGATATCTCGATAATCCTCCATCTTCCATTGAAGCGTTTGTCGTTGCTGCATCATTCGATCTACTGGCAAACGTTCCACACGCATCATGTCGCGAATCATTTGTTCTGTATCCATTCCTGTTGCTAACCCGGATAATCTCATTATTAATCGCCTCTTTTCACTCTATATTCGTTCATCAACAATTAATCCAGCAAACTTTAACATCGAAGCAATCATATCAAGAAATTCCTCTGAAGGGATTTCTTTAATGACTTCTTGATCAACCTGATTTACTACTTGAACATACGTCCTGCCAAGATCTTCATGGATTGAAAATTTGATAGAAGTACGACTTGTTTCAAAAAGCTCATTCATGTTTGTAACTTGCTTTATCAAAATATCTTTAGAATTTTGTCTTTCATTTATTTCTTGAAATTTCTCTCCAACTTTGTCGGCCACAGGCGATTTTCCATGTATCGCTGGTGTACGCTTTGTACTTTTCGTACTCGTGAAATCCGCTTGTATTGATAATGATGGACCTTTCACTTCCATCTTCTACACCTCCGTATAATCTTCTAATGATTATATCGGCAAACACATAGTTAATTTATAGTAAATGATGACAAAAAAGAGACAGATTTTCAAAAAGAGAACTAATTCTATATTTCTATGAATTAGTTCTAATTTGATAAAATATTATAGTTTCATGTCAATCATACTACCTAAATGAGGTTGGACTGTTTGTTGCAGTTTAGCTATATCAGTAAATTCAAGCAAGCTCTGAACAGCATTTCCTTGTTGTTCAACATAATCCATTGATTGTTTCATGACTGCAATGGACAATTGCTGCTTCACTTGTATTTGGCTCATTCCCATTGACAATAATGCGATATCCATTAACTCCCACCTTTCTATTACTTACGGTGTACTAGAATACATTTCGTCTCAACTAACATTGCAATTGTTCAGGAAGTATCACCGTTAATTACCTTTTGTGTTTTCCCGCTATTATCTTACCTGAGCAGTTCTACTAACCGGGACGTTTGTTGATTCGCCTGCACCATCATTGCCATTGACACTTGCGACAATATTTGTGCCCTCATAAAATGCATCATTTCCCGAGCATAATCGACATCACGGATTCTAGATTCAGAGGCGGACATATTTACAGCCATATTTGATAAATTCGAAACCGTGTGCTCTAATCGATTTTGATACGCACCATAAGTTGCACGCTCAGATGATACTTTCCCGATTGCATCATCCAACCTTTCAAGAAATGCATTAGCTTTTTCATTTGATGTAACATCAATTACATCAGCATCATCCAATCCAAGTGCTTGTCCACCCATCGATTGAAAGTGGAGCTCGACCGACTGACCAGCATTTGCACCTATTTGCAATTTCAGTTTTAATGGTTCATCACCATCTCCCGCCAACAGCTTCCTCGTATTGAATTCTGTATGCTCAGAAATATGATCAATCTGCTTTGTAAGCTGGGTCAATTCTTGTTGAATGATCAATCTCTCACTTTCTGTATTTGTATCATTAGCTGCCTGTACGGTTAATTCACGCATCCGTTGGAGAATTTGTTGCGTTTCACTTAATGCACCATCAGCCGTTTGTACTAGAGAGATCCCGTCATTTGCATTACGAATCGCTTGTTCATAGCCACGAATTTGTGCTCGCATTTTTTCTGATATCGCCAACCCTGCCGCATCATCACTAGCTCGATTAATTCTCTTTCCTGATGCAAGACGTTCCATCGATTGAAACATGGCAAAGGAATGACGTTGATAGTGACGATAAGCCATAAATGCCATACGATTAGATTGAATCAACATGGCGCTTGTCTCCTTTATTCAATTTTCTATAGATTATATCGACAAGTAATGGCAGAATCATTAGCGGAAGAATTATCTCAACTCCGATCACAAAGATACGTGCTTTTCGTAAGAGAGCAATTGACAGCAGCACTTACTTCATTCCACATCTCATTAAAGGTAATACGAGCCCCTTCAATCATTGGAATCATAATAGTATAAACGCCCTATATGATTAAGGAATATTTAATAACTCCTGTAAATGATTAAAGGAACCAGCAATAATTTAGTAATACTTCCTTTGCCATTTGTTCAAGTAAGATTCAACCATATGTACAAAGGACCACTGAAACATAGTCCCTCTATAAATTACGAATTCTATCTAATCAACATTTTTAATGAAACATTTGTATATTTCATCCTCTGTACTTTTTTGCTAATTGAATCGCATATGGGATTACGTGTTTGGCAACTTCAAACTCGTAATAGTTGATTCCTGGTTTATTGACATTTACTTCAATAAGTTTAATTTCCGCATTTGGGTCGATAGCTAAATCAAGTGCGACTTCCTGGACGTTTTCTTGATACAAATGTTCAAATTCAACAGCAATTTTATGTGATACCTCTTTAATCTTTGATTCTAAATAACTGTATTTGTTTTCAAAATTCCTTTGTAGAAAGCCCGTTAATTTACTCATATACCCTCCTTTACTTGGAACGAGTATCGTAGCAAACCCAACTCCAATTCTAGGGTAACTCTCAACAAACGACCAATCCCCACTGCCATCCTTCATCAGGTGTACTCTAATGTCAAATGGATTACCTTCTTTTGTCCGAGTTTCAATATATTCTTGGACGATGAAAACTCCTTTTTTCACCAGTGAACGAAGATAATCATTTAAACCTAGTTCACTATACTCTTTCTTTTGTTCCTTTAAAGCTACTAAATAGTTACTATGATCGACTTTCTCAATATAATGTACACCATTTGCAAACGAACCTACTTCGGGTTTTAAGATGATTCTTTCATAATTATTTAAATAGTGAAAAATATCCTTCACACGCTCTACCTTTTTATAAGGAATAATATAATCATCTAACATACCAGTAGAACGTAATTGATTATATACTTCAAGTTTACTAATTGAATTTCCAAAAAACTCATTCGTAAATGGAATCTCTTCTAACTCTCTATAAACCATTTCAAACCCTTTTAGCCCTCTAGTTCTTAAGCGGTCGTAAATAACGTCAGGATATTCTACTAATTTTGGCACCCATTCTTTATTTTCATAGAAATAGCCTCGGATAACTTTTTCTTCATAATCAATATCTTTTGGTGTAAAGTAATAAAAAGTTTGTTCCTCAAATTTTGCAACATACGCACAAGCTTCTACTAGTTTATTAATTTCCTTTTCATTTACTAACATTCCAACTTTTATTTGATCTTCATTTAACTTAGCTATTTCTAAATTAGAAGTTTCAGCAATAAATTCCCTATTTTTATCCCTCTTGTCAAACTTATTTGAGAAAAACAGTCCATTTTCCGCTAAATAAATGGCATAGGCAATCGTATTGGCAGCTCTTTCATGTTCATGATAAGCTGATTGTGGTCCATTATTTACTTCATGCATCCAAAATTTACCGTCTTCATCTATAGTTAAATCAAGGCCTAGCTCATCTATTGCAGCCCCATATAGTTGATCTAAATGTTTTGTTACTCCCATAGCTAACTTTCTTAGCTCATTTGACATTTCCTTACCTTTGGTTCCATATTGAGTCGTTAAAAATTGAGTTAACTCTTCAGTTCTTCCGCCACGGCTAATATTACTTAAAATACTTTTCTTATTACCGATACGCGGATATATTTTTGTTATTTGCCATTTTCCTTGACCATCCTTTTGAACATGTGCTCTAATATCAAACGGTTCCCCTTGGTTCGTTCGACTCTTAATGTATTTTTGTATCATAAAAAGTCTACTCTTACTAATAATTTCTTCATGTATCCACTTATTAAACTCTAACTCATTTAATACAAACTTTTTTTTGTGGTCAAGAACAGAATACCCATTTTTCTGTTTTTTCAACAAAATAAATATTTAATCCCCGTCTACCCATAATTGGTTTTAATACGGCAATTTCATGTTCTCTTATAAACGAGTATATATTATTTTCATGATCAGTTATTTTAAATGGAGCGAGCAAATCAAAATACTTCTTTGATTCTATTAACTTCTTCGGCAAAGTTAATTTTCCATCTATAGCAAATCCTGTAAACGGTATTTGCCTTCTTAACTTTCTTTCCGTAAATGATTGTTGAACACGTACTTTAGGAAGGTTATTAATCACATTTGGAAAAGGGCAAATTTCCTTGACCCATTCTCCATTCTTGAAAACATCTGCTTCAATTTCTTCCTTTTTAAAATTAACATCCTTCGAAGAGAAAAAGATCATTTTCACCCCTTGTTTTTGCCCTTCCTCAACGAGGGCTTTAATTCTCCCTTCAGGATAAACCCTCCTTGGATTCTCTTGACATAAATAAACCCCTATAATCATTTCACTTTTATTTGCATCTTCCACGAGTAGTTTATCTAATAATTGGTTCCAATTCCTTACTTGTGGTTGTAAAGAAAATTGGACAATTTCAATGACTTTTAGTAATTGACCTTGTTCTAACTTTTTAACTATTAAATGTAAGCTCTTCTCTATCTGTCTTCTTTCCTCTACTCCTAAATCAGAAAACTGCAAAGTTTTGTTGATTGACCTAAAACCATCAACGATTGTACTTAATGTAAAAATACACTCATTTATATTTTTCTCTTTTGCTAATATAGTAAAATGCCCAATAGCTTCTAATAGTGTGTGTGAAACGTTTTGTATTTGTTTTAATTGTTTATTATTTAAGTTAGCCAATGTCTGCACTCCTTTTTTCCTACGTAACTAATTAAAGTTTAACATATTTTATTACTTTAAAATGAATATCAATAAAATATATTATGTATTTCGAACTAAATTCTAACCTATAAAAGTAGACAAGGGCATGACCATTTATATTTATAAAAAGTTGAACATGCGGTCTAAAACCACAATTATTTAGAGCGTATTTTTAAGAGAAAAAAAGAGGATATCGAAAATGATATCCTCCATAAATTCAATATTAAAATTAACCAAGAAGTTGAAGTACTGATTGCGGTTGCGTATTCGCTTGTGCAAGCATTGCTTGAGAAGCTTGTGAAAGAATATTCGCACGAGTCATTTCCATCATTTCACGGGCCATGTCAACGTCACGAATACGAGATTCAGCTGCTTGTAAGTTTTCAGAAGCGTTATCTAAGTTGGCAATTGTGTGTTCTAAACGGTTTTGTACCGCTCCCAACTTCGAACGTTCAGCAGACACCTTTTCAATTGCTTCGTTAATAGTAGTGATAGCCTGATCTGCTCCTTCTTGAGTAGCAATTTCAAGTCCATTTACTCCTAACGCTTCAGAAGTCATTTCAGCAAATTCAACTGTAATGTTTTGTTCAGAGTTTGCTCCGATATGGAAGACAACACCAGATTCTGCTAATTCACCATTAAATAATGTTTGCGTATTGAACTCAGTGTTATTTGCGATACGATCAATTTCATCAATTAGTTGTGCAACTTCCTTTTGAAGTTCTTCTCGGTCAACTTCAACATTCGTATCGTTCGCAGCTTGTACAGCTAGTTCACGCATACGTTGAAGAATGCTGTGCGTTTCATCAAGAGCACCTTCACCTGTTTGAATCATTGAAATACCATCTTGAGCGTTACGACTAGCTTGGTCTAAACCGCGGATTTGAGCACGCATCTTTTCAGAGATTGCAAGTCCAGCAGCGTCATCACCAGCACGGTTAATACGTAGTCCTGAAGAAAGCTTCTCCATTGATGATCGCATGTGGTTTTGGTTGATACCCATTTGACGGTGCGTATTTAACGCAGGGATATTGTTATTAATAATCATAATAAATTTCCTCCTTGAATTGTGTTCCCGCCCACGTCCTTGTGGTTGGATAAGTATAATAGAGCCATCGGCAAGAAATGCGGCCGTCATCCCTTGCTTCATGCTTATCTATTATATCGGATAATGATTAAAAAAGTTAATAGTTTTTGAAGAATTTTTTTATTTTTTTTAGTTCTTTTTTCGCGAATCTTTTGTATCAGTTGAAATAATTGGTCATTTATCTTGTCTGAATGCTTTCGATAGACGGACATAGCAAAAAACTCCCCCCGCCCATTCAGAGAGGGTTTTCCACTATTTCCCAAACCCCTTTAATACATCAAGCGACACGGTTTGTGCAGCTGCTTGGTTTTCCTCTTGAATTTGGATATAAATTTCTTTACGGTGGATGTCAACGTGTCTTGGGGCTTCGATGCCAATTTTCACTTGATCGCCTTCAATCGAGAGAATTTTAATTTCGATATCATCACCGATTTTCAAGGCTTCTGTTGCTTTACGAGAGAGCACAAGCATGGTCACTCCCCCTTCCCAGTTTTAGCAGCTTGTTTGAAAATTTTATGCTTAGTCGTATAATCGCTGTCGCTCATGAGAATTTGTTTCGCTTCGTTTGTCCGTGCATTAATGATAATTGGACCTTGTAGGTTTGCCGTTGTTTCCGAAAATGGTTCTTTTACCGTTAGGACGACGTATGTTGCTACTTCTTCAGGTTTTTCAATATGTAGCTGTTCTTTTGTTGCATCTTGGAGCTTTACTTGGTAGTTATCAACATAATCAAATGGGTTTACGAGAATAAAGGCAATCTCGACTGTTTTCGTTGATTGTAATACGAGAAAGGGTGATTGCTCCTCGAGTGGATAAAGAACAAACGACATCTCCTCTTCAAATGCCGGGATTCCAGTCGGGAATGTGATAATTTGCTCTTTGTTAATCTCGACTTCACCAATATATTTCGTTTGTATTTTCATTCCTTACACCTCATTGATCAAACTTCTAGTTCATTGCCTTTAGTGTATCAAGAAAAATTACATCAGTCGATATGCTTATTACCCGCTTCCCTTGATTAACTATTATCCAAAAAAGGCTCCCATTCTCATTGGAAGCCTTATAACCCTCGGTCTACGTTAGTACCAACTGCCTGGAAAGCAATTTGATTTTTTTGTTGCAAATAAATATCTACGCCCCATTTCGGAATGTCAATCTCCGGTTTCTGCGGTGTAACGTGAATGTTTGCTTCACTTTTTCTAGCACGGATATGTACTTCACTTGGCTGATAGTCAAACGACACTTTCGACATTGAATTTGGCATATAGGCGATGTTCGCTTGTTTTTGGGGTCTACTCCCTCTTTGGGCGGCAATATGCGTGATCGCATGATTTCCATTTTCAATTTTTTTAAGCTGTTCTCCCTCGCGAGCAGTCTTCGCAACATAGTTCATGACAGTTCCGCGAATACGTTGATAAAACTCATTGCTAAGACGTAAAGGAGTTTTTAAGTTCGCATCAGCAAAGGCTTCCGTTTGGTCAATATACAATCTTCTCGCTGTTGTACTTATTTCAACTAAGTTCGTATGCTCTTGACTAATTTGTAGATCAGCTTGATGCTGTTTTATTTGCATTGGTGGTTGAACGGAACGAAGACCAGTTTGTGCCAACGTTTGATCAATATGTAATTGGACTTGCTGCATCTTCGCACCTCCTATAACTTTTTTATCTTAGAAAATCAATTAACGACGGTTGAATGATTCTAGAGCCTGATGCTAAAGCGGCACGATGGACACTTTCCTGAATAAGTAATTCCATGATCACCTTTTCTATATCTACATCTTCGTTATCAGACATAATTCGTTTTGCCGTAATTTCTTGATCAAGAATTCGATTTTCCATCATTTCTACTCTGTTTACCCTTGCTCCAAGCTCAGCACGCTCTGAAACGAAGTGATCAATATGGTCGTAAAAATTGTCGATATACGACGTTAGCTCTTCACCTGTAACCGTATCATCCTCTAATGCCTGTTCGAGACGAATCATATCGCCAAATAATGCATTGTTAAATATATTACTCGGATTAATATTAACAGGAACGGTTACGCCTTTAAATATTTCGATCTCAACATTTTGAGTGTTGTAGGAGACCGCGTTACGACTAGCGACCACTACATCGTTTGTACGAACTGAAGTTGTTATCGTTTCACCATCTTGATTTGTGTCTGGTTTTATATAAGTGACCGAACCACCTTCATCCTCAATTACAAGGCGAAATGCCTCTGTCTCAAAAGTTTGATCCCCAAACTCCGGTTCTGTTTGTCTAATATCTTGATAAATTTGTTGTCCATCTACTTCCCCGACATACCGAAATACTTGACCATCATATACAATATCAGTATCGTTAGGCTCAATGGTCCCATTAAATAAATCAACCGTACCGTAAAACATCTCCTCCAAATTAACAATTGGTGGGGTCATCGTATTCGTTCCATTAAATATATATTTATTGCTATTTTTTGTATTGGCAATAGACTGCATATGCTCGCGTAGCTGCTTTATTTCTTTGGCTATATTTGCTCGTTCAGATGCATCGTAGGAATCGTTAGCAGCTTGTGTAGCAAGTTCTCGAATACGACGTAAAATTTCAGTTCCTTGATCTAGTGCAGAATCGGCTGTTTCAAGCCAGTTATGAACCTCGCCGATATTACGTTTAAACTGCTCGATCTCTGTTACTTCTGTACGATAACGCATCCCTTTCATTGCAATGACAGTCCTGCGACGGACGAGAGATTTTCTTTCCGGTTACTAATTGATCTTGAAGTCTTGCCAAACCATTGTATCCTTGATTAATATAACGTAACGTATGACTTGATAGCATTGCTTGAGTTACACGCATTTCGCTCACCTACCCTTCTTATCTACCTACAACACCCATACCATTAATAATCCGGTCTAACATTTCATCGACTAACGTAATGTTACGTGCTGCTGCATTATAAGCGTGCTGGAACTGAATTAATAACGTCAGCTCTTCATCTAAAGAAACACTGCTGACCGCATCTCGACGATAGGAGATACCTGCCTTTAGCCCTTCCGCATTATCTCTCATTCCAATCGCCTCAGACGCTTTTACACCTAAATCTCCTATCATTCCTTGATAATAGCTTCCAATCGTTGCAGTGTTTTCACCGAGCTGCAATGTTAAGTCTTTTACATCTGCTAAACGACGGGCGTTTGTCGCATCTCCTTCATAGGCAACAGGTACACCGTTACTATAACTTGAAGGGTCATTTAGGAAGTTGCGAATGTTTTCATAATATGCTTCATCGCGTTCAGCATTTAATAGGTTCTCGTACTCCTCTTTCTTTCCTTCAGCAAGATCGTCTAAACTAACTCCGGCAGCTGCAATATTGTCTAAGCTATCTTCAATATTTTGATGGACGCTAATTGCTTTTGATGCTCTAACTCCATCACCCATTTTGACAAGTCAAAAAATTCACTACCCAGCTCAACATTGCCATTTAGATCTGGTAATGTGAAGCCAATTTGGTGGACTTCGTTAATTTGATTTGCAAATGTCTCAGCTAATAAATCAATTTCAGCAAACATATCGGGTAAAATCCCTTTCACATCGTCAATAGATGCTCCATAGCCAAATGCTTCTATTAAACCTTTCATAGCACCTCTTGGCATTGTATCTAAGTCAATATTAGCTAATTCGTTTTCATCTTCATCTACCAACGTGAAGCGACTAACAAATGATTCATCCTCAGAAAATTCTATCGCTAACCTCTTATAGCTTAATTGCCCAGTTCCATCAACGAGGACGATCGGTTCACCGTCATTACCTAGCATTTGCTTGCCTGAATCATCAATTAAAATAACGGTTACTGCACCTTCAGCAGCAGCACTCGGATCGCCACTACTTTCCTCTCGTTTCACCTGTATGTTTAGCATACTTGATAGCTTATCTAAAATTAGGTCTTGCTTATCATACAAATCATTCGTTACATATCCATGTGGCTCTGCTTCACGAACTTTCTGGTTAATATCCTCCAGTTCTTTAAACAGACGATTTATTTCTTTTTCTGTCACTTCAATTTCTTCCTTATAATCATTATGAATCGTTGTTAATGAATCGTGAAGATGATGAAAGGTTTCTGTAACAGCGACCGCTCTTTGCCTTACAATTCGTCTTGCACCTGCATCTTCTGGATCTGTGCTTAGCTCTTGAAATGCCTTCCAAAATTCATCTATTTGATGTTTTAATCCTTCATTAGAAGGTTCGTTTAACACATCTTCTAATTTTTCGAAAGCGACAACTTTAGTAGCCCAGTAACCTTCCTTGTTAAATTCGTTCCTGAATTGAATATCCAAAAACTGATCTCGTATCCGTTGAACGCTACCAGCTTGTACCCCTGTCCCAATTTGACCTGGTATACGTGGTGCATTTCTTCCTACATTCGGATAAGGTTCAGTTGGTGCGAAATTCACTCGTTGCCTTGTATACCCTTGCGTATTCGCATTCGCAATATTTTGGCCTACTGTATGTAGAGCGTATTGCTGCGTCATCATAGCACGGCGTGCCGTTTCTAACCCATGAAATGTTGATTGCATTTGTCTTCCTCCTTATTTACGCTTTAGAATCAAACAGAGACCGACCGGTTCCGAGTAGCTCATCCTGGCGCTCATTCGGGCTGTAGCTGATATCTTCTTTTTGTGGCATCATTAAATCTAGTGAGAGCGTGACAAATTGAAGCGACTCATCAATGAGCTGTTGGTTAAATTGATTTTGTCGTTTAAGCTTATCCGTAGTATCAAGTAACGACTGTTGTAATGTCGTTAAACGTTGTGCATCTTCCTCGTTAGCCCATTTTAGTAACTCACTGACAGTAGCCATCTCTTTACTGATACCTTGTTCATGCAAAAAGGATTTAACCGCTTTTGTTCGCAGCACCTCTGTTGCTTCAAGTTGTCGAATCAGCTTTGCTTCATTTCGAACAAGTGCTTCGATTTCTTTCGGATTCCCCTTTTTAATTGGTTCAACCTTTTGCTTCGCTATTTTTAGTAATTCATGCTGTATTTCGTCTAGTCGCCCCATTAGTTGAATGAGAGTCTGCATCGACATCTGTCTATCTCTCCTCTAAAATTATTGATTCCAATGATCGTAAAACTTCGCGGCCACGGCTTTCGGATCGACCTTATATTGACCAGATTCAATTTGCTGCTTCAATGCTTCTACTTTCTTTACACGTTCTGGATCTTGTGTTTCCTGTTGCCTTTGAAATGCTTCAGAGGAAATTTGTACCTCATCTTGCTTCTTCCTAGCAAATTCATTCTTACCTACTTTATCAACCTGCTTTTTATAAACGTTTTGCTGAATTGATTGATATGGATTGACCTTCACTGTTACACCTCTTCTCTCAAACAACGAATATTGCTTATCTCTAAATAAATATCGATTTCTCTTTTTAACACTTTATCCCGCAAAAACGCACCGACTATATCAATATATATATCGGCACGTTCATGAAATTTTTTAATCCTTTTTGTTAATTCGATCTTGTAAAGTCGTATAAGTATAGATGCGTTCTTGTTCGTTATCGCGAATCTTTTCTTTAAGCTGTTGATCTCTTTCTATTTCCTCTAAACCACTTGATATATGATCACGGCAATTGTTACAAACGCGACCTTGTTGAATCGTTGTTCCACACGATTCACACGGATAGCCTAAGTTTGGAAATTGACTTCTCATAATACGTCCTTCACGGACAAATTGGTGAATTAATTCTAGCGGAACGTCTGTTTTTGCATGCACTTCTTGTACAGATGCCATACGATTCTGCTTCTTTCTTAAAAACGTTGATACCTTTTCATAATGAGCTTCTTCTTCTCTATAGCAATTTGGGCATATTGGGCGGAAAGCTTTAACAAAAATCTTACCACACTTCGGACAGTTCATCACGTCCTTCATCAGCCTCACCTCTCTTACCAACTATGATAATATATATATCGGCAAAAAATTGAATTGTTGACTTTCTAGACTTTTTCATATGAATAAAGAAAAGCGACAATGTAAATGACAAAGTCGCTTTAATCCTCTATAAATGCCGTTAATGTGTTATGAATTGTTTTTTTGGAGCTATCCCCAGTAAGCATCGATCCCCTTAAGTCTCCGCTTATAATGATGTAATCTTTTTCGTGTCACTTGATTCAAGAGCTGCAAGAACAACTTCAAGTGACTTCAAGCCCTCTTCGCCTGTAATAAGTGGCTCGGTATCGTTTACAATTGCATCAACAAAGTGATCGATAACGTGTGAACTTGTTTGGCCACCTGAATCGTTTGTTTGAATCCCGCCAAGTTCATATTTTGCAACTTCACCTGTTTTATATTGGACAACGAGCGAGTTAACTGGATCATCTTCTAAGCGAGCAATCGCCTTTTCACCGTAAATAATAGTTGAGTTATCTTCTTTTGAAACATATGACCAACTCGCTGCAAGCGTTCCAATAATGCCACTTTCTGTTTTTAGTACACATACAGCATTATCATCGACATCAGAGTTTTCTTTTGCACCTGTTTCAACAAATGCACCAACTTCCACTATTTCTTCGCCTAAAACGTAGCGAAGAACGTCTGTTTTATGAACGCCTAAGTCACCCATCGCCCCGATAAATGCATCCTCTTTACGGAAGAACCAGCTCTCCTTCCCATCAACACTCCATCCTTCAGGACCACCATGACCAAACGCTGTACGGAAGCTGTAAATTTTTCCTAACTCTCCATTTGCAATCATTTGGCGAGCTCTTTGATGAGATGGCACGAAGCGTTGGTTATGGCCAATCATTAATTTCTTGCCACTTTCCTTTGCCGCGGCAATCATCGCTTTTCCTTCTTCTTTTGAAGTTGCCATTGGCTTTTCACATAAAACGTGCTTACCTGCTTGTAGGGCTGCAATCGATACAGGTGCATGTAACGCATTTGGTAGACAAACACTCACTGCATCAATCTCCTGATTTGCTAAAAGCTCTTCGTAGTTTGTATATGCCTTTGCCCCGTAGCTTTGAGCAAATTCATTTACACGATCTTCAACAATGTCACAGACAGCCACAATTTCCGCTTGCTCATTGTTCGCAAATTCAGGAATGTGACGATATTTTGCAATGCTTCCACAACCAATAATTCCAACTTTAACTTTACTCATTTGACATTCTCCTCTCAATTTAACCGTTATTTTTCTTTAATAGTTTCTAATGGCTGAGCATTTCCATAGGTCGGGTAATCACGACCAAGTGGCGTTGTCCATTCAACTGCATTTAAAATGACACGTTGAATTTGTTCATTATGATATGTTGGGTATGTCTCATGTCCAGGTCGGAAGTAAAAAATCTTTCCGTTTCCACGTTGGTATGTGCAGCCACTTCGAAACACTTCCCCACCTTCAAACCAGCTTACAAAAACGAGCTGGTCCGGTGTCGGTATGTCAAAATGCTCCCCGTACATCTCTTCTTTTTCAAGCTCGATGTATTCGCCAACTCCTTTTACAATTGGATGGCTCGGATCGACGACCCAAAGGCGTTCCTTATCATCTGCTTCACGCCATTTCAAATCACATGACGTTCCCATCAGGTTTTTAAAGATTTTTGAGAAATGGCCTGAGTGAAGGACAATTAAACCCATACCTTCAAGGACACGCTTTTTCACCTTTTCAACTACGTCATCAGCCACCTCATCATGGGCAAGGTGTCCCCACCAAATTAGAACATCGGTTGCATTAAGCACCTCATCAGTTAGTCCGTGCTCAGGTTCATCTAGCGTTGCTGTTTTCGTATCATATCCTGCACCCTTTAAAACATTCGCGATTGCTCCATGGATTCCTTCAGGGTATATGTCACGAACAACCGGATTCTTATTTTCATGGCGGTTTTCATTCCATACTGTTACTTTTGTTGTCATCTTTATCCTCCTTCTCCTTCCAGCTTCTGAAATCGATCTCATAGTGTATTGGCACTTTTAATTTGAAGCACTGCACTATACAAAGCCAGTGCTTCTACTTCAATGCTAGCAACTACTTGTGAGATCGTTCTCACAAGTACTAAACTGATTCTCTTATTATTAATTCAATTGGTAGTTCAACAATTGTCTGGTCAACCTGCATATTGCTTTGTTCCGTTGCCAGCATCGATAGCATCACTTCCATCGTCCGTCTCCCCATATCCTTCGTTGGTTGGCGGATCGTCGTTAATGTCGGCTCGAGCAATTCGGCAATTGGTTGATCATCAAAGCCAATTACTGCTAATTGGTCAGGAATTGGAACAGCTCTTTGGCGTGCTTCTTTAATAATTCCAGCCGCAACTTCATCACTGCCCGTAAAAATAGCCGTCGGACGCATGTTAGGCTCCATTGTGAGAATCGATTGGAGTACCTTTTTTCCACAATCAATGCTATAAAAATTGTCAAAATACCATTCCTTTTTCAATCCTAACCCGAATTCTGCTAACGCTTGAATGAACCCTTTTTCACGGTCACGACCGAGTTCACTATAGTTAGAACCACAATACGCAATCGCTTTATGACCTTTTTCAATGAGACATTTCGTTCCGAGATAACTTCCCTTCACCTGATTAAGGCGAACAATCGGCACTTTCGCTTCGGAAATATATTCGTTACAAAGCACAATCGGACCACTTTGCAAATAAGGTTCAACTGTTTTCCACTCATTTTCAATTGAAGTGAAAATGAGTCCGTCTACTTGCTTCGTCGTCAACATATGCAGGAAGTTCAGTTCTTTTTCTTTTCTCGCTTGCGTTTGGCATATTAGCAGTTGATAGCCGTTTTCCACAGCAATCTCCTCAAGCCCTTCCACCAATAAAGGAAAAAAGGATTCGTTAAACGTGGGACTAACACAGCTATCGTATTTGTTTTCTGCGTTCGTAATCTTTGCGCCGAAGAATTCGGATGATAATCCAGTTTTCGCATCGCATCATAGACGAGCTGTCGCTTTTTTTCTGTAACATATGGGTGGTTATTAATAACCCGCGACACCGTCGAACGCGACAAACCAGCTAATTTCGCTACATCCTCTATCGTCGCCATATTCCATCCTCCAATGTGGTAACGCTTTCTTGTTACCTACGTTTATATTTTACTGGATATTGAGCAGGATGACAATACGAAAAGACATCTTTTTTTATAGATTGAGGATGTTAGGTTTGAAAACGTTTCAGTCTCGGGTGAAAGCGTGCACAAATTATGTGAAAGCGTATACCATTCAGGTGAAAGCGTTGCAAAAATACGATAAAACGTTTACATTACATATTCCGACAAGAACCGCCCCCTCACCTAGCTTTCCTCCTGCCGTCGCTGATACTCCTTCGGGGTCAGTCCCTCATGTTTTTTGAAAAGTTTGGCGAAGTATTTATCATTTGAGTATCCAACAGCTCGGCAACCTCATAAATTCTCAACTCTTGGTTACGCAGTAACTCCTTTGCCTTCTTCATACGGATGCTTATAATAAAGTCGGTAATCGTCTCGTTGAATTCCTGCTTAAAACGCCGGGAGATATATTCACGGCTTAAGTAGAACCGATCAGCAATGTCCTGAAGCTTTAATTCTTCTTTGTAATTTTTTCGCAAATAATCAGCAATTGTTTCAACGATATTTGGTTCCTTTTTATAAATTGATTCATCAATGACCGTCTGCCATTCACTGCCATATTGCTCATTCCAGCAGTGACTGCCCGCTGCAACGTTTTATTAAGATCAGTCGGGTTGATCGGCTTTAATAAATAATCGAATCCCTGATACGTAATCGTTTCTTTTAAATAGCGAAAGTCATCATAGCCACTGACAACGATCGTTTTCGTCTTCCAATTAGACGTGTAAAGCCATTGAAGCAAGGCGACGCCATCCTTCTTCGGCATACGCATATCTGTAAAAATGATTTGCGGTCGCTCTTTTGCCACAAGCTTCATCGCTTCTTCGCCATCAGCAGCCTCAATAACTGTTTTAATCCCGAATCGCTCCCATTCCGCAAGTAAAAGCAAGCCTTCTCGAACATGTTTTTCATCATCAACGATCATTGCTTTCATATTGCCATTCCTCCATTTCTTTTGGAAGCCGCATCGTCACGATTAAGCCACCTTCATCACGATTATCGAGCAACATTTCAGCCCTTGTGCCGTAATAAAGCTGTAGTCGAGCGTAAATATTTTTCAAACCGATATTAGAACCAGCGTTATTACGTTGTTGATTCGAGTAAATATAGGAATACACTTCCATTAACCGTTCCATTGAGATTCCAGCACCATTATCGCTAATTATTATCGTTAGCTCATGTTCTTTTTCAAAACCAACAATCATCAGCTCTCCTACGTGTTCTCTCGTATCAAAGCCATGTTTAAAATAATTTTCAATAATTGGCTGTATAATCATTTTCGGCACACGCCAAGATAATACGTCATCATCAACATCTATCGTATACTGAAAGCTTTCATCAAATCGCTGCTTCTGCAAAAGTAAATAAGCATTCGTATAATTTAACTCCTGCTGTAGGCTGACAACATCTTCATCCATGTTCATACTGTAACGCATGATATGCGAAAGCTCAGTGAGAGACGTATACACTTCAGGTACTTGTTTCTTTAATGCGGATGTACCGATTGATTGTAAAGTATTATACAGAAAATGCGGATTAACTTGAGAATGAAGTACCTTTAATTGATTCGTTCTATTTTCGAGCTCAAGCTTATATTCGCGATTTATTAGCGTATTAATTTTTGTGATCATTGATTTAAAGCGTTCTCCGAGTACACCAATTTCGTCATTTCCTAGTGAACCAAATTGAACTTTCATATTTCCTTCTTCAATTTGTTTTATATTTTGGACGAGTACTCGAATCGGAGAGGTAATTTTAAAAGAAAACGAAAAATGTCGCCATAATCACTAATGCTAACCCGATCAAGCCGAAGAAAATATTAATCATTGCCACACCGTATGCACTTTCATATAACGTTTGTGACGGAATTCGCTTCGCTACCACCCAGCCTCCAGCCGTATCAGCTAAAGTATCATAGATGATCACTCCATCGAAGGCTTCGTCTTCCCACACCATCGTCCCGCTAAATTCTTCTTGCTCTACTAAGTCAGCAATCCAGTCGACGGAAGTACCTTCAGGCAGAACAGGCGACGACTGCATGATCATATCTCCATCCCTCGTAAATATATATAGCTCTTCCTTGCCTTCATGATACAAGTATTGGCTGAGCTCAGCAATTTTGTCCATTGAAATTTCTATTGTAATATAGGCTAAGTCATCGTCCGCTGGGATATCTTTAAAAGCACGATGAATCGTTAATCTACCCGATTCATTTTGCGGTTCAATATAAAGATTGGCCTTCGTCTTTAGTAGCTGTTGTTCATATAACGCGGTATCATCTATATCATATGTGTGGACAACGGCTGATCTTCTTGACGCTGTCAGCCGCTCACCTGTATTAATAAGTGCCATAGAAACTTGATAAACACTTTCATCACTGTACAAAAGTGTATTTATCACATTGTGAACGACCATTCGTGATACGTGATCATCAACCTCACTTTTGCGAACATAGCTCATAAATTCACTATTATTATAAAGTGATATCATCCCAAAGCTTACATCACGTAAATACGTTTCCATATTGACTTTTCCTTGAAAAAGCAATTGCTTATTTTCCTGAATTGCTTGATCCTTTAACGATTCCTTCGTATACAAAAAGGTAAAAACAAGTGAGCTTCCAAATGGAACAACAGTAATGAGTAATAAGAGTATAATCAATTTATTTCGTATGCTCATTTTCATTGGAAGTCCTCCCCACCTTTTGTTTCTTAAAAAGGAGAACCCAAAAGAATGTACTTACATTGCTTTTGGGTTTCCACTCTCTATTTGTTTACTTTAAACTTTCCCATGTTTGCTCCATTTTTTCAAGCATTTCTTCATATCCGATTTGATTCGCAACGTATTCTTGAATGGCTGCGGCAAAATCCTGGTTCGCACCATCTGGCCATCTGAACCATGTCCACGGAATCGTCTGTTCTGCAACCGAGTACTCGAGAATGGATTCACCTAACGCACCAAGTCCTGAAGGTTCGATATTATCAAATGCTGGGATGAAGGCAAATTCTTCTGTTAAATAACGCTGACCTGTTTCCGACGATACCATCCAATCAAGAAGATACTTCGCTTCCTCTAAATGCTCAGAGTTTTTATTAACAACCCAGTTATTCGGAACACCAACTGGAATGCGATTGGCCTCTTCATCATCATTTAAAGGAATAGGTAAAAACGCCATATTCATATCTGGATTAATTTCATAAATCATATTTTCTGTCCAGTTTCCTTGCTGAATCATCGCTGTTTCACCTGATGCAAATAATGTTACTTGTGTGTTGTAGTCTGTCGTTAAAGGGTTCGGATTTCCATATTGTATTTCTAGGTCGATGACACGTTGAAACTCTTCAAATTGTGTGTTTCCAGTAAGCGTTTCTTCTCCCGCATATAACCCTTCAATGAATGCAACGGGATCATCCTGATTGGCAAATGGTATGTTCAACAAGTGCTGACCAGTAATCCACCATTCTCCATAACCTGCAGAAAAGGCTGTAATCCCTGCTGCTTCTAGTGCTAATACTGCCTCTTCAAGTTCAGACCATGTACGAGGTGGCTCTGTAATTCCCACTTCTTCAAATAAATCAATATTATAAATAAAGCCATATCCTTCTAAGTTAACAGGCATTCCATATAACGTGCCATCCTCATCTGTCATTGGTACGCTTCCAATCGGCAATAAGTTTTCAACCCATGGTTCTTCGGATAAGTCAGCCAAATGCTCTTTCCATAGCTCTAATTCATTAAATCCACCATTGTTAAAAATATCTGGTGTTTCACCTGAAGCAAATTTCGATCGTAATGCTGCACTATAATCAGCACCTCCACCTACTGTTTCAAGGTTCACTTTAATATGTGGATGCTCTTCTTCAAACTCATCTAACATCGCTTGTAATTCATCTGCGATCTCCACTTTGAATTGAAAGAAATTTAAAGTCACCTCTTCTTCATCGCCGCCTTCAGATGTTCCATTCTCACTTGAACCCTCGTCATTATTTGATTCACCGCTAGAATCATTTGACGTGCAAGCTGCTAACATTCCGACAAATAGTACGAATGACATCCAAAGAATCCATGCTTTTTTCATGAAATGTTCCTCCTTTTAATCCCCTTTTTAGTATATATTTTAATCTGCAGAACGAGTCTGCAAAGTAGAAAACACTATTTAATTGAGCCTGAGGCAATTCCTTTAATAATGTGTTTCTGTAAAAATAAGAAGAATATAACGATTGGCATAATCCCTAGAACAAGTGCAGCAAGTCCCATATCCCACTGCTTCGTATATTGGGCAAAAAACGAGCTCGTTGCGAGTGGAATAGTCCGTAACGAAGCATCTTGCAAAACGAGTAACGGAAGTAAATAATCATTCCAAATCCATAGTGTGTTCAAAATGATCACTGTCACAGTTATCGGTTTTAATAACGGGAAGACGATACGCCAAAACAAACCAAACTGTGAACAACCATCGATTTTTGCAGACTCCTCAACTTCAATTGGTATCGTTTTCACAAATCCATGATAGAGAAATAATGAAAGAGGAACACCGAAGCCGAAATACATAATAATAATGCCAGGAATGCTATTAATGAGACCGAGTATTCCTCCAATTTTCACAAGTGGGATCATGACGGTCTGGAACGGGATGACCATTGCTGCCACAAAGAATAAAAATAGGAACTTACTCCATTTTGAAGGTGTGCGTACTAGCTTCCATGCAGCCATTGAACTAATAATAACGATACCGATATTGCTAATAACTGTTATGATAAACGAATTCCAAAATGCTCGCGGAAAATCAAGAATATGCCAAACCTCCGCATAATTGGAAAGCAGTACTTCCGTCGGTAGTGCCGCAGCATCAATTAATATTTCAGAGAAACTTTTCACTGAGTTAACAATGACAAAATAAAACGGGATTAAGAAGAAGATTGCTAGCATGATCGCAAATATTTCGACTAGAAATGTCCGCTTCGTATATTTGTTCATTACGCCTCAACCTCCTTCCTTTTTGTCAGTGATACTTGAACGACTGTAAAAATCATCACAATAATGAAGAAAATATTCGCTTTCGCTGAACCGACCCCATAGTTGTTATTCGTAAATGCTTCCTGATAAATATTGATTGCTACTGATTGAGTTGAATTAAACGGCCCTCCCCCTGTTAACGATAGGTTCAAATCAAAGATTTTAAAGGCCATTGATATCGTTAAGAAAAAGCAAATTGTAAACGCTGGTAAAATAAGTGGAACAATGATCCGACGTAAAATCGTGAATGCATTCGCTCCATCTATTTTGGCCGCTTCTAGTAATGACGTATCAACTCCTTGTAAAGCAGCAATGTATATAACCATCATATAGCCACTAATTTGCCAGGCGAAAACGATGACAATTCCCCAGAACGCTGTCGTCGAATCACCGAGCCACGCTAGCTGAAAAAATGAAATTCCAGTCAGTTCACCAATTGCCGCAAAACCACGAACAAAAATAAATTGCCAAATGAATCCTAATAATAACCCCCCGATTACATTCGGTAAGAAAAAGGCCGTACGTAAAATATTTTTAGATTTGATTGCTGTATTCAATAACAAGGCTAAAGAAAACCCAATTAAGTTACTAATCGCTACTGCCGCAAACATAAATTTCGTCGTAAATAGAAAAGAATCAAAGAAACGTTGATCATTCGTAAAGATCCGTTTATAATTTTCAAATCCAACCCATTCTATTGTTGAGCTAATGCCATTCCAGGATGTAAAGGAATAATAGACCCCATGAAAATGGAATTATTTGAATAACGACGAAGAAGAGAAGTGCAGGTCCTACGAATGCCATATAAGATAACACCTTTTCCCATTTTGCTTTGGTCATGATGTTTCGGTGCACAACTGGCCCGTTCGTATTCGGCTGACTTGTTTTTATTTCTGTATTCATTTGCATCACCGCCCTCGCTTTGTAATCGCTTTCATACAACTAATTATAGGGCGTCTCACATATCTGAACACTTACTCTATTGACGAAAAAAGTGTACTGTATTGACATGATCGATTTTACCCGTTGCCTAAAACAAAATAAAGCTGTCTCGAAAAGCCTGTAATCAGGCCTCCTTAGACAGCTTGAGATACGGATAACTAGCCTACTAAACGTAAGCCTTCCGTAGTAAACATTTACTTGTAAAAACTCATAAAAGAGAGGCTGAAATCCGTCTTTATTTCAAGCGATATACCTCGTTTCATACGGTCTAAGCTTTATTCGTGACCCTGCTTCCATTACTTCATAATTATGAAGCAACAGTTCCCGTTCACGATCTTTCCACGAATCAGGTAATTCTAATTCAGTCTCACCTTCAAACAAATGACATAATACTAAAATTTTCTCATCCGTCGTTTTCCGAGTATATGCGTAAACGCTTGGATGATCTTTCGCCACTAATTCGTACGTTCCATAAGTCAATGCTTCAGATTGCTTTCTCAATTCGATCATATTTTTGTAAAAGTGGTAGATTGAGTTTGGGTTCTGTTTTTCATTTTCAACATTGATTTCCTTGTAATTTGGATTCACCTTTAACCAAGGGGTTCCTGTTGTAAAACCGGCATTACTTTCACTACTCCACTGCATTGGCGTTCGTGAATTATCACGTCCGTTTTTCCATATAACTTGCATGATCTCTTCATGTGACTTTCCATATTCAAGCTCATTGTGGTATAGATTTTTAATTGCAACATCATTGTAATCATCAATAGAATCAAATTGAACATTTGTCATCCCAATTTCTTGTCCTTGATAAATAAAAGGTGTACCTTTCATAAAGAAGTAAAGAGCAGCTAACGACTTCGCCGATTGGATGCGGTATGCCTTATCATTGCCCCACGTTGAAACCGAACGAGGCTGATCGTGATTTTCTAAGAATAGTGCATTCCAGCCGAGCCCCTCTAAGCCTTCTTGCCATCTAGTTAACGTCTCCTTTAAAGTCGGTAAATCTAATCCACCTGTCGCACTTTTGCCCCAAAGACTTAAATGCTCAAATTGAAAAATCATATTAAAGTAGCCATTTTCTTCGCCGACCCATTGATCTGCCTGATCAACATGGACACCATTTGCCTCTCCAACTGTCATAATGTCATATTTCGCAAACGTTTCACGATTCAACTCTTCAAGAAATGACTGAATACCTTCTCGATTCATATGCCCTTCAAAGGAAGGCACGTATTTCTTCATTTCAGGATTCGGCAAATCTGGGAAACCTGGTACTTTCTTAATATGCGAAATCGCATCAACTCGGAAACCGTCAATTCCCTTATCAAGCCACCAATTAACCATTTCATATAGTGCATGGCGAACTTCTTCGTTTTCCCAATTTAAGTCAGGCTGTTTACGAGAAAAGACATGCATATAATATTCCTTTGTCTTTTCATCATACTCCCATGCTGACCCTCCAAATATCGATTCCCAATTATTTGGTTCCTTTCCGTCTTTACCAGGGTGCCAAATATAATAATCACGATACGGATTATCTTTTGATGAACGTGATTCAATAAACCATGGGTGTTCATCTGATGTATGATTAATAACTAAATCTAAGATTAGCTTCATTCCACGTTCATGGACGGCCTTTAAAAGTTGATCGAAATCATCCATCGTCCCGAAATCTTCCATAATATCTTGATAATCACTTATATCATAACCATTATCATCATTAGGAGAACGGTACATTGGACAGATCCAAATAACATCAATTCCTAACTCCTTTAAATAATCTAATTTCTCGATGATCCCTTTTAGATCGCCAATTCCATCACCATTCGAATCGTTGAAGCTTCTAGGGTAAATTTGATAGGCAACTGCTTCTTTCCACCATGTTCTATTCATAAGACATCCCCCTCTAAAACGTTAGCGGCAATTTTTCCTACAGCTTAGCGAATACGCTTACAGATAAAGCCAGTAAAAAGCTCACCTTAAAAAACGCCTCACGTTTTCCTTATGTCTTATAAAATAGCACATTTGATCGAATAGTGCAATCGATTGCACTTAATGTGCAATTATTTTAGTTTCTCACTTAAACGTTTTAACGATTACATTGATCTGAGCCTAACTCCTCCGAAATGATCTACATTTTATAAACGTCCAAGGGCTCCGTAACCTCTTGGACGTTCACTCCATTTACGCCTTCGTCATTCTTTTTTCATTCCCATGATCGTAATACCTATTGCTACTAGAAACATACCCACTAAAAGCCATTGATATACATTTGTCGCGGTAATAGGTAGCACTTCGCCTTCATCCGTCTCTCCTATGACCTCTAGATGCGTTTCATCTGTTTCTTTTACAGGGCTTGTTGTTGGTTGATCTTTAATTTTATCTTTATCAACGTCATTATTATTATTTACAGGAGGTGTTCGCTTTTCTTGATCCCCTTCTGGTTTAGGTTGTCCTGGCGTAGGCTGTTTTGGCTGATCAATCTCTTGATCAAATTGTGCCAAAATGACCGTTCCCCCATCAGCCATACTCGGTAGATCTACGGTTACTTGGCCATTTTCAACCTCAATAACAGCCCCAGAGTATAGATCAACAGCCTTTTCCGTAAATGGCGTCGCAAATGTTACCTCACTTACTTCCTCATTCGTATTTAAACCAATGACAACTGAGTCCCCTTCAAAGGAACGCTCGAAAACGAGATATCCTTCTTCGTCACTACCAGCTACCATCGAACGGTGTCCTTTAGAAAATAGCTGTGAATATCTGCACGGATATTTAATAACGTTTGATAGTGTTCAAGTATCTCATTATCCTCTACTAACTCCCAATCAAAATTATAGCGATTTTCATAATAAGGGTAATTATCTGGTCCTGATAACCCAATCTCTTCCCCGTAATAAATGACAGGCTGTCCCTTTGCAGTCATTTGCAAGGCAGCAGCAAGCTTCAGCTTTCCTTCATCATCATCAACAGAATATAAAAATCCTGCCTCATCATGACTACCAAGAAATTGCCCTAACGTTGCTCCATTAGAAATGGCACGATTTCGTTGTTCTAAATTAGCTTGAACACGTTCAATTTCACCTTCGACAAAATCAAAAGCTTGATATTTAAAAATCAAAATCTAGCAACGAATCCATCATCCCTGATTGTAGATAACCATGATCATCATGTGGACCCGCCCCCCATGACTCCCCAATCATCTTAAATTCAGGCATCGCTCTCGTTAATTCATTTTTAAATGCCATCCAAGTTGTATCTTCAACATGCTTTACAGTATCTACACGGAAATAATCTATTGTATTTCCTTTTTCTGTCCGAGATTTTTCAATCCAATCTACTTGCCATTGAATGATTTGTGCACGCACTTCTGGAACTTCCGTTAAAAAGTCAGGTAAGCCTGCTAGCTCACCTTGAACAGTATCTGTCCCACCATCACGGAGCATTCCTGCAAAACGGTTGCGATCTACATTTGTTGGAAAATGTGGAATTGTTTCTTCAAGATGGGCATCGTCTGGCTTCAATCCATACCCCGTATGATTAAGTACAACGTCCACCATAATCTTCATTCCACGCTCATGTGCTTCATCGATTAATTCATGGAAATCTTCCATCGTCCCAAAGTGTGGGTTTAATTCCTCAAAGTTGCTCGCCCAATAGCCATGATACGCATAGTAAGGTGTATCCGTATGTTCATGACGTACGTCGTAACGGATATTTTCCACGATCGGATTTATCCATATCGTATTAATGCCTAGTTCGTCTAAATAATCTAGCTTATCCGTAATTCCTTTAAAATCGCCACCTTGATACGTTCCTGGTTTCCCTCTATCATAACCGATTCCATATGGATCATTATTCGCTGAATCACCATCAAAAAAGCGATCTGTTAGCATAAAGTAAATTCTTGCTTCATCCCAATCAAAATCAGCATCACCGACAAACTGTCTTGTCTTCACTTCAACCTCTGCCTCACCATAATGAGCATTGCCAAATTGATCAATAGCTGTTAACGGTAGCGCTTTCAAGCCAGCAGTAGATGAATGATCGACAGCTATCGTGATTTCCTCTAATTCGAGATCAATTAGCATTTTTTCCGGTCCACCTACTTCACGTAAATCAACGTATAGTTCACGTAACGATAACTCTTCGTCCTTTTCAATATGAACACTAAGAACGGCATTTTCGTTATAATTAATCGCTTTCGGGTAAACTTCTCCAGTTAACTCGACTTCTGAAGGTACATACACTACGACCGATTTGCCGTCAACCGTATTATATGGATCTGTCACCTCATACTCTTGTCCACCAATTGTGACAAAAAATGTATACTCATGTGAACCATGTAAGATCCTTCGTATTCAAAAGTGAAACGCTCGTTAGCCTCTTCATATGACATTTTATAACGTTCACCGAATATCGCTAGTTCAACCTGTTCAATCGTATCCATTTGATCTGTCAAATACAAGTCAGGATCACGGTAATAAAACGTTACATCGCCATTTGCTACGATAGGGCCCGTCACCTCAGGAACTGTATGAAATTCTACTTCACCACTTTTAACAAAAACCTTCGTAATAGGGTCAATTTGATTTACTTGAATAAAACGATCAGGGTCAACATCCTTTTGGGCTGTATCCCAATCCTCCGAATCTCTTAAAATAAATCCAACCCGATCAGTTGTGGCACTTACCTCAATGTTCGCTACCGCTAATTCCCCAAACCAATCGGTAAAATTAATTTGATCGTCCTGCTTTCCAGTTCCCCACACCCAAAGATTCCAGCCATCATATTTTCGATCTTTACGGTCATAAACGAAACGAATATACCGCTCAACAGGCGTTGTTTGAGTCAATGCTGCAATCGCCTCTTCTTCACTATTGTAAATGTTTGGATCTCCTTCAATGAGCCACGCCTCAACTTCAGACGCCCCGTCTGGTATGGAAATAACTCGATTGACATCTTGAGCTTCCCAGTTCCCTTTGCGCGGGATTACCTCGATTTCATTTTCAGGGAAGGCAAACGTCCCCGTAGCAAAATGATATTCATCTCCTAACGTTTCGACAAACGAATATGCATTCGGGTCATATCCACTATTATAAATCCATAAATCGTTCCAACCTGACAATTCATTATTTATGCGATGGTAATGAATCGTATAAGAATATAGTTGATCGATGATTTCGATCTCTTTCGTTGCATTGGATCCCTCAAATTCTGCCACAAGTGTCACGATAGAACCGACTTCCGCTTCTTCAGTGATACGTAATGTTGAACCTTGAAGCTCAATACCAGCAACAAACTCAGCTAAAGACCAATTTACCCCATCTGGTTCAGTGATTTCTCCATTAGTCGATACATTCGTAACGATTAGAGACTGATCACTCCCGATTGTTAATTGAGCTGGGATCTGCTCTAGGTTTAGCCCAGGAACGACGAAGACGCTATTTCCATTGCGTTGTTCCTCATTTATCGGGTCGACAATCCACTCATCGTCATTGACAATATATTTATATTCATATACTTCAGGTATTAACGATTCTGTCTTCGCTAGCCATCCCCCATTGCCAAGTGGCTCCATTTCGATGGCATGTTCTTGCCATTCAGTGAAACTACCAGCTACTCGCACTCGTTCTGCATGATTTGCTTCCAAGTAAAATTCCACCGTTCGGTCATCATGGATAACCGGACTTTCACTTTGTGCTGACATAGGGATATAGCCTGTAAACATACTAAACAGAAGCACAAAGGTAAGAAATACTGACATCATTTTTCTTTTCACCTTTTGATCATCCTCCTTTTTGTGGAAACGTTTGCACGGAGAACTAAAAAAAATCCAGCAATTTACTGAGATATTAGTACCTCTTCAAATTAATTTATGCAAACGTTTTCCTCTTAATAAAACGATACTATGAAACTATTTCTTTTTCAACTATAATTTTCTAAAAAGGTAGCAAAAAGAGGGTGGAAAAGAGGGAAAAATCCGAATAACCGTTAGATTTTGGTATTCGGATCTTCCTCTCTATTATTTACAATTTATAGAAAACCTTTGCGTTATACCCAAAAAGTAACTTCTCATCCTCATCTAGTAACGAGTTAGATAAAGCATTATTGAGAATATTCACAACATCATCATACGTTCCTGCTAAATGGCAAACCGGCCAGTCACTTCCAAACATAACACGATTTACTCCAAACGTATTCATGATAAAATCAATATAAGGTACAAATTCATGCGTTTGCCAGCTATGATAATCAGCTTCGGTTATCATCCCAGAAAGCTTACAATACATCTGCTCAAATGAAGCTAGCTTGTTCATACTCCTTTTCCAATTGTCCATTTCGCCAGATGCAATGTTTGGTTTGCCAATGTGATCTATCACTCCTCTTAAATGAGGGATTTTCTCGAGCAAACGAACTAACACTTCAAGCTGCTCGTGCTCTACTAACAAGTCAATTGGTACATCACAATCGGCAAAGTATGTTAAAGCTTTGATGTATTGTTCACTTAAGATAGTGGATGCATCCTCCATTTCTTGAATCATAACACGAAAGCCAACAAACTTCGGATGTTTACAAAACTTTTCATACTGCTCTTTATAGTTGTCATTTTCAAGATTAAGCCAACCAACTACACCAATGATCGTGTCTACGTTTTCACTTAATTGTAGCATAAACTCTGTCTCCTCTAACGTAGGAGCTGCTTGGACTACAATCGTATAATCTATATTATGCTTTTTCAATATTGGTTCTAAATCAGCTGGGAGGAAATCCCGGTAAAGTGCACTCATGTCCGGCGTAATCCAGTCATAATCGCCACGATCAACCTGCCAATAATGCTGGTGAGCATCGATTCTCATTTAAATCCCTCTCCCCTCATATCTTTAAACGAAAAGCTTGGTCAGTACGACTAACCAAGCTTGACTGTTCTTCATTATTTTTCTTCTACAAATTGATTCGTAAGTGTTCCTAAGTTTTCAATTTCAACTGTTACAACATCTCCAGGTTGAATATAAACTTGTTTTTCTTTCGGGTAACCTAGTACTACTCCTTCTGGTGTTCCCGTCAAAATAATGTCCCCTGGTGTTAATGTCATATGTTGAGAAATATAGCTGACGATTTCATCAACATAAAAAATCATATCAGACGTATTCGAATCCTGCCTTACCTCTCCATTAACAATGGTTTTGACAGCTAAATTGTTTGGGTTTTCAATTTCATCAGCAGTCACCAAATACGGTCCAATTGGGCTGAAATCGTCACACGTCTTACCTAGTAGCCATTGTTGAGTTCTTAATTGTAGGTCTCTAGCAGACAAATCATTCGCTGTGCAATAGCCAAATACGTAATCTAGAGCATCGTCTTTTTTAACGTATTTAGCTTCCTTCCCAATAACAACGCCTAATTCCACTTCGTAATCGAGCTTTTCCGTTACTTTAGGAATCGCTATTTTCTTTTGATGCCCTGTTAACGTATTATTAAATTTATTAAATAAAATCGGTACTTCCGGATATGGGGCATTCGTTTCATCGGCATGTTTTCGATAATTTAATCCGACACAAATGATTTTATTTGGTTCTGTTACACAAGGACCCCATTCTATCTTATTTTCACTTAACAAAGCAGGATTTGATAAACGATTTATGTAAGTTTCAATTGCTAAAATCGCTTCACTCCCCTTATTTATCACTTCCATCATGCTAGTAGGAACGTCTTCGTTTGGCTGCTGTTTTAATGCCGCTTCAAGATCGAGAATTCCCCCTTCTAATTTAACACCTAAAGCTAGATGATCGTCCTTCATAAAAGTTACTAGTTTCATTGTTTCTTCCTCCTAATAGTAAATTTTAAGCATCTTTCCCGAACACGACTCCACCATCAATATATAGCGGTGATCCCATCATGAATTTAGATTCATCCGACGCGAGAAAGAGTGCTGCATACGCTACATCCTCCGGTTTTCCTAGTTCTCCACTTAATTGACGTGTTTTAATCTTATTAATTGCTTCCTTTGGATCATCGTACGATGTTTTCAAATAATTCTCAACAAAGGGGGTAAATATTGTTCCCGGTAAAATGGCATTAACTCGGATGTTATATGCAGCATAATCAACTTGCATTGACTTCGTTAAAGCCAAAATGGCCCCCTTTGTCGTCGAATATGATGCACGACTTGCAAGACCTATTTCAGCAATACAAGATGACATGTTAATAATCGAACCACGTTTTTGCTCCATCATATGTGGCAACACATATTTACTTGGAAGCATAACACCGTTTATGTTTACATTGATTGTCTTATTCCATGCATCTATGTCCATTTCATGGAGCTTCCCGACACCACTAATCCCAGCATTATTAAACAAAACATCAATTCTAGCATATTTTCCAATGGCCTCTAATACCATTGATTTAACTGAATCTTCATCCGTCACATCAGCTTGAATAAAATGTGCAGCACCATTTAGAGAACGAATTTCTTCTACCGTTTGCATACCGTTTTCAACATGTAAATCATTGACAATCACTGTTCCGCCTTCTTTTGCAAATAATAGTGCGGTACTTTTTCCTATACCCGAGCCTGCACCGGTAATTAATATCACTTTCTCCTTTAATCTCATCTACTCACTCCTTTCTAGATGATCTTCTGGTTGAGCTGCTTTTACAGTTAATCCTCCATCAACCATAAGCAAATGACCGTTTATTTGCTCTGCTTCATCCGATGCGAGAAAAACAACAGAATCACCAATTTGCTTAGCAGTTCCTAACCTCTTCATCGGATTTGCTTCCTCTTCTTTCTTCCGAATTTGCGGATCCGCTAAAAAATCGGTACACATGTCTGTATCAACAGTACTTGGCCCTACAGCGTTAACATTTATATTGTAAGGTCCTAACTCAATGGCCATTCCTTTTGTTAACATATGTCCAGCTGCTTTTGAAGATTGATAATGTGGAATAACTGGACTCGTAACCATTAAACTAGCTGTCGATAATATGTTTATAATTTTGCCGTACCGTTTTGGGATCATTTTCTTAGCAACTAGCTGCGATGCGAGAAAAATCGATTTTACGTTTGTATTGTACGTTCGATCCCACGTTTCCTCCGTCACTTTCATAAACGGTTCAAACGGTGCAATTCCAGCATTATTAACTAAAATTTCAACCTCTCCTAATTCTCTCTCAACTTTATCCATCATTTGCTCTACTTCTACTTTTTTACCAACATCAGCTTTTACAACGACTGCTTTTCTACCGAGTTGTTCAACTTCTCGTTTGACTTCCTCTGCACTTTTTTGCGAACGGTCTGAATGGTAGTTAATGGCGACATTAGCACCTTCTTCTGCTAGTCTTAACACAATCGCTTTTCCTATCCCACGACTACCACCAGTCACTAATGCTGTTCTATTTAATAGGCGACTCATACACTCTCTCCTCCCCTTATAAACTAATCCCGATACGATTAATACTAAACTCTTGATGACCGAGAATTTCAGCCTTAGTTTCTTTACCAGATGCGACCTCAACAATTTCTTTAAAAATTCGTTCTCCAGCTTGCGTTAATGTTTCTTCCCCTCTTAATACCGAGCTCGTATCAACATCAATATTATCCGCCATATTTTTGGCTGCTAATTCATTTCCCGTTATTTTTATAACTGGGACAATTGGATTTCCGGTTGGTGTCCCCCGCCCTGTCGTGAAGCAAACGACCTGCACACCTGCTGCAGCCATTCCCGACACACATTCGATATCATTACCAGGTGAATCCATAAAATAAAATCCTTTCCCTGGAATGGGGTCGGCATATTCAAACACGCCTTTTAATGGAGCTGTTCCTGCTTTACTAATGCAGCCTAATGATTTTTCTTCTATACTTGACAGTCCTCCCTCAATGTTACCTGGACTAGGATTGCCACCTCGCATATCTACACCCATACGCTCAATTTCGTTCTCAAACCTTTTAATCGATGCGAATAGCTTTTGACTTACTTGCTCGTTGACAGCCTTCTTTGCTAAAATATGCTCTGCTCCAATTACCTCTGTCGTTTCACCCATAATAATACTTCCGCCATTTTCAATGATACGGTCAGATGTTTTTCCGAGAGCAGGATTGCTACACAACCCAGAGGTTGCATCTGATCCACCACACTTCACACCTACGGCTAATTCAGATAAAGGAAATTCTTCGACAGGAATAGTGGAAATTTGTTGATTGAGTTCACGAGCCAGTTCCACTCCTTTTTTGATCGTATTGACCGATCCCCCTTCATCTTGAATATCAATCCAAACAACTGGTTTCCCCGTTTCAGCAATTTCGTCACGTATTTGCTCAGCATTCATTACTTCACAACCTAAACTAACAACAAGAACGGCCCCAACATTCGGGTTTTTCCCCATTCCGACGAGCACGTTATGTGTTTGGTCCTTATCCTCTCCAACCTGACTACAACCGTGCTGATGAGGAATCGCGACGGCACCTGGAATCTGCTGTTGAATACGATTAACGACTTGATTGGCACATACTACGGTTGGTAATAGTAATAAATGATTGCGAATACCTACTTTTCCGTCTTGTCGACGGTAACCTTTAAATGTTGTCATTTCCTATTCCCTTCCTTTCATGTTCATTTCTCCATTTCCACGCACTCCGAGAAGGTTGTGAACATGAACATGTTCCCCTACATTTATCGTTTTTGCTGCTATGCCAATCGCTTCACCATACTTATAAATAGTCTCCCTTGCTAGAATCTCTTTTAGGGCAAGCTTATGACCGAATCTTACATCTTCTTTAACGGACAATGTCCGCTCTACTTCATTAATGGAGAAGCTAATTTCTTCCCCCTTCTTAACATCTTTTAATAAAGTCACTACATTATCCTTTTCATTCATCACGATACAGGCTATGCCAGCATTAAACACGTTATCTACCATTCTATTCCCTCCTTTATTAAACGCTTACAATTAGAAATACTCTTAACTTTTTTTTAAGTACGATACGAGCTATTACAACTTCTTATTTCATGAACGTAACGAGAAACGCCGTGCCTGTTTCTCCAAACTTGAACACACTTAGTTCTTCTCTAAAACAAAAACTTCATTGATTTCTATCAAACTGTTTTGTTATTATTATGTTACCGATAACACAAAAATAACAAACGCCGTTTTTTTGTCAACTATAGATTTATCATCTAATAAATCGTAAAGCTACTTGGACAATCATATATCATTGACTCCTAATAGAACGTATGTTAGGTTATTTGATGAACATTTTGATACAAATGAATGAATTAATATGAACACAGGATGTTAATGATTGTGACCTCCGTTTCATTTTAATTATGGGAATTTCATTTGGGTGAAACATTCACCATAAGGTCATAAGCGGTATTTAGAAAGGACGTATTTTATGGCAACTATTTATGATGTAGCTAAGTTAGCCGATGTATCACCAATGACCGTATCACGTGTTATTAATCAAAAGGGCCCTATTAGCAAATCAACGAAGGAAAAAGTAGAAAAAGCAATTGAAACGTTAAATTATATTCCTAATAAATCTGCACAAAGTCTCATTTCTAAATCAACGAAGATACTTTCATTATTAATTACTGATATTAATAACCCTTTTTTCACGAAAGTCGCACGTGGTGCGGAAGATAAAGCACTCCAGCTTGGTTATCAAGTTATATTCAGCAATAGTGACGAGGATATTGAAAAGGAATCAAAATATATACAAATGCTTTTAGAATCACGAGTTGATGGTGTTTTAATTGCCCCTTCTGGCGATGATTCAAAGAAAAACATACAGAAGCTGATCAAAAATCGGATTCCCTTTGTCATGCTTGACCGGGAAATCGAAGGCGTAGATTCAGATATTGTGCTTGGTAATAACCACGAAGGAACACGAAAGTTAATGGACCATCTTTTTGAAAATGGCCATAAAAAAATAGCCTTAATCAATGGGCCATCTTACATATCAACTGCACGGGAAAGAAAAAAGGCGTACATAGAATCACTAAAGTTTTACCAAATCCCGATTGATGAAGAACTTATTTTTGAAACGGATTATAAACAACAATCGGAAACAACGATCATCGATAGGCTACTAGCACTACCTCCAGACCGTAAACCGACTGCAATTTTTGCCGCTAATAACTTTATTGCTGCTACGATGGTGAAAAAGCTCAGGGAAAAGGGTATGAACATCCCGAAAGAGATGGCCTTTGTTTGCTTTGATGGATTTGAACCAATCAACGATTTTTATACAGTGGCTGTACAACCAGCCTATGATTTTGGCTATTTAGGCATTCAAATGTTAGTGGATAAAATCGAGGGAAATACCGAAAGAAATAATCGAAAAATTGTGTTACCTCCTGAAATTGTCATACGAAGATCATCATTACTGCAATAACAAAAATACAAAAACTCCAAAAGTAGTTAAACTTTTGGAGTATGCATATCGAGCTTACACGTCTGACGCTTCACTAATTTATGCGGAATAATAATATGCTGGACTTCTTTTTTCGAATCTTCCAGCTTATGCATTAATAATTCCGTTGCTTTAAAGCCGAGATCATAAATATGAATATCAACCGTTGTCATTGGCGGCGACGATAGTTCTGAGATCATAACATTATTAAAGCTGACAATCGACATATCATCAGGTACCTTCATATTCATATCTTCGAGCATCCGAATGACACCAAATGTCATAATATCATCGGCTACAATTAAAGCTGTTGGTGGGTGTTCATTCGACATTAATTCAATGACGGCATCTTGTCCACCTTCTTTTAATTCATCATGATAAACTTTATAGCTTTCATTGATTGGAATATTGGCATTAGTTAATGCTTGCTCATACCCTTTCATATGGTCAATCGTCACAACAAACTCTAAGTTCCCTCCGATAAATCCAATTTTCTCATGACCTAGTAACAGTAAATATTCCGTAACAAGCTTAGCTGCCTTAAAATTATCATTGTTAACGTAGGTTACTAAATTCTCATCCACTTGATAAGGGCGACCAATTAGAACAAACGGAAACTCTTGCTCTATTAAAAATGGCATCACCTTATCATTCACGCGCGAATAAAGGAGGACAATTCCGTCAACACGCCCACCAAAGACCATTTGCTTAACTTCTTCAAGAATTTCATCTTCTGTATGACCTGTCGATAAATACAAACCGTATCCAGATTGATATGCTTTCATACTTATTCCCCGAATAACTTCTGGGAAAAAAGGATTTTGAAATGATATTTTAGCTGAATTTGGCATCACAATTCCGATTGTCTTTGTACTTTTATTCGCCAAACTCCTAGCGTTATAATTTGGATGATAGCCTAACTCCTTCATCGCGTCCCGCACACGTTCCTTCGTTTTTTCACTTATCCTCGAACTATTAGCTATCACACGGGATACCGTAGACGGTGCAACATTGGCCCGTTTAGCGACTTCCTTGATCGTAATCGCCATTCGTACCAACCTCCTTCACATTCAACTTGTAAACTTATTTTAACGATGTCCCCCACTAAACTCAATAAAAAGATAGTGACCTCTGATTTTCATTTAGTCAACCCTCTTATGAGCTTATTCAAAGTGATTTCCTTCATTGTAATCGTACTTCCCATAAAAAAGGGATAGGACTTCTTCTCCCATCCCCCTTCTTTTAATTATCCCTTCGTCGCACCTGCTGTTAATCCAGAGATCAAGTACCGTTGTAAAAATAGGAATATTGCCGCAATTGGGACTGCAATTAAGATTGCTCCGGCTGCAAAACGGGTAAAGTTATTGGCAAATTGATCATTAACAAAGTTAAAGAGACCAAGTGCCAGCGTATAGTTTTCCGGACTTCTTAATATAATTCGCGGTAAAATAAAGTCCATAAATGGTGACATAAAATTAAATAAAGCGACAACGGCTATAATCGGCTTAGCTAAAGGGAGCATAATTGTAAATAAAATACGAAAATGCCCGGCTCCATCGATTTTTGCCGATTCATCAAGCTCTCGAGGAATCGTATCAAAATACCCTTTAACTAAGAAGGCATTCATTGGGATCGCTCCACCAGCATAAATGATGATCAGACCAGTTAAAGTATCTAGTAAATTCACTGTATTCAAAAGAATATATAACGCCACCATCGCCATTAATACAGGAAACATTTGTAGTATTAAAAACGTGTACAAGCCATTTTTTCTTCCGACAAAACGATAGCGCGAAAATGCATATGCAGTTAACGTAACAAACACAACTGATAGAAACGACGTTGCAGTCGCGACGATTAACGTATTCTTATACCATGTTAAATAGTTGCTGCGCGGGTCAAAAAACAACCAGCGGTAATGATCCAACGACCAATTTTCCGGAAACATACTTGCACCATATAAACTTGTCCCCGGGTTTAAGGAAAGTCCGATTGTCCAGAGCAACGGATACCCAATAACAATAAACATAACAATGATAACAAAGTAAATCCCGACTAATTCTAGCCTATTTTTCAGCTTACGTGACATTAGATTTCCCCCTCTTCTTTAAAGGAACGAGTACGACGGAACTGGAAGAAAGCGAATGTAGCAACCATTAACCCAATTATTATTGATATTGCTGCAGCCATATTATAATTCTGCGTTTCAAACGTTAAGCCATACACCCATGAAATTAAAATATCTGTACCTCCAGCATTCTGCCCCCGTACCGGTGGCCCACCTTGGTTAAACAAGTAAATAATATTAAAGTTATTAAAGTTCCCTGCATATTGCATGATCAGTAACGGTGCGGTCGCAAATAGAATGTGAGGCAATGTAATATTAGAAAACTTCTGAAACCGTGATGCACCATCCATATCTGCAGCTTCATACCAATCCGACGAAATACTTTGCAATATACCTGTAAAGAGGGCAAAAACAAATGGAAACCCAAGCCAAGTCTGAATCATAATTAAAGCAACCTTCGCCCACATCGGGTCAGTCATCCACGGAAGCCCCGATCCGAATAAAGGAGTTAAAATATCACGGTTAATCGCACCAAAGTTATCGTTGAATATCGCCGCAAAAATTAATATCGTTACAAATGCCGGAACAGCCCAAGGCAAAATAAATACCGTACGTATCAAACGCTTGAATTTGACACGCGGATCATTGACGATTAATGCCAAAAAGAGAGCGAGTGCAATTTGTAATGTTGTTGCAACAAACGTCCAAATTAACGTCCAAGCTAACACCGAGAAAAACGTATCTCGCCAAATCGGTATTCGAACGAGATCTATAAAATTTTGGAATCCGACCCAATCTAAGACGTTACGTGGTGGTGCATTGTATAAGTTGTAATTTGTAAAGGCCAAGAAAAACATAAATAGTAACGGAAACACAACTACAAAGATGAGTAATAAAAGGCCTGGTCCAACAATTACATAAGGGAAGCCTTTATCCCATGCGTTCCGAAACCCTTCTCGAAGCGACGTTACGGTCCAACCTTCTTGTATTCTCTTTGCGTCCTTGTACGCATCCATCATATTCGCCACATAAAAGGTCACAGCAAAACCCGTTAGAATAAGCGACAAAATCCCTTGAGACAGAAGAACACGTGAATCATCTAAACCAGGGTGAGTACCGAGTGTCATTAATCCCCAATAACCCATCTCTAAAAATTGCATAAACACAATAAAAAAAGCAGCAAAGAGAATAAATAAGACTGCACCTTTGACATATCTCTTATTATATATTTGTCCAAAGCCAGGAATAATCGAAAGTAATGTCGCAACTTTTGGATTATGATGTTGCTGACTTTTGCCGACGTTTTTTTGATCTTGCTTTTTAGCCATTTTGAGCTTCCTCCTGCTAAAAGATTGAAGCTTGCCTAAAGGGGATAAAAGGTCCCCTTTAGATCAAACCCAATACGAGAGCGATCTTATTGAGCTGAACCCATTGAAGAAATTTGTAGTTCGATATCTTCAACCGCTTCTTCTAATACTTCTCGAGCATCATCACCTTGCGAAATAAACTCAAAGGCATCAGCGATCGGTTCCCAAACTTGTGACATTTCAGGAATGTTCGGCATCGGAATCGCAAATTCTGCTTGCTCTAAAATCGGTGCACGATACTCATCGTCAATTTCAACATCTGTACGGGCAGGTAATTCCCCTGCAGTTTCATAATACGTAAACGAGTTTTCAGTATTTGTAATAAATAACGCTAAGTCTGTAGCCCACTCTTTGTTCTCACTATATTCGGAAACTAACCAACCCTTTACACCTGAGAACGAGTTTAATGGTTCGCCATCGATTGTTGGAAGTGGTGCAACACCAAGATCATCACCAATCGCGTTATGATAATCAGGAATTGCCCATGGACCTGTTACAACAGCACCTACTTTTCCATCTTGGAATAATCCATTAATAATATCCATATTAATACCTTGAGGAATATAGTTATTCTCATACCAAGACTGGATCATCTCTGCTCCTTCAACAACAGGATCGGTCGCTAAACCGATATCATCGGCATTTAGAGATCCATCAGCATTTTCTCCAAACACATACCCACCTGTAGCTGTTAAGAACGGGTAGTTAAAATAGAAGTTTCCTGCTTCCATTAGGAAACCATACTCATCATTTGATGCGTTCGTTAACTCTTCAGCTATATCCATTAAATCATCCATTGTTTCTGGAGCTTCAGGAACAAGTGCTTTATTATAAAACAGACCATACGTCTCTGTTACAGCAGGGATTCCATATTGACCACCTTCATAAGAAAATGCATCAATAGCTCCTTCCGTATAACCTTCTAATTGCTCTGTTGTTAAGTTCAGCTCAGCAGCAAGCCCTTGTAAGTAAACTTCACCTAGACGGTCATGAGGCTGGAAAAACAGGTCAGGTCCTGTACCAGCAGGGCCATCTAATGATAGAGCATCGATTTGATCGAGCATTGAAAACGGTGTAATTTCTACCGTTATTCCTGTTTCCTCTTCATAACGAGCAACAATCTCTTCATATGCATCTAACTGTGATTCTTCATCATTTACCCACATCGTCAAAACTTCTGGCTTATCAGCAGTAGCTTCCCCATCACCCGTTGTTTCCTCACCACTATCCTCTGGTGCTGGAGTTGGCTCCTCATCTCGATCAGGACCACACGCTGCTAATAATCCGATTAGAGCAAAGACAGCGATCATCATTAACCATTTGTTTTTTCTTAACATCTCCTTATTCCCCCTATAATTTTGATTATTTCACTTTTTCCTTCAAACTATCTTATAGTGTTTGTAATCATTGACTTTATATGCTGAAGGAAAGGTAGTGCAAAAGAGAGCAATCGTTTGCATAAACGATAATAAAAAAATCAAACAAGAAGCGTCGAATAGTGAAAGCGATTGCACTCGATTGATTACACTCATTATATAGTCTGTTCATTCATTAATCAATACTTTTTTTTCATTGTAATAAAATTTGATAAATCCCTCCTTACTTTCATAACGCGCAAACGATTGACAAGCTTATTTTATAAAGGTATGTTTATGATAAAGAGAGATTTCTAACTAATTTCATAATAGGAGCGTGATGTTATGTTAAAAGAAGCGATTTACCATCGGCCAAAAAACGAGTATGCCTATGCGGCAGATGATCAAACTCTTCATATCCGCATACGAACTAAAAAGGATGAACTTGATCATATTATATTGATCTTTGGTGATCCATATGATTTTAACCCAGATGAACAATGCTGGATTTCATCCGAAAAAGAGATGAAGCATAACGGAAGCGATGAATTATATGATTACTGGATCGCCCGGGTTCAACCAAAACACCGCCGCATGCGTTATGGTTTCAAGCTGAGTAGTAAGGAAGAAACACTTTTTTATACAGAGAAAGGATTTTATACGAAAGCTCCTAAAGACGCTAGCTACTATTTTTGTTTCCCATTCTTAAACCGTGTCGATGTATTTTCTCCTCCTAATTGGGTTAAGGACACCGTTTGGTATCAAATCTTCCCTGAACGTTTTGCTAACGGCGACCCGTCACTTAATCCTAAAGATACACTTGAATGGGGCTCAGCTAACCCGACACCAAGCAATTTCTTTGGTGGTGATTTTCAAGGAGTTATCGATCACCTTGACTATCTACACGATTTAGGGATCACAGGGATATATTTCACACCAATATTTAAAGCGTTCTCAAATCATAAATATGACACAATTGACTATTTAGAAATCGATCCCCAATTTGGTGATAAGGAGACTTTCAAAAAACTCGTTCAGGAATGTCATAAGCGTGGTATATATGTGATGCTTGATGCCGTATTTAATCATAGTGGATTCTATTTCCCACCATTCCAAGATGTTTTGAAAAATGGAGAAAGCTCTCCTTATAAAGATTGGTTCCATATTCATGATTTCCCGGTTCAAACTACGAGTCCAGCAAACTATGATACATTTTCTTATGTTCCGTCAATGCCTAAACTCAACACAGAAAATGACGAAGTAAAAGATTATTTATTAAAAGTAGCTCGTTATTGGATCGAAGAATTTGATATCGACGGCTGGCGTCTCGATGTCGCAAATGAAGTTGACCATTCATTTTGGCACGAATTCAGAAAAGAAGTTCACTCTATTAAACGTGATGTCTACATTCTAGGAGAGATTTGGCATGATTCAATGCCATGGCTGCAAGGCGATCAGTTCGATGCTGTGATGAATTATCGATTCACATCAGCCATTATCGACTATTTTGCCCATCAGCGTATTACTTCTGAAGAGCTGATTCACTCGATTCAATCTGTAAGAAACTCATATCCAATAACGGTAAATGAAGTTCAGTTTAACCTACTAGGTAGCCATGATACACCACGTATTTTAACGGTTAGTAAAGGAAACAAAGATATCGTTAAGCTTCAAATGCTATTATTGTTTTCAATGACCGGTACACCTTGTATTTATTACGGTGATGAAATCGCCATGACCGGTGAACAAGACCCCGGTTGCCGAAAATGTATGGAATGGGATGAAAAGAAGCAGGATCAAGATATGCTTGCATTTATGAAACAGCTTATCTCATTAAGGGCTAAGTACAAAGCCTTTCGTACGGATCAAGACTTACATTTTTATTATGAACCAGCAAAAAGCGATGTTATCATGTACAAAAAACAACAAATTTTGTTTCTATTAAACAGGAATGATACTAGTGTTGAAGTTGCATTACCAGTTGAGTTCAATGGGCAGCAACGAACGAACCTATGGACAAATGAAACGGTATCTTTATCTAAATCTGTTACTTTAGAGCCTTATAGTTTTTCTATTTATCATCTTTAATAAGTAAATGCGTCGTCTGCTGTTACCTTCTTTCATTCAAGGAACAAAGACGACGCTCTTATATCGTCATCTCGCAATCGTTAATGACGATACCTGTGTAGCACCTGCTTCTTTTAAAAGACGTGCCGCTTGACGGACAGTCGCCCCCGTTGTATATATGTCATCAACAAGAATAATTGAGCGATTACAGACCAACTGGCACGTCCCTACTTTCAAACGGAAAGGTTGATTTCTAGCTTGGACTATTCTCTCCTTTCGATTTTTTTACTTTGCTTCTCACCTTCTATCCGCGAAAGGACATCGGCACTATTTCTCCAATTCTCGATTAGTAATTGAGCTTGATTAAAACCTCTCGCCATTAAACGCTCCGCACTTAACGGAATTGGAATCACTAGATGACCAAAATAGTGCTTGCGATAAACGGCTAATAGCTTTTTCGAAAAGTAAGTGGCAACAATTGCATCACCGCGAAACTTATAAACCGTTAGCCATTCTTTTATAAAAGGGTTATATTCATACAAAGACACATTTTTTTCAAGTAAACCTTTTGTTTCACCAGCCTGCTCCCAACGCCAACAATCTAAACATTGCTTCCCCTTTCGAAATTCTGATCTTAAGCGACTTAATGAACGACTACAGCTTACACATTGATCCTTTTCATCAAGTGGTAAAAGCTGTTGTTCACACTCTGAGCAAACATGCTCTTCATCCTGCAAAAACAGTACATTTGCCCAGCTTGGCAATGAATAAAACGTTTGATGACAACATAAACAACGCATTAAAAGCCTCCTTCTCGGTTCATCAAATTTATATGTGTATAAGCTCGACGCATTTCAAGAGAAACACCATAATGGAAAAAGATGACATCTCCATCCGGCCAATCACGATGACGACCAACACGACCAGCAATTTGGACAAGGGCTGCCTCTGTAAATATATCTTGTTCGGCACCAACGACACCAACTTGTACGTCGGGAAACGTCACGCCTCGTTCTAAAATTGTAGTCGTTACTAATAGCGAACTTTTCTGTTCACGGAAATCTGTGATAAGAGCATGACGACGGTTGTCAGCAGCATGAACGGTATCATGCTGAAACGAATTGGATTGGAGTACTTCTGAAAGAGTGCGAAGAATGTGAATCGAAGGAACAAATAGAAGTACTTGCTTCTGCTGCTTCAGCTTAGCTGTTAACCAATTACGAATTGGTTTTGGTAAATGACCTTTCTTAACCGATTTCAGCCAATTACCACACCATTTAAATTTTGGAATGGGCAATGGATAGCCATGGTATCTTTTAGGAATTTTCATTTGTTCAATATCGGGGGATCGTAACCATTCTTTGCTTGGGGTTGCACTTAAATAAATAAGCGAGGAGGTTTCTTTTTTAGCTTCATTGATCGCATAACGGAGACTCTTATCAAAGGAAAAAGGAAAAGCATCAACTTCATCAACAACAATCCAATCAAACGCTTTATAATAGCGCATCACTTGATGGGTTGTCGCCACAACAAACTGTGCATCAAAACGTCGATGGCGATTACCACCGTACAAAGCAGTGATCGTTACACGGGGAAAGCTTTTTTTGAAGCGTGGAAAGAGCTCTTTCACTACATCGGTCCTTGGTGTCGCGACTAGCACTCGTTTACCAGCAGAAAGTGCCCGGGCTATCCCTTCAAAAAGCACTTCTGTTTTCCCTGCACCACAAACGGCCCATAATAATAATTGCTTCTGTTCCTGGACCGTTTTGGCAACGGCATCTGATGCACGCTTCTGTGCACTCGATAACTTCCCCTCCCATTGCAACGGGTGTTCATGCTGTGGAAACGATAGCTCTGGGCCATTCCAACGGTAAAGCATTTGACACTCGCTTATCTTCCCTAACAGTAGGCAATGACGACAATACGTACACATCTTTTGACATTTGGCACAAAAATGACTTGCGAATAAATGTGGATCTTGATTACCACAACGGAGACACGTTATTGAGCCACGATCCACAAGAGCTCTCTCATTAATTAGCATGCCTTTTTTTATGAAACGAGCAATCTGGTCATCATCGAATGGAATTTCCGACTGCAAAAGCCTCCTTCCAATCAGACTGTGCAATGTATTTCACCTGCTTTCAGAGTTATAATACTTCTACTATTTCACTCTAGATGACAAGACTAGCTTATAATTAATAGGGGTTGTTGATTATAAGTGATTATATTCGTATTTTCATAGTATTTTATGAAGGGAGATTCTATCATTAGGAGGTTTTTTAAGTGATCCTTACCTGACGAATAGCAAAAGGAGGCTCCCCGTTCAATTGGTTCCATAAAAAAGGCTGTCCTACCCCAATGATAGAACAACCTCTTAAGATGCTTAATTAAATTTATTCCATGCAACACCTAAACTACCCGCTCCTAAATGAGTACCGATCACCGGGCCGAAGTAGCTAATAGAAACCTTTGCACTAGGGTGTGCTTCTCGAATTCTCACAGCTAACTCCTCTGCTCCATCCAATCGGTTCGCATGAATAACGGTAACATCAAGAGGCGAGCCCTTCGAAGCATCCTCGGCGAGTAATTGCAAAATTCGAGCAAGTGCCTTTTTTTCAGTACGCACCTTTTCAAACGGTACGATACTTCCATCCACAAAATGAAGAATTGGCTTTATTTTCAATAAATTCCCTACAACTAATTGGGCAGCATTTAAACGTCCACCACGATGCAAATGGTTTAAGTCGTCTACCATAAAATAGGCACGAGACGTTTCCTTCAATGATTGCAAATAGTCCAAAATCGTTATTGCATCAGAGCCTTCATTTGCTAATTTGGCTGCTTCCATTGCAAAATAAGCTTGTGGTGCACAACTAATCTCTGTGTCGAAACCATGAACGTCAATCCCATCTACCATACTACCAGCCGTTAAAGAAGTTTGATACGTACCACTAATTTTACTAGATAGATGAATGGAAATAACTTGCTCATATCCTTCTTCTTTTAATCGTTCAAATAATGATACAAAATCACCCACTGCCGGTTGAGATGTCGTTGGGAGCTGTCCTACTGTTGCTATTTTTTTATAGAAATCGTCTGTGGATAAATCTAATTCTTCTCGAAAGGCCTCCTCACCAAACACTACACTAAGTGGAACCATTTCAATTTCTAACTGTTCCCTTATTTCGGGGCTTAAATAAGCTGTACTATCAGTAACTACGGCAACTTTTTTCTCCATAAACGTTCCTCACTTTTCTATTCCTCTATGACTTTAATAAAGATACTCCACGTCTTTTTAGAAACGTAGTACGGAGCCATTACATAGGCTTAGGTTTCCATGAAAGTCTATTTCATGCTGGATGGACGTAACGAGCAGAGCCGCACCCTTTTCTATAGTAGCTTGCCGTTCTCTCTATTAACCTTAAAAGGCTCCTTTGGTTCTTCCTATTAATCTTACAAGGAAATTAGTAACCTTTCAATGAAGAAATCGTTTATCTCACTAGAACGTATCCCTTTTTTATTGCTTCGACAACCGCTTGAGTACGATCATTCACATTCATTTTTTGTAAAATATTACTTACATGATTTTTGACCGTCTTTTCACTGATGTAAAGAGCTTCACCAATAGCCCGATTACTCTTACCGTCTGTCATTAACTGGAGCACTTCACATTCCCGTCGCGTTAACAAGTGTAACGGCTTTTGATATTCTACTTCACGGAAGCCGACAGAGCCTGTTTGCACTTCGTCTTCATTTGCAAGACGACGGTATTCATTAATAAGATTATGAGTCACCTTAGGGTGAATATACGCACCACCTGCGGCCACAACTCTGACAGCTTCTACTAAAGCATCTGAGTCCATTTCCTTTAATAAATAACCTGTAGCCCCTGTTTTCAACACATGATTAACATACGTCTCGTCATCATGAATCGATAAAATTAGAACTTTAATTTCTGGAAAACGTCCTATTAATTCTTTCGTCGCCTCAACACCATTCATATTCGGCATATTAATATCCATTAAAATGACATCTGGATTAAATGTTTCAACTAAATGGACAGCCTGTGAACCATCTTGTCCATCTGCAACCACTTCTATATCATTTTCCATTGCTAATATACGTTTTACACCTTCACGAAATAACTGATGATCGTCAACTATGACTAATCTAATTTTTTCTTCCAAGTCCTCTCACCTCTTTAATAAACTTCTTCTACTGCTATACATTATTTTCGTTTCGTATTGGAATAGCAATAACAATTGCTGTACCTTTTTCCGGTTCAGAGCGAATAGTCAACTGTCCAGCTAACATATTTACTCTTTCTTTCATTCCGATTAATCCAAAAGAACTAGCTTTTTTTTCAGTTGGGTTAAATCCTTTGCCATCATCCTTTATTACCATTATAACCCTATTAGGTTTAAATTCAATTTTTACTTCAATATTCGTTGCTTCTGCATGTTTATAGGCATTTTGAACAGCTTCCTGTACGAGACGAAATGCAGCAATTTCCATTTCCTGTGGCAAGCGGAGAATGGGGCCAATGTGCATAAAGTCCGTATGAATTTGATGATGATCATAAATGTTTTTTAAATATTTCTTCAAAGTAGCACTAAGCCTAGATCATCAAGTGCCATCGGTCTTAAATCGTAAATAATTCTTCTTACCTCAGCAAGTGAGGACTTCACCATCATTTTTAAATCTTTTATCTCATTAAGAGCTTGTTCAATTCCTTGCTCCCGGTAAATGCGTTCAATTAGATCTGAGCGTAATAGAACATTAGCCATCATTTGTGCTGGACCATCATGTATTTCTCGCGATAGCTTTTTCCTCTCTGCTTCTTGAGCTTCAATGATTCTCAAGCCGAATCGTTGCTTTTCTTTCGCATCTTCGATAACATCACTTATTTCCTTTAAATCATTTGATAAGAAATTATACACAACCGACATTTGACTTGTAAGCTGTTCTGCACGATCTACTGTTGATTCTAAATCAATCAAACGTCGTTCAATTCGATCTCTTCTATCACGGAGTTGTTTTTCTTCTTGCTCTAATACAGCTAATTGAATTTGGTATTCGTTCGCCTGTTCATATGCAGCTCGTATTTCATCACTAGAGTGTTGAGAAAAATTCTTGCTGACTTCCATTAGACGGTTACGTGACAGACGAGCATGTAAGTTCATTTGATCAGCTTTATCAATGACAGATCCAACTTTTAAACGGACATCCTTCAGCTCTGATTTAAGCTCATTATATTCTTGTCGAGATTGTTCACTTATTTCAAAAATTCTCTCTCGACTCTCATCAACTGTTTGTAACGTTTCATCTAATATCGAGTCAAGGGACTTATCGTTCATCAAGTTAATCCCCTTCTTCCTATGCATTCTAACTTGTTTTCATTATTATATTAATTGCAATTAGGCATGTATTTTACTATTCTTATAGTACAACAATCCCGGCTCAAGAATCGGCAATTCTAAATTTCAATAGATTTTATGAACGACAATCCTACTTTATCAAATCTACATTACAGTTACATAACTTAGATTTGTAAAACTATCAAAAAGAGAGGCGATATCCTATGTTATCATCATATAAAACTGTAAAAGAAACCGGCTCTCATGAAATCATTATTCAAAAGTCACGTTTTATTGCACATGTAAATCGTGCTACAACTGAAACTGAGGCCCAGCATTTCATCGAAAAATAAAGAAAGAACATTGGAATGCAACTCACAACTGCTCCGCGTATTTAATTGGCGAACGTGATGAGATCCAAAAAGCTAATGATGATGGTGAACCTAGTGGCACTGCCGGTGTCCCTATGTTGGAAGTCTTAAAAAAACGTAAACTTAAAGACACCGTTGTTGTCGTAACACGCTACTTCGGTGGTATCAAACTAGGAGCTGGTGGTCTTATTCGTGCATATGGAAGTGCAGTTAGTGAAGGTCTTAATGAAATAGGAATCGTGAAGCGTTCACTAATGGCTGTTGTCCATACAGAAATTGATTATCACTGGCTTGGAAAAGTGGAACACGCTCTACGCGAGTCTACTTATCAAATGAAAGGAACCGATTATCTTGAACAAGTCGACGTTCAAACATATGTACCTATAGAAAAAACGGCTCCGTTTATAGATTGGATGACAAATTTAACGAACGGACAAGCAAAAGTTACGGTTGGTAATCAAACGTATCTCGAAACACTCGTTAAATAGCAAAGCCAGACCACTTCTTTATTATCCAATATTATGCTAGTTCAAGCAACAAAAAGATGATCTTTCTAGCAAAACTTGGTAAACAAATTTATCTCACAAAGGTAAACGATAATAGGCACCATTATCGAATCTAAAAAGTACTACGAACAACGTCTAAGACCTATGATCAAAAAATCAATAAGTTAAAAATCCGAACTCATTCAAATTCACTAAGATTTGAATCATCGTTCGGATTTTTATTTTGCTTATTCTTTTACTCGTTCTTCAGTGTCTCTACTTAATTTCTAACATTGTCACCTTTCAATTTGAATCTTTTCATCGCATTTAGTATTGGTTTTCGATCTCCCATCAATCCAATACTCTCAGCATATAACTCAACACCAATGACGATTAAAGCAAGCAGTAGATAAGACACCCATAATGTCGTCGTTGTAAAAATAATGGCAACAACACCAAACAGAATACTAAACAAATACACAATGAAAACCGTCTTACGATGACTGTATCCCATTGCTAATAAACAATGATGTAAATGTCCTTTATCAGGTGTCATCATACTTTGCCGATTTAACAGGCGCCGAGCAATGGCAAAAAGCGTATCTGAAATAGGAACCGCCAATATTAGGATAGGCAATACTAAACTAAATACAGTAATACTTTTAAAAAAGCCTACAAGTGAAATCACTGCAATCGCATAGCCTAAAAATAAAGATCCAGTATCCCCCATAAAAATAGACGCTGGATGCACATTATAAAATAAAAAGCCAATCGTGCTCCCAATAAACACAACAGCTACTGATAGAACGAACGGCTGTGCTGCACCTAAATCAAGTAGAACCATGACGAGTATCGTCATAAACGCAATCGTAACAACGCCACCAGCTAAACCATCTAAACCATCAATAAAATTAATGGAATTTGTAATACCGACAATCCAAATAACGGAGAGGATATATCCAATGATCCCCAACTCTATTTGCCCTATAAAAGGTAACGTTATATAAGGAACCATTAAACCTGAATAAGCAACAATTGCCGCTGCGACTAACTGCCAAAATAATTTTACTTTAGCGGAAATACTATACTTATCATCTAACATACCTATGATAACAATTATACCCGCTCCAGCAATAACAGCATAGAAGTGCTCATATGGTGGGCTCAATACAACCAACCCTGCAACCACTCCAAACACGATCGCTAACCCACCTAAACGTGGCATCTCATGTTGATGCACCTTCCGCTCATTTGCCTTATCTACAAAGCCATACCTTTTAGAGATGCTTCGTATAGCCGGTACAGAACAGATGGCCACACTAAAGGATACTAAAAAGGCAATCACGTAATTCCACAATAAGGAAACCCTCCCTATACTCTTTCATCTATGTTTAGTATTTACAAAGATGTGGGAGGGTAAACAAATCGAAAGGCGGGATACTAAAAAGTTAATTAACTGTTTAGTATCCCGCCTTATTTTAACGTATTTCACTTTTCATAAACGAAATCTTCTTTTCAACAGCTTTTTTCACATCTTGTTGACCTTCTGCTTGTGATTTATTTAATACAACTAGAATTGTTCTAAACAACAACACAATATCCAACCATATTGAATAATGACGAATATAATACAAATCAAACTTCAATTTACTATCGGCACTTGTCGTATAATATCCGAACACTTGTGCAAAGCCTGTAATACCAGGCTTAACAGCACTTCGGTAATAAAACCATTTGTTTTCTTGTTCAAACTTTTTCGCAAAGTATTCACGCTCTGGTCTTGGACCAACTAATGACATATTACCTTTCAATACATTAAGTAGTTGTGGCAGCTCATCAATTCTTGTTTTCCGGATAAATGCTCCAACCTTCGTAATTCTGCTATCTGCTGATTTTGCTAAAACCGGTCCAGTCTTCGCTTCAGCATCAACGATCATCGAGCGAAACTTTAAAATTTGAAATGGTTTATTGTATTGACCAACACGCTCTTGTTTAAAGAAAACTGGTCCTCGATCTTCTAATTTAATTGCAATCGCAGCTAATATCATAATAGGTGTTGTAAATAGTAATAACACAGTTGAAACAACAACATCTAATAAACGTTTGGCAAGTATTTGTCCACTTGAGAGCGTAAATGGTTTTACTTCTAGCACCATCGTATCACCAAGCGTTGTAAACGATGTTTCATGATAAATAACTCATTCGTATTTGGAATCATGTATGATAATTGCTTTTGCTTCATTGCATAATATAAAATATCATTTTCTTTCGCTCTGGCATCGTTGACCCAATGAAAACAAGCTCATATGGCTTCATTTTCAGTTTTATGTCTTTCATCGTTAAATCCTTATTTAACCATGAGACATCATCTTTTCTCTTTATAATTCTTGAGTCTAATAGATTCTCTTTTATTAATTCTAATTCACTTTCATCACCAATATAAAGAACCTTTTGGCTCATCACCTTACATATGATTCGAACATATAAGCTCTTCCAGAAAAACCACATGATAAACATGAAAGCATGCGATAAAAAGATAACAGAACGCGGCAATGAAAATTCACGGAATAAAAACGATGCTGCAATCGTTAATACCATAATTCCTAATGAGACAACTAATAACTTCCGGAAAATTTCTGCATAATCCCGCTTAACAAGCCGATCAAGCTCAAAAATATATATAAACAACACAGCCATTAATAAGACCCATGGCATAATACTAACAAGTGCTTCAATATTTCGAGGTTCTATCAATGTATAATAAGACGCCAACTTAAATGCCGCTAAATACGCTACTAACAGAAGGATAAGATCAAAAATGATAATAACGAAACGAGCTGTACGCTTTGGAAACATGTTCGACATAACTTATCCCCCCTTTTTTAAAGCATTAGACTTTTCTTTACTCATTTTATCATGATTCATTGACAGTGTACCTGCCATTCCTTTTATTTTGTAAACTTTACATAACTATCTAAACTTATTGACACAATATTAAACCTTTAATATCATATCACAATCTGTTCTGTTAAACTATTAGGAAAACATAGGTAGGTTGTTCAATTTGTACTGTGTAGTGGAGTACGTACATTTTTAGATTCTATATTCCACATCATAACATACGAATTATTTCAATTTATGTATAATACATATTGTTCAAATAATGTTACTAAATCTGTTCAAAAACGTTTAATGGATTATCCAATTGCACTGAGTGGTGACACTACATCCTTACTTTAATACAAAAAAGTCTAGGAATACTTCTCCTAGACTTTTCTTGTTTCATAGATTTTATCGATATTGAACAATATCAAAATGCATTCTCGGGTTATCTAATTGGTTGTACATATTTTTAATGTTTGTAATTTGTTTTGTTGCCCACTGAATGTCTGTTGCATATTGTTTTACTCCAGGGTTTGCAGGATTCCATCTCATTTTATAAAGTGTGTCTTGTTGATATGAATTATGAATGTAGTCCTCACCAATAAATTTCGCTCCGCCAATAATAGCTGCTTCAGGAGTAAACCATCCTGCATTATAAGCATATTCCGAGCCAGATTTTAATGCAGTATTATCATAAGCACCGATTCCAAACATATTATATGTTTTCCGGATATTTCGTAGACTATTTCGATTAGAATTCGTTACCATCACAGCATTCCCCGAAGAGTTTAAACCTACTTCAACACCGTTCGCTAATGGTGACGTTCCGTGGCCTGTTTCAAGTAAAGCATGAGAAATTAAATAAATTTCATTAACTTTATGCTCCTTAGCCGCATCAATAAATGCTTGTCCCCTACCTTCTAAAACCCCTTTTCCGCTTAGTAGTCGATTAATTTGCGAAGCAGGTACACCAACGCTAGAAGATAATACAAGGTGTTGGAACTTATCATTTTTATTCGGGTCTAAGAAATTACGTAAATCTGATTCCTTTGGATTGCGCCACGTACTATAACGCACCTCATGCCAATTATTCCCTAAACTTACAACATTTAATGTCGTTCCTTTTGTCGCAGTACCATAAACATGACTATTTGTGGAACCACTTTCTCGAACATTCACATTAGCTGTTGTACGTGCGGTATAGCTAGCTAAAGAGCTATGTACATATAGCCTTTGACCATTGTATCTAATTTCATACCATTCGGTACTCCCAGAAACTGATGAACCATTTACGGTCCCTCTAATATCAATAGTTGTATCTCGTGGAACATTTACTGCTACACTTGATGTTGTATTGGGACCTGTACGAAGATTTACTCCATTACCAGTAATTCTTCCGCTTAACTCGACGTAATTTGCACTTATATAGGCTGTATTATTACGATACGCATCAGTTTGCGGACTACGGTTCATTTGAATATTCACTGCTTGATTTAGTGTAACGTTAGCTTGGTAGTAAGTGGTCACATTTAATGAAGCTAATTCTTTTAACTTGTTCATTGTAGCCGAGTCAGCAATCCCAGTTGCTTTTAAGCCATTGTCAGATTGAAACTCTTTTAACTGTTTAGTAGTAATTGGACCAAAATACGTAGTCGGTGAGTTTGAGACTGAATAGCCTAATCTCTCTAAATTTTCTTTAATTGTTATAACATCCTGATGATACATTCCTTGTTGTAAAGGACGAGTTGCTAATTTTTTTAGCTCATTAATGGTCTTTGAATCAGCAACACCTGTTACAGGTAATTTATGATCACGTTGAAATTCTCTTACCTGTTGTTCAGTAACCGACCCATACAATGTTGTCGGGTTATTTGATACTGCGTATCCCATAATTTCCAAATGCTTTTTAAGTTCAATGACTTTCTGATCTCTTATTCCTCTATACAATGAGCCTGTTGTTACTTCATTAAGCTTATTTAATGTAGCTTGTCCTACAATTCCATCAACGGTTAAATTATGAGCAGATTGAAAGGCTCTTACTTGCTGATTCGTAACCGAACCAAAAAATGTTGTAGGATTATTCGATACGCCAAAACCTGCGATCGCTAGCTTCTCTTTCAAGTCAATAACATCATCTCGGTACATGCCTTGTTGCAAAGGTCCAGTCGCTAGGCTCGCTAACCGATTAATTGTTCGGTTATCCGCAATCCCCGTAACAGGAAGGTTATATGCAGATTGAAAGTTTTTAACTTGCGATGTAGTAACAGATCCGTATAACGTGGTAGGGTTACTCGAAACAGAAAAACCCATTATTTCTAAATGGTTTTTAATTTTAATAATATCATCATGACGATCTCCATTAGAATATACTTTTCGAGTTAACTCGTTAAGTAATGCAGTTGTTTCTGAATTCGCTACTCCGTTTGAATTTAAACCGTAGGTTTTTGAAAATCTTTTAGTTGTGACTCTGTTATCGGACCAAAATACGTTGTAGGATTATTCGATACACCAAACCCTAATTTTTCTAACCGAATCTTTAGATCGATGACATCATCTCGGTACATTCCTTTTTGCAATGAGCCCATTGCGAGTTGCTCTAGCTTTTTTATCGTATTAGAATCAGCAATTCCCGTAGGTTTTTAAATTATAAGCTTTTTGGAATTCTTCTACCATCTGTTCAGTTACAGAACCATAAAAGTCAGTTGGGTTACTTGAAACTTCAAATCCCATAATAGCTAAATGAATTTTTAAATCGATTACTCGCTTATCGTAATCTCCTCTTTTTAAAGCATTGCTATCAGCTTGAACAGAGCTAGTAGTCATTTGAGATTGTTCTTCATTCTCTTCAATAATTTCTTCAACTTCTTCAACAACTTCTTTAACAACTTCTTCAACTTCCACAATCTCTTCTTCAATACTCTCATTTTGTTCATCGACAGCATTTTTCGCATCTTCTAAAATCATATAAAATAATACGTCATCAACCTTACCATCTGGAGATAAAGCATTATCCTCTTGATATAGAATAACCTGTTCTTCTGTATCTTCATTGAATTCATCACTTGTGCCAGTTTCATAGCCTAGTAGATTCAATGCCTCTTTTAAATCTAGGACCTTTGACCCTTCTGAACCAACTTCCAATACAAATAACTCTGTACTTTCTTCGATACTTGTAACTTCTGCTAAACTAGTACTTACAGGAACAAATACGATAACTGTTGCAGTCATACCTACTACAAAACTATATCTCGCCTTTTTAAGCATATCTTAACTCCTTTTTAAATACTATGAATTACTTACTATAAAATAAACATATTTCGACCCTAAAGTAAAGATAATCTTATGAATTTACACATTCTTTTTTGCAATAATCAGGTCTTATTACCTAGTTTATTGAAGTTGGGTTGTAATCACAATTTATTTTTGAGGTTAATGAAAGCTCTTATATTTAGTCTGCTATGAACACTTTACTGTTATATGGTATAATTTCTTCAATGATAATCATTCAACACTATATGAAATAATTAATGATCAAGGGTGAAAATATGGCTAAAGTTAAATTAGTAGCAGCAGGTGATGTACTGTTACACTCACGAGTATATGACAAATGTGAAACTATAGATGGAGGTTACGACTTCAGTCCACAAATGGAACATGCTAAGACATTACTTGAAGAAGGTGACCTTACTATTGTTAACCTTGAATCGATAGTTGCAGGAAAAGAGTTTGGCTTAAGCTCCTATCCAAAATTCAACAATCCTATTGAAGTGGCTAAAACGTTAAAAGATTATGGTACTGATATCGTAAGCATAGCTAACAATCATGCATATGACCATGGTGAAGAAGGATTAATTAAATCAATTGAAAACTTAAGGTCTATTAACCTGCCTTATGTTGGAGCACACCTTTCTGAAGAAGACAGGGATACATATCGAATAATTGAAAAGAATGGTCTTAGAGTAGGGTTCCTTTCATTCACTCGAAAATTTAGAGCTTTTAGAAAGATGGATAAAGATAAAAGTTACCTAATAAATATTTTTGAAGAAGAAAATGCCATACCAGTTCGACAAAAAATTCAGAAACTTGCCGATTCCGGAGAAGTTGATATAGTAGTCGTTGCTTTGCATTTCGGAAAGAATATACCTCTATCCAACTTCTGTACAAAGGGAGATTGCAGCTGAACTATCTGATGGTGGAGCTGATATTATTTTAGGGCATCATCCGCATGTTCTGCAGCCACCTGAAATCATTTTAAATTCTAGAGGGAAAAAATCATTTTTTATCCCGTCTTTAGGGAATTTTTACACTGGTCAACACGGCGTTTATCGACAAATCGGTGGTACGATTAGCATCGAGATTGAAAAGGAAGACGGTAATCCAGTTTCACATTTTTCTAACCCAACTTTAAACCTAACATTTGTTGATTCTCACCATAAAAAAGATTTTAAACTGTATTCATTTATCGACTATATTAAAGAGCAGCCTTACATTAGAACCAATCGCGGAAACTTCGAGTCTTTAGAGGTTCTCACTGAACTAATAACTCGAATGAGATCTCGCCTTCCAACTTTAATTATTAAATAAAATTGTCAAACGAGGGAGAAGTTATGAAAGAGAACACAACTACAACATTACCGCATCTTGACAAATCTATCCCATCAACTGCTGAGGGCTATTTATTAAGTGGTTATAGCATTGCATTAGAGGGATGGAGAAGAGGCTTGAACATGTCTATAAAGGTTATCTTTGATAGTATATCTAAAACACGTATACCTATTTTCACGTTAAGCAATGACACAAATTCATATACCTTTAAATATACAAGAGCAGATTCTGTATCCAAAGAAGCAATATTAACTTGCGTAAATAAGGAATTAACTAAAAAGGCATTATTAGATGCAAATGTATCTGTTCCGTTTGGTGAAACGATAGAAAATGAAACACCTTTACGTGAAATTATAAAAGAGGCCAAAAAAATTGGCTATCCAGTAGTAGTAAAACCTACAAATGGGACTGGTGGTAAAGGCGTAATAGCAAATATTCAAAACGACCAAGAACTAAAAGATGCCCTTAACTATATTCAAAAGGACTTAAAAATAAGTAGTGATCTCATTATCGAAAAATTCCAATCAGGATATGATTACCGATGTTATGTTGTTGATGATAAGGTAGTCGCTTCTTATAAAAGAGAGCCATTACACATTATCGGAAACGGTAAAGATTCAATAAAACAGCTTCTTGAGCAAAAAAATAAACAGAGACTTACTAACCCAGCTTTAAAAACTCGCCCTTTGAAAGTTGATAAAGAAACAGATTTATTATTAGCCAGAATAGGGTATGATCTAAATAGTATCCCGAAAGAAGGGCAGAAAGTTTACTTGAAATCTAAGAATAATGTGACTTCTGGCGGAGAAGCGATTGATATGACGGATCAATTGAGTGATAAAATGAAAAAGTTAGCAGTTGATGCCGTTAAGGCAATACCTACTTTAACTCATGCAGGTGTAGATTTAATTATAGATGAGAAAAATGATACAGGTGTTGTATTAGAAATTAATTCTCGTCCTCATATCACTGCACACCTTTATCCTGCTAGAGGGAAATCCAGAGATGTTCCATCTGCATTAATAGATTACTTTTTCCCTGAAACAGTTGGATACGATCGCCAAAAGAGATCTAACCTATACTTCGACTTTGATCAAGTATTACAAACAACGTATTTATCAGGAAACATCAAGGAAATAAAAGTTAATAATATCCCAGGAGATATTATCTTAAAACGATACAACCTATATATCTCAGAGAATAAGCTCTCATTTGCAAAATGGTTACAGTTACAGGCTACACGAAATCATGTAAGTGGACATATTAAATCAATAAATAATTACTATAGCATTGTCTTTGCAGGTACAGACAGTAGCATCAAAAAATTAGTAAGTCTAATTGAAAAGAAAGCAAAAAGCTATAAAGGATTTAAGTTAGAAGAAAAAGTACGAAAAACACCAGTTAAACAAGGGTTTCATATTATCTCATCGACAAAAACCGTCGTTTCCGAAACACCGGTTCCATCAAATTACAATTCGGATGTCAATCAGCTAATAGAAGCAATAAAGCAGTCAAATCGTGAAGAAATACGTAACCCAACTAATTTAGAATTTGAAACGCTAAAATCACAACTTCAAAAGGTGCAAATAGAGCTTGAAGAATACAAAGCTGTTTTCGGTGAGTTACCGAACAAAGACCGTTAAATTAAAATGAAATTTTTAAAAAAACAAGGGCATTGAAAAAGAATAACTAATCTTTTTCAATGCCCTTTCTAATCTTAATTTCTAACTAGCTTCATCATCTTCTTCAGCGACATACCGTACTTCCACGATCTACTTTCACGTATTTTTTTATTTTCTTTACGGATCCTAAAAAGTTCTTTTTGAGTACCTTTTAAATCCCTTTCTAACTTCTTGATAGCTGATTCAACCGACTTCAGTTTATTCAAATTAAACATTTCGGTAATTTCAAATCCTACTTTAATATAGTCCTTATAGTTCTCTTCAGATATTTTAGTTATATTGGCTAAATTAGGGTTATTTGTTATTAATGTTTTAAATGTGGTTAAACTTTCTTTATCAGTTCCCCCAACTACTATTTCCATCTCGTTTTCTACGGTATTTTTAATAGACCCATAAAGACCTAAAGTAATTGCTTCATTTTTTAACCAACGATGAAAACGATAACGATTTACATTTCCTTCTACGATATATTTTTTAGCATAAATTGGACCTATTGGAGCTTTTGGTAGCTCTACTTCAATAGCTGACCGGTTTTGTAATGGTTCTAATACAGCATTCAAATCAAAATAAACTTTTGATTTTTTGGTTGAAATATCTTTTGTTTCAGGAAAATAATAATCAACAATAGCCCCTGGGATGTCTCTGGCTTTCCCTTGTATTGGGTATAAAATACCACCTATTTGAGCGGTTGGATTTAACTCGATAACCACCGCTCCTTGTTCAGGAGGCAACTCTTCATTAACAATGATATCTACACCACCGTGGTATAAACCAGGAATTGCATTAATAGACTTAATTGCAATTTCTTTAATACTTTCCGGTAAATCATCAGTTACATCAATGGGATCTCCACCAGATGAAACATTTGTTTTCTGTCTTAAATAAATGATCTCTCCCTTATTAGGTACACTACTCATAGTATATCCTTCATTTTCAAGAGCTTCCATTATTTCAACATCCATTTCAATTAGACAGCTGAATAATCGAGGGTTTTTCTTTCTTTGATCATTTTTTAACGAAATCAATTCTTCTACTGTATGGATGCCATCACCGATGATATTCGCAGGTACTCGATTATAAGCAGCAATTGTTTTATCTTCTATAACATAAATTCTATATTCTTTCCCTGAAACATATCTTTCCACAATTACTTCGCCATAACCCAAAACTCTTCTCACATAATTTAACGTCTTTTTCAGTTCATCTTCACTTTTAATATTCGTAATAACACCATTTCCTAAGCTACCGTTTGTAGGCTTTACAACTAGAGGAAAACCAATATTTAAACTATATTCAATAATTTCTTCATCAGTTGCTTCTTCTGAAAATCCTTTTCCTTTAGGAACTGGAATTCCTTCCTTCTCTAACCAGATTTTTGTTTTTTCTTTATCAGAACCAATTTCTACTGCTTCATTTGTCACTTTATCTCCTCTTGTTCGAAAGAAAAAGTGAGTTCGCTCTGATGAACTTAACGAAAATAACCTTCCTGGAGGATTCACCCCAAATACGGTCATATTTTGAAAATGCTCAGAATCCTTTGTATACCACTTTAAAGTTAAACCTCTTCTCCACCCTTCAAGAGCAACTGAGTAAGCACACAATTTTGTTTTTCGTGCTGCTGTCACGATATGATTTGGTAATTGAGGTAACCCAATAGTAAATTCTTCTTTCAATTTTCTCCCCCTCCCTATTTATTATTTACTTATAATATTTTTTTATGAAGTCACCTAAAACCCTCATCGGCAACGTAACTTTCCATGCTTTACTTGCACTTAAAAATTTATGCTCTTTTTTTGCTTTTTTTAATTCTAACTCGGTTAAATCATACTCGTTTTTGATTTGATTATAAAGTTCAATTTGCTTTTTTAAATCATTTTTTATTTCAAAACCCACTTTAATAGGCTGTGAATAATCACTTGTATGAATATGTTCAATGACTGAACGTTCGGGATCAGCTTGAATATCATGATAAAATTCATTAACCATTTCTTCATCTGTCCCCGCTACTACAATATCAATACTTCCATCATCATTATTTATAACCATTCCGTGTAAATTACGTTCAAATGCCATTTTTCTTAATCCTCTATGGTAATCAATCCTTTGAACTTCTCCAACAACATTGTACTTTTTCATATAAATTGTACCACGAGGGATAGGTGTAACAGTCGTTACATTTGCCGAGTTTGTCATTAATGGAAAAAGAACATCAGATAAATCAAAATACATTACTGAATTTAAGCGATCTTTTTGTGACGTCTCAGGAAAATAAAAGTTAATAATTTCAGCTGGTACATCACTCGCTTGTCCTTGTTCAGGAAATAGCAATGAACCAATTTGTGCCGTTGGATTAATTTCCAAAACATAACAATGTCCATTATTTGAAAAAATTAGATCAACAGCTCCATGAGGTAATCCTGGTATCGCATGAATGGATTTTATAGCGGTTTCGTGTATTTCTTTAGACAAATCATCCAATACACTTATCGGATCTCCACCTAATGAAATATTACTTTTTTCTGTTAACATCAATGTTTCATCGCTCGGTAAAATATCATCTAAAGAATATCCTTGTTTTGATACATGATTAATAATTTCTTGATCTTTTTTAATTAAACAGCTAATTAATCGTGGGTTATTACTTCTATGTTTATTTTTTTCATCAATTAACTCACTGATCGTACTTTTTCCATTACCTATTACATTAGCAGGGACTCGCTTTATAGCACCCACAACGTTATCACCAACGACGTATAAACGATATTCATTCCCTTCAATAAATTCCTCAACAATGATTCCTCGAGGATTCGGTGTTTCTTTAACGGTTTTAATGGCCTCTATCACACCATCAACCGATTGAATATTGGTTGTTACACCTCTTCCAAAACTTCCATCTAATGGCTTAATCACAACCGGAAATTCTAGCTCCTCGACATACTCAATAATTTGCGTTTCAGATTCGTCCAATGAAAAAAGTCTTCCTTTTGGTGTTCGAATTCCCTTTTGTTCTAAATAGATCTTTGTTTTTTCTTTATCGGCACCTATCTCAACAGCTTCATTGGATACTTTATCTCCACGTGTTCGAAAAAAGTAATGTGTCTTTTCTTTTGAACTTAAAGAAAATAATTTCCCGGGCTTATCATCAAACCATGTTTTCATACCTTTAAACTTTTCTGAATCTTTTACGTGCCATTTTAAAGTTAGGCCACGTCGCCACCCTTCTAACGCAATTAAATACGCATCAAATTCTGGCCCACGTGCATCCTCGACTACTTCTAATGGTAAGTGCAGTAGCCACTCTGCTTTCGTTGTTTCATCCATTATTATATATCCTCCTAATTACTCAAAAGGTCTTGCGTTAAAGTCGTGTATATTTTAAATTGCTTACCATTTACTAAATCATCCACTAAGCTCTGCTGAGCTCTTAAATAACAATCCCCTAGCCAATGATCCATCTCATATGAAAAAAAGTCATAATTTCCAGGCTTAGGTGTAAATTCTCCAAAGACAAGTTCATTACCAGACTTTAAAAAGTCTATTCTAACAAATGGTGCAGGAATCTCAAAACTTATTTCTTCAGCTTTCTTAATATCCATCATGCTCACACCGTTACCTTTAAAAAGTTCATTCTCATATTTCCCCGTGTAAACACGCTCACCATTTGAATTCCACCAACAATATTTTACTTGAGGATAACGTACTACTTCTAATATTAACTCGACTTTTCCGTAAAAACAGTAAAATTTTAAATCTCTAGCCGGGTCACGCGTATTTGGGTGTTCAGTTATTAGTTCTTCTACTAACCATTTGTCCTCTGATACCCACCCATTATTTAAATCCTTTTCCATCATTAGGTCAAGAGCATCATGGCTATCGAGCTCTTGACCCCTTTTTACGTCGAGTATTTTATTAGAATCAAAATATAAATATACTCCTCTTGATCCTGCTCCATTGTCAGGTTTAATAACACTCTTTGCTATTAAAGGAATGTCATCTTTTGTGTAAGAGCTTTGTACCCATGGTCTCCTGACATTGAATAGATCGACAAACTGATAGGCTACCTGCTTATTATCTAATATTTCCTCAGGTAGACGTGGGTGTAGTTGCTTTTGTCTTGCTCTCATGGTCAAGAGAGCACTAAAAGAGGCTGCTTTTTGTAACTCTACATCTTGGCTTACTTCTCTAACAAGAAACTCAGGGAACCCTTTTATATTAAAGCCTTCCAAAGCACGTGTATAGACATATTTTTTTAAATCCCTATTTTCATTCCTAAACGTTCTTGCTGCAATTGTAATCGCATCTTCGTAATACCGCTCGCTATGCTTTTTACTTGTAACAAGGTGATCCAAATACGGGATTAGTTCTCCCGTTTCTTTCGCTTGTTTTGCTAACATCTGTAGATTTTGTTTGCTTTGATCTAAGCCATTTTCCGTAACTGTTTTATTTCTTAAGATTTCATTCAATCGTTTATTTTCTTCAGATGTATCCTTATATTTTTCATTCAACTTAATAAGGTCATCTTCCATTTTAATATATTTTTCACCATTTTTTATTACATGTAATAGTTTCCTTGCTGTTAATAGAAAAACTAGTACTTTTCTTAAAAATATACTATAGCGCCAAATTCGGCTTCTCTTTAATTTCTTTATTTGTGATCTCTCATAGCGTATTTCATCTTTTAACTTTTTAATCATTGCTTCTGCCTTTACAACCTTCGGCATTTCATTTTCACCATTTGGAAATTTATGTGTATTCAAAATTACACCTTCCTTTTACTATAAACCGACTATTTCTAATAAGAAATTGATGTTTTCATTTATACCTCTCATTAGAAATAATCGGTTTAACACTTTTAAAACAAAGGTTCCCCATCCATCATTATTCTTAGGATCACTAATTATCATGCAGTCATCACAAATGTATGGTGGTGGCTGCATGATATATTTTAACCCTTACTATGATCTAAATAGCCGCTCACTATGCTGACGGTACCCAAATTGCTCATCTACATAAGTAAGGGCCAAGTCTACTTGCTTTTGATACAGCGACTTATCTTCCATTAACTGCTTAACCTTTGCTTGAACTTCTTCTGGCTTGGCATAGATGGCTGCTTCTTTAAATAACGGCTCATAGCTCGGTGGAATAATAACCGGAACCCCTACAGCCATTGCTTCGAAAATCACTCGACCAAATGCCTCTACCAATCAGGGTGTGTGTAATAAATAAAGACATCAAGCTCCTTCAAAAAGTTCTTCGGTGCCATTGAACCAAATTCATAAATGGTCCAGTTTGACGGAATTTCACCTAATACTTCTTTCGGAGCCTTTGCTCCGCCTAACACATGCACCTCGTACGGTCCATGATCAGGGTAGACTTTTAATAGTTCTTCACGGTCAGATGGCCACTTGACATATTGATCTCGAGAATGACGGCCGATTCGAATCACACCAGCCTTTCGCTCATATTGCTC
>NZ_BAXR01000008.1 GCF_001310635.1 Bacillus sp. JCM 19034
AAGAGATTGTTGAAAAAAATGAATGTACAAAATCGCTATGACCTAATTCGTAATAAAAACAATCTACTAATATTCCTACTGCCATCTACCTTTCACCTCTAATCCATTTTAAAAATTATTTCTGCTACATCATTTGTTCTTTCATTTATTTTTTGTTTAATGTCTCTTAAATCATCCCTTGAGACATTTTGACCCCTAACATCAATAATAACAGATTGCTTTGTTTGTTCAGGTAAATCACTTATCCGCTTATTTATTTGCTTTGACACATTTCTTATTAAGTTACTTCTACCAGAAGATGTAGTCACTTTATAATTCTTAACTTCTATGCTATGACCATCGATATAAAAATCTGGTCTTGAACTATTTTTAGTGCCATGACTTACTTCATTACCTTCCTTATATGATACTTGGTCACGATATCCAGGATATTCTTTTCCTACATCAATTTCAGACTGTCTCCAAGATGGTCTAGTTTTACCCGTACCCTTAGGAATATCTAAAAATGTACTTTTTGAAAGGATGGTAGTTTATTCAACCACCACCCAAATTGATTAGCTTACTTTCGTTTCAGGCATTTCAGGTAGGAAATAAGCTGTTTTATTTCTCATCATACCATAGACAATTCTGACTAATCTTCTCATAATGCAAAGAAGGGCTTGTGACTTAGACTTTCCTTCATTTAGCTTACGATTATAATAATCGTAAAACACAGGATTACGAGGGATTTTACTACCTTTACATACTTGGACTTGTTGGACAGCTAGGTTGTAAAAGATGTCATATAGTTTTCGATTACCTTGTTTTGTTTTCTTCATCGTTTCCTTACCGCCCGAACCCATCTTAATAGGGGCAATTCCTGCATATCTTGCGAGTTTATCAGATTTTGTGAACCGATGGATGTCACCAATCTCTGCAATTAATGCAGAGGAAGTAACCGTATCAATACCTGGCATAGTTTCAAGCTGCATACCTAGCTTTTGAATGGTTACCTTTAACTCTTTATCCATCTTCTTAATCTCCTGTTTGGTATAGCTGATATTTCTAACCATGCTTTGAATGATAAAATCTCTAGATGTCTGATATTCTCTTTTTACTTCACCATCAGCTTGAACAAGTGATAATATCTGTTCTGCTTTTCTAGTTGAACAAGCGTTGTTACTCGCTTCTAGTAAGAATGCTCGTAAGCCTTCCATTGTTGCCCCCTTCAAATGAGAAGGCGAAGGATAGCTTTCCCAAAAGGCTAAAGCGGTTTTCCCATCTACTTCTGAAAAGAAATCCTTGTAGCTTGGATAATGATAGTTTAATTGCATATGCAGTTGGTTTTTCAAGGCTGTTTGTGCTTTCACTAAAGCATTTCTTCTTCCGACAAGTTGAGAAATTATCCAATGAATATCCGATGGTGTAGCGTCAGGTAAATAAGGTAATTTACGAATTAAAACATCTGCCACACATTGAGCGTCCCAATTATCATTCTTTACTGTCATGGCATAGCTATTTCGTTCTGCATTAGATAAAGAGGAATTAACGAATTTTACAATGTACCCTTGTTCAATCAGATACAACGCTAAGTCTCGTCCATAACCGCCCACATCTTCTAATCCAAATACAGGGGTCAAGCCTTCTGTAAGATACTTATTCACATATTCTAGTAAGCTAGGAAAGGCAGTTGGTTTGTTTTGAATGGTCTTTTCTCCTAACTTCTCAAACCAGCAATCCACTATCACCGCTGTATGTTGGAACTTGTGTAAATCTAATCCTATATAAATATGCTTATCTCTTTTCATCAGAAAACTTCACCCCTATATTAGAATGGAACGATTAAAGCAAGACAGAGAATGTCGGCAACCTTAGGTCGAGCGTTAGTCTCTAGGGACTCGCAAGGGTACGAAAGCCTATCCATTATCTATCTGTTAACCGTTATAAAATGGCTTGATGTTTGCCATCTGCTGTTATTTCACCATAGCGATATAAACCACTATAAAACTCTTTTCTATCCAAAATTCGCTTGACCTGAACTTTGTAAACAACTTTCCTTGTTTCGTTCGATGACCTTCCTCATTCAGTTGTTCCGCTAGTTGAGTTAATGACCATGAAGGATACTGCTCCTTTAAGTCAAACACTCGTTGTACGGTTTTTGCTTGCCTATCATCTATGACAAGGCTTTTCTTACCTTTTTCCACTTTATAGCCTAATGCAACATTTCCACCTGCATAGCCACCCTGTTGGGCTTTCTTGTTTCTCCCTCTCCCTAACTTCAAAGAGATTTCTAATCGTTGATATTGGTCTAATAACTCCATTAAGCCATTGATTAAAAAGTCGCTAGGGTCTTTCTTATGGATACTGTATTGGGGTTGTTCAATACTCCGAATGTCTACTCCATACTTTTTAAATTCTCGATGAATTAACACTTTCACAATGTCTGACCGCCATAAACGGCTTGTATTCAGTGTGACAACATAATCCACCTCATGGTGAGCGAGATACTCCAGCATCTCCTGAAAGCCTAATCTGTCCACTTCTAACGCTTCTTCATCCACTTTAGCCCCACTGATACCTTCGTCCTTAAACAAGCGTAAAAGCGTGTATCCATGAGTCTGACAGTAAGTCTTGATTTCATCTTCTTGATAAGCAAGACTGTATCCATCTCTTGCTTGTCCTTGTGTAGATACTCGAATATATCCGATAACTTTCATGGTATTTTCCCCCTCCGTTACGCTAATCCTAATTAGCGTAACGCTTAGACGCTATATTTATCATAAATTCATTGTATGCGGCTTTAGCGATACAATCAATCCCTTTACCGATACAAATTTGTGATGTATCGTAAAAGGTAACATGAATAAGAGGAGGGGAAGTACCATGCCTATTACAATCAAGCTAAAGGAAATCCTTAAAGAACGTGACCTTTCACAACGTGAATTGGCACGAATGACAGGGCTGCGACCAAATACAATCAGCCATTTGTGTTCAGACAACGTAGACAGGGTTTATTTATCAACATTAGAAACGGTATGCAAAGTGTTAGACATCGACATTCAGGAGTTAATCGAGGTGGAGTAGTCCTCACTCTAGTAATCGTTCTATGTACGTCAAAGTTGCAAAAATTTTAAAAGGCAGGGAGAAAGCGAAGGTAAAGTATTTGAGAATATAGATGGTGGTAACTGATGATTTTGTGATTACCTTTAAGATTTAGAATACATTAAATAGGTTATATGTTTTATAGGTGTTGTACGTCTAAAGAATTTGTTAATACATCATAGAGGGCATACAGAGTTTACTCATATTCTCTGCATAAAATATGAACCATTCGTCACTGGGTAGCCCCACCAACCAAAAAGAAAACCTTGAAAGCATATTGCCATTCAAGGTTTCAAGTTCTATGAAGCTAAAAAAGGAAACAAAACAAATCGATTACTAAGTAATTTTTTGTACTATCCCTTGATGTCAAAAATAAACTTGATATTATCTTACAACATCACCTGCAAATATCTCTCCATTAGTTGGGTTTAACGAGAACCTTCTACCGTAAAAGTCAGACACAAAAACATCAGTACCATTCACCATCAGGTTTTCAAATGGCAACTGGTTTTTTACAGGGAAAACATCAGCAACATTCTGAATACGCCACTTTATTTCCCCATTTTTATTAATTCCAAATACATTATTCAGGTAGCTAGTGTTGTTAGGTATTTCAAGTAAAACGATTAAACTGTCATTTACTTCTACTACATAGCGTATATCGTGTTCAAAAACTATTTTATTATTTTCTACTACTAGCTCGTTATCATATTGGTTAAACTTTATCGACAATTTATTCACTCCTTCACGGTAAAGGTCTTGGATTTGTAAAATTACCAACACGCTGTCCCATTAAATCAAATTGTTGTCCACCACCTTCAAAACCGAAGAGTGGATTTACAGTTCCTGTCCGTATTCTTGTTCCTGCATCTAATTCAACGTTTGCTACAAACTTTGGGGTTGTGGGCAATGCGAATTTATCTTGTATTTGCGACGGTGTTAGTCCCTTAATATCATCAGCTTTCATAAACCAACCACCATACATACCGGAATTTTCCCCGTCGTATACTCGAACAAAGGTACTTTTTTCTGTTAACTGGATTTCTTGAGTAAGTGTACCCGTCTTATAGGGAGGTTCACTGTACCCCATTTCTTCCTTCCACCATTTATTTACATCTTCTGCAGGCTTTTCAGAGATTTTATTATATTTAGGATTATCTATACCCTTATCATCATTCCTACTATTATTCCCATTCCCCCTAGCCTCAGCATCAATCCTGTTAAACTGAACATGATTATGATCATCCAATTTCCGATACAACCCTTGTGAATAGATCACGTTTACTGGCAAAGGTGACGTTTGGAATTGATTCAGTCCAAGTCTTGCAGCCATTTCCCTTATTGTATCTAAACGCCTATCCACTTGGTTTTGAACATTTTTTAACTGTGACTGAATGTTTCCAATTGTCGTACTTGAGGTGATTGCCGGAGTTGGAGCTTGGTTTTGTCCATTTGAATTCCTTGTGGAGTTAGCGAGACGACCAACTGACCCGAGCTTGGATGCTCCTTTATCTCCAAGGCTGAAAGGCCAATTAATCCAATCGCATAGCCCATCCACTCGCCTCTCGTATAGCTCGTTCCATGAATGACATCTTCCATAAAGGAATCTACCAACATCTGGCCTATTTCTAGCAGAATGACCGGCTCTTGGACAACCTGCTGAATAAATTCAACCTGAGCTTTTATTGTACCGATTGGATCTGTGACCAGTTCCCATAGGCCTAAGACCATATCTAAACCTGCAAATTTAATAGACAGGGAAAGCAAAGGTATAGTATTTGAGAATATAGATGGCGGTAACTGATGTTTTATAGGTGTTGTACGTACTTTATAATTGTTAAAGCATTATACTGGCTTACAAGTGTTATCATCTCGCCTGTTTATCGTACTTTTCATTCTATTCAAGTGTTATAACATAATGCCTTGATGGTACAACCATGATGAGCTCTTGATTCTCAAAACAAATAATTATTGTATGTCCACTAAATAATCCTTACTTAGCTAATACACCTTTATATAATTACCTTTAGCATTATGAGCTTTGTTATTCTGTTTAGTTTGTGGTCTTGTAGTATTAAAAGTACCCCAGCCAAATAATATGCCATTTTGCCATACTCTTTCTGGTTCAGTTTCCATAATTTGTCCCACTCTAAAATCCTTATTATCAGTCTTTTTATTCACTAGCATTATGTTCCTGTATCGTTACCACCTTTAGCATTACGAGCTTGGTCATTCTCGTGTGCAAATATAAATCGAGTAGTAAGTGTGGTCACTTTATGTCTTTGTTACTGCAACCAATCTCGTATGTCTGCATACTATCATAATTATTTTATTCAAATATGATTATTACATAAGCCAATAATAAACCTTGAAAGGCAAAAGCCAATCAAGGTTCAAAAAACAGATTCTATTTACTTACAAATAATATAAATTCGCCTACAGAGGCTTCGAACCTTTTAGGATTTCTCTCCTTAATTTCTTTTACTAGTTGCAAAACAATTTTCTTTATTTTAACATCAGCCGTTGAAATCACTTTCGAGTATATTTTGCAAGAAGATTCATGATTAAGTATTCTTTTATGAAGGGTTTTAGCCCATTCTTTTGCATGGGGTAACATATAAGGTAGTGATTCTGCCAATTCTTTTAAGGATTGCTCTGAACCAAAAATGTTATCATATGACTCAATTGCATGAATTAACCCAAACATTATCTCATCATTTTCAGTTGCATCATGAAACCCCAAACATAAATTTCTTAAATGATTCAAGTCTTTCAAATCCAGAACACTTGAAATAGCTTGTTCAAATGCTGAAATCTCTTCTTCATTTCTAAGCAATCGGTTATCTATTAATGTTTGAGTTAGATTATTAATGTCCAATATTAAAACTCCTTTCATTTTTTATCGAAGTATTGTGGATACATTGTTTTATTCAATTACTTCCTGAAGACTGCTTCTAATCTCTGGTGTATACAATCCATCTTTTTGATAGATTCTTCTTGCATCCCATATATCTCGTGCTAAAGCATCTCTTGGATTCAAATTTAAATATTCCAGAAGTTTTTCTCCTGTTAATCCATATGTTTCTGTCTCGCGATGCCTTCCCCCTTTGCCCGGATGTGGATGCTCCATGTTCATACTTATCCCATCATCTTTATGAACCTCTGCATTGGTTTCCATATATTTTTTAGAAGGCATGTGATGTGGTGTCATATTATCACCACGTGTACCTGCATCTATTAATTCCTCATAAGTTCCAACTTTCCCTTCTCCAGTAAGTAAGGTTTTACCCGTACCCTATGTTGTAATCTTAAAAGCTAAAAATAAAAAAATCAGCCATTTTACCACCCTATTAAACTACTTCTTTTTCTTGTACTATCGGCAATTTATAGGCTGTTTTATGTTTCATCATGCCATAAACAATGTTCACAAGCCTTCTCATTATGCACACCAATGCTTGTCCCTTTGTTTTGCCTTCTTTTAGTTTCTATAGGTAGTAAGCATAAAACACTGGGTTACGTGGCAGTTTACTTCCTTTTGCTACTTGCACTTGTTGGACTGCCAAGTTGTAAAATAAAGCGTGTAGCGCCCGATTTCCCTGTTTGCTTTTTTGTTCCTTGCCTTTCCCACCAGAGCCAAAGTAAACAGGCGCAATCCCCGCAAATCGTGCTAATTTGTTGGCATTAGGAAAACGTCTTACATCACCTATCTCCGCAATTAATGCCGAAGCTGTCACAAGGTCAATTCCTGGCATGGAGTTTAGTTGAAAGTCTAGTAAACTCATTAACTGTTTTAATTCGCCTTCCACATAGTTCATTTCCTTCTTTTTAAACGAAATGTCTCGAACTATGCTTCTTACTAGAAAATCTCGTGTTTCTTGGTGTTCTTTCTGTGTATGTCCATCCTCTTTCACTAGCTTCAATATCATTTGCTTTTTTCACTGAACATGTATTGTTACTGGCTTCTAATAAAAAAGTGGTCAATTTCTTCACATTTACACCGTCTAAACTTGAAGGTGACGGGTATTGTTTCCAAAATGCCAATGCCGTTTTCCCATCTACTTCTGAGAAAAACTTTTTATAGCTCGGGTAATGATGGCTCAATTGAATGTGCAGTTGGTTCTTTAAATCACCTCTAGCTTTCACCAATGCGTTTCTTCTAGTGACCAATTGTTGTATCGACCAAAATAAATCATGTGGTTTAGCGTCAGGCAATTGGCTAAGTTGTCTTACCAATATTCTAGCCACACATTCCGCATCCCAGCTATCACTTTTTTGTACGGTCACATGGCTTTTTCGTTCAGCATAAGAAAGAGCTGGGTTAACCTCTTTTACAACTTGTCCATGGTCCGTTAGATATTGTGCCAGTGCTCTACCGTAACCACCCACATCTTCTAAACCGAATACAGGTGTCAATCCATCATCTATAAGTTTATCAATGTCCAATAAAAAAGTTGAGAAGGCAGACGGTTTATTTTCAAACTTTATCTCACCTAGTTTCTCTTGCCAACAATTAATAATCACTGCCAAATGGTGTTGTTTATGCAAGTCTACACCCACATAAATATGTTTCTGCTTTTTATGCATGGCTCATCCTCCTATTCAATTGTCAATTATTGAATGAAAATGCCGACAACCTTAGTTCGAGCGTTCACCTATCGGTGCGCATTGGTACGAAAGCCTATCCATTTTCATCGCTACATAGTAACTTATAAGAAAATACGAGCTTTTTTTAAGTTAGTTTGTTAAATTATTGCTTGATGTTTGCCATTGGCTTGTATTTGTCCGTATGTGTAAATCCCTTGATAAAACTTTCTCGGTCTAATATTCGCTTCACTTGTACTTTCGTAAATGCTTTCCCTTGGGTTGTTTCATAACCTTCATCACTTAATGCTTCTGCCAACTTAGACAGTGACCATTTTTTATGTAGCTGTTTAAGTTCAAACAATCGTTTCACTACTTCTGCATGTCCGTTATGTATTCTTAGTTCTTTTTCACCTTGTTGTTTCATGTAACCAAATGTTGCCCTTCCGCCTGCATATCCACCTTCCTTCGCTTTCTTATTTCTACCTTTCGTTAGTTTTAGGGATATTTCAAGCCGTTGATATTGGTCTAATAACTCCATTAAGCCATTGACCAAAAAATCGTTTGGGTCTTTTTTGTGAATGCTGTAAAATGGCTTCAATGCTTTTAATATCACAGCCGTATTTCTTTAGTTCTCGTTGAATCAGTAGCTTGACAATATCTGACCCATAATCGACTTGTATTGAGCACCACCACATTATCAATTTGGACAGAAGAAAGGTGAGCCAACATCTCCTGTAAGCCCACCCTGTCTATTTCGAATGCTTCTTCATTTAGTTTTGCGCCACTAATTCCTTCGTCTCTAAAATATGTATCAACTTCAATCCATGCTCTTTACAATATGCTTTAATTTCATCTTCTTGATATTTCAAACTATATCCATCTCTTGCTTGCCCTTGAGTGGAGACTCGTATATACCCAACAACGTTCAACTTTTCACCCTCCCGTTACATAAATTGTAATTTTCGTAACGTTTTTTAACGAATAGCGAGTATTATACGACCCTCTCTTGTAAAAATACAACCCAAAAATAATGAGCCAAGCTATAAAATAACTCTCTTTCACAATACCCATTGGTTATCGCCACGAGCTTTGTCATTGTCGTTAGTTTGTTAGCCAATCCATGTCATAACTACCCCTACCATATAAAATGTCATCTCGCCTAATTATCGTACTTTTCTTACTATCCAAGTATTAAAACGATACTCCATGATGGTACTACCATCATGAGCTTTTGATTCTCAAACAAATCACATTCTTATTGTAACACTCAAAAATTTTCACTTTTTATTCTTCACTATCTTTATGTATCCGTATCGTTACCACCTTTAGCATTACGAGCTTTGTCATTGTCTTTAGTTTGTGGGTTTTGCAGTATCATAAGTCTTCCTGCCACTTAAAATGTCATCTCGACTGTTTATCGTACTTCTCACAAAATCCAAATATATAAATCAATACTCCATGATGGTACTACCTTCATGAGTTATGAATTTCATAAGCATTTTTTTGTTTATCTAAAAGAATAATATTTCTCACCAAAAAGCACTTGTTGCTTATTAAACAATCAAGTGCTTTATAATTAGCTGTATAAGGTTCTTCATTGTTAATACTTCTTTTTATTCTTCAGTGTCCTCATATAAATTATCTAAGAATTCATCAATACTGTTTGCTAAAAAATACATGTTACTCATATCATCAGGGTCTTCCGGTTCTTGTTCATGATCCCAAAAATAAATCTTGTCGTAATAAGGTTCCTTTGTCCCTAAACATATAACATTTCCTGAAGGGTCATCTCCTATTGGAATAAATCCTACCGGTAACCTCTCATCCATTATCTCAATAAAATCTGTCAAATTATCATACATATCGCCAATACCATAAAAAACATTCAAAACACTTGGTCCTTGCTCATTAGATATCATAAATAAATTCGGTATCACTTTTCCCCCGTTCCATTTCAGTAAAAAATTAACATACTTTTCAGTTAGTTTAATGTTATTTTCATTTTCAAATATTTCTATTTGTTCTAACGAAAGATTATCATGTGAACCATAAATTTTCGCCATATATATCCTCCTAACTAATTTCCGTTAACGATACTTACTCCACCTGCATGAGTAAATTCTCTATGAACCTTTTTATCAACAAGAATCATTGTTTTTCCATCTTGATGATGATGCCAAGTATAACCTTCAGGAGCTTCATTTAAAGAAGCAACTGGTGGGGCAGAATCTTTGTTCAATCCCGCCTTTTTATTTGCGTTTTTATTATCCAATGGACGATTGGTTGGACTTGCAATTTCAATTTCTACCGGCTTAACAGTTGGATGTGCATATTCAGTGAAGTCTGGATAACCATTAGGATACCTTACAGTCTGCCCCTTCTTATTTGTATATACCCAAGTACCATCTTCATCAATTTTCACTGTACCACCTTTCTTTGTCCATTTATCCGGTGCAGGAGAATATGATGGTTTAGTGGCAAGTTGTTCTTTTGTAAATTGGACTTTTAGATTACTTTTATCCGTACCCTTGTCATCATTCCTACTATTATTCCCATTCCCTCTAGCCTCAGCATCAATCCTGTTAAACTGAACATGATTATGATCATCCAATTTCCGATACAACCCTTGTGAATAGATCACGTTTACTGGCAAAGGTGACGTTTGGAATTGATTCAGTCCAAGTCTTGCAGCCACTTCCCTTATTGTATCTAAACGCCTATCCACTTGGTTTTGAACATTTTTTAACTGTGACTGAATGTTTCCAATTGTCGTACTTGAGGTGATTGCCGGAGTTGGAGCTTGGTTTTGTCCATTTGAATTCCTTGTGGAGTTAGCGAGACGACCAACTGACCCGAGCTTGGATGCTCCTTTATCTCCAAGGGCTGAAAGGCCAATTAGTCCAATCGCATAGCCCATCCACTCGCCTCTCGTATAGCTCGTTCCATGAATGACATCTTCCATAAAGGAATCTACCAACATCTGGCCTATTTCTAGCAGAATGACCGGCTCTTGGACAACCTGCTGAATAAATTCAACCTGAGCTTTTATTGTACCGATTGGATCTGTGGCAAATTCCCATAGGCCTAAGACCATATCTAAACCTGCTCTCCCTATACCCATACCAGTTCCTGCAAGGAAGTCATAGATCGGCTTCTTTAATCGGTACTCTCGTAAGATCATTTCTTCAATTATCCCAATGTTCGTTTCAATTCTATTGATGCTTTTAATCTAGGTATATCATCTAAATGCTTAACATTACCCGTAACCTATGATGTCTAAACATGAAAATTTAACAGATAGGGGGAAAGCAAAGGTATAGTATTGGAGAATATGGATGGTGGTAGCTGATGATTTTGTGACTACTTTTAAGAGGTAGAATACATTAAATAGGTTATCCGTTTTATAGGTATTGTACGTACTATATAATTCGTAAGAACATAATATAGGGCTTACAAGAGTTACTCATATTCTCTGAATAAAGAATGAACTATTCGTCACTGGATAGCCCCCAATAAAAAAGAAACCTTTGAAAGGCATATAGCCAATCAAGGTTTTTCAAATATATACTTCTAGCTTAACTAAGTCTAATAAAAAATCACCAAAGTCATTAGCAATTATTTCATATGTTTGACTCTCTAAGTCAACTCCAGGTACAAAAGATACTACTTTTGGTTCTCCATTATCATCAAGTTGATTATAGTCTAAACAAAATATTTCGTCACTCCCAGTATCATATATAACTAGCAGATTATTAGGTAGATTAATTTCTCTTCGTTCTGTTAAAGTGTACCATATAGCGTCTGGAACTGATGAATTTTCAAAATCAGCATTAATAATTCCGTATATTTCTTGTGCTCCGAAATTACCTGGACTGTCAACACAAAACTAGACAATATTTTTAAGGTGTCTTGATTTATAAGCAACTGGTCTTTGATAACCCAGTGTACTGTGGATTCGGTGATGATTAAACCAGTGAACATAGTCACTTAATTCTTGATTTAATTCTTCTAAACTCTCGTAGTGTTTGCCTTTGACAAATTCAGTTTTGATGGCCTTAAACGTTGCCTCTGCGACCGCATTGTCATATGGACACCCTTTCACACTTAACGAACGTTGAATAGAGAACGTTTCTAATGCTTCCTCAATTAATTGGTTTTTAAATTCACTTCCACGATCAGTGTGAAACATCTGTATCCTGTTTAAATCATGTTTAATCGAAGCTAATGCTCGGCATACGAGGTGCGCATCCTTGTTTTTCCCTGTACTATAACCTATTAACTCACGATTGAAGAGATCAATAAATAAGCATATGTAGTGCCATTTTTTATCGACTCTTACATAGGTTAGGTCGTTGACAACGACAGCTAATTCTTCGTCCTGTGCGAAATGACGATTGAGTTCATTTTTATGATCAGTTTCATTTGGTTTTGAAGGATGTGGTTTGAATTGAGCGACTGTGTAGACAGAGACAAGCCCTTGCGTATTCATGATCTTTCCAATTCGTCGTCTGGACACAACGTGTCCACTCTTTTTTAGTTCTTGTTTAATCCTTCGAGTTCCATAGGTTTGACGACTTTCTTGAAAGATACGGGTGACTTCTTTCGTTAGCGGATCTTCTGTTGGTCGTATCTTGGCTTCATAATAGTACGTACTTCTTGGGAGTTGTAGGACGTCACACATTGCTGATACCGAGTATTTGTGTTTGTTACTTCGAATCACATCTACTTTCGTCCCATGATCAGCGCGGCTTGCTTTAAAATATCATTTTCCATTTCCAATTGCTTGTTTCTTTTACGAAGTTCTAATAGCTCTTTCTGTTCTGGGGTAAGGTTATCTTTTTCTTTGAAAGACCCCGAGTTTTGACTTTGCACTACCCACTTATCAAAAGTCGAAGGGGTTAAGTCATATTCACGAATAATATCTTTACGTAGTTTGCCACTTTGATGAAGCTGTACGATTTGCTTTTTGAATTCTTCACTGAATGTTCGGCGTTTTCTTTTGGTCATCATAGATTCTCCTCAATCGTATTAATTGTAGTCTACTTGACCTTAAAAATTCTGTCCAACTAAGTGTAGCCTATCCAGCTTTACAAGGCTTATCTCCACTCTGAAAATAATAAGTCGTTTATTCGGCACTAGGTTGTAGTAAATTAAAAAACCACCATAAAAGGTCTTTAGCCCTTTAAGGTGGTTTTAATTATATTCCTTTTAATACTTCATCTACAGAATTGCTAAACATATCTGGGTCTTCACTTTTTATATCCCTCAGTAAGTTTATTATTATCTCTTTTGAATTGTCATCTAGCTTAGATAGCATATTACCGTATACTCTTCTTACTTGTTCATGATTTAAAATTCTGTAATGTAAAACCTCCATCCATTCTCTTGCCCTATCAATAACACTTGGGACAGCTATAGCAATTAAATATAATCCATCTTCAATATTTTCTTTATAGAGGTGCTCTATACCATGTACTAATCCAAACATTACTTCATATTGTTCAGTATCATCGTCAAATCCCATACATAATTCGGTAATAACTGATTTATCCTCTAAACCAATGATATTACCTAATGCTTCTTCAAATGCGTCTATTTCTTCTTGAGATTGTAAAAGTCTATTTGTGTAGATTTTATTTAATTCTGATTTCACATCCATACACTCCACCCCACTTACTTATTAAATAATTCAGGATACAACTCTCTATTCTTTCTAATCGCATTTAATAGTCCTGCTCTTATTTCAGGCGTGTAGACACCTTGCTTCATATATATCCTTCTTGCATCCAATATATCATGAGTCAGGGCATCACGGTAACTTAGGTTTAAATATTCTTCTAATTTATTACCACTTAAACCATAAGTATATGTTTCTCTATGCCTACCACCTACTCCAGGATGGGGTTGTTCCATATTCATACTAACACCATCGCTTCTCTTTGCTCCTGCCTGTTTCATCTTAGCAGCAGAAGGCATATGATGTGGTGTAATGTTATCAAATGCTGTACCTTGTTTTGCAAGTTCCTTAAAAGTCCCTACTTTACCTTCTGTAGGTAATAAAGGATTATCTATACCCTTGTCATCATTCCTACTATTATTCCCATTCCCCCTAGCCTCAGCATCAATCCTGTTAAACTGAACATGATTATGATCATCCAATTTCCGATACAACCCTTGTGAATAGATCACGTTTACTGGCAAAGGTGACGTTTGGAATTGATTCAGTCCAAGTCTTGCAGCCATTTCCCTTATTGTTTCTAAACGCCTATCCACTTGGTTTTGAACATTTTTTAACTGTGACTGAATGTTTCCGAATGTCGTACTTGAGGTGATTGCCGGAGTTGGAGCTTGGTTTTGTCCATTTGAATTCCTTGTGGAGTTAGCGAGACGACCTGCTGACCCGAGCTTGGATGCTCCTTTATCTCCAAGGCTGAAAGGCCAATTAATCCAATCGCATAGCCCATCCACTCGCCTCTCGTATAGCTCGTTCCATGAATGACATCTTCCATAAAGGAATCTACCAACATCTGGCCTATTTCTAGCAGAATGACCGGCTCTTGGACAACCTGCTGAATAAATTCAACCTAAGCTTTTATTGTACCGATTGGATCTGTGACCAGTTCCCATAGGCCTAAGACCATATCTAAACCTGCTCTCCCTATACCCATACCAGTTCCTGCAAGGAAGTCATAGATCGGCTTCTTTAATTGGTACTCTCGTAAGATCATTTCTTCAATTATCCCAATGTTCGTTTCAATTCTATTGATGCGATTGTTTATAATTGGTATATTCCAGCCTTTGACCTTATCTAAGAGCCAGTTCCCTTGGTCGACTAAATGTGTCGTTGTTTTGAGCCACCAATTCTCATGAGCTGTTCCTTGTGATTTTATTGGATATCTATTAAGCTTCACATCAAAGTATGGCACATCCGTTAGCAGTCCTGCTCCGACAGCATTGAGCTGGTTGAGCGTTGCTCATGTGGACTCTGGCGATAGTGAAACAGCACACCAAGAAGTGGCAATCTAGTCAGTACTCGTTCTTCTATTCCTATCTTATAACCTTTTGCCTTTGATTGTACATACTTTTGTAGTCCAAGAGAGCTTAACGACGCTTGTGCTCCGTTTGTTCTTCCATTTTCTTTCTGCACTTGACCACTTTCAGCTTTCACATTCAAAAGAGTTGAAAAAGCTGGCGATAATTTGGCGTCTACGACAAACGATTGAATGGAAGAAAGATTAGATTGAAACCAATCGCTCGTTCGTGTTTTTCCTGTTTTTTTATCAACCTTTGTCAGAAGCGTTTCAATCTCTCTGATAGATTGATCGACAAGTGCTCGTTCTCTTTTCCCGCTTTTCGAGAACATTTCAAGCTGTCTCGTCAATTTCGATGATACGTTTAACGTTTCATTCAAATGATCCTTTACCGAAAAAGTAGGAGGTGCTGTTGCTCTTGTAATGTCTGAGACACTTTGAATCGTTCGCTCGATTTGCCTCATGACTTGATTAAGATCTGTATATGTATTCTCTATCTTGTTTTCTAGTTGATCAATATACAACCGTTCTACTTTCGCTTTTTCACTTGCATCGACATCAGCTCGAAACTCGCGGATATGCGTTTGTACATTTTTCTCTAACTGGATAAATAGCCCTTCAAATGCATCTAAAAGAGTTCCATGCAGCTCTTCGAAATACATATTCGCTGCATCAGCTGCTTCACCTTTAAAGCTCGTCATCTTACGAATAGTTCTTAAACTCGCTTGTATCTCATGAATTCCTTGTCGGAGTTGCCTAGTTTGTGTCGATTGCTCTTGTTGAAATGAGAGGACCTCCGCTAGGTTCACTTTCTCATTTGCCATTGATTTTCCCCCTGAGCAGAACAATGATTCTTCCATTATAAACCAGCCAATCACTGGATTAAATAGGAAATTCATCATGTCATACCCTTGGAAATCTCTACCATAATCCTAGTATTAATTTCTTAAACACTACAAATCAAAGATACTATCAAAAAATAAAACGTACCTAAGTGGATGTATTATTGAATGCACAGCCTTAACTGATAGATACTTCTAGATCAAATCCGAAAGAAGATAATGATTGTATGATTGTTCTTGCTTCCTCAGAACGATGTGTTAATGGTTCTCCTTTACATAGTGGTTCTCTATTATATAGTTTTCTTATTGTAATCGGATACCCGGACCCTTTTTTCTCCGAGACATTTATTTTAGATGGTTCATAAAGCAATGTATGGATAATTTCCGTTGCTTCTGTGGATTGAGAGGATTTCAGCATTGCTATGACGTCTGAATCTGTTAAACGGACAAACTCATTCTTTTCCGTACGATCAGAGCTTTCATTCCAATGACACCTTACTGCTTCCGCTAATAATCTGTCTACTGCTACCATAATCGGGGATAAAAAAGCTCATGGTCTTTTTGAATTAATTTTAAAAGATACAGCCCAGTAGCTTGATCAGTATCGATTCCTCTAGACGTACAACTCATTTTCGATAATATATTTTTAGGTATGTATTCTATCTCCCCAGCCAGATACGTATCTCTTAAAAAACTATCAAGATGATCAATTCCTACTATACTTTCTTTACCAGTAATCACAGATGGAGTATTAAGTAACTCTATTATTTCCAAATGGGATATTCCCGCTCTTTGTTAGATAGAGCTTATTTCTTCTTCATTTATGTATTCCTCTGTTAAACGGTGATGGTTAAAACCAAGAGTCTTTTCAACTGAATGAGAGAACGGTAAATGGCCAACATCATGAAGGATTGCGGCAGCTCTTAACAAAATCTCATCAGGAAAGAAAATCGATACCAACTTCCAAACTCCAATTGTATGTTCATATCTCGTATGAACAACTGGAGAGATCAGTGAACCCGCACCAAAATGAGCCAATTGCTTTAAACGTCTAACAGGTTTACTTTGAAAAAGTTCCATTTCCCACGGATGTGGTTCGACGAATGGATACAAAGGTTCATTTACTATCGTTTTATCCGTAAAATTCAACACGACTTCCCCCAATTACTAAACCTTAATTCAAAATAGTCGAGTTAGCTGTTCTATGAACATTAACTCGACTTATGTTACAATTATTCACTTTTATTGTAAAGGCATATCAGATAAGATATGTTTGCAAATGGTCTTTGATTTTTGTAGTATAAGGCTCCAATACTTGCAGTTTCATTGAAGAATAAACGGAGAAGGTCGGTATTCTGTGAAACCCACAGTATTCAAAGGTCTTATGAATAGGGAACAATACTTGATCTTCACTTAATCCTTCTAAAAAGTCGCTCTTTGTCCCGTTAAACGCTGATTCACTCGCTCCCCACGTAACAGATAACATGTATTTCTTATCGCACCATTTCCCTCCGCGACCAAACTCCTTTGCCTTTCCAAAAAATACATCCGGAATAAAAACATCATCGATATATTTCTTTAAAATACCAGGTACACTAAACCAATAAATTGGGGTCTGGATAATGACTACGTCAGCCCATCTAACTTCTCGATTTCTTCAGACACCTGATACCCTTTCGAAATCGTGGTTTGTACTATATTGAATGTTCCGTTTGCACAATCTTTTATACAATCTGATATCGTTTGATTTAATTGCCCCTTTGCTCTCTCGTAATAATCTTCGCCATTAATTATAAGCAAATTCTTCATCTCGTTCGTACCCCCTTATGCGTCCATTAATTATAGGGTACACGATTCTCTCATATCGTTACAGATGATTATTCCGATAGAAACAATCGTTTATTTCGATTAGAGGAGGCGTCAAAGTAAAGAAACCTTCCAATGTATGTAATCAGGTAGGTCTACCAATGAGTATCCAGACCTTACTTTCTCATTAGTTATTTGTATTCTTTTGGAGACTGTGCTAATTGAATGTCTATCTTGTATCTAAATATTTAATTCGGCAATTGAATAAAGTACTGCTCCCCCTGCCATTTTTACTCGTGTATCTTCAAGTTTACAATAAAGCGTTCCACCTCTACTTGATAATTGTCTTGCCACCATCTCTTTTTTTCCTAATCGATTTGCCCACAAAGGAATAAGGCTACAATGCAAAGACCCTGTTACTGGATCTTCGTTTACTTTTAGCTTAGGGAAAAACGCTCTGGAAACAAAATCGAATTCATTGCCTTTGGCTGTAACACAAACACCCAATCCTTCTGGTAGTGTTTCTAATTGGGCAAAGTCAGGACTCACGTTTCTCACTTCTTCCTCAGATTCTAGTATGAAAACAAGATCTCTATTTACGTAGGCTTCTTTTGGCACAATACCCAAAGCACTGATCATTTGATTCGTAATAGAAATTTCTTCTGAAGGAATAGAAGGGAAATCCAGTTCGTATAATTCATCATGTTTACTTACGGTTAACTCTCCACTAATAGTATGAAACGTAACGGTATCCAATTGCTTTTCATAGTAGTTTAGAATGATAAAGGCTGATGCTAACGTGGCGTGGCCACAGAGATTAATCTCTCCACCAGGTGTAAACCATCTTAGGCGATAAGAGTCTTCTTCTTTAACTGCAAAAGCTGTTTCCGATAGGTTATTTTCAATCGCTATTTTTTGCATAAGTTCATCTGAAATCCAATCATTCATAATACATACTCCTGCTGGGTTTCCTTCAAATACCTTTTCTGCAAAAGCATCGACTACAAAATATTTCATAACAGTTCCTCCTGTGCTACAGTTTCATAAATTTATGGTAGTGTACATCAGATTATGTAAATACTCAATCTAATTTAAAAATATAAATGTCCCCTTATTGTAGCAGTTACAAATACGCCCCTAGCTCTTAACATTAAAATTCAATTTGATTGTTACCACTAAATATTCTTATGTCTCTTTCACACAATAATTTTGTTCTTCAAGCAACTTACACTTTCGGATGATTATAAATATATAACCTCATCGACTTATCTCTAGAAAAAAAGAACAATGCTACTCTTCCATCATGGAAAAGCAACACCGTTTTCTTAGTCATAGTCGTATGCATAACATCCACGCCATATTGTTCACTATTTTTATCGTTGTGGCTAGATACGTATCTGTCTCAGGTGCACATCAGCCACCTCTAGTGGTGCCGTACTGCTGTAGCTAATTATCACGGTATCTTCTGCATCAAACCACGGTATCTCCCTTAACGCATATTACCGATAATAGAAGATCTTGAATCCTGCATTTTTCTCACCACATTTGTCAAAGTTTCAAAGGCTTCGTTTCGTTTAGTACTTAGTGACTGTAATCTTAACATTTCGAATTGATAATTACTCATTTCTTCATCTATTAGACCTTTTAACTCTGTCGCTAACACTATATCCCCATTCTCTTGAGCTTGGCGAAGTTGTTCATTTAAGTCTGACAAACGATCATTCCAATTTTGTACTTTCTCTATCTGGTCCTGTAATTGGTCTTCTAAAAGGGCTGCCCTTTGTGATTGAATTTCTGATAATGCTGTTGCTAGATCAATTGAGTTAAGGTTTAATTGTACTCCACTGACTCCCATACTTGTAGCTACAATTTGGCGTTCTTGCTCTTCTTTTTGCTTCAACTGTGCCTCCTTCTGAGCTACAACGGTTTCGTCTCCTTTTTCCTTGGCACTATCAATCTCTTCATCCAATTTTACAATCTCAGCAGATAAGGCTTCTAAAGCTACAAATGTCTGCTTTATTTCCTCTTGATGTTGCTGTTGTATTGCCTCTTCTTGAGCGATAAGATCTTCGTCTATCTCAACACTCTCCCCTGTCAGCTCCCTGTACTCTTCCTGCAATTCTTTCGTCGCTGCCACTATAGCAATGACCTCTCTATCTAATTCATCTTCAACCGTTGTTTCAGCAATACCTACCTTATTTGTCATATGCAAACCACAAGTGATGCTAGAAGGTAAATCGGAGGTGTTTACTTTTTTCATTTCCTCTTCTCCTTTAATAAATGTGATTTTTTAATTTTGAAATATTTGGTCTAATATTTAAACATTACCATAAATATAGTACTTAGTCATTATGAAAAAGGAATCGTGTTTTACTGCTGTGATGTTAATTTATGATTCAAAAAAGAATACCCATTTTAGACATTAACACATACCATAAATTAACATATAAAATAATGTTTTACATGGGAGGCAGTATTTATGATTAGACAGCAAGCAAGAATACCAAGGAACTGTCCACAAGGTTTTTTGGGTCGGTATACCGTAGTTCCGGGAGACACGTTCTATACCATTGCACAGATGTTCAGAGTAAGAATGGAAGCACTGGCAGTTAATAATCCCCATATTCCAAATCCTAATTTATTATTCCCCGGAGACATCCTCTGCGTTCCGGTTTAATCGCTTACCCCTGCTGTACAACTTTACAGCCCCGAGGGAGAGTGCCATTCGGGACAGGTGGCGTAGCTTTTGTGAATTTTGGTCCGAGAGGAGGTCAGGCTGTAAGCATTATGGTAACCTTACCGCAGCCTCAGGTTTTGGTAACTTTGACAGGTATACAGGTGAAATCGTCATTCTTGGGACTGGTAGCTTTACAAACCAGTTATTTGCTACTCCCGAAGATCCACCGACTTGGTCATCCCGAATAGAACTTCCTACCGCTGCATCTGTTACGCCAAACTCGCGTGTGTTAGTACGGCCTATTAATTCGTTGTCCGGCACTTCAGGTGCTCCTGTCTTAGAAGGTATTATTCTTGCTGGAGATTGTCAATAACTTCAATAAAAGAAAAAGGAGCTGTCCTTCGTCATGCATGACAAAGAGGCAGCTCCTTGCATTGGTCTTAAGGACCAAGGCTCACAGAGAGAATTGAATTAAGGATAGAAGCACGGGAAGCCTTCTCCAAAATTTTAGTCATTTCCTCCCGACTGATTTTCACTTCAGGATCGTAAAGCAGCTTCTCATTTTTTGATTAATTTCACTGTATAATTCTTTTCACCAGTTAGATACTAACTCTAGTGTTATTACTTAACACTAAACTCAATACGGAGGAAGGTACCTTGGATTCTCAAGCTAAATTACCGGGGATGTTACAGTAGCATTCTTCTTTAACAATATCATTTACAGATTTAATTCAAATGTTAAGGATTGAATATTCATGAAGGATTACCTGCACGCAAAGTACATTTCTTGCCTTTTTTAGTTAATACATCATACATATATATGGACTAAAAACTTTGCATTCCCTCGATATAGTAATAATTATATTTCATTCCAAATTAGTTAAAATATACTTTATGAGGTGATTTAATGGATAAAGGGGATTTTAAGCTCACGTCTGCTGAAATAGGTACTTTGTGGGGAGAATATGTTAATGGGACAGCAGTTGATATTATAAACAAGTACATGGTATCCATTATCGAAGATGAAAAAATAAGAACACTTTTTGAGGATGCGATTCGTACATTTGAAAAGCAAAAGAAACAAATATCTACTTTTATTGAAAACGAGGGATTTCCTGTACCAATTGGTTTTACTGATTCAGACCTTAATAAAGGAACAAAAAGATTGTTTTCGGATATTTTTTGTTTACACTATTTACACATTATGACGTTACATGGTTTATTGGGACACCAAACATCACTTAGCGCCTCTGTAAGAAAGGATTTAAGATATTTTTATGATTCGTGCAATAATGATGGAAAAAGAATGTATCATCAAACGATAGAATTACTGTTAGAAAAGGGACACTTTCAAAGAGACCCTTACTTTTACCCCGAATCAACTCCTGAATTTATTTCAGGTCAACAATTCTTAGATGGCTACTTTGGGGACAAACGACCTTTGGCTGCAACTGAAATTATAAGCCTTTCGTTTAATTTGAAAAAGAAGATATTGGAAAAAACTCTTTCAATTGCATTTAGTCAAGTTGCTCAATCTAAAGAAGTTAGGGAATTTTTGAAATCTTCACAGAAAACATCAGATAACCAAATTCAAGCACTTAGTAATATATTAAAGAAAGATAATTTACCTGTACCAATGTCTTGGGAATCCGAAATCACAACTTCTCAGGATTCTCCATTATCAGATAAGTTAATGCTGTATCATATTGGATTTCTAATGCAAACTGCACAAGCCTATCATGGAGTCGGACTTGCTTCCGCTATGCGAGCAGACCTTGTAGTCACATACGAAAAGACGATATTAAAAAACTTGATGGTCACAAAAGAATGGTTCAATATAATGACGCAGTATAAGTGGTTAGAGGAGCCTCCACTTTCTCCAAATAGAAAGAATCTTGCAAAAGACAAATAATAAATTAATTCACCTCTCGTTAATGGGAGGTGTATTATATTTAACCAAAGGTTTATTGAAATCCTGCGAATAAGCGAGCAATTATGAGTAGATATCCAATTTTAGTTAGAATATAGCTTTAATAGTTTTTGTAATGGCAAATGATTCGTTTTATTCATCTCAACAAAATATTTTAATTGCCATTTTTGTATTTCGATAGCCTGTTTGCTAGTTGGTTTGTCCCATCCAGGATAAACTCTAATTGCCATTTTTCCTTTTGTAGTGGCTGTTTTAAGGATATTTTGTTTTGCAAGAACGCCCTTTGGAAAAACGAATTGTCCAAAGTTATTACTAGTAAACGTATTGACAACCAATAAATCAGTAGCCTTTTCATACGAATAGGCTTGGTTTTTATGATTCCTATCTTTTTCCCAAAAAGCAACAAACTGTCCTATCTTAATAGGTGTTTTCTTTGCAACTCTAAATCTAACCGATTTAGAATTTAGCTGAAATATACCCGCCCCATAATCTGAATTTTGAGCTTCTTCTCGGATTGCATTTATAATGAAGTGATTTGGCTCATAGAAATTTTTATTTACATATGTTAACGCCTTATAAAATTCATTCATTACTTTTACCCCTTATTTTCAACTACATCCAATGCCTCTCAAATCTAGAGTTATCCTAATCTTAACACAATACCTAAATAAAGCGACTGAACTATCCTGCCATTTACTTCAATAAGAAATTTCAACCTGAAATGTTCACCCAAACTTGTTCCTTCTGCATTCTGTCTCTTATTAAATTAAAGTAATCTAAGCAAAAGTAAATATAATTAATACATCTGTATAAGTATACTTTACTTTTATTAAAAAAAAGTTTATAATTCGATTCAAGAGGTGATGGTCATGAAGAAAGATTTTGGTGATTCGATATCAAATAAGGTTTATGAATATCGTGTACTTGCCAGAATGTCTCAGCAAGAATTAGCAGAGAAAGTTGGAGTTTCCAAACAAACCATCTTCGTAATGGAAAAAGGAAATTATGTTCCGACTTTGCTGTTAGCTTTTCGAATTGCACAATTTTTTAATGTTGATGTAAACGACATATTTACTTATGTGAAAGGAAATGATCAAAATGGAAATTAAGCTTATCTCAAATATCTATGATGCAATTTTTCACTCTTTAAGGTCGTGGGCTGAACAATCTGCGGGAAATTGGAATATTCTCATCGGTAGCGGTTTTGTATTGCTTATCATCGGAGGGACTTTAGCATACGTATTTCATAAAAAAATGGGGAAAGCTGACGAAAGAACAATGCAAATATCTTTAAAAAGTTCCCTCATTATGTTATGTGTTATAGTTTTGTGCGACTTGATTTTTCCGAAAGAATATATGTGGCAAATTTTTTTCTTATTTAAATATTCTCTTGCATTCCTCGCTTCAGGAATTTATCTAGCTGTTCGATATAAAAGAGATTTTCTTTAACTTAAGAACTAAACAGGTAATTTCAATTATTTAGAAGTATAGTGGCTCAAGGGTGTACCTGACTAACTTTTTTGTAGAACTCATTTCATGGAGTCTTTTTCCAAAACAAAAAACACACTCACAAATATGGTTGCAACTATCTTTGTGAGTGTTTTCGGTCTCAAATAGATGAACTTAGTCGCTAATGTTTAGCATGAGCCATCCTACTAGTACCGTTTGTTCGCTATTCTTGATTATTTTATGTATAAATGTTATTTCTCTATATTTATTAAATGCCCCTTTTATTAAGGATAGGATAGCAATAAGAAATAATATTGGACTAATGACAAATACCCCAAAATGTGTAAACATCCTAAGTGTAAGATCTTTAAGGAAAAACTTGAAAAATAGGTAAATTAAATAGGTAGACTGCATATCTCTAACTCTTTCACGTTTTGTTTTATATCCAGAGCTTACAGTGTAAGATCTACTGGAACTACGAAAGTGATAATCATCTGGTATACTTTTGCCAATGTTTAAGTATTTGCTAAGTCCAGATGTCACAACACCCCAAGTACTGCCGAAAACTTTTTTATATAACCAGGTTGTTTGTATAAAGAAAGTAGCATGTGGGTAAAAGAATATACTAATTATAATTAATTTATATGAAAACAATAAAACCAAAATAAATTGAATGATATCCATTACTCCATAGTTACCAAACTCTATGAATCGTTTCACTGGATCCCTCAATATCAAAATCATACCTATATAGATGAAGATTAGGAATGGAGTCATATAATATTTTTTATTCAAATTTTTAATTGCATGTAAGTATTGCACTGATAGCCTCCTGCTAACTTTATTAATCTACTTCTTCTTAACCCACGTAAAGCCATCACCTTTTGTGATAATTGCCACATCAATCGGACCGCCTACGGTCTCCATTGAAATAGAGATTTTCCTTTTTAAAGACGCTACATTTAACAGCGATTCGGCCATATGTGCTAATTCTTTTGTAGGCAACGATTCAACGACATCTAAGATAGGATAGATAAATTGTTCCCGTTTGAAATCAGATAGCTTTTTCTGATATTGATCATATACTTGCATAAGTGCATTCGACATTTCCGATTCTACTAATGCTACATCTACCCCCTCTTTCAGATTGTCTTTTACATGTTCAACCAATATGTTTGGCAACAAAGAAAATTCGTTTTTGAGCTCCGTAGATATAAAGTCTTCCACTTCCTCATGAATGCCATCTAGGAAACTTCTTATCATATCTCTTTGCGCAAAGGAAGGATGACCGCATGAGTTGTATGGTTAACCGTTTTTTTCTAATGAAATACTTTGTTTTATTATTAATTTTACCGTCTATAATGATTAAATAGAGCGATGGAAAAATTTCTTTCTTTCCATATCCAGCAAATACAATTCCAGAATAATTATTGGAGAAATCCTTTATCAATGATTGGATCATTAGATCTTTTATCGTATCTAACCATTCTTCTATGTAAAGATGATCTTCAAATTTATTTTGTATCAATTCTACTACTCTGTTTTCATACTTTTCAAATAATTGATCATAATCACTTTGATCAAAGCCTTTCGGAAATACTTTTTCTGTTAGAATTTGATTTCGTTTAGCTAAATAGTGATCGGCCTGATGTACATACATTTCTTGGATTTCATTTTGCAGCCTCAGCTCCCCATAGTCACTGTACAAACTCTTGTTCATGTGAGACAGTTCCTCGTATAAGCGGTTCAGATTAGAATATAGTGTTTGATCAATAAAGCGTTCTTCATTCACTTCAGTCATAAATTGATCGTAATTGTTTTGATTAAGAAACTGCAAAAAGTCTTCCATATATTCTTTTACAGTGTCAAAGGCATGAGAGTTTAGTTTCTTCTCAAATACTTTTATTAGTGTTTCCCACGGAACATGAAACATCGAGCTCAATCCATATGTCATGACTCCGATCGTATGCTCTTTAGAAAAGTGGAATAGCTTGTTTGCTGAATTATATACTTTTTGTCCCCTAATCGTTAGTGCACTATCTGTTGCCAAAGCAATTCCACCTGTATTCATTACGACTATTTCAGCAGTCATTGTCCTCACTCCTATCTCTAGCAATATACTATCGATCCTTCTATAATTAATAGCTCATACAATAATACGGTATTCTTTATCGAAATATCTAATTGATTCTATTTGTTCATCCTTTGTAAATCCATGATGGGTAAATAGATGAATGAATTGTTCAAGTAAATCATACAACTCTTTTTCTGATAAGTTTGGAATCGTTATTCCTTCATTAAGGTAACATACGAATGGTTCTAAAATGTAATGATGCATACCCATTGTGACGTCTTCTTGTAAATGATCATATTCTATAAATGCAGGAGGTTCTTCTGAAAATTCAATACCAGTTTCATCATAATAATATTTAAGTTCATTTTTAGGTATGTATCGAGTTCTATTGTCAACAAGAATATGGACATCATAAATAGGATCATCGACGCTATCGTTGTTTACTATTTTCACATGTGATTCTTCATGAGAAAATGACTTGAAATCATTCATTAATTTATATTCTGAGTTAAAATGTAACATTTCATATATAAAGTTTGACAATCCTAAGGCAACTCTCTTTTTTTGTTGGGAAACATATTCTTGATAATTCATCATATTCACTTCATTAGCTTTGATATAATGACTGTCATTATCCTCCTTTTTATTAGAAAGAAAGGCAAATTTTATATCAGTAAAGTAAATAGGCTTTGCCTTTAAATCCTTAACATTTTGTGGCTCACAATGAAGCTCAGGTTCTAAATCAATATCTGAAATATCAAGCTCAGGTTCTAAATCATTACTTGAGTTAACAGTTATCGAAACGTTAGGAGTTTCGATAATAGGATCCACATCTTTTGACTTCTTCGCTAATCGATGAGTTAATAGTGCCTCAAGTGGCCGAGAATCATTTAAATCATTCGTAGTTGGAACTAAGAATTCAATTAAATTTTGTTCTGTTAGCATTTTAATTTGATTTACTATTTCAAATGTATTGTTCTTTTTGTAACTACTTTCTTGCTTATTTACGTATTCGGTTATTGTATCAGCCATCTCAGAATAATAAATTCTTTCATTTTCTATTACTAACATATTAACTAATCTTTCAAAATGTACATCTGTCATGTTATTTAAAATAAAATCCTTCACGGTTGTTTTCATATCAATTTCACTCCTACTTTTTTTTATGAATCTTCCATTTCGAAATAGGGATCTCTCGTCATGATTCCTTTAGAATAAAGTCTTTGATACTCTTTGACAATTAACTTCTCAATCATACTGCTGTTCGTGTCGGTATTTTCTGTTATCATCATCTCTAAATACCAGTTAGCCTTTTCAGATATATAGATTTTCTTTTGGATTTTTTTAACTTCGTTGACCTTATCATCGATTAGTTCTGGGAAATAATTTCCTATTACCTTTTCTGTCTCTGGAGAGATCATCTCACTTGCAAATTGAAAAGCTAATTCATAAGAAACTGGTACTATTTTCTTTTCTATTAATACTTCCTCTTCGAATACAGGATCTACATCATCATTGTTAACAGAAGCCTCTTTAATAAATTTCTTTTTGATGAAAAAGAAATAGTTACCACTTTTTGTTTTTAAAAAGCTGTTTTAATTTGTTTACATATGCTCCTATTTCGTAATCATTTTCATCCGTTACCTGTTCGCAAATTTTTTTCGCTGTTTCGGTGTTGTATACGGCACCCTTGATTACCTTTTTCATTTTATCCCCTCTCCGTTTTCGAGTTAGTACTAAGTTATTATTTTCACTATAATCTTTAATTAGTACTATGTCAATGTTTATCAGTGTATTTTATTGCAATTTTTTTTATGCCTTAATATATCAGCCTCAAGTTAAGACCTTTATAATCTGGATTAAACATTTAAACTACTTTGTCCATAACGATGAGCTGTATTATTGGTTCTAGTCCAATACCTTTCAACTGTTCCAGTCATCGATGTTATTGAATGTCTTCTGTTAACTAGAACTTCTATTAATAAATTCGCCGCAGTATACCTTTTTGATAGGCTCTTTCCCCTCTCCATCAATCTTGTTAATTATATGATTAACTAAATCAATAGACATTTCTTGAATTTTATAACTAATAGTAGAAATTTGCGGGTTGGTAACTAAAGATATTGGATGATTGTCAAACCCTATAATTGATAGTTGATTAGGCACTTCTATATTATTTCTAGTAGCGGAACTTATTAACCCAGCTGCAACGAAGTCACTTCCAGAAATAATACCGTCTATTTCTGTATGGAACTTGAATAGTTTGTCCCCTAATATGATTCCGTCTTCTATACTTGATACTTTATTGAAGATAAATTCTTTGTTATAATTTACCCCTTTTTTATTGTGAGCTAAAATAAAGCCATTCAATCTCGCTTGTTGTAAAGGAGAAGTAATATTGTCTGCACAGAAGGCTAATCTAGTAAGTCCTTTATTTAGCAGGAATGTGGTTGCTTTCATAATTATTTCTTCCTCATTTATGCAAAAAACGTCAAAAAATTCACCAGAGAAAACCTCATTACAAGCAACGATTATTTTATTTTTTGTATAGCTAGCGATCTCTACTTCTGGTAATAAAGAAGACGCTAAAATGATAGCGTCATATTCATTCCTTTGAAGTTGAGCGTATACACTTTTTTCAGTATTTTTGTTTAAAAAAGTTTGATGCACTACGGTTTTAAAGCCCTTATTATGACAAGCAGCAGATATGTAACGAACAAGCTGACAAAAATAAGGATGGTCTATATTAGGTATTATAATGGCTATACATTTAGTATGCTTTTGACGAAATTGTCTAGCAAGGGAATTGGGAACATAATCATACTCTTTCATAACTTTTAGTACTTTCTCTCTAGTTTCAGTTGATACATGGGGATGATTAGAAACTACTCGTGATACTGTTGATTTTGAAACGCCACTTATTCGTGCAATATCATATATGTTAACCATCTCTTCACCTCTTAGAAAATTATTGACATGGGACCAATCCCAGCATTTATATTAAAAAAAATCAAAGGGGTGGTCTAAATGAACTTTAAATTTAATAAGTCTTTTTCGAATGCTCATAAGGCAAATTATCTTATTTTTTTTGATTTTGATGAAACATATTTTCCGCATGCTTGTACAAATGAATTGTTAAGAAATTTAACGGAATTGGAAGAGTATCTGTATTATTTAGTTAATGAACATTTTGTAAAGGTTGGTTGGATAACTGGAAGTGACTTACATCAGATTGCTCACAAAGTAGAACGAGCCAATATATCCTATAGCCCTCATTTCATTGGAAGTAACTTAGGTACAGAATTATATCACGTTAATAACAATGATCTTATTCTCAATAAGGAATGGGAAAACAGGTTAAAGAAAGCTAATTTTTCAACTGAGACAGTAAAGGATGTTGTAAGTGAACTATACAATGTCTATAACATTAAGCTCGTTGAGCAGACTCAGTTAGGTCAAAAAGGCTATAAGTGGAACTACTATTATTTTGAAAGTTCCCTAACAAAAAGTCAGTATGATATGAGAATCATTAGGCATATAGCAAAATCGAACAGCTTAGGAATAAATATTAACCGATGTAATCCGAAAGCTGGAGATCCTATAGACGCATATGATGTTGATTTTGTCCCTTTAAATACTGGCAAAAAAGAAATAGTAAAGTTTATGACTAGATATTATCAAGTTCCTTTAACAAATACAATTGCTTTTGGTGATAGTGGAAATGATATAGAAATGTTGAAAACAGTCGAGCATGGTTATCTTTTAGGTAATGCTACTAGTGAAGCAAAGAGTTTACATAAAAATGTAACAACAGCACAGTATTCTCTCGGTATATTAGAGATTTTAAGAAAGCTGTTTCCAAGCTCTTAGTTTTAAAATATTAAGGTGAGCTGGAAAGTAGAGATTGGGTATGTTTATGTTGGAAGTCATCTACAGAAATTTGATACAGCCATTTGAAATAAAAAATAAGCAATGCTTCTTATAAATCGGCAGATTATAAGTAGCATTGCTTTGCTATACGTTTTATTCTTCTACTTCTATTATTGACACTTTTTAACGTTTTCCTCGTAAATCCTCTCTGTGCTCCTTCTCGACTCATACATGCCCCTCCATAACAACTATTCAATTCATTTGATGGGAAACATTTAGCTATTGATTGCTTCCTTTAAGGATTGAATATCATAGAACGTTTTTAGATGTTGGAAGCCATAGAAACCTGTTTTGGTACCTCGTGCTCTTAGCTTAGAGTCTTTTATTAGTTCAATAGATTGGTACTTATCCAAAATGTGACTAGTAGCAAGACCGCAAATGACTATATGATGATTACTGACTTTTATCATAATAATTTCCGGTGAATAGGACTTTTTAAAAATGACTGGAAATAGGCCATACTCTACGGTTTTTATCCCTGCTTTGATACCAAGACTTTGCAAGTCAGGTTTATGAAAATTCTTTGACTCGCCAATTGACCAATCAATGATCGAAGTAACTCCCAAAAACTCCTCTAAGGCAGCCTCACCTAACATTCCTGTAAAGTATCGTTTGAAATGTGAGCGATTATCTTTAAGATGGTGATTTTCTTTTTCCTTCACTTTAATAAGGTCTGTGACAAAATCCCTTATTTTTAATACTTTTTCCTCTGGAATGATCACCTTTTGATATTGATTTTTATATGGTAGTACATGAGTGTCGTAGGTTATCATGGAACGTTACTCCTAGTTAATAATAGTCGTTAGCTAGCTAAAGAGTAATGAATTCTTCCCCTTTAGGCTGTAATTTTAACTCAGGTGTCTCAATTAAAGCTTGAATAATACTTTTTAATACATTGACTGGAACACTATTACCGAACTGTTTCCAAGCTTGTGCGTCACTAACTGGGATTTTGAAATCATCCGAAAATCCCTGAATTCTAGCACATTCTCTTGGTGCAAGCTTACGAATCTTACCATTAATTAAATAACAACCTGTTTTACTTCCTGGACCTCCTCCATAAGCAGATAACGTGATCGCATGTCCCAAGTCACTATAAATTCGTTCACCTTGTCCACCTTTATTGATTGTTCCAACCCTTACTGGCTTAAGCGGATAATTATTAAAGAGATTTTCAGATGGCACCTTAGAATGGTCAATTGTTATATCATCTCTATTAATTATATATTGCTCGGTAAGTTCATCAGGAAGTGTCATATCTTTTAAGTAGACTTTTTCAAACGTGCCAGTAGGGAATTGGAAATGACTTACTTCGAAATCCTTCCTAATCGCAATGATATAGATACGTTCTCTGTTTTGTGGCAAACCAAAATGACTAGCATTTAACACTTTATGCCATACGTCGTAGCCAATCTCATCTAGCACCGCTTTAACGGTCTTCAACGTATTACCATCGTCGTGCTTTTCGAAATTCCTAACATTTTCCAATAATAAAATCTTTGGTTTATGATGTTTGGCTATCCGTGCTACATCAAAGAATAGCGTTCCACGTGCATCTTCAAACCCTTTTTGCTTACCTGATATGCTAAAGGCTTGACACGGGAAGCCAGCACAAAGAATATCGTGGGAAGGAATGTCTTTTGCATCGATTTGTGTAATATCACCTTCGGGCATCATTCCGTAATTTTCATAATATGTTTTTTGGGCATGCTTATCCCATTCCGAGGAATATACACAACTGGCACCAAACGCATGTAATGCAGAGTGGAAACCACCAATCCCAGCAAATAAGTCAATAAATTTAAAATCCTTCAGTACATCATTTTGGTCTTTCATGCTGACACCCACCTATTACTTCTTTGTAATGATCATTTCATTTAATTGTAGTAATTTTACTCTTTGATACGTAGCATAATGTGATCTGTATAACAAATTACTTGCTTGACGTACAGTTAGCTCGTTTGAATGCTTTTTTAGAAACTCTTCCTCTGCTGTCGTCCATGTTCTTCCAATATTAAGCGTCTCTTTATTCTGTAATCCTAATTCTAAGGCCAGTTCCATTGTTTCTGTTAAACTTAAATTTAGAGATTTTGCTATGTCCATTATCGGCTCTTTACCCCATTTTTTTGCTAAAATTGACTTCTCATCCATGCAATCCACCTCCTTGATTTACGCCTGGTCTTTATTCACTCTCGACTTTATTTCATTCATTTTTGTATAAAAACTATCGTCCAAATCGATCTCTAAATAGTTTGCAAATTTTACTATATATGCAATACAATCAGAAAGTTCCTTACCGATGTTCTCTTTATATAATTCTTTCGCACATTCGAATGCCTCATCTTCGTTCATGTTCTCTTCCTTCATAAGCTTCGATGTTTCATTAAAGATTGCTCTGAATTCCTCAGCGACCTCACTAACTTCAGTAGTTAAAAGCATATAATTGTTTAAAATAGATGCTCTTGATTCAGAGTAGCTATTTCTATTGATTTCCCAGTTCATATCTTTTTGAAATTTGCGTAGGTAAGCTTGGATATCCTTCATTTTGCACCTCTTATGAAATAAACTACTATATATAATATCATAAAATAATAGATGCATTTAAATTTATTGTTCTACTTTATTGGCTGGTCATGTATACTTGCACTAGGAAAAAGTGTTAAAGAAAATGGACTACTCCTCAATAACATAAGGAACCCTGTAGTCCTTGTTTCGATTATGATATTAAAGCTAGAGGTTATTGATTGTGGTGATGAATAATGGGGATAAAACCTAAATTTCAATTAGGAAGAAGTTAGGGAAATAAAATATGATTTATTTCATTCGTGACTTCATATCTTGCTCTTCATCTTTCTTTCTGAAAGTAAACACTATAATGCTCTCCGTATAAGCCTTCTATTGGTTCCGTACATGTAAATCTGTAAGTAACATTCCATATACAAAGCTATCTGTCCACTCACCTTTATTCCAATAATCCTGAATGAAATGAGCTTCTTTTCTCATCCCTATACGCTCGCATAGCTTTTGTGATGCTATATTTCTTGCATCAAGGTTGGCTTGAATACGGTGTACACCAAATTCATCAAATAGCTTCTTGACTAAACCACTCACGGCTTCTGTTGCATAACCCTTTCCTGTTGCTTCATTTGAAAAACTATAACCAATTTCAACAGTATCCTTCATATCTGTATACCATATAGATAAATCACCAATCACTTTCGTATTTGTTACTACAGCTAAACTTAACATCGTCTCTTTTGTAAGTGTCCTATTTTCTAGCTTTTTATTAAATTCTTCCTGCCTATTTTCATATGTCCACTTATCATGCAAAAGATATTTACAAGTTTCCTCGTTATCATAAATGGTAAATACGTCCTGTAAATCATTACTCTTAAATGGCCTAATTGTTAATCTTTCCGTGTTAAATTCCAAATAAAACCCCTCCTTTGATTTCCAAATGGTTAACTCGTCATTCACGTTATCCACTTCTTTCGGATTGTTAACAAAGACAATCCTTAGTAAGCGTAGTGTTTTCATTAAACAATTAAAGTAACTCTTCTATTTCAGCAATTAATATTTCTTCATTTACTTCACCGTTAATTCTTTTTATTACTTTAAAGTCTTGATCAATGATCAGCGTTACTGGCACGCCAGGAATATTGTATAGATTTGAAACTTCATCTTCAATATCGTATAAAACGAATAATTCTATGTTTTCATCTTCTAGGAATTCCTCTGCATCTTCAGGCTGAATTTCTATCGTAGTACGATTAATTGCAACGACACTCACACCGTTATCCTCATATTTTTTACCCACTTCCATAAGATCAGGCATCTCTTTTACACAGGGTGGACACCAAGACGCCCAAAAGTTCAATATAATGATATTACCTTCAAAGTCTGATAGGGACGTCAAATTACCTTGAGAATCCTCAAGACTAAAATCTACCGCTTTATTACCAACCTTCACATGATCAGTTTTATTGATTTGGTAGTTATAATCGTAATAGCAATCAAGAGAAATAACACGATAATAAATGCTTTTTTAAACAGAAGAACTCCTCCTTTGAACTCTGTTATTTTATAAATACCGCCTCTACCAGCCAATCACCTAATATTATATGTCTAACTTAATTCTCATATTTCTTCCTTTTTGAATAAAAAAGCTCCATGAGCATAGCCAATCGCTTCAAAAAATCTAAACCTCGATCATCTTAAGCACGTGTGACATGTTTGTCTTCGGAAATATCAATATTGATAATGAGAGTTGATGGTGTGATTTGGAGTAAATTTATGAGTGCTACTTGGTAATTTAAAGGTCCTACAGCTACTGTTTTCAGAATTCACTTTATTATAGGAGACTTTTCCTTAAGTTTAACATAAATTTCCTATTTATAGACATAAGGAATAGCATCCCTTGTTGAAGGAATGCCATAGTTAATGCAACAAGAAACGAAAATCATTACTACCTTCACCCCATCATACAATGTCCAATTTTCTTGAAACATAGCAGTTATCTTACAGATAGGGCAAATATGCTTGAATTGAATTCAAGTTCAAATTAATGTTTAATAGTCAAACATGAGATGTCTCTTTTATAACGGCATCTTTTAATCGTCTATCTGATGAATATTTTGCTCTGTTTGGTTGTCCTTCAGCTCTTTTTACATCTAATGTATTTAAGTTTGCTACAACAGAGAAAAGCGTACCAAAATTATGCTCTTTCAAATTTAAACAAACATGCCCCTTCGTTTCCGACATAATTGATTGGGCAATGGAAAGATCCATTCTATTGACGTTTTCTTTCAGTCTTACCTCTAATGTCTCAAAACGTTCCTTTGATTTGCTCCAATTCCAGCTTTCAGCTACAGATGTACTTTCATGGTGATTGGTACAATGAATATAATGATTGGTAGGAAGGCGTACTTGATAGCCATTAGGGGTAACTTCCACAACAGCCATATTCCCTAATGGATCTGCTAACAAGTAGTTATTAGCTACCGAGCTTGGGAATGCTTTTAACACTTCTATTCCTTCTTCCACAGTGCAACAATTTTCCAAAATATATTTAACAACAAAATAAAAATTCAATCCTGGCTTCATACCTTCATGTGGAACTGATGTAATTCCTACGAATAAACCATGCTGGTTAATCCCATCAACTTTTCCAATAAAACAATCTGAATGACCCACGTATTTATTCTTGCCTTCAAAACATACTAATGAGGCCTCTGTAATTTTCTTCAAACTTAAGAGCATGTCATAATTACGCCCAATAAACATTTCTTTTCCGTTGAATGCTGAGAAAATACTACATTGACCAGCCAATTCAAATACACCTATTGATAAGAGAAATGAACTTACTTCTTCAAAAGAAGAATGACAACCATCAGCAAATCCTTGTATTTCCTTTACAATGTCAGGGTCAAATTCAGTCAGAATAGGTTTGCATAACTCTCCAAACTTTAATTTTTCTTCTGTTACTTTTGGGAATCGAAATCCATTTTTATAAAGGATTTCTGCATAATGCTTTCCTGCCTCGTAAACATTTCCTTTTAATCTCGGATGATACATTGTAATCCCTCCGTTATAGTTTTTTCTTTGATATATAAAAATAATAAACCCTCCAGTTAATGGAGGGTCTACCCTATTTCAATATCTCTAATTCTTTATAACTGGCACACATATTTTAGTAATGAACTCTGAAGGATGTCTGTTTAAATCTGGTCGTATCTCTTTTCTATTAAAATCGGAAGGAACAAGTCCTTTTTCATAAATCTCTATCTCTTTCCCTATCTGCGTTAGATTCTGTTCTATTATCCAGCTTTTCAACTTTTTATATCCTACATCCAACTCTGAATAGGGACCTTTAACAGTCAAGCATGCATATATGCCCTCTTCTAAAATCTTACAACCGTCTATATTATTCATTTCTTTAACTGGAAGAAGCAGCTCTACATCTGCTTCTTTTTGATTCACATCCCACTCATGAAAGATAGCCATTAGCTTTCCAATAACTTCAAGATTAAAAGCATACATTCGATCAAATAAATGTTTAACCAACCTGTCTATAAATTTCATCTTTATTTTTTCACGAATGGTATAAACTGTTATCCTCTCTCGATTTTCAAGATAACAGCTAGATAAAAGAGGTCCCGGGATTATAGACGCTTCCTTTTCTATTTGCATTTTCAACCGATTCATCTCTTCTATTTGTTTAGAGATTTGTTCTTTTTGATCCTCAAGCTCATCAATTTTATACTCCAATATGCTTTTCCATTGTATTGGATCAGAGCTTTCAATAAATTTCTTAATAGTCGTTAAGGAAAAGTTACAGCTCTTTAGAAGCGTGATTTTTTTCATAATTTGAATTTTGTCATAATCATAATACCGATAATTTGTTACAGGATCTATGTAAGACGGTTTTAGTAAACCAATGTCGCTATAGTAGCGTAATGTTTTAATAGGGGTATTACACATTTTGGAAAATTTACCTATGGAGTACATGGTATTATCCTTTCGACTAAAATATGGCCTTTATGCAATAATGATAATTTAATTAGTTTTCATTAACGGAGTATCGTACACCACCCGGCCATCTACTCAATTCCATTCATTAGGGCTTTGACTGTTTCTAGCATCACTACTAAGGTAATTAAATGATTGTTATATTTTCTCTATACAAATAGCTACCAATACTTTATTAACGTTCAATCTTCTTCTACTAGTTCTAGATTTGAAATTAAAATTTCAGTTAATTGAACTTCTTTCATTTACACCCATCCATTGTGAATCTCAACCTGCCTGGATCACGTTAAATAAATTCTCATATTAGTATTATAATATAGGAAAAACTTAGTAGCTATACCATATACAATTTATAATTCTTACCATCATGCACTTCCGGAACTATTTTTACATTCCCATTAGCCACTATCATTTCAATTTGTTACACTTTACGAATCACTGGAAATAGAAAATTAGGCTACCATACACCAATAGGAATTGGTAATATGGCAGCCATCAGATGAATAGGGCAATCTAGTTTGTGTATTCTTTATCAGTACAACTACATAAATGAATTGTACAAACATGCCTTGCAGCTAACTAACTTAACTACATTTACTAGTATCCAAAATTATCAAGCAATATCCGTACTTCATCAGTTGACTTTGTGTTCATCAATTGATTTCGTAATTCACTCGCCCCTCGAAACCCACGGACATATATCTTGAAAAAACGCTGAAGCGATTTAAATGGACGTGGTTCGTATTCGGTTGAATACTTATCATAGAGGTCAAGATGCAACCTTAAGAGACCCAGTAATTCCTCGCTACTATGCTCTTTTGGATTCTTTTCAAAGGCGAATGGATTATGAAAAATACCACGCCCAATCATAACGCCATCAACATCGTACCTGCGAGCAAGCTCCAAGCCAGTTTGACGATCAGGAATATCCCCATTAATCGTCAATAGTGTATCAGGTGCCACATGATCACGGAGATTCTTAATCTCCGGAATCAATTCCCAATGGGCATCCACTTTACTCATTTCCTCTCTCGTACGCAGGTGAATAGAAAGATTAGCGATGTCTTGTTTCAATATGTGTGTAATCCAGTCGTGATATTCATCTATTTTCGTGAAACCAAGCCTTGTCTTCACACTTACAGGTAATCCCCCGCCTTTGCTGCTTGTATTAATTCTGCTGCAACGTCTGGACGACGGATAAGACCAGAACCCTTCCCATGTGATGTCACATTAGGAACTGGACAGCCCATATTAATATCCAGACCACGAAAGCCTTCCTTCGCCATTCCAATACTCATTTTCCGAAATTTTCAGGGTTATCCCCCCATATATGAGCCACAATCGGTTGTTCATCCTCTGTAAAAGTCAAACGCCCACGCACACTATGGTGCCCCTCTGGGTGACAATAGCTTTCCGAGTTAGTAAACTCTGTGAAAAACACATCAGGTCTAGCTGCCGCACTTACGACATGTCGAAAAACAACATCTGTCACTTCTTCCATTGGTGCTAGTATAAAAAACGGACGTGGTAACTCACGCCAAAAATTATCAGTCATAATCAATCCAAATCCTTTCAGTTTCAGGGCATTAGGTAATTTATGATATAACCCCAAAATATAAAAAGCAAAAATATCTCTGCTTCTTTTATACTTATATCATTATTACGTGCTTTTTTTCAAATTGTAGATGATTATGATCGATATAATTTTATATATTAGAGTACACAGGTTCGTTAGCAGCACAAGGGGAGCGATCCTTTGTTATTCAAGAAACGCTTGAAGATGATTTTCTATTTACTTTTCATACCAAGCTATTTTCGGTCTTGAAATTGGATAACCATGTTGTTGTCTATATGCTTTTCTTTCCTTTGTAAAGTCAAACCACTGTTTTTCACTATCGGGATAATTTGCATAATGAATAACACAAATAATTTGATCTTCAACACAAGAATCAATCCAACACTCAAGTTTCAACTCTAATTTATGAAAGACTTCTGCCCAATTTTCTGTTTTTAGTTGATCAAGGCTATAATAAGCGAGATGATTTACCAACCTCGAAGCTAATTTATAACCGATGGAAGGTACTTGTTGAAACGTTGCTAAACCTTTCAACATTTTCGCTCGTTCAATATCAACACCTAATGAATTAGATATATCTTCTATCTTTAATTTATGGAAGTCACTTAATTTTATTTTCATTTTCCTAAGTGTTTGCTTTTCCTCTTCTGTTAGAGGTAATTTAGGTCTTTTCTCTTTCAAAGTTTCCCCCTCCATTCAGGATAATGGCTTTGACATATTCATCATATTTTTAAATCCGAGATTTTCATAAACACTTCTTCCAGACAAAGTTACTTCTACTGCTTCTTTTCACACACTCTATCTTTATTTTAACATAAATATCCAAAGCATTTATTCAAGTATATGGACTGTTAAAAAAGAAAAAACCTGTTGCTTTATACACAACAGGCTATTTCTCAATCGTTTTACAAATGAACAACCTTTATTTTAAATAATTGAACCTTGAAAACAACTTGTTCGTAATGTAGCATCCCCACAACCGATAATTGCAGGGCTGAGCTATTAGTAGCATCTATTTGATCAAAATTCAAATACCCTTTACCTCCGCATATACGGCTTGAACGTCTTATCTCTTTTTTGGCGAGTATTCGGCGATTTGTTTGGAAACTATCGCTTCTATTCATACATTCTCTTTTTACGCTACTACCTGTCCACGACTATTGATAAAGATTTACATTCACTATTTATAGATAATTCTATGAAAGACAGTTTTTTACTGCTATGCTTTTTCGCAACCGCTCTATCTATTAAATATTTTCAAGCTTTGATTAGCTTGCAGCTTTATGTCAATATAGGCTGCCCCTAAGTTCGACTTCGATATTGTTATTTCTTCGCCCAAATATGTAAAGCCGGCAACAAAATTAGGTAATTTAATCGTAACAACTGTTCTCCTAACTGCCTTATTTCAGCCTCAAACTTCCCTTCTTCTACATCCCAGGAGAAAGAAATTCGCCCTGTATAAAACCGAAAGTCTTTCACACTACCTCTCTTCCACTTTTCGGGAATTGCTGGTAATATCTTTAGTAGGTTTTCTGAGACAAAAAGGAGCATTTCTTGTACCGCATTAACCAACCCTAAATTTGCGTCCATTTGCACCGGTGCTGTTTCTATTTCCATCGTTAGCCCCATATTCCTCCAATCATTATGCAAGGTATAGAAATTGCTTAACAAACAGGAGCGTGATAAATATTCTAAATGTTGAAGCGCTTTGTTCCCTTCATGTAACCGAGCATAAATACAGGACATATGAGCAAATGACCAACGTCTGTGCACCTATTACTCTCTTTTCTACTGCTTTCTTACATGCTTCAAAAAAGCTGTTTCACTTTCTTCTTGAAGTTCTTTTCCAGGAAATAACGGATAAATATGAGACAAATGTCGATGGTCATAGCGGTCCTCAAATTCAGTGTTTGACCACTCTTTCAATGCCCCCTCATGATTTAACATATAAGCTGGTAAGCCGTTCAATATTGTCTCCCATTTTTCTATTTCTTCTAAGTAAAGCTCTGTGTGGACACAAGCCTCAATTAAATGCTGTAATAATTCTTTTACAATTGCAATATCCATTGTTGCATTAATCGCAGTTGGCATCGGATGTGCGATTGGTTCACTTGTTTTGGGCATGAAATTTTGAGGTGTATTTTCTGGAGATACGGAAGGGATAAAAGTATAAGTATCATCATTCCCCTTTACTAAAAAGTCTTCATAAAAACACGCAATTTCTCTCATAAAAGGGAGAAGATGATCTTTTAGAAATTCTTCATCATTTGTATATAAATAATAGTCATAGAAATGCTGTGCAAGCCAACCAGCTGCACCAGTCCAATTCATTATGACAGGAACGATTTGGTTTGGAACACCAATACCAGGTGTCGTACCAGCCGGAATATAAATTCCACGACATCCGAAAAGCTTACTAGCATTCTCTCGAAAATCATCAAGCATATTTTCATAATAGTAGAACAGTGGTGGAATACATTCTGTTAACCCACCTACATTGGCGTGCCAATACATCATTTGTATATTTTCATTAGCCATTCGGTGACCCCACATTAAGTTGTAATCTCCGGCCCAAAGGCCATACATACTAAACGGTTCTCCTCGGTCTCTTGTTCCCGATATAAAAAGATACCTACCAAAAGACCACATTTTTTCTATTAGCTCTAATGAAACGTCGCCTTCATATGCTTCTAATAATAGCTCTTCATTTGAACGTGTATAGTCATTCCCTTCTAGAGATAATGAAGCGGAATGAAATAATTGTTGATGTAAAGGAACATGACGATTTAAATGTTCCTGATAATTCGGTCTAACTAATACTAGCTCTTTTTGTAGTTTTGGCCACTCAAGCTGATGGTCGGATTTAACAAAAACTTTAATAAAAGCAATTACTTTTTTCACTTGTTTACAATTGATTGAATGAGCATTTGTTACACACTGCCCATTCATTGGGACAATTCTAATAACAGCTCCAAAATCCGTATGGTCATCATTTGTCACAGAATAAAAGAGAAAGTTCCCATCTGCTTTATCCTTTACCGTTTTCGATAATTTTTCCACCTTATCATGCATCTTATGACTATCACTTTTATGTAATGAAACTTGGAAATCAACAGAATCTATTTCTGCTTCTGATTCCAGCTCATAAACAATGACATCATCTGCTCTCGAAACAAACAATCGTCTACTAATTCTTTGCTTACCTTCTTTCCAACTTACATCAATCTCACCTGTTTCCATATTTAAAACCCTACGGTAATGCTGAAATACTTCTTTATTAGACATTCTGACTTTTAAATCACCTAAAGGCATAACAGAAGCGAGGCGCGTTTGATAGTTCTTTCTTTTCAAAGCATTGGTTAATGACCAATTTGCCTCATTAAATTGTTTATTTGCGATTAACGACCTCGTTTCTTTAAGAGTATCACTTACATCAGGTAGCTCATCTTTTCTCCCCATATGCCACAAATCTTCATGATTGATGACAATTGTCTCTTGATTAACACCGCCATACACAGCAGCCCCGATTTTCCCATTTCCAGAAGGTAGTGCTTCTCTCCACTGATTTCTCCACCAAGAAGCAGGATATTTTAAAATAAGTTTATAACGACTGTTGTTATAATCAGTCAAGCTTACTCCCCCCATTAGATGCATTTTACGATATATCTAAATCGAACTTCTCCAAATTTTTTATTCGTGTAGCTTCTCCCACTCGATGCTTACAAGAAGTAATGGTGCTACTCCCATTAAATCATCACTAACGATTTGCTCCTTCATATAATAATCATAGGAGCCATCACGATAATTCGGGTGTCCACCTAATCCAGCCCCTTTACAAATTTGGTGCAAATGTATACCTTTATCATCTTCTGTTACGAAATGGTCCAAAATCCCTTTGTATGCTTTCGTTACGGCCTTTGTATCAATCCCAGATAAATAACCTAAACGTATTCCTTTTGCAATCGCATATGTCATCATACAAGAACCAGATGCTTCTAAATAATTTCGGTCTCTTCCATTTTGGTCCATTACTTGGTACCATAACCCTGTCTCTTGATCCTGAACATGTAAAATCGCATGAACCATCCGCTCAAATATTCCTAACATTTGTCCACGCTTTTGGTGGTTCTTTGGAAAATGCTCAATTGAATCGACAATGGCCATTGAGTACCAGCCAACTGCCCTGCTCCATACATGAGGGGACCTACCTGTTTTCTGGTCACACCAACGTTGTTCACAACTTTCATCCCAAGCATGATGCAAAAGACCATTCTGAGAGTTTCTTGTATTTTTCTCAATCAATAGGATTTGAGTAGCGACGTCATCAAATCCAGTGGGAATCTCAAATTCTTTTGAATATTCTGCGAGAAAGGGAGACGACATGTATACACCATCTAACCACATCTGAAACGGATAAATCTTCTTATGCCAAAATCCTCCTCACTCGTGCGTGGCTGTCCTTTTAATTGTGTATACAATAAATCTAAAGCTTTTTTATATTTACTATCTTTCGTCTTTCTCCAAAGCTTAAATAAATTTTTCCCTTCATTAATATGATCTAAATTATATTCATCCAAAGAATAACCCTTAATTGTCCCATCCTCTCTTATAAATAAATCAAGGTGACGCCTAACGATCTCATGATAGTGCTCATCCTTTTCCACTCTGATAACCAATCTAATGCTTTTAAAGTCATACCTGCTACATATCCCCACTTATTAGCAATCTTAGGGTGATAGCCATCTACAAATTGAGATTGAATGGAGTTTGCAATCTTTACTGACAAACTAGTTGAATTCATAAATAAAACTCCTTTTTCAGTAGAATTAGAAAAACGCTGAGCGTCTTTTCTTTCAAGCGACTTGTGGAGCCGTTACAATGGTTTTAAGTTTTTCTAAAAAAGTGGTTTTTGCAAAAAACGCGTAGCGAGCGGAACTGTCGCTCTTCTATGATTTCGCCCGCAGCTTCCTCGAATCTTCCCACACCTGCTTCTGTGATTTTTTATACTCTCTTAACCTTCAAGAAAGCTTGGCAAAGCCAAGCCGTGAGAAACATGCTCGGCCCTAGTTGCACTTATCCTTCATACCTATAAATACGAATGAATGTCTTGCCACTTCACCGTCCACTTACCGTTGGTAGGAAAACCACTACATTCATCTTCAGGAGAGCCTTCCCAGCCACAAATCATCATCGCAACTGCTGTTAATAATCCCCCATTTCCCGGGAGATAAGCGGTTAACCCTGGTCGTTGATAATTATGACCATTTACTAGATACGTATTTTTTGTTGCATCCATTAGTAAGAAATCTAACGCTAACTCCCTTTCTCCTAATCGTGCAGCTGTCATTGCACACATCGGAAAATCCCAACCCCAAGAGGATTCCCAATCCCATTCATCTCGCACCTTGAATAATGTCTTTCTCATGATGGTTTCATCGACTAGCTTGCCGGGTAGGATTCCAAGTGCTCCAAGCATCGAAGGATGATCGTGATTTTTCTCTGTAAATGTTTGAGGGCAATTTTCGTGAGCGAGATAAACCCCATCTTTGTGAGGGAGCGGTGTCATCAAACGAGATACTTTCTCCCAATTTGGATTTCCTTCTATATTTAGTCGTTTTGCCCATTCAACTGCGAGCTCAAGTCCATACTTCCAATATTCTACTTCGTACGGTGGATTGAAACTGTCATTCATCTGATGGCATTCTTGTGCAGGAATGAGTGGTGGTCCTAATACATAAACCTCTCTCTCTTCGTTCCAATGTGCAAAAGAAACCATAAAATCTGCCGACTCAAATACGATTGATTGATACTTCTCTAAAACCGACTTTGATTGGGTTGCCCTGTAGAGCAATTCAGATAAAGCGATTGGATGTGGCTGTTGCCAAATTAGACCAGGAGCTACAGGAGAAGGAGTTTGAATCCCATCATAGCCAACCATTTTGGGCCATCTAGCTCCTTTATATCCTTGTGAGTGAGCTAATTCTCTCGCTTTATCTAGAATCGTTTCATACCAATCCATACTTCTTTCTAATAAATCAGGCCGATTCCATAATGGGAAATGAGAGGCATGCCACCAATGCATTTCTAAATGAAATTTCCCAAACCAACTATTATACATAAACCCTGTCTCTTGTGGGGAAGAGAACCACCACTATGAACAGCACATAAATACTGTGATAAAACCACTCGACGCTCCAATTCAAACGCCCTTTGGTCCGTACTACCTGAGAAATCAGCACAACCACCTTTTAGCCAAAAGCTCTCCCAATACTGCTCACTTGCTTTTAGTATCTCGTAAAAAGCAGAGTTAGAACTTTTGGACTTCTTTGAGGCAAAATGTAATGTAAACTCTAGCTCAGTTGTCTTATAACTTGGTGACAACGTAAATTCATGGGTATCAGTTTGTTTTAGCTCTCCTTCACTCCAGTTCCATTGAACGAAATAGACATCATCATCCATCCTTCTTTGAAGAAGTGCTGTATTATTAACCATATGGTTCATTGTTGAATCATGTCTATCCTTATGATCGTAATCTGGAAAAATGGACTTTGACCAACTAGTATGTGTCATATCTGGATTAGAAAATAAGGTAAATATCTCGAGACGTTTCTCTTTCATTAAAGGAGAGACGACTTTCACACCTATTTCATCACGATGTGGGTGACAAACGGTTATCACTTCCACTGGTACTTCTTCTACTAAAAACTGGCTATGCAATGTTCCGGTCCATAGATTCAACTTTTGATTGATTTGTGTTATTTGATTGATCTCAACTTTAGTTCCCAGCTTTGATAGAAAACGAAAGGAAATTCGCCCTAGCTGCAATCTATGTGGATTTTGCCTTAACCAGTGGTAGGCTTCTTCCTTATCCTCTGGTTTCATCGGATAATCGACATTTCTTCCATAGGTCTCATATGATTGATAACGAATATCTTCATTTTTATAAGCCCTTTTTCCCTTTGTATAATGCCAACCCCAATTAGATTGTGTACTAAGTGGAGCATCATACGAATTTGGAAAGGATTGTAGCCCTGTGAAATCCACACTAAAACCAAAATCGCCATTTCCAAGCGATAGTGGAGCATTTGCTTCCACTTTTGATATGTGGGGATTATGTCTTTCTATCACTTCTTTTTTATTCATATCACACCTCATTCACGTTCTCATCGTTATTTTCTACTCATTTATCCGTTCCGTATTTTAGTTGTCCTCTATATTTTCCAGGTGTTATATTTTTATATTTTCTAAAGACCCGTATAAAACTGTTCTCATGTTGATACCCGACTTCGATGGCTATATCTGATATTTTTTTATCAGTTTCTAATAACAACTCTATTGCGTGCTCTATTCTTAGCCTCGTAAAATACCCATAAATCGTTTCATTCATTTGCTCTTTAAATATTTGACTGGCTAAACTAACACTTATCTGGACAGAATCTGCTATTTCCTGAACCCCAATAGGCTCTTTTAAATGACATTTCATAAACTCTATCATTTGGGTACAAATAATATATTCCTTTTGCTGTTGAGTTACTTTAAATCTTTCTGATAAGGTAGTAGCCTGACTTTGTAAACGTTTCTCTATATCCTGTAAATCCATAGTTAGAAACCGTTCCATTATTTGTTGCTCATTTTCTTCTATATTACTTATAGAAAGGTGCTGCAATCGTTTTTCGATTTTCCCTAAAAAAGGAATGACCTTAATAGGGTTATATTTATTCTTAGTTATCTCGCTTATTAATGAAGTGATCAGATTGCTAGCACTTGATGTGTTTCCTGATTGAATGAGTTCAATTAAATTCTCAATCTTATCTTCATTTAACTGTGAATGGTTATTAGTATAGCTTTTAAATTCGTCATATGTGATGAAGCTACCGTAACCTTTATAAGCTCTTATCGTAAGTACATCCCTTGCCTCAATCATGAAATGCTCTAACTCTCCTATATCAGACCCTACTCTACTTACCCCAATCGAGATACTAAAACCTAATAATTCTCCAACCGAAGTAACCGCTTTCAATAAACAAGTGCTTAAATTTCCCAACTCACTCTCTCCATATAATAGAAGAGCTAGTTTATCTTTCCCTAAATCCGCACATTCACAACGTCCGACGGGAGTCAGTACTTCAGATACGATATTTGTTAATGCAAACTTTAATAATGGATGATCTGGCTCCGGGTATTTCTTTACCCATTCATAATAGCTATCAATCGAAATCATGACGATGACATAAGGCTTGTTTGTCCACTCTTGATAATATAGCGTCCACTTCTCATAAACAGCTTTTTTATTTTTTATATTCCCTAAATAAATGTCATTAAAAAACTTAGATGTAGCTTCCATCTTCACTTTTTGTACCATTCGTGATAAGTATGTGTGATCGCTTATTAAGTCAACTGCTAGGTTTTCTAAATGAGTTAAATCACCCATTTCCATGTTGTTGTCTTTCACATTAAATAACTTTTTAATTCGCCTTATCGGTTTAAATAACTGATTATGAATATAAATAATGACCATTAAACCTAGGGATAGAGCAATAAGTGATACTAAAAAAACAACATTTCTAATTGTTTTTGATTTGGCTAGTAAGCTATCTTGAGATACTAAAGAGACGTAATTCCATGATGTTAGTTGAGACGTCATCATCGTCCCCAACAATTTTTGATCCTCATAAAGAAATTCACTTATCTCGTTTTCATCTAACTCTTGTAGTATTTCATCAATCGGTACAAATCCGAAAGCATGATTAGGCGGCTTCGTAAATAAGACTTCATTGTGTTTGTCAGTGATAAACCACATGCTATTAATAGCCGAGCTATCAGAAGGATTTAATTTTGAGAAGATCTCATCTTCCTCAAGGTTTATAGCAATAATCCCCATTAAGGAATCATTTATCTTTATTTTCCTAAATAACGTGATTTCTGATATCGTTGAATTCTCCGACTTTCTTACTTCTCTTTTCTTCACAACCATTGTTTCCAATTCAAATTCATTTAGATCATCTATCCAGTGTGAATCGATAAAATTGATACGATTGGAACTATACCCTTGTGGCATTGATACAAAGCTGTCTTTATTGACATCATAAATATAAATACTTTTAATATAAGGAGAGTTTTTAATAACTGTTGATAATAATTGATAGATTCCCGTAATATTATCATACGAATTTTGATGTGTGCTTTTCAGAAATTCATGAATGCTAGGTTCAAGAGAAAGATTAATGGCCGTCTTATTTGTTTCTTCAATATATGAATCAATTAGCTCCATACTAATATGAAGCATTTGCTTTTGAGGTTCATGTAATTGCTCCTGCAAAACAGATTTAGAAGAATAGTAGGAAGTGAAGCCGACAATGAGTATAATGATAAAAATGGCTAAACTTACAAGAAGCACCAATCGTGTTTGTGTAATTTTCCATATTTGTTTCGACCAATTATAAAGTCGGTTGGGCATGTATTTTCCCTCCTTTTCTTAAAATTACAACACACACCCACTTTACTCCTTTTTATTCTTCTATATTTCTGATTTCTCTATCTCTGCTCCTGCAAGCATAACCATTCCGATTCCCTGTTTAGTCATTCAATTATAATGATTGTGAGCTGCTTGTTGTTCGATATGACTTATTATCTTTATAATTTATGCTTCGCTTTGTTGTTTTAATCCATGTAATACCTCATTAATTAATATGGCCGATGCTCTTTCACCGACCTCCATACCGCTTCACCTGTTGCAACCGAGTAAGCACCGTCTTTAGCACCTGATAATAATTGAAATGGTTTATGTTTGCTTTCTCCCAAGAAGATATCTTCTAATAACAGAGGATCTCCTCCACCATGTCCACCCTCTCTATGAACAACATGAATCGTTTCCTTAGACCCGAACAAAGGGAAATAATCGATCGTTTGAACTGGAGTAGGAAAAGGCGTACGTTTTGGTGCATGGTATTCCATTGTCTCAATCCTTCCCTTTGTTCCATTTATCGCTAAACGGTAGCCTTCATACGGAAGGGAAAAATTAACTGAATAGCTAAGTAAAGCACCTTCGCTATATTTAATTGTTGCACTATACGTATCTTCAATCTCAATATCTCCATCAAAAATACATCTGTCTGGACGATAGTTTGTATATGGGTATTTCTGATTTTCGGCTTCAAGTGAGCAAGATGGTCATCTGGGACGTTTACCACCTTTTGTCTTCTATTCCACCTAGCATAATATGCGCACTCTTCCGTATAACTACATGTACCGCAATATCTCCCGTCCGTATCCTCTGCAGGATTCAATTCTCCATTTGCACCATAGTAATGAAGATCACCATAAGCAAAAGCTTCAACAGGTGTTTGATTTATCCACCAATTCACTAAATCAAAATGATGTGTACATTTATGGATGGACAATCCTCCTGAAATATCTCGATATCGATTCCAACGTTTAAAATAACTAGAACCATGATGTGTATCAAGATACCAATTCAAATCGATCGATGTAATCTTCCCTAGCTTTCCCTCCAAGATTAATTCTTTTATTTTTGTATGAATAGGAGCATATCGATAATTAAATGTTACGATCACTTTACCAAGACTTGCTTTTTCTGCCTCTATGATTTTTTGCAATCTAAACCAGTCGTGGCCATTGGCTTCTCAGTAATGACGTCTAAATGATTGGCTAATGCACGAACAATATACCTTGCATGTGTGTCATCTCTACCAGCAACAATGACCACATCTGGCTTTGTTTCTACAACCATCTGCTCAAATTCAGATTCATTGTAGGTTTTAATATGCGAATTCTCTGGAAATCTAGTACGAAAAGTAGTAAAACGTAACGGATCACAATCTAATAAACCGACTAGCTCACATGTAGACGAAAAGTCTGTCAATATCGGCTTAGCAAACATGCCTAATGCCCTTCCGCTCACTCCACAAATCACATATCTCTTTCTCAAATAACTCCATTCCTTTCTATGTTTGATAGAAAGTAGTCATTACAAAAAGCAATGACTACTCTGAACCGATATCAATTTAACCGTTCATACCACTCTTGAACTCGTTCTGTGACCACATCTCCACCTGAGCTATACCACCTTTCGACAAATTCATCAAATTTGTCAATTGACCACTCACCGATGACAATCTTCGTTAAATATTCTTGGAAAAGCTTATGAGATTGAATGTCAGAATATCCATCATAAACAGTTGAAGGTAAACCATCTCCTGCAATTCTCCTAGCATCAGCTGTACTGACTTCAAAAATATCCATCACCATTTGTTGCTGGTCCTCAGGAAATGTTTCAGTTATTCGAATGTCCATATCTTCTTTTGTCGTTAAGTTTCTCATTCCTAAAGCAATTGGTGTTTCGTCAGTAGCTGGTATCAGAACTTTTTTTCCATCTTCTACTTTATGCTGCGCTCCTTCAATCCCATATCGGATAAAATCGTCATTTTCCGGATTGTAGAAAAAGTCTAAGAGCCTTAATGAGGCAATCGCTTTTTCTTCAGACACTTTTGGAATCATCCACTCAGGTTCTCCCATACTTTTTTGTGTAATAAAACCAGTAAATCCATCTACTTTTGGTAGTGGCATTCCAACAATATAAGCGTCTTCAGCTCCTTGGCGCATCGCTTCATATCTATCTAATAAGTTTGCTGGTAAGTGATACCAACTACCTACTAAATTATTATTTATTTTGGCTGTCCACACGTCTCCTTTATTTAAAAATGTTTCTTTATCTAATAATTCTTCCTCATATAATTCACGTATAAATATAATGGCTTCTTTCATATTTTCCGTTACACCAGCATATTGGATTTCACCGTCATATATATCCCATTCAGGTTGCCCTTCCCACATTGCAACACCAAACATTGCAAACAAGTGATCCATCCATGTACCAAATTCCCTCCCAGACGTCGCAGCTCATCCTTTTCACCATTTCCATTTGGATCTTGATCACGAAAAGCGATAAGCATTTCTCTATACTCTTCTAATGTTTCTGGCATATCAAGACCAACATTATCTAACCAATCCTGTCTTAATAATGCAGCACGTTCTGGAATCATATAAACCTTTGGCACATAATAAATTTTTCCATCTGGTGTCGCTGCTCGCACAACATCCCACGCTTCTTCTGGTATACTGTTCCATACATGTGGTGCATATTCTTTGAGGAGGTCATCTAAAGGTAGTGCTGCTCCTTGTTGAATTAACGTTCTTTCCATCCCACCAATCGGTCTGAAAATATCTGGATAATCCTCAGAGGCAAATAACATATTTAAATACTCTGTCGCATCAGAGCCAGCAGGTGGTGTCATCAGCTCATATTCAACTCCTGTTTCTTCCAATACTTGTTGGACATGTGGATCATCACTATCTGGAAGAACTCCCTTCGATAAATGACTTTTAAAGACTCGCACATGCTCTATCGTTTCATTGTCTTCTGTTTCTCCATTTGTTGACTGTTGACTGCTCGTATCGGAATTGGAACATCCGACAACAACAAATAACAATAATAATGAAATAATGACCCCAAAACAAACGATTCTTTGATCTGTACTCATTGTTAATCCTCCCTTTTTTCATTTATATCAAACCATTGTAAGCGGTTTAATATCGTATCATTAAAAAAGTAGCTAATCTTTTAATGAGCCTAACACAGCTCCTTTGACAAAATACTTTTGTAAATAAGGATAAACTAAAACGATTGGAACCGTTGCGAAGATAATCGTCGCTGCTTTTAATGTAGTTGTATTAAAAGCTAATTCATTCATAATTAAATTCACGGCAGCCAATTCCTCTGGTGCTTGAAAATACTCTCGAAGCCTTAATTGTAGTGGGTACAAGTCAGGGTTTCGGATAAAAAGAATGGCCGTTTGAAATGTATTCCAATATCCCACAGCATAAAATAAACTAATCGTCGCTAGAACTGGTTTTGAAAGTGGTAAATAGATTTGAAATAACAATCGAAAAGGATTACAACCATCAATTTTAGCTGCATCATCTAATTCACTAGGAATCCCCATAAAGAATGTTCGTACGATGACCATATTAAATGTACTAATTAAACCTGGAATAATTAATGCCCATAAGGTATCCATAATTCCAAGACTACGGACAGTTAAGAAGAAAGGGATCATCGGTGCATTAAATATCATCGTAATAACAATCATAAACATAATCGGTTTACGAAGCATAAATTCCTTTCTAGATAACGGGAAAGCTGTTAATACAGTAAATAACATACTTAAAAAGGTCCCAAACACCGTGATATACACGGTGACAGCAAAGGATTTCCATAATACTTTGTTTTGTAGAATATGTGCCCAAGTGTCTAAGGTAAATTCCACAGGCCATAAAAATACTTGTTTCGAATCAGCTGCTATCGGAGAACTGAACGATACCGCTAACAATTGAAGCAATGGAAGAATCATTGTCAAAGCAAGGATAATAAGCACCGTATAATTAAAAATATCAAATATTCTTTCACTAATTGATTTTCTCATTACCATAACCCCTGTTCTGTTTTTCTAGCCATTCTATTAAATATCCATATTAAAACAAAACCAACAAGAGACTGAAATAACCCAATCGCAGTAGTCATACTATATTGCCCTTGTAAAACACCAGCACGATAAACATAGGTTTCAATAATGTCTCCAACAGAATAGGTCATCGGAGTTAATAAATTATAAATTTGATCAAATCCTAGCTCCAGGAAATTTCCAATATTAAGTAAAAACAAGACCAATATAGTAGGAAACATTAACGGAAGTGTGATATACCTCACTTGCTTCCATCGGTTAGCTCCATCTATTACCGAGGCTTCATATAAACTTGGATTTATGGAGGTAATAGCCGCTAAATAGACAATCGTTCCCCAGCCAACATTTTTCCATACACTTGATATAACAACAATTGTTCTGAAATAGCTCTCTTCTTGCATAAACAGAATGGTTTCTGCTCCAAACCATTCACGAATTCCATTTACTACCCCTTGTGAAGATAATAATTCGAATACAATCCCACCTACAATTACCCACGAGAGAAAATGTGGAAGGTAGAATAAGCTTTGTACAGATTTCTTTAAAAAGCGAATTCTTATTTCATTAAAAAGTAAAGCGAGAATGATTGGTGCCGGAAATCCAAAGATAAGCAAATAAAAAGGCAATTAAAAACGTATTGCGTAGAACTTGATAAAAATCTTGATAAGAAAATAAATGAATAAAGTTATCAAACCCAACCCAAGGGCTGTTTAATATCCCATTAAATATTTGATAGTCCTGGAAGGCAATGATCGTCCCCAGCAGAGGTATATACTTCAATACAATGTAAAATAACACTCCGGGTAAAATCATGATATAAAGCATCCAATGCTTTTTGATATTGGTTAGTAGCGATCTTTCTTTTTTTACTTCTCTTTTTGTAAGCCTTTTCATTTCCATGTTCACTCGTTCCACTCTGCTTTCCTCCTTTGCTTATTTTTTTGGCATCTTTACCAAAATACGCAATTTCTCTTCGTAAAAAAGAAATTTGTTGACTGAATTGGCTCAACTATACCAAGCTAATCGGTTATTTGACAATCAACATATCAAACAGAAAATCAACCATTATTGAACAGCTGATTGATTTTATCTTTTGATCACGATTGTTAAAATCGTTTATCATCTTTTTTCTTTTACGCGTCTCCTGTAGCAATCAACCTCTAGGAATTATGTGCATATCAACAAATTGTATATCATTTGTTTCATTTGATGATTGTATTTTTTCGTGAATCATAATCTTGGAAAGGACAAGCAGCGAAGAATAGTATTAACATAAATAAAGACGCTTTTCCTCTTACAGGAAAACGTCTTTTATATTGAATAGTATTGTTGAACTCCCTCAGTTAGATTCTATTTACTCACAAATGCTCGCTTTTCAGCAAAAAATTCCGTTTATAATTTTTGCACTTGTTTAACTAAAGCTCCATTAGTTCAATACGAAAAAGGCATCTTATTCTGATTAATTTCCAAAATTTATTTAATCTAATTCAATTGTATGAGCAGTTCGTTTAGCTGTCTCTTCATCAAATAATTTGCTAACAACATGTAATGCCATTTGAATTCCTGCGGATATACCTGCCGAAGTAATAACATTTCCTTCATCCACATACTTAACTCCTCTAATAACTTCTACTTTTGGGAAACTTCTCTCTAACAGGTTTAAGGCTAAACGATTTGTAGTCGCTTTCTTCCCATTAAGTATTCCAGCTTGGGCTAAGAAAAATGCTCCAGTACATACAGATGCTACTATCTTGTCTTTATAGTTTTCAATCCAAGTTATTATTTCTTCATTACTCTCTACTAACTTTAATGCTTTTAACGGCCCACCTGGAACAACAACAATATCATATACGGGTGCATCAGAAAAACTGTAATCAGGCTTTACTTGCAAACCGTTATGTACAGTTATTTGCTTCCCATCTTGGGACACTGTACTTACCTTAAACGGCTTTTCCTCCAGATTGTTAGAGAAGAGTTTTTTTACATCGCTATTACTATAAGTAGTTAAGTTAAAAACTTCATAGGGGCCTGTAAAATCTAAAGCATCAACATAATCAAATAACAGTATACCTACATTATAATTTTGAGCATTTTATTAACCTCCCTTTAATTATACATTACCCCCTATGGTATAAAAAGCAAGGAATTATATATTTCCAATCATTCTGCTCGTTAGTTTAATGCATATCTACATACTAAAATTAAACAAGAGAGTAACGAATTATTGTTTATATTTTCCACATTTATTGTATAATGATAATAATAAAGTTATTGAATTTTGATTAATAAAAGCTAAGAGCTTACTACATTCTAGTAGCAAGGCTCTTTAAAGTAGTTTCGAATTATTTCCATCTGTTTATATAAAATTAAAAATTTATAATAAAGTTGTTTACTTCTTATTGAACTAACGCATCTTTTCGTTTAGGAGTAACTCTTCACAATTACTTGATGTTATATAGGTGAATTGAAAGATAATTTAATATTTAGTTTAGTAGTTGTAAAAGTAGATTATTTATATGATTCTCTTATAATTTTTCAAAAAGGAGAGTTTATGAAAAAGATTACTGTTTTTATATTAATGATATTTATATTATTCTCAGGATTCGCAACACAAAGTTATGCGCTATCAGATTCGAAATCTGCGGCAATACAAGCGTTGCTAGATGATGCCTGTCGTATATCGGGAGTGCCAGGAATGTCAATCTCAATACTTGTTGATGATGAAGTGTTCTACTTTTCTTCAGGGTATGCAGACCGTGAAAAGGGGTTGTCTGCTAGTGAAAATACACTCTATGAGTTAGCCTCGGTCAGTAAAGCTTTTACCGGAATGGGTATTATGCTGTTGGAAGAGCAAGGGCTGCTCTCAATGACTGACCCTGTCCAAAAATATTTACCTTGGTTTACGTTAAAGTATCAAGGGAAACCTGTTGATATGCAAAGCCTTACATTAAATAACTTTCTTCACCATACTAGTGGTCTAACAAATATTAGGCATAGTCAAAATATTCCACAAGGCAATACGCCGGATATGTTGCAAAAGACTGTGGAAATGCTCGTAGATGCTGAATTGGCGTTCCCTCCCGGTGAACAGTATAACTATGGAACCGTTAATTATGACGTATTGGGTTTGGTTATTGAGATTGTGTCGCGACAAAGCTATGAAGACTTTATGACAGAACAGGTATTTCAGCCGTTAGGTCTTCACCAGACGTATGTTTATAAAGAAGATTCTCAAGCCACTGGACAGTTGGCACAGGCTACCGTTCTTCCTTTTTTATGACCACTCCATTTAATGCTCCGGATTATGCTGGGAATAAACCCGCAGGCTACATCATTTCTAATACAAAAGATATGGCGCGTTGGATGGGCATACAGATGGGTATCGTGCAGGACATACCCGAAATATTTCACACGATTATCGAAAAATCACATAGGGTGATATGTCTGTTTCGGCTGTCAACGATATGTATTATGCCGCAGGCTGGTCGGTAAACGCCGACCAAACGATTATAGAACACACTGGGTCAATCCAAATTTCAGAACCCAAGTAACCATACTGCTAAATGAACGAACAGCCATCAGCTTGCTGAGCAACGGCACAAATACAAATATAAACCTAGTACCAAAAGTTAAAGATATATTAGACGGTAATCTAACTCAGTCATATGAAATAAGCGGCACACAGCTTTGGATATCATTTTGTCGTCTATCACAATTATTCTTTGCCTATTGGCTGTCCTGCTATTTCTCTTAGGATTACGCAGAAGGAAAGCGAATGAGCGGCAGCCAATGACAAAAAAGAGAATAATCGTAACAGTTATTTTCCTGATCGCTACGATTGCCCTAGGGATACTGTGCTTTGCTTTCGATTGGTCAACGATACTTATTTGGCAAACATATAGTGTTCTTACAGCTTTGATTTCGTCAGCATTATTAACAGCAAGCATTACATGGTTTATATACACTCACCGATAAAATACCTCGCTCCCAAGATAAGCATAATGTTAAGTAATTAAGTTTCAATTTATCGGTATGCATAATTTGAAAAACATAAGACACTTCGGTGTCTTTTCTAATATCATCGGCAATTTTCCCAGTCAAACCTAATTACTATTGCTTCCACTAACCTCCCTCAGTTAGATTCTTTTTACTCATAAATGCCCGCTTATTCGCGGGATTTCAGACCACTTCTAAGAACAATGACGGATGAATGGAATGAATTTTGATAATAAAGGCTACATGAAGGCATGCGGGAATAGAGGAGTTAATAGTAGCTCTACCTTTTACCATGTAATGCACGATTCTCCACGCCCCCCTGGAGGCTTTCCCTCCCATGTCTCAACAGGTCTTTAGCCCTCTCATTCCTTCTTCATGCCTATCCAAGGGGTGGAGGCCGGTTTTGCTGCACAAACGGTCAATACTGCGTAGCAAATGACTTTGTTTTATTATATGCTGTAGCACAACAAGGAGTAGCATCAACGACATCTCCAGTTATTCCACTATGCCCCCATTACTTCAAGAAGGAAAATATTCCATAGGTTCTGTACAATGAACGTATCCATTTTTCTTATAATATTTAATGCTATCATCACTTGGCCATACAATAACAAATTCATATTTATTTTCTTTAACCCACTCATTTATTGTGGCAAGTAGCTTACTCCCAATACCCTTAATTCGAGATTCTTTTATAGTAAATACGTTCGTCATATAAGCAAATGGATGTGTTACTCTACCAGGGCGTGGAACTTTTTGTATTAATTCTATGTATATATGTGATACAATTTTTCCATTATCCTCCGCAATCCAAATGAACCATTGACCACTATTGAGTGCATTCTCTAAAAAAGATTGACATTCCTTTTGAAAATCATTGAAGTACTTTACTTCACAAACTTGTTTTTTTGACTAACTTACACAAGAGATTTCTCTCCTTAAAACATAAATAAAATATAGCGTCAAACCTGTTAGGCTTAACGCTATAACTATTCATTTATTTCAATATTACTTTAAATCCAATCTTTCCCATGTTCACGAATGAATTCAAGTTCCTGTTGATAATGTTCATAATGTCCTTCATCGATCATCTTTTGAAACGCCATATCGCCTTCTTTAGCTTTACTCTGCATGGTTTTACATAGGCCTTCAACTCGTAGCAATACCATCTCTAAAAAACCTTTTTCCATTCCGGCAATACCATAAGATTCAAAAAACAATGTAATTCTTTGTTTTATACGCTCAGCATCTTTTGATGGCTCATAATGAACAGTCTCATATGTTTCAGTATGCCAAAGTCTACTTAAAGGAACGCAAGTGTAAAGAGTATAGGCTATATCCCAAAGTCTTGGACCAGGGGCGACAAGATCAAAATCAATAATCCCTACCGGCTTTTTACCATTGTAAATAATGTTATAGACGGCAAAATCATTGTGACATAGCACCTCAAATGGCTGAGGGGTGTTATCGATTGGTTGCCAATTTTCTTCGATTGGAAAATCACTCACAGCATCGTGATAGAGACGAAGCATTTTAGCAGTTTCTTTTAAAACATCATTGGACCACATATATTTTTTTAAAGGATAATGACCAGCTTCACCTTCAATAAATGATAATATTTCTCTATTTCTTTCATCAATTCCTAAAAACTTTGGGGCGTAGCTGAAACCTTTGTTCTCTAAGTGCTTTAGCACCTCATGAATTTTAGGACTATCTTCCTTCAAGTCTCGTCGTACAGTATCTCCTGTACGATATACATTAGTTACATTCCCACCTGATAGCACTTCTTCGTTTTCATAATGGTTTTCCATTAAAATTCCCCCAATATAGATAAGGATTCTATGTTTGTGTCAATAGAGATGTATTTTTACCCATAAATAAAAGCAGATACACAAAGGTATCTGCTTGGTAATGGGAATTTAATTGTCCACACCATGAATCCCTTGAATGATTTAAGATAGACAAATAAACGTATCCTTGGTGTTCAAGGATCGCAACTGTCTCTATCTAATTAAATAATCATTTCAAGGTATTCCACATATGTAGTATAGATTCCCCTTTCTTTAGCATCTCTAAGTCAATAATACTAAATAAAAGTTTAGCAGTAAATAAAACATTCTAAATATTTTATATATTAAACTATTCTGCTCCTTTAGTTTAAGTGAACAACTTCACAATATTGCGATTCTTCATACTAAAATCATACCAGTTGCTAACGAATTATTGTTCATATTTTATGTGAATCGTTATTGCGTATTATGTAGTCTACTGAAGATTTTAAAATAAGGTTTGATCAAAAACGACTGCTAACGTGCATTTTGTGTAAGTAAAAAAGAACCCGTTTTAAAAGAAGGTTAATCAAAACGGGTTCTTTCGTTGAAGTATTATACAATTTTTATAAAAAAAGTTTGATCATCTTCTAGGTGTGGCAATTCTGAAGTCGCAATTTCGTTCTTTTCTTGCTCAGATTTTGAAATCCAGATTAACGTGGTCTATCACTTACTCTACCAATTTTTTTAAATATGCCTTACGTATAATAATAAAGCTCAGAGTAAACAACAGCAAAATAATTCCTAGACCAACCGTAGTCATCTGAAAAAAAGCTGGTGAAAGTGCATCACGAATACTGAATAACACGGTAAATAATAAAATCGTAGCTAGTGTAAAAGGGACAAAAATCAGGATTGCTAATTCTCTTGTCACAATAACACTAATTTCTTTCATAGATAGTCCGATTTTGCGAATGCCCCAATATTTTTCTTTTTCTCCCGCTAAAGAGGTCTGCAAGTAAAAATAAAGAATACTCATGGCTGCACTTATAAAAAGCAGACTAAGCATAAAACCAATAAAGAACAAGATCCTCTTTACAAATAACTCGTCAGCATATAATGAAATTTTCGATGCGACATAACGCTCACCTGGTTCTGTCATGATTTGTGATTCTATTTTTTCTGCTACTTCCACCTTCTCTGTCCAGTCCTCCAATTCATAGGCAAACACATGATATTCCGGATAATTGATTGCTTCATAAATCGCATCTGGTATAACATAATATACTGCCCGAAAGCCTGTTATAAGAATCATTCGTTCTTCTAATCCTACGTACTGAAGAGGGTCATCCACATAATCCTGAATGGCATCCGTATTTGGAATTATTCCCTCATTTCCTGCCACAACATAATATTCATTATCGTTAAGTGTTATCGCTTGGTGTGTACCAAGTGCATTGAAATTAGCATTCGACATGAAGCCAATCCTGCGGTCTTCGTCTGTTTTGAACGCAGATTGATACGCATCGAACTCTCCCACTGCTTGCTCAAGGGTTGTCTCTATAAATTCAATATCTTGCTGTACTTTTTCTATAGGATTATCTGGAAGTGAAATATATTGAAAGCTATACGGATATACAGCTTCCGTATTTTCTTCGACACTATAATACGAACTGTACAAAACACTCGTAGTAACAAATACTGCAAGCAGTAAAATACTGAGCAAATAAATGACATGAGCATGTGAATTGCCTTTGGCTTGTAAATTCGATACAAATAACATATTGGTTTTTCTGTAATATGAGGAGCTTTTTTGCAATCTCCGAATCGTAAACCAGGTTCCTTGGGTTAATAGCAAATAAAACGTCATTAACAGACTGATAAACAAAATAATAAAATAAACAATTCCTAAGCTTTCAATGATATCTGGGCTAAATTTGAAAGGTAGTAATAAAACTGCACTCACTAAGATGGATAAAAGGAATCTCCATGGAGTTGGAAGTATTAATTTTTCCTGTGTTATATCTGCTTTTAACAGTTGTAAAGCTTCTTCTTTCTTAATAAATCGTGTCGTTATTTTTGAAACAATGAAAAATAAAACACTAAATAAAATGAATGTCGTTGCAATAGCTTGTACGGGTACATACATTCCAAAGCTATCTGCCTCCAAGATATTTTTAACGACCATTAAAAACAGAGGAGAAACAACTAATCCAACAACAATGGCTGTAATAATTGCAGCAAAAGCAATCAGCATATTTTCTCGGAATACCATTTTCTGCACTTGCTTCGTCGATGCTCCCGAAATGATAAAGACGCCAAGGCTTTTCGTTTTCTTCTTTAAAAAAGCCAGCATCGAATAAATAATAAAAATAAAAAGAAAAAATATAGACAATCATACTACATAAAATCATGGCTATTCCAAGTGAGCTATTCGAATCGATTGCATCCATCATTGGATGAAATGCAGTAATCAAAAAAAAGAAAAAGATTAAAATAGAAAAGACACTGCTCAGAAAATAGGAAATATAGGTCCATTTATCCCGTAATATATTTTGAACGACAATATGATTAAAGCTCATGATATCCACCACCCAGAAATGTCAGTGTATCTACAATTTCTTGATAGAATTGCTTCTTGTGGTCACCTCTCTGTATTTCATTGTAGAGCATCCCGTCTTGCATAAAAATCACTCGCTCAGCAAAACTGGCAACATACGGATCATGTGTGACCATTAATAAAGAGGTTTGAAACGTTTCATGAATGGATTGAAATAGCGTCATCACACTATTTGCTGCTTTAGAGTCCAGATTCCCAGTCGGCTCATCTGCTAATAATAGACTAGCTGATGAATAACTGCTCGTGCTATGGCTACACGTTGCTTCTGTCCCCCTGAAATTTCAAAGGTTCTCTTCTTCATTATTTCTTCAATTCCTAAAAACTCAACGACTTCCGCTAAACGGGATGTCATTTCCTTTGCATTCACTGCATCGAGTGTCAATGGTAATAAAATGTTTTCTTCTACGGTTAATGTGTGAACCAAGTTAAAATCTTGAAAAACAAAACCCAATTCACTACGTCGAAACTTTGCAAGATCTTCATCATTCATTTCATATGGATTTTTTTGGTTAATCGTAATTGAACCATTTGTCGGACGGTCTATCGTTGATATACAATTTAAAAATGTCGTCTTCCCACTTCCAGATGGGCCCATTACAGAGACAAATTCATTACGTTTCAGTTGAAAATCAAATCCTTTTAGTGCTTTATAGTTCACCTCTCCCACATACTCCTTATGGAGTTGTTGAACATTTAAAAGAGTATCTGACATATATACCACTCCTGTCTTTTTCATTATTAACTTTAATATACCGAAGTAGTCCATTCCTTAACATTTAAAAACATGACGGCAAAGTGACAATATTGACACAATCAAAACGCTGCCTCAATCGGCAGCCGTACTAATACTTTTCGAAAGTTCAATGGTGAAAATGGTTTCTTGATGATGAGACGTTAACTCAAACGGATGATCTAGCGTATTCAAAATCCTTTTGACTAAGTATAAACCTATTCCTGTTGCTTCACTTCTTTTCCTTCCTTTTGAACCTGTATAGAACAAATTGAATAAGCGATTGATCTCACTTTTTGGAATGGTTTCCCCTCTGTTATGAATCGATAACTGACCATTCCTGTAATAAATATGAACAGTAGAGTACTTCTCACCATATTTAATTGCATTACTAAGCAGTTGGTAGACAACTACTTTCATCCACTTTCGGTCTGAATAAAGAATAACTTCTTCCGCTATTGTCACCTTGGGAAATAGTTCTTCCTCAATAAAGTAATCTTTTAAATCATTAATAACCTCTTTTATTATTTTCTGTAGTGGCATCGCTTCAATTTTCAAATCAGATAAAATTTGAGTAGAGCGGCTATAAGACAATAGCTGATTTAATGAAAAGCTTATTTTATCGCATTCGGCTTTTACTTTCTGCCATTCCAACGATTTGACATCGTTTATTTGATTCGATTGAACAAGCAATTGCATGACAGAAATCGGCGTCTTCATCTGATGCACCGCATGTGAAATAAGTAGCTGCTGTTCCCGTAAAAAATCTTGATACGTGTCCTGTTCTTTTAAGAGTAAAGAAGAAAACCCCTTTAATTGATTGGCATATGCCTTTTCTATTGGAGAGTGAGGACGATAAACAAGAAAACCAGCTTGGTCCAAATTTTCTTTCTTTAAATGTGTATACATTTTTTACGACGAAGATAGCGAATAACAAGGAGAATAATTAATAATGTGATGGCTAAAAAATTAAAATAGTAATAATGATTTTCAAAACCATCTAATTGTTCAATGATAATAGGCAAGCAGATAAAAGTTATCAGATACAAAAGAATAAAGCTGAGATGATCCTTTATAAATAACTTCATTTGTCTTTCTCCATTAATTGGTAGCCAATTCCCCGAATCGTTTTTAGCTCTAAGGAGGATTGGACATTTTCTAATTTTTTTCGCAATCTTTTGATATTCACTGTGAGTGTATTTTCTTCTACAAATCCTTCTTCATCCCATATAACAGAAAGCAACTGCTGTCTTGTGACTACATTTGGAAAAGCCTCAAAAAACATATTACAAAGCTGGAGCTCTTTAACCGTCAATACTTCCTCCTGTCTCGGGGTAGATAAACGTACTGTGTCCAAATTTAAGATAGTATTACCAATTTGTAATATGCGTCGTTCTGCGTTTTTTGCATACTCTCCATAGGTACGTCGAATTTGCCCATTGATTTTAGCTAATACTACATCCATTACAAAAGGCTTAGTGATAAAATCATCTGCACCATTTTCAATACCATATATCTGGTCTAGTTCGCTCATTCGAGCAGACAGAATCATAATTGGACATGTGGATATCTGCCTTATTTTTCTTGACCAGTAATATCCATCAAAGTAAGGAAGATTTATATCCATAATAACTAAATGCGGTTCTGTTTCTTGAAAAACATCCAGAACTCTTTTAAAATCTTCTATTGTGTGACACTCATATCCGTATTTTGTAAGACGATTTTTTAATGTATCAGTAATACTTATTTCATCCTCCACAATTAATATTCTATACATAAAATCCCCCGCCTCATTATTCTCAAATATAAACATCGTATTTTCTTAGAAAAAAAGCGAATACCTTCTAGCTTATTACCAAGAAAGTTGATAATCAATAGTTGTTGGTCTTTGTGTGTCTCCAGGCCTTGTTCGTTCGAATAGCATTCATCATTGGTTGAATGGTTTGCATATCTTCTTGAGTAGTCTTTTTTAATACTTGTGGAGTAATGATCTCATTCGGGTTATCCTCGATATAGCCTAGAGATTATATCTAACTAAACAAAAAACAATCCTCCTGAAAGGAAGGTTATATTTGTATAGACATTCTTTGGTCGCTAATTTCTATTCCCAGATTGAAATTGCACACTTCACTTATAGTTTTCTTGCTTTGATTACAAAAGTTACAGGTAGCATTTTTGCCTTTTCAGCGAAATCGCTGGCACGTGTTTGTATTATCTCCTCATCAGATTGCTCAATCAATTCTTCAATAACAAAACCTGATTTTGCTAGCGCATTCACATAGGTTGATAATTTACGATCCGATAAAGTTAGAGCACCTTGATCAAGAGATACCGAGTACCAAGATTCATCGAAATAAGACTTTTTAAAAGCAAGGATATCATTTTCTAAAGAGACACATTTGTGTATAGGGTGAGACCAACTGAAAATAAATACGCCGTCTTTTTTAAGATAAGAAGCAATCCGAGAAAAAGTACCCTCAAGATCGGTGGTCCAGCCAATGGCGTAAATCGAATAAACATAGTCAAAATAATCCATCGGTATGCCACATTCTTCTTCCATGGGAGAACAAATCAATTTTGCTGAAAGACCGCACGACGTCAAATGTTGCGTTGCCTTTTCGATTTGTTTTTCTGATATATCCATACCCCATAGTTCAGATGCTTTGCGATCCCCATGATACTGCAAGGATTGACCGTTTCCACAGCCTATCTCCAGCATCCTTTTTCCTGAGACGTCACCAAAAAGCTGGCATTTTTCTTCTGAGACAAATGAGCCATATAAAGGAAGCACGATCGTTCCTAAAAAGTCATTACCTTTTGTATCCCAATAGAAACTGTTTGTTTTATAAACCGTATTCTTGTCCATGCCGATTGAGGTCGCACTGCCAACCTCGCCAGCACCTATAATGTTAGGTCTATATACAGAATTCTTATCCATGTCAGAACCCTCCCAAAATATTAGAACTTTCCTACACCGTTACTTCAATAAGAAAAAGCCATTCTCCTTCTTGAAGAATAGCCACCCTTTAGTTGAGATGCTTTTTTTGTGTGATAGTATCGTTTTATTTAAACTTCTTTGAATATATAAATTCTGTAATTGGAACTGTAACAAAAGTAAGACCTACCACTATAACCAGTGGATAATTGTCAATTTCATTGAAATCGCCTGTTCCTTCAGAAATAAATAGTATTAAACCAGATAAGATCATAAGAACATAATAACCTATTCTTGCACTTTGGGTTTTTATATGTCTATATAATTCATCCTTCTCGCCACCACCTTCAGGATCACCCCAATTCAACCAATTAAAAAAATAACTTAAAAGCTAAAAAACTAAAGAAAATACCAGCTGAATCTACAGTTCCAGAACTAACCCACCTGTATAAGGTCGATCCTCCAATTGTTAGAAAAACAACAAATACTAAAATAGCGATAATACCTTTGGTTTTATTCATGACTTCCCCCCCATTCTTAGAGATAAATAAATCTTCCATTGCAACACCTAAAGTCCTTGCAATGTCAAATGCTAACTGCAAACTTGGGTCATATTTGTCATTCTCGATTGCGTTAATCGTTTGCCTACTTACATTACATAATTCCGCTAATTTACCCTGTGAAAGACTTTTTTTTTCTCTGTACTCCTTAATTCTATTTTCCATTTCATCTGCCTCCACATTTACAAGGTGTAAAAGACCTTTTACACCTATATAATAAAATAAGGCAATGGATGTGTCAAACATATTTGACACATCCATTGCATGAACATCTATATTCCATTTCTATCTTTCTTGTACTATTCTGCTCGTTAGCTTAAGTGAATAACTTCACAACATCGTAAATCTCTATACTATATCATACCAGAAGATAACGAATTATTGATTATTTCAAAGCCCTTTTCGTCAAACGTTTATAGCTTCAGTTTTACAAATTTTCGTTTTCCTACTTGAACAATGACGTCATCGGTAATGGTTAGTTGTAATGCTTTATCTTCCACCGTGTTTCCATTGATTTTCACACCTTTATTTTCAATCATGCGACGGGCTTCGCTTTTCGAGCTTAAGAGCTTTAACTCAACAAGAAGGTCAATAACAGGCAGTTTATTATTTCCTTTCCATTCAACTACCGGAATGTCATCAGGTAATGATCTTTGTTGGAAAACGGAAATAAAGTGTTGTTCTGCTTTTTCAGCCTCCTCTTCTCCGTGGTACATTCTAACGATGGTTTTGCCTAGTAACATTTTTGCATCTCTTGGATGTAATTTCCCTGTTTCGAGTTGATTTTTGATCTCTTTAATTTGCTCTGGAGTGAAATCTGTAATCAGTTCATAGTATTTACTAGTTAACTCATCTGGAATAGACATGGCTTTCCCGTACATTTCTTGTGGGCTTTCATCAATTCCAATGTAGTTTCTCTTTGATTTTGACATTTTTTCAACACCATCAAGCCCCTCTAACAATGGCATTAGCATTGCTACTTGCTTTTCTTTGCCGGACTTTTCTTGAAAGTGTCTTCCCATCAAAATGTTGAAATGCTGATCCGTTCCACCGAGTTCGATGTCACATTCTAGTACAACCGAATCATATCCTTGCATTAACGGGTAGAAAAATTCATGCAAGGAGATAGGTTTTCCAAGTGCCAATCTTTCTTCAAAATCGTCTCTCTCCATTAGTCTTGCTACCGTAATTTTTCCGGCTAGTTGAATAACATTCTCGAAATTTAATTTAGAAAGCCACTTCGAGTTATAGTGGAGTTCCACTTTATCCATATCCATCACTTTCCCGAATTGCTCGAAGTACGTTTTGGCATTGTACTTCACTTCTTCGTCCGTTAACGGCTTCCTTGCTACTGACTTACCTGTTGGATCTCCAATTTTCCCAGTGAAATCGCCAATTAGTAATTGAATAATGTGGCCGTTATCCTGAAAATGTCTCATCTTCTTTAAAACAACCGTATGACCAAGGTGAACATCAGGTGCAGAAGGATCTAATCCTAATTTAATTTTTAACGGTCGATCCTCAAGTACCGATTTAGCAACCTTCACTTCTAATTCTTCAACTGGAATAATCTCTTGTACACCTAGTGTGTATAATTCCATCTGTCTTTTCACTTCGATTACTTGCTCATCTGTTAATTGGTTCATAATCTCATTCAATTCTATTCCTCCTAAAATTAGATATAAAAAACCACATCCCTAATAAATAGGGACGTGGTTTTGCACGCGGTACCACCCTTGTTGGAGTATACAACTCCCACTTACTTGAATAACGGTCAACCCGTCTTTGTTATCTTAACAAAGAAAGCTCAGGGAATGTAATTCGCACTATCTATGTGTCGATTCACACCACCCATCGACTCTCTGATACAGGGAGATAGTTACTACTTGATTTCCCATCCACGCTCTTTCTATATTCAAATGTCTATTCAAAAGCCACAGTCTTTAATGACCTTTCTTAACAACTTTGACATATTCTTTTGCTCATCTACCGTTAGACTAGAAACAATCTCCGCTTCACCTTTGTGGAAACGAGGATAAAGTTCTTCCATTACTAGCTTTCCCTTATCTGTTATCGTAACATACGTAATTCTTCGATCTCTCTTGTCCACTAGGCGATAACAGAATCCTTTTCGCTCTAACGTATTCGTAACATTACTAACAGTTGCTTTCGTTACCCCAACTGACTCTGCTATTTTTTTTGTTTCCATCGACTGCTCTATCCATAAATCATAGAGTATAGAAAATGATGTCCAAGAAAGCCCATACTCGGATAAAACTTCTCGTTCCATTTTATTTCTTAACCCTTGTGCCAAGCGATAGATATTTGTTACAACGGAAATAGCATCTAAATTTAAAGAATTGATTGGAAGTTTGGTTAAATGATTAATTGTATCTATTTCTTTAGGGAGTAGCTCCCCATCCTTATTAAATGAATATATACCATCTCCCCCTCTCAAATTCGTTAGCTATGAAACGATACTAGCAAAAAAAACACTTTGCTGCAAGAAGGAAGTTTACGAAAAATATAATTTTTTTGGAATAAGAGTTCATCAAGTTTTCCAAACCTCTTTAAATCTACATTATGTCCCAACTTACTCCGAAATTAGAAATACTCTAACTTTATTATTCCTTTATTCGTTCTAGTACTCGATTATAACCTTCACTCCCATAATCTAATAACTTTTTCACACGAGAAATCGTTGCTGTTGATGCACCCGATTCTGACTGAACATCCTGATACGTCATTCCTTCTTTCAACATCCTAGCAACTTCCAAACGTTGTACAAAGGTATTTATTTCTTTCGGTGTACACAAATCGCTAAATAAAGCCAAGCATTCTTCTTCTGTTTCTAAAGATAGCATAACTTTGAATAACTGATTTATGTTTTTTTGAGGCAATTTTTTTAAAAACAACAAATTTTCCTCCTTTCCTTTCTGTCGACATACCTTCCTTTAAAGTTGAGTAAGAAATCCTGTCTTATCATTGTTAGCTATGAAACGATAATAGCAAAGAAAAATCTCAATTTGCAACAATAAGTATACTAACTTGTACTTTTACCATACGTTTTTCTTATTAAATAGGCAAGCTTCCGAACATGATTAAATACAAATTGAAAAAAACAAAAGCAGCGAAATACACACAATGTTGTAATCGCACTGCTTTTTCTAAGATATTCAAACAGCTTATTTGTCTTCTCTAAATAATTATTATTTTCTAAGGGATAAGTCATATTCACGAATACTTTCTTTCGTATTGTGAGTTGTCTGTTGTGATTGATAGTGAATAAATGCCCCAACCACCTTTATTTAAAATAATTTATTCCAATGGCTTCTCTTACTTCCGATAACGTTTCTGCCGCAACTGAGCGTGCATTTTGACTTCCTCTTTTCAACATTTCATACACATAATCGATATCTTTTTTATATTTATTTCTTCTGTTTCTAATCGGTTCTAATTCTGCTTGAAGAAGATCATTCAAGTATCTTTTTATTTTGACGTCTCCTAAACCGCCTCTTCTATAATTTTCTTTCATTTCTTCTAGTGTCAATTTATCTGAACAAAATGCATCTAGGTATGTAAACACGGTATTATTCTCCACGTTTCCAGGGTCTTCTACTCGAATATGATTCGGATCGGTGTACATGGACATCACCTTCTCTTTAATGATATCTGGGGAATCGGAAAGGTAAATGGCATTCCCTAACGATTTACTCATTTTGGCTTTACCATCAATTCCAGGTAACCTCCCCGAACCCTTTTCTGGAAGTAATACATCTGGTTCTACAAGTACTTCTCTTTTATAAATGGAATTAAAACTTCTCACAATTTCTCTCGTTTGCTCAATCATAGGTATTTGATCTTCTCCAGCAGGAACTGTTGTTGCTTTAAAAGCAGTAATATCTGCCGCTTGGCTAACGGGATAAATGAGGAATCCAGCGGGTAAACTCTCGCTAAAGTTCTTTTCTTTTATCTCATTTTTAACTGTGGGATTCCTTTTTAACCTAGTAAGTGTAACGATATTCAGGTAATGCATGGTTAGCTCATTAAGCTCTGGAATTTGTGATTGTACAAAAATATTGACCTTAGAAGGATCGATACCTACTGCTAAATAATCTAATGCAACTTCAGTTAAGCTGCTCCTTATTTTCTCTGGATTTCTTGCATTGTCAGTTAAGGCTTGTTGGTCTGCAATCATGATAAAACTATTGTATTGATCTTGTAATTTAATACGATTTTTCAAAGACCCTATATAGTGTCCAATATGAAGTTTGCCTGTCGGTCGATCCCCGGTTAACAAAATTTCCTTTTTCATGTGCCCTCTCCTTAAAATTTTATACTAAAATACAAAAACTCCGCCCTAAATCAATAGGACGGAGTTTATATCCGTGTTGCCACCTAAATTGCGTAATTTATTTGTTTTAACATCCATTACACCACTTATTTTCAAGTACGTTCATACTCTATCCGCTATAAGGTGCAGCCCACCACTTAGCTACTCTCTTACGATTTCACCTTGTTCCTTCGAGGTCCATTCATTAAATTTCTTCTTGCTAGGTTCTCAACTCCCCTAACTCTCTGTAATGAAGCTAAATTTAATTACTACTCCCCATCATAGGACATTGTCATTATTTTATTACATACATAGTATCATACTATTCAAAATTATTCAAATTCCTTAGTAGACCGCTTTCCTCACGTCTTAAACTCCTGTAATCGTTTGTATAAAAGCTATTTCACCATTTGTAATGTTAACTTATCTTTTAACATTGACCTATATGAGTCAATTTCGTATTTTGTATTGTTGATTTTTTCTTTTTTCATTTTTAACATGTCGAATATTTCTAACTCTATGTTTCTTCTAGCTTCAAGAACTCTTATTGCTCCTTCTACACCTGAAATTTTATGTTCTTTTCCATAGCCTTGATTAGTGTAATAGTCAATAAATCCAGTGGACCAATCTGGTGTTCTTTCTTTTTGTACCTTCTTAAATGAAAATTCAAGATTATCTTGTACTATGTAAAATAACATTGGATTCAAATTCTCTATAATTTTTGCCAGTCTCCTTACATAATTTATGACATTTTCTTTTCGCCCGCCGCATTTTATCATGCCAATAGTTAGTGGATTTTGTATGAAACAACATTCAAAGATATAAACTTTATTGTCTTTTAAAGCAATTTCAGCAAAGTCATTCCATTTGTCAGCAATTAATTCAACATTTTTATCAAATGGTAATTCATATATGTCATTTTTTAAAACTAGGTTTAACAATTCATCTGAGAACCCTAAACCATATTCATTTTTTATTTTTCGATATGGTAGTAAATAATTTTCTCCCTTTTTCGTTACTTTATCTCTAAAAACATTTTCTAAATTTCCACTTTTCAATAATATTTCATCGAGTTCATTCTTAGTAAAACAGGACACGCCATCATAATCAGCAGGATGGTCTAAGTTCCCTTCAAGGAACAACTCAACTTCTATATTCTTTTCAGTTAAAATATCGTAAAGTAAATTTGCAGTAGTTGATTTCCCAAATCCAGGAAGCCCTTCTACAATTAATAACTTTGTCTTCATGAAAATTCCCCCTTCCTAAGACTGAGATTAATAGGTTTTATATTTCCACTGCACTCACCTCTAATACTTAATATAATGTAATTCTACATTTTAATTACGATTTACCTTCTTAAACTCTTGGCCCGTTAGTTCCATAAAGTTTATAGTATAATTTTTGAAACATAAAGTGCCATTAGTGCAAGAGGTGCTTGGGCAATAAACCCTAATATTAAATAGCTTAGAAGTCTTATTTTAGTAATTAATCTTTTAGAAATAAGAAACTTAGCCGTAAAAAACGAATAAGGAATTAAAATCAATACTGATGTAATAATGCCTGGAACATAATCTTTGAAGAAAAAGAATTGCAATATATGACCGAAACCATTGGCTAAAAGAATTCCAGGTACTAAGAATGCAAGAAAAGTAGTTGGTTTCATGCCAATAAACCTGTTGCCCAAGAATGCTTTATAACAGCCTATTGAAGCAAAAATCCATAGTAAAGTAAAAGCAAATGAAAATTCCAAAGTTGTTACGCTAAAAGGTATTATATTTGAATTTCCCTCAAGAAACTTCTCAACTGTTAGGATTTCTTCAATATCATGAATTAAATACAATGGAGGGAAAAGTAATAAGAGCCTTCTAAACTTTGCTACATCATATTCTTTATATGTTTCCATGCTTTCTCCCCCTTCTCTTTATTTATTCAATACCATTGAACAAACCCCTTTGAATTTACTTTTTATTCCACTAAACTGCTTCTATTGTTGAAGAGCGTGAGCCCTGTTGTGCTAACGCCACCCGTTAGTGCAATAACGTTAATTCCACAATCTATTTACAAGCTGAAGTTTTTCACCTGAAAATTTCAACTCATATATATCAGGTTTAGATGTGCTTTTCCAAAAATCATATCCGTACTCGGCATTGAAATAGTTCATAATTCCTCTAATTCTTCCCCTAACTCCAGAGTACCACCTGGAACTTGAAGTCCATAAGATTCCATACCTTCTTCTAACATTGTAAGTAATTGAATTTTTCCATCCTTTATACGCGTTATATAAGCAGTAACTTTAGTTAAGTTTTTATATAAATTCATAGAAACCTCCCTTTCAATAATGTTATTGAAGAAACCTGCTTCGTTAGCACAATAAGCGATAGCAGTTGTTACGCTATCACTCCCCGTTAGCTCAATAAGCTCATATTTACAAATGTATCTTTTAAAGATTTGTATTCTCTGTCTAAGATACTCATAAATACATCTGTTTCATACTTACCTTCAATTAAAGCTCCTTCTCTTTCAACACCTTCTTGTATAAAACCACACTTCTCGTAGCACTTTATAGCCCGCTTGTTATATTGAAGCACACGTAAATCTACTCTATGTAATTTAAGTTCTTCAAAAGCATACTGTAATACTAACTGTGTAATCTCTGTTCCTAATCCTAAACCCCAAACGGAAGGGTCAAATAAACCCACAGCATAACGTGCACGATTATCAACCTCATTAACTGATAGTCTTGCTTGACCAACTAATCGTTCTTCAAACTCTACACACCATTCCAGCTTATTTGATTTGATAGCTTCTATAAACTTTTTCGCTTGCTCCGTAGTCTTTGGTGAAATATTCATAGTATCTCCACCATACATTCTGACAAGTTCTTTACTTTTCTCAACATTTAAATAATCCTCAATATCTTTTTCTATTGGTTGTCGTAAAAACACTTAATTCCCTTTAATAAGTGGAGACTTATTCATTTTTCCCCCTCCAAAGATTAGATTTTTTATTCTATTCGCTCTTTCTAATCAATAAACCTTCTTAAACCAAACTGTCCCGTTAGCACAATAAGCGATAGTTGAACTAGAAAAGCCACCTTATTGGGCAGCTTAATCTTAAATCCTTTAAAAAAGTTCATCTTTCCAGTTCGAAAAGGAACATTTGAACCTCTCTTATATTTTGCTTGAGGTTATTGCTCAGACTTCTCATCAGCAGGTCTTCGTTTATGTTTTTCATTAATTATTTTTTTGTTAAGTATTCTAACTTCACCAACCATAAGCAACCTCATATCCTCTACGATATACTTAGCTAACTCTTCGTCAGTAATGTCCTCTCCCTCAATATCAAGACGAAATTCCTGCCCTTGTATTCCGCCTCCATTCGTAAACTCGATTTCAAAGTCGAATTGAACTCTTTTATCCATTTTGAATCCACCTTATGTTAGTTTTGGGTTGATCATTATATACATATTCTAGTTGAATGAAACAATAACCTTCCTGAACTAAACTGCTCCGTTACTTCAACAAGAGAAAAGCGATAACCTTTATTAAGCTATCGCACCCTTTAATTTAACAAAATATATCCTTTAACCTTTTAAAATCACTTTTCCTTTGGTGTTATTTAAGGATTCAACAACATGAACTGCCTCTTTTACATTCGATAAGTCATATTGAGAATATACGCTCCTTAAATGTAACCTTTTATCATTTATTAGTGTTATCACATGATTAAAAGTATCTTGCCATATTTCAGTTGAAACATTTTTATTCCAATGCCGTAAATGAAAAATATTCGCTTTTACTTTCGCCTTATTTGCAATTGCTCCCCAATCAACCTGTATTCCTGATAAAAGACCTATTGATAAAAAACACCATTAGGATGAACAGAAAAAGCTAAATTAGTACCATGTGAACCCCCAATGGAATCAATAGCAGCATTAGCACCTAGTCCATTTGTTAATTCCATAACCGTTTCATATAATGAGTTTTTTGAAGTATCAATCACATAAGAAGCACCTAAGTGTAATAAATCCTCTGTATGCTTATTATTTCTAGTTACCGCAATTAACCGAAAACCAAGCACCTTTGATAATTGAGCAAAAATACGCCCAATGGAAGAACCACAAGCATTTACCAATATAACATCATCTGGTCTTAACTTTAATACTTCGGTACATACAACCCACGCTGTAATTGGATTTATATACATCTGCGAAGCAATAAAATCCTCAATAGAATTCGGAACAACAACTGCTAGATCTGATGTTGTCTTAACATATTCTTGCCATGTTCCATCCCCTCGTAAAGGTAAGACACGTTTACCAATAAGATTTTGAGATACGGAAGTCCCCACACCTTCTACAATTCCGACACCTTCATAACCAGGGATATTCGGTAATGATATACGATGAGAATAAGACCCTCTAATCGGTATTAAATCAGAAGGATTTATAGGACGTGCTACCATACGTACAAGGACTTCATTATCTTTTGGTGGTTCAATGCTAATATTTTCAACTTTTAATACATCTTGAGGACTTCCAAATTCGTAAAATTTAATACAATTGGCAAACAAAACAATAAGTCCTCCTTTAAAAAATAAGTTAGTTGTCTTTTTAGTTATACCATCTTTCACTAAACTGCTCCGTTAGTTAAATAAGAAATGTTAATACTAGATACTAAATGATAAACCTTTAGAAAGTAAGTATTCTTCAGCTTCATTTATTCTAGTACCGTTATCCTTACAAACAATTCGTAACGTTGCTTTAACCACTCATAAGACCTATCACGAATATGTGAGTCTTCGGCACCTTGTATTAAAGGAACCACTTTAGAAAATGAGTCAAAAACTTGATAAAGCTTCGAAGCACTCCAAATGTTCAATTTTCCTGTTTGTGATGTACTGATAGGCATCTAACATAGGTTCTTTAAAGCAAGTTCCGAACCACGAGTAACCTAATGTAAGGGTATTCGCTATATCATAACGAGGGTCTCCTATAAACGCTTTTTCCCAATCTGAAATATATAATTTATTTTCATTAGTATTGTATTCCAAAAATGATAATCTCCGTGATTTAAAACTTCAGTAAATGAAACATATGGGTTTCTACCAAACGTAAATTGAACTGGGTGTTTGTAATATTTGCCCCCAGTGATGTATAGATGTGTAAAGGTTTAAGATTGTTGCTTGCATTTTTGTGCTGAAGTCATAGAACTAACACCTTTGTTTACAAGTTTAAAACATAGACCACCTTCACACGAATATTATTGTAAATGATAGTAGGATCCCCAAATTGCTTAAAAACATTATCACTATTACTTATAAACTGTAACATTTGAGATTCAATTTCTTATTCGTAAAAAGTAACCAATCTTTTCCCTATAAACATTCTTTAAACGTTAAGATTAATTTCTCTCCATTCTTGATGGACTTCATCTTTTTCAAACGTTGAGTATCTGCTCTTTTTGCTATCGTATTTCAAGACAGGAATAGTACCGCTTTTTTCAACAGTACCATCAATATAGAAATGACTCTTTCCATCCCAATAAACCTTCCCTAGATATGTTTGATCATTCGCTATCTCGGCACTTGAAATATGACCTGCAATAATATCTTTATAAAAAATCCCACTTCAGCTGGATATTTATTTGTAAAATATTCTTGAGGTGTTCCGTGTTTCCATAAGTCACCGGCTTCTTCGAGAATCCCAGCATGAACGAATATTTGTCGAGCTGTTTCCAGATAACGAGGTTGGTTATAAATCGTTTGAAACCATTCCAACAAATCATGGTGTTTCTTCTTAATAGCAGCTTTAAATAGATTACTTATTTCATCATAGGAGCCACTTGTAGATTGAATCCTATCAAGAACTTCTCTATACTCCTCAAGAGTAAAGAAGCTTTTAACTGTCCTCATGCTCTTGTCTTGAGATAACCATTGTAGTTCGTCAATTTTCGAATATAACCAATCAAGAAACATTTCATCATGATTCCCTAACAAAACAGTAGTTTGTTCCGGACGGCGTTCAAATAAACCCTTGATATAATACAATACTTTACATGAATCTCTTCCTCCATCAACAAAATCGCCTAAGAAAAGAATAGTGTTTTCTTGATTCTTTAAATCGACGTTTTTCAATGAATCCACCATTTGTTCATAGTAACCATGAATATCACTTATAACGTATATATTTGACACTGTATCACTCCTCGTATATTAAGGAATAATTAATAGTTTAGCATTTTCCCTAGAATTAACCAGCTGCATTAGCCCTCTTGGTTCTTAGAACTTCTATATCAAGAGTTATTTACCTGCATATCTTTCCTATGAATTTCTTATTTTCTCTCCCTCTGCGACTTGTAGTTATAGGTCCTATCATTGGCTAGTTGTTTATTACATTTATTAAAAAGAAGAACACATCTTAGTTCTTTCCATAAGAGGAGGGCTATTTGTGAATAGAATTATTGATAACAGCGGAGAAGAACATGAGTGGCTACTTATAATTGTAACGATTTAATCTCTACTAACTATTAAGTAGATTAAGGATTAGAGGAATATAAAAGTAAGGTAAAAAGGAAAATTTAAACCTTACTAAGAAAAGAGGAGGATTATCATCGATAATGATAATCCCCTTTATGTGTAAGTTACAAATTAAATCTGATATAACCTTCGGACCACTATTCCCATATCTTGAGCAATAGGCATTTACTCTGCTAATTCTGCTCGAGCAAGATTGCGGTAATGCGAAAGATAGACAAATAAAAAGTCAAGAAAAAAATTTAATTGAACTTGACATCAATGAGATGGTGTTATATATATATGTGACAGTCACCACTGACTTACATTAATATCGAAGAATGGGTGTATAAGGTTAATCTTAATTTCAAAGGAGATGAATTCATGACAACGGAAAAGAGGAATGATAAGTCGGTCGTTTGGATGAACGTATTTACCATAAAGCCAGGTAAGCTCGATGAATTTATTGCTATCCAATCTGAAGAGTTACAAGCATTTGCACGAAATGGAAAAGTTTTGGGATGGCTCGGGAGTCGACTGTATCGTTCCGTTGATGACAATAAAGCGACTATGATGTCAGTATTCGAAAGTGTAGAAGCACACAAAAGTTGGAATGAGAAAGCTGACTTTTCGGAGCATATCAAAAAGATTGGCCATCTGATCGAGAATACAGAGGGTGGATATTACACTGTGGGGGAAAGTGTTGGGATATTTAAGTAAACTGATATCAATTTTGGTCACACGAATATTCCTTGAAGCGCGTAACACGGTTTGCACCTCTTCATTCTACTGTTTGTCAACAAATTATACCTCTCTTCCATTTTTGAATCATTTTTAAAATTTATTTACCTTTACTTGCGACCTTGTACTTTTACCATACGTTTTTCTTATAAAATAGGCCAGTTCCCAATCTTTGTTGTTTTCTTGGGGATTGCTTTTTATAAGCTATGAGTAATTAATACTTGTAAAAAAGCAGAGCGAATTAAACAATTTGTTGAAATCGCTCTGCTTTTACTATAATCAAACAGCTTATTTGTTTTCTCTTCCCCTTTAACAACAAGGTATTCACCCTAAGGCAATTGGATTACTCTTGCTCCTTCTAGTGACGATGTTGAATTTGTCATGACCCCAGCATAATGCATCAACTTGTTATTCACCGCTTCGTTCACAGCAAAAAATGTTATAGGTTTAAAATAGAGTTTAATCAAAAACACCTTCCAAACTCATATATTTACGCTAAATTGAAGAACCCGTTTTGAAAAAAGATTGATCAAATATGGATTCTTCAATTGTTAAACATTGCACATTGTATGAAAGAAAGTTTAATCATTTTCTCTGATCGTTCTTCAACTAAAGCTCCCGTTAGTTGAACAAGAAAAGCTGTCATAGCCGCAACCTTCTTTTATTGGACTCTTACTACTAAAGGGCGTTGGCCCATGTTGAAATATTTATCTGATGTCAAACTATATTTGTTTACCAAACCTTGTTCTTTCCATTCAATTTGTCCATCGTATTGCAAGCCGATTTTTTGTAAAATTCTTTCGGATGCAATGTTCTTAGGATTTACCGCAGAAACAAGTGTTTTAAGTTTCAGTTTCTCAAAGGCATATGGTAAAGTAGCCCTTGCTGCTTCTTGCCCATAACCTTTTCCCCACGCACTTTGGTTATATCCGTAACAAATTTCAGTGCCATTGAGTATTTCACAATACTTAAATCCACAATACCCAATATACTTCCCTGTTGACTTCTCAATGACAGAAAAAACTTTATTATCACTCGATTCAAACTTGCCGCACGCTTGTTTATGAATAACTAATGTTTCTTCGTAACTTAATGTAATAACACCTCCTGTATATTTCTTTGCCTCTGGATTGTTATTCATCTCCCAATACTCGTCAAAATCCTCTATACTTGGAGGTCTTATTATTAATCTTGCTGTTTCTATTTCCAAGGTCATTTCACCCCTAAATTATTAATAATCTTCACAATCACCATTATAAACTTTCTACTTCCTACTTTTTATTGAACTAACCTGCTCCGTTAGTTGAATAACATCGACTACTCCACCTAATTCTAACATTAATTTCCTTAGTTCTAAGAAGGAAAAGGAAAAACGATTTAATTCCTTTAAATAACATCGCGAATTTTTTAAACCATCGTATCTTTTTTATAAACAGTACATCTTTATTTTAAATCTACAAATATAGTCATTTGTGGCTATCGCTTTTAATGCGTGAAGTCTTCCATCTTGGCTGACATGCTGCCAAAAGTCTGACTTTTCTTTGCTTAAGCCAGCAAAGTCAGTGTAGTGGCTCTTAAGCTCAGTTCCCAAACCTAGTACGATAAGTCGTCTTTTTCTTCAATGATATAATCGGCCATTTCAAACCCTCCTGTTTTTAATCATTAATCAAATGATTTGTTCACTTCACTTGATATGAATATAATAGCAATAAATGGTATCAAAAAATGATACCATTTAGGAGGTCACAATAAAAAAACAGAACGGATTAATGTCATCATGCGATTTATCAATGTTTTAAAAATGTTGAGATAGAGTTATGAATTCATTCATCACTAGGTAGGGTTACATAGACAAGGAGGAGAAAATGACTAACTTAGGAAAGTATAAGCAAATGCCACCAACCTTGGAGAAATTAATAAAGCTAGAAAGAGAACTTGAAAAGGAAGGCTATTCGTTAGATAGAGATTTATGTTTCATCTTACAGACAGAATATTTTGCTTATGACGTTACTCCATATGACGTAATCACTTTTGCAAGTATAGGAAGTGATGGTATACATTTTGGATTACTTACTGACTTTGGGAAAGTTACTCATTTAGAAAATGCATTTGTTGTCTGCATAAGCCCAATGGATTTTGGCTCACACATAAATATTGTTGCTAGAAACATCAAAGAATTTTTCAGTCTTGTTTGTACTATGAAAAGTCCTGTTGCAATATCTAATTTTGGATTTATTAATAGTGAAGAACAGTACACCACTCTAATCAATGAAATTAAAGAAGAAGAAAAGGAACATCCAGAGTACACAGAAAAAGCAGACTATATAATAGACAGGCTACAAACAGTATTGGAATGCGATGTCATCGAAAATGTTTATGATTATGTGGAAAAGAAAGTGATCTCTGATAGAAAAGAACAAACAATTTTATCTACACTTGATGGTTTAGGAATAGTCCCTGTAAATGAATCAAATGTCCATCATAGTATATATAGACTTGAAGCAGATTCTAAAATTAATATGGATGATATTCAATCGTTTTTTAATAATGCTACAATTGAAAGTAAACTATCTTTCATTAGAGACGCTCAATTCACATATTTAATATCAAATGAGACAGATTTAAAGAAGTTTGTCATTAAAGAAATGCTAGAACTGGGGCTTTATGATGAAGTAGCTAGATTAAAGAGGATTGATACATAAAACATTCTTTTGATGTAAACCTTTCCCCGTGTTGTACGATTCTTCACATCATCTAATAAATATCAATAAAGAGGTGTAATCTTAGTGGAACATATGAACATGAAGCTAATCCATATTGATTGGGATGGCCCATTTAAACTTTCAGAAATAACAAACATAACTGATATAGAAATTGACTACGGAGTTTATCAGATTTATGGGAGTCACATTGTATATGGTGGAGATACTTTACTCTATATTGGAAAAGCTGATAGACAGACCATAGGAAAGCGCATTTCACAGGAACATTGGTGGTGGGATACAAACGATCCCAACAATCTACAAATCTACATTGGTAGGTTAGCAGGAGAAACTACCCCTTCTGATAATCAGTGGTCAGAAGAAATTGACTTAGTGGAAAAGCTACTAATTAACGTACATAAGCCTTCGTATAATACCCAAAATCTAATTACTATCCCCGATCAAAGACTTCAAAACATCCACATTTTGAATTGGGGCTATTATCGAGATTTACTTGCAGAAGTATCAGGCTTAAGATGGTCAACCACCTTAGACAATATGGATTATGATATCTATAGATATAAATAATCAGAGATTAAAGGAGTGCAGCCCTTGGCATCAGACTTTGCTGCAATTTATTAGGTGTGAATTGAAGCATACTTCTATTTCTGTTCATGGATGCTAGACTAAATTGAGGAGTTTTTTTTCTTGATAAGACTGAACACTTTCTGCTCCAAAGAACCTCCAATCACGATTAACACATCCTGAATTCACCGAAGTTATTTATTTATGTTTTCAGTCCCAGATTTAAATATAATCTCTGGAACCGAAAACATATTTCCATCTCCTCCTCCCTCAATTTGTGGATTATTTTTTTGAAGGAGGTTTTGGTAAAAGCAAATTTCAAATAAGTACTGGTGCCATTATGATTGTTTGTCATTGGAAATTTATACTAGTTACAGAGCTTGATCAATTGATATTTTCTCCCCAGACCATACCTTTTTAGTTGTCCAGTCAGCACTACCTTGCCAAAAATCGTCTTCTTCGGTTAATCCAAGTGGTAGAAACACGGTCGCACATAAATACAAACTACCTGTTGAAATATACGGTTCTCCCAATTCTGGTTGGTGACCACAAAGACCAATTTGAAGCCAACCATTCTCGTCAAACGTTCCTTGCATCTCTATTAATCTTTGAATGACCGCAGTTAAAGCACAACGAACCTGATTAGGCTTAAGTGAGCTGTCTAACCTATGCTGTAATGCCATTTGTGCCAAATGTTGGAATGCCCCAAAACGATACGTGATTGAACGACCTACTATTGGGAATGTTCCTTCAGGTGAAATACTCCTTTCTTGTATAACAGCAAAGCGTTTTGCTCGTTCAACAATAGGCTGTTTCATTTTCATCCAATCACTTGATTGGGCAGATATTTGATCAATGATGTCAACTAGCATAGGTTGTATGACAAAGCTATTGTAATAATCTGCATGGAAAACAGGTCCATCTCCATACATACCGTCCCCTAAATACCACTGTTCATGTTGCTTTAAGGCGTAATCAACCCTCATTGGATCCCACTCTTCCCCTACTAGCATCAATGTTGTTTCAATCATTGCAGAAAATAGCAACCAATTGTTGAACAGAGGTTTTCGGTCACGTGTCGATTTTAAAGCCTTTATGACATTAGACTTTACTTCTGGGTTAAGTTTTTCAAAAAATTCAACAGGTGCCCGAAGAATGGCATGTGCAAAAAAAGCCGTATCGACGATAGGCTGTATACCAGATGAATAATTCATGTAATCTGGAGATTGTGGATCTGTAGCAGCATCTATCCCTTTTCTAATAAGATCAGCATATCTCTTTCTTAATAAACCTTCTTCTCCTTCATCGGGACCTTGTTCAATCCATGGAGCCATACCACACAACAACCTTGAGAACGCTTCCAGATGACTGTAGTTTTCTCTGTCTGGGATAGTAGCTTCAACTGGCATAAGGATTTTCAATTGTTTGTTTGCTAATGAAGTAAGGACAGGTTCGGCAATTTTTTGTAATGTGGTGATCCAATATTCCCGTTCACTAGACGCTTTCATTTTGTACACATCCTTTTTCTACGTTTAGAAAATTCTCTTTTTCCAACCATTCAGCTTCGCAATAGCTTCAACATAATAGTAATCACCATAGATGAGTGATACATCAACATTACTATCTATAGGCTTATGACTAGTCCCATGAAGAAGAATCCCCTGATGATCGGGCTGCTCCCAAGTTCCATAATTGTGAGTCAAAGAGTTTAGTATATTAAGTGCTGCCACTTTATACATCTCTTTCTCATTTGTTGGTACAGCATCAGCGATCTCCAATAACCCTGAAGCAGCAATAGCAGCAGCAGAACTATCTCTTGGCTCATTTTCAAATTTATCTAATCGAAAATCCCAATAAGGAACAAAGTCATTTGGAAGTGCTGCAATAAAGTGATGAGCGACACGTTTGGCTGCATCTAAATATCGCATATCCCCAGTATGTCGGTACGTATTTGCGAATCCGTATAGTGCCCAAGCATTTCCTCTACTCCAAGCTGAATCTCCTGCATTCCCTTGACCACCAATAGACTCAATAAACTCGCCTGTATCAGGATTAAAGGATAAGATATGACTAGTTGAACCATCATCTCTTATTCCATAGGTTAATGTAGTATCTGCATGAATTTGTGCGATATGCTTATAGCGTGGATCTCCAGTAACTCGACTTGCCCAAAATAATAATGATATGTTCATCATGCAATCAATAATTGCCCAACCTGTTTTGTCATGATTCCATGCACGGATATATCCACCTGCAGGGTTCAAACGACCAGCTAAATAATTTGCTGCCTCTAAACCAATTCTGAGGCTTTCTTCATTATTTAAGATTTCGTGTTTTATAACAGCCGTTAGCAAAAACTGAAAGCCTACGTCGTGGTCTACTTTTATTGGATGTTGATGAAAACATTTTTCTAACTTTTCATCCCAATCCATCGCAGCATCTTTAAATCTTTTATTGCCTTTTACATCGTAGAGAACCCACAAAATACCAGGCCAAAAACCTGAAGTCCACCACTCATAAGGCATATCGTCATATATCCCGTCACTCCCTGTAGCATGTGGGGATTTGTCGCCTAACTGTTCAATCATTCTTTCAACTTTCTTTTCTAATTTATTTAGGACAACATCTTCTTTCAGTGTAGACATAGTTCATTCCTCCATTTCGTTTTAATTTCATAATAAACCGTTTTCACGTTGAATAATTGTTGTATAATAACAAAAAATATCGTTCTATTGCTCTAAAAAGGAGGAACCTTATGAATACGTTATTTGAACACATTCCCTTCGATTTCAAGCCATTTCATCTTGTTTATCGTAGAATCTCTAGCGATAACTTTAAAGGTTATTATCACTGGCACCAAGGTTGCGAATTACTTTTCGTATACCGCGGGCAGGGAAGGGTGATTGTTAATCAACAAACATACGATATCAAAAAAGGAATGCTGTTCTTTTTTCAGCCGTTCCAGTTACATAAGGTACATGTGGAAGTCTCACAACAAATACCTTATGAACGTAGTATTCTTCATTTCGATCCGGTTAGCCATAGCAAAAATCTTCACTTATTTCCGACCTTAAACACTCTCTTTCATCGTTTGCAAAAAGGGGTTTTAACCCAGCAAGCCTTTGATTTAGAAAATGACTATCAGTATATCTTAGAAATCTATCATGCTTTGAAAACTTCCATGGTAAATAATTATTGGCAGGAAGATAGTCAGCTTTTTCTCATGCAAATGCTTTCTTGTATTCGAAGAAATAATGACTATGTAGAAAAAGACTCTTCATTATATAATTTACGTCCTTTACATTATTCTGAAACCATTATGCAATGGATTGAAGAACATTACATGGAACCTTTTGATTTAGAACGCTTGTCAGATGAACTTCATTTATCAAAATCATATGTTTCGAGAATATTTAAACGTGAAACTGGCAGTAGTTTAACTGAGTATCTTATTGTTCGAAGAATGAAACAAGCATGTCATTTACTTCAGACTACCAATACTCCAGTTGAAGTCATTACTGAAGATATTGGTCTGTCGAACGTATCTTACTTTATTCAGCTCTTTAAAAAAGTAATTGGAACAACACCGCATCAGTATAGGCTTTCTTACAAGATAAAAAAACACATTAACAGCCTTTGGATGAGACTCTCGCTCATTGGCCTGGCGACACCCCTTTTTCATATAAATTAACGTATTCCAAGGAACAAACAGGTTCCGTTAATATTGGACAAATGACGATGAGTCTTCACTCTGGTACTCATGTCGATGCACCGTTACATTTTCTTAATGATGGAGAGAAAATTTCCGATCTAGAACTAGATGTTCATATCGGTAAAGCTCGAATCGTAGATTTCTCTTCATTTGCAAAATTGGATGAGGTATCACTTAGCCAGATCGATTTAGATGGGGTTACCCGTTTGCTGCGGGCCTATTGAGGTAATTTTCTTCAATATTCTTGGCCAGATGTTCGATAAGGGGTAATGCAATTGTAACCTCGTGTAAATAATGAAAATAGAGGCTAAGGTATCCTATATTTTTATTTTTTATTCGAATGGGCGTACAAACACTTGACAGCTCGGCAAACATCTTGTTGCTATGCCGATCGCCAATTACGACAGAAGCTGATTGACGCTCCATGGCTAAGGAGATGGCATTGATTCCTGCGTGTTTCATTGCGAATGATGTACCGTTTCTTATATTACTTCTTTCAAAATAAGCTTTGAACAAATCCGCACCGAAATAATTGATCATGATTCCATCAGGATCCACAATCACTAATAAATATGGGATAGACAGTAAATTATCCAAATTACTGGTTTCCTCTTGCAGTAAACACATAATTTCTTTTCGTTCAATCAATCTTTCTTTCAGTGCAGACTTACAGATAATATTAGGAAAACGATCATTTCCTTCTAGCAATGTTCTTTGGCACATTAATTTCCCTTCTTTCTATTAAGAATAAGTAATTAATAATGAAATCGGTCTCCTATTCATCGCCGTTTTTTAGCTCAGTATCCCCTAGCGAAAAATAAAAAACCCCCATCCATTAAAATAAACATCGCAAAATAGGACGGCGGTTTCCGTCGTATTCGGCAACTGGCTGGCATTGCGGTCTTTATGTAAAACCACATTAGCCCCTATAGCTTTGCGTCGCCACTTTTCAGTGGGTTTGCTATTATCGTACGATTTATGAAATTGTCATATACATTACAATCATGTCGCTTGTTTATGTTTTATAAGAAAGTCAAATTAAGCGACAGTAGGAATAAAATCCTTAAAAATTTTAAAAGTAGATAGGAAAAGTACACCCTATTTTAGAGTTTCTTCTAATCAAATTTTATAAATTGCTGTTTTTACGATAGTACAATGAATGACTGTGTGTAGATTTCTCACCTCCTTTAAAGGCGTCAACCAAAAGACACAAAAATCCCGTCCATGGTTAAATAGACGGGTTATCCGTCGTATTCGGCAACTGGCTGGCATAGTGATTTCTTTATAATCCACCTTAGCCCCTGTAGCTTTGCGTCACCACTTTTCAGTGGGTTTGCTATTATCGTACGATAATCGATATATATTTTAGATAAATTTAATATAGCAAGTCTAGATTTCAGCAACAATGGTCCGAATGTAACTTTTTTAATTTTTTTAACAATTTTTACAATAGTTTAAACTATTATGATTAAAAAGAAAAGTAATTTGGATAGCTATTGGTATTCTATTAATTGATTTCTTCTCCAGAAACTCACTCTATTATAACAGTAAACTACCACTATATCTTGAATATAGAAATAAATAACCTCATTTTCATTATCTGGAATCCCCCATCTAAAAAGAATGAATTCATCATAAGCATAGAAAAAAGTAGAGGAAAAACAACAGTATTCCATTCCTCATAGTGGTGAGATTATCGAATAAAAGTATGACCAATATTCTTACCTATTCTTCTATGGACATGAATTTCTCATCATCCTGCCAATACACATCTAAGCCTTCGATAATCGTTTCGAAATCTCCAGAAACAATAGTATACACATCTCTTCCAACAATTAACGTGTCATGATTAAAATCAAACATGACGGAATCGTATCCGGTTTGCAGGGTCATACCATTCGCTAATGAGTACGTATCTTTAAATAGATCTATTTATAATTCTATTGTTTTTAGTTGTTCCAATAACGTATCGATCTCTCCTTCAACAATCTCAACTATATATTAACCCATAGGCAACTATACGATAGTAATGACTCTTCTCAGAAAACTTTCTGCATATTCTTTGTTTTATAAGTGCAAGTTTCTACTTCTTCAAAATTTATTTCCAGGTCCTATTTTGTTTATTTTCTCCTTAAAAATAAAAATGACCCACCTTGGTCCGCATTGCTAAGAGGCGTGGTGGGTTCAATTATTCTCAATGAGAATTCTAATTTTTATAATGGTCAACAACAGTATCACTATTTCCTTTGCTAATTAAATAGAGTGTATCACTTAGTTAGTAATGCACTGAGTTGTACAGTTCTGTTACGCTATCGCACCCTATAGTTGAAGAAGGAATAATTCTATTTACATTCTAAACTACATAGAAAACGTTCTACACCTGGATACTTTTCACCCAAACTCGTAATTTTGAAACCAATATTTTTATAAAAATTTACAGCATCATTATCGGTTTCAGCAGTTAATAAAGATATTGAATATTTCTCACAAATAAAACTAATCATTTTCCTTCCAATACCTTCTTCTCTATGGCTTGGAGATACTGCTATATGTTTTATTTCACAATGTTTTGAACTTGAAAATTCTAATCCAATACAACCAACAACCTTACCTCCAATGTCATAACCATATAACTCTCGAACTGGTGAATAGATATATAGTTCATACTCGCGTTCAATATTCTTTTCTGATGTTGCAAAGGATAAAAGATGTCTTACATTAGATTGAATAGATGTCGTTTTAATTACCTTCATTAAATACGTCACTTCTTTCAATAACCTTTATTCAGCTCACGCTCCTTTTACTTTAAATACATCTTTTCACAATCTTAATCTTTTTCACTTTTTGTTATTACAGGTATGAAGAAACTTAATCTTTGTTACTAAGGGTTACTCAACATCTCACTTCTTATTCTTCTCTTGTGCCTAGTATGATGAGTGCGACATAGACAATAATGGCAATCAAATCTATAAGGGTATCCGAAAGCCCCGCTCTGTCAAACAACACCGTTATACCTAGAATAACCATTAGTCTGACCAACAGGATCGTCACAATCATCCATGCGGTAAACCGTGTTTTTGATCCTTCAGTATAGAATGACATGAAAATGAAAACAAAGCCGAATACTAGATTTTCCGCCGTGATGATGTGCCATACATAAGTGAATATTGTCAGGGTATCTACGGCTACCCCCTCGATGTGGAGCTTCGGCAGCACAACAGATTGCCCGTTCCATGCGTGTGTGACTGCAAACAGTATCGCAAGGATACCTGCAGTCAAATAATAATAATTCTTAATTTTGATGTTCTCCACAACCTTCCTTAGGAATTTCCACATCCCCTTTTTGGATATCCTTGTAAATTTCTCGGACAATCTTTGTCAGAGTTTGATCCCTTTCATTATTAAAATCCCTTAGCGTTGCTGCTGCGACGTCTAGTAACCGACTGGCCTTTTTCAGATGAGCAACCTTTCTGCGAATTTCTGCGTTCTTAGCATCGAGGAACTCGGCAACCTCTTTGTAGTATGCGGGGTCACTATTATCCATTTTGTGAAAAATAAGTTTATCCTTGATTTCGTCAAGAGAAAAATCCGCATACTGCATGATTTGAATATTCATCAAGTCGATGAGGTCTTCCTTAGAATACCTACGGTACCTATTCTCTTCCCGGGAGGGCGAGACAATCCCTATCCGATCATAATACCGAAGCGTATCCTTCGAAATTCCTAGTATTCTCGAAACCTCTTGTATAGAATATAGTTTTTCCATAACTTTAAAATACCATTGGAGTTGACTCCAAGGTCAATGTGTTTTTCGTATTTTGTTCAAATAAGATTTTTGATAAGAATTCGTACCCAATATAACTATAATTCGCAGTTGTTTCGGTATCATCCTCTTCAAATGTAAACAGATTATTATCCCTATTAAACTGTTCTAAATTGTCCTTACTCTTGATGATGAATTTCTCATCAAGAGTAAGGATTAATGTTGCCCGTTCCGAGAGCTTCTTATAGTTAAATATTTCATTACTCCAACTAGAAGAAATTTTCTTAGCATCTAAAAACTCCATACAGCTCCTCCCACTCCTCAATATATACTTTTATATTCTGATAATGAATATTAGAATCACCTAATATTTAGAATTACTTAATTTAGCAAAACTACTTCTATAGCGAAAGAAGCGACTATTCCTATTAGGCAATCTCATCCTTTAGTTCAATACCTTTATCAATTCAATTTCATCTCTGATAGGGATTCCCTCATTACCAATTAAGGGGATCTCTGGTTTTATCTTTCTTGCTTTCTCAACTGCATTATTTATAATTTTTGACAAGATAAAACCCCGTTTTTGATAAAACTTTAATGCTAATAAATTATCGTTTGTTGTTATAAGTTTAACGAGTTTACATTTCCTCCTAATAGCGAGGTTTTCTACTGCTTGAACTAGGTTTGTACCTATTCCTATACCTTCTTCAATACTATCTAATGAAATTATTTCGCATTCGTTATCTTTAATTATGTAAGTAATTAAGCCAATAATTTCACCATCGTTATTTATACTAGTAAAACCATCTAATGTACTGCAATTATAGACACCACTTGAAATAACCATTTCTGGACTACCCCAATGCAACTTAAAAAATTCTATTATTTTATTTTTCTCTAACTCCTCAATAGCGTAGATTTTCAAGTTAAGATACCTCACTTTTAATATTACTTGTTACACTCTTCTACACCTTTACTTCAACAAGGGAAAAAGGCAATAACCTTTATTCAGCTAACGCTCCCGTTAACTTATAACTCCATATAATGACTTGAATTTGGATAGAGGTCTCCCTTTAAAAATCCTAAAGAAGTATAAAATTTATCTGCCTGTTCAGTATCTGTATGAAGCACCAAAATTTTATAATATCCTTTTGCTTCATCGATCATCTTTTTTGCCAAAAGACTCCCTACACCGTTTCTTCTATACTCCTTACTAACATAAAATCTTCTCAACCTACCAATAGAATTTTCATTTGAATATGGGTCTTTATTTAATCCACCAATAGCAACAAGGACATCTTCTTCGTTAAACACGCCAAATAAGCCTTCTCCAATATTATTAAAAGTATTACTACCATTTTCATAATCATTTATTAATCTTTCTACAAAACGAAAACCATCTTGTTTACTTTGTATTACTAAACGATCCAAATCAAAATCTAACAGATTATATATTTTCTTTACCTCAAGTTCCCCCATATATAGCCCCCTGAAAGTTACGTAATTTTGATTAAGCCATACTGCCATAATTGTTAAAGAAGCGACAGCTCTTTTGCTATCGCCCCCGTTTGTTTACGTGTAATTCTTCACAGTGTTCACTTATATTCTTTAGCTTTAAAAATACTAATACCAGATACGACACATAGCAAGAACAGTAATAATAACCTTAACCAATCCATTGTTAGCCAAAAGCCTCCACCATTAACAACATCAGGGCTTAAACCATACTCATCAACAAAAATACCTAAATTCCAAAATAATTTAAGCGAGATAAGTAATGACAGAAGACTTAATAAAAATACTGCAATTAATAATTTCCTTTTCCCCATTGAATAATCTCCTTTTTGAACACCTATTCTTTACTGAAAATAGAAAATACTTTTTCGAAGTATTGTCACTGTTACTTTAATAGCTTTTAAAGATCAACATTTTCAAAATGTTCGACCGTTGGGAATGGGTCATAGAAATGATGTAGTTGCTTTTTCCATTCTTGATACTCTTTCGATTGTCTAAATCCAACTGTATGGTCCTCTAATGTTTCCCACTTCACCAACAATAAGTATTTCCCCTTAACTTCCATACATCGTTGTAATTCGTGAGATATGTAGCCTCTCATTGAAGATATAATTTTTGAAGCTTCTCTAAATGCTACCTCATATTCCTCTTCCATTTCTTGCTTAACTTGTAACATAACAGCTTCTAAAATCATTCTATCTCCCCTGTTTAAATGTTTTTATCATTTATAGCTTCTATAACAATCATGCTCCGTTACTTCAAGAGTGAAAAGTGATAACTCTCACATTATATTTGACAGTAGTGATTTATAATATCAATAAGTCGTTCTGATTTCTCCGATGAGACACTTTCAGATAATCTTGCTCCAGCAATGATTGGAGCCCATTGAAATACTTCAGACCTTAAAAGTCCACTCTTTTCACAATAAAGACGCAAGTACATATCTGCTAATTCAGATGAAAGTTGCGAGTATAGGAGATAGGTTCGATATACATCGGCACGAATATCGCCTGCACTCGAATCAACCCAATCTATAACTACCACTTGGTTATCTGTCTTTATCAAATTAAATAAATGAAAGTCACCATGGCATAGCCTATTCTCATATGTAAACGAATCCAATTTCTTTAACAAATAATTCTTTTTCGTTTTATCTAACTCATTCACACTCTCAATTTGGCGGAATAATTTATCAAACATTGGTTCGATTACACCTGGAATAACACTATGAATTTCAAGTTGGATATTCACTGAAATATCCAAGTAATATTCTGCTTGTTCTTTATCTTTGAACATTAGATCTCCTAATGTTTCTCCCTTAACATATTCCATTATGATTGCTTGTACTCCGTTTATCTTGGTTACATCTAATACCTTAGGTACGGGAAGTCCACATGAATAGGCATATTGTTGTTTATTTGCTTCGTTCACAGATTCCGTCTCCGGCAAATAGTCGTTAAAAACTTTTACAATTTTGTTATCAGAAAGATAAATTTTCGCAGTATTTCCTCTCGCTATTGGGTTACCCAAAATCATTGGATTATCTCCCTACGTTTTTAATTATCTGGCTCCAATAGTCTAATAAAACAAAAGGGAGCAACCACACATTAGTTTTTCTCTTCCACTTTAAATTATATATATACTTTACACCTAAATAGATTTATACACATAAGCAAAAAGATGGATATATGACCAACTATTAGTGCAATTTGAACGTTTAACAACTATACTAGAAGATACAAGATAAGCGGTGGTGATTTAATGGAAATAACAGAATTAAAAAATACAGTAACAAAGATTAAAAGAGTGACAAAGTGGAAAATCCATGGTTTTATGATCCCTATTTGGTTTGTGTTCAGCTTATGGATGTTTCCTGAGTTCCCATTAAGCACGGTAGATCTCTATATTGATTTTCTATTTACCCGTCTTTTTCCAATTATCGGGACCTACGTTGTCTTCTTTCTCACGTTATATAACATTCCTTTTGATCCGTCAAAAAAATAGATGCTCTCATTGAAGCATATTTAAAAGAAAAAAAGGATAGCTATATTCCTCAAGAAAAATCATTCATATTTATATGGATTCTGTAGCTGCTTATTATGTTCCAAACTCAAAAGAAAATAACATTAACGTTTCTTTCTATAATGAGGATGGTGAATATGACGATTTTGAGGAAGTTAAAATCAAGAAAATAATCGGGGATAAAATTGCTATAAGGTACAAGCATGTGCCAGAAGAAATATACAAGTTACATTCAAATGCCTGGGACCTCAGGCAAATTGGTACACTTGAAATCAACGAAAATAATTATCAATATTTATTGAAAAACGGAGAAATCAGACTTCAAGATGAAACGAATGACACCATTCACAGCGTTGAAGATACTAACATTAACATTTCTTTATTTTGGAAAATATACATGGTCCTTTTATTGATACTGTTTGGCACTTTTTTTTACCAAGCTACTTTTATGGAGGAACACACGGAACTTTCTTTTCGTTTAATGTTCTGGCTCCTAATCTTTGCTGGTCCACTTTTGGTCATCGGTATTCATCAACTCTTAGTAAAAAAGGTGCTTAAGCGATTTATGAATCACTGGTTTCCAGCGATTTTGATACATGCAACGATTATCACTTTATTAGGCTCCTATTTATATATTGAATACAAAAAACTTATTACAGATTACCAATTATTAAGTAATGGAGAAGCAATTACAATTGAAGGAATCGTAACCGATATTCCATTAAAAGACACATTAGATGGTGAACAAGAACAAGTAAAAAATAGGATCGTTATCGAAGGTATTGAATACTCTTTTACAAAAGCACCAATAATGGAGATAGGAAAGAGCTATCGAATTACATACCTACCAAATACATTAGAAATTATCGAATTTCAGATTTTAAAAGAATAATGAGAGAATTATGTTCAAGTGAAGGAATCACAGTTGCATAATATGCTGTGATTCCTTCACTTTTGTTTGTATAATTTAGATATCACCAGTGAATTTTCTAGAATAAAAGTGAACTCGTGACTCCTTTTTTTATTTTCTTGGTATTCACTGGAGTGCATTTGGACAATTTACGGCTTAAATATCATCAACATAATGATAACCAAAACAAATACTTTCCCGATTCGTTCATAGGAATTAACATTTTTCACTAATCTTTTATATTCCTCTGAAATCATTACATCATTGTTAATATTAACCTTATTTACTAGAGCTTTAGTTTTTGGCTTCACTACTGTACTATAATACATGCCAGTAAATAGAAAAAGCACGAGTGACAGGTTATACCAGAGCATTTGGAACAATGTCGGATTCATTATACCCATTAATAAGCCCGTTACGAACTGTAATCCAAAACCAACATCTATCATTTTGCTAATTTTTCTACTAAAAAGCTGTGCATATTTTATTTCCTTTAAGCTACTTGCGTTTTTATACACTATATTCGTAGTAAATAAAGGTCCTATTGCGATTATTGCTGTTAAAATGTGAACAGCTAATAAAATGTTATAAAGCAAAGACATTCTTCCAATCCTCCCAAACTCACAAGTTATGTTAATTACTATTGCTTTAAAGTAGTTCTTCCGCTATCCATCCTTCTACTAATAATTCTACTTCCTTATATGCTTCTGTTAAAATCTCTTCTTTGCTAAGAGATGCATTTCCTTGAGCTCGTATGATTTGATATGTGTCAATTCCTAATAAGCGAAACATTGCATATAAGTATTTATGGGAGAACTCCAAGTCTGTATTCCAATCAAGATTACTGTAGATCCCATCACTTGCTTGAATGACTAGAACACTCCGATTACCAGTAAGCAACCCCTCAATACTACCATCCCCCGATACTTAAACGTTTCTCGCGGAATAATAATATTATCCATATAATCTTTTAGCTTTGATGGAATATTCCAGTTATAAAGTGGCATCACGATGACATATCTTTTTGCCGATTTGAATTGCGATAAGATTTCCCCCATTCGATTTAATATGTTTTGTTCGTCAATACCTAACTCCAATCCTTTCTCGTATTTTTGCCATGCGTGAAGGAAAGCCTGATTAATTGCTGGTACGTCATCTTGATATACATCAATTTGTTCGACCTCATCAAAAAACGAGAGCTTCTGTAGCAACTTAGGAAATGCTGATAAACTTTTAAACTCAGGGAGTCTTCACTCTTTACTTTAGGGTGTGCATTAATAACTAGTGTTTTACTCATCTTCTCATTCTCCTTTTAAGTTGTTTGTACATACAACATTTTCGTTAAAATAGCTCACCGATACTGAAAAACACATCACCTCCTTCATTGCTTAGCTTAGGTTTATTAAGTTGTATGTACAAACAAGTCATGTATTAAAATCAAGCATTTTACTTGATTTTTTCTAATTTTTTACTTATCTTACTTAGGTGTAAAGTCAATTCATCCCCTTCTTTTTCTCCTATTATCTCGTTATACTTATCCCGTAGACTATCCCATGATTCGTAAATCAATTCTTCTAGTTCTCTTCCCTTATCCTTAGAATAAATCCTTGTTAACCTTCCATCCAATTTTTTCTCAATTAGTCCTTTGTTCACAAGCTTTTCTATAAGTCGTGTAACAGTAGAAGGCTGTAAATGTAAGGTTTCCCCTAATTCCTTCTGAGTGATCCCTTCTTTATCAAAGACAGCCATCATTAAAAAGGCATAGGTTGGTGAGAGACCCGTTTTAGAAAACTCGTCTTCAGCCATTCTCGTAACAACTCTCGTTAGTCGGCTAGCCGTAAAATACAGGCATTCTTCTAAATAACTATTCAGCATCTATATACCTCGTTTCAAATTTTTAACTGTTTGTTTGTACATACAACTATATATTTTATTTTAAAACACGTCAATACATGATATGTAAAGATTTTGTATTTCTTAGCCAAAACTTTTATGTGCGACCACATTCACAATATGAGCCTAAATTTTTTCACAATAAAAAAGACAGAATTTTAATCATCCTGTCCTATCTCTGCCTATAATAATACATCATTATTTACGTGTATAATGTTGATACCGATGGTCGGGGCCTATCTTCGTCTTTTGATATCCCTATTCTCATACGAAATAATTCATTTATTTCCATTGTCCATAACTCCCCTTTAAAGATCAGACAACTAGCAAGTCGTAATTAGTGAAATGTCGCAATCTTATCTAATACAAAACGATGATGCACATAACCCTTTGTATCCGGATGGCCACATGGAACCATAGCTGCAAATCTAACATGATCACCTAGATTTAAAATTTTCTTTACTTTGTGTTCATCAAAGCCAAGCATAGGGTTACTGGCGTATCCAAGTCCTTGTATCGCGATTAAAAGAAACCCCAGTGCAATATTTGCCTGTGTTAATCCCCATTGCGCTCTTTCCTCTACACTCATATTTTCAAAAAGGTCATTTAAAAATTTTAGTTCTTCCTTTCTCCGTTCTCCATTTAATCCCGGATGAATGGTTTCAGATAAGTGGTCCATACGATCTTCCATATCACTAGTTATTAGAAAGACAACTGGTGCTGAAGTTACTTGCTTTTGTCCATAGGCTGCCTTCTGAAGTTGATCTTTTAACTTCAGATCTTTTATCACATGGATGTGCCATGGTTGAATATTCCAAGCACTTGGAGTTAAGCGAACAAGTTCAAGAATTTGTTCAATTTCCTCTGTAGAAATAGACTTTTGCAGGAATCTTCTGATGCTGCGACGAGATTTAATTGCTTCTGTTACAGAATACGTATTATTATTAAATATTTTCATAGGTAAAAATCCCCCTCTAAATGTTAAATATTCAATTATTGTTGAGAATTGCTCTTTACATCTAAAAGCTGTGTTGTTTCTAATTGCATCTCTCTCTTTCCTACTTTTTCTCCAAAATAATTCACTCCAACTACCCCTATTATGATAAGAACAGTTCCAATAACATGGAAATAATAGAAGGTTCATCTAATATTATTACGCCAGCTAAAATCGTAATTACTGTTGTCAAGTTACCAAATACACTGATTTGGAATGCTGGTAAAATGGATAAGGAATAAGTGGAAAGATAAGATGTTACCAGCGTTGATAAAATCCCTAAATAAATGATGGCTAGAACATATGTTAATTCTCCAAAAGGTGCTAAATATTCACGTATACTTCCGTTTATTATATGGCTAGTAAGAGATAAACCATTGAATATGAGAAATCCTATAAATGTAAGAATGTAGATGATTGTTATTAATGAATAATCTTTTGTTTTGCTTCTCGCAACCACTTGATAAAATGACTGTGAAATCGTGGACAGTAAAATAAATAATAGTCCTATAAACATCATCCCATTGCCATCTATACCGTTCATTGACATCATATAAATGACACCTATTACAGAAACACTGATTGCTACCTTCTGAATAGCTGACGACTTTTCTTTTAAAATGGCACTTGAAAGTACTAATGTAAAGATTGGTACTGTAGCTTGAATTATTCCTGCTCCCGAGGAAGATGTATATACTAAACCAAAGACTTGAAAACCAAAGAAAAGTACTGGATAGAAAGTAGCAAGCAACGATATGCTTGATACATCCTTACTGGATAATTTCATGGACTTTTTCTTAAAAGACAAGACAACCACGATTGCAAGAAATGCAATTGTAAAACGATGTGCTAACGCATCTAGTGGTGATGCATACTGTAATGCTACCTTGACAAAAAGAAACGACAGTCCAATAATAATGGCAAATAATGTCGCTGCAATATATGCTCTTCTTATGTTTAACAAATTACCTCCCCCCCATTTCGCTTTATACGGCCGGTATTGTTAGAATAAAAGATATATGAGAGGTAAACGAGGTAAATAAAACCAATCTGTACCGATACAGATTGCATCTCAGGAGGGATTTGCATGTTAAGGTATGAATCTATATATAATGAATTACTTGGTCAAATTCAATCCGGCAAAATCCCAGCTGGTGCAAAAATGCCATCAATTAGACATTTAAAAGACTATTATTCTTGTAGTACTAGCACCGTCCAAACTGCTCTAAAGACTCTAGAGAATCAACACCTTATTTATTCCATACCTAAAAGTGGTTATTATGTAATTGAGCATGAAAAAGTACATACACCAGAAAGTGATGAGTTAGTTGACTTTGCCACTGCATCACCAACTTGGCACTACTTCCCATACAAAGATTTTCAACATTGCATTAACAAAGCCATTGATACCTATCAAGAGGATATGTTTCAATATGGTACGTCCAATGGTCTACCCTCTTTAGTAGTAGAGGCAAGAAAACTTCTAGAAACTTATCAAATCTTCACAAAAATAGAGAATATATTTGTGACTTCTGGTGTTCAACGGGCTTTGTCAATACTGAGTATGATGCCTTTTCCAAATAATAGAATGGATATACTTGTGGAACAACCAAGTTACCACTTATACTTAGAATATTTACAGACACACCACATTAATGCTGTTGGAATTAAAAGAACTATGGAAGGTATTGATTTAGAAGAACTAGAAAACATTTTTCAAAAAGGGAACATCAAATTTTTTTATTGTATGCCAAGATTCCATAATCCTTTAGGTACTTCATACAGTAAAAAGGAACGAGAAGAAATTCTAAAGTTGGCAGAACAATATGATGTGTATATAGTGGAAGATGATTATTTATCGGACTATGAACATAATCCTAAAAACGATCCATTGTTTTCATTAGATGTAAATGAACGAGTTCTTTATTTGAAGAGTTTTTCTAAGATTATGTTCCCCGGATTACGTATAGGCTTACGGTGTTGCCTAGCCAAATTAAAGATACTTTTAAAAAATATAAAAGAGTTAATGATATTGACAGCTCTATGATATCTCAAGCTGCTTTGGAGCTTTATTTGAAGAGTGGAATGTATATGCGATATCGCTCCCAAGTAAAAACGGCGTATACAGATCGTGCGAGATTCTTCAAAAGTCTTTAAAAAAGTTCTTACATAATTATAAAACACCTTCAGAAATGGCCATGCATACACACATTAAACTACCAAAGGAAGTGGACATCGATTCATTAATTAATCATTTAAATAAGCAGCATAATATAATACTAGATAGTAGCCACCGAAACTATTTAAGTGGTTTTTACAATGAAAAGATTTTGAAGATTAATGTATCAAATGTCGAAAATCATAAAATTGAGAATGGTATAAAAAAGATTTCAGATGAGTTAGAAAGTCATAGGCATAATTACTTTTAATACAAATTTCTTAGGCGAATCCTTAGGATTCGCCTTTAGTTGTTTTCTTTACCAACTAGCAGGATGATCAATTTTGCACTGCATAGTCTCTACATTTGAAAAACCAAATTTCCTGTAAAGGTCGGTAAGTATTTGTGTTTTAGTAGAAACTGGGTCTTCTAAATAAATCTCCAGTAAAACTGATGAATATTGGATAAACTCTTCCAAAAAAAGTTACAGTATCAAATGTCCATACGAAGCCCCTTCTTTCGTAATTCCCTCCAAATAAAGCGGTCTAACTCATAAGGAGCTTGCTTTTGTAAAGTAATTAGCTCCTTATCAGATAGCAAGACATGATAGTATTCAAGATTGCACTTAACGACTAGTTCATAGTTATTCATTTTCATTACATATACTTCACAGGATTCGTCCCATTCTCTCAGTTGCCGTTCAATAACATCTGCGACATGCATTAAAAATTCCTCATGCGTCTTATTTTTTGTCATATACTTTCTAGCAAATCCGTTCATATTCATGATATCAACACTCCTCTATGAATAATTTTTGAAAAGAGTTCTGATGCAGACCCCTCATTTATTATTGAGCTTTACTACCGCTGCTAACGACTGGTTGCTTTCTATTAATTTTCCGAATGGTGTTTTTTAATTCGTTGCCTCTTTTTAAAACTCCTTTTAAGAGTGTGGCTGTCTGGTAGCAAGCTGCGACATCAAGCGTCTCTTCATCAGTATGTTCATTCCAATAACCGGCTGATAGGTTTACGCTTTGAATTCCATGACCAGCCCAAATTCTCGTATCACTGCTTCCACCCATTGTTGTCGCCCAACCACTTAGTCCCTCATCAACTGCCACCTTTTTAAAGAAAGTACCATAGTCTTGATGACAAAACGGAAGAAAGCTTCCACAAGACGTGACAATGTCACCATTGCCGCGGCGGTCTACAACAATTGCTCCATCAGTTCCCCAAAGGAAATAATCGTCTACCTTGCTCGCACCAACTAAACCACATTCCTCTTCGACTGTGAAAATCACCTTCACTTTTCCGTTAAAAGATGAATGATAAAGGTGCTCCACCAAGTGAAGGATAACTGCAACCCCCGCACGATCATCGGCTCCCAAAATTCCTTTACTGCTCGACCAGACCGTTCCATTCTTGATAATGTTTCTTCCTTCTTCTAGTTCATACACCGTGTCAAGGTGAGCATTCAGCAGAATCGTTGGACCGAGACCATTTCGATACGTTTTTTCTGCTAGCACATTTCCGGCTTGGTCGACGGTAAGATGGTCCATACAGGGAGAGAGTTTATCCATAACATATTTTCTTATTCTCCCTTCATTTCCACTTGCTCCAGGTATCATTAGCAATTGTTCAAGTTGGCGATAAAAAAGTTGTTCTTTGATAGATTCAACACCTTCTCCTAGCCAGCTTCCCTCTATTTGGCTCCACTTTTCAGCTAAGTCTAGTAGTTCATATTCGCTACAACGTAATTGTAATAGGTAATGATTGCGACGTTCGATGACGTGAATACGCTTCATGTCAACTGCAAGCAAGAGTTCTTTGAGCATTTCGATGTCACAGTCTTTTGTAAGCATCACATGTGCCGCTCTTCTGCCATGCCCTTCACAGGAACCCATCGTATAAAAACCAAGGCGATTTAACTGTCGCACTAATCCACTAATATATAAGTCGAGCTCACGTACCTTTGGTGATTCTTGACCGGGACGAAACCATAACCCTTCTCCTTTTCCCCGACTTGGAAATTGAAGAGCTTCAATCCATCTTGCTTCACTTTCTATTTCCTCTAGAAGAATTAGCTTATCATCTTTGATGGTAAAAGGGATGTGTGCCTTCTCCAGACACTCCCATAAAAATTGCAGGTTTAATTCAGTTTCATTTTTACAATTAAATATGTTTCTTTCCTCTTCCGACAACAACCAGCCATGCCGATTTAATAATTGATTCCACGTTTTCATAGTATCATCTCCCTTTCATTTCCTAAATTCATTATTGCAAATATCATGTGACAGCCTTGTCACACTACCTGTCTTTTGTTTATAAAATTGCTCACTCCCAACAACACCACCTCGTTATCTGATACCTAAAGTTTACAGAATCGGGTGTGACACCCCTGTCACAACAAAAAAAAAGCCCCTGGATTAATCCAGAAGCAGGTCAGTACTAACATCCCTATTATGTTTAAACATGCGAAACTCATATAAAGAATTCCAGCGGTAACCACCTTCAATCGTTTGAATTACATCTTGTAGCGGATACAATGGTTCCAACCGATCTCTTAACCTTGATATACTGCGTCTTAACGTAGCATAAGGATCTCTCGATTGTCGATACCTTCTCTGTATAATTACTTCACTTCTAACGCCTTCAGGATGGCGCATTAAAAACTCAAGTAAAGGCACTTGTGTCGCTGGAATGGATATTTCCCGCCCATCAAAGGACAACGTCACATCATTCATACTTCGTTGATTTAAAATGAAGTAGTCTTTATTTTTAAATGGATCAGAAAGTTCTTCGTATTCTCGTTCACTTATTTCACTGTATTCCGTTCCATTAACAATCATCTGATACGACTTTTCTTCTTGTTGCTCGGCTACTTTCAGCTCTTTTAATAATTGATGCATTTCCCCAAATAACATCAAGTCTTCAGTGGAAAATCGTTCAACCTTTTTAAGGAACTCTTTTGAGATAATTTGAGTCGCTTTTAATATGTAATAATGAGCTTTGACCTGTTGTTCCTTCTCAAGTCGATTACGGCTCTGTCTAGGATAACAACGGAGAGACCGCTGAAAAGAGTCGATTGATTTGGCCCATTCTTCCTGATAAAAGTACAAAAACCCTAATCGGTAATAAGCTCTTGCATTTTCGGGATCAAGTTTCACAACTTCATTAAAACTCTTAATCGCTTCCTTATAAGAACGCTTTCGAAGCTTTAAGTCTTCTCCCTGCATAAGTAATAAATACGACAAGGTTTCTCGATAACGGATTTCTCTCCTGTTGATCCTTAAAAGATTTGTGAAGATTTTCTTTCCTTCCATTATCCAACTGAGGTTCGTTTCATCCTCTCTTTCCCACCAATCATCTTCCTTTTCTAGCAGCTCTTCTTCTGAAAGATCTGACTTTCTGATCATTTGTTCGCTCCCATCTTTAAATTATTTTAGTTACTTTTGTTGTTGCAGCTTTTTATCTATAATTCTACATTTCACTCACAGGAATGAATAGATTTACTATATATTCACTAAGAGAATGCAGTTTTAGGAATACATTAAGTTGGAAAGATCAAGTGCAATTGTTCACAACCTTAACCAACTTTAATCCCAAAAGCAATCCATCTTGCGTCTATATCTTCAACCACGAATTCTTTATTATTGTAATCTGTATCATGTAAGAAACGGACTATCTTAACATCAGAACTGACCAATTCTTCTTGAAGTTCTTCTTGATCTTTTGTAATAAAGTAAGCATCATACCCATAACCATACAAGTCTCTATTTGGAATTACCTTTTGTCCATTAGTTTTTATTAGAATTATCTCTGTTGTATCACGATACAAACAAATATGGGGGTCATTCGCATTCAAATAGTGAACAGCCCTAAATCCCATTTTCTGTTCATAAAAATTTGCAGTTTTTATTATATCCTGTGTTGGAAATATACAGTGTGACTCTATTAAAAGGTTCCTCATTTTCTATCTCCTTAAATATTGTTTTTTTACAATACCTTTGATTCTTTTATTGCACAACCCTGATCGTTGGTTAAAAAGCGTTCCTACTGCTTTGGCGGAAACGCTAATCTTCCTATTAAAATTCAACTTGTTTTATAAAGTGCTCATAGTGCTTCATAAAATTGATATGTATAATAGCTACTTATAAATAGAACATAAGCACTCAATATTTCAAAAACAGTAATTAAGTTTTCACTTTAGATATGCTACGGGATACATTAGTAACCACATAATATCAAGACTAAATTTTCTAACATATATAAATTTAACCAATCTAAGTGTAAGCTGATTAGACTTAGTAGAATAACTAATAGAAATGGACATATACCAAGAATAATGAGCTTAGGGAAATTGACCCTCCAGCTTCCTTCTGTTTTAATTTCTTTAATTAAGTGCTTCCCAAGTATTATTCCAAATAATACTAACACAATAATTGGCGTTACAATTGATAGAACATGTAAATAAGGTGTTGTAGGGAAAAAGGAAGTGTTTCTCCATCCCAGTGATTGTTCCAGTATTACTTCTCTACATGTAAGATCCCTGGCACTATTTTGGTACTTATTGAACATTTCTAATCATATTCTTATAAAAGAAAACAATAAGAAGGGATGTACGTTAATTGAAAAAGGTTAAAGTTCGTTTAATGCCCATTGTAAGTAAGATAAATTTACCCACTGTTCTGAAAACAACTATACTCCCTGGTGACTCCCTTGAAAGATTATTTATTGCAACCCAGGTAGGAGAGATTTATTACATAGGAAACGGAGATATAAGGACTTTTTTAGATATTCGCCCACAAGTCATAAAACTAGGTGTTTCTGGTGGCGGATATGATGAACGGGGATTGCTAGGGCTAGCGTTTCATCCTGAATTTTATTATAACGGTCTGTTTTATCTTCATTATTCAGTAGCTGGAACTCAAGGTCCTGGTGCTCTTCTAAATTCAGAAGCTACAAGAGTTGACCGTGAAGCTTTTCCTGAATCTTTTAAGCCTAACCCGTGTGATCCGAGATCATTAAACCTAAAATGGATAAATAGAGAAATTCAATATGATCATATAGATACAGTTGAAGAATGGATTTTACAATCGAATGGTCAACCTCAAAAAAGGCGGACATTACTTAATTTAAGAAGACCATTTTTTAATCATAATGGTGTCAATAGCTTAAACTTTTCACCTGAAACAGGAAAACTTATTTTAACAACCGGAGATGGTGGATCAGGCTATGACCCGTTTAATTTAAGCCAGGATGATATGGAAATTGCCGGTAAAATAATTGAAATTGATGTAGTTAAGAATTCATTTATCAATAATCCACCAGCAGTTACACGTTTTAATGAACTTCCCGTACCTATCCAGGAAACACTTACAGTAATTGCTAAAGGAGTTCGCAATATACCAGGCATTTCATTTCAAAGGCTTAATAATCAATATATTAAATATACGGGAAATGTCGGTCAGGATTTGGTTGAGTCGATTTTTTCATTTGTTCATTATAAACCCATACCAGTGACACAACTAATACATGCTCCTTTAATGGACTCTATGCCTGACCAAGAAGGATTTATTAACTTTGGCTGGCGAGGGTGGGAAGGCTGCTTTCCTACTCCGATCATAAGAGACTGTGCGAATAATCCGTCTATGGATAAGAAGACAATTGCTTATTACAATGAATCAGTAGTACTTTCAGGGAGTCGTCTTCAGCCTTTAACTAGCTACTTTCATCAAGATCCCCGACCCGATAAGTTTGAAGGAACGGCACTTACAGGAATTCAACTATATAGGGAATCAAATCCCTGGTTTAACAGGAAGTGTTGTGTTTACTGATTTTGCCCGGAAAGATTCTCAACCTCAGGGTAGAGGTGCTTTAGCTTATACCAGAGTGAGACCAGATGGAAGACAAAATGATTTTAGTGTCATTCAAACCGATTATCATTTTGGGTCACAATCAGCCTTTTATGCTAGTTTGGGAACGAATCTGAGTCAATCCAGACTATATTTAGGGGTTTATGGCTCAATGAATGTGACTGATCTTAACCAAGGCACTGTTTTTGAAATCGTTCCATAAAGCTTAACGATAATATTCTACTTACACGAATACATCTTAACAACCAAGGGAGGAATTAGGCTCCCTTGGTTGTTCATTTTTCCAGATATTAAAGTTGAACACCTTGATTTCACCAAAATACTGCTTTTCTGTTACATAAGTTTCCATGATCATTCCTGTAGACCTTTATATAGACTCCTTTAACGATTTTGGGATCTATTTATCACCTGAATCCCCGAAAGTGCGATTTTAAAGGATGACTACATTATAATCATTTTTACCCTTCTAAAAATGATTAAAGCAATTTCAACCCATAGCCAGCTATAAAGGAAAACAAATAAAGAGATCCAAATAGTTGTAACAATTGAAATGGAATTAGAGACGGCTGGACCTAGAATGGGAAAGTGAAAAATAGATAATAGGCTCATTATTCCTACCATTAAAAGAATTGTCCCAGTAGCAATAATGCTCAATCTTTGCCTGAAAAAGGAAAAAGATACACCTATACTAAGTCCTAACAATCCTGTTGTAAAAGGAAATACAATTAGTTCAGTTGGCTGTAGGATTAATAACAACATAATCGTCATAAAATAGGACTTTACTCCATAAGAAATGGATATCATGGTACATAGCAGAATAGGTGCAGTGGCAATCGGACTTATTAAATAACCCATACCTGGTATAAATCCACCGGCAGACTGTAGAATGGCAGCAATACAAGCAAAAATAGACGCTAATATGAGCTTCATCGTTTTTTTATGTTTATTGAATATTAATTGAGTTAAACGAACCTCATCAGAAATAGGTTTAAAAAAATACACTTTTTCACCTCACTAAATGGTTTATATTCCGTACATTATATTTACCATTTATTAGAGGTGGAACTATTATGAATAATTCAAACATCAACATACCTAGAGATTCTGTTAAATCTCACCTCCTTTTACATAGCTGATTCGAAAGTGGCATATAGGAGGCATTTTCCTATTTTTAATGTGCGTTACTCTTGACTTACCTAGCTAAGTAAACTCCCTCTTAACCAGGTGCGTGAATGGTATGATCCGACGGGAACGTGGAAGAAAGGGGCTTTTCAAAAGGGTTCCCAACACGAGGCCCCAGTGCCAAGGCTAGAAAGGGGCAAGCAGTATCAATTATTCTTTAATTTAAGATCAAAAGTTAACCTTTTTTATTACTGATAGGATGAAAAGTAGTACCGTATTCTTAAAAATAAAAAACCCACAAACATTGATTTATCAACGTTTATGAGTTATCTGATTGTTTTAGAATTAACATTAACCTATGGAACCCTCCGTATAACAACGCAAAAAGACTTCTTAACCTCGAGCAGACATATCTAAATCTTCTAATCGTCTTTCCACATATTTCGTATCTTTTCTTGCATTGTAGCGATCTGCTTTTTCTACTATTACCGCTACGTTATAATCTATTGTACATTAGTAAATGTATTTCATTACTTAATGTAAACAAAAAAACCACTCCCCTAAAGAGTAGTCTCATAAAACAATAAATAACTCATATTTGTCCATTACATAAAAGGTTCCAAAAAAAATAATTACAGCTGGGATTACTATTACTTTTTGAATTTGTTTCCTTGGAATTCTAATTAGACGCATCAATTGATCAAGTAGAAGTGTAAGAATTAGTGATACAACAATTAAGATCGCTAAATTGAAAGCCAAATTATTAAAGACAGATGGATCAACCCCAGAAAGATCTAATCCCAATGCTTCCACCACCTTCCAATTTAAAGGTATCACAATTATTTAATTTCTTTCAATGCAATTATTAGATTTATAGCGAATTTTCACTATAATTCTATAAAGTCTCATACAGGGCTAATCTGAAGGTGTTTCTGTTTAACAATACTTTTCAAAAAAAGTAAATTATTATTATGTTGTAGCAGTATCGAGGTTAGAGTACCATTATATTGGTTTTGTGAAAATCAATCCGCTGTAAATATAGGAGTACTATCTTTTTTAAATTCCCCCTAGTGTTATTCTACATATTTCTTTGAATATCATTAACAATAAATTGAATCGAATCTGATAGCTCTTTAAATTCTTCACCAGAATCATATTGTAAATCAGCTAATCTATTAACTTTCTCCTCTAAAATTTCCATTTCTGACACGAAATCATGCTCTTCTTCAATGAAAGATAAAGAAAGATTATTCTTCATTTCAATAGCTAAATATAAACGCATACCAACTGTAAGCTCTTCAGCAGGAATTTCACTATCGTGATGTTCGTTCCATTCTCTAGCATAATAATCTATGAAATGTTTTAAATTATATGTTACAACTTGATTAGATTCACTCATCGCCAAGCGTTGAAAATATTCTTCATTTAACTGCTTGGTTTCTTCTATAATCCAATCTGGCGAATCATTTTCAATGGCTTGTTGTACTAATTTGTCTCTTTTTTCTTCCCAATCTTTTACCTGCGTATGATCTAATGCATCCCGACGCTCTTGAGCTTCTTTACTAATTGTAATTCCTTCCTCAATATCCTCCGTTAATTCCTCTTTTTCTTCTACTGTCGCCTCTTTGCTAACTTCGATATTATTAGGGTAAGATACTGCTCCTCTTGTTTCACAACCGCTGATAACGAGGCCTAAAACAAGAATAAAACCTAAAACAAGTAAATTAATTTTTGTCATTTCTGTTATCTCTCTCCCTATATATTAAATATTAGATACCCGATCTAATTCTTTTTTATTGATTCATATATACTTAATTTTTTCTGTGTTGGAATGTTATTACCATTTGGAAAGTAATTACAATAAAAAACTGTGTTACAATCTGCAATTACATCACCGCACTTACCATAATCCAATCTTTTGTTAATTACCTTTTCTACTTCTTTCTTAACTTTTGAATGGATTATACAAACTACTTTTGGATTATTTACTTTAATTCTATTTAATAATAAAATTACATCTTCCCTCCTAACCCTTACTTTACTACTATCCGTTTCAACCAGATTTGGTAAAAGATCAACCACTCCAAACTCTTTCCCCTTATAGTTATACATGCTGTCTTTACTGAATATTAGTTCGTCTGCTTTAGATTTATCAATATCACTATTTATCAAACCACTTAGGTACAGTTGTTTAAAAAATGACGATTGTTTACCAGAAAAATAGTGACCATTGTTATTCGAATTAACGGGAGGATTAAGAGCTACAAAAAGCAAATCAAGGTTTGGCCTTAAAAATTTCCCATCTAAATTAATTAATTGCATTTTTTGATTCTCCTTATCTCATTGTAATGTTTGGACTGCTGATTTAAATGCGTCAATGTTAGAAGCTTAGTGAAACTCGTTCAAAATTAACTTGTTTTTTCTAAAGAGGTGATATAAGTATTAAAGTATTGATATTAAAGGGTTTTGTGTGGGTGATGTGTAAAAATTGACCTTGAAAGGCATGAGCCAATCAAGGTATATAATCATCACTTTTTCCATTCCGCTTTTTCAAAAGTTATGAATGTGCAATATTGATTACTATTATTTGAAAACTCTTCTAAAATTACAGAATGAGCAAATGAATTGCACATTTTTAACACTTCTTTCCATTCAATATTCTCTACAAGTATGTCACTAGTGTCTATCCCGTTTGGGGGCATAACAGGAATAATTCTATTTTTTTTAATGTAGAAGAACTCTACTCCAATAATAGCAATACTTAATTCGGTACACTCTTTGATAAAATCAAATGCAATATTTTTATCAAAATATAATTCACCTGCTGATACATGAGCAATTTTCGAGTATTTTTCATAAAGACTTTCTTCTATTGTCATCTACTCACCCCTTAATCCCAAGGAGATACCCAATTTGGGTCATTTCTATTACTATCTTAGACTATATCTCCTGTTCTATCGATCCTTACCACATAACTTCCATCTTCTCTAATATAAGCAGTAGCGGGGGCATTTTCTTGTACCATCAGGTTTGTAGTCTATGGGTTAAATAATCCATAGGTGTATTTCGTATTTGATTAATTCCCTTTTCTCTCAAAATAAGCATGTAACCGATACTCACAAATATCTTTTGTTATCTTGTATAATACCGACATATCTTGCTGGTCAATATCAAAACCAAACCCAAACTGACCATCCTCATATATCAATAATCCTTTTGAGCTCTCACTCCATTTAGTTATCGGCATTCGAACAATTAAGCTTGCTACCTTATTCTGATCATATTCCCACAATGCTTTCGTTGTCTTATCTGAGAAGTCTATTTTCCTACGGTATTCTTTTTCCGTAAGATAGTGGTGAAAATAAGGGGCAGCTTCTTCTGCTGTCACCGGATTATGCCATTTATCCTCCCCTCTACTTAGCATATAAGATAGCAACACCATCTTATAGCTTTTGGCCATTCCTGTTTTTTCAACCTCTTCTAACCAATCCTTATAACTGTTATATACGGTTCGCTCATCTTCATTAAGTTCGTCTGCCCAATATAAGAAGCCATAATATGATTTAAATTCCTGCTTATACTGTCGTGCATCCACAGCGCCATGTAAGTGAATATCTAAATAAGATGGACATGTCCCATTTCTTCTTTTAATTCCTTGTAAGCCTTAAGTAGCTTTTCCTTTCTAGGCTGTCTTTTCAATGTTAGTTCATTTAACAGATTAATTACGTGCACATCCAGATTAACTTCACAATTGTCTGGGACAACTGGCATTATTTCTGGCTTCTTCTTACCTTTTTCTTCGGCTCCTTCTGTATTAAATAGACTAAGCTTTATATCAGCGTTACGATAATTTCCGATAAGGTCAATAATGGTGCAGTGATCTTTACCATCGTACAAACGGAGTCCTCGCCCCACCTGTTGGGTAAAGACTGTTAAAGACTCTGTTGGACGTACGAACAATAAGGTATCGACTGGTGGAATATCCACCCCTTCATTAAACAAGTCAACGGTAAAAATAACATCAATTTCTCCACGCTGAAGCTGCTGAATAGCTTCATTTCTGTTGATAGCACTTTGAGAATGTAGTGAGACCGTGTTGTAGGAATGCTGATTAAAGTATTCTTCCAAGAATTGTGCTTGTTTAATGGAAGAGCAAAATGCTATCGTACGGGTTTGCTTATGTTTGGTCCAAGCCTCTAGGATGTTTCGTGCAGTGTCACTTCGAAGTTGTGCTGATAGTAATTCGGTCTGATCGTATCGTGAACCTAACCACGTAATTTGTGAGTAATCGGTATCATCATAAACGGCATAATATTTAAATGGAGCTAACCAGCCATGTTGAATGGCTTCAATAAAGTGCATCTGGAAGGCAACGTTCCCATCACAGAGTGCATAAACATCTTTTCCATCCATTCGGTTAGGTGTAGCAGTGATTCCTAACAAAAACTTAGGCTGGAAATACTGTAAGACACGATTGTAAGATTTTGCTGCCGCATGATGAAACTCATCAACTACGATTAAATCAAAAGAATCTGGCCTGAAAACTTGCAGGTGCTCTTTCATACTTAACGTATAAATAGAAGCAAATACACCATCTACATCAGATTCTTTTACTTTGCCATTGTAGATCCCATATTTCCCCTCAGGCATAACCTGTTGAAATGATTTTTTAGCCTGATGCAAAATTTCTTCGCGGTGAGCAATAAATAATACTCGTTTAAATCTTTGGGCAAAAAAAGCTGCGAGATAAGTTTTGCCTAGCCCTGTGGCCATAACCACCATTGCTTTATCATACTCTTCTTCCATAGTTGCTTGTAAAGCAGTTAGTGCCTTCTGCTGCGGAGGTCGTGGCTCAATCTTTGTTTGATAGTTCGTTCCTGGTTCTACTACTATATCAGGGATAGGATCCGCTGTTTTAGTTGGAAGCATAAGTTCAACTTCTTCCTGCTTCGCCCAGACAGTTGCTAGATTCGGATTGTTCTTGTGATACTCCGTATATTTTTTGTGTATTTATTAATAGTTTCTTCATTGACTGGCACAGTTTGGTCATCATAGAAAATCTTAAGGAATCGATTTTCCGCATCCTCAAAAGTTTCTGGTTGAATGTCTTTGTCCATAATTAAGTTCCATTCAACACCATTAGTTAGTGCAGACCTAGAAAGGTTAGAAGACCCAACAATAAAGGTGCCTTCCTCTTCATGTCTAAATAAATACGCTTTTGGGTGAAAGGAGGTACCATTACTATGCCATAATCGGACTTCAACATGATCAAAGTCAGGAATCAATAATCGGCTTAGCGCCTCTGGCTGTGTAACATAAAGATAATCTCCAGTACATATTTTAATATCGGCCCCACGTTTTGCAGCGTCAATCAGGTATGGTTTCAATAACTCCACACCAGACTTCATTACAAAGGAAGTTAAAATATAGATAGAGGATGCGTTACTGATTCCCTCTAAGATCTGCTTTTTCACATTTTCTGTAACTAGTCGAATACTACTCATCATCAACCTCAATTAAAAAGATTTTATCATTAAATCCGCCTCGCTCTTTTGCCTTATGCTGACGAATTTCTTCCAACTCATCGACCGTTGCTTGATGTGTTTGGTAAGGGTATGGATCAGTTCCATTAGGTCGGCCAATTCTTCCAAACTATCTTTATCATTATCCGCTTCTAAGTATTCTTGCACTTCCTCCTGGAGTTTCTTTCTTAATTCCATTATGTATTCTTCGTCCTCCAAGATTCTTGTTGTGAACTGTTTACCAGACTTTTCTATTACCTGTGGAATTAAGTCTCGGACTAATTTGTTATATAATGGCATCTTGTTACTTCCTCTCTATATACTTATTGAAAATGAACAACATCTTGGTCTAACAGCTTGCAGCCTTGTCCATATTTGACTTTTAAAGCTCCTTTAAATACTCTTTCACTTGTTTCAGGGAATACCTTTTTCCATTATTTAAACACGTTATGATTAGTCTCATTGCTATTCAGTTAATTTAACAATATGGTATCTAAATTCATCGATACACCTTGTCAAAGCTCGATTAGATTTCAAAGTTATTATTCTACCATTTTTGTCATTTCATATAGCCCTTAGTAACTGGAATTTCTCTTTTATCTTCTTCAGCATCTTCTAGAACTGGGTATGGTACAAGATTGGGTATAGCCTTACGAATACCACCACGTGGATCATCAATATCCCCTTTATATCGTGGAATTAGGTGAAAATGGAGATGGTTAATTGTTTGTCCACCGTAAGCTCCTATATTAATACCAATGTTATAGCCATCTGGAGCAAACTGCTCATCTAATAAACTTTTACCTTCCTGAATCAACTCATGAATAGCCATTATTTGTAGAGTAGATGCATCAAAATATGACTCCACATGTTGTTTCGGGACAATTAGCAAATGCCCTTTCTGTACTGGATACTTATCGAAGAAGGCTATAGCAACTTCGTTTTTTAGCTCTATATTTAAATAATCATAATTGCAAAATGGACAAGTCATATGGTTACTCCTTAAAAGATATAAATTGTAGTACTGTTGATCCTTATTTTACCATTATTCCGCTTGATTTTATTAAAGAATTTCATCATATGAAGTTATTCGTTTTCTTGATTCCTGAAAGTCTGCATTCTACATGTGATAATTTATTCCTTCTGACGAGATTAGAAACCTTGAAAGGCTATAGCCAATCAAGGTTTACAAGTCTATTGTTCACATACTTTAATAATTTCTTTAGGTACAGATTCAAAATTCAGCACTTTGGTTATATCAACACCTATTTAAAGTGAAGCCAATCATGTGGAAGGTCTTAACAGTTCTGCTATCTCAAATTTCACTCTACCACCCTCTAAAATGAGGGTGGCAGCTGCAATCAAAAGGCGGTTACTCGTATTTATCTAATACATCATTTATTACTTCAGCCAGAAATTCAACTGCTCTATTTGCTTCTTCAATTGAATTATCAATCCCTCCTACGTCGATTAAAACGGACTGCCCAAATAACTCTTGATTGTAAGTGCTATCGAAATAAGAGTCTTTTTCTTCCACACCTCTAGATACCCCTGGAAATTTTTCCTCTAACTGTTCATGTAACAGCTTTGCAAATCTTAAATTTTCCTCGTAATTATCATGGTTTGTACTTACAGTAAACAGTAATTTAGCTACCTCTTGATTATCTATTGTAGAAGTCGTAACTATTCTAGGCTTTGTATCTCTATGGATATCAAAGAACATTTTTAAACTAATGTGTGTTTCAAGAGCTTGTTGGACGTTTTCACCTGTTATTTCATATGCTTGCTGAAACTCTAATTTCTGTTTTTCGATAATCCCCATAACATCGGTGTCATCATGTATATTTTTTATATGGTATCCTTCTAATTGATTACTAAAGTGCTTTCCAACTTTTGTAATGTTTAATTCATCATCGAATGCCATTCTAACGTCATCGACTTGTAAGTCAGGTAGAAATGATTCCGTATTGTGAGTATGGTAAATATAAACCTGTGGGTTATCACTATTTAAAGTAGAAGTTCCTTCATTCAAACTACCCAAGTTAAATACCAACATACTGAAAATCAATGTGGAAAAAAGTAAAGCAAAAGCAGGTAATAATAATTTATTTTTGTTTCTTTTAGCAAAACGCTTTACAAGTGTTTCTTCTAATTCTCGAACGAACTCATCACGAGGAGTAATTTTCGAGTGTTCTCGCTTTAGCTGCTCTATAATATTAGATTCCTCTTTTTTATTCATTTTCTATTAACCACCTTCCGTTACTCTCTGTTTCATCCGTTTCAAGATGTGTTTTAAGTTGTTTTAAAGCGCGATGATAAGATACCTTTACCTTTGATTCCGACCACCCCATAATGTCTGCTGTTTCTTTTATTGAAAAGTCGTTCATAGCACGTAAGAGAATGACCATTCTGTATTCATTTTTTAAACTCTTAACTTTGTTAAAGACATCTCCAACTTGTTCTTTAATCTCTATTACATCCTCAGTAGACTTTTGTTTGGAAGGTATCATTTTTAACAGAACTTCATTAAAAATAAGTTTTGTTTTAGCTTTACGCGAATAATCTATAGCAACATTTCTTGCAATCGAAAATAACCATGTTTTCACATGAGACTTTCGTTTAAAACTTGAAAATGATTTAAAAGAACGAATAAAAACTTCTTGTGTCAAATCTTCTGCCTCATCTTGAGTCTTTGTAAAAGAAACGAAAAACCGATATACATCTTTATAATGTAATTGATAAATATTACGAATTTCTTCTTCTACATTTGTATCGTCTCTCAAAACTTCGCCTCCTTTTTATGTATCTAATCATTAGTCGTATTTAGATAAAAAAGTTACAGAATTTGAATAGTTATAATAATTTCTGTTATATTTCTAACATCCCTCTCAAATCCTCTCTGTAATTACCTATAATTGTAAAACGTAAGTCTCTACTTTGGAAAACGTGTGTCATTTTATCGAGTAAAAACTGTTTAGGTTAGTCTACCAGTTACAATGTACGTACAGCAGTATTTTCGACTTGATTGTATTGGTATTACTAGGGTTATAGTTGATATGGATATGCTTGTTCGTTTATCCAGCACTGGGTAACCCCACCAAAAAAGAAACCTTGGAGCGTACGCATCAAGGTTTCCTTCTAACATAGTGTTATTTTTTAGTTATCTATTTTCTCTAATTTTTTGTACTCTTGGTTCGTAAGCAGCTATTACATCTAATGTTGAGTCACTTGCAATAAAGCAAAAATGCAATAACTGTTGCGAGTCTGATATACCATACGACTGTTCAGAAAGCCATTGAACATATTCAGAATTTATTACTTTGAAAAATGTCCAGTATGAATAAAATTTTGTTCCATAACTCTCGTCTATACTATTCATTATCTTTAGATTAAAGCTCTCATCAGTACTTCTATATGCATGTACTGAGTCTTTAAACAACACTTCAACCTTATTATTCTCATCATTATCATCAGAAAGAATAATTTGAAAACCATTCATACTATCGGTGATAGAGTCAATATAATATTTTATAGATAAACCCTTAGTAGGTTCATATCTCTCCCATCTCTCACTCAATTTATTCACTCTCCGCAACGTATTTTAATTGAATTTTCACCATCGACTCTATAGTGTTGGTCTACCATCAGAACTACTATTTCTCACATTAACTGTTCTTCCATCTGGTAATGTACCAACCCTAACAAAAAAGAGACCTTGAAAGGTATGAGCCAATCAAGGTATATAATCATAACCTTTTCCATTCATCTTTTTCAAAAGTTATAAATGTGCAATATTGATTACTATTATTTGAATACTCTTGCGAAATTACAGAGTGAGCAAATGAATTGCATGTTTTTAAAACTTCTTTCCATTCAATATTCTCTTCAAGTATGTCACTAATGTCTATCCCGTTTGGGGGCATAACAGGAATAATTCTATTTTTTTAATGTAGAAAAACTCTACTCCAATAATAGCAATACCTAATTCGGTACACTGTTCGATAAAATCAAATGCAATATTTTTATCAAAATATAATTCATCTGCTGATACATGAGCAATTTTTGAGTATTTTTCATACAGACTTTCTTCTATTGTCATCTATTATTCACCACCTTAATCCCAAGGAGATACCCAATTTGGGTCATTTCTATTACTAACTTGGACTATATCTCCTGTTCTATCATTCCTTACCACATAACTTCCATCTTCTCTAATATAAGCAGTAGCAGGGTCATTGTTTCTTGTACCATCAGGTCTGTTTCTTGTATCTCTTGTCACTTGAGTTCTTTGAGGGTTTTGTAAAGTATTTTGAACTAGATTATCGTTCCACCCTCTATTATTCATTTGTTTAGCAATTTTACTATCATAGGTAAATGATACATTTACCTTACCCTTAGGAATTCGACTAAATGCATTTCTTCCTAGCTTTTTAACCCCATTTTTAATAGCACTGCCAGGACTCATGTATTCTACAAACCATAATGGTGTACCTTCAAAATAACCGTCTAATTCTCTGGCTCCGCCAATCCGTTCCTCAGGTATATGGCCGACCTCTTCGAATTGATACATTCCCTTTTCGTAAAACTCACGGATTTAACCTGAATGATCATGTTATGATGCATTTGCTCTGAACACACGGCAAAAGTATCCATGTCATCACGATACTTAGAATCTGCAGTCCACCCCCTTCAAGGATTAAGTAAGTAATTGAATACTTGAAACAAGGTATAGACTGCTGTAGTACCTGGTGTTTGACCTGGCACACTACCTTGCCAGACATGAGCTTCATCTAAACATCCCTTGAGCATTTTGAGATAAGGAGATTATTCAGCACTGGGTAGTCCCCAAAAATCCTCATGAACATAATATTCATGAGGATTTAGTTTTTACAGCCTAGTAATTTGAATATTTTCGAGACCTACATCTGAAAACCTATCTTCTATTATACTCTCTTTTAACGGCAAACTATGCAACACTAGATGAAATGGTGTTGGTGGGATTGGGAAGGAGTCATATTCTCTTCCGTTAACCCACTCTTGAATAGTAGAAAGTAATATATCCTTAAATACTTTTAAATCTTGACTACTACTAGTTAATAATTCATCAAAATTACCAATTACTAATATATACCATCTCCATCCAACCACTCTAAATCATTAATACACTCATCAAAAGCTGCCCAATTTTTTCCGAAATAATTTGGAAACTGTAATTTAATAGCAAACTCATCGAATAGCCCTTCAACATCAGAACATTTTTTTCCATCTATTTCTTTAATTACTATATTATTTTTTTTGTATTCCTCAATCTGCTGAACGAATGAGCTTTTATTAGTCTCATCAGCTATTAATAAGTGTATATATGGTTCTTTTAAGAGTATTAAATTTTCACCTAATTTCATAATACTGTCCCCCCTCTATTCAATCCTTATAAATGTTTTATAATGGTCATCGGTATACCAAACCGAACCATCATCACCTATAACTATTCGTTCTACACCCCTGTTTTGTCCTTTTACATGAGGATGAATATCATATTCCTTGTAGGTAGTGTTTTGTGGAAGAACTTGCCCACCATCTCGAGCATCATTTTTAAACTCCCTTCCACCTTTATATCCTTGTGGTGGTGTACCATTATTTTGCTTGATTTGTTTTGCTAGATCTTTAGCGTTTTGTGGTACAGTAACATTTACATTACCCTTAGGAATTCGACTAAATGCATTTCTTCCTAACTTTTCAACCCCACTTTTAATCGCACTGCCAGGACTTATGTATTCTACAAACCATATTGGTGTACCTTCAAAATAACCGTCTAATTCTCTGGCTCCGCCAATCCGATCCTCAGGGATATGGCCGACCTCTTCGAATTTATACATTCCCTTTTCGTAAAACTCACGGATGATTCTTCCGTTCTGTGCCACATGATAAATACCACCATATTCCGCATACTCATCTATGACTTCCACAGAATCTATTGCATGATCAGCCCATTTAGAATAATATCTATTTCGCTCATCTGGTGGCAAACAGGCAATATAATCGTAAATCTTTTCCAACTCTTTTTTGAGCTTATTATGAGAGGGGGGATGATTCAATGCGGAGCTTGAGAAGTTCGTTATGATGAGCTTCCCCTCGACAAACGCTGTTTCTATACCTTTGATGTATAAGTCATTCGCAAAATCATATCGTAAGTCCGTATTCGTTTCACCGGTTTCTCCTGCATCGACTGTTGTATTTATTGTTGAGTCTGGAATCCTTGTAAAAGCAAGTGACACGATTCTAAATAGACTAAGATCAATTTGATGGGTAATTGTTTCATTCCACCATGATTTTAGGGAATCGACAGACAAGCGACCTTCTAACATGTCCTTTTGTTGTTTGTGTTCAAAAGTCATCGTCGAACGCATGGCAGCCAACGGAACCTTCGTCGCAAATGAATAAAGAAATTGAAACCTTGGGCCTGTACGATAATGAAGTAAACTCCTCCCTAACGGGGAGTGGACAAACAAACCATGTCCCGTTCTAACCTGCTCATTAAACGACTTATTTTTCACATATTTTGCCAATCCTAATGTCGTCCGACCGATTTGAGTATGCGTGACACCGGATTGCTTGACGACTCGTTGGAGGAA
>NZ_BAXR01000009.1 GCF_001310635.1 Bacillus sp. JCM 19034
AAGTGAATCAATACAGCCGCCACTCCACACTGATGAGTGCTTATAAAAATATTGACGATGATCGTTTTCGGCACTTCATTTTGAAGGAAAAAGGTGACGTGTATCACGCGATGAAAGCTTTCTTTAAGAAAGAAGAAGAAGTATTAGCTTAATCAAAGTGATGTGAGGAATGTTTTCCATGTCGTTCCACCGAATTTACCGATAAAAATCTCCTTAACAGTAATGGAAGCTGGGATTGATTGAATACGGAACGTAGCTGATGCTGCGTTCTTTTATTATTTGAAAAGGTGAAGAAAAATGGATAAAGGTATTGTTGTAAGAACAGTCGCATACCATTACTTAGCTAAACATTTTATTATTGCCACTCCCAGCAGTAGCTGATGAGTCTAGAGTTTATTTATTACGTCTGTCTGGGCGTGGAATAAAGATAACTACGCTACAGCAAAAGGTAAGTGGAAAAAAAGAGGCACAGTGATCAAAATAATAGTATTCATCATCAATGCAGCTTGACGAAGAAGGTTATTGAAAATATTTCCTCCAACTAGGAAATTTGTATTGATCTATTGTTGGTAATTGTTTATAAAAGAATTAGGGCTTTTATACCAATTACTAAATAAACTTTAGGAGGATCATATGGTAAAAGAAAAAGTAACAAAATTTATTGTTTTATTTGCTTTATTAGGACTTACTGTTAGTATTATTGGATGTTCTACTGCTACAGAAGATGTAAACTCAATTACGGATCCAGTCAAAATAGTAGAGGAACATGTTAATGCAATCAATAACAAAGATTATGATAAGGTGATGGATTACCTGGCGAGTGGATTTGTGTATCGTGATGATTTCGATGAAATCAAAGGTAAAAATGAAATTGAAGCTCTTATAAAGGAAATAATTGAATTAGATAGTGAAATTGAAATTCTAAATATTGAAGAAGTAGATAATAAGGTTGTTATTGAAGCAAATTACACTAGTTTTATTACAGAGTATTTAGGGTTGAAACAAACAATAACGGAAACATTTGAATTCGAAAACGGTAAAATATCAGCATTAACTGCTTTAAGTGATGAAGAATATCTAGCAGAGTATGAGAAAGCCACAGCAGGTGGTGTTGGTATTAATTTTGACTTTAAAGATGGTGAAATTATAGTTCTAGAAACTCCCCATGACGGTCCTGCAGCTAATGCTGGTATTGAAAAAGGTGATCACATTGTTGCAATAGATCAATATAAAGTTTCTGATTTTAATTATGGAAGCTATGAAGCTATTTACCGAATAATTGGTAAGGTGGGAACAGATGTGGTTCTCACAATCGAGCGAAAAGGCTCTGGAGAACAAGAGGATATTACAATTAACCGAGTAGATATACAAAAATTATTCGATAATTAAAGGTAAAAGAAACATGCTATACGAGCTGAGGCATTGAATGTCATCGTTAGTGCTTCTGACTAGTTTTTCTACAAACTATAGAGTATAAGCTGAATTCGTAAACATGATGCATTTAATGTTAATTCAAAATAATCATTTGTTTTAACAGTAATACTCATATAAAAATAAGTTGTAAGTTACTAAATTTAATAATTTACTCGGGGATATGGACTTATAAAACTATTGACGATGATTGTTTGCACCAATATATTTTGAAAGAGAAGGGGCGACGTATATCACGCGATGAAAGCTTTCTATGAAAAATGAGGAGGAAGCATTAGCTTATAAACAGGAATTTCTTGCAAATAAGAAGAATAAGTAATAGTCGCAATTTATCTAGCCCTTAAAGGTGAAGTTTTCCTTTGAGGGCTTTTAAAAGATGGTGCAACATTTATCTATTAATTAAGTATCGAGTATGTTAGCAGGTTAGTAAAATGTGCAGTGCTGCTTAAACGAAAATAATACGAAAATTTGAATAGTTACGGGGAAAAAGTGTCGTTTCATGTAGGATAATAGAGATACTTGTTGTCTTAACTAGTCGGATTTTGACGTAATGAGACTTCTTATCGAAATTTTCAGGCAATTGCTTTTTTCAATTCAGAAATAGCGTATAATTCATATTAGAGAATGATAAGGACATGGAGGCAGATGAATGGATCATACAAGCTTATACCAAGATGCATTTGAAAATGCTTCTTCTGGAAAAGGAGTTATGACATTAGACGGTCACTGGTTTAAGGTCAATAAAGCATTATGTATGATAACCGGCTATAGCAAAGAAGAACTTGAACAATCAGCATTTAATATTGTTTCACATCCAGATGATCTTGAACAGACAGCAGACTTATTTAAGAAACCCTCCGATATAAAGGATAAATTAGTAATAGATCAACGCTTTGTTCATAAAAACGGGAAAACTTTGTGGGTTTCTTTACACTTTATCATGCTTGAAACAGAGCAATCTTCCTATTATCATATTGATATTTTTGATATTAGTTTAAAAATTGGAACGAGAAAAAAAGCTAAATGAGTTAAACCATATGCATCAACTGATTTTAGATTCAATAAATGAAGGAATTTTCGGGTTTAATCCTGAAGGGAAGATTGTCTTTTGGAACCGAGCCTCTGAAAAAATGCTTGGCTGCAAGCAGGAGGAAATGATTGGCCGCGGTTTTAAAGAAGTGATTTTAAAATTAAAAGGCGAAATGGATGAAGCTACAAATCGTTTCCTGCAAGCAATTAACAATGGAGGGACACTACAAGCAAGGGACGATCAATTTTACCGAAAAGATGGTCAACGTTTTGACGTTGAATATACGGTTAACCCTATCTATGAAAAAGCATACTATAAAGGAACAGTTGTTATCTTTAAAGACGTAACAGAATTGAAAAAGTCGCAAGAATTTATGCAAAACTCCGAGAAACTTTCATTAGTTGGGCAAATGGCTGCAGGGATAGCTCATGAAATTCGTAATCCATTAACATCATTAAAGGGCTTTCTTCAGCTAATTCAATCTGGTGAATCAGCCAAGAAGATCTACTATACGATTATGTCTGAAGAGTTTTCTCGAATTGAGATCATTTTAAATGAATTATTATTGTTAGCAAAGCCACAAGTGAAGCATGTAGAAAATCACAATTTAAATCAAATCTTAACTCAAGTCAAAAGCATTTTAGAGCCACAATGTATTATTGAAAACGTTCAAATTAAAACGGTATTAAGCAATGTCCCTCTCTATGTGAAATGTGATGAAAATGAGCTGAAACAAGTATTTATTAATTTAATCAAAAACGGAATTGATGCGATGCCAAACGGGGGAGTTATAACGCTCAGAACTAAATTACATGCAGGTGAAGCAATTGTTGAAGTAGTTGATCAAGGGGTAGGGATTTCCGAAGATAAATTAGAGAAATTAGGACAACCCTTTTATACGACGAAGGAAAAAGGAACCGGGCTTGGACTTATGGTTACATACGGGATTATTGAAAATTTAGGAGGGCATGTACAAGTTAAAAGTAAGTTATATAGTGGAACAACATTTCAAATTACATTACCAATTTCCTTAAGAGAAAGTTGAGAGAAGGAGAACATATGGTTACTTCACGTTATAAGCGCCATTTCTCGTATGGACTATCTGCCTTTTTGGCGATAGGAGCATGTGTCGTTATTGTAATTATGATGGTTATCCTTTTTTTCGGTTATCAAGGTTTGATACAACAGTCTATAAATATGATTATGACTGACATTATTTTTGTTACTTACATGATTTTATTTGTGTATTGTTTTAGGCAACATTTTATTTATCAAACATTTAGATCATTGCTTTATATGTTAATATTCTTATTATTGGCGTTAGCCTATGTCCTTCATAAATATGTTGTCGCGTTGGAAGGAGGATTATATAGCAGTGGTGCTAACACATTGATCCTTTTATTAGAATGGACGTTGTTAGTATCAATTATATATAGCATTAAACCAAAAAAAATCATTCGCCATACTTTATTTATTGGCTTTTCCATCTTTGTGATCATTAGTTTCATTCATCCTTATTTTAACCAGAGTGAATTAATTGATGATCAGTATAAAATGGTCGTTTTATTTTATCTCACTCTCTTTATTTTCATGGTACATTGGTTTAAAGAGAAACGTGAAATGTTGCTGGGAGCATTGAATTGGGTCATCTTTTGTTTTTTAATATGTTATAGCTTCTTTTTATTAAGTTTATATTTTACCGAACGTTTTACGACACTGGCGATAATTTGTAAATTAATTGGTGTTCTTTGTTTAATTAGGGTGGTATTAATTTATTTCAAAAAATTGAATACTGATATGGATGATCATGCTGTTGCGAGTGAGTTAGAACTGCTTTTTGAGCAATCTGGAGATGCGATTGTTGTTTATCGTGAGGATTTATCAATTGTTCGCAGTAATTGTGGTTTTAAACATATGTTTGGATATAACGATGATGAGGCATTAACAGTGAAAACATTAATTCCAGATGATTTCATGGAAGAGTATTACGGATTGTTAGAACAATTAAATGACGGTGTCCCGGTTGTTAATTTCCAGACAAAACGAAGACGTAAGGATTCTTCGATCATTGATATTAGTATTTCAACATCCATGATTAACCGAGATGGAGAAATATTGTATGCAGCAATATTACGAGATATTACTGAACAAAAACAAGCAGAGAACGAATTAATTAAAGCCAGACAAGAATTAGAAGAAACATTAGAGTTGCATAATGGTATTATTTTTCGTGTTCGGAAAGTAGGAAATCGTTTTGTGCACCCGTTAATTGGCGGCAAACTTTTGCGAGATACGAACATCAACTATCAATCGTTTAGAGGGAAGGAACTAAAGGATATTTTACCAAAACAATATGCAGAACAATTAGAAGCATATTATGAACAGGCTTGGGGCGGGAATGAGCAGGTGTTTCAAATGAAGTTAAGCGATTATACGTATCTGCTAAGCTTAATGCCGAAGGTGATAAATGGAAAGGTAGTTGAAATGATTGGTACGTGCTCCGATATTACGGAAGCTATAAAAACAGAAGAGGTGTTACGTAAGTCTGAAAAGTTATCCGTTGTTGGTGAGCTTGCGGCAGGCTTAGCACATGAAATACGCAATCCATTAACAACGATTAAGGGCTTCCTTCAACTCATGCAACAGCAAAAGGTCCGTATTAATGATGAATATTTATCGATTATTTTAAATGAAATTGACCATCTTGAGATGATTACAAATGAATTTATGGCTGTTGCAAAACCAGAGGTAGTCAGATATCAAAAAGAAAACTTATATGATCTAATTTATAAAGTGAATCGATTTTTAAGGCCACAAGCGTTATTAAATAATATTGATTTGCACGTAGATAAAGAGGTTGAGACTGCGTATGTTTATGCAGATCAAAATCAACTGAAGCAAGTATTTATTAATTTGTATAAGAATGCCATTGAAGCAATGGCAGAGGGAGGGGAAATTGTTACAACAATAAGAATGTATGAAGATCAAATGGTATCGATTACGATTAAAGATCAAGGATGCGGTATTCCTGCCCATTTAATCGATAGATTAGGTGAACCGTTTTATACGTTAAAGGAAAAGGGAACGGGACTTGGTTTAATGGTTACAAAAAAATTATTGACAGCCACGACGGTTTCATAGACATTTATAGTAAGGAACATGTTGGTACAACTGTTACTATAACATTGCCATTATTTCAAGAGGACCGTTCAAGTGATGAACAACTAGACTGTTAATAGGGGGAGTATATGGTACGTTTTGCAGTGATTGGGACAAATTGGATAACTGACCGTTTTATAGCGGCTGCTTCAAAGGTTGAAGGCTTTTCATTAACAGCTGTCTACTCTAGAACTAAGGAGAGGGCTGAGGAATTTGCGGACAAGCATCACATTTCTCTGACTTTTACAGATTTGCAAGAGCTCGCACAATGTAAGGAAATAGACGCTGTCTATATTGCAAGCCCCAATGCATATCATAAGGAACAAGCCATTTTAATGATGAATCATAAAAAGCACGTTCTTTGTGAAAAACCTTTAGCTTCAAATAGCAAAGAGGTAGAGGAAATGATTGCTGTTGCTAAAAAGTCAAACGTTTTACTAATGGAAGCGTTAAAAACAACCGCGTTACCGAATTTTAAAGTAATTAAAGACCACTTATCTAAAATAGGAACAGTTCGTCGTTTTGTTGCGAGTTTTTGCCAATACTCGTCACGTTATGATGCTTATAAAGCGGGGACGATCTTGAATGCTTTTAAACCCGAACTTTCTAATGGAGCACTAATGGATATTGGGATTTATTGTGTCCTTCCTACGGTTTCTTTATTTGGAAGACCTAACAAAGTAGTGGCAATAGGAAAAATGCTAGAATCGGGTGTAGATGGGCAAGGTAGCTTGTTATTACAATATGACAGCATGGAAGCTGTTATCATGTATTCGAAAATAACAGATTCAAAGGTCCCTTCTGAAATCCAAGGTGAGGATGGTTCAATCATCATTGATAAAATTCATACACCTGAAAAAGTAGTAATTCATTATCGAGATGGCCGTATTGAAGATATAAGTGTTCCACAAGATGATGAATCGATGTTTGATGAGGCAAAGGCTTTTATACAAGCCGTATTAAATGGTGCAAAAGAAGTAGCAAGTCATAAGTTAGATGTATCTCGAGAAACAGCTATCATTTTAGACGAAGCAAGAAAGCAAATAGGAGTATCATACCCGGCGGACTTGTCTAATTAAAAGGAGTGCAAGTGTAATGAAGATAGGTTTATTGTTAGTAGAAGAATCACCTGCAGGTGTACAACAATTAATTCAAACAGTGACTTTTAAATTAGTTGAAAACCATCAAGTGTATAGTATTGACATAGGAGAAGAGAACGAAGCAAAAATTCATTTATATGAGAGAGAGCAAATATTATTTTCACAAGAATTTGAAGCCCCAATGCTTCGTCCCTCTCAATTAACTAATGTTCGTGATTTTACTTGGTTAAATGAGGTAGAACGTCTTGTTATACTTGGTGGAGAAAGTGCAAACATTCCAACTGACATCAAAGATGGTTCAGTTTCCTATGTACATATACCGTTAGTTGATGAAGAGACAAAACAGAGCTTAGGATATGATACAGCTTTAGATAGTATTGTTGAGCAGATTTTAAAAGTAAAAGATACGATAAATTCAATGAAATATGATCATCCGCGTATTTTTGGCATTCAACTTCCTAGTGGGTTATCCGAGAAGTTGATTCAGGATGTAGTTATTGCAGTAAATGAACATAGAATGGAAGATATTTCTGAATTAGAAGGAATTGCGACTTCTCTTAAGGAGTCTATTGCAAGTGGCAAGACATACGGATTCATTTTATTTGATGAGAATTTTAATCCAAGTGAAGTGCAAAACAGTTAGAGCAATATGTAGCAATTGATTGGAAGTATGTACAGATTGATCACTCGCTCATTCTTGGGCCATATCCTAGTGGTGCGGATCGACTCATTGCTAATAAATTGGCAATGAAAGTGATTGATTGGTGTCAATAAAAGGATAGATGCAATAGAGAATTGTAAGGCTGTCCAAAAAGGTAATTAACCTTTTTGGACAGCCTTTTTTGAGAGATAGCATGGAGTCGACAAGAAGAGATGGTGAGACTTAAGGAAACAATGATGAATGACATATTATTGGCTCATTTCGTAAAGAATAAGGCTTGTTTGACTGTACCGTAAGAAAAACGATAGTGTTTTCTTAATATTTATTGACAATCACTCTCAATTGAATGTAAGATAGCAATATAGAGACAGAGAATCATTATCAATGAGAATACATAAATGGATTTACAGAAAGTGTAGGGGATCATGAAATTACGTTATCTAGTTATATTACTAATCTTGCTTTCTTTTCTCTCCTTATTTATCGGAGTACAGAATATATCACCGTTAGATATTTTCCATTTAACGGAGGAACAGCGACAAACACTTTGGCTTGTTCGGTTTCCACGATTAGCTAGTATCATTTTAGCTGGTGTTGGGATGAGTATATGTGGACTTATTATGCAGCAACTAACAAGGAATAAATTTGTCTCACCTACAACTGCAGGAACGTTAGATTCAGCACGCTTTGGCATTATGGTGTCCTTGTTGTTATTTACGAGTGCTAGTCCTTTTGTGAAAATGCTTGTGGCCTTTGCGTTTGCACTATTAGGTACATTCATTTTTATGAAAATTCTCGATAAAATCAAATTTAAGAATACTATTTTTATACCACTAGTTGGTCTTATGTTTGGGAATATTGTAAGTTCCATAACGACCTTTTTTGCATATCGATTTGATCTTATTCAAAATATGTCGGCATGGTTGCAAGGGAATTTCGCTCTTATGATTAAAGGGCGTTATGAACTTCTATATATTAGTATTCCAGTTTTAATCATCGCCTATTTATTTGCAAATAAGTTTACGGTTGCGGGAATGGGTGAGGAGTTTTCTAAAAATTTAGGTTTAAATTACAAGCAGGTAGTGAACATTGGATTGATCATTGTTGCCTTAATTACATCGGTTGTTGTTTTGACTGTTGGAATGATTCCATTTCTTGGTTTAATTATTCCAAACATTGTATCGATTTATCGTGGAGATCACTTAAGGGACAATCTACCTTACACTGCATTATTAGGTGCTATTTTTGTTCTCATTTGCGATATAATTGGAAGAATTATTATCTTCCCGTATGAAATTGCCATTGGATTAACAGTAGGAGTAATCGGTAGTGGTATCTTCCTCTTTATGCTTTTAAGGAGGAGATCATATGGGCTCTAAGTTAAAAATTACTATTTTAGCGATTTTAGCAGTTACGTGCGTAGCACTATATATGACTGTAGGTGCTAATGGGAATTGGGAATATGTACTGCCAAGACGTGGGATAAAAGTTTTGGCGATTGTATTAACGGGCTCTGCGATTGCTTTTTCGACCGTGATTTTCCAAACGATTACGAATAATCGTATCTTAACGCCCAGTATTATTGGTTTAGATTCATTGTATGTGTTAATACAAACCTTTTTAATTTTCACTTTCGGATCGTTAAGTGTCTTCATGATTAATCAACATTTAAATTTTCTCATCTCAATTAGTGTAATGGTGTTGTTCTCCTTTCTTCTTTTTAAATTGTTATTTCAAAGAGAAGGCAAGAATATTTACTTGCTATTGTTAGTTGGGATCGTATTCGGAACGTTTTTCTCAAGTTTTACGACATTTATGCAAGTGTTGATTGATCCGAATGAATTTTTGTCTATTCAAAATCGGATGTTTGCTAGCTTCAATAATGTAAATACCGATTTACTAGGTATATCGATTATTTTAGTTGTACTGATTCTTGTGTATATATATCGTTTCTTGAAATATTTAGACGTTTTATCTTTAGGTAGGGAACATGCTATAAATTTAGGTGTTCAATATGATTATGTAATTAAACATTATTTAATAATCATTGCCATATTAGTTTCAATTGCTACAGCGTTAGTTGGACCGATAACATTTTTAGGTTTACTTGTTGTTAACGTTGCTCACGAATTTATGAAAGTACATCAACATAAATTTTTAATTGCGAGTTCAATATTGATTAGTATAATCGCTTTAATTGGCGGTCAGCTCATTGTTGAGCGAGTATTTACGTTTTCTACAACGTTAAGTGTCATTATTAATTTTATCGGTGGTACCTACTTCCTATATCTGTTACTAAAGGAGAGTAAAAAATGGTAGAAGTTCAAAATGTTACGAAACGATATGCATCAAAAAAGGTTGTCGATGAAGTCTCAGTGAAAATTCAAAAGGGGAAAATTACGTCTTTCATCGGGCCAAATGGTGCTGGGAAAAGTACGTTATTGTCAATTGTCAGCCGCTTAATTGCAAAAGATGAAGGATTAGTTTTAATTGATGATGTCGATATTACAAAACAAAAAAGTAACGAATTGGCCAAAAAGATTTCTATTCTAAAGCAATCTAATCATATTAATATTCGCTTGAAAATTCGTGATTTAGTTTCCTTTGGAAGATTTCCTTATTCACAAGGGAATTTATCGAAAGAAGATATTCGTTATATTGATGAAGCAATCCACTATATGGATTTAGAAGATATACAAGATAAATATTTAGATGAATTAAGTGGGGGACAACGACAAAGAGCTTATATTGCAATGGTTATTGCTCAAGATACGGAGTATATCTTACTTGACGAACCTTTAAATAATTTAGATATGAAGCACTCTGTTCAAATTATGAGAGTGCTGCAAAAGATGGTTGATGAATTAGGCAAGACAATCGTCGTCGTATTACATGATATTAATTTTGCTTCCTGTTATTCGGATTTTATCGTCGCACTAAAAAACGGACGAATTATAAAAGAAGGTCCAGCTCATGAAGTCATTGATGAAGAAGCGTTAAAAGAAATATATGATATGGATATTCCTATTAACAATATTGATAATCGAAAAATTGCTGTTTATTTTTAAATATCGTTAATTACCACAGCTCGATTTATATCTAGAGTTATTCTAGTAAAGCTTGATTGTGTAATTATATATAAAACATACAGAGGTGAGTGGGGAATGAGAAAATCATTTCTATTATTGTTATTAACAATTTTTCTTGCAATCGTTATGGTTGCATGCGGATCTGATGATACACCTTCAGATTCAGTAGAAGATACAGACATAGAAGGAACTACTGATGGCGAGGCGAATGATCAAGAGACTGAAGCTGGGGATGAATCAACAGAGGTAACGATTGACCATGAATTAGGTCAAACTGTCGTTGAAAAAAATCCTGAAACGGTTGTAGTATTTGATTTAGGTGTATTAGATACACTTGATGCATTGGGTGTTGAAGTTGCAGGGGTGCCAGTTGAAAGTGTTCCTGACTATTTATCCCAATATGCGGGCGATGATTATGAAAATGTCGGTACACTGTTTGAGCCTGATTTTGAAAAAATCTTTGATATGCAACCTGATCTAATTATCATTCTGGGCGTGCCCAAGAAGCATATGAGGAATTAGCCGAAATTGCACCAACGTTATTCATGTCAACTGATCCAAACCGTTATTTAGAATCATTTGAAGAAAATGTAACTTTATTAGGTGATATTTTTGGAAAAGAAGAGCTTGCTGCTGAAAAAATCGCTGATATTGAAACATCTGTAGCAGCTTTACAAGATAAAACAGCTGAAAATGATGTCAGTGGATTAATTGTGCTAGCTAATGATGGCTCTTTAAGTGCATTTGGACCTGAATCACGCTTTGGATTTTTACACGAAGATTTTGGTGTAGAGCCGGCTGATGAGAATATCGAAGTTTCAAGTCATGGACAAAGCATATCGTTTGAATATATTGTTGAAACAGATCCAGAATATTTATTTGTTGTCGATCGAGGTGCGATCGTAGGAGGAGAATCTTCTGCACAGCAAACTGTAGAAAATGAGGTAACAGAAAATACAACTGCCTACCAAGAAGGAAAGATTGTTTATTTAGACCCTGTCTATTGGTACATTACGACTGGTGGTATTAGTGCTACTGAAGAGATGATTGCTGAGGTAGAAGCAGCGATTGAATAAGGAAACAAAAAAGCGGCATTTGCCGCTTTTTTTGTTTGTTTAAGCAAGAGGCATTCACGTGGTTATTTTAAAGGTAATATTCTCAGAGGAGAGTACACGTTTTTTGAAAGAACACCGACTTTACAGATAAACTTAAATCATGGAAATGACTTGCACGCTGCGTTTATGGTTTTTTCCAATATGTTCCGAGTCGCCATACCCATTCCAACGGTCCAATTTTATAACGTTTAAGCCACCATTTACTGAGCAGGACTTGGAAAATGAAAAGCCCGATGGCAATAAGTGCACCGATAAAGAAACCTATTTTACCAAAAAGGCCGACTCCATAACCATAGAAAAGTGTTGTCATAATAATTGATTGTAATATATAGTTCGTTAATGAGAGGCGGCCAATATAAGTTAATTGTTTAAGCCATTTAACCATCTTTTTGTTTGTTGCTAATAATAAGATGCTACTTGCATAAAACATTGCCACTAGTGGGCCGCCGATAGACATATGCAGTGCTTCTGTTTGGGTGCTCGGATTTAAGACAAAGATTAGCTTACTAGGGAATCCTATACAGAGCGTCACCCACCAAATCCTTTTAAAAAGCTTTTGATGATTTTCTGGTTTTTCAAGCCACTTTTTTCGTGCAACAAAAGCTCCTAACAGAAACATTCCTAATACTCCAATGACAGAACTAGCTTGGATAAAAACGTTACTGAACCAGCCAAAACCTAATGGATCACCTTCGTGTCGGAACGTTACGACATCAGTGTAGCTACCTGATGATAAGACCTCACGCTCTTCTACTGAATATTGATAAAAACGTTCGTCAATGATTGAAGTTGCCTCATCACCTTCAGGAGTTGTTACCGATAAAGCCATTAATGATAAGAGAATAATCGCCCAAATCAGTAATCCTTGCTCTTTCAGCTTTAAAAAGAAAAATAGGATAACACCTGCTATTGCGTATGTTATGAGAATATCTCCATCCCAAATAAATAGTGCATGTATACATCCGAATATGAGTAAAATAGCGGTACGGCGCCAATAAATACGTGCAAATGACTGTCCTCGAGTTAGTAGTCGTTCCTGTAAAAAGACCATTCCGTATCCGAATAAAAAGGAAAAGAGTGTATAAAAGCTAGCTTGTGCAAATACTAAAATAGCACCTTCAGTAATTCGGTCAATAATACCATTGGGATAATAATCATGAATATCTGGTACTAAAAAGAGTCCATATTGAAAGTGCATGCTATTTGCTAGTAAAATACCAAGTAAAGCAAGTCCCCTCATCATATCAAGTGATTCAATTCGTTCATTTGCGAGTAATGGGGAAGGTGTTGTTTTTGCCATGTTTCGTTCTCCTTTATACGTAGTTTTCTATATTGTAAATTATTGTTATTCAATTAACAAGAATGATAGAAGAAGGAGTGTTAATTATGATTGAATTAATGAAAAGTCATCGATCGATTCGTAAGTTTAAAGAGCGATCTGTATCTAAAGAGTTAGTAAACGAAATCATTACTGCAGGACAATGGGCACCGACGTCTCATCATATTCAATCCTACAGTATAATCGTTGTTCGCGATCATAGTAGAAAGAAACGGTTAGCTGAATTAGCTGGGAATCAGCCGTATGTAGAAAGCTGCCCTGTTTTCTTCGTTATTTGTGCCGATTATTCACGATTATCGAAAGCTAGCGAGATGCATCAGAAGCCGTTTGAAATTGGTGAGGTTGAGCAAATTATTGTTGGTGCTGTTGATGCTGCGTTAGTAGCAGAAAATATGCTGCTAGCGTCTAGAGGTTTAGGGTTAGGAGGCGTAATGATTGGCGGTATTAGAAATAGCCCTGAGGCTGTTTCTACATTATTAAAACTGCCAAAGTTTACATTTCCCATCATGGGATTATGTATTGGCTATCCAGATCAGAATCCAGAGCAGAAGCCCCGCTTATCGCAAAGAGCCGTAGTACATGAGGAAGAATATGACGAAACAAAAATGAAAGAAGAGTTAGGTTTATATGATCAAGTTATGTCTGATTACTATAATCGTCGGACAAATGGAAAACGAATGGATACGTGGACGAAATTAATGTCAGAACACTTTTCACAAGTAAGACGTCAAGAGGTAGGAGAATTTTTGAAAAAGCAAGGGTTCTTAAAAGAGGATTAGGAGACGTGAACGTTACAACACAAAAACCAACTTAACAATCATTTACCACGTAAGGCTAAGTACGTCTATGTAAAGAAATGAGCTTGACAGTTGATGTTTGATCAACTAATCTAATAAAAATAATGATGACGAGTGTCTCTTTTTAGTGAGGCACTTTTTAATTGGAGTGATAGAAATGAAGACTTTTCGTTATTCAAATGCGTTGGAGCGTTTGCCGGAGCAGTTTTTTGCTAAGTTAGTAGATAAAGTAATGGAAGTAAAAAAGCATCATAATGACGTGATTAATCTAGGACAAGGTAATCCAGATCAACCAACACCGCAATCCATTGTGGAAAAGATGCAATTAGCTACAGAGAACCCACAATACCATAAATATCCCCCATTTAAAGGGTTTCCTTTCTTAAAGGAAGCAGTTAAGGACTATTATAAAAAGCAATTCGGGGTTGAACTTGATGATGAAACAGAAATAGCCGTTTTAGCGGGGACAAAAACAGGGCTTGTCGAAATCAGCCAATGTTTATTAAATCAAGGTGATACGGCATTAGTACCTGACCCTGGATATCCAGATTATTGGTCTGGTCTTGCGTTAGTTGGAGCTAAGATGCACATGATGCCCTTAAAGGAAGAAAGAGATTTTCACCCAGATTTTTCAGAGATACCGGATGATGTAAAGAAGCAAGCAAAGTTAATGTTTTTAAATTACCCGAATAATCCAACTGGGGCCGTCGCAACGAAAGAGTTATTTGAAGATGCCGTTACTTATGGTCATACATATGATACGTGTATTGTTCATGATTTTGCTTATGGTGCTATCGGATATGAAGGTGAAAAACCACTAAGTTTCATGCAGACTCCAGGTGCAAAAGACATCGGAATTGAAATGTTAACGATGTCAAAAACATATAATATGGCTGGCTGGCGAATTGGATTTGCAGTTGGGAATAAAAGTGTTATTCAAGGGTTAGAGCTTATTCAGGATCATTATTATTGTAGTTTATTTGGAGCGATGCAAGAAGCGGCAGCGTACGCGTTAAGATCCGACCAACGTGAAGTAGTGGAATTAGTCGAAATGTATGAGAGAAGAAGAAGTGCGTTAGTAAGTGCTGCAAAAGAAATTGGTTGGGATGTTCAAGCTCCAAAAGGTTCCTTTTTCGCATGGTTTCCCGTCCCTGAAGGATATACGTCAGAATTATTTGCAGAACGTCTCTTACATGAAGCTAGAGTTGTCGTTGCTCCAGGGATCGGTTTTGGTAAGCATGGAGAAGGGTATGTTCGAATTGGATTGCTATGTGAAGAAGAGGAATTAAAAGAAGCGATGCAAAGAATTGGTGAGTTACAATTATTTTCATAATTAGAAGAGGATGCATATTTGAATCTCAAATGCATCCTCTTTTTGTGAGTGTTATGTTCTTTAAAAAGAACAGTTTTGATTATAGCGGTAATGCATATACATATGAAATAAATAAAAATTATAGACCTGATGATCTGTTTGATACGATAAGTTATAATAAGGAGGAAAGGAAATGTCGAAAAAGCAAGAATACGTTGATCTGGAATGGTTGGAATTGCTATTAGAAGCCAAGATGAATGGATTAACGGTCGAAGAAGTTCAATCTTTTTTTAGTAATGGTCAAGAAGATAAACTGTAGTTGCTCATAATCATAATTGAAATTATTGAATTACAGGACAATGAAGAATCTTGCTAATGACGTAAATTTGTTAGAGAGGGTAAGGTATAGACATGATAGGAGAGCAAGTTAAAAAGTATAGACTTGAGAAAGGTTTATCGCTATCCGAGTTAGCGGATAGAGCAGGTGTGGCCAAATCTTACTTAAGTTCCATTGAGCGTAACATTCAGTCTAATCCTTCTATCCAGTTTTTAGAGAAAGTTTCATCAGTTTTAGGTGTTTCGGTTGAGGCATTGCTTAGTGATCAACATAAAGATATGGAACGATTAGATGAAGCATGGATGGGTCTTGTAAGAGAGGCTATGAATTCAGGTGTTAGTAAAGATCAGTTTCGGGAATTTCTGGAATTTAATAAATGGAAAAAGAAACAATCTGATTCATAGCTCTTTGAACGTCAAGACAGGAATTTCTGTTATGACGTTCTTTCATTTTTGCAACTAATGAATCATTTCCGTATCTTGTTTATACGTATATTCATATATTGATAATAAAAGATTTTTTGATTGAATAATAGACGTAATGTATCCATAAAGTTCAAAAAACGAGTGATGTATATTTAAACAGATTCGGTAGACAACCGATTCTGACATTGGAAATTGTAAGTCGCTTGCAAAAATTAAAGATTTGCTAGAAAACGTTAAAATTTGTACATTCGTTTTACCAGACTGAATGAATCGATGTTGTACTTGGTAGATGTTTAACTGTGCATATAAAGGATCTTCATAAAGCTTTGGAATGTGCATAAATGTCACCCTTCCTAATGTTCTCTATAAAGAACATCTTACATCTATTGTTCTTTATAGTAAACACTTTTTTCAAAAAATATATGAGTACATATTTGTACATTTCATCTAAATAAAAAAACTCAGTGCTAGTGAAAAATATTTACTATATGAAAAAGTAGTAGAAATGGCACATAAACAATGGTATTCTATTCGAGATATGACAAAATAATATCTCTTTATAAATATATAGTCATAGTACTTTTGGGGGAATGAGTCGTGAATGTGAATCATGTTAATGCAATTAGTAGAGCGGCAAAGGAAATTTTAACGAGTCATTTTGGATTGGAAATCAAGCAAGAGAAGCCAAGTGCAGGGACAGGTTCGGTACCATCCGACAATGTTGCGGTCATATTAGGGATTAAGGGTGATCTTACGGGACAAATAATTGTAACATTCTCAAGAGATACTGCTTTAAAGATTGTAGGAACAATGATGGGGGGATGGAGATTTTAGAGTTTGATGAAATGGGATGGAGTGCTGTTCAGGAATTTGGTAATTGGGTAGCTGGAACAACGGCCACTGAATTGTCTAAAGAAGATTGTACGATCGATGTAACAACACCGATCGTAAACGAAGGAAACTCTCATTTCCATTCGAAATTTCCTTTTTTATCAATTGCATTTACCTCAGGTATTGGCATAGTGAAAGTTCATATAGCTGTAAAAGCCGAGTAATCCCTTCCACCTTTTTAGGTGGTTTTTTTTGGAAAGAAGGACTGCGATATGTGTTAAAAATGTATTTTTCTTAATTGACTTCTTTGATTCAAAAGGGGTATGTTATGGTGGAGACGACTTTGAAATAATTAGATGAGTTGTAATTGCAGAATTAGGGGTGAAACTATGTCAAAAATTGATGTTTCCAAATATGAAAAAAAGATGATTTTACGAAATATTAAACAAGAAGATTTTCTTGAAATTATAGAAATGCAAAAGCTATGCTTCCCTAATATGGAGCCATGGAGGATTGAGCATTTACAAAGCCATGTGGAGCATTTCCCTGAAGGGCAATTTTGCGTTGAATATGATGGGATAATTATCGGCTCGTGTGCTAGTTTAATTATTAATTTTGATGAGTATGATGATCAGCATACATGGGCTGAAATTACGGATCAAGGATACATTACGAATCATGATCCAGAAGGATATAATTTGTATGGTATTGAGATAATGGTACACCCAGATTATCGAAGGATGAAAATTGGTCGACGGTTATATGAAGCACGTAAAGATTTGGCTCGAGAATTAAATTTAAAAAGTATTATTATCGGCGGGCGCATTCCAAATTATTATAAATATGCGGAAGATCTCACGCCACGTCAATATGTAGAAGAAGTGACGATGCACAATATTTTCGACCCTGTTTTAACGTTTCAAATAATGAATGGTTTTACACTAAAGCGGGTTAACCCTAATTATTTACATGACGATAAGGCTTCGTTAAAATATGCAACGTTAATGGAATGGAACAATATTGATTATCGCTCTACTACTCCGAAAAGGCAATTTAAAACATCGTTCCCCGTCCGGATTACGACGATTCAGTACGAAATGAAGAAAATATCCTCATTTGAGGATTTTGCGATTCAATGTGAGTATTATACTGATGTTGCAGCTAGCTTTCAATCAGATTTTGCTGTGTTCCCAGAAATTTTTACTTTGCAGCTTCTATCGTTTCTCCCAGAGAAGAGTCCAAGTTTAGCGATTCGTCGTCTGACGGAATTTACTGAGGATTATTTGGATTTATTTACAAACTTAGCTGTTAAATACAATGTGAATATTATTGGGGGTTCACATTTTGTTGAGGAAGATGGGAAAATTTATAATATCTCGTATTTATTTAGACGTGATGGGACGATAGAAAAACAATATAAACTCCATATTACACCAAATGAGAAAAGGTTTTGGGGAATTTCAGCAGGAGATAAAGTACACGTATTTGATACGGACTGTGGAAAAATTGCTATACAAATATGTTACGATATCGAATTTCCAGAGCTTGGTCGTATTGCTGTTGATAAAGGAGCTAACATAATCTTTACCCCGTTTTGTACTGATGACCGCCAAGGTTACTTACGTGTCAGGTATTGTTCACAAGCTCGTGCAATAGAAAACCAAGTTTATACGGTTCTTTCCGGAACTGTTGGCAATTTAACAGACGTTGAAAATATGGATATACAATATGCTCAATCAGGTATATTCAGTCCGTCAGATTTTACTTTTGCACGTGACGGAATTGTTGGTGAATGTCAACCAAATATTGAAACAGTCGTTGTAGGAGATGTCGATTTAGAACTTTTACGACGAAATCGGAGAGCTGGGAGTGTCAGGCAATTAAAAGATCGTAGACATGATATTTATGCGATTGATTACCGCCAAAATTAACGTTAGACTTTATATGTTGGTACTTTATTCATAGTTTACTCTCACTTCTTGCAGGTAATGATGAGAAAGATAGCAAGGAGGATGAGAGATGAAGGTTGTTGTAAGAAAGTCTTTTGAAAGATCCTATTTATTTGCATTTTTCATGTGTATGCTTAGTTTGATATTCTTTCTAGTCACTTATTTTCAAATGGAGCAGCAAGTAGTTGATTGGCATGTTACGGTCGTTAGTGAAGATTTGTTATATACTGGCGATGTTTCAACGATTCATCTATATGTTGTTGATGAATTCAATGAACCAATTGAAGATGCCAATATTTCAGCAATTTTTGATCGACCTGAAACCGTTCATCAAATAGAAAAAACATTTACATCGATTGGGAATGGCTTATATGAAGCGAATGTTATATTTTCGGTTCCAGGGCAATGGGTCTCCTTGATCGAAGCTAAAAAAGGGAGAAATGTCTATCAAAATCAATTGTTTCTTACGGTGGAAGGGGAAATTGCAGCACGCAGCCGTAGAGATCCTGATGACTTATTTAATTTGAACCAGTCATTACCAGATGATCTAGAAATTGAATTACAACGAATATTTAAACGATCACAATAATAATTGGGTTTGTCTTCTTGGCAAATCCAGTTTTTTTTGAGCACAGACAACATTGTTCTTAATTGTCACTAATGTTAAGAGACGATATACTTTTAAATAAATAGGGAGAAATAGAAAAGAGGGATAGTTTGAAACGTTCACATATTACAGGAAGTTTTCAATTAATGAAATCATTAAATCGCTCGGTTATTTTGACTATTATTCGAGAACATGGACCGATTTCAAGAGCTGATATTGCAAAGCAAACGAAATTAACACCACCAACTGTAACAAACATTGTCTCAGAATTACTAGAAACCGGTATTATTAAGGAGAGTGCTATTGGTGAATCAAAAGGTGGACGAAAGCCGATCTTGCTAACAATTGAAGCAAAGCATTCATTTATTATCGGTGTCGATGTCGGTGGCCATTCAGTAAGGGCGGTGTTAACGGATCTTGATGCAACGATAGATAAACAAGTAACCCACGCCTTACCTCCAAAAATGGATGAACATGCATTCTTAAATGTATTAAAGAAAGTGATTATGCATTTAATCGAACGTACTACTTGTTCAAAAGATAAAATTATTGGTATAGGGGTAGGGATGCATGGCATTGTCGATCATCAAAGCGGGGTTGCAGTTTTTGCACCAAATTTTAACCTTTCACACATACCCATTAAGGAACGGTTGGAACAAACCTTTGGGATTACAACTTATGTTGAAAATGATGCCCGAGCACTTGCTTTAGGAGAATCATGGTTTGGAAACGGAAAAGACATTGACCATGTACTCTGTGTAAATGTTGGTACAGGAATTGGAGCAGGTGTCATATTAAATAATGAATTATTTTATGGGCATCATGGTACAGCAGGTGAAATTGGCCATACGATTGTTGATATAAACGGGGAGAAATGCCAATGTGGTAGCTATGGTTGTTTGCAAACAGTAGCGAGTAGTATCGCACTTCAAGAAAGAGCATTAGAACAACTGAAAAAAGGACGAGAATCGATTCTAACCACTGAAGGGTTAACTGGAGAGCGTATTCATGAATGTGCTCTGAAGGGTGACCGATTATCGATTGAAATATTGGCTGAAACAGGAACCTATTTAGGCGTAGGTATTTTAAATATGATTCATTTTATGAATCCTGAAAAAGTAATTATTGGTGGTGGTGTTTCAAGAGCAGGAGATTTCGTTTTAGAGCCGTTGAAAAAAGTAATACGAACGAAAGCACTGACAGAAGAGGCAAGAAATACTGAAATTGCTTTATCACACTTAGGAGAAAATGGAACGGTTATTGGTGCGGTGACTATTGTATTGAAGCAAATTTTTACAAGAAATAATGCTGTTTCAATATAATATCTATGATATAATACTTAATAAAATAAATTAAGAAACTTATCGTAGGCTATTGGAGGTTTGTAATGGATAATCAATTAGTTAAGGATTGCTTTATGAAAGAGTTTTCAGCAAATTCTTTAGAACAGGTACGTACTTTTTTTGCACCGGGACGAGTTAATTTAATTGGTGAACATACCGATTATAACGGAGGCTTTGTCTTTCCTACAGCATTAACAATCGGAACATACATGGCGATCCGTCCACGTGAAGACGAACTTTGTACGTTAACTAGTACAAACTTTGATCAGAAGGTGAGCTTTTCACTTGATGATGTCACCTATAAAGATGAGGATGATTGGGGGAATTACCCTAAAGGGATTATCAATGAGCTGCTTAAGGTAACAGATTCCTTAAAAGGAATAGATGTCGTTTATCATGGGACAATTCCAAATGGAGCAGGGTTATCATCGTCTGCTTCAATAGGAATGGTTACTGCTTTTGGGTTAAGTGAATTATTTGATGTTTCTTTATCTAGAGTTGAGCTAGCGAAGCTTTGTCAGCGTATGGAAAATCACTTTATAGGAGTGAACAGTGGAATAATGGATCAGTATGCTGTCGGTTTATGTAAAGAAAAGCATGCGATTTATTTAAATACGAATACAATGGAAGCACATGATGTCCCGCTCGAACTTGGTCCACATAAAATTGTCATTACGAACACAAACAAAAGACGTGGTTTAGCGGATTCGAAATATAATGAACGTCGAGCAGAATGTGAAGAAGCATTAGCGATTATCAAGCAATATCGACCTGAGTGGAATACATTAAGCGATGCGAAGGTCGATGATCTAGCTTTCATTGAAGCTACGTTAGACGATGATGTTTTGTATCGCCGAGTAAAGCATATCGTGACGGAAAATGCACGAACAGAGGATGCGAAATTAGCTCTTGAATCTGGTGATTTAAAACGATTTGGCAAAAGAATGCTAGAATCACATATTTCATTACGTGATGATTATGAGGTAACAGGTGAAGCGTTAGATGCCTTATTTGATGCACAACGTGTAATCGATGGCTGCATTGGAACGAGAATGACAGGAGCAGGCTTTGGCGGCTGCTCTGTGAGTATCGTTGTAGAGGACCAAGTTGCTGCATTTAAAGAACAGGTTGAAAAGACGTATAAGGCATTAACGGGATTAGAGCCATCTTTTTATATCTGTGAAGCAGGAAATGGCGTTTCGGAAATTTAAAAATAGAGTGGCAAAGGAGGAACTACAATGGCAATTTTAGTTGTTGGAGGAGCAGGTTATATTGGAAGTCACACTGTTATGTATTTGCGTGAACAAGGTGAGGACGTTGTTATAATAGATAGTCTTGAAACAGGTCATAAAGAAGCTACATTAGGTGCAACATTCTATGAGGGCTCTACTGAGGATGAAGCAATTTTAGATGAAATTTTTTCGAAGCATGAGATAGACTCAGTCATTCACTTTGCAGCTTATTCATTAGTTGGCGAAAGTGTTGGAAATCCTTTAAAGTACTATGAAAATAATGTATTAGGGACTTATAAGCTCGTGAAGAAAATGCAGGAGCATGATGTGTCACGCATAGTCTTCTCATCAACTGCAGCAACTTACGGTGAACCTGTTTCGATACCAATTAAAGAATCAGATCCGACTATTCCAACTAATCCATATGGAGAGACGAAACTGGCCATTGAACGAATGTTGAAATGGTGTGACCAAGCATATGGACTAAGGTCGGTTTGCTTACGTTATTTTAATGCAGCTGGAGCTGACCCAAATGGGAAGATTGGTGAGGATCATACACCTGAATCACATTTAATTCCAATTGTATTACAAGTTGCATTAGGGCAACGAGATCACGTGCAAATTTTTGGAGATGATTATGATACAAAAGATGGTAGCTGTATACGTGATTACATCCATGTTCTAGATCTAGCTCAAGCTCATTACTTAGCCGTGCAATCTTTACGAGAAAAATCCGAAAGTGCAATTTATAACTTAGGCAATGGTGCTGGATTTACGGTAAAAGAAGTGATTGAAACTTGTCGGGAAGTGACTGGTCAACCTATTCCTGCACATGTAGCTTCAAGACGAGCAGGAGATCCAGCAACATTGATTGCTTCATCACAAAGAGCAAAAGAGGAATTAGGCTGGCAGCCAAAGTATCCTGCGTTAAAAGAAATTATTACACATGCTTGGAATTGGCACAAAGCTCATCCAAATGGTTTTAGTTCTTAATCTGAACAAAAAGTTACCTCAGTAAATTGGTATAACTGAGGTAACTTTTATTTTTTTAGAAAGACGTTCGATGTTTTTTAAAAAAGCACTTGTAATTGGTAAGTTAATGGTATAATAGTTGTTGGTTATGGATGAAATTGTTGAGGAGGACCTGTTATGAATTGGTATGAAAAATATGAACAGTGGGCAAGCTTCACAGATTTAGAAAATGATTTGAAACAGTCATTGGAGCAATTAAAAATCAGCCTGATTTACTAGAAGATAGCTTTTATAAAAATTTAGAGTTCGGGACAGGTGGGATGCGTGGAGAGATTGGTCCTGGTACGAACCGGATGAATACATATACGATTCGCCGAGCGGCAGAAGGATTAGCGAGGTACATAGAATCACAAGGGAAAACAGCAAAAAAACGTGGAGTAGCCATTGCGTTTGATTCTAGACATAAGTCAAAAGAATTTGCGTTAGAAACGGCATTAACGTTGGGAAAGCACGGCATTCAAACGTATGTATTCGATGAATTGCGTCCTACGCCAGAGCTTTCTTTTGCTGTACGTTATTTACATGCTGCAGGGGGAGTTGTGATTACGGCAAGTCATAATCCACCTGAATACAATGGATTTAAAGTGTACGGTGACGATGGTGGTCAGCTTCCTCCAGGTCCTGCAGAAGAACTAGTTCAGTATGTGAATTCGGTAGAGAATGAGTTGGAAATTTCCGTTGCTAATGAAAGTGAATTAAAGGACAGTCAATTATTGAAATTTGTATCTGAAGAGATCGATGAAGCGTATAATAAGGCACTTTCCTCTATTCTTATTCAAAAAAGCTTAAGCAAAGAAGCAGGTCGTGATGTGAAGATTGTTTTTACACCATTACATGGTGCGGCAAATCTTCCGGTTAGACGTGCGTTAGAAAGTAATGGATTTACAAATGTAATAACTGTATCAGAACAAGAGTTGCCAGATCCAAACTTTTCAACGGTAGGCTCGCCTAATCCAGAAGAACATGCTGCATTCAAGCTGGCAATTGAGCTAGGAGAAAAGGAAAATGCGGACGTATTATTAGCAACGGATCCAGACGGGGACCGTGTTGGTGTAGCTGTTAGAAATCACGAAGGAGAGTTTGTAGTTCTAACTGGAAACCAGACCGGAGCTCTTATGTTAGATTACATCTTAACAGAAAAGCAACGTCAACAATCGTTACCTGAAAATGGTGTTGTATTAAAAACAATCGTCACTTCTGAAATTGGCCGTGCGATAGCAGATCGTTTCAAAATGACGTCAGTAGATACGTTAACTGGCTTTAAATTTATTGGTGAGAAAATCAAACAGTATGAACAGTCAGGAGAACATCAATTTTTATTTGGGTATGAGGAGAGCTACGGCTATTTAATTGGTGACTTTGTCCGCGATAAAGATGCTGTGCAAGCGTGCTTATTTGCTGCAGAGCTAACTGCTTATTACAAAACGAGAGAACTGACATTATATGATGGATTATTAGAAGTGTTTGATAAATACGGATACTATCAAGAAGGTTTAGAATCACTTACACTAAAAGGGAAGGCGGGTGTTGAAAAAATTCAGCATATTTTAGCGACCTTCCGTAGTGAACCACAGACGGTTATCGGTGGTGAAAAGGTCGTAACAGTTGAAGATTATCAAACGAGTATCGCGACACACTTAGAAACAGGTCAAACGAATGAAATTACGTTACCTAAATCAAATGTTTTAAAATATAAGCTTGCTGATCAGTCTTGGTTCTGTATTCGTCCGTCTGGAACTGAGCCAAAAGTGAAATTTTATTTTGGTGTCAACAAAGGAACGTTAGAAGAGAGTCAAAAAGCGTTACAATCATTAAGAACAAATGTTATGGCGAAAGTTCAATCACTTGTATAAAGTGTTAAGTCTGCAAAGATCGTATTCTTTGCAGGCTTTTTTTATAAAGGATCTAAAAAGGTGAAGGCGAATTCGCAGGTGGCATCGGTTCAGTTTGTTACACGCATTAATGAAATTAGTAAAGCTTCAAAAATTGCAACATCATTTCCTAAGGAAACTTTATTAAATAAATTTACTAACTTCTATGTTTAGTGTAAACTGAAGATGTGTATCTGATACTAAGATAACGAAAGGATGCGTGAATGATGAGCATTCATATGCAGATTGAGCGTTTAATTCAATATGGAGTACAAAAGGGTTTAGTAGAAAAAGAGGATGTTATTTGGACACGAAATCAATTATTGAATATTTTGTCATTGGATGCAGCTGAGGAAGTGACTGTAGCAGAAGAATGTTTAAATACACCTGTTACGATTTTAAACAATATTTTAGATTGGGCTGCAAAAGAGAAACAGCTTGAATCCAATTCCGTTGCGTACCGTGATCTTCTTGATACTGAATTGATGGGGGCTTTAACAAAACGTCCTTCTGAAGTAATTCGCAGCTTTTTTACTAAATATGAAGATGAAGGGCCGGATGCTGCAACAAACTATTTATATCAATTATGTAAAGACGTTCATTATATCCGGACAGATCGTATTGCAAAGAATGAGCATTGGTATGCGAATACGAATTATGGCGAGCTAGAAATCACGATTAATTTATCGAAGCCTGAGAAAGATCCGAAGGCAATTGCAGCTGCAAAAAAGCTTGAAAGCAATCATTATCCTAATTGTTTATTATGTGTTGAAAATGTAGGTTATCACGGACGAATTAATCATCCAGCACGACAAAATTTGCGAACAATACCAATTAAACTGAATAATGAAAATTGGCATATCCAATTTTCACCGTATGTGTATTATAACGAGCATGCAATTGTTCTAAAAGAAAAACATGAGCCAATGAAGATAAGCCATTTATCGTTTCAACGTCTTCTTGATTTTGTTGAACAGTTCCCTCATTATTTCTTAGGATCCAATGCTGACTTGCCAATCGTTGGAGGTTCAATTTTAAGTCATGATCATTTCCAAGGTGGAGCACATGATTTTCCGATGGCAAAAGCAGATATGGAAGAGTTATTTTCATTTGAACGTTTTCCTTCAGTACAAGCGGGAATCGTGAAATGGCCCATGTCGGTATTACGATTACAGTCGAAAAATAAGGCAGAATTAGTACATGCTGCTGATTTTATTCTACAAGCTTGGCGTTCATATGAAGATCCAAAAGTAGATGTGTTAGCGTATACTGGTGATATACCACATAATACAATTACACCGATTGCCCGTATGAGGGGAGATTTATTTGAATTAGATTTAGTACTCCGCAATAATCGGACAACGGATCAGCATCCTGATGGTGTATTTCATCCTCATCAGCACGTTCACCATATAAAGAAAGAAAATATTGGGCTAATTGAAGTAATGGGGTTAGCTGTTCTCCCTGGACGTTTGAAAACGGAACTAAAGCAAGTTGCACACTATATCGCAGCGAGAGAACGCGGTGAAGCTGTAACGGCAATAGATGAAATTAAGCAACACTTAAAATGGGCTGAACAGGTAATGAGTAAACACACTTATATATCAGAAGAGTCATTTGAACAACTATTACGTCATGAGCTCGGTTCAGTATTTTTAGAAATTTTACATCATGCAGGTGTTTTTAAGCGTGATGAGGTTGGGAAAGCGGCGTTTCTTCGCTTTGCTTCTCACATTGGAGCGATGAGAGCATAACAGGATAACACATGATTTCCCTCTTTCAATCATATAAAAATAAGAGAGCACGTATTGAAGGAGGGAATCTATAATGTCGCTAATCGAAAAGGAACTAGAATATGCGATTTCGGAGATTACGGAAATTGCTGATGGATTTGGGCTAGATTTTTATGAAATGAGATATGAAATTTGTCCAGCCGATATTATTTATACATTTGGTGCTTATGGTATGCCTACAAGATATAGTCATTGGTCTTTTGGTAAACAGTATCATAAGATGAAGCTCCAATATGATCTAGGTTTAAGTAAGATTTATGAGCTTGTTATTAATTCTGATCCTTGTTATGCCTTTCTGTTAGATAGCAATACGTTAATACAGAATAAATTGATCGTTGCCCACGTACTTGCACATTGTGATTTCTTTAAAAATAATGTCCGGTTTTCAAATACTAGGCGGGACATGGTTGAAAGTATGAGTGCAACAGCTGAGCGAATTGCCAATTATGAACATCAATACGGTAAAGAAGAGGTAGAACGCTTTTTAGATGCAGTGTTAGCCATTCAAGAGCATATTGACCCAAGCCTTGTTCGACCAAAGTTACAATGGTCAAAAAATGACCCAGAAGAAGATGAAGTAGTACAACGAAAACGTTCGGAGTATGAAGATTTATGGGATTTGGATGAAAAGAAAGACGCGGAAAAACCTAAGACAAAAAAGTCATTCCCACCAAAACCAGAAAAGGACTTATTATTATTTATTGAAGAATATAGTCGGGAGCTTGAACCTTGGCAACGTGATGTGTTAACGATGATGCGTGAAGAAATGCTCTATTTTTGGCCGCAGCTTGAGACGAAAATCATGAATGAGGGTTGGGCTTCTTATTGGCATGCTCGTATACTACGCAAAATGGATTTAACGAGTGAAGAGACAATTGAATTTGCTAAACTAAATGCTGGAGTGATTCAACCTTCAAAAACAACGATTAATCCCTATTATTTAGGACTGAAAATTCGAAGATATCGAAAAACAATATGATAACCCAACGAAGGATATGAAAGACAGACAAGGAATAAAGCACGGGAGCGGCAGGGAAAAAATCTTTGAAGTTCGAGAGATTGAATCGGATATTTCATTTATACGAAATTATTTAACGAAGGATCTTGTTATGAATGAAGATATGTACTTATTTCAAAAGCAAGGAAATGAGTATAAAATAGTCGATAAAGAATGGGAGCACATTCGTGACCAACTTGTTCTTTCTCGAGTAAACGGCGGTTTTCCGTATTTAGTTGTAACAAATGGTGATTATATGAAAAACGGCGAACTGTATATTACACACCGATATGAAGGAACAGAGCTAGATGTTAGCTATTTAGAAAAAGTACTCCCATATATTTATCAACTTTGGGGAAGGACGGTTCACTTGGAAACGAAAGTGAATCATAAAGCGATTACATTTGTTTATGATGGAAATAAGGTTCACCGTAAATATTTATAATGATGGTATCGTTCTAGAGTGATTCCCACTGCTTGAGCTTCCCGCAGTGGGACAATTGCTGTTTAATCACATATGGATGGTTTACGAGGGGTAAACATTTTACTAAAAAAATTGAAAACGTTTTATTTATTTATTGACTTCTAGATTGTACTAGGTTTAATATAGTGTTTAGTTTCATAAAATCATTCGAGACTCTAAATAATTTCATAGAGTTATAGAATGTACATATTATGAGGTGAGGAAAAATGGATACATTTAAACGTTTGAAGGAATTTTATTGGCCATTTAGATCATTGTTCATATTGTCGTTATTGGCATTAGTTGTTGTGACAATTATGACAGTTTTGTATCCGATGATTTTAGCGTTCACTATTGATGAAGCAATTGAAAATGGTCGATTTGAATTAATTCCGTATTTGGCATTAGCGATTATGGGGACGATGATTATAAAAGGTGGTGCTGTTTACGTTCATCAATATTTAGGGGACTTATTTGGCATTAAGGCGGTTCGCAAATTACGCGATACGCTATATGAAAAACTACAATATTTACCGTTCCGCTATTATGATAATGCTAAAACCGGTGATTTAATGTCACGTTTAACAGCAGATGTCGAGGCTTTTCGTTTTTTCTTGTCATTTGGCTGTGCTCAAGCATTAAATATTATATTACTCGTTGGCTTCAGTATGTCTGTTATGTTTTATTACTCCGTTCCACTAACTCTCGTTTCGATGGTTACACTCCCTTTTCTTGTTATTAGTGTATTGAAATTTGATAAGCGTATTCATCCAGGATTTCGTGGAATTCGTAAATCATTAGCACGTCTTAACACTAAAGTTCAAGAAAATGTAAGTGGTATGAACACAGTTAAAGCGTTATCACAAGAAGACGAAGAAATTAGTCGCTTTGCTGATTCGAACGAGGATTATCTTAAAAAGCATATTGATTTATCAAAAATATGGGGTCGCTATTTTCCTCTTATGGAGTTTCTCGGTAATTTATCTGCTGTTATCTTATTAGCATATGGTGGATATTTGGCCATCCAAGGAAGTATACAAATTGGTCAACTAATTGCCTTTTTTAGTTTAGTTTGGTTTATCATTGGACCAATTATGCAATTAGGGTTTATTGTAAATATGTTTTCACAATCGAAAGCATCTGGTGAACGTTTGATTGAAGTTTTAGAGGAACCAGTGCGACCGGATGATGCAAAGGAAAATGTCTTGAAAGAGAAAGAAGATTTTGTTGGTGAAGTTATTTTTAACAACGTTTCACTAACATACGGTTCTAAGCAACAACAAGCACTAAAGGATATTTCATTTGAAGCAACAAAAGGTAAAACAGTTGGATTAGTAGGAGCAACAGGGTCTGGGAAGTCAAGCATTATCCAATTAATTACACGTTTTTACGAACGAAGCTCTGGCGAGATTTTGATCGATGGCCGTCCAATTGAAGATTATAAATTACAAGAATTGCGTGAACAGATTGGAGCAGTATTGCAAGAAACGTTTCTATTTTCGTCAACGATTCGCGATAACATTGCTTACGGGCGTCCATCTGCAACGATGGAAGAGATTATTGATGCAGCTAAACGTGCAGATGCCCATGAATTTATTTCAGAGTTACCAGACGGCTATGATACCGTCTTAGGAGAACGTGGTCTAGGGTTATCTGGAGGTCAAAAGCAACGGATTGCGATTGCTCGTTCAATTATTATGGATCCACGAATTTTAATACTTGATGATGCAACGAGTGCTGTTGATATGCAAACAGAGGTTAAAATACAACGTGCTTTTCAAGAAGTCATGGAAGGAAGAACGACATTTATTATTGCTCACCGTATCTCGTCCGTAAAGCATGCTGATGAAATTCTCGTCTTGGATCAGGGTGAAATTATTGAGAGGGGTACACATGATGAATTACTAGCATTAGAAAATGGGCAGTACCGACGTATTTATGATATTCAAAACCAAGATCAGGAATATGTTCTACAACAAGCATGAAAGGGGGAGCAGCGATGAGCCAAGCACATACTGAAACAACACGTACTCAATCACAAAAGAGATCACGATTTCACTATACTGTTGAACAAATCATTGATAAGCCATTTAATTGGAAGCAAATGCTCCGGTTATTAGGTTATATGAAGCCTTATGCAAAAAGTTACCTACCTAAAACGATTATTGCCATGCTTATTGTTAGTGCAGTACGCTTAGCCGCACCGATTTTATCGGTTGGTCTATCGATTATGCAATTGCTCCTGGTGATATGTCATTAATGGTTACTATCGCACTAACTGTACTAGTTATGTATGTTGCGTCATGGTTAGCGAATGTGTTCCGCATTCGTTGGATGAATGAGTTAGGACAGCATATGATTTACGACATTCGTAGAGCACTATTTAATCATATTCAACGATTATCTCATCGTTTCTTTGACCAACGTTCGGCAGGCTCGATATTAGTTCGAGTTATTAACGATGTCAATTCAATGCAAGACCTTTTTACAAATGGTGTCGTTAACTTAATTATGGACATCGCCATGCTTATCGGGATCGTCGTGATTTTATTTTCATTAAGTCCAGAACTTGCAATTTTAGTATTAATTATTGTACCGATCATGTTTTTTATTTCAACAAAACTGAGAAAAGACATTCGACGTTCTTGGCAAAAGGTCCGTATTCGTCAATCTAAATTAAATTCTCATTTAAATGAGAGCATTCAAGGTATCCGTGTCACTCAGGCATATGCACAAGAGCATGAGAATATGGAGTTCTTTGATGGGGTCAACACTGATAACTATGAAAGCTGGAGAGAAGCAACGAAAAAAAATGCGATCTTTCGTCCATTTGTTGAATTGGCTGGAGCAATTGGAACCGTTATTTTAATTTGGTACGGTGCTTATTTGCTACAGTCTGATACGAGCACACTCACACTTGGTATATTCGTTTCCTTTGCTTTCTATTTAGGGATGTTCTGGGAGCCGATTTCCCGTTTAGGTCAAGTGTATAATCAATTGTTAGTCGGTATGGCTTCGTCAGAGAGAATCTTTGAATTTTTAGATGAGAGACCTTCTGTTCCTGAAAAGGATGATGCTGTTGTGTTACCTAGCGTTAAAGGAGAAGTGATCTTTGAAGGAGTTGAATTCTCTTATGACGAGAAGAGAAAGGCATTGCACCGAATCGATTTAACTTTTAATGCTGGTGAGACGATTGCACTTGTCGGCCATACCGGATCAGGTAAGTCAACGATCGTTAATTTAATAAGTCGTTTTTACGACCCAACGAGCGGAAGAGTCTTGCTTGATGGTGTTGATTTACGCGATTTGAAGCTGGATGATTTACGAAAGCATGTTAGTTACGTCCTCCAAGATACATTTATCTTTTCAGGGACAATAATGGAAAATATACGTTTTGGAAGACCTCAAGCAACCGATGAAGAAGTGAAACATGCTGCTCAAGCTATTGGAGCACATGATTTTATCATGAAGCTTGAAGATGGATATAATACGGAAGTAGAGGAAAAAGGAAGCGTGCTTTCTGTTGGTGAACGGCAATTATTATCGTTTGCCCGGGCATTGCTTGCAGATCCGAAAATTTTAATTCTCGACGAAGCGACTGCAAGCATTGACACTGAAACAGAATTAAAAATTCAAGAAGGACTGAAAAAACTGTTGGCTGGGCGAACTGCTATTATGATTGCACATCGCTTATCAACGATTCGTGACGCAGATAATATTATCGTCCTGGAGCACGGACGGATTTTAGAACAAGGAACACATGAACAATTAATGGATTCCCGTGGTGCATATTACCATTTAGTGAAATCACAATACGCTGCGATGATGGAAAAATAATGAGGCAATATATAAGAAAGAGAATAGTGAAAATGCTATTCTCTTTTCTTTTATAGTACGGATAATCGTCTATATACACATAAGGTAGTACGTTTTTGAAAAAGCCATTTGCTTAATTTTATTTCGTTGACTTTCCAAAGGAATAAGGTAGTATATATATATAATATTCAAAATTTTATTACAAATTGAGGTGCGTTAGATGAAGTATGCATTTTCAGACAGAGTGAAACACCTCCAATCATCAGCTGTTCGTGATATTTTAAAGGTTGTTGGCAAGGGGGACATTATTTCGTTTGCAGGTGGTTTACCTGATGATGATCTATTCCCTATTGAAGGTATTAAAGATGCTTTTAATCGGACATTTCATACTGGCAAACAGGCAATGCAATATGCTGAGACCGAAGGGTTACGACCATTGCGTGAAGTGATTATTGATCGGATGGGAAAGAAGGGGATTGAGAGTTATTCACCAGACGATGTACTTATTACTACGGGATCGCAGCAGGCAATTGATTTGTTTGCAAGAATTATGTTAGGTCCTGGTGATGTTGTATTAACAGAAGATCCGACCTATTTAGCTGCCTTACAAGTCTTTCGCTCATATGAGGCTAACGTGATTGCTGTTGATTCAGATGATGAAGGCATGATACCAGAAGACTTAGAGCGAAAGCTAAAGGAATATCGTCCAAAGTGCGTGTATGTTGTTCCCACATTTTCTAATCCGGCAGGACGTTTATGGACTTTAGAGCGTCGGCAGAAATTAGTAAACCTTGTTCATAAACATAAAGTCGTTGTATTTGAAGATGATCCATATGGTGAGATTCAATTTGATCGAAGTGAATCGTATACCCCACTAGCGGCACTTGATGATGGTACACATGTTTTATATACTAGTACGTTTTCAAAAACGGCTGTACCTGCATTACGAACGGGTTGGATCGTAGGACCATATCAAGTCATTCGAATGATGGCACAAGCGAAACAGGCAAATGATCTTCATTCTAATTCCTTATCACAACATGCTTTATATCAATTATGCTGCCACTTTGATTTAGATGCACATATTCAAAAAATAAGTGATACGTATAAGAGTCGAATGGAGGCGATGGTTGCTTTTTTGGAGAAGGCTGCTGTTCCTGGCCTAACCTTTGTAAAGCCAAAGGGAGGAATGTTTATTTGGATTGAAGTGGATCCTTGTTTAGACATGAAGGCACTTTTAAATAAAGCAGTTGATCGCGGGGTCGCATATGTTCCAGGGGAGCCTTTCTATGCAGGAAAACCAAAGAAAAATACGATGCGATTAAACTTCACCCATGCTACTCCTGACAAAATTGAAAAAGGGTTAACCGTTTTACTTGAATTAATTAAAGAAGAGATGGAAAGTCATGCGATTCCCTCAAACTGAGCGAGCGCTTTGTCAGTTGAGTTAATAGTAAAAAAACCACCAGTCTATTAAAAGACTGGTGGTTTTCGATTAGGATATTAGAACGGGTTAATTGATGTAATGAATACGAATAAAATTGCAATTGGTGCAATGTAACGTAGGATAAAGATCCACGTACGACCTAAGAACGTGTTACCGAAATCTGACGCACTTAATGCTTCAGATTTCTTCCAACCCCAGCCCATAAAGAGAGCAATAATTAATCCGCCAAGTGGTAAGAATACATTTGAAGCAATGAAATCAACGGAATCAATAATATCTAAATCCCATAAACCATAGCCTGCTAACACGCCTTGCGAAAGAGCTGAAGGGAGTCCTACTATAAAGATTACGAAACCGACGACCAATGTTGCTGTTTTACGATTCCATTTAAATTTGCGAATAAAGTAAGCAACGGCTACTTCTAATAGTGAAACACCTGAAGTTATCGCCGCAGCTGCTAGTAGGAAGAAGAATAGAATCGCAAATAACCAACCTAACGTAAAGCTACTAAATACATCCGGCATGACAACAAAGACTAGACCAGGACCCGATGCTGGGTCAACACCAAATGCGAATACGGCAGGGAAAATCATGATTCCTGCAATTACTGCAAATAATGTATCTAACGTAACAACACTTGCTGCTGCCCCAGGAAGCTTTTCTTGTTTGGATAAGTAGCCACCATATGTGATTAATGCTCCCATCCCTAAGCTAAGAGAGAAAAATGCTTGACCTAATGCAGCTAAATAAATGTTTGGATCAGTAAGTGCTGACCAATCTGGCGAAAATAAGAAAGATAACCCTTCCTTAGCACCACCAAGAGTAAGACCATAAACCGATAAAAGAATTAATAAAACTCCTAATAATGGCATTAAAATTTTATTAGCTCGTTCTATACCTTTTTTAACCCCAACATACACAATACCAATCGTTAACGTCATAAAAATAAATTGCCATAAAATTGGATATCTTGGACTTTCAATAAAATTACCGAAAAAGTCTCCATATCCTTCAGCAGGAGCTGACCAAAGGTTACCATTTAAATAATTAAATAAGTAATTAAATATCCAACCTCCAATAACTCCATAAAACGATAAGATCATGAAAGCAGCAGCTACACCCATTATTCCTGCTATTTTCCATGGTTCTCCAGGAGCTAAACGTTCTCCACCAGGTGATAATTTCTCAAATGAACCGACCGCATCACTTTGTGCTTTACGGCCAATTGTGAACTCAGCCATTACAATTGGAAAACCGATTAGAACAATCATAGCTAAATAAATAATAAGAAATGCAGCACCACCGTTTTCACCAGCAACATAGGAAAAACGCCAAATGTTCCCTAGTCCTACGGCTGAACCCATTGCTGCTAAAATAAATCCAACCCGAGTTGCCCATTGTTCACGGCTAGGCTCTTGATTTAAGGCCATTGTATGTCCTCCTTTATAATAAAAATGAACTAATTTCAGCATTTAATATACCATACAAAAGATAATGTGAACAGACTAATTTTTATATTTTTCTTACAATTCTAAAAATTATTGTTACTTAATAAAGCGGTGATTGGTTTAAACTACCATTAATTTTAAAAAAACAAAATACATAAACGCAACGAAAATAAACCAAACTATAGATACACAAGGAGGTGAGACAACATGCCAAACAACAACAGTTCAAACCAACTTGTCGTACCTGGTGTACAACAAGCATTAGACCAAATGAAGTTGGAAATTGCATCAGAATTTGGAGTTCAACTTGGACCGGATGCGACTTCTCGTGCAAATGGCTCAGTTGGAGGAGAAATCACTAAGCGTTTAGTTCAAATGGCTGAACAACAAATGGGTGGTCAGCTACGTTAATCAAGTTAATATAGGTTGGCATGAGGTGTCCTTCATTGAAAGGGGCACCTCTCTTTAACGTCAGAATATTTTGAGGGATACTATGGGAATGTGCCCTGTTTGTAATGGGTTGAATGAGTTAAAGGTGACGTGCAACCACTGTCATAGTGAGCTTATTGATTATGGCAGAATGATGGATTATGGAGAGAAATACGATGCGTATATGCCTATAGAATTGCAGAAGCTAGATAATGGTATAAAATATGATCAAAGAGACGAAAAATGTATTCATTATGTTGTATGTCCCAATTGTCAAGAGCCTTCTTTATTACAAATTAAAGAATGGTAGCGGACAATGAAATAAAAAAAGAAGGTGTTTTCCATTTATGGAAGAGCACCTTCTTTTATGTTATTACTTTTTAATAACTTCCTCAGTATCTTTGTCAAAGAAGTGAGCTTTATTCATATCTAATGCAAGCTCAACAGTTTGACCGCTTGTAATGTCAGTACGAGAATCAATACGTGCTACTAATTCTTGACCACTAACTGTCGAATAAAGAATCGTTTCAGCACCCATTAATTCTGCTACATCGATTTTCGCTTGAATTTTCGTTTCAGGTGAACCTTCAAGGAATACAAGCTCATCATGGATCGATTCAGGACGAATACCGAGAATTAATTCTTTACCGTCATAGCCTTTTTCTTTTAGGAATGAAAGCTTTCCAGCAGGTACTTTAATTGAAACTTCGCCGATTTTGAAATATTCACCTTGTAGTGTTCCATGTAGGAAGTTCATAGAAGGTGAACCGATGAAACCACCAACGAATACGTTAGCTGGGTTGTCATAAACTTCTTTCGGCGTACCAACTTGTTGGATAACTCCTAGTTTCATAATAACGATTCGTGTTGCCATCGTCATCGCTTCTGTTTGGTCATGTGTAACGTAAATCGTTGTAGCTTGAAGACGCTTATGAAGCTTAATAATTTCCGCACGCATTTGAACACGAAGCTTAGCATCTAAGTTTGAAAGTGGCTCATCCATTAAGAACACTTGTGGGTCACGAACGATTGCACGACCTAGTGCAACACGTTGACGCTGACCACCTGACATTGCTTTAGGCTTACGATCGAGCATTTCTTCAAGTCCTAGAATTTTTGCTGCATCTGTAACACGACGCTTAATTTCATCTTTCTTAAACTTACGAAGCTTAAGACCAAACGCCATATTATCGTATACATTCATATGTGGATAAAGGGCATAGTTTTGGAAGACCATTGCAATATCACGATCTTTTGGAGCAACATCGTTCATACGCTTATCGCCAATATATAGATCCCCTTTAGAAATATCTTCAAGACCTGCAATCATACGTAAAGTTGTCGACTTACCGCAACCAGATGGACCAACGAATACGATAAATTCTTTGTCCTCAATATCAAGGTTGAAATCAGTAACCGCTGTAACATCCCCATCATAAATTTTATAAACATTTTTTAACGTAATATCTGCCATGTGTGATCCTCCTCAATTTGATTTAACTAGATTGTAACCCTTTTCTTTTTATAACACTATGGCAAGCTTGCACAAAAAAAATGTAAGCGTTTTTGTGCAAGTTGCCAATTATGATCTCGTATCTAATAATAATAAAGCTAAATAGAGCAAAGATGCATGGGTAAATTGTCTAAGGTCAAGGTTGGTTCGTTCAGTAAACTTATCAATTCGGTATTGTAAGCTGTTTCGATGAAGGTGAAGGGCTTTTGCAGCTTGTGAAATGTTTAAATTATGTTCTAAATAAACCGTCATACTCTTTATGAAATCCTTGTCAAAACGTAAGTCCTCATCAAGCAGTCGCGATAGAAATTGTTCTCGATTTTCTATTGTTAACGATTCAAGCAGTAGGTATGGAATCGCTTCATGTTCGTAAAAAACACGGCGAATGACTTTTGCTTTGATCAAGGAATTCATACATGCCAATTCCCAGTTCAATCTCCCCTTTGTTTTTTCAACTTGATGACTTGAGCCAACAAGTAATGTCATATCAACATAAAAATCGGAGGCAATTGCTTGATTAATGCTAATAAAATCTGGAAGTTCTTCTTCCATTTCCGTATCAAGTATGATTATGCCACGTGTGGCAGAAGTCCATACAATAATAACAGGCGTATCTAAAATCGTATTCCACACGTCACGAAATGAATCAAGGTCATCGATTCTTTTATCAAGGGTGAAATGAATCATCCGAATGACTTTTGGTTCCCGTGGCTGACTACCATCATTGAGCAAAAAGGAACTCCAGTTTTCTTCATGAATGCTGACTGGTTTCGGAGTAGAATCAATCGGGTTAAACAGCATTGTTAATAGAAGCTGCTCATTATCAGTTAGTTGATCTTTTAAAAAGCCAATTGGCTGCTTCGTTTCATCCTCAAGCCATAAAACGTTTTCGTATTTTTCGTTTGTTTCCGTTACAATAGCGTGTTGGAATTGGTTCAGTATTTTTTCATTCAATGTTGCATTCTCCTTATTGCTTGTTTCATTATGTTAAGTATAGCAAAAAGAACGCAAAAATAGGTAAAAACCTACATTTACGTTCTTTAAAAATTCGGATGCGATCATTGTTTTAAAAAAAATATGGGTAGATTCGCGGGTGACGCCGGCTCCGTTCTATTGAATAAACGCTATCACTAGAAAGAATCGACGCACCTCCCAAACATTTAAGAAAGCTGCAAGTTATTGTCTTGAGTGGGGTGGGTCTTCCCGCTCTAGGCTTCCTCTTGTTTCTTCAATCAATCCTGCATCATTTTCATGTACTGTTCCACCTGCTAAGCCTTCATTAATCATGCGGTCAACATCGATAAATCCTTTTTCTCTTGCCTTTTGATCTGGGATAAATGATTTCTTTTTCTTCAATAATGTCACACCTTTTTATCTTTTTATCAACTTATAAAAATAGGGTGTGGGAATACGCTATCATTTATTCACGAAACGACATCCTCTATGTTCCAATGACCGCCACCAAACCATAGATAGTTCGTATTCTGTTTCTGTTCGTACGAGAAGCAAACAAGTCCAGATTCAAGGGCTGTTTTGATCATCTTTTCATCGTTGTATCTAACCTTCGTGTAAAAAACACCAAGCCGGTCTATAATAGAATCAATTAATCGTTTATGAAAATGCTTATGCAAAAAAGCTGGTAACAGAATCAGCTCCGAAAGGTGAATCCCATACCGACTTATTATCGTTGCACCGATCATTTGTCCTTCCCAAAAAGCTAAAGATATGCATGTACCAGGTTTATTAATATCATTCTTCTTTAGATGAAACAGCCAACGATAAAGGGAATGATCTGTCCCTTTTTCATAACGACGGATAAATAATAATAGTGGCCAACGATACTTCTCCCAAAGGTTTGGAGTGATTTCAATTATTTTCATCTTTTTGCCTCCTATAAATGAAAATTAGAAAACCAAATACTAGATAGGAGAGTGCACGTATCGTATACTATGTGATAAATGCCTATTTTGTGAAATGTAGAAAAGGAGTGAAGGGTAAGATTGGACGTTTTCTGGTTAATTATATTTATGGTCATGATCGGTGCAATAATTGGAGGATTAACGAATTCACTTGCAATAAAAATGTTGTTTCGCCCGTATAAAGAAATGAGAATTGGGCGTTTTCTGGTCCCTTTTACACCTGGTGTGATTCCGAAGCGACGACATGAATTAGCTCAGCAATTAGGAAGATTGGTGATTGATTATTTAGTTACAGCTGACGGTATAGCAAAAAGGTTAATGAGTTCAACGTTTATTGATGGTTTAACTAAGTGGCTTCAAAATGAAGCTAAACAATTACTTGTAAGTAAACAAACAGGTGAACAGCTACTTGAGAAACAATTAGGGATTACCGGCTTTAAACAATCACTAACTGAAAAATCAAAGCAGCTTGTAGCAAATGGATATCGTCGCTTTTTTACGAAGCATCGTTTTCATTCGTTGGACGAGCTCTTGCCAACTTCATTTAAAGAAAAAATTGATAAGCAAATACCAGTTTTAACGGATTATATATTAGATCGAGGTGAGGCATACTTACAAAGTTCAGAAGGAAAAGAACAATTAAGTATCATGATTGATCGTTTTTTAGTTCAAAAGGGAACGATAGGCAATATGATTTCCATGTTTTTAGGGAACGACCGATTAGTTGATAAAGTTCAACCGGCGGTGATTAAAGGCTTACAAGATCCTGAAACACGGCGAGTAGTGAAACAATTTATCGAGCAGGAATGGAATAAATTAAAGCAAAAGCAACTACATGTAGTCGAACATTATTTAAATGAGAAAGAGGTTGTTTCATACATCCAGCAGGCCATTGAAGAAAATGTACCATTATTTGATTGGTTAGACACACCATTAAACGAATGGGCACCTCAATATGAGGGAGCAGTGATGGAGCAAGTCATTCCTATGACAGTTGACTTAGTTATCGGTTTAATAGCAACTCATTTAGAAACCATTCTAGGGCATGTACATTTAGATGACATCGTTAAGGAACAAGTTGAAGCATTTTCAGTAGAACGTCTTGAAGAATTAGTGTTATCCATTTCTAAACGAGAGTTTAAAATGATTACATACTTAGGAGCTTTTCTAGGTGGCTTTATCGGTCTTTTACAAGGGATATTGCTGATGATTATCCGGTAAAATCAAAAATAAAATCGTTTGCATTTGACGCTTCTCCTATGGACTGTTATAGTCGTAGGGATACTTTTATTAGGAGGACGTTACATGTCTACAATTATTGAAAAAGCTCAAGAATTGAAGCAAACGTTAGCTGAGAGTGAAGAATTTACAACGTTACGTTCATTACACGGGCAAATTAATGCAGATGAAGTAGCAAAGAGAATGTTAGATAATTTCAGAAAGCTACAGTTGGAGCTTCAGCAAAAGCAAATGCAAGGCATTCAAATTAGCCAAGAGGAAGCGGAGCAAGCACAAAAACAATTTGAGCTTGTTCAACAACATGAACTAATTGCTAAGCTAATGGAAGCAGAGCAAACATTAAGTACAGTTATCGGTGATATAAACAAGATTATTACAGAGCCATTAGAAGAGATCTATGGTAATCCGGAACAGTAAGAACTAAGATTATAATTGAAAAAAAGCGACTACTCTCAAGTAGTCGTCTTTTTTATGTTTAGGAATGGAAATCATATCCTGCAATTTAAAAAATTCCTCATTCTTGAACAGGTCCGTATTTGTCTCACTTTGAAACTTTCTTTCTAATCATTACAGCAATATGTAAGACTAGCCCGACCATTACCCCTAAAAAGATCGAACCGAGAATGCTCATTAGAACTGATTGTGGCTCCTGATTAGGGTAATCAAATGATGATAAGACATTAAATAAGATTATAGGATATAAATAGAAACTTAACGTTTTTTCATAATGAAAAGTGCCGTACTCCTCTACGTATTACTTAGTATCATCATCTGAGTATAAAGGATCTTTTTCTAGACGTCTAGTTCTAATATTCATCTTTCGCTCATATGTTGTGAAGAATAGCAAGACTTGGACATCAAGAGAAGGAGGAACCGAATATGGCTTATAAGTTAATTGCCTTAAACATTGATGAGACGCTTGTTAAAGCGAATGCAAAGTTAACTCGGCAAACAAAAGAGGCAATTGAATATGTAAAAGCAAAAGATGTTTATGTCACATTAGCGACATCGAGACCTTTTATATCTGCAAAAAAAAATTGCTAAAGCGTTAAAAGTAGACGGCTGCTTAATAACGAGTGATGGTGCGTTCGTTGGAGCAAATGAGAAAGAACCCGTTTTTGTTCGTAGAATTTTTGAGGAGAGAGCCTTGCAGATCCTTGATATTTTAGAAAGGTATCCATGTCATATTCGCGTTTGGAACGAAGAGTATGCACTTGGAAATAAAGTGAAGCAAAAGAATCAATTGATTGCAAAAATGACGATAGGTGTCGGGGATCCGCTTTTCTATCCAATCCACTTTGTTGATTCGGTTTGCGAACAAATAATGGAGAATCCTTTTGCTCCGTTAAAAATACAGGCACAATTTTTTGATGATCTTGAACAGCAGCGTGCACTTTCACAGCTGCAACAAGCTACTAAAGGTGCCCATATTATAAGTCCAGCACAAGGAAGAATTGAATGTGTAGCACAGGGCGTATCAAAGGCACGATCTTTACAAAGGTTAGGGAATCACTTGCAAATTTCTGCAAATGAAATGGTGGCCATCGGAGCAGAAGACTATGACATTGATATGCTCCAACAGGTAGGTTTAGGTGTTGCAATGGGCAATGCCACTAAACAGGTTAAAGAGGCTGCTGACTGGGTTACACGTTCGATAGAACAAAATGGAGTTGCTTATATGATTAAAGAAGTATTTAGAAAGCAAATGAGAATAAATGTATAGTATCGATTTGAGGCGACTCAACCAACTTGTTGGTTGAGTCGTCTTTTTTGTACTTATTGAGAAGTTTTGAATAAATAGATGAGATGTGGACAAGTTTCCTCGATTAGTGTAAGCTTATAAATCGTATATATGAGTGAGAATTTGTGATAACGTGTAAAAGTGTGGGAATCAATTGACTAGAATCATAGAAAGTGTATGATAAATTGGTGTTTTTGTAAATTTTGTAAAGATAGAAAAAGGGGGATGAACATTGAAAAGTGTCATTCAATTTATAAAAAGAGAGAAAATGATGTGGCTTATATTCGCATTAATTTGGGTGAAGACATATTTATTTTATAAGGTTGGTTTTCAAATTCACTCAGAGTCCGTGTATCAAGAATTTCTATTAATTATTAACCCAATTAGTTCCACTATATTATTGCTAGGTTTGTGCTATTTCATTAAGCAAAAGAGAAGGCCGTTTGCTTTAATCGGGGTGAACTTTATCGCCACGCTCATCTTATATGGTAACGTGCTGTATTATCGCTTTTTCAACGATTTTATTACGTTGCCAGTATTAGTGCAAACGAGTAACATTAAAGATGTACAAGGGAGCGTTGTAGAATTAATTAGATGGTGGGATGCTTTCTTTTTAATTGACATCCTTGTGTTGTTATATGTCGTCATTTCGAGTAGAAAAACGTATTCGTATGCTAGGCCTAAAGCTACGTTTGCCTTAATTGTCTTAGCCATTGGGATATTTATTGTGAATTTAAGCTTAGCTCAAGCCGAAAGACCTCAATTATTAACTCGATCATTTGACCGTGAGCTTCTTGTAAAAAACATTGGTGTGTTAAATTACCATGTTTATGATGCATATATACAATCGCACTCTAAAGCTCAACGTGCGTTTGCAGATAGTTCAGAGATTAACGAAATCATTTATTACACTCGTGAACAGTACCGTGAACCGAATGACGAGTTCTTTGGATTAATTGAGGGAAAAAATGTTATGGTCATTTCACTTGAGTCGTTACAAAGTTTTGTTATTGAACAAACAGTTAACGGGGAAGTAATCACCCCATTTTTAAATGAACTTATAAAGGAAAGCTTTTACTTTGATCATTTTTATCATCAAACGGAACAAGGAAAGACATCTGACTCCGAATTTATATTAAATAATTCATTATTTGGTCGTCATAGTGGAGCAGTTTTCTTTACACATTCCAATAATGAATACGACGCGTTACCAGAACAATTAGGAGAGAATGGTTATTATACATCTGTTATGCATGCCAATAATAAAAGTTTTTGGAATCGAGACATGATGTATTTAGCATTAGGCTATGATCGTTTTTTGATATTCAATCTTATGATGTGACAGAGGAAAACTCAGTAGGTTGGGGGTTAAAGGATGTCGATTTCTTTGAACAATCTATTGATCTACTAAAGCAACTTCCTGAACCGTTTTATACAAAGTTCATAACGCTGACGAACCATTTTCCATTTGAATTAGATGAAGAGGACCGTATGATTGATGAATATGATTCTTATAGTGGGACGTTAAATCGATATTTTCCAACGGTACGTTATATGGATTATGCATTGGAACAGTTTTTTGAGCAGTTGAAGGAAGAAGAAATGTACGAAGACACCGTCTTTATTATGTATGGTGATCACTATGGTATTTCTAGCTACCATAATCGTTCGATGGCAATGTATTTAGATAAGGATGAAATTACTGATTTCGATACCGTTCAACTCCAACGCGTACCGCTATTTATTCATATTCCAGGTATGGAAGGGAAGAGAATGGATACCGTAGCGGGACAAATCGATTTAAAGCCAACGATTCTTCATTTGCTAGGTATTGATACAAATGATATGATTCACTTCGGTTCGGACCTATTCTCTGAAGAAAAGGAGTCGTTTGTAGTTCTTCGTGATGGTAGTTTTGTTACAGATGATTATTTGTTCACAAAGGATGTTTGTTATGACAAGCAAACAGAACTAGAAACAGATATCGCAAATTGTGAGCCTTATTTTGAAAAAGCAAACCAGGATTTACATTATTCTGATCGTGTCATTTATGGTGATTTATTACGTTTTTATGAACGTATAGAATAAAGTTGATAGATTTAAAAAAACCAGTTGCGAATACGCAACTGGCTTTTTTCATGAAGAGGGTTGAACGTAATACATAAATTTGGAGGACACGGACACTAGAAAGGAAAGAACTGTCTAGACCATTTACTAAAAGATTCCATTTTTTTATTGTAGGCTTTCACCTAACTCCTCTTTTTGGCATACATTGTGTATGAAAGGAGAGGAGAAACTATGTTATCACCTCAATGGATAAAAGCACAATGTGAACAGCATCTAAATCAACCTGTGCAACTGCAAATGAATGGTCACGAGAATTATCAAGGTGTTATTGAGCATGTCGATGATCAAAATGTTTATTTACTGATTCCTTCAGATGAGAATGGCCAGTATATGGATGTAAAAGAAGCGATGCAATGGAATCAACAACAATGGGGAAATGCTTCTCAAGCTTTAATCAATGGGAAGTTGATCAACGTTATTATCCGTATTATCCAACGCCATATTATAATCCATACTATCGCCCACGTCCGATCTGGAGACGATTTGTATTACCATTAGCACTACTTACTGCATTTTCAGTACTGTAAAGGGAGAACGGTGGGGAAACTTGGAACGAAAATTCTAAGTTTCCCACTAGTTATTTAAAATGTGAGAAAAGCTCAATTTGTGTTAAAACGTGTAAAATTCCTCATATTTCTGTGTAAGCTTGTATTCAAACTCGTTTCATTTTAGAAAATACGGTACAATACTACTAGCAGGATATTAGTATTTGCGAGGAGGATGGATGATGAGTGAGTATCTCATTTATCTAGTTGAAGATGAAGAAAACCTTTCAGAGGTATTAAAAGCATACTTAGAGCAAGAGGGGTGGAAGGTGACTGTTTTCATGACGGTGATCAAGCTCGTGCGGCCATTGAACAAACATCTAGGCCTCACCTTTGGATTTTAGATATTATGTTACCTGGAACGGATGGGTATCAACTCTTAAAATCGATAAAAGAAAAAGAAGATACACCAGTTATCTTTATTTCTGCTCGTGATCAAGATTTAGACCGTGTCTTAGGTTTAGAAATGGGGAGTGATGATTATTTAGCAAAACCATTTTTACCTCAAGAGCTTATCATTCGTGCGAAAAAGTTATTGAACCGCATATATGGAAGTTCTACGAATGATACGAAGAAAATTGAATTAAACAATTATATGATCGATCCCATAGGCGTATCATCATTGATCAAGAAGCTAAGGATGAAGAAGCCATTGATTTAACAACGAAGGAAATGGATTTGATTCTGCTCTTAACTGCAGATGTTGGCAAAGCCTTTTCCCGTGAAAAAATAATTGAGCATGTATGGGGCGAGAACTATTTTGGCTCGGAACGTGCCGTTGATGATGTCGTCAGGCGGGTACGGAAAAAATGCCGCGTATCCATTTAGAAACGTTATACGGATATGGATATAGGGTATTGTCCTCATGATAAAAGTGAATTTAACGCAGCGAATTTGGCTTGCGTTCATTTCTTTAATTGTTCTAGTTATTCTTTCCGTTACATTAATCTATCCGATTTCGATTAAAGGAACATTAACTGAAGAAACGTATCGCATTATTGAGATCGAACAAACGAGATATGTATATCCATTATTCGATTTAGTAAACCCACCACGAAACGAATTGGATTTTGTCGAGAGGCGTGATGCAGAACGTTCCGTTGGTCATTTTTTTATTGATTCATTTGGACAAACAGCAGAAGGGGGGCCAGCACCACCACCTACAGAAGTACTACGTGAAATGGCACAAAATGCCTTTAGACAGGGTCAAGAACGAGGTCGTTATGAGATTCAATATGGTGGTGCGACCGTCTTTTATGTAATAACTAAGACGAATATATCTGATCGTCCGGCTTATCATATTTCTTATATGTGGGATACGTATCGTGATCAAATGGTTAATCGACTTTGGGAACGTCTTATTTATATTTTATTATTAGCGTGTGCGTTAAGCTTATTGCCTGCGATGTGGCTTAAACATTATTTAAGACAACCGCTGTATGTTCTTGGAAATCATCTGGAACAAATTGCGAATCGTGATTGGAAGGAACCTCTCAAATGGAAAGGTGATAAAGATTTTGAACGTTTAGCACGTCAGTTTGAGAAAATGCGTCAAAATTTAAATTTATATGATCGCTCGCAAAAGACGTTTATACAACATGCCTCACATGAACTGAAAACACCTATAATGGTTATAAAAAGCTATGCACATTCAGTTAAAGATGGTATTTTACCTAAAAACAATTTGGAAAATACGATGGATGTTATAATCGAAGAGGCGAACCGAATGGAACGGCGAGTGATCGATATGCTTTATTATACGAAATTAGATTCTTTGAAGGAAAAAACACCGAATTATGAGGAGTGGTTATTTGGTGAAGTAGCCTTTCAAATTGAAGAAAGGTTTCGTGTTCAGAGAGAAGATGTAAGGATTTATGTTCATGGTGCAGATGTGAAGATAAGAGGAGATAAAGAGCAGATAGAAGTTTTATTAGAAAATCTAGTTGAAAATGCTCTCCGATATGCAACGGATTCTATTTGGATGGAAGCTTCGAAAGAGAATAATCAAGTACGTTTATCAGTTGAAAACAACGGTGAAGCCATTCCAGAAAAAGATATTCCACAATTGTTTAATCCATTTTACAAGGGAAGTAAAGGAAAGTTTGGTTTAGGATTGGCGATTGTTAAGAGAATTGCTGAGTTACACGAAGCTATTCCATCTATTGAAAATAGTGAACGTGGTGTGAAATTCACTGTACTGTTTAAAAAAAATGGAAGAAAAGGTGCAAAAACGTAAGAAGCTTCAAGGGAAGCAACCAGTAAAAAATCAATCCGGTTCACCATCCTAAAGGGTTGAGCACTTTAGGATGGTACGTTCTTATTCCTTCCGTGCAACGCCTCTCCCACACTATGATAAGAAATGGTATAATAATTAATAGTATTATAGTGGGAGGCGTGATCTTGGTGAGGAACGGGATATTGCACCATCAAGTTGGTGATAAAGTAGAAACCTATTTTTGATTAAAACGGCAACTAAAGGTACAGCAAGTAACGGTAAACCGTTTTTAACGTTACAGTTATGTGATCATACAGGAGAAATAGAAGCAAAGCTTTGGGGCTGTTCACCAGAGGATGAACAGGCATTTTGTAGTCAAGTAATTGTTCACCTTAATGGTGAAGTGTCAGAATACCGTGGTCGAAGACAGTTGAAAATTCAAAGTATTCGTCCAACAACAGCGATGGATCAAGTGAAAGTTGCTGATTTCGTCCGCTCGGCACCTTTATCTCCTGAAGATATGCTTGATGAAATTACAAAGTTTATATTTGATATGAAAAATGCTAATATACAACGGATAACAAGACACCTCGTAAAAAAACATCAAACTGAGTTTTTGCAATCACCTGCGGCAACTAAAAATCATCATGAATTTGTGTCTGGACTCGCTTATCATGTTGTCAGTATGTTGAAAATTGCACGAAGCTTAGTTGAGCTTTATCCGTCATTAGATGCAGATTTATTATACGCTGGTGTAATTCTTCATGATTTAGGCAAAGTTAGAGAACTCTCTGGACCGATAGATACTCAGTATACGTTAGAGGGGACACTGCTTGGTCATATTTCAATTATGATTACGGAAATTGCTCAAACTGCTGAAGAATTAAATATTGATAGTGAGGAAGTTTTAATTCTTCAACATTTAATCGCAAGTCATCATGGAAAAGGTGAATGGGGAAGTCCAAAAGTTCCTGTAGTCAAGGAAGCAGAAATGCTCCATATGATTGATAATATTGATGCAAAGATGAATATGATTGACCGTGCATTAGAGACGGTGCAGCCTGGTGAGTTTTCAGAACGAGTTTTTGCATTAGATAACCGAAGCTTTTACAAACCGCGCTTTCATGAGCCACCACTTGATTTATAGTCATATATTTTCATGCTCGTACATATGATGAAACAAGATGACAAGCATGGAGGGGATTGGCGTGAATCGTCGTGGAAACAGTAAATATGCATATGTTCTATTAGGTTTGCTATTGCTCGGTTTTTTGTTAACACAAACGCCAATTGGGACTTTGCTAGTTGGAAGCCCGTGGTGGGTGTATCTCATTTTAATTGGGATCGTCATAAGTGGTTACTTAGCTATAAAGTACACATATGAAGATTATAAAGAAGAACAGAAGTGGATTGAGCAAGAAGGAAACGTCTACATGGAACGAATAAAAGAGAAGCGCGGTAAGCAAAATGTAGAGAACACATAATGGCTAAAGGGTGTCGAAGAGATTCATTTCTTTTGACACCTTTTATTTTTTTTAAAACAGTCAGATAACTTGAAATAAAGGACTGGATATTTATGTTGAAGTAAAGAGTGTGTGTGAAAAGATATATTTAAAGTAACGAAGATTGTGTAATAATCAATGTAAAAAGTAAGTGTTTTTATCAAAGCGATTATTTGATTTTGATGATAGAGACCGACCTTACTATCAATGAAATAAGGGGGATGTTTGGACTTTTTAAAACGAAGAAGCAGTAATAACTGCCGCGAGAGAAACAAAGAATAACACTGCAATAATAGTTAACTTCGCTTTGAACTATGGTGGAAGAAGTGAAATTTTAATCAATAGTTAATGAAATTTCTAATGCTAATATGACGGTAAATGATTTAGATGAAGAACGTTTTTAAAGCTATCTTTATTCAAAGTGGCTTTCGGAACCGGACATTATTATTCGTACATGCGGGGAAAAGAGGATGAGTAACTTTTTGTTATGGCAATCCTCTAACTCAGAGTTATGGTTCACCGATACTTATTTCCCCGATTTTAATAAAGAATTACTTTATCAAGCTATAAATGAAGTTCATATGAGAAAACTAAGGTCGTAGTTACATAGTTTAGTATCAAAGGCTAAGTTAGGTTTATTCCACATGAAAGGAAATAACTTTCATGTGGAATGATCCCTAATTATAGTGCCATCCTTACTTTACTCTTAGCAAAAGTAAGCAGAACCTACAATAATTAATAAAATAAATAATACAACTAATAATGTGAAGTCATAATTTGAACCATGTGTTACTGCTCCTGACATGTCAATATCATCCTTCCTAATCTGTAGTATTGGGGAATTGCCCTACTTTTACGTTATGCAAAGGGGATATATAGGTGCAAGGGAAATTCAAAAGTGATCATACTTAGTTAACTCATCTTTCCTTGAAATAGAAAAGGAGCTACAAAGTTTATTTAACCTTTGTAGCTCCTAGTGTGCTTGTACAATTTATTCTTCAGTAGAATCAAATAGATCAGAATACTGTGAGTCTTTAACATCAATGTTTGCTTCTTCAATTAAATCAAATAATACTTGATCCTGTGAACGCTTTTGCTGTGCTATTAATGTGTCTCGGATCTCCTCTTCATAATCTTCAAAGGAATCACGGAAGCCAGTTTTGAGGATAATGTGATAGCCAAAATCCGACTCAACAATATCACTAATTTCCCCGATTTCTAAGGCGAATGCGGCTTCTGAAAAAGAATCAACCATCTCGTCGCGTCCAAAGTAGCCAAGCTCTCCACCCATAGCAGCGGTTCCATCCATCGAATACTCCATAGCGAGTTCAGCAAAATCTTCACCGTCTTCAAGTTTCTCTAACACTTCTTTTGCTGTTTCCTCTTCTTCAACAAGAATATGACTTGCTTCTACTTGTTCACCAAAAAACTCAATATTCTCGTCATAAAAGGATTGTACATCTTCATCAGTTACGCTAATGCCTTCTTCACTAAGTTGGTTAAGAACGAGACCTGGTAGAATCAATTCCTCCACGAATTCGTCCATTGATTCAATATCTATATTGAATTGGTTTTGAACGATATCTAGAATTTCTTCATCTGATTCTGCGTTGAAGTTGGTTAGGAAATTATCACGGAAATTTTCTAACTCTTCTTCAATATCCTCCTCAGGAATGTCAACGTTTGCAATAGCATTTTTGACGATAATATCAGTCACGAGTTGGGAAAGAACTTCATCCCCACCTTGTCGCTTCAATTCTTCAATTAATTGACCTTCTGTAATATCTTCGCCGTCAACTGTCACAAGCACTTGGCTTTCGTCTTTTGCACCTTCATTGTTACACGCTGCAAGTACTGTCATACATGCAATTCCAATTGCAGCAATCGTTCGTTTTCTCATCATGTCAACTCCTCAATGGCTTTCAAGCTATAAGATTACAGTAATTACTATACCATACTTTACTCGTAATGAGAAAGCACAGAATTTAGTTTTAGGGCGAAAGCCAGTACGAAATGACAATATTCGCATAGAATATCATAACTAGAAAAAGAGGAGGTGCTGTTATGTCTCACGGATATCAATCAGGTTTTGCGTTAATTGTTGTATTATTTATTTTGTTAATTATTGTAGGTGCATCTTGGCTTTAAATAACTAGCACAGCTTCGATTTCGAAAATAATTAAAATGGAGGGGTTAGAATGAGTCATAAAGGTCATGGCGGCGGTTTTGCGTTATTAGTTGTTTTATTCATCTTATTGGTGATTATCGGTGCATCTTGGGCATACTAAGATGTAAATGTATTTAATAAAAGAATAGGGCGACTTAAATGGGCTTATGCACCCTTTTAAGTCGCCTTTTTGTTACATATAAAGTGATTTTGGGAGAAATGAAAAGAGCTAAAATCGAAAAGGATACCGGGTCCTCACGTTTCAAAAATGCTCAATATCATAAATACAACTTATAAGAAAGACAGCTCGTGTGTCTTTCTTATGTAAAAAGAATTTTAATATATGTGGATGTTAGTAGAATCGTAATTAATATATTAATCGTTCTAAATACTTTAGGTTGACGTTCCGTCGGGATTTCCCGCTTTAAGCATAAGGAATCTGTCATAGAATTGATTAAAAAGAAAATAATTAATGCAAAGAAACTACTTATTACAAACATACATTTCCTCCTGACGAGCATCGATAATTAAACTTTATCAAAAGATGCGAAAAAAAGATAGGATTAACACTTAATTTTTATTTGTTAATTTTGCATATAACTCATAAAATAAGAGAGAGGTGAACGAAATGGCTAATGAAGGAAAGAAGTGGAAAGTCGCTTTTTATACCTTATTAACATTCATGATTAGTATATTCATTGTAATTGTTTTACTTGTTCGGATGTTTCCATCAGTTGATGGGGAGTCATATGAAACGAAACCATTTAGTAACAACGAAGCGTTGTTTACAATCGAAACTGATAAACAGCGTTTTACCTATTTTATTAACAGCTTGTTAAAAGAAAATGAAAGTGAAGTTCCATACGTTATTGAACTTGGAGATGAATATGTTGAATTCCGCTCTCTCTTTCATTTGTTCGGTCAGGAAATTCCAATTCAGATTTATTTCGATCCAACTGTAGAGCCGAATGGTGATTTACTGTTACGTGTTGATTCTTTTCAATTAGGCGTATTTTCGCTACCAGTTGACCGCATGATGATGTTGTTACAGGAAATGCTTGATTTAGCAGATTGGGTCGTGTTTTATCCAGTAGATGAGTTAGTTGAATTAAAAATGACAGAGCTTCCTCTTGATGAACTAGGAAAAATGCACCTTCGCTTTAAAACGTTTAATCTACAAGAAGATCTATTGGAAATGGAATTATATTTTAATTAACAAAAGCGTCGATAATGAAGTTGCTCATTACGACGCTTTTGTTAATATATGGAACCCTTCGGAATGATCTTCAACTAAGCTTTTTTTAGGTGCTTTTATAAGATAAGTTAAATAAATAACATCAAAAAAGATAAGGCCAAAATGAATAGACGTTATAATAGAGATAACAGCAAGATAGCTTGGGAACATAATCGATAGTAACGCACAGGCCATTGTTATTAAAATAGCAGGTGTCAGTAACGATGTGACATATAGGTTTCTTGCGATCGGTTCATTTAATTTAACACCGATAAGTGGTAAAAATAACACAAATTTAATCGTAATCGTCGCTTTTTTCCCGCAAAGCCAAATTGGAATTAAATGCAGTAGTTTATGAATCGCAATTAAAAGTACGATGCTGCTAATAATCGTTATGAAGCGGACATGAACAAATTCGTGAGGCCCGACCAAGCTACTAATAAATAAAAAATACAATAAAAATGAAAACAGCATTGTGCATAACGAAAAGAAAATTAGTCTAAATGCACCGAATTCTTGTGTTACACGAATTGTCTTCCAACAGTTCATGTCGTCACCTCCTCAACAATTGATTAATTTACGCTCATTTGGAGGAGAAAGCAATAGGTTTAATAAAAATAAATGTAATTATATTTCAAGCATTTCTATTGACAAGAAATGATAAATATGAATTAAAAGAAGGAGCATTACTATGCTCCTTCTGTTGCAAATTGTTTTTCTTTTGTTTTGGTACGAATTTGACCATCTTCTTCATGGAAACTTTCATCGAATTTATGAAGCGTATCTTCAAACATATTAACAAATTCATTACCATAAATATGCCGTAGAATGCTCATAATTTCAGAGAACTCAGGGAACTTCCCATATAAACCTTTTATCGGTAGTGCACCTTGAAAGACAGCATACGTATCGGATTCATAGCTTTCCAATGTTTGTAGAAAGAGCTTTTCCCCTTCCTCGGTTAATTGTACATACGTATTCCGTTTATCGTTTTCTTTTTTAGAGAATAGAAGTAAACCGCGGTCTTCTAATTTTTTTGAAAAGTTAAAAGCAGTTGAAACGTGCATAACCCCAAATTTTGCAATATCTGAGATTGATGCCCCACCTTGATGATAGGCGATCCATAATATATGGTGCTCATTAATATTTAAGTCAAAAGGTTTAATCCAATTTTGCCAGTCTTTCTCTACGGACTTCCATAACGCTTTGCTTAATTGTGCTACTTTGTGACTGAATATCACAGACTGTTTTAAGGAGCATTCTGATGATTGTTCCATAATTCTCCCCCTAACGATAAGTTCTCTTTACCCCAAATAAAAACTTAGCTTATTCATTTCTATCATAATATAACTTTCTTTTATTATGACAAGTTTTATAGAAAAAAGGAAGGTAAAAATGTGTTTATTTAAAACTTTTCGAAAATTTTATTTGTTCTAACAAATTGCTAGTATTTATTTCTTTTTCATGTCATTAACTTGCTTCTGTAAGTCATCAATATCGCTTTTTAATCGTTGCAATGAAGGTGCAATGTCCTTTTGATAGTCACTAAATATGTTTTTTGTTTCATTAACGAAATCTTGTCCTTGCTCTTTTGTAATGGCAATTGTCCCCTTTAGTTGTTTCGTTGTGTTTGTGTATTGTTGTTTTATTTGCTGCAGGTTTTCCTTCCCTGTCGTTAGCTGCTCCTTAATGCGTCTTTGCATTTGTTTACCAGAAGAAGGAGTTGTGAGTAACGTAATAGAGCTTGTTACTAGTGAGCCAACAAGTAGACCGATTGTTAGTGATTTAATATTCATACGAAACCCTCCTTAGATAAATAGGTATAGCGTGACGTCGTTAACTAGTCTATTTCCAATCCCACCTTCATATACATTTGTATGGAAGTTAGGAGGGAATTTGTGTGGAGGCACTGACTTTGCTGTTTATTTCAATATTCCTGTTAACGATATATAGTCAAATATACGTAATCATTCGACTTAAAAAGGAAAAAGAACAGGAAAGAAGGAAATCTTTTTATCAATCGTTTTTTTATTTGTTTATGACATGCTTTATTAGCGGTTGTATAGCTACATATTGCTTATATTTACTATACTATAAAGTCATTTAATGATGACTTCAAGGGTGTGTTAAAAGAATCTAATAGTTCTTCTGACACACCCTCTACAACATATTATATGCTTTTATGATTTTTGTTGATATGCTTTCATAAAGTCTCGTAGCTTTTCACATGCTTCTACTGGTACTGAATTATAAGTCGAAGCACGGCAGCCACCAACAGAACGATGGCCATTTAAACCAACAAATCCAAGCTCTTTTGCTTCAGCTAAAAAAGCCTTGTTGTCTTCTTCAGTTGGTAAGTTAAATGTGATGTTCATAAGAGAACGTGATTCTTTATTTGCATGACCTACATAAAAACCGTTACTTTCGTCAATTGCATCGTAGATAATTTGTGCTTTTTCTTGGTTTTGCTTTTCAATGAACGATATACCGCCTAATTCACTCACCCATGTTAAAACTTGGTTTAGCATATAAATTGAAAAAGTAGGTGGTGTATTATAAAGTGAGTTCGCCCCAGCATGAGTTTTGTATTGGAGCATAGTCGGGACATGTGATACATCTTCTTCTAATAAATCATCACGAACAATGGCAACTGTAACACCTGAAGGCCCCAGGTTTTTCTGAGCACCTGCGTAAATAATCCCGAATTGCTCAACATTGATTTGACGCGATAAGATATCGCTTGACATATCAGCAATTAACGGAGCATGAGAGATTGTTGGAAACTCGTGCCATTGTGTACCGAAAATTGTGTTATTCGACGTGAGATGAACGTAAGCATCTGTATTATTATATTGAAGAGATTTAGTATCCGGTATTGAACGGTATTGGTTATCTTTTGAAGAACCACCAATAAAAGTGTCACCAATTTGCTTTGCTTCTTTTATTGCTTTTTCTGACCATGAGCCTGTTAAAATATAGTTAGCAATTTTTCCTTTTTTTAGATACTGTAATGGAATCATCGCAAATTGAAGGCTTGCCCCACCTTGAAGGAGAAGTACTTTATAGTTATCAGGAATATTCAACAACTCTTTTAAATGACTAATTGCTTCTAAGTGAACCGCCTCGTATTCTTTACTTCTATGGCTTAACTCCATAACAGACATGCCCGTATTTGCGAAGTTTGTTAATTCTTTTTGAGCACGCTCAAGAACTTGTTTAGGTAGTGCTGAAGGGCCTGCATTAAAATTGTAAACAGCTTTCATGAACTTTCCATCTCCCTTTTCCTTGCTGGAATATGATAGTACGGTATTAAACCTATAATATCATAAAAATTCTTCAATTTGTTTTGAATTTTGTGTATTTTTCCGAAAGTTTATAATAATTTTATCTATAAATGTTAGTTTTTTATAAAAGTTGAAATTGCCTTTGCAGCTTCTTGTAATTCTTCTTGTGAATACTCAGAGCTGTGGTCCTTCCAGACAGCCCCATAACCATCTCCTTTTCCATAACGTGGAATTAGGTGGATATGATAATGGAAAACGGTTTGTCCTGCTTTTTCTCCGTTATTATTAATCATATTCATTCCAATAGGGTTTAAAGCTGCTTTAAGTCCGTTCGCAATTTTTGGCACAGCCGAAAACAGCTGGCTTGCGACTTCACTAGGCAATTCATATATATCTTGGTAGTGAGCTTTTGGAATAACAAGTGTATGGCCTTTTGTTACTTGGCTAATGTCTAAAAACGCATAGACATGTTCATCTTCATAAACTTTTGATGAAGGAATTTCTCCATTTACAATTTTACAAAAAATACAATTTGGTTCATATGTCATTTTCATCAACCCTTCCATATTTTTCTTCAACTATACCGACTTACAACGTTCGTTGCAAGTTAAGTCAGAATGTAATTATATGAACGATGTGGTTCGGTAAGATTTAGTATGACGAAATCAAAAGTTGGTAGTCATAATCGTTGGTTTATTAATAATAGTATGTACTTATAGTTAATAGTGGATAGGATTATACTAGTCGTCTCATTTCTTTAGTAGGTAAACTAGTCTTTTAGCTTATTTTCGCTTTGTTTTAAGTGTGTCAAAATAAAATTATTATGATAAATAAGATGGTGTAGTATCACGGTAGAGTTTTCCCACCTATTTTTGGTACTATAGAGGAGAAGGAGTGGAAGTGTTATGACAAAAGGTTTACAAATTAAAGACTTAACAGGTGGGTATCACCCGCGGAAGCCTGTTTTACATCATATTTCTTTTTCAGTAGAGCCTGCAGAAATGGTCGGTCTGATTGGCTTAAATGGAGCTGGAAAAAGTACGACGATTAAACATGTTCTAGGATTATTGCAAGCTGATCAAGGGACGATTCACGTTAATGGTCAAACGTTACAAGATGATTTAGAATCGTATCGGCGTTCGCTTGGATATATACCTGAAACACCGATCTTATATGACGAACTAACATTATGGGAGCACCTAGAAGTGACGGCACTTGCCTATGACTTGGATATGGATATTTTTGAAAATAGAGCAAATAAGCTACTAGCAGAATTTCGAATGGAAAAGATGAAGCATTGGTTTCCGAGCCATTTTTCAAAAGGAATGCGACAGAAGGTAATGATTATGAGTGCCTTTTTAGTAGAACCACCAGTTTATATCGTTGACGAACCGATAGTAGGACTCGATCCTATTGGTATTCAATCATTTTTAACTTGGTTAGAGTCAATGAAAAATAAAGGTGCCTCAGTTTTGATGTCAACTCATATTTTGTCGACTGCCGAGCGATATTGTGACCGCTTTGTCATGCTTCATGAAGGAAAGGTAGTGCTTGAGGGTACTTTGGAGCAAATGCGAAAACAAACAGGAATGGCTTCTGCTACGTTAGATGATATTTATATTGAAATGACGAAAGGCGAGCGCGTATGAAGGATGGTTTAACTTTGTGGAAAGAAAGATGTAAGACTTATTGGAATGAAGCCATTCGTTATTTGAAACTAATGGGGAATAGTGGCTTGTTATTTACGCTGTATTTTTTAATTATCATTGGGAGTTATTACTATAGCCTATTTTTAGACTGGCTTCCGGATGAATTTCCTGCAATATGGGTTTATGTCCTCGTGTTTGGCCATTTACTCACAAGAAGCGGCGTGCGTACGTTTGTCAAACAAGGTGATCTTGTATTTTTATTACCGTATGAATCGAAGTTATCAGAATATTTCCAAGCGTCTAAATGGTATTCTTTTGCGATTCAAAGTGTAGTTATTTTGTTCGTTGTTGTTTTGTTGTCACCTTTATATATGAAATATTCCAGTCATGCCGGACCTGTTATTTATATCATTGGGATGCTCATAATCGTTAAAGGGTGGAACATCTTAACAAGCTTTGAGGAACAGCGTTTTCAACATCCATTCGAGCGTTTAACTCATTTTGTTTTACGGGGAATTATTAACATCGTGTTTGTCTATTTATTGTTTATTGGGGCTGATTTATTTTTATTAGTAGGGTTATTAGTGTTGATGGCAATCCTGTATTTCTTTTATTTTGCAAAAATAGCGAAGAAGCATACGATTAAATGGGAGCATTTGTTAGAGGTAGAACGAGAAATGGTGACATTCTTTTATCGAATTGCCAATGCATTTACTGATGTCCCACAATTGAAGAACAAAGTCCGTGAACGACGCTATATGCAGTGGTTTCTGCAATCTGTTAAGCCTAGTCCATCGATATATCATTATTTATTTACTCGTACTTTTTTGCGGGCAAATGATTATGCAGGCATTTATGTAAGGTTAGTAGTAGTATTAGCACTGTTATTGGCTGTGCTTCCTAGCGGATGGCTACAGCTCGTTATTTTTTTACTTTTTATGCATATGATGACAACCCAGTTATCTACAATTTGGTACCATTATGATACGAATTTTTGGGTAGATCTTTATCCAGTAAATCCGAAACATAAGAAACAAGCTCTAACTCAGCTCAGTTTTCGTTTATTAGTAGCTGCCGTAGTGATCGAGGTACTCGTTTTATTACTAACGTCTGACTGGTACATAACGGTAACGGCTTTAATTATTGGTGTAGTTTATAGCTATTTAGCAAGTCATACACTGATTCATAAAAGGAAAAAGGCATAAAGGAGAGACATGTTTTGTATGAAGAAACCGTTATAGAAGAGCTTGAAAGATGGAAACGAAAATTAAAAAAAAGACCTTCGATGATGGGCAGGTATACAAAGGGCTTACAAGCAAAAATGAATGGGCTTATTCCTGAGAAGGTCCATTCATTTGTCACAACGAGTATTAAGAATATGACTCATGCAACCTTAATTGGTTCAGAATATACAACGAAAATAGAACGAGTAGATGGTATTAGTCTCAAAGAGCGTGAAGAACAATTCTTTGAGCTAATGACAACATATAAAAGAACCGCGGCACTTGAAGGTGCAGGGACTGGTGCTGGGGGATCATTTTAGGGATGGTTGATTTTCCTTTATTATTAAGTATTAAAATGAAGTTCTTATTCGATACGGCGACAGCATACGGGTATGATGTGAAGGATTATCGAGAACGGTTATTTCTTCTTTATATATTTCAATTAGCATTTGCCCGCGAAGAAAAACGGATTACACTACTTGAGCGAATTGAGAACTGGGAGTCCGACAAGGAACAATTACCACCTAAAGATGTTTATTTAGCAGAAATTGATTGGAAGTCATTTCAACTAGATTATCGTGATTATATTGATTTGCCGAAAATGCTTCAGCTTATTCCTGGTTTTGGAGCAATTGTTGGGGCGACCGCAAATTATCGTTTTCTAGAAATTTTAGGAGAGGCGGCAATGAACGGTTATCGGATAAGATGGTTCTCGGAAGAAGGTAATATAGTAAAAAACCGTAATGGAGGTGACTAGCTTCCACTACGGTTTTTTCATTTAAATGAAATTGGAGAAGGTCATAGGCTCCGCTCGTTATATGCTTTTCCTAAATACCAAATGGGACAAAACGAGCTAAGTAAGCAGAAATTGTACTGTATTGACCAGTGAAAAGAAGTACACCTAGTATGACCATAATCACTCCGCTCCCTTTTTGGATAGTAGGTAGCCATTTATTTATGCGGCGAATTTTATTAAGTGATTTCGACCAAATAAGTGATACGAGTAGAAACGGAATACCGAGTCCTATTGAATAAACGAATAGCATAAAAACACCGGTCATCATTGTGTCTGAACTACCTGCAAGCAAAAGGATAGACGATAGGACTAGTCCGATGCACGGTGACCAGCCTGTACCGAACAAGAAACCGATAAAGATCGAGTTTGCAAAACTTTGTGTTTTTTTAGGTTTAACATTTAAACGTTTTTCACTCATAAGCATTCGGATCGAGATAATCCCCATCATTTGTAACCCAAATACAGCGATAATAATTCCTCCGAGCTGTTCGATTAATTGACGGTTGCCAGAATAGAGCTGACCGATAAATGTTGAAGATAACCCAAGCATTAAGAAAATCGTTGTAAAACCGATAATAAATCCAATACTTCGAGAAAAAATAACGCTTCTGTCTACATTAATTTGGTTATCAGATACAGATGTACCAGTTAGTTGTGCTAAGTAGGCTGGTACAAGAGGAAAAATGCATGGCGATAAAAAAGATACAATTCCTGCAAAGAAAGCCAGCCAAATTGAGACTTCCATTAAAATCCCTCCTTCTATTATCAATGGACAATCACTTATTTGTATTCTATAGCATAATTGAAATATGAATCAAATGATCATTCTTTATTATAACGAATTTAATCGTCTTGAGTAGCAGTAGCGAGCAAAGTTCACGGAAAGGACAAGAGGCCTAGACACATCTCAGTCTGAAGTCTGAGATAAAACCATACTGGAGAGTGGCTACAAAGGTAAAGACGTTCCGTATGATAAGAGTAGAATCAAGAAGGAGGAAGGATTATGAAGTTGTCAGGAAAGGTATTCATTGGATTTTTGCTTATCATTGTAGGTGCGAATATTCTGTTCAGTATGATTGGCATTCACCTTGGAAGTTTAGTTGGACTTGCTATAGGAGCTGCCTTGCTCTATTGGGATATAGGCGCTATCAGGATGAAGGGCAATGGACATTAATAAGTGTTATTTTGATTATTATTGGAATGGGTATCCTGTTCGGTGGGTTAGGAGGAATCATTAGCTTCCTAATAGGTGGGTTTTTCGTTTACGTAGGATATCAATTCATTACGCGAAAACAAAAGGAAAAGGAGAGCATCGAAGAAGAGGTAGAACTACCACGAAAGCAATATGATTCATTAGATGAAGAGATTGATCGTTTGTTAGAACAGAAATAATAACAGGAGGTAATGGTAGAATGGATGTTGCAAAAAGAATCGAGCATTTTTTTAAAGCATATGTTAATGAAGGGTTAGAAAGAATAGAGGATCCTGTTATAATGGTAAAGCAATATATGCGTGATGTAAAAACAGAGATTACTAAAAGGACGAAGCTTATTGAAAAAAGGCAGCACCTGTCACTAACTTTAAAAGAGGACGCGAAACTACTTAAGGAAAAAATTGAAAAAAGAGAAACGCAAGCTAAACAAGCTTTGGAAAATGGTGATGAGGAGCTTGCTAAAAAGTTATTGCTTAATAAACATGATGCATATGACACACAAAAACATTATGAAGCATTATATGAGCGAAACGAGGAACAACTTGTTGAGCTGAAGGTTGAATTAGAAGAACTCCATGTAAAGTATCAGAAATTAAAAGAACGTAAGCTTGACCTTTTATTACGGATGGAGGCTGTTCAAGCTAATCAAACAGCACAACAGTACGGTAGGGAAAAAGGTCGTCGTTCGCATTTCCATGAAGATCCGTTTCAGCTATGGGAAGAGCGAATTATAGAAATGGAACGAACAGTCGGTAAACAATGCGAGCAAGAGAATGTTGAAATGAATCAAAAAGTAATGGCGGAATTAGAGAACTTAAAAGGAGAGCTTAAGGAGAAAAGTCAATAATAAACGTCGTGTTGGGAATGTGAGAAATATTTGACATTTCCTTCACGACTTTCTCTTCAGAAAAAAGTATAATAGATAGCAGGCAGTAACTTTGTGGAGCTTCTCATTATTTATAGACCACGTGTGTTCTATCCAATGCTTTTAGTGGGAATTTAGGAGGATTGTAATGAAATATATATTGGGGATAGGCTTAATTGTAGTAGGTATCATCATTGCTTATAGTGCGATTGGACCGATTTGGTTAACGGGGGAAAGAAATGAAGTGGGAGATTATTTACAGGAATCACTTGATGAAGTAACTCACCTTGAACTTTCCGGTGTGGCTATAGATTGGGAAATTGAAACAAGTAATCATTCTTATGTAGAGATAGAAATTGACAATAAGCATAAGCGTACGAACATGTATTCCACTTTGAAAAACGGGACATTGTCTATTGAGATTAAGCGGGAAAACTTCTTTTCTTTTATTCCGTTTAATTTCTCCTTTAGTCAAGAGAAGGCTATAGTGAGAATTCCACAAGATTATATGGATGCACTTACGATAGATTCTGTTTCAGGGGATGTATTAATCAATGACTTATCAAATTTACAATCGATTTCTGTTAAGACGGTATCAGGAGATTTGATAGCTGACTTAGTAGAAGTGGAAACGAATGTTCAATTGAATACAACATCAGGAGATATGTTACTTCAGAATGTAAAAGCGGAAGAAATCAGCGTAGATACAGTTTCTGGTGATGTTGCAATTCCATCGATAGAAGGTGAGATATCGGTGAAAACGACATCAGGAGATATTTATGCGAAATTTAACAATGACCATAATGCAATAATGTTAAAAACAACCTCAGGTGATGTGATGATCGATTTAGCAAATGCAAATGCAGAGTTAGATCTTAACACAACATCAGGAGATATATTAGTTACGCCAACTATGTCAGATCAACAGGTTTCGAACCGACAAATTTCTGGCAAGATTGGTCAGGGAGAATACCCAATATCGGTCACAACGACATCAGGAGATATCTTGATTAAATAACAACTAGGAAAGGAGCGGTTCGTATGAAGAGACAAACAGTCTTTGGAATCATTATCGCTATTATCGGATTAAATATTCTATTTAATTCTTTTCATTTATCACTTGGTTCCTTAATTGGACCGCTCATTTTTATTCTTTTAGCGATTTTCTTTTTATCAAAAAGGTCATCGCTTTTTAAGCGTTTTTATTTTCAATCATTTTTTTAACGGTCGTGTTTGATTTTCTTTTTTCAATCAACTTCTTTTCGCTTTTTATTGCTGGAATCGCGATATATTTTGGGATACGTTTAATTCGCTCGAACAAAAATGATAAAGCGGAAAAAGAAAATATATATGAAACGAATTGGGATTTAGATGATATAGAGGAAGAAGAATTGAAGGAAGAAGAAAAGTCGAGCTTGCTTAAATACGATTCGCCTATCGTTCGACGAAGCATTATTGGTGAGATAGATTATCGTGAGGCATTCGAATTACAAGATATGACGATTTGGAATGGTATTGGAGAAGTTCGCCTAGATTTATCAAGGGCAATTATTCCTGAAGGAGAAACGGTCGTTATCGTTCAAGGGCTAATTGGCGAAATTCAAATCTACATTCCGGATGATTTGGCGGTGTCTGTACAAGCGTCATCTTTATTAGGCGAAGTCACTGTTCTCCATGAGCGACATAGTGGAATTAATCCACATCTGAGCATTACGACAATAGGCTATAAAGAATCAACCCGTCGAGTCAAGCTTGTATTATCAGTTTCGATTGGTGAAGTGAAGGTGCGTTCGCTATGAGGAAACGACTTGCACGAATCCAATGGCAATTTATTCGTCATAACTTAGTTGCGATGTTTCTTATTTCCTTTTTCTTAATTTTCTTATTAACGTATGAAAGTAGCCGTGGTTTTTTATTATTAATGGAATATTCTCTAGCTAATATCCCTCTACTCGTATGGTGCTTATTTGTTATCGTCATTACAGGCATTGTTAGCGGGTACCTTCAAGCGTTACCGATTCGTAGAAAAATGGACCAGCTTGTACATACAGCTGCGAAATATGAACGTGGAGCGTTCACATATCGAACAGAAGTGTATGGGCAAGATGAGTTATCGGAACTGGCTGAAAGAATGAATAGGATGGCTGAACATATGGAAGAACAAGTTACCTCATTACAAAGGCTATCAGCTGAGAGAGCGAGCTTACAAGATTCGGTAAAAAAAGCAGCCGTAACAGAGGAAAGACAGCGCTTGGCAAGAGAACTTCATGATGCCGTTAGTCAACAGTTGTTTGCTATTTCAATGATGACAGCTGCCATTAAACAAAACCTTGCCGAAAAAGGAGATTCGGCTGAAGAACAAGTGAAAATTGTTGAAAAAATGGCAAATACGGCACAGGCAGAAATGCGAGCACTACTACTCCATCTACGACCTGCACATTTAGAAGGAAAAAGTTTAAGAGAAGGAGTAGAGCAGCTACTTATTGAGCTTAAGGAAAAATACCAAATAAGAATTACCATTAACATGGATGAACAAATATCAATGCCAAAAGGGATTGAGGATCAGCTGTTTCGGATGGTTCAAGAGGGGATTTCGAACGTATTAAGGCATGCAAAAGCATCCCAATTGGAATTTGACTTAAAACAGACGGAACAAGAAATTAAGATAAAGTTGATTGATAATGGTGTTGGATTTTCACAAAAGGATGTTCATCAGAGCTCTTATGGATTACAGACGATGAAAGAGCGGATGAATGAAATTGGTGGAACATTACATGTCGTTTCTGTGCCAAATAAAGGAACACAAATTGAAGCAAAAATTCCAGTAACATGGAGGGATGACACATGATTCGAGTGGTTTTAGTAGATGATCATGAAATGGTTAGGATGGGCCTGTCTGCTTATTTATCGACACAAGCCGATATCGATGTTGTGGGAGAAGCTAGCAATGGTCAGTTAGGTGTCGATTTAGTTTTAAAGGAAAAGCCAGACGTAGTGTTGATGGATTTAGTGATGGAAACAATGGATGGTATTACGGCAACAGCAAAGATTACCGAAAAGTTACCAAATGTCAAAGTGATCGTATTGACAAGTTTTATTGATGATGAGAAAGTATATCCGGTCATTGAAGCTGGAGCATTTAGTTATATATTAAAAACATCTTCCGCAACGGAAATTGCCAAAGCAATCCGTAGTGCTGCCAAAGGGGAAGCCATTGTAGAAGCCGAGGTTACGAATAAAATGATGAAAAGAATGCGTAGTGCTAAGGAACGGCCGCTACATGAAAGTTTAACCCCCCGTGAGCTTGAGGTGCTTCTTCTAATAGGTGAGGGCAGAAGTAATCAAGAAATTGCCGATACGTTATTTATTGGTATTAAAACAGTTAAGACGCATGTTAGTCATATTTTGCAAAAGCTTATGCTTGAAGATCGAACGCAAATAGCTGTTTACGCCCATCGCTGTCGGTTAGTAAAGTAATTTGTTTTCATAATCTAAATTCATCTTCACTGATACTCACTTTTTGGGTGAGTATTTTTATCATAAAACAAAGCTTTGTCATTCAATCAATATAAGGTATACATAGATTTAAGGTGAAAAGTTTATCATAGAATAATGAGGGGTATAGTAGACTAGGCTTTGATGTTAAGAGGAATTTTAGATCCATGCAGGGATGCCATTTTCATGGATTAAAACCATGGAGTGCATTGCATGGGTGTTTTTTTCTGTGGAAAAGCAAAGTATTCGCATTTTTAATCAATCATCAGTATTGTAAGTGAAAGTAATGAATAGTAAGGAGGTGTATAAATGATAACAAAAAAGAGAATGATCTTCGTGTTTGCTAGTGCAGTTGCCCTTATTTCATGCGGACTTATTATTTATGTAACGTTATTATTAACAGGGCAATATGTCATGGATGATGAAAATCTTGTGATGAAATCAACAACAACATTGGTCGATCAGAATGGGACATTGATTACAACATTGTATCGGGAGAATCGTCAGCCCGTTTCGATACTGGAAGTGCCAGAACATGTACAACAAGCATTCGTGGCTATTGAGGACGAGCGTTTTTATCAGCATCAAGGTTTTGATATAAGAGCGATCGGTCGTGCTTTGTATAAAGATGTGATTTCTGGTGAAAAGGTTGAAGGTGGGAGTACAATAACACAACAACTGGCCAAAAATTTGTTTTTAACAAATGAAAAATCATTTTTAAGAAAAACTCAAGAAGTAGCAATTGCGATGAATTTGGAGAGACGTTACAGCAAAGATGAGATTTTAGAAATGTATCTGAATCATATTTATTTTGGACATGGTGCATACGGAATTCAAGCAGCGTCCAAACTCTATTTTAATAAAGATGTTTCAGAGTTGACGATTGAAGAAGGAGCAATGTTAGCAGGCTTACCAAAGGCTCCAAACTCGTATTCTCCGTTTATTGATTTAGATCGTAGCAAAAACAGACGTGATCTAGTTATAACGATCATGCAGCGTAATGGCTATTTAACTGCTGAGGAGGCCGTACGCATAAAAGGAAAAACGATCGCGATTATTGACCAAGAGGAAAGAGATCTCAATCCATATTTAACGTACATTGATATGGTAATGGATGAAGCTGCCGAACGCTATCATTTAACTAATGAGGAGTTACTGACCGGAGGATACAGGATCATTGTACCGATGAATGAGGAAATCTTAGTGAATTCCTACGAGAAGCTACAAGCGGATCAATACTTCCCTAAAGAAGATGTTAGAGCGGAAGCAGCTTTTGTATTAATTGATCATCAAACAGGTGGAGTTCTAGCAGCACATGGGGGACGTGAATATGTAAGGAAAGGATTAAATCGAGTTAACATAAATCGGCAGCCTGGGTCAACATTTAAACCGCTAGCTGTTTATGCACCTGCATTAATGAATGGCTATCATCCTTATTCTTTGCTAAAAGATGAATTGATTGATTACGATGGATATACGCCTCGCAATTATAATGGTCATTACGAAGATGAAATTTTACTTTACGAGGCGATCACACATTCTGCGAATGCACCTGCGGTTTGGTTGCTAGATCAATGGGCATTAACCAATCGCTTAAACTACTTGAACAGGTTGGTATTCGTATTGAAGATCGAGGTTTAGCGATTGCATTAGGAGGATTAAGTGAAGGGATATCACCATTACAACTAACAACGGCTTATCAAATCTTCGCTAATGGCGGCTATTATATTGAGCCACATTTCATTTCTGAAATTTATTCGTCTGATGGAGAGAGAATTGGTGAGGCTAATCAAGAAAAGCGACGTGTAATAGATGAGCAGCTAGCTTGGAATATGACGCGAATGCTTGAATCTGTCGTAGTAGAGGGCACAGGATCGGTTGCTGAAAGTAAAGTTGCTATAGCAGGGAAAACGGGAACTACGTCATTCTCAGATGTACAAGGTGCTACACGTGATGCTTGGTTTGTTGGTTACACGCCTGATGCTGTTGGTGCTGTATGGATGGGCTATGATGTTACGAACTCCGACCAGTATTTTCATGGAAGTAGTCAACATCCTACAGCACTGTTTATAGATATCGTGAATGAGCAGATAAGTGACGATCAATTGCTAACATTTCAGAAACCACGCAATGTCAATGACTTGGAACCACCTATTCAAATGCCAGGAAGTCTTGAATTATTCGCATCGAAAGCATTTGGCGGAGAAGGTCCATTCAGTGTTCAGTTAAATTGGACTGAAGCTGAAGATGGTCGAGTGCAATATACGATATATGAAATAAGTGAAGAAGGAAGAGAAGAGATAGCAACTGTAATAGGTGATTCAAATTATACAATACCGATTTACAACCCATTCTCGGCTAAAATGTATCAAGTCGTTCCTTTTAATAGTCAGACTGATTTAGAAGGGGAAGCATCTAATATAGCGGAAGCAATATTTCAATTTGGGTTTCAGAATCATAAGTAGAAGTTTAAAAGCAGCGTGTTTCTCCCGATTGAAGGCTGCTAGTATATATAGATTGATCAAAAGCATTAGTTACGCTCAAGAGTGAACCTACTTTCTTGGGTCAAACTTGTGGTCTTGTCGTGCAGTACTTGAATGAAAAAGATGAACGTTTTATCTTAGGCGATTTTTTGACATTGTATTGGTTTGTCTATACAGTTGGGATGTTGGTGATTATAGTAGAAGTAGTAAGTAAGAGTTCGGAACAATTAAGGGGTGGCAAAATGATAGATACTAATTTTAATGACACGTTTTTGAGAGCTTGTAAAGGGGAGTCTCATGATCATGTACCAGTATGGTATATGCGTCAAGCTGGGCGTTCACAACCAGAATATCGGGAGTTGAAAAAGAAATATTCGTTATTTGAAATTACCCATGACCCTGAGTTATGTGCCTACGTGACGAAATTACCGGTTGATCAATATAACAATGATGCAGCTATTTTGTACAAAGATATTATGACACCACTCCCAGCGATTGGAGTTGAAGTTGATATAAAATCAGGGATCGGTCCTGTTATTGATAATCCAATACAATCGATGTTAGATGTGGAGAGGTTAGGTGAGATTCAACCTGAGGAAGATGTCCCTTACGTATTAGAAACGATAAAGCTATTAAGAAAACAGCTGTCAGTACCGCTTATTAGCTTTGGTGGTGCTCCATTTACACTTGCGAGCTATATGATTGAAGGGGGTCCGTCGAAAAATTATAATAATACGAAAGCATTTATGTATGCTCAACCAGAAGCTTGGCATTTATTAATGGATAAGTTAGGGAAGATGACAATTACATATGTAAAAGCGCAAATTGCAGCTGGTGCACAAGCCATTCAAATTTTTGATTCATGGGTTGGAACATTGAATGTAGCAGATTATCGTACGTATGTAAAACCTGTGATGAATAAGATTTTCGCTGCTCTGAAAGAGGAAGATGTACCACTTATTATGTTTGGAGTCGGAGCAAGTCATCTTATTAATGAATGGAACGATTTGCCTTTAGATGTCGTAGGCCTAGATTGGAGAATTTCAATTCAAGAAGCGAGAAATGCTGGGGTCAAGAAAACTGTGCAAGGAAATTTAGATCCTGCGATTTTATTAGCACCATGGAATGTCATAGAGGAGCGAACAAAAGCAATATTAGATCAAGGAATGCAAACGCCTAACTTTATTTTTAATTTAGGACATGGAGTTTTCCCTGAAGTAAAACCAGATACGTTAAGAAAACTGACTGCATTTGTTCATCAATACACAAACACTAAGTAGGGGGAATGGAAGATGACAAAGAAAAAATGGGACTACTTGTAATGGCGTATGGTACACCAAGAAAGAAGGAAGAAATTGAGCCTTACTACACTCATATTCGTCATGGCCGCAAGCCTTCACAAGAAGCGTTAGATGACTTGACTGAACGATATGAAGCAATTGGAGGCATTAGTCCTTTAGCGAAAATAACGGAGGACCAGGCGTATGGTCTTGAAAAAACATTAAATGAACGGTTTGACGATATTGAATTTAAAGCATATTTAGGATTAAAGCACATTGCCCCATTTGTTGAAGATGCTGTTAAGCAAATGAAGGAAGATGGGATTGAGGAAGGCATTAGTATTGTTTTAGCACCACATTTCTCAACGTTTAGTGTTAAATCGTACAACGGACGGCTCATGAGGAGGCAGAAAAGATTGGTGGTCCGAACATTGTGAGCGTTGAAAGCTGGTACGATGAGCCACTTTTTATTGATTACTGGGTTAAGCAAGTACAAGAAACAATGAAAGAAATAGAGGAAGATGATAAGGCTTGTGTGATTTTTTCTGCACATAGTTTACCAGAACGAATATTAAAAGATGGTGATCCTTATCCAGATCAATTGCAAGAAACAGCCGACCTAATTTCAAAACAGGCGGGAATTAAACATTATGAAATCGGTTGGCAAAGTGAAGGAAACACACCAGATCCATGGTTAGGTCCTGATGTTCAAGACTTAACGAGAGATTTATATGAAAAGCATGGCTATACTTCATTTATTTATTGTCCAGTTGGATTTGTTGCTGATCACCTTGAAGTGTTGTATGACAACGATTATGAGTGTAAAGTCGTCACCGATGAGCTTGGTGTTAACTATTATCGACCTGAAATGCCAAATGCTAAACAGGAATTTCTTGATTGTTTAGCTACTGTTATTGAGAAAAAGCTTGCTGGAAGTGAGTGATCATTTTGACAAAACGCATCGCGATTATTGGTGGGGGAATTACTGGTTTAGCTGCTGCATGTCAGTTAGAAAGAGCAGTTAAAGCTGGTGCGCAGCTTCAGTATGATTTGTATGAGGCCTCGGATCGTTTAGGAGGCAAAATTAGAACAGAAAAACGTGACGGATTTGTTATTGAACGGGGACCGGATTCTTTTTTAGCACGTAAGCAAAGTATGTCACGATTAGCAAAGGAAATTGGAATGGAAGATGAGCTTCTTGCTAATGACACAGGTCAAGCATACATTTTAAAAGGCTCGACATTATATCCAATTCCTGAAGGGGCTGTAATGGGAATTCCGACGCAGCTTAAGCCGTTTATGCAAACAGGTTTGCTCTCATTAAAGGGTAAGCTTGCTGTAACGAAGGATTTATTCTTACCCCCAGTTACTGAGCCTGATGAGGATCTTTCAGTGGGCCACTTATTCCGCAAACGTTTAGGTGATGAAGTAGTCGATCACCTCATTGAGCCGTTGTTATCAGGAATTTATGCTGGTGATCTAGATCGTTTAAGCTTGCGGGCCACTTTTCCCCATTTCCAAAAAATGGAGCAGGAGCATCGCAGCTTAATTAAAGGTCTCTCGCAACAACAGGCAGCTAATAAGCAAACAACGTCCAAGAAAAAAACAGGTATGTTTCTTTCGTTTAAACAAGGCTTAGAATCCTTTATTAAAGGAATTGAAGCTTACTTGCAGAGTGGGACAATTTATAAAGGAACTCACATTAAGGAAGTTATTAAAGCTGATAGTGGCTATCTATTGCAACTTGAGAAACAATCAAAGCAATATGATGCAGTCATTGTAGCTACACCTGCGAAAGTGACAGCGAATTTATTTGCTAACGAAAACCTGTTCTCTTATCTAAGAAATATGAAAGCTACTTCTGTGGCGACGGTTGCGATGGCTTTTAAAGAGGAGAATGTTAACTTACCATATGAGGGAACTGGCTTTGTTGTTTCAAAGAAAGGTAACCATATTATCACAGCATGTACGTGGACGCATAAAAAATGGAGCCACACAGCACCCAAAGGCTATGCCTTGCTGCGAGCATATGTCGGTCGTCCAGATGATTCACAGATAGTTGATCAAGCAGATGACGAAATTGTAAAGGCAGCATTAGCGAATTTAAAAACAATTGTCGCGATTGAAGGCGATCCCGACTTTTCTTATGTGACACGATGGAAGGAAGCTATGCCACAATACGAGGTCGGACATTCGTTTAAAATCAACAAACTTATGGAAGATGTTCAAAAGCATTATCCTGGGATCTTTTTAGCTGGAGGAGCATATAAAGGAATTGGCTTACCAGATTGTATTGATCAAGGGGAAGTAGCAGCGAGTGAAGTTCTTCAATTTTTGAATGAATCGTGACCATTACAATCATTAGTAAGAAGCCAGCGTATTTAATCATTGAAGATTAAGTAGCTGGCTTTGAAGCATTATTATAATCTATCTCCGTTAAAAATCGAGTTTTTCACAATAACGTAATCTACGTGACGAATAGAATCTAAAGTCGTTCCACCAGCATATGAAATCGAAGATTGAAGATCTTGTTCCATTTCCGTTAACGTATCCTGTAAGGAGCCTTTAAATTCAACGTACATTTTTTTTCCTTCGACGTTTTTCTTTTCACCTTTTTGATATTCAGAAGCAGAACCGAAATATTCTTTATATTGCTTTCCATCTTTTTCGAACGTTTCCCCTGGGGACTCCTCATGTCCGGCGAATAAGGATCCAATCATAACCATTGTTGCACCAAAACGGATTGATTTTGCGATATCACCATGTGTTCGTATTCCACCATCAGCAATGATCGGTTTAGTTGCTGCCTTTGCACACCAACGAAGTGCTGCTAATTGCCATCCGCCAGTACCGAAGCCAGTTTTAACTTTTGTGATACATACTTTACCAGGACCAATCCCGACCTTCGTTGCATCAGCACCAGCATTCTCTAGCTCCCGAACAGCTTCAGGAGTTCCAACATTACCAGCAATAACAAAGCTTTTAGGCAGGTGTTGTTTAATGTGCTGAATCATCTTAATAACTGAATTTGAATGACCATGTGCAATGTCAATTGTAATGAATTCAGGGAGTAACTGCCTTTCTGCAAGCTGCTCAATAAATTGATACTCTTCGTCTTTCACGCCAACACTTATGGAAGCGTAGAGGCCTTTCGCGTGCATATTCTCTATAAATGCTTGCCGTTTTTCTGGTTCAAATCGATGCATAATATAAAAATAATTATTTTCAGCGAGATATAGTGCTACCTCTTCATTGATGATTGTTTGCATATTTGCTGGTACAACAGGAAGTTTAAATTGACGCCCTCCAAAAATCACAGTAGTGTCACACTCAGAACGACTTGTAACCACACATTTATTTGGAATTAATTGAATATCTTCATAATCAAATACATTTTCCATTTTACACACTCCTAAATGAATCATTTTTAATAGTATTGTTCGTAATTAGAGTATTATCAAAAAATCCTAACTATAAATGGGTAGAGAAATCCACCCATTCGTAGTTAGGATTTTTAGGTTCCTAGTAGAGACTCTTAGACCATATTACTAAGAATATACGAATGTGTTACTTCATATACTTTTTAAACACAAATATTATTATAACCGAACTATTAAGATATGTAAATGGTTTTTTATTCGTCTTTTTTATACATTCCTGAAAAAGGAGTTTCGCGAGATTTGAAGAATATACCTTTATATAAAAATAGCCATAAAAAAGGAAAATGCTTATGAAAACAAATTATGAGCAAAAAATAGATACTATATTTAATAAGTTGACCAAATCAAGCCAAATTCATGAAAGCGTATTATTAATTGAGAGTAAAAATGGTGATTTTTCTTATAAAAAAGTATACGGAGGTAAAACAGAAGAAACATTATTGCTGCTGGCTAGCATTACAAAATTATTTACGACTACTTGTATATTCGCTTTAGAAGAAAAAGGTAAGCTGTCATTGGATGATAAAATAGTAAATTACTTTGATCAACATTTGATAAACAAGCTCCACGTATACAAGGGAGTGGATTATTCTGCTGAATTGACCATTTCTCATTTGATGTGTCAAACAAGTGGATTGCCGGATGTTTTGAGGAGAGGGAAGATAGTATCAAAAAGCATGTTATTCAAAAGGATTTACACATCAGTTTTGATGAAACGATTGCTATGACTAAGCAATTAAAGCCTCATTTCCCACCGAATTCTGCAAATAAAGCCTATTATGCGGACGTGAACTTCGATATTCTTGGAAAGATTATAGAGAAAGTAACTGATTCACGATTAGAAGATATTTATAATCAGTTTATCTATGAACCTCTGGGACTCAAAAATACTTATTTACCTCAAGAAGAAAATGACTTTGTTCCTGATATTTATTATAAACAAACCCGACTTCAACGCCCACTTTTTATCAATAGCTGCCCTGCAAGTGGTGGAGGAGTGTCGACAGCTCGAGAATTAATGGTATTTATGAAAGCATTTTTTAGTGGACAATTATTTAGCCACATTCATTTTAAGAAACATAGTCTGTCTAATCATTTACAAATGTCTATGTACCCAATTCAATACGGCGGTGGATATATGAGAATCCCTTTAGAAGGTTTTTCAACACTATTCACGGGGAAAGGTGAATTGGTCGGACATACAGGTTCAACAGGCTCATTTGCTTTTTATTATCCCCATAAGGAACTGTTTTTAGTAGGAGGTGTAAATCAGCTGGCTAATCCGACAATTCCGATTAGAACAGCCATAAAATTAGCTATTGCATTAAAATAGCTGTGTAATAAAAAAAGTGCTCAGATTTCATTATCTGAGCACTTTGACGCTTTATTCTTCTTCTAAAATTGCATCAAGTTTTGATGTATCAACAAAGCCTTCTAAGTTAGGCTCAACATCCATAAACTTTAGCTCATAAGAGGCATCTGCCCAAGCTTGTAATGCGTCTGGATGTGTTTCTGTTGTTACAACCATTCGATTCCATGCTTTTTCTAATACCGTTTCAGGTAGACGGTTTTGCGTCAGATCATAAAGGTGATCGTTAATCGTTGTTAATGTGTCATCAACGTTTTCAGCTGTATATTCAACTGCACGCTTATGACCACGAAGGACTGCATCGACAGCTTCTGGATTTTCTTCTAAAAATTCATTTGTCGTAACGATAACAACACTTGGCAATGTTTCACCAACAAATACTTCATCCCATTCAGCAACGACGTTGGCATTAAGTTCCTCTACTAAATAAGTCCCCCACGGTTCTGGTGCAGCTGCAGCATCAATTTGACCTTGTTCAAACATTGCTACCATATTTGCTGGATTAATTCGTGATTGATGTTCTACCGTTCCGCCAACACGATTCGATTCGAGACCGAGATCTTTTAACATAATTTCAAGTTGTACGTTATGAGTACAGCCATTACCTGGAGTACAGAACGATTTGCCACCAAAGTCTTCTAATGTTTCAATACCAGAATCTTCACGTGAGACGATTAATGTTGCTCCGTTTGCTGCAGCACCTAGTACGACAACATCTCCACCTGTTAAGAAGTAGTTAATAGCGGGGCCAGGGCCAACATAACCAATGTCCAATGTTCCTGTAGATAGGGCATCAATAAAGTCATTCCCATTCGGGAAATAATCGTAAATTGCTCCACGGTTTCCTAATTCTTCTTCAAAGTACTCTTTTTCTTTACCGATAATTGCAGCTGCGTGATCAAGGTTTGGAAAATAACCAATTCTTACATCCTCACCTGGAACTTCTTCGGCATCAGTTTCTGGGTTCGCACCATTTGTGTTTTCATCTGCTGTACCACATGCTGCGATAATAGTTAATAATACAGCTGTTGCGATTGTTAAAATCCATTTTTTCATGATGTTTATCTCTCCTTTTATTTTGCATATCCCCAACGAGTTAGTACTTTACGCTCAATAGGGTTAAAAATGAAATATTCTACGATAAGGCCAATAACAGCAATAATGATCATAATCGCAATAACAAGCTCCATATTAAAGAAATCTCGAGCATCCATTAGTGTACGACCTAAACCACCGCGTCCTAATAATTCAGCAGCCATTAATGCCCGCCAGCCAAAAGCCCATGATAGGCGAATGCCTGAAAGAGCAGAAGGGATAGAGGCAGGAATCATCACTTTCCAAATTAGCTCAAAGCCGCGGTATCCCATTGTTCTTGCTGCACGTATTAGAATTGGCTGTACATTTTTCATCCCCATACGTACATTCATTGTCATTGGCCATGTTCCCCCTAAAATAACGACAAATAGGATCGCCGTCGGTCCACCTTGAAACATGACAAGAGCTAGTGGGAGCCAGACGATACTAGGAACGGATTGTAAGGCAACGACAAGTGATCCTAATGTTTCATCAGCTAGTTTAGATGTTGCTAGAGTAATCCCTAAAATAGAACCAATAATAATAGCAAGAGCAAATCCAAGTAATATTCGTCCTAAGCTTGTTGTAAGGGCTGCAGTTAATATGCCTGTTTCAAAAAAACCTTTATAGAGCTCAACAAATGAAAGAAAGGGAGAAGGGAACATTTGTGTTCCAAAGACATCTAATCTATATATGATCTCCCATATCACGATGAGAACTGTAAAGAAGAGTAGCCTTCTGACTGCGGTAATCATCTCCCATCTCCTCCTTCATGACTTTATCTATTTCTCCAGCAAGACGCTGACTAATACGATCTTCTAAAGAAGTGAACGCTTCATCACCAGTTTTACGTGGCCGTGGAAAAGGAACATCGTATGTTTCAATAATCCCACCTGGTCGAGTTCCCATTAGAACGATTCGATCAGATAAGAGAATCGATTCACGAATGTTGTGAGTGACAAAGAGAATCGTTTTTTTCGTTTGCTGCCAAATATATTGAACTTCTTTATGAAGCATTGAGCGTGTTTGTTCATCGAGAGCTCCAAACGGCTCATCCATTAAAAGTACTTCTGGGTCCATTGCAAGTGCTCTAGCAATCGATACACGTTGCTTCATACCACCTGAAAGCTCATGCGGGTAAGAGTTAATAAATTTACTTAAGTGAACCAGCTTTAAATATTCAATGGCCCGTTCTTTAGCTTCAGCCTTACCGTACTGCTTTTTGATGGCAAACATTACATTGTCAAGGACTGACATCCATGGCATGAGTGCTGCTTCTTGGAAGACAACGCCTCGATCAGCACCTGGCCCTTTAACTTCATGGTCGCCAACGTATACAACACCGTTACTAGCTTTATCGAGACCAGCGACAATATTTAATAAAGTCGACTTTCCACATCCAGATGGTCCGAGTAACGAAACAAATTCACCCGAATGAACTTCTAAGTCAATATTATCAAATACGGTATATGACGTTTTTTCTTCTTTATTTTCAAATGTTTTGCCTACATTTTTTATTTTTACATTAGACATAATATGCTCCCCCTTTCTCTTGGCTCTTCCTTTATTCGTAATTCATACTTTTCTTGTCGGTTTAAACTTGTTTTAGTATAACAGATTCGCGACCGCTGTCAATTCCCTTTTTATCTAGGGGAAAGTTATCATTTTAAATGCACTCATTGTGTGGGAAATTGCCTTGTTTTATAAATCGAGGAGCTCATTTTTATACATATCATTATTTCCTATTATGTATAAAAGAATTAGATTCAATCGTTTTCATGTTCAAATTCACTAAAAGCTACTGGTTTATGGTAAGATAATCGATAGAAAAAGAATGTCCGAACTATTTACGTTGGGGGAACGAGGAAGTCAATGGAAGAAAAAGATGTCATTAAAGCGCTCCGTCATGCTAGGCATGATTGGTTAAATGTAATCCAATTAATTAAAGCAAATGTTGCACTTAAACGCTATGATCGAATCGAAGGAATTATCGAGCAGGCGACAAGGCAAGCTTTTTGTGAAAGTCGACTATCATCACTCTCTGTAACAAAGGTTGAATATTATCTTCTTACTTATCATTGGAATCAATATCCAGTTCAATTAGAGTATGAGATTGTTGGAGAGCCTTTTTCTCTTAAGCATGAAGAAGATCGTCTTTTTCGGTTATGTCAGTCAGTATTGGAAAAACTAAATAATACGTGTACGGAAGATGCAGAGCACAATGTGCTACTTTCATTTGTTTTTAATGAGGGCGGTTGTCAAGTAACATTTGATTTTCAAGGGGTCGTGCAGATGAGAGTTGAGGAATGGGAAGAATTAATGCCATTACATCTCACTGTTGAAGACTTCCATGAAAAGGAATGCTTATTATCTGCATGTTTTTCGAAAAATGAGGTGAGACATTAATGTTTGTTGATAAGGTAAAAGTATATGTAAAAGGTGGAGACGGTGGGAACGGACAAGTTTCTTTTCGTCGTGAAAAATATGTTCCAGATGGTGGCCCAGCTGGTGGAGACGGTGGTCGAGGAGCAAGTGTTGTATTTGAAGTGGAAGAAGGGTTACGAACGTTAATGGACTTCCGCTATCAACGTCATTTTAAGGCATCTAGAGGGGAACACGGTCGACCGAAAAATCAGCATGGGAAAAATGCTGAGGATATGATCGTTAAAGTGCCACCTGGCACAACTGTTATAGATGCAGAAACAGAACAAGTAATAGCAGATCTTACGGAGCATGGTCAACGTGCTGTTATCGCAAAAGGGGGACGAGGTGGTCGAGGTAATACACGGTTTGCTACTCCTGCAAATCCAGCTCCGGAAATTGCTGAAAATGGTGAGCCTGGACAAGAACGTGATGTTATTCTTGAATTAAAGGTGTTAGCTGATGTCGGGTTAGTTGGTTTTCCGAGTGTAGGAAAGTCAACGTTATTATCGGTTGTATCTGCAGCAAAGCCGAAGATCGCTGATTATCATTTCACAACTATTTCCCCCAATTTAGGTGTTGTCGAGACAGAGGATCAGCGTAGCTTTGTAATGGCAGATTTACCAGGATTGATTGAAGGGGCACATGAAGGTGTTGGTCTTGGCCATCAATTTTTAAGACATATTGAGCGAACGAGAGTGATTGTTCATGTGATTGATATGTCAGCACTCGAAGGTCGTGATCCTTATGAAGACTTCCTATTAATTAATGAGGAATTAAAGCAATTCAACTTGCGATTATTGGAGCGTCCTCAAATCATCGTAGCGAATAAAATGGATATGCCGGATTCAGAAGCAAACTTAGAGAAGTTTAAAGAACAAATAAATGCTGATTATCCTATTTTTCCAATCTCTGCTGTTACGAGACAAGGATTACGTGAATTGTTGCTTACGATTGCCGATAAGTTAGAAGAAACACCAGAATTCCCGCTTCATGAAGAAACAGAGGAATCAACTCGTGTATTATATAAGCATACGAAAGCAGATGTTCCGTTTGTGATTTCTCGAGATGATGACGGTGCGTATGTCTTATCTGGGGCACAAATTGAAAAGTTATTTAAAATGACTGATTTTTCCAGAGAGGAATCCATTCGACGTTTTTCAAGACAATTGCGTGGGATGGGTGTTGACGATGCTCTACGTGAACGTGGGGCGAAAGATGGAGACATTGTTCGCTTGTTAAGCTTTGAGTTTGAATTTATTGATTAAGAAGTACATGCACATTATACAGTTGTATAGTGTGCATGTTTTTTAAGGCCGCTTAGTATCAATTATTGTTATGTTTTAAACAGGGTTAGAGGCTTCACTGTTTCTTATTCCTTCTAAGGCAAAGGCATCTAACTCTTAATTCTTTTAATTCACAATCATTAATTGCTGCTATAGTACTGCAATAGCCAGTCGAAGTGTAAACTTGGGTTATAGGTTGTAATTAGAATGATGAAGTATTTGTTTGTACTAATTAAGTAAGGAGAATAACGAACTTTGCAGGAATTTCAAGGGAGTAATTGCAGCTTATTCCTTACATATTTTCTTGATAGAACCATACTTATAGAACTGCAAAACGACGCATCAAAAAAATAACCTCTCGTATTTCTTATTGTCAAATAGGTGCAGTACTATTTATAATAGGAAAGATAAAGTAGTGGTAAGGTAGGTGCTGTAATTTGACATCAAGGAAGGACTTTGACTTTTATTTAGTTCGTGCTGATATGTTAACTGAAGCGATGGAAAAAACATTACAAGCTAAAGAATTGCTACATTCAGGTAAAGTCACAAAAATTAACGAGGCGGTTCATCAGGTTGGTATGAGTCGCAGTGCTTTTTATAAATATAAAGATGGCATTTTTCCTTTCCATACGATGGTTCGTGAAAAGATTGTCACGTTATCGATTATTTTAGTGGATCGATCAGGTTCTCTTTCTCAGCTGCTCGGAAAGGTGGCTGAAACTGGGGCAAATGTGTTAACGATAAATCAGACAATTCCATTGCAAGGTCGTGCCCATATGACGATCACAATAGATACAGCACCGATGAAGCTTGACCTTGGAGAATTAATGGATTGGATTGAACAGCTAGAAGCAGTTGAAAAGATTGAATTAGTAGGAACTGGATCTTAAAAGGAGCGAAAACAACATGAAGGTTGGCTATTTAGGACCTAGAGGGACATTTACCGAGATGGCAGCACGTGGCTTATTTGCCAAAGAGTTTCTAATACCTTTTCGGACGATTCCGGCTTGTATGGATGCGGTAGCAAAAGGAGACGTGGAGCTTGCGGTAGTACCAATTGAAAACGCAATTGAAGGCACCGTTAATTTGACCTTAGATTATTTAATTCATAAGCAACGTTTACCGATTGTCGGTGGTGTGACGTTGCCGATCGTGCAGCATTGTTTAATTCATCCAAGCAATAAAGAGAAACAAATTGAGAAAATCATTTCACACCCACATGCTATTGCCCAGTGCCATGATTTCTTGCAACAGTTCTATCCTAATGCTGAGTGGGAGCATATGAATTCAACTGCTTCTGCTGCAGAATATGTTGCCAATCATCCAGAAATGCCAATTGCAGCTATTGCAAATGAATTAGCGGCAGAAGAATATGATCTAGTGATTTCTCATGACAACGTACATGATTATCAACAAAATAGAACAAGTTTTGTTGTTCTAAGGAAACGTGAAGATGCTATTTCGATAGAAGGGCCAGCACGAATGGAAGATAAAACAACATTAATGGTTACATTACCTTCTGATTTTTCAGGTGCACTTCACCAAGTATTATCAGCATTCGCATGGAGGAAGTTAAACTTGACGAAAATTGAATCGAGGCCAACTAAGACAGGTCTTGGTAATTATTTCTTTATTATTGACGTTGAAAAGAAGCTTGATGATGTATTAATACCTGGTGTCATCTCGGAGTTAGAGGCACTTGGCTGTGGAGTAGAGCTTTTAGGAAGTTATCCATGTTATGACTTAGCAATTGTCCAAACGAAAGCGTAAATATCAAAAACAACAAAAAAGCGCTACATTTTAGCGCTTTTTTGTTGTTTTTGATTGATGATGTCTATAACGACTGTATGCCTTTAGAAACGATTGAAATCCATAGCCTACTAGTAAAACAAAAAGAAGGAGTGCAGCATAGGAAGTATATTCACGAAATCCTAACAGCAGAGCAAGAGCGAATAAAATGACCGAAAAAAAGAGAAGCTTAAAGCTTGTTCTCATCAAAACGCACCTTTTTGTTGTATAAAGTCAACTACTTGCTTATTCATATTCATCAAGCAAAAACCCTTTCTTGTCGAGCTCAGCGATAGCATGGTCAATTTGGGCTTCGCTCGCAGCTTCGACCAAGTGGAGGTGTACACCATCAGTTAGCTCTAACAGAAGCGAGGAATTCGTTTCGTCTAACCGTTGACAAAAGCGTTCAACATCATGTCGAGTCGAGACCATAAGGGAAGCGGTTATTTCCCCGTAGATTGCATGCTCGACTATAACCTGTGAGACGGTTAAGCCGTGATCGACAAGAATATATAATTCTTCTCTCGTTTCGTCGCGATCGTGTTTACAGGCAATCATGCGCTTAGCTAGTTCAGGCTTTTTGATTTGATTGTATAAGTAACCTTGGGCGGTGGCAATAATAGGATGCTTTTTCGCTTTTAGGATCGAAATATCTTGGACAATCACTTGTCTACTAACATTCGTTCTTTTCGATAATTCACTGCCCGTAATCGGAGCACTTGTAGAAGTTAGCCATTCAACTATTCGTTTACGCCGTTCTTCGCCTAAAATTTTCTTTCCGTTATTCATGTTCATTTCTCCTTTAGTACCGTTCGAGAATCTCCTTTATCGCTATTATTAGTTTATCGACATCTTCTTTCGTTGTCCATCGTCCAAATGTAATTCGAATAAGCTCATATGCTTCTTCTTTTGTACGACCGACACTCATTAAAGTTGATGAAGGAGTTGTATCGCCCACTCGACAGGCCGAGCCAGTAGAAATAGAAAGCCCTCTTCGATTACATTCAAGCATAACAAGCTGGCCCTCAATTCCTTTAAGACGTAATGCTAAATGAAATGGTAACCGCTCAGTTGGATGACCTTCGAGAATTAACCGGTTATCATGATGAAAAGCTTGTAAAAACAAATCCCTAAAATGAGCGAGCCGTTCCATTTCTTGCTGACGCAAAAACGCAGACTCTTCAGCAGCAGCGGTAAATGCAGCAATAGCAGGAGTATCAATTGTACCAGCACGAAATCCATTTTCATGAGTTGTTCCTCGCAAAAATGAATTCCAAGGAATTTGCTTTTGAATATAGGCAAGTCCTACTCCTTTAGGTCCGTAGCATTTATGGGCTGATACACTTATGCTCGTTAAATTTGAAAGCGGAATGGGAATCTTTCCAAATGTTTGCACACAATCACAATGAAAAAGGATTTTGTGTTCATTGAGGATTCTTCCAATTGTTTGCAAATCTTGTACTGTCCCTACTTCACTGTTCGCATGGCCAATGGAAACGAGAATAACATCCTCATTAAGTAAGTGAAGGAGATCAGAGATTTCTACTTTACCATATTGGTCGACGGGAAGATAGCTAATCGTAAAGCCTAGATTTTCAAGATAATGTAATGCTTGATGAACGGAGTGGTGTTCCCCTTTTGTCGTTAAAATGGTTCGACCTTTGTTTTGATGGGCAAAAGCCAAACTAGTTAAAGCTAAAAACGTTGCTTCAGATCCTGATCCGGTAAAATAAAGTTCTTCTGCATGACAGTCTAGTATATCGCTTAGAGAACGTCTACTCATTTCCAATACATCAGCACTTTCTTGTCCGTGTCTATGCAAGCTGCGGCTATTACCGTAGTATTCCTTTGCAACTTTACTATACGTTTCAATAGCAATATTTGACATAGGTGTTGTAGCACTATAATCAAAATAAATCATCTTATCAACTCACTTCTTTCATAAAAAACTGTCCATAGAAATTTATTAAAAGATCTCAAAATAATTTCAACTTTCCTAAAATAACATCTTGCCACGTTTATTATTTTATGTAAAGATAGGTGACAAGACAAGTGTTAAGTTTAATTGGAGGTGAAGACATGGCTGGACAAACAGCTGATGTCGTCATCATTGGTAGTGGTGTTGCAGGCTTGATGACAGCACATTTATTGGCTGATGATTTAAATGTGATATTAATCACAAAGTCAAAGGTAAGCAAGAGTAATTCTAGCTGGGCACAAGGCGGAATGGCTGCATCACTAGGGAAAGATGATACGTGGCAACAGCATTTTGTAGATACATTAAAGGCAGGCAGAATCATCATCATGAACAGCATGTTGAATATTTAGTAAAGAGAGCACCTGCTATTGTGAAATGTTTGCAAGCGTTAGGGATACGTTTTGACCAAAAGGATGATGAACTTATTTTAGGGATGGAAGGAGCTCATCAACGAAGACGTATTGTTCATGTGAACGGAGATCAAACAGGTCAGGCCTTTACGGCTGCTTTGATTAACGCAATAAAAACGCGAGTAAATATTCTTGAAGAAACAATTGCCTATTCACTAATTAAGAAGGATCAGCGTGTGATTGGAGTTAAAACAAATAAAGGAACAATATTTGCGAAAACAACAGTGTTAGCAACAGGTGGATTAGGTCAGCTTTATTCGTATACATCCAATGTTCAAGAGGCAACAGGTGATGGATATGCTCTTGCCTATCGGACCGGAGCAACGTTAAAGGATATGGAATTCGTTCAGTTTCATCCGACCCTTTTTATTAGCAACAATGAATCGCAAGGACTAATAAGTGAGGCGGTTCGGGGAGAAGGTGGAATGCTGATTAATGAAGAAGGGCATAAAATTATGTCATGTCATCCAGAGGCTGATTTAGCTCCACGTGATGTCGTAAGTCGGGCGATATATCGAGCTATCCAAAAGGGTGAGCACGTGTATCTTGACTGTCGAGGCATTCAGAACATTACTAAGCGATTTCCTGGGTTAACTAAACGGGCTAAAAAAGTAGGGATAGACTTAACTACTACACCCGTTCAGGTATCGCCTGGTGCACATTTTTGCAGTGGTGGAGTCGAAGTAAATGTATTCGGGCAAACGTCTCTTAATGGCTTATACGCTGTCGGAGAAGTAGCATGTACAGGTGTGCATGGAGCGAATCGATTAGCCAGTAATTCTTTGCTTGAAGGATTTGTGTTTGCCGAGAAGGTTAGTGAAGCTGTGAAAAGGGAGAGCAAGCAAAAAAAACTCGTTGAGATTGCATTAGAGTCATTGAAAACAACTACTAAGAAAAGAATTCCATCAAAAGTAGCGATCCAACAGAAACTGATGGATTATGCTGGAATAGAACGTTCTTTTATTGGTCTACGTACTTTAAAAAATTGGTTGGCCCCATATATTGAAGAAGCATTAGTCGTATTTGACGAAGAAGATGTGGATTATTTTGAACGGAAAAATATGATCGTAACAGCAAGTCTTATTGTTGAAGGGGCATTAAAGCGAACCGAAAGTAGGGGTGGGCACTTTCGCTCAGACTTTCCGGAACAAGATCAACGTTGGCTAAAAAAATATGTAAAGCACGAAATAAATAGAAAATTTCAAAATAGTAAAACCGAGGTCATATAAAAGGTAAGGTTAGGGGATGAGAAAGTGAATCAATTACTGTTAAAACGCAAGCTTGAAGAATTTTTTTAGAAGACATTGGTGAGGGTGATGTAACGACAGAATCGTTAGCTGTTAGTCTAGGTGTTCGCCATGCGAACATTATTGCAAAAGAGGACGGTATTATGGCTGGAGCACAAGTTGTTGTCATTGGCTATGAACTCATTAATCGTGAAGTGTCTGTTGAGTTGTTCAAAAAGACGGAGAGGTATTTAAAAAAGGAGAAATTCTAGCAACAGTTTCAGGTAATGTCAATGATTTACTTGCAGGTGAGCGAGTAATTTTGAATTTGCTTCAACGTATGTCTGGTATTGCATCGATGGCTCATAAAGCGAAGAATATCCTAAATGATCCAACGATTCGGATTTGTGACACGAGAAAAACTACACCTGGGTTACGTATGCTAGAAAAATATGCGGTTCGTTGTGGTGGTGCTTATAATCACCGACGTAGTTTAAGTGATGCTGTACTAATAAAAGAAAATCACATTCAAGCAAGTGGTGGTGTAACACAAGCCGTTGAAGCAGTACGTAGTCAAATTGGCATATGGTAAAAATAGAGGTTGAAACAACTAACGAACAAGAGGTTAAGGAAGCAATTGATGTTGGTGTAGATGTGATTATGTTTGATAATGCGAGTCCATCTGAGGTGAAGAGATACCTGCAGTTTGTACCGGATCAGATCGTTACAGAAGCATCAGGGGGATAACGTTGGAGACGTTAGCCGAGTATCGCGGATGTGGCTGTCAATATATTTCTCTTGGCTGTTTAACACACTCAGTTCAATCAACAGATATTAGCTTTTTATTAATGGGGGAGACACAACAATGAGCATATTACAGCAATTAACGACAATTGATCGTTTGCCTGAGTATTACCGTAAGATGACGCTAGATGAAAAACGAGAGCGTATTTGGATGATTAAGAAACGATTAGGTAAAAGGTTATTTATACCTGGACACCATTATCAACGGGATGAAGTGATTGAATTTGCAGATGTGACGGGAGATTCCCTGCAATTAGCACAAATTTCACAAGACAACAAGGATGCGGAATACATCGTGTTTTGTGGAGTCCACTTTATGGCAGAAACGGCAGATATGCTTACGACTGATGCACAACATGTTATTTTGCCAGATTTAAAAGCAGGATGTTCAATGGCTGATATGGCAGATATTAATCAAACTGAATATGCTTGGGAGGTTTTGCAGGATTTGTTCGGTGAATCGATTTTGCCACTCACGTATGTAAATAGCACAGCTGCAATAAAAGCTTTTTGTGGTCGAAATGGTGGAGCAACCGTTACGTCATCAAACGCTAAGAAGATGGTTGAATGGGCATTTACGCAAAAAGAAAGGCTTTTGTTCTTACCTGATCAACATCTAGGCAGAAATACAGCATATGACATAGGTATTGCTTTAAATGAGATGGCCGTGTGGGATCCGATTAATCGCAAACTTGAATATGAAGGTGATATCAAGAAGATAAAGGTAATCTTATGGAAAGGACATTGTTCTGTTCATGAAAAATTTACTGTTTCTCAAATCGAACAATTCCGCAAAGATTCACCAAAGACAAAGATTATTGTTCACCCAGAATGCCCACATGAGGTCGTGCAAGCAGCTGATTTAAATGGGTCTACCCATTTCATTATTGAGACAATTCGTCAGGCAAACTCTGGAACATCTTGGGCAGTTGGAACAGAGATGAATTTAGTTAAACGACTTGCCAAGCAACATCCCGACAAGGAAATTGTTTCATTAAATCCAACGATGTGCCCATGTCTAACAATGAACCGGATTGATATTGACCATTTGTTATGGTCATTAGAGGAGTTGGAAAAAGGTAACTTCCATTACCCGATTACTGTTGATGAAACGACAACTATAGAAGCAAAATTCGCTTTAGAAAGAATGCTCCAACGTAAATAATATAGGTAGCTGTCATGAAATATAAGTTATTGCTGTCGTTTTTGGTCAGATTGACCTTGCGGCAGCTTATTTTTATCCAGCTTATTTTTATCATTTTTGGCAGCTTAGTTTGAAAAAAATAGAGTATTTTACTTATAGGCATAAACCCTTTTTTGTGAACATAAACTGTGCTAAAAGCCGATTTCATTGCATTTTTGTGAAAGGCTCGTGTCATTTCGCCTACATTCACATAGGATGATATTGAGAACAAGAGGAGGGGAAAGATTGTGAAAATTCATATTGTCCAAAAAGGCGACACTCTTTGGAAGCTGGCGCAAAAGTACGGTGTGGACTTTGAAAAGTTAAAAGCTGCAAATGCTCAATTATCTAATCCAAATATGATAATGCCTGGAATGAAAATTAAAATTCCAACTGGTAGTGTCCCAGTTAAAAAGGAAGCACCTACTCAAATGGCTCCCGTAAAAGAGAAACCGATTCAAATGCAACCAAAAGAACAGCCGAAAGAACAGCCAGTAAAAATGCCGAAGATGGAGATACCAGTAGCTCCACCACCGCCGCCACAGCCATCAACAAAAAAAATGAATTTCAAGAAAAATATTTACGAAACAAATATCCATTTTTATAAGCCGCAACCACAACCAACAAAAAAACCAGCACCGTTAGTGAAACCAAAGGAAGCAAAAAAAGAAGAAGTGAAGGAAGAAGTAAAAAAGCCAACACCACAACCTTATAAAAAGCCAATACAAAAGCCTACTTATCAGAAGCCACAGCAACAAGTTAAACCTATGCCACCACAAGCCCAACCAATTCAAACTCAACAGCAGCCAATCTACCATCAACCGATGGAATTGCCCATTGATTGCACACCTGTACCTATAAGTCCAGTTATGCCAGGCTGTGCACCTAAGCAGAATCCATACCATGCAGTGAATCAAATGAATATGCAGCCGCAGCCGATGCCTTATTATCCACAAACGATGCAACCATATCCTACAAATTCAGGCTGTAAAGACTGTGGCCCACAGCAGCCAATGTTTCAACAGCCATTAACGCAAATGCCACAAGACTCAATGCAGCAAATGCAGATGATGCCACCACAAGACCCAATGCAGCAAATGCAGATGATGCCACCACAAGACCCAATGCAGCAAATGCAGATGATGCCACCACAAGACCCAATGC